>NZ_CP114200.1:2015000-3215000 GCF_029392895.1 Streptomyces sp. 71268
GCGATCGGTAGTCATATCCGGTATTAGACCCCGTTTCCAGGGCTTGTCCCAGAGTGCAGGGCAGATTGCCCACGTGTTACTCACCCGTTCGCCACTAATCCACCACCGAAGCGGCTTCATCGTTCGACTTGCATGTGTTAAGCACGCCGCCAGCGTTCGTCCTGAGCCAGGATCAAACTCTCCATGAATGCCTCCGGGATATCCCGGCAAACACACACGATAAGAGCGGAACACCGACCGGAATAAGATCAGTGTTCACAGCGTCCTCGCTGTGTCGCCCCCCAACCCCATCACAGGATCGGGAGGACTTTTCAAAGGAACCTCGCCCCCACAATGTGTGGGAGACGGGGTATCAACATATTCGGCGTTGACTTTTGGCACGCTGTTGAGTTCTCAAGGAACGGACGCTTCCTTCGGTCCCGTTTCACCGGGCCCTCCGGGCGCTTCCCTTCGGTGTTTCCAACCTTACCAGATCCTTTTCCCGGTCATTTTCGACTGGAATTTGTTTCCGATGGCCGTTGGAGAGCCTTTGCCTTTCGGCGTGATTTCGACTTTACCAGATTTCTCTGAGTCGAATTCCCACCCGCTTCGGTCCCTTCCGTGCGCACAACGGCGACGGGTTCCCGATCCGGTGGAGCCGTAAACGTACTGGACGGCTGCGGTTGGAGGCAAATCGGCTCCGGCCGCAGCCGTCCACGTACGTGAGGGAGTGTCAGACCTCGACGACGACCGGGAGGATCATCGGTCGGCGGCGGTAGCTCTCGGAGACCCACTTGCCGATCGCCCGGCGCACCAGCTGCTGGAGCTGATGGGGCTCGCCGACGCCGTCGGCCGCGGCCTTGGCCAGCGAATCCTCGATCTTCGGGGTCACCGCCACGAAGGCGGCGTCGTCGATGCCGGTGCCCCGGCCCTGGATGTGCGGGCCGCCGACAATCTTGCCCGTCGTGCTGTCCACCACCACGAAGACGGAGATGATGCCCTCGTCCCCGAGGATGCGGCGGTCCTTGAGGGAGGATTCCGTGACGTCGCCTACCGAGAGGCCGTCCACGTACACGTATCCCGCCTGGACCTTGCCGGAGATCTTGGCGATGCCGTCGACCAGGTCGACCACCACGCCGTCCTCGGCGATGACCACCCGGTCCTTGGGCACGCCGGTCAGGGCGCCGAGTTCGGCGTTGGCCCGGAGGTGGCGCCATTCGCCGTGGACCGGCATCAGGTTGCGCGGCTTGCAGATGTTGTAGAAGTACAGCAGCTCGCCGGCCGACGCGTGGCCCGAGACGTGCACCTTGGCGTTGCCCTTGTGCACGACGTTGGCGCCCCATCTGGTGAGGCCGTTGATCACCCGGTACACCGCGTTCTCGTTGCCCGGGATCAGCGACGAGGCGAGGATGACGGTGTCGCCCTGCACGATGCGGATCTGGTGGTCGCGGTTGGCCATCCGGGACAGCGCGGCCATCGGTTCGCCCTGCGAGCCCGTGCACACCAGCACGATCTCGTGCTCCGGGAGGTCGTCCAGGGTGCGTACGTCCACCACGAGCCCCGGCGGTACGCGCAGATAGCCCAGGTCACGGGCGATGCCCATGTTGCGGACCATGGAGCGGCCGACGAAGGCCACGCGGCGTCCGTACTCGTGTGCCGCGTCCAGGATCTGCTGGATGCGGTGCACGTGACTGGCGAAGCTCGCCACGATGATGCGGCGGTCGGCGCTGGCGAAGACCTGGCGCAGCACGTTGGAGATGTCGCGCTCCGGCGCCACGAAGCCGGGGACCTCGGCGTTGGTGGAGTCCGACAACAGCAGGTCGATGCCCTCCTCGCCGAGCTTGGCGAAGGAGGGCAGGTCGGTGAGGCGACCGTCCAGCGGCAGTTGGTCCATCTTGAAGTCGCCGGTGTGCACGGCCATGCCGGCCGGGGTGCGGATGGCGACCGCGAGGGCGTCCGGGATCGAGTGGTTGACCGCGACGAACTGGCAGTCGAAGGGGCCGATACGCTCGCGGTGCCCCTCCGTGACCTCCAGCGTGTAGGGCCGGATGCGGTGCTCCTGGAGCTTCGCCTCGATCAGGGCGAGCGTCAGCTTGGAGCCGATGAGCGGGATGTCCGGCTTCTCGCGGAGCAGGTACGGCACGCCACCGATGTGGTCCTCGTGGCCGTGGGTGAGCACGATGCCGTCGATGTCGCCGAGCCGGTTTCGGATGGACGTGAAGTCCGGCAGGATCAGGTCAACTCCGGGCTGCTCCTCCTCGGGGAAGAGCACTCCGCAGTCGACGATCAGCAGCCGTCCGTCGTACTCGAAGACCGTCATGTTGCGGCCGATCTCGCCCAGGCCGCCCAACGGGGTGACGCGCAGGCCGCCCTTGGGGAGCTTCGGCGGAGGACCGAGTTCTGGGTGCGGATGACTCAAAAGACTCTCCTTACCACGCGCGCCACATGTCCCCTGCTCCGCCGGGAGCGGGGCAGGGAGGCACGTGGCGCGGGTGTCATTCGTGCACTTGCAAATGGGTCGGTATTCGGTTGTGAAGTCCGTGGTTAGAGCTGTACCCCGCCGGCGGCAAGATCTCGCTTGAGCTGCTCGGTCTCGTCCGCGGACAGCTCGACGAGGGGCAGCCGGAGCGGGCCTGCGGGCAGGCCCTGGAGGGCGAGCGCGGCTTTGGTCGTGATGACGCCCTGGGTGCGGAACATGCCGGTGAAGACCGGGAGCAGCTTCTGGTGGATCTCGGCCGCCTTGGCCACGTCGCCGGTCAGGTGCGCGTCGAGGAGGGCGCGCAGCTCGGGGCTGACCAGGTGCCCGACGACGGAGACGAAGCCGACGGCGCCGACCGACAACAGCGGGAGGTTCAGCATGTCGTCGCCGGAGTACCAGGCCAGCCGCGAGCGGGCGATGGCCCAGCTCGCCCGCCCGAGGTCGCCCTTGGCGTCCTTGTTGGCGACGATGCGCGGGTGCTCGGCGAGCCGCACGATGGTCTCGGTGCTGATCGGGACGCCGCTGCGGCCGGGGATGTCGTAGAGCATCACGGGCAGTTCGGTGGCGTCGGCGATGGCCGTGAAGTGCCGGAGCAGGCCCTCCTGCGGGGGCTTGCTGTAGTACGGCGTGACGGCGAGCAGGCCGTGCGCACCGGCCGCCGCGGCGGCGCGGGCCAGTTCGATGCTGTGCCGGGTGTCGTTGGTGCTGGCTCCGGCCACGATGTGGGCGCGGTCGCCGACCGCCTCGACGACGGCCCGTACGAGGTCGGCTTTCTCCGCATCGCTGGTGGTCGGCGACTCGCCGGTGGTGCCGTTGATGATCAACCCGTCGTTGCCCGCGTCCACGAGGTGGGCGGCAAGTCGCTGGGCGCCGTCGAGATCGAGCGCGCCGTCAGCCGTGAACGGCGAGACCATGGCGGTCAGCACGCGCCCGAAGGGGGTCTGCGATGTGGAAGTCGGAGCCATGGGCACCACGCTACTCGCAGCACGCCCCCGCACGCTCCCTCGGGTGAGTATCGGTGTCGGACAAACCGGCACGAAGTGCGGCTTCACCGGGCTACGGACGGGCCGTGGGCGAGCGGCGAAGCGGAAGGCACCGGCACTGCCTGCTCGGGGGTTCAGACAGTGCCGGGCCCATTCGTCAGCCTAGATGAAGTCCCTTAAATGCCGCAATCTGGACAGTTAGCAGGAGGCGAGGCCAGCACGCGCTGCGTGTACGGGGTGCGTGGGGCGCCCGGGCGGGCGGCGCGGGGTTACGGGGCGACGCGTCCGTTGGCGTTGAACGCCGCGTGGGTGAGCGGCATCAGCCGGGCCCACTCCGCCTCCATCAGCTCGCCCACCATCTCGATCTCCCGCTGCGGGAACGAGGGCACGGCCGCCTGCTCGTGCTGCGTGCGCAGGCCGAGGAAGTGCATCAGGGAGCGGGCGTTGCACGTCGCGTACATCGAGGAGTAGAGGCCGACCGGCAGTACGGAGCGGGCCACCTCGCGGGCGACGCCGGCGTCCAGCATCTCCTGGTACGCCTCGTACGCGTGGACGTACGCGTCCTCCATGACCTTGCCCGTCAGCTCCTGCTGCGCCCGGGTGCCCTCGACGAACCGGTACTTGCCCGGGCGGCCCTCCTGTACGAGCTTGCGCGACTCGTTCGGGATGTAGAAGACGGGCTGCAGCTCGCGGTAGCGGCCGGACTCCTCGTTGTAGGACCAGCCGACGCGGTGCCGCATGAACTCACGGAAGACGAGGATCGGGGCGCTGATGAAGAAGGTCATCGAGTTGTGCTCGAAGGGGCTGCCGTGCCGGTCCCGCATCAGGAAGTTGATCAGGCCCTTGGAGCGCTCGGGGTCCTTGGTCAGCTCGTCCAGGGACTGCTCGCCCGCCGTGGAGACGCGGGCGGCCCACAGCACATCGGAGTCGGCGGCGCTGTGCTTGACCAGCTCGACGGTCATGTCACTGCGGAAGCTCGCCGTGGTGCTCTCGGCGGCGGTGTCGGTCACTGAGGGTCCTTCCAGTCGCATCGTTTCGCGTCACGCTCGGGGCGGCGCCCAGCTTACGGGCCCGTCCGCGCGCCCCTCGCCTCGTACGCCCCGCCCTCGCCTTGCGAGACAAAACGGACCCCGATGGCGGAGCCGGGCATGGCAGTTGATATTTTTTCCCCTAAGCAGTCGAAAACGGGCATGTTCGGGGCAGCTCAGACGTTCTCCGTACACCTGGCCCGTCGCCCCAGCCGGTTCCCGCCTGATCCGCACGCGGCCCGAGACCCGAGGAGAGCGTCCGTATGTTCCGACGGCGAGAGTCCGTGCCGTTCGCCTTCGTGGCGGAGGCCGACCGTTTCCGCAGCAATGTGGAGCCGCCGCCCAAGGCGCCGTCCACCCGGGGGCAGATAGCCGGTCGGGCGCTCATCGGGCTGACCATCGCGGCGGGCTTCGTGGGCGCGCTGCTGTTCGGGCTGCCGTCGCTGGACACCCAGTCGCACCCGACCCGTCAGATACCGAGCGCTGAGGCGGCCGACGGGCGCTGACGGTAGCCTCACCCCCGCACAGCCGAGTGTGCTGGTGAGTGAGGACGGGCCCGTGCCTTTGACCATTCTGACTGCCGACCGCGAGTTCGACGACGCCGCGGCCGGCCCGCCGCCGTTGCCGCACGAGGGCCGCGAGCAGTGGCGCCGCCCCTACCGGCCGGGGCCCTGGCGGGTGGGACTGGCCGCGGTGTTCCTGTTGCTGGCCTCGTTCGTCCTGCTGTCGGCCATGGTCATCGCGATGGCGGGCTCCGCCACGGGCGCGGCCACGTGCGCCGCCGTCGCCGCCGTCGTGATCACCGGCGCGCTGCGGCTGCTACGGATGGGCGTCTGGGTGAGCCAGCACGGGCTGCGGCTCACGAGCTTCCTGTCCACCTCGACGCTGCCCTGGTCGCAGGTGGCCAGCGTGCGCACCAGGCAGCAGCCGGTGAAGCTGCTCGGCCTGCCGCGCACCGTGCAGGGACAGGCCCTGGTCATCACCACCACGCGGGGTGCCGTGCCGCGCGCGCTGGTCACCGACCACAACAGCGACTTCCTCGGCCGCGGGCCGGCCTTCGACCGGGCGGCCGACGCGGTCGAGGCGTGGGCGGCGGAACACGCCTCGCCACGCCCCTGACGACACAGGACCCCGTCGACAGCGGCGCCCCGCGCACGCGCCCCACGCGGGCGGGCGTGCGCGGGGCGCGTGAGATCGGCGTACGGGCCACCGCCGCGGAGCGCCGGCTGCCGGTCCCCCGGCCCGTGGCGGTCAGCCCCGTACCGGCTCGCCGTCGTACAGGTTGATGGCGCGCTGCATCGCCTTGCGGGCCCTCGGGGTGTCCCGGGCGTCGTGGTAGGCGATCGCCAGCCGGAACCACGCGCGCCAGTCGTCCGGGGCCGCCTCCGCCTCCGCGCGACGCCGCTCGAAGACCGCGTCCGCCGAGTCCCGGTCGATCCGACCGCTGGGCGTGCGCACCAGCTCGTCGACCGGCAGCGCCCCCTCCGCCTCGAGCGTCCTGGCCAGCCGGCCGGCGTTGCGGGCGAACTTCGTGCTCTGCCACAGGAACCAGGCGCCGATGAGCGGCAGCACGAGCACACCTACCCCGAACGCGATGGTCAGCAACGTGCCCTGCTGGATCAGCAGCACGCCGCGGCTGCCGACGAGCACGAAGTAGACGATCAGGACGGCGGCGAGGGTGAAGTAGGTGATCTTTGCGCGCACTGTTCTCAGTCCAGATCCAGGAAGTGTTCCAGCCCGAAGGTCAGGCCCGGCACCGTCACCACGCGCCGCACACCGAGCAGAATGCCCGGCATGAACGAGCTGTGGTGCAGGGAGTCGTGCCGCAGCGTGAGGGTCTCCCCGGCGCCGCCCAACAGGACCTCCTGGTGGGCGAGCAGCCCACGCAACCGTACGGAGTGCACCCGTACGCCGTCCACGTCGGCGCCGCGCGCGCCCTCCAGCGCGGTGCTCGTCGCGTCGGGCTGCGGCGCGCTGCCCGCCTCCCGGCGCGCGGCCGCGATGAGCTGCGCGGTGCGGGTGGCGGTGCCGGACGGGGCGTCGGCCTTGTTCGGGTGGTGCAGCTCGATGACCTCGACGGACTCGAAGAAGCGGGCCGCCTGCTGGGCGAAGCGCATGGTGAGCACGGCGCCGATGGAGAAGTTCGGCGCGATGAGCGTCCCGGTGCCGGGCGCCGCCTCCAGCCACGTGCGGAGCTGGCCCAGCCGCTCGTCGGTCCAGCCGGTGGTGCCGACGACGCCGTGGATACCGTTGCGTACGCAGAACTCCAGGTTGTCCATGACGGCGTCCGGGTGGGTCAGCTCGACCGCGACCTGGGCGCCGGCCTCGGTCAGCGACTCCAGGCGGTCGCCGCGGCCCAGGGTCGCGACCAGCTCCAGGTCGTCGGCCGCCTGCACCGCTCGTACGGCCTCGGAGCCGATGCGGCCCCCCGCTCCGATCACGGCTACGCGCAGCTTGCTCATGGTCTGTGGCTTTCCTTCGCTCAAACGGGTGGGAGGGCGGGGTCGATGCTCACGGGGCACTCTCGCACGGGGCGCCGGCGCGCGGTGCGCGGGGCGCCGTCCGCCGGGGGCCCGGCACCGTCCTACGGGGCACGGGGCACGGGGCACGGAGCGGGCGCCCCGCCGCCCCGTGCGGCCCGGACCGGACGGTGCGGGCGACACGGGGCGGGGCGCACGGCGTGAGCCGCACGGAGCGGGACGGTCAGGCGACCGCCTCGTCCAGGCGACTGGCCTGCCTGTCCTTCAGCGGGCCGATCACCGACAGCGAGGGGCGCTGCCCCAACACCGTGCGGGCGATCTCGCGCACGTCGTCCGCGGTGACGGCCGCGATCCGCGCCAGCATGTCGTCGACCGACATCTGGTCGCCCCAGCACAGCTCGCTCTTGCCGATGCGGTTCATCAGCGCGCCGGTGTCCTCCAGGCCCAGCACCGTGGAGCCGGAGAGCTGGCCGATGGCCCGCCGCAGCTCCTCGTCGCTCAGGCCCTTGTCGGCGACCTGGTCGAGTTCGTCGCGGCAGATCCGCAGCACGTCGTGCACCTGGCTCGGGCGGCAGCCCGCGTACACCCCGAACAGCCCGCAGTCGGCGAAGCCGGAGGTGTAGGAGTACACGCTGTACGCCAGGCCGCGCTTCTCCCGTACCTCCTGGAACAGGCGCGAACTCATGCCGCCGCCGAGCGCCGTGTTCAGCACGCCGAGCGCCCAGCGGCGGTCGTCGGTGCGGGCGATGCCGGGCATGCCGAGCACGATGTGCGCCTGCTCGGTCTTGCGGCCGATCAGGTCCACGCGGCCGGCGGTGCGGATCGCCCGGCTGCCGCCGCGCGGCGCCACCGGCGTCACGTCCTCCCGCTCCAGCGCCCCGGCCCGGTCGAAGGCCGCCCGGACCTGCCGTACGACGCGGGCGTGGTCCACGTTGCCCGCGGCGGCGACGACGAGGTGGGTGGGGTCGTAGTGCTTGCGGTAGAACCGCCGGATGCGGTCGGCCGTCAGCGCGTTGACGGTGTCCACGGTGCCGAGGACGGGGCGGCCCAGCGGGGTGTCGCCGAACATCGTCTGCGCGAACAGATCGTGCACGCAGTCGCCCGGGTCGTCCTCGGTCATGGCGATCTCTTCGAGGATGACGCCGCGCTCGGCGTCCACGTCCCCCGGTTCGATCAGCGAGCTGGTCAGCATGTCGCACACGACGTCTATGGCCAGCGGCAGGTCCGAGTCGAGCACCCGCGCGTAGTAGCAGGTGTACTCCTTGGCCGTGAACGCGTTCATCTCACCGCCGACCGCGTCGATCGCGGCCGAGATGTCCAGCGCGCTGCGCCGCTCGGTGCCCTTGAAGAGCAGGTGCTCCAGGTAGTGGGTGGCACCGCCGAGCGCCGGCGTCTCGTCCCGGGAGCCGACGTGGGCCCAGATCCCGAAGGTGGCCGACCTGACGGACGGCAGGGTCTCGGTGACCACGCGCAACCCCCCGGGGAGGGTGGTGCGGCGCACCGTACCGATGCCGTTCTCGCCCTGGAGAAGCGTCTTGGTGGTGGACCGGGTACGGGCGACGGCCCGCCCCTCGATGGAGGGGCGGGCCGTCGCGCGGTGCGATCCGCCCGAAGGGGAAAGCGGCATCACTGGGCGGCTTCGTCCTTCTGGTCGTCGCCGTCCTCGCCCTCGATCACGGGGATCAGGGAGAGCTTGCCGCGCTGGTCGATCTCGGCGATCTCGACCTGCACCTTGGCGCCCACCGCGAGCACGTCCTCGACGTTCTCCACGCGCTTGCCACCGGCGAGCTTGCGGATCTGCGAGATGTGCAGCAGGCCGTCCTTGCCCGGGAGCAGGGAGACGAACGCGCCGAAGGTCGTGGTCTTGACGACCGTGCCCAGGTAGCGCTCGCCGACCTCCGGCATGGTCGGGTTGGCGATGCCGTTGATCGTGGCGCGCGCGGCCTCGGCGGCCGGGCCGTCGGCGGCACCGATGTAGATGGTGCCGTCGTCCTCGATCGTGATGTCGGCGCCGGTGTCCTCCTGGATCTGGTTGATCATCTTGCCCTTGGGGCCGATGACCTCACCGATCTTGTCCACCGGGATCTTGACGGTGATGATCCGCGGCGCGTTCGGGGACATCTCGTCCGGAACGTCGATGGCCTCGTTCATCACGTCGAGGATGTGCAGCCGGGCGTCCCGGGCCTGCTTGAGCGCGGCGGCCAGCACGGAGGCGGGGATGCCGTCGAGCTTGGTGTCGAGCTGCAGCGCGGTGACGAAGGTCTTGGTGCCCGCGACCTTGAAGTCCATGTCACCGAACGCGTCCTCCGCACCGAGGATGTCGGTGAGGGTGACGTAGTGCGTCTTGCCGTCGATCTCCTGCGAGATCAGGCCCATGGCGATGCCGGCGACCGGGGCCTTGAGCGGCACACCGGCGTTCAGCAGCGACATCGTGGACGCGCAGACCGAGCCCATCGAGGTCGAGCCGTTGGAGCCCAGCGCCTCGGAGACCTGACGGATCGCGTACGGGAACTCCTCGCGCGTCGGCAGCACCGGCATCAGGGCGCGCTCGGCGAGCGCGCCGTGGCCGATCTCGCGGCGCTTGGGCGAGCCCACGCGGCCGGTCTCACCGGTGGAGTACGGCGGGAAGTTGTAGTTGTGCATGTAGCGCTTGCGCGTCACCGGCGACAACGTGTCGAGCTGCTGCTCCATGCGGAGCATGTTCAGCGTGGTGACGCCCAGGATCTGGGTCTCGCCGCGCTCGAACAGGGCCGAGCCGTGCACCCGCGGGATCGCCTCGACCTCGGCGGCGAGCGTACGGATGTCCGTGACGCCGCGGCCGTCGATGCGCTTCTTCTCCTTGATGACGCGCTCACGGACCAGGGTCTTGGTCAGCGAACGGTACGCGGCGGAGATCTCCTTCTCGCGGCCCTCGAACTCCGGCAGCAGCTTCTCGGCGGCGAGCGCCTTGACGCGGTCCAGCTCGCTCTCGCGCTCCTGCTTGCCGGCGATGGTCAGCGCCTGGGCCAGCTCGGTGCGCACGGCCGCGGTCAGCGCCTCCAGGACGTCGTCCTGGTAGTCGAGGAAGACCGGGAACTCGCCGGTCGGCTTCGCGGCCTTGGCGGCCAGCTCGGCCTGGGCCTGGCAGAGCGCCTTGATGAACGGCTTGGCGGCCTCGAGGCCGGCGGCCACGACCTCCTCGGTGGGAGCGTCGGCGCCGTCCTTGACGAGCTGGATGGTCTTCTCGGTGGCCTCGGCCTCGACCATCATGATCGCGACGTCGCCGTCGTCCAGGACGCGACCGGCGACGACCATGTCGAAGACGGCGTTCTCCAGCTCCGTGTGGGTCGGGAAGGCGACCCACTGGCCGTTGATCAGCGCGACCCGGGTGCCGCCGATCGGGCCGGAGAAGGGCAGGCCAGCGAGCTGCGTGGAGCAGGAGGCGGCGTTGATGGCGACCACGTCGTACAGGTGGTCGGGGTTGAGCGCCATGATCGTCTCGACGATCTGGATCTCGTTGCGCAGGCCCTTCTTGAAGGAGGGGCGCAGCGGGCGGTCGATCAGGCGGCAGGTGAGGATCGCGTCCTCGGAGGGGCGGCCCTCACGACGGAAGAAGGAGCCGGGGATCTTGCCGGCTGCGTACATCCGCTCCTCGACGTCCACCGTCAGCGGGAAGAAGTCGAGCTGGTCCTTCGGGTTCTTCGAGGCGGTGGTGGCCGACAGCACCATGGTGTCGTCGTCCAGGTAGGCCACGGCGGAGCCGGCGGCCTGGCGGGCCAGACGGCCCGTCTCGAAGCGGATGGTGCGGGTGCCGAAGCTGCCGTTGTCGATGACGGCCTCGGCGTAGTGGGTCTCGTTCTCCACCAGGAAAATCTCCTCGTCTGCGTCCCTCGTCCGTGTGACGGGGGACGTTGGCGGAGGAGCGCTCGGTCTGCCGCTGGGTCCGGCGGCCGGGCCGGTCTTCGATCGAAGCTACCGGAATTGCCAGTTCCGGGAGCCACTACCGAGGACCGGCGCCTGCGGCCTCGATTCGGCGGGAAGAGGGCGCTCCCCCTCGTTCGTTATGGCGTTATGGGACCAGACTACAAACCTTCAGCCGCCGCCACGACGGCTGAGACGTCTGTCCCGGGGCCGCGACGTCGCGGCCCTGCCGGGTGCGTGGGCCCCGGATGAGGCACACGCGCCGCGTGCTGTCCGGCTCGCCCGCGGGCGCTCTGCGCGCTACGGACGACCGGGGTGCGGCGCCCGCGGTGGCCGGGCGGGCGACCGTGTGGCGGACGGTGCGGGCGCGAGGCGAGCGCCGGGCGCCGGGTCTGTCGCCCGATCGGGGCGACGGGGTGCGGTCTTTCGCGACAGGCGGTCGGCACGGGGGCGCGATCCGGTGTCTGCCGCGCGTCGCGGGCCCGCGCACCGCACGGTGCGGGCCCGTGGTCGTACGAGGACCCCTTCGGCCGCTGTGTGTGCGGCTGGCGAGCGGGGCCGGTGCCCGTACGGCAAAGGAGCGGCTCCCAGGTGTGGGAACCGCTCCCTCCACGGCGTGTTACTTGGCGCCCGCCGCACCACGGCGGATGCCGAGGCGCTCGACGAGCACGCGGAAGCGCGCGATGTCCTTCTTCGCCAGGTACTGCAGCAGGCGGCGGCGCTGACCGACCAGGAGCAGCAGACCACGGCGGGAGTGGTGGTCGTGCTTGTGCGTCTTGAGGTGCTCGGTCAGGTCCGAGATGCGACGCGAGAGCATGGCCACCTGGACCTCGGGGGAGCCGGTGTCACCCTCCTTGGTGGCGAACTCGGCCATGATCTGCTTCTTCGTTGCGGCGTCGAGCGACACGCATACTCCTTCAAGGATTCTCGTTTGGCCACCGAGTGCCCCCGGTCTCATTCGCGGGGGAGCTTCCATGACTCGGAAGGCGGGGTCCGCTGAGCGCAGCTTCCAGAGCCTCCGGAAGCGCGTACACACACGGCCGTCACACAGCGTACCAGCCATGCGGGTGAGCCCTCACCGCGGGCGACCCACGGGCCGCGCCGGGGCCTCACCGCTCCGCCGTGGGCCGGCCGGGTGGGCCGGGTGAGCCGGGTGGACTTACGGGCGGGACGCCGTGGGGCACGGGGCCGGTCTCGCGGAGCGCGGGGCTGGACGTACGGGGCACGGGGTCAGCGCCAGGGAGCGCGCCTCGCGGGGCACGGGGCGCGGGGCACGGGGCACGGGGCCAGCCTCGCGGGGCGGCGGACTACAGGGTACGGAGCCTCGGGGCGCGTCCAGCCGGTGGTCAGCCGCTCGTCATGCTCCGCGCCGAGGAGTAGACGTCGAGGACGGCCAGGCACAGCGGCACCAGCGAGAGCAGCAGCGCGCCCTCCGCCAGGTCCGAGACGCGGCCCCAGAAGGGGGTCAGCCCCTTCTTCGGGATGATCAGGCCGAGCGCGACGATCAGCGCCGCTCCGGCGGCGATGGCGCCCACCAGCCACACGGTGCGTACGTCCATCCCGGTCCGGTCGCCGCCCAGCAGCTCCGCCCGCAGGTGGTCGGGGGCGTGCAGCGCGAGCCCGAGCACGAGGAGGCCGATGGCCGCGATCCCCGCGACGAGGACGCTGGCGACCTGCGAGGTGTAGCGGAAGAGCCTGGCCCGCAGCAGCATGGCCAGGCCGGTGGTCAGGGCGAGTATCTGGCCCCACACCGAGTCCGAGAAGCCCAGCACCGCCGCCGCGCCGATCACGACCACGCTGCATCCGCCGACCAGGCCGAGCAGCATCTCGTGCCCGCGCCGCGCCTGCGCCGCGATGCGTTCGGCGTCGATCGGGTCGGGAGACGGCGGGTCGTCGGGGTCGGCGTCGAAGTCCACGCTGGTCGCGCTGTACGGCGACGCGTAGCCGATCGGCAGCCGCGCGAAGCGGGTGGAGAGCCCGGGCAGGAAGGCCAGGGTGCCGATCGCGACCGGCGCGCAGACCGCGGCGGCGTCGGTGGCGCTGGCGTCGGCGAGGATGGCGCAGAACGTGGCGAGCGTCCCGATGGTCGCGGCGAAGGCCGTGGCGACGAACGGCGCGTCACCGTCGGGCGTGAGCGCCACGAGCAGGACGGACGCCACCAGGACGCAGACGCAACCGAGCAGGAACTGCAACCGCCCGGGCTCCGCGCCCGGGTCCGCCTCGATGATCCCGGAGCCGGCGACCAACAGGTGTGGCATGGCGCCGAGCCCCAGCGCGATAGCCGACGGGCGGTCGTCGTACACCCGGGCCCGCACCCCGGCCAGCGCCGTCAGCAGCACCGCGGCGACGCCGGCGACGATGCCGGGCAGGCCGTGCATGGAGTGCCGGTCGGGGTCGGCGTACCAGAGCACGAGGGCCATCAGGACGATCAGCAGCACTCCGCCCACCAGACCGGCGCCGCGCAGCATGTCCTCGCGCCACAGGTGCCGGTCGCGGGTGACGGCGGTGGCCACGGCGTCGGACACGTCGTCGAAGACGGTCGGCGGCAGGGAGTCCGCGAACGGGCGCAGGCTGAGCAGCTCGCCGTCGAGGACGCGCTGCGCCGCGAGCGAGCGGGCGCTGTCGAGGACGGTGCCGTCGCGGCGCAGCAGGTGGTAGCCGGTGGGCGCGCCCGGAGGCTGGGTCTGGCCGGTCAGCCGAAGGATCTCGGGGTAGACGTCGGCAACCGCGATGTCGTCGGGCAGCGCGACGTCGATGCGGCTGTCGGGAGCAACGACGGTGACCCGACAGAAGCCGGTCGTTGCGGTCGAACTCACCAGAGTGCCCCTCTGTTTGGCGTCTGTTGGACAGGTGCGCGCCCGGTCACCCTACCTACCTTGGTGTCAGAGCGTGTCAGTAGGATCACGCATACGAGGTGAGAAGCCGGCACTACGGGCGCTTCTGTCCGGAATTTCCCGAAGTCGCCGCCGTAATACGGGGATTGGTGCACCGGTGAGTCAGATCGTCGTCAAGCGTCCGCCGCGCGCGTTACCTTCCGAGGTGCCATCGGACGAGCTGCGGCTCGAACCGCCGCCCGAGCTGCCCCGCGGGCAGCAGGAGGGCGTGCTGATGCAGCTCCTGCCGATGCTCGGCATGGGGTCGTCCGTGGTGTTCTTCTTCATGCCGGGCGCGGCGCCGTTCATGCGGATCATGGGCGCGCTGATGCTGGTCTCCACGGTGGGCATGGTGATAGCGCAGATCGTGCGCTACCGGCGTGGCACGCAGGGCCAGTTGGCGGACGTGCGCCGGGACTACCTGAAGTACCTGGCCCAGACCCGGCGCCAGATCCGGCGCACCGCGCGGGCCCAGCGTGACGCCCAGTTCTACCTGCATCCCGCGCCGGACCAGTTGTGGTCCCTGACGGTGGACGCGAGCGCGCGCCCGTCCGGTGACGCGGCGAGCCGGGTGTGGGAGCGGCGGATCAGCGACGCGGACTTCGGGCAGGTACGGGTCGGGCTCGGCGCACAGCAGCTCGCCACGCCGCTGGTGACCCCCGACACGGCGCCGGTCGACGAACTGGAGCCGCTGTCGGCCGGCGCCATGCAGCGGTTCGTGGCGGTGCACGGCGCGCTGGACGGGCTGCCGATGGCCATCTCGCTGCGCCGCTTCTACCACCTGACCGTCTCGGGGGAGCCACGTTCGGCGCACGGCCTGGCGCGGGCGCTGGTGGCCCAGTTGGTGGCGCTGCACTCGCCGGAGGACCTGCTGGTCGCGGTGGTGGCGGCGCCGGGCGCGGTGCCGCGCTGGGACTGGACGAAGTGGCTGCCGCACGCGCAGCTGCCCCAGGCGGTGGACGGGGCGGGCTCGAAGCGGCTGTTCGGCGACGACCTCGGCGAGTTGGAGGAGCTGCTCGCCGGGCGGCTCGACGGGCGGCCCCGGTTCAACCGCGACGGCCAACCCCTGCTCGACCAGCCACACCTGGTGATCGTCCTCGACGGCGGGGTGGTGCCGCCGGACTCGGTGTTCGCGGCGCCCGAGGGGCTGCAGGGCGTCACCATCGTCGAGGTGGTCTCCGGCGAGCTGGACGAGCTGCGCGGCGGCCTGTCGGTGGACGTGCGCCCGGGCCGGCTGACCCTGGACTCCGGCACCGGGGTGCGGTACGAGGGCGTGCCGGACACGCTGTCGCCGGAGGCGGCGGAGGCCCTGGCCCGCCAGCTCGCCCCGCTGCGGATGGGCGGCGGGGACGACGACGAGCCGCTGCTGGCCAACCTGGACTTCACCGACCTGCTGGGGCTCGGCGACGCGGCCGCCGTGGACGTCACGCGCACCTGGCGCCCGCGCACCCAGTCGGAGCGGCTGCGGGTGCCGATCGGCGTGGGTGAGGACGGCCAGCCGGTGATGCTCGACCTCAAGGAGGCCGCGCAGGAGGGCATGGGGCCGCACGGGCTGTGCGTCGGCGCGACCGGCTCCGGCAAGTCGGAGCTGCTGCGCACGCTGGTGCTGGGGCTCGCGGTGACGCACTCGTCGGAGACGCTCAACTTCGTCCTCGCCGACTTCAAGGGCGGCGCCACCTTCACCGGCATGTCCCGCATGCCGCACGTCTCCGCGGTGATCACCAACCTGGCGGACGACCTCACGCTGGTCGACCGGATGGGCGACTCGATCCGTGGCGAGCTCCAGCGCCGGCAGGAGTTGCTGCGTTCGGCCGGCAACTTCGCCAACATCCACGACTACGAGAAGGCGCGCACCGCCGGGGCCCCGCTGGAGCCGCTGGCCTCGCTGGTCCTGGTCATCGACGAGTTCAGCGAACTCCTCACCGCCAAGCCGGACTTCATCGACATGTTCATCCAGATCGGCCGCATCGGCCGCTCGCTCGGCGTGCACCTGCTGCTGGCGTCGCAGCGCCTGGAGGAGGGCCGGCTGCGGGGCCTGGACACCTATCTGTCGTACCGGATCGGGCTGCGTACCTTCTCGGCCGCCGAGTCCCGCACGGCCCTCGGCGTGCCGGACGCGTACCACCTGCCATCCGTCCCCGGATCCGGCTACCTGAAGTTCGGCACGGAGCAGATGACCCGCTTCAAGGCGGCGTACGTCTCCGGCGCGTACCGCACGGGCGCGCCGGCCTCCCCCGGTGGTCCGCTGCCGATCGAGCGGCGCCCCGTGGTGTTCACGGCGGCGCCGGTCCCCATCGCGTACGGCCTGCCGGACCCGCGGACCTCGGCGACCGCGCCCCACACGGGCGAGGACCCGATGGTCGACACGGTGCTCGACGTGATCGTGCGCCGCCTGGAGGGGCAGGGGCAGCCGGCGCACCAGGTGTGGCTGCCGCCGCTGGACGAGGCGCCGTCGCTCGACCAGTTGCTACCGCGGCTGTCCACCTCCCCCGAGCGGGGCCTGCACGCGCCCGAGTACACGCGCCTGGGCGGCCTCGTCGCCCCGCTCGGCCTCATCGACAAGCCCTTCGAGCAGCGCCGCGAGGTGCTGTACCGCGACTTCTCCGGCGCCGCGGGGCACATGCTGGTCGTCGGCGGCCCGCAGTCCGGCAAGTCCACGCTGCTGCGCACCCTGATCGCCTCGTTCGCGCTCACCCACACGCCGCAGGAGGTGCAGTTCTACGGGCTCGACTTCGGCGGCGGCGGCATGTCCGCCCTCGCGGACCTGCCACACGTGGGCGGCGTCGCCTCGCGCCTGGACCCGGAGCGGGTACGGCGCACGGTCGCCGAGGTCGCCGGCGTGCTCGCGCGCCGCGAGGAGTACTTCCGGGCGAACGGCATCGACGGCATCGGCTCCTACCGCCGCCAGCGCGCCGCCGGGCACCTCCCCGACCAGCCGTGGGGCGATGTCTTCCTGTTGATCGACGGCTGGGGGCCGTTCAAGCAGGAGTACGAGATGCTGGAGGGCGTCGTGACCGACATCGCGGCCCGCGGCCTCGGCTACGGCGTGCACATGGTGATCACCGCCTCGCGGTACATGGAGCTGCGGGCCAACCTCAAGGACCAGCTCCTGGGACGCCTCGAACTCCGCCTCGGCGACTCCTTGGACTCCGAGTTCGATCGCAAGGTGGCCGCCAACGTGCCGGCCGGGGTGCCAGGTCGCGGCCAGGTACCGGAGAAGCTGCACTTCATGGCGGCGCAACCGCGCGTCGACTCAGCCAGCGATCCGGACGGCCTCTCCGACGCCACCGCGAACCTGGTGCGCGCCGTCAGCACGCACTGGCCGGGCCCGCACGCCCCCGCCGTCCGCCTCCTGCCCCGCCGGCTCTCCTCCGACCGTCTGCCCAAGGGCTTCGAGTTCCCCGAGCGCGGCATCGCCATCGGCATCGACGAGACCAACCTGGAGCCGGTGTACGTCGACTTCGAGACCGACCCGTTCTTCCTCATCTTCGGCGAGAGCGAGTCGGGCAAGACGGCGCTGCTCCGCCTCATGGCGAAGCAGATCACGGAGCGGTACGGGGCGGACGAGGCGAAGATCGTCGTGGGCGACTACCGGCGCTCCCTTCTGGAGACCATCCCCTCGGAGCACCTGTTGGAGTACGCGCCGGTCGCCTCCGCGCTCCAGACGCACATGGACGCCATCAACACCGTGATGGAACGCCGCGCGCCGCGCTCCGACGTGACCCCGCAGCAGTTGCGGGACCGTAGCTGGTGGTCGGGTCCGCAGTTGTTCGTCCTGATCGACGACTACGAGCTCGTCTCCACCAGCAGCGGAAACCCCCTCGCCGTGCTCACGGAGAATCTCCCCTTCGCGCGCGACGTCGGCATCCGCTTCATCATCGCCCGCAACTCGGCCGGCGCGTCCCGTTCGTCCTTCGAGCCCTTCATGCAGCGCATCAAGGAGCTCGGCGCCCAGGGCGTCGTCCTCTCCGGCGACCGAGGCGAGGGCGAGGTCCTGGGCAACGTCCGCCCCCGGGCCCTCCCTCCTGGCCGGGGCGTGTTCGTCTCCCGGCGTCGTGGGACGCCGCTGGTGCAACTGGGCTGGTTGCCGGAGAACTGACGGGGGTGGGGGTGGGAACGGGCCCGCCCCCGCCCCCGCACTGGGTCGGTGGCGCACAGGCCCGGCACGCGCGTCGGCCCGACGGTTCGGGGAACCGTCGGGCCGACGTGTGCGTGCTGCGGGGAACCTCAGATGCGGAACTGGGCCGCGGCGGCCTTGTCCGTGGCGCGGTAGCCCTCCGTCGCGTCGTCCAGGGCGCGCGCGATCTGGTGCAGCGTGCTGGTCAGCTCGTTGACCGAGGTGTTCCACTGCGTCTGGGTCTCGTGGAAGGCGATCTGCGCGTCACCCTCCCACGTCGAGACGACGCGCTCCACGCGCCGGTGCAGCTCGTCGAGTTCGGTCTTCAGCGTGTTCGCGGTCGTACGGACGTCATTGGCGGCCGTGGTCACGGTCTCGTACGTAACGAGCAGGGACATCTTCTCTCCTTGGGTCAGTTCAGAGGAATGGTGGTCGTCAGGCCATGTCGAGAATGCGACTCTGGCCGCCGCCCTCGCCGCCCTGCATGTTCTTGAACTTCTGCAACTGGTCCAGTTCTTGCTGCGAGAACCCGTCACGGCTCATCTTCATCGCCTGCTCGATGAGGACCAGCAGCTCACGAATCTTGCGGGCATGCAGGTTGACCCCACTCTGAAGCTGGTTGTACGCCCCCGCGGCCGAACCCTTCCAGCCGCTCTCGATCCGGTCCACCACAGCATTCAGTGACCGGATCTTGTTTTCCAGCGAACTCTCCATCAGGTCCAGGTCGTTGATGAGCTGCGTGAGTTCGGCCTCGGTTACCTTCAGATTTCCGGCCATGACGTGCTTCCCTCCGTTTTTCGTACGTTGAGTCGTGCTGGTCGGTCAATACATGCTTGAGCGAGGTTGGCGCCGTCGCAGATAGAAGACAGCCCCACCAATGACCGCGATGCCGGCGCCCGTTCCCAGCACCGGCCACAGAAGGCCGGACCCTCCGTCGTCACCCCCGTCGCCACCGCTGACCGCGACCCCCTCGGCCGCGCGCTGCGCGTCTTCGGAATCCGAGCCCTTGTCGCTGCCCGGAGCCGATCCGGAAGGCGCTGCGGACGGCTGCTGCGTTGGCTTCGCCTGCTCCTTCTCCTTGGGCAGCAACGGGTTGACATCGGGATCACCCGGATCACCCTTGCCGTCAATCAGCACCTGCCCCGGCCGGATAATGCCGTACCCGATGTACTTACTGGGTACTTTCCCCTCCGGCTTACTCGCGGTCTGCATCATCACGCGGAGGACCTGGTTGTTCGTCCAGGTGGGGTGCTTGGACCAGATGAGGGCAGCGGAGGCGGAGGCTAGGGCGGTGGCGGGGCTGGTGCCGCCACTTCTGCAAAGCCCTTGGCCGCTCTTGCACCTTGCTGGAATGTCCACGCCGGGGGCTGCCAGCTTCACTTGCGGCCCGTAGGTGGAGAATTTAGCCACCTTTCCAGAGCGATCAACCGCCCCTACGCCAACCACTCCGGGAAAGCTCGATGGATATCCAGGGGCGTTACTCCTTTCAGCATCATTCCCTGTCCCCGCGAAGATCAAGAGACCTTTTCCGCGAGCATAGTCGACAGCACTCTTGAGCTGTCTCAGTGGTCGATCGAGTGAGCCTGCCGTCCCTGGCACCAAGGCTCGCGAAGTCTGCGAGAAATTAATAATGCGTGCACCATTATCAGCAGCATATCTAATGGCCTGAGCCCAGACTTCCGCAGACCCGCCGATCGACGTACCGCCGTAACCGGTCTGCAAGGACATGACCCTCGCCCCGGGGGCGATGCCTTGCACACCTCCCGAGCTGGCTGTGCCAGCGATCAACGAGGCCATCGCCGTTCCGTGACTGCGGCCACTGCCGCCGTTCGCCGGCGGATCGCCGGCAAAGTTTCTCTCATCCACTACACGCCCTCGCAATTCGGGAACCTGATCTACACCCGAATCGATAACGGCGATAGTCACTCCCTTCCCCGTACTCACTGGCCATAACTCTTCAACGCTCATCGCGTCGAGATGCCACTGGCGATCCTGAAAGTCGTCAGCAGCAGCGGGAGAGACCGTCCATATCGACCCAACTCCTAGGAGCACGAGCAGGTGGACTACGCCTCGTCGCCAATGGCTCAGTGAAGAAGGCATGCGCGCTATTCTCCTGGTGATTCAGCAGGGTGTGGCTACTCAACAACCGGGGGGACCGTGTCCCGCCCCAGAGGCCACTCGTCGCCTTGCTCGCGTCGCTCGGGCCGATGCGACTGCTGGGCCCCCTGTTGCGACGCTGGCGCAACACTTGACCCACGAACCAGTCCAGTCCCGCCAGGTGTGAAGTCAGTGCTGCGCAACGGACTCACACGCCTAGCTGCGGCTGTACCACCCGGTTCCATGGCCAACCCTTGCCCTGCCCTACCGCCGCCAGGGCCTCTCGTGCCACCCGAGCCTCCGACGGGCATACCACCGGCTGCCCCGGGAAGCGGCCCTCTGGCTGTCCCACCTCGCTCCTCACCAGCGACTACGCCCCGTGGAGAGTTCGCGGCCACCGGGGTTGATGAGCCGGGGGGCTGCGAGACAGTGTGGTCGTAACCCCGTCGGTTTCCCCCAGGGTTACCGCCCATCACAGGAGTGCCTCCCGCAGGCGGAACGCTGCCGGGCGTGGACCCTCGCGCGAAGGGAGCACGCTCCTCCCCTACGGTCAGCCCTCGCGGCAGTCGAGAGCCACCCGGCAAGCCGTGCGGGTTACGGAGGTGCCCACCCGAGATACCGGGCAAGTTGGACGGCTGCCGGCGCTTGGCCTGCAGATTAGACCGCGCTTGGCCGATTGGACCGTCGGAAGGTGTGCGAGTTGTAGGTGTGCGCCCCTCCCCAGGGGCACTCGGCTTCTGGAGTTCGGGCATAGGCATTACGCGAGCAGGCACTGTAGGCAGCGATAGCCCCGGCCGCGAAGGCTCTGCAGGCGTCGGAAGAGGCGCCGGCAAGTCGCGAGCATGAGGTGGCAGCCTCTCCACTCCATCGAGACCCACCCCTACCTTCTCTCCTGACGTGCCACCATTTTCAAGGTTAGGGAGAATGGGCAAGCCGCCGTGACTGTTCACTCCAACCGCCGAAACGGACTGGGGTTGAACACTCGTCGCACCGCGTGAATGCTGCATAGCGGGAGTCGAATCCGATTCGTACGGCGTCTCAGGGATGACAACCCCATCACCGAACTGCAACGGCTTGAACTCCGGCTCCCGCTCAGCCGCCATGTCCTCTTTGGCCGCCCGGTAGTAGGAAGAAAGCCGCTCCATCTGATGGATGGCCTGTTGGAGCTTGGTCGTGCCGTCGGCGATGTGCGCCTTGTCCGCGTCAGGGTCCCCGTGCGCCTTCTCCGCGTCAACGGGCTTTGGTACGGCCGCCTTGGCCTCGGACAACGCTTGCCCCGCGTTGACCATGTGGTTACCGACGGCGCCTGTGAACTCCCCTAATCGCATCACTTCCAAGGCGAAGTGATGCGACCACTCGCGGAAGCTCTCGGCACCTTCGCCACGCCACTCAACACGCGTTGCGTGGCTCCGCAGGTAGTTGCCGACCTCTGCGATCTTCGGGGCCGCGTCGTTGAGCGCGTTCCCCGCGTTCGCCAGCTTGGCCGGATCTGAGCCCGCCAGCATCGCGTGCAGGCTCTCAAGGGACTGACCCTCGAACTCCCCGTTCCCCATGCCCCCTCTTTCCGCTGTCCGCTACCTGAAGTCCGAGCCGGAGCCGCCCGTCTCGCCACTCCCTGCCTCCACCGGTCCTGTTCCCTGGTCGGCGGGCTGACCCTGCTTCGTCGTCGGGTACTCCTCACGCGCACGGCGCTGGATCTCATGCAGCCGTGCGGCCTGTTTCGCGTCGATGCTGTCGTAGCCGCGGTCCGCGATCTGCACCGCGATGCCGAGTGCCTCCAGTTGGTCCCCCAGGGTCTGGGAGAACTTCTCCAACCGCCCGTGCACCTTGTCGTACATGCTCGCGAGATCGTCCGCCGCGCTGAAGCCCGTTCCGTAGGCAGCGCGCGTGATGGTCTGGTCGCCGATCTTGCTCTTCGCTGCCGGAGACGACTCCAGGTCAAGGAGGATCTTGTCGATCTTTCCCTTGAAGTAGCTCAGCGTCTCGGCCTCGCGCGCGAGGTCAGCTCCACCCCGCCTGCCACCTACGTCGCGGCCACCGTTCTGGTCTTGTTCGCCCATCTCACTCCGCCTCCCCGTACGGCGCAGATGACTTCGCGTACCACTCTAACCACTCGGAGCGACGTCGCGCGCAGCGATAAGTGACCACGCCAACGATTACTGGCCGTTGAGTACGTCCCCACGTAGCGCCAGGCCGCCCCTGCTCCTGACGGGTGGTCTGAAATGCCCCCGCGAGGGCGATTAGTGGCGCCGCCCGGACGGGCTTGCCCCCGGCCGGCCGGCCCCGGGAGCCCCCCAACTCCCGGGCAACGGGGGAATGCGCGCGCGTAGACAACACGAAGGGGGCGTACACCAGTTGGCGTACGCCCCCTCAGCTCGTTCGGGCAGAGCTACCCGGGGCTCCTCAGGGGCCGAAGGCCATGATGAGCTTTTCCTTCTCCTCGTCGCCGGTCAGGCGCTCGGAGGCCATGTAGAAGCGGCCTCGCTCGTCGAAGACGCGGCGCGTGCGGTAGAAGCCGTTCTCCGCTTCCCTGGTTGCCGCGGGCAGTTGGAGCACCGTCTTCTGTGGCTTGCCGCCGCTCGGGGAAATGCTGACGATCGTGCCGGCCTTGTCGTACGTGGGCTGCTGATAGGCGATCAGGTTCTTACCGTCCATGCGCAACGGGGACATCATGCGCCCGTCGGTCTTCGACTCCCATTTCTTCTTACCGGTGTTGAGGTCGAAGGCGTGAATCTCGGTGGTGAGCCCGGAGGAACTGCTCTTACCCAACGCGGTGGGCAGGAAGAACGTGTCGTCGGAGGCCACGACGCCCTGGCAGGACCCCATATTCGAGCCGAAGATGCTCATGCCGCAGTCCGGCTGGTAGCTCTGTCCGCCGAGGTCGAGGGCGGAACGCTCCTTTCCGCCCTCCTTGACGGCGATGAGGCCACCCGACTTTCGGTCCTCGTTGACGAGATGGATGACCACCGGACTGGTGGAGTAGATCTTCGCCACCTCGTACCCCTTTCGCACGGGGTACGTCCACGCGACCTTCCCGGTCGCCGGGTCCACCTTCTGCAGTTTGGCGGTGCCGTCATTGCAGGAGTACGCGCGCAGGAGGGCCTTGCCGCCCGCCCAGCCCTTGACGGAGCACGCGGCGGTCAGTTCCTGGACCGGAAGCGGGTTGCCGTCCTTGACGCTCACCAGGGCGGAGCCGCCGAACCAGGAGAGGCCCACCGCGTCGCCGCTCTGGGCCATGCCCAGGCTGTTGTATCCCCCGCCGAACATCCCGCCCTCGGGCGCCGGCTTGTCCCAGAGCTTCTTTCCTGCCTTGAGGTCGATCAGCGCGAGCTGACTGCATTCGTTCTTCTTGCGCCCCTCGTACGCGACGACGACCTTTCCGTCGTCATTAGCGGTGGTCGGGGCCGCGCACACCGTCTTCGGCAGCGGGACGTTCCACTTTTCCGCGCCACTGTTGTCGTACGCGACGATCTTGGTCTGAACGGCCTTCACCACGTAGTCGTCCATAACCCAGAAACCGGGCACGTCCTCGCCGCTGCGCGCCACCTTGGGAGCTGGTGTCTGGAAGAGGACCTTCGCCTCGCCGTCCTGGCGGATCTCGTTCGGGTCGAGTTCCTCTTCCTCGGGGGTCGCGGATTCCTCGGGCGCCTTGCTCGGCTCCGTCGACTCCTTCTTCTCGGGCTCCGTGCTCTGCTGTGCCTTGGGCTCCTTGTCGCCGTCGTCGCCGCCCACCACGGCCCACACGCCGCCACCCGCCGCCAGTACGGCCGCCACCGTCGCGGCGACGATGATCGCCGTGCGCTTCTTACGCTGACCGCCCTGACCGCCGCCAGGGGCACCGGGCATTGCGGGCCCGCCCGGCCCTGGCGCACCGTAGGGCGGCTGGCCCGCCGGCGGGTAGCCGTACTGGGGCTGCTGGACGTACGGGTTCGGCTGCGTCGGATGCTGCGCGTACCCGCCGGCGCCGCCCCATGCCGGCGCGGGCGTCGGCGCGCCAGGCGGAGCCGGTGGGGGCGTCGGCGGGGCCTGTGGCGCGGCCGGCGGCACGTGCGGCTGCTGGGGTGCGCCAAAGCCGCCCAGCGACGGTTCCTGCGGCGCACCGAAGCCGCCGGGCGGCTGGTTTGGGGGCTGTGGCGGCTGCGACATGAGCGCCTACCTCTTCACGCGGACCCGCCGACCGATCGGCCTCCTCCCGCAATTCGGATGATCTTTCCCCCGAAAAGGAGCGAACCGGTCGCGGAGCCCGCCATGCAATGACTGATCGAGCGGGGGTTCTTTCTACCATTACCGGCCAAGAATGCCTTGATGAGGTAGCGGGTCATGGATGTTGGTGATAGCGAGCCGCTTGATCATCAGGTCCGCTATTCACTTCCGCGGCGGGCTCGCGCCATCCGCTCGACGGGGCGCGGAGCACGGAGCGCGGGGCGGTTACGGGAGCACGGAGCCGGCCCGACGCACGCGCCCTCGCGCACGGGGCACGGGGCACGGGGCACGGGGCACGGGGCACGGGGCACGGGGCACGGGGCAGTGTCGACGAGACGGGGCGTACGGGGCGAGGGTGCCGTTGCCGGGGGTCAGCCTGTCGCGCGGCGTTCGGCGCGGCGGCGCCGGTCGCGGAGGATGACCGCCGTGCCGGCGATGACCGCGACGGTCACGGCCGTGGCGCCGAGCGCGTACGTGGCCAGTCGCTCGCGCCGCTCCTGTGCCGTCTCGCCGAGCGTGAGCCGCGCCGGCTCCGGGGCGCTCTGCCGGCCTGGAGCCCTGTCCGGCGCGGGCGTCGAGATCGGGCTGACCCTGCCGCCGAGGGCTCGTACCGGATCGACGACGCCCCAACCGACGTTGTTGTCCCGGCCGTTGATCGACCGGTTCGCGGTCTGCTTGATCCAGGCGACGACCTCGTGCTCCTTCCAGTTCGGGTATTTGGCGCGCAGTAACGCGGCGACGCCGGCCACGTACGGCGCGGAGAAGCTGGTGCCGTTGTCAACGCACTGACCATTTCCGGGAACGGTCGAGACGATGTCCACGCCCGGTGCCGCGACCCCGACGAAGTCGCCGCGCTGGGAGAAAGGGGCGCGTTCGTTGTTGCGGTCGGAAGACGCCACGGCCAACACGCCCGTGTAGGCCGCCGGATAGGTTTCCTTCACCTTGTTGTCGAGACCGTCGTTACCCGCCGACGCCACAACGACGATGTCCCTTTGCCGCGCCCTTTCCACCGCCATCGCCAGATCGGAATGGTGCGAGAGTGGCTTGGCCGTGTCCTGCGAGATGTTGATAACCCGGGCCCCCTCGGCAATGGCGTGCTCGATGGCCACCACCATGGTCTTCGTCGTGCCCGTGCCCTTCTCGTCGTTCTGCCGGATCGGAATGATGGTCGATTCCGGCGCCAGACCGACGAAGCCCGTGCCCCGCCGCGGGCTGGCGGCGATGATGCCCGCGACCTTCGTGCCGTGTCCCACGGCGTCGGCTGTCGGGTCCTTGCGCTTTCCCTTGCTCACCAGGTCGAGGCCGCTCCCGTCGTCCACCGCGGGCGCCAACTGCGGATTCGCGTCGTCCACCCCGGTGTCGATGACCGCGACCTTCACGCCCTCGCCCTTGGTTTCCTGCCACAGCTCGTCGAGTACGACGCGCTGAAGCGCCCACGGACGAGCGGCGAACTGCTTCTTCATCGGGTACGTGCACTCGCCCCCGCCGTTCGGGGTGAGGCCGATATCCCGCACGGGGGCAGCGGACTCGCGGCCGGTCACCGACTGGGCCCGGCCCTCTGGTGCGGGTTCCCCCACGTCGGCCGTCACCCCGTTGGCGGGAGAAGCCGCCCCGAGGCTCGTCAGCAGCGCGGCGGCCGACAGCGCCACCGACCGGGTTGCCTGGTGCGTCGTCCACATCGTCGTTCGTCCCTCTCCCGTGTTCCCGTTCCTACGCCCCGGAGCGCGGCGCCCCGTGCCCCGTCGCCGCGCGGACGCCCCCCGGCGCCCGCCCCCGCCGCCGCTCCGCCCCGTGCCCCGTGCCCCGTGCCCCGTGCCCCGTGCCCCGTGCCCCGTGCCCCGTGCCCCCAGGCAGGATCACCGCTCCGTGCTCCGTGCTCCGTGCTCCGTGCTCCGTGCTCCGTGCTCCGTGCTCCGTGCTCCGTGCTCCGTGCTCCGTGCTCCGTGCTCCCGGGCAGGATCGCCGCCCCGTACGCCGTGGTTACGCTCCCTGCGGCTGTCGGGCCGCGGTGGTGTCCAGACGGGGGCCCTTGGCCAGGAAGGACGACCACTCGATGGGCACGCGGGCCGGCTTGACGTCTCGGTATCCGAGGCGGATGCGCGCCTGGTCGACCTCGCGCTGGGCCTGCTCGTCCGCCTTCTTCGGCTTGCCGTCCGTGCCGATCACGCTCTCCTCGGAGCTGCTGTCGTTGTTCGTCTGCACCGCGTAGCGCAGCCCGGTGTCGGTCACCAGGAAGAGCGAGCCGGAGGTGGACTGGTGACCGCGGATCTCGCGGTAGAGCAGCCCGGTGCCCGGCGTGACGTAGGTGGTGCTGCCGCCCTCCGCGATCGTCGCGGGAAACCCCTTGCCAGCCCAGGTACTCAGCTTCGTGGTGCCGTTGGCCCTCACGTCGCGCAGGACGCTGCACACCGTGTCGCGGGCTGACTCGCCTCCGAGCGAGTTGACCTGCGCCGCCTTCGCCTGTGGCCACGCGCGGTCACCGTAGAAGGAGTCTTCGGCGCCCTCGGGCGTAAACGCCTGGGCGTCGACGTCCCTGGCCTGTCCGGCCTGATTCAGACGGTCCGTTTCGGGCGAGCTGAGGAGCAGTTCGGCGGTGAAGTCCGAGACAGGGAGCACCTTGCCGGGGAGCACGACGTAGTGCTGGGGCCCGGTGCCGGTCTTCGCCCTGAGCACCATGCCCACGCGCCCCTCCTCCTCGCTGAGCCCGTCGATGCCCGCGTCGGCGGCGACGGTGCCCGGAAGGTGCGGGAACGTGATCGGGGTGCCGTCGCGCAGCGTTTTCAGCCAGTCGTCGGTGACGCTCTGCGGATGGGCGGACCTGTTGCCGACCAGGGTGCGCAGCAACAGCTTGTCGTACGCGGAGGTGTAGTCCTTCGAGCGTTGGCGCCAGTCGGAGCCCCCGATCAGGTACTTGGAGCCCTTGCCGTCCACGAGGTAGCGCGCCCCGTTCTGGGCCCGTACGTACATCACCTGACCGTCGCGCAGCCGCTCCGTACCCTCCACCTTCGACGTCTCGCGATCGGCCAGGACGAACGTCGCCTTCTGCACCGTGCTGCCGCGACCGCCTGGCTGCTCGCACACCGCCCAGCGCTTGGCCTTGCCCGCGTCGCCCGCGTCGGGCAGCCGGTCGGGGGCGTAGGGGATGCCGATGGTGGGGCCGTGCGGGATCTTCCCGTTGTCCAGCACCTTCTCGTCGACCTTGATGACCTTGCCCTTGTCGGGATTGAGCAGGAGCTTGGCCGAGGCGAGGTTGAGGACGGGGTGGAGTTGCGCCTTGCCGTTGGTCTCCAGGACCACGTACCGGGTGGTGGAGTCGCTGCCGATGATGACGTTCGTCTTCGGCTCGTCCCAGCCCTTGGGGGCCTTGGGTTTGAACATGCCCCACGCGCCGAATCCGGCCAGGATCAGGGCGCCGACGATGGCCCCGGGCAGTACGGCGCGCAGCGCGCGGGGCGCCCCCTCCTCGGTGCCAGCAGGCGTGGGCTGCAGGAAGGCAGCGACCACCCGTTTCCTGGCGAAGGTGTACGCGTTGAGCTCGTCCCGCCGTGATGCCATGGCCTCAGTTCCTCCCCCAGGCTGAAACGGTGCTGGCCGTGCGGCACCCGCGTTCGGGCGCCGCTGTCAGACCGGCCCCCTACTATGCCGGTAAGCGTTCGGTGCGTGACGCTCGGGTCACTCCGCGCAAGATTGGGGGTCCCGGGCTTGGGCGCGCGGGCGCTACGGTCTACGGTCAGTGTGCGCACGACAGCGGGGTGTGTGGGGCGCGGGGTGGCAGAGCGACCGGGGCGGCAGTCTGCGGTGGCGCGGCGCGAGGGGGCGTACGGACATGACACGCATGGTCTGTGGGTGCTTACGGGCGCTCCGGTCATCCCGACAACGCGCCGATGCCGCGGGCGATGTGACGGGGCGCCGCCGTGCGACGTGCCCCGAGCGGGACGGGGGCCACGGACGGGGCGGGGGCCGGGGGCGTGACCTCGGTCGGACGCCGGGCCGGGGCCGGGATCGGGGTCGAGGGCGGAGCTGGGGGCGATGACGGGAACAGCGGTCGCGGGTGGGGCGACGGGAGCCGGTAGGACCACCGTGGGAACGCCGGGCCAGGGGCGTGGTGTGCCGGCGGGGCCCGGCGCGGCGACGACGGCCGTGCCGCGCAAGGCGGCGCGGGCGGGTGGGTTCAGCGCCTTCCCGTTGCGCCAACTCGTGCTCGTGGAGATCGCCGCCGCCGTGCTGCTCGTGGCCTGGGTCGTCGACACGCTGCTGGTGGTGCCCGCCGCGGCCGTCGCCACCGTGCTGGTGCTGGTCGCCGTGGTGCGCCGGCGCCGGCGCTCGTTGCCGGAGTGGCTGGCGACCGCGCGGGGCCTGCGTCAGCGCACGCGCCGGGCCGCTTCGGTACGCGTTCCGGCCGGCACCGACCCGGGGCTCGCGCCGGTCCTGGAGTGCGAGCCGGCGCTGCGCACGTACTCCTTCGCCGGCCGTTCACGGCGCGACGTGGGCATGATCGGGGACGGCACGTTCCTGACGGCCGTGTTGCGCGTGGAGGCCGCTGACCACGGCCTGCGGCCGGCGGGTGGCGAACGTTCGCTGCCTCTTGAGCTGTTGCGTGAGGCCATGGACGTGGACGGCGTACGGCTGGAGTCGACCCAGGTCGTGCAGCACACCCAACCAGCGCCCGCGCCCCATCTGCCACAGCAGACGGCGGCCATGCGTAACTACGGCCCGCTGCAGGCCCAGTCGGGCGCGCCCGCGCTGCGCGTGACCTGGGTCGCGCTGAAGCTCGATCCGGAGCTGTGCCCGGAGGCGGTCGCCGCCAGGGGCGGCGGGTTGGGCGGGGCGCAGCGGAGCCTGTTGCGCGCGGCCGACCAGTTGGCCAGCCGACTGATAGGCGCCGGCTTCCGGGCGGACGTGCTCTCCGAGGCGGAGCTGATCGCGGCCGTGGCCGCCGCCGCGTGCGCCAACCCGATCGCCGCCGCGTCCGGCGGCTCGTCGGGCGGGCCGGCGCGGCGCACCGTGGAGACCTCCCGTACCTGGCGCTGTGACGACCGTCGACACACCACATACTGGGTCGGCCGGTGGCCCCAGTTGGGCACCAGCGCGACGCCGTTGGCTCGCCTGGTGTCGCTACTGACGGCCGTGCCGGTGCTGGCGACGACGTTCAGCCTGACCCTCGCGCGCGGCGGCAGCCAGGAGGTCGCCCTCAGTGGACACGTACGGATCACGGGGCGCAGCGACGATGAACTAGTCAGCGCGCGGCGCGAGTTGGAGCGTACGGCGCGCGAGGCCAAGGCCGGCCTGGTCCGGCTGGACCGTGAGCAGGTGCCCGGCGTACTGGCCACCCTGCCGCTTGGGGGGACCCGCTGATGACCACACCTCCATCCACGCCCGGGGCCTCTGGCTACCCGCCGGACGCGGCCGGTCCGTACCCCGGGGCGCCCATGGCAGGGGGCGCGGCCCCGAACACCTTCGGCGCCCCCGGCGCTTCGGGGGGCGCGGGGGCGCCCGGGTCCGCGCGTACGCCGGGAGGCGCTGGCGGCCCGGCACCAACTGGCAACGGGGGTGCGGTGGGCGGCGCCGGCGTGGTCGCTGGGCAGGGACGGCCGGCACCGGCCACGCCCGGCCCTGCGTCCGGGGCGCCGTTCGCTCACCCCGGCGCGGGCCCCCACACGGCACCCGCCCCGGCACCCGCCGGGCCCGGCACGCTGGCCCTGGGCCAGCTCGCGCCCGCCGCCTCGCCGCCGGCGTCCACCCCGCCGGGGCCCGTGCCAGCGGGGGGCGGCACGCCTGGTGACGGGGCAACGGCCGGGGGGCGGCGCGGCGTTCGGGCCAGGTTCGGCTTCGGACTGATCGGCCCGCGCCGCGACCGTCACGTGCTGCGGGCCAGTCAACTGTCAGCGTTATCCCTGCCGATCGGCGATGACGGCGTGGTGATCGGGGCCGACCAGCAGCAGCGTCCCGTCACGCTCGGGCTCAGTCGCCCGGCCCCGTATGACGTCGTGCTCGTCGGCGGGTTGTGGACCGCGCAGGCCCTGGCGCTGCGGGCGGCGGGTACGGGTCTGCGGGTGGCCGTGGAGACCGGGCGCGCCCAGTCCTGGGGTCCGCTCGTGCAGGCCGCTGGCGGCGGCCACCCCTGCATGGTGACGCACGAGGTGGGTCGGGTGGCACCGCAGGGGCCGTCGGTGCGCGGCCCCGTGTTGGTCGTACGCGACTGCGGGATGCGCCCGCCACGGGGGCGGGTCACCTCGACGCCCTGGCAGTCGGTCCTGACGTTGCTGCCCTACGTCAGCCCGGTGGCCCCGCGCCTGCTCGAACATGCCGATCTGGTGGGTATCCAGCGGGTTTCGCCTGACGAGGCCAGCGCGGTGGGCCAAGTGCTGGCGCTGCCCCAGGCGGATGTGAACGCGCTGTCGTCGCTGCCCGACGAGGTAACTCTGTGGTGTACACGGCGTTCACGGCAGTACGTCACGATACGGGCGACGGATATCGAAACGGCGCTCCTGGGCGCACCGCGCCGCGTGGACTGACGCCCCCGGGTGGTCGGTTCGCGCGCCGGGTGAGGCTGACGGGGCGCAGATGTGCCGGGTGCTCCGAGACGCCGGGCCTGGAGCGCACGGGGCGCGGGGGCCGCGATCGCCGGGCGGACACCGCCGGTTCCCCTCGCGTGGACCGGGGCCAGGGGGCGGGCCTGCCGTTGTTGCGCTCATGGTGATTAGTCTTGGTGTGGAGTGCGGAGAACCTGATTGCGGTGGCTCCGCGTCCCCATGGGGGAAAGCCGAGCGGTCGTGCGACGGGAACGGTCGGCCCGCCGGAAAATTCGAGGGTGCTCGACCACACCAGCAGGAGGCATTGTGAACAGCGATCGGGACGAGATCCGCACGGGCGGAACCAACCCGGGCGAGGATCAGTCCGACGCGGACGCCGAGCACACGGGCGAGTTCACTATCGACTACACCCCGCCTGCCTGGTATACGCAGAACGCTGCCTCCTCTTCGCCTTCCTCTTCGTCGTCGCCTTCCTCGGCGTTCGCCTCGTCCACACCGCCGCCCCCGCCGTCGAGTTCGGCTTCTGCCTCACCGTGGCCGCCCATGCCGTCGGTGCCCGCGACGCCTCCACCATCCGGCGGTCACGACGCGGCCTCCGGCTCCACCGCTCCCCCGCCGCCGACCGGGAGCCCCGTAGCGGTGCCGGGGCTGCCCGCGCCGGACGCGTACCAGTCCTCCTGGGCGCCGCCTGCGGTGACACCGAAGGTCGACGTGTCGACACCACCGGCGGCGGACGAGTCGGGCGCAACCGGCGCGCCGGAGGCCGGAACGAGGTCGGAATCCGCTTCCACTTCGAATTCCGGTTCGGTTTCCGCTTCGTCTTCGGGCGCGGTCCTCGACAAGGAGGGCTCCGACGCGGGCGGCGGCGCGGCGCGCGATGCCGTAGGCGCGGGCGTGGATGCGGAGGCGGACGCGACCGCGGGTGGCGACGGAGCGGGTACCGACGCCGCGAAGCCGGCCGACACGGACGCCGCGCCCGCAGGCGCCGCCGAGTCGTCAACCGACGCCCGCGGCGGTGCGCGGGACGATGCGGACGGCGCGGCCGAGGCCGTGGCGGACCGCGAGCCGAGCACGGGTGGGGGCCCCGCCGCGACTGAGCCCGGTCAGAGCCCCTCCACCGTGCGCTTCTCCACCGCCTCGCTCCAGCGCGACATGGAGGAGATCGCGGCACGCGGAAACGCCGATCGGGCGGACGGGTCCGTGGGTGAGGTACCGAGTTCGTCCGGCGGACAGGAGTCGTCCGCCAGCGCGCGGCCCGAAGCGTCCTCCAGCGCCGGGTCGGTGACCGGCGCCGCCGGCCCTGGCACCATGCGGTTCTCCACCGCGGCGATGCGGCGCGAGGCGGCGGAGCGCGGAGCGGGCGGCAACGAGGCCGCCTCGCCCGACGCCACCGGGGCGGATGCCGCGCGCGAGGCCGGCGCCGGGGCGCCGTCCGACGCCGCGTCGCCGGGCGCCCCTGCACCCGCCACACCGCCGTACGCTCCCGACGCCCAGCCCGCGACGGCCTGGCCGCCGGCTGCCCCGCAGACCGGCCTGCCGCCGCTGCCGCCGAACTTCGAGCGGGCCACACCGCCGCCCGCCGGACAGTCCGGCCCCGCGGCACACGGCGCCGCCGGCCCCGCCGCGTCGCCGCCGCTGGGTACACAGTGGGGCGCGGACCAGTCCGCCGCACCGCACGCGGGCGGTGCTCCCGGGCAGGCGTCGGCCGCTTCGGACAACGCCGCCGCATCGGGCGCGGCGCCCGCCGCCGCGCCGGCGCCGCAGCAGAGCGGGCCGTGGGCGCCGCCCACGCCGCACGCACAGCCCCAGCCCGGCCTCGCGCCGCCGCCCGGACAGCAGCACCAGGCGCCCAACGCGGCGCCACAGCAGGGCGGTTACGGCTACCCGCAGCAGGGTGGCCCCGGCGCGGCAGCGCCGTTCCCCGGCGCACAGCCGTCCGACGCACAGTCCGTCGCCGATCACGCCGCCGCCCAGCACGCACCGTCCGCGCAGCACACGCCAGGCGGCCCCGGCCATGACCCGAGGAACGGCGCGCCCGGCCAGGTGGCCGGCCCCGGTCCGCAGGCCGGCGGCGCGCCCGCGCAGGCGGCAGCCCACGGGCAGCCCGGCCCCGCCGCCCCGTCCGGCTACGGCTACCCGCTGGCCGCCCCGACTTCGGCCCCAGGCCCGGCGGGCAGCGCTGAGCAGCAGCAGGCGGCCCCGGCCACCGCTCACCCGGGCGCGGCGCCGGGCGGCTACGGCTTCCCGCAGTCCGGGGCGCCGAACGCGGCCCCCGCAGCCGGCGGCCAGGGCGCCGTGCCGCCGGGCGGGTACGGGTTCCCACAGCCCACCGCGCCCACCCCCGAGCAGGGGCAGTCCGGCCAGCAGGCGCAGCACGGCGCGGCCGGCCCGTACGCGGGGCAACAGGCGGCGCCCGCGCAGGGGCACGGGGCCGCAGCACAGCCGCACGGGGCCGGTCCCGTTGACCCGCGCTCCGGGGAGTGGCCGACCGCGCCGGCCGACCAACGCGCGCGCACGGGGCACGGGGCCGGCGCCCCGCTCGGCTACACCGCGGCCGTCGAACTGTCCTCCGACCGCCTGCTGCGCGCCAAGCAGAAGCCCAAGAAGCAGGGCGGGGCGGCGTCGCGGTTCAAGTTGGGTGGCAAGAAGGAGGAGGCGGAGCGGCAGCGCAAGCTGGAGCTGATCCGTACGCCGGTGCTGTCCTGCTACCGGATCGCGGTCATCAGCCTCAAGGGCGGCGTCGGCAAGACCACGACGACGACGGCGCTCGGCGCGACGCTCTCCACGGAGCGGCAGGACAAGGTCATCGCCATCGACGCCAACCCGGACGCCGGTACGCTCGGCCGCCGCGTCCGGCGCGAGACCGGGGCGACCATCCGCGACCTGGTCACGGCGATCCCGTACCTCAACAGCTACATGGATATCCGGCGGTTCACCTCACAGGCCCCGTCGGGCCTGGAGATCCTCGCCAACGACGTGGACCCGGCCGTCTCGACGACCTTCAACGACGAGGACTACCGCCGCGTCATCGACGTGCTCGGCAAGCAGTACCCGATCATCCTCACCGACTCCGGCACCGGCCTGCTCTACAGCGCCATGCGCGGCGTCCTCGACCTCGCGCACCAGCTCATCATCATCTCCACGCCGTCGGTCGACGGCGCGAGCAGCGCGAGCACCACGCTCGACTGGCTCTCCGCGCACGGTTACGCCGATCTGGTGTCGCGCAGCATCACCGTCATCTCCGGCGTCCGCGAGACCGGAAAGATGATCAAGGTCGAGGACATCGTGTCGCACTTCGAGACCCGCTGCCGCGGCGTGGTCGTGGTGCCGTTCGACGAGCACCTGGCGGCGGGCGCCGAGGTCGATCTGACGATGATGCGGCCCAAGACCCGTGAGGCGTACTTCAACCTCTCCGCGCTGGTCGCCGAGGACTTCACCCGGGCCCAGCAGGAGCAGGGCCTGTGGACGACGGACGGCAGCGCCGCCCAGCCCCCGCACGTGGCCCCGCCGATGCCGGGCCAGCAGGGCGCTCCTCCCGCCACGGGGTACCCGGCGCAGCAGCAGCCCCCCGGCTACGGGCAGCAGCCCGGCGACCCGTACGGCCAGCCGCAACCGGGCCCCGGCGGGGCGGCGTACCCGCAGCACCAGGGCTTCCCGCGGCAACCGGGCCCGCAGCCGGGGCAGAGCTGGCAGCAGCAGCCTCCGGCGCCCCAGCCCGACCCTCAGGGGCAGGCGGGCCAGTACGGGGCGCAGCAGGCCGCCCAGCCGGCCCCGCAGGGGCAGCAGCCCGGGCAGGCCCCGTACGGGTACGGCTACCCCCTGCCCGGCCAACCCGGCGCGCACCAGCAAGCGGGCCAGGACAACCAGCAAGGCGCCGGCCAGGGCGGCTGGCCGCAGCCGCCGGCGCCGCAGCAGTAGGCAGCGGGACATACGACAGCGGGGCCCGCACCGTCGCCCGGACACCCTCTGGTGTCCGAGCGCCACGGTGCGGGCCCCGTCGTTCGCGACCCCGCTCGTGCGCGGACAGTGCCATAGCGCCCCGGGCGCCGACGCCACGGAGCAAGCCGCGCTCTACTCGCAAGGCCCGCCCCGGGCGCGCGCCCCGGCCGCCGCCGAGAGCCCCTGGAGCCGGGCGCTCCGGCTGGCTCAGGCCGCTTGCCGGGGCGCTGCCCGGTTCAGGACTGCTCGGCGCCGTCGTGGGCGGCCACGAGTTCCCGGGCGCGCCGCACATCGACGGCCATGCGCTCCAGCAGCGCCTCGATGGTCGCGAACTTCTCCTGCCCCCGCAGGAAGGCGAGGAAGTCGACCTCCACGTGGAGCCCGTACAGGTCGAGCCCGACCCGGTCGATCGCGTACGCCTCCACCGTCCGCTCCGTGCCGTCGAACTGCGGGTTGGTGCCGACCGAGATGGCCGCCGGCATCGCCTCCCCGTTCGCCGTGAGCCAGCCGGCGTAGACGCCGTCGGCCGGGATCGCCGTGTGCGGCAGGGTCTCCAGGTTGGCGGTGGGATAGCCGAGCTCGCGCCCGCGCTGCGCGCCCCGTACGACGACGCCCTCCACCCGGTGCGGGCGACCCAGCACCTCCATGGCGCCCGCCACGTCGCCCTCGGCGACGAGCTTGCGGGTCAACGTCGACGAGAACGGCTCGCCGCCTCCTGCCTCGCCCCGCTCGTAGAGGTCGACGATCTCGACCTCGTAGTCGTAGGTGCGGCCGAGTTCCCTGAGCGTCTCCACGTTGCCGGCGGCCTTGTGCCCGAAGCGGAAGTTCGGGCCCTCCACGACCACCTTCGCGCGCAACTTGTCCACGAGCACCTTGACCACGAACTCGCTCGGCGGGAGCTTCGAGAACTCCATCGTGAACGGCAGGATCAGCACCGCGTCCACTCCCAGCTCCGCCATCAGCTCGGCGCGCCGGTGGTGCGGGGCCAGCAGCGGTGGGTGGCTGCCGGGGCGCACGACCTCGCTCGGGTGCGGGTCGAAGGTCACCACCACCGCGGGTACGCCGAGCTCGCGCGCCCGCGCCACGGCCCGACCGATGATCAACTGGTGCCCGCGGTGCACGCCGTCGTACGAGCCGATGGTGACCACGCTGCGTCCCCCAGACCCAAAGAATGCTGCCTCGGGGATGTCCTCCAAGCCACGCCAGCGTTGCACTGTGCCCGCTCCTCACCCGAACTCTTGTCTGTCCAATGACGCAGGTCTAAGACTGCCATGCCCACGTCCCGTCCCCGCCATCACCCACCCGTCCCCGCACGCCCCGGGCTCACCCACCGCGGGAGCCTGCCAGGGCTCCGTGCTCCGTGCTCCGTGCTCCGAGTATGGCGCGACAAGGACGACGTACCCGCGGACAGCACAGCTCCCGTCGGCGGGCAGCGCGAAGCCGCCGGCTCCGTCACGGGACGGGGCCGGCGGCTGGGGTGCCTGATGGCGGCGGCGTACGGCGGCGTGGGGCCGTGGCACGGCCTCGCGGCGGGCGGTTCCTAGGCGAAGACCGCCAGGCTCTTGGCCTTGCCGTCCCGTTCCTCGATGAGTGCCAGGAACCGACCGTCGGGGTCGAAGACCGCGACGGGGCCCTCGACGCCGAGCCCAGGGCCCTTGAGGCGGACGCCGTTGCCCAGAAGGCGCGCCTGTTCGGCGCTGACGTCCCAGCGGGGGAAGGCCGCCGCCGCGGCGTCGGCGATCGGGAGCACCGTCAGCGACGCCTCCAGCTCCTCCAGCGAGTACGCCCCGGACAGGCCGTAGGGGCCGACCCGGGTACGGCGCAACGCGGTGAGGTGGCCCCCGGTGCCGAGGTCGGTGCCCAGGTCGCGGGCGAGCGCCCGGATGTACGTACCCGAGGAGCACACGACCGTGACGTTGAGGTCCACGACGCGCGCGCCGTCGGCGGCGACCGCCTCGCGCATCTCGTGCACGTCGAAGGTCGAGACCGTCACGGGGCGGGCCGGGATCTCGAACTCCTCGCCCTCCCGTACCCGTGAGTACGACCGCTTGCCGTCGATCTTGATGGCGCTGACCTTGGACGGAACCTGCTGGATGTCGCCGGTCAGCTTGGCCACGCCGGCGTCGACGGCCGCCCGCTCCAGGCCCTCGGCGCCTGCGGACGCGGTGATCTCGCCCTCGGCGTCGTCGGTGACGGTGCTCTGGCCGAGCCTGATGGTCGCCGCGTACTCCTTCTCGGTGAGCGCCAGGTGACCGAGGAGTCGGGTCGCCTTCTCCACGCCGATGACCAGCACGCCGGTCGCCATGGGATCGAGCGTCCCGGCGTGTCCGACCCGGCGCGTTCCCGCGAAGCGACGCAGTTTGGCCACGACGTCGTGCGAGGTAAAGCCGGCCGGCTTGTCCACGATCACCAGTCCGTCCGGACCGGTTCCCTTGCGCTTCATGCCTGTGTGGTGCCCTCGCTGCCGGTCTCGGCCTCGGGGGCCTCGTCGTCGTCCTCGTCCGGCTTGCGGTACGGGTCGGCGTCGCCGGCGTACGTGGCGCCCTCGGACGCCTCGCGTACCTGCGCGTCGGCCGCCTTCGCCTTGGCGAGCAGGTCGTCGATGGTGCGGGCGTTGTCGGGCAGCGCGTCCGGGACGAACGTCAGCGTGGGGGTGAAGCGGACGCCGGTCTGGCGGCCCACCTCGGAGCGCAGCACTCCCTTGGCGCTCTCCAGCGCCGCGGCCGACGCGGTGCGCTCCTCCTCGTCGCCGAAGACCGTGTAGAAGACAGTCGCCTCCCGCAGGTCACCGGTGACCCGGGTGTCCGTGATCGTCACGTAGCCCAGCCGCGGGTCCTTGATGCGTCGCTGCAGGGTCTCCGCGACCACGACCCGGATGCGGTCAGCCAGCTTGCGTGCCCGCGCGGTGTCGGTCATGCGTCTTCTTCTCTCTTCTTCGGTTCACGTATCAAGTCGTCGGACGCGGCGCCGTGGCTCCCCGCGCCGTCGCGGGGCCCCGTTGCGAACCGCCACCGGCCCAGCCACCGCGGGCCCGCCGCGAGGTCGGGCGGTGCCCCGACGGTCACGGTCAGTCGTCGTCGCCGTGGTACCGCCGTCTGACTGACAGCAGCTCCACTTCGGGGCGAGCGGCGACCCAGCGTTCGCATCGGTCGAGCACGTCCGCGAGGTGCCCCGTGTCCCCGGAGACCGCCGCCAGACCGATCTCGGCCCTGCGGTAGAGGTCCTGGTCGCCGACCTCCGCCACGCTCACCGCGTACTTGCGGTACAGCTCGGCGACGATCGGGCGGACGACGGAGCGCTTCTCCTTCAACGACCGTACGTCGCCGAGGAGCAGATCGAAGGACAAGGTCCCTACATACATGTCTGTCCGGTTAACCCGCCGGTTCGGGGTAGCCCCCCGCCACTGCTTGGCAGGGACACCAGAACCGTACACGCAACGGCCGAGGCCGATCGACGGGATTTCCCCTCCGCCGCTGTCACCAGCGGCGGAGGGGGCCCGGCCGACCGGCCCCGGACCGTTACGGGTCAGACGAGATCAGCCGCGCGGCTTCTCCCGCATCTCGTACGTCGCGATGACGTCGTCGACCTTGATGTCGTTGAAGTTGCCGAGGTTGATACCACCCTCGAACCCTTCGCGGATCTCGGTGACGTCGTCCTTGAAGCGGCGCAGGCCCTCGATGTTGAGGTTCTCCGCCACGACCTTGCCGTCGCGCAGCAGGCGTGCCTTGGTGTTGCGCTTGACCTCGCCGGAGCGGATGAGGACACCCGCGATGTTGCCGAGCTTGGAGGAGCGGAAGACCTCGCGGATCTCCGCCGTGCCCAGCTCGACCTCTTCGTACTCCGGCTTGAGCATGCCCTTGAGGGCCGCCTCGATCTCCTCGATCACCTGGTAGATGACCGAGTAGTACCGGACGTCGACACCCTCGCGCTCGGCCGCCGACGTGGCGCGGCCCTCGGCCCGCACGTTGAAGCCGATGACGATGGCGTCGGAGCCCGCCGCCAGGTCGATGTCGGTCTCGGTGACCGCACCCACACCGCGGTGCAGGATGCGCAGGTCCACCTCTTCGCCGACGTCGAGCTGGAGCAGCGAGGACTCCAGGGCCTCGACCGAACCGGACGCGTCGCCCTTGATGATGAGGTTGAGCTGCTGCACCTCGCCGGCCTTGAGCACCTTGTCCAGGTCCTCCAGGGAGACCCGGCGGGTGCGCTTGGCGAACGCGGCGTTGCGCTCGCGGGCCGCACGCTTCTCGGCGATCTGCCGAGCCGTCCGGTCCTCGTCGACGACCAGGAAGTTGTCGCCAGCGCCCGGCACGTTGGTCAGACCGAGCACCAGGACCGGGGTCGAGGGGCCGGCCTCTTCGAGCTGGGCGCCGGTGTCGTCGAGCATCGCCCGGACCCTGCCGTACGCGTCGCCCGCCACCATCGTGTCGCCGACGCGCAGGGTGCCGCGCTGGACCAGCACGGTGGCCACGGCGCCACGGCCACGGTCGAGGTGGGCCTCGATCGCGATGCCCTGCGCGTCCTGCTCCGCGTTGGCGCGCAGGTCGAGCGAGGCGTCAGCGGTCAGGACGACCGCCTCCAGGAGCTGGTCGATGTTGAGGCCCTGACGCGCGGAGATGTCGACGAACATGGTGTCGCCGCCGTACTCCTCGGCCACCAGACCGAACTCGGTGAGCTGACCGCGCACCTTGGTCGGGTCGGCACCCTCGACGTCGATCTTGTTCACCGCGACCACGATCGGCACGTCGGCCGCCTTGGCGTGGTTGAGCGCCTCGATCGTCTGCGGCATCACACCGTCGTTGGCGGCCACCACGAGGATCGCGATGTCCGTCGACTTCGCACCACGGGCACGCATGGCGGTGAACGCCTCGTGACCCGGGGTGTCGATGAAGGTGATCTTGCGCTCTTCGTTGTTGACCTCGGTCGAGACCTGGTACGCACCGATGTGCTGGGTGATGCCACCAGCCTCGCCCGCGACCACGTTGGTCTTGCGGATCGCGTCGAGCAGTCGCGTCTTACCGTGGTCGACGTGACCCATGACGGTCACCACCGGCGGACGCGCGACGAGCATGTCCTCGCCGCCCTCGTTCTCGCCGAACTCGATGTCGAAGGACTCGAGCAGCTCGCGGTCCTCCTCCTCCGGGCTGACGATCTCGACGTTGTAGTTCATCTCGTCGGCGAGGAGCTGCAGCGTCTCGTCCGAGACCGACTGGGTCGCGGTGACCATCTCACCGAGGTTGAGCATCACGGCGACGAGCGACGCCGGGTTGGCGTTGATCTTCTCCGCGAAGTCGGTGAGCGAGGCACCACGCGACAGGCGGACGGTCTGTCCGTTGCCGCGCGGCAGCATCACGCCGCCGACCGACGGGGCCTGCATGGCCTCGTACTCCTGGCGCCGCTGCCGCTTCGACTTGCGACCGCGCCGCGCCGGACCGCCGGGACGACCGAACGCGCCCTGCGTGCCACCACGGCCACCCGGGCCACCGGGACGACCGCCGAAGCCGGGACGGCCACCGAAGCCGCCGCCACCGCCACCGGGACGACCGGCGAAACCGCCGCCGCCACCGGGACGACCGCCGCCACCGCCACCACCGGGACGACCGGCGAAACCGCCGCCGCCACCGGGACGGCCAGCGCCACCGCCACCACCGGGGCGACCAGCGCCACCGGGGCCACGACCGCCGCCACCGGGGCCCGGACGCGGACCCGCGGCCGGACGCTGCGGCATCATGCCCGGGTTCGGACGGTTACCACCGGGGCCACCAGGGCCGCCACCGGGACGCGGGACGCCGCCGGGGCCGCTCTGCGGACGGGGCATCGAGCCGGGGCTCGGACGGGCGCCGCTCGGACCGGGACGCGGACCGGCGTGACCGCCCTGACCGCCACCCTGCGGGCGCGGACCACCCTGGCTCTGACCACCGGGGCCGGGCCGCGGGCCACCCGGACGGGGCGCCTGCGGGCGGGACATGCCGGTGCTGCCGCCGGAGGTGAAGGGGTTGTTGCCCGGGCGCGGGCCGGAGGGGCGCCCGCCCGGACGGGGAGCGCCACCCTGGCCGCCGGGACGCGGCGCGCCGGAGCGCCCGCCACCCTGACCCTGACCGCCGCCCTGACCGGGCGTGCTGGGACGGGCGCTGGGACGCGGGCCCGGCGTCGCGCCGGGCTTGGCGCCACTGGGCCTGGGGGACGCGGCCGGAGCCGCGGGGGGCGCGGTGAACTCGGGCTGCGCCGGCGCGGACGGCGCCGCCGGGGCGGGGCCGGGGCGCGGAGCCGAGGCCGGCGTCGGGCTCTTCGGGCCCGGAGTGGGGCGCGGACCCGGCGTGGGGGCCGCACCAGTGCCGCCCGCGGGACCGCTCGACGCCGGCTTGGGGCCGGGCGTCGGGGCCTTCGGGGCAGCGGGACGGGCCGCCTGCGGAGACGGCGCAGACGGCTTGGCGGGCGACGCCTTGCGCGGCGCCGCGGGCTTGCCAGCGGAACGGCCGGAACCGTTGCCCTGCTGGAAAGCGTCAGTCAACTTGCGCACAACCGGCGCCTCGATCGTCGAGGACGCTGAACGTACGAATTCACCGAGTTCAGTGAGCTTGGCCATGACGACCTTGCTCTCGACGCCGAACTCCTTAGCGAGTTCGTATACCCGGACCTTAGCCACATCGCTCCTTTTAGGTCCGGGGTTCACCGCCGGACCGTCGCTACTTCATGGGCGTACTCATCGCGTACTCATCGAGTGCTCATCGCAATCTCGACCTACTTCCAACTCGCGAGGTACCTGACCGCACGGTGTCCCGTGCCGTTCTTCCAACTCTTACGGTGTTACCTGCTCGACGTAGCCCCGCAAGGCGGTCGTGTCGAGCGGGCCCTGGACCCGGAAGGCCCGGGGAAACGCCCGGCGGCGAACCGCCAGGTCGTGACAGACCAGTGTCGGGTGCACGTACGCACCCCGGCCGGGCAGCGTACCGCGCTGATCGGGGACACATCCGCCCTCGACCACCACGATGCGCAGTAGATCGCCCTTTACCGCACGCTCCCGACATCCCACACAGGTTCGTTCAGGGCATGCGCTGACGCGCGTCCGGCCAGACACTGTTTTAGTCTACCTCCCCGCGTCGACCCCACCCGTTTAGGGCAACGATCGAACGGTCGTCGTTATGCCGCTTCGCTGAGCCCGTCGCTCGCTCGGCGACGACTCCGCGTTCCTGGTGCCGCACAGCGTGCGACACCGGCCCACCAACCGGACACGGCCGGCATCCAGCCGCCCCGTGCCCCGTGCCCCGTGCCCCGTGCCCCGTGCCCCGTGCCCCGTGCCCCGTGCCCCGTGCCCCGTGCCCCGTGCCCCCAGGCAGCATCGCCGCTCCGTGCTCCGTGCTCCGTGCTCCGTGCTCCGTGCTCCGTGCTCCGTGCTCCGTGCTCCGTGCTCCGTGCTCCGTGCTCCGGCCAGTCTCGCCGTGCGGGGGCTGCGGTGGGCGACGGTGCCGCATGTCTCGAGGGGTCGGGCCCCGAGGCTTCAGGGTGCCGAGCCTCAGGCTCCGGGCGCTTGGCGGCGGGACCGTGTGGATGGAGATCACGGGGTGGTGAGACCCTGTGCCGCCCCGCTCGCGCCCACTGGCCGCCGGTTCTACGTCGCTGGCTCCGACACGCGGCCCACTCGGCGAACGTGGCCGCTGGGCTCCCTGCCTCGCTCTGCGTGCTGGACGCCCCGCTTGGCGCAGTCGGCGACTTCGGCGTACGAGGGGTACGACGCGAGCCGGGTCCGGAGGCGGGGCGCCGGATCGTCGGGCCCACGAGAGGGGCGGTTCTGGCCCGATGCGATTGGGTGACGGTCTCGTTCCGGGGCCCGCCATCCAGTGCCGGCGCGCCGTACGCATGGCGCCACGTTCCATATCGGCTCCGCCCCGGGGCGGAGCGCTCGGCAGCAGTGCGCCAACCGGCCCGCTCCGTGGCGCATGACACACGAGCGGCGTGCGCCGCACGCCCCCCGTACAGGCTCGTGCGCCCTCGCGCGGACCCGCAGCCTCCGCACCGGCCCCGCGCGCTCCGTCGTACCCCCGCGCGACCGCGCGGGCGTGGGGCTCAGCTCTGGCCGGCCGGCTGCTGCTCGGTGTCGGGGCGGATGTCGATGCGCCAACCCGTGAGACGCGCGGCGAGGCGGGCGTTCTGCCCCTCCTTGCCGATGGCGAGCGAGAGCTGGTAGTCCGGCACCGTCACGCGCGCGGAACGCGCCGACAGGTCCACGACCTCCACCTTGCTGACCCGCGCCGGCGACAGCGCGTTGGCCACCAGCTCGGCCGGGTCGTCCGACCAGTCCACGATGTCGATCTTCTCGCCGTGCAACTCCGCCATCACGTTGCGCACCCGCCCGCCCATCGGACCGATGCAGGCACCCTTGGCATTGAGACCGGAACGGGTGGAGCGTACGGCGATCTTCGTACGGTGCCCCGCCTCACGCGCGATGGCCGCGATCTCCACCGAGCCGTCCGCGATCTCCGGCACCTCCAGCGCGAAGAGCTTGCGCACGAGGTTGGGGTGGGTCCGCGAGAGCGTGACCGACGGGCCGCGTACGCCCTTGGCCACCCGAACGACGTAGGTGCGCAGGCGGGTGCCGTGGGTGTACTCCTCGCCGGGGACCTGCTCCTGCACCGGCAGGATGGCCTCCAGCTTGCCGATGTCCACCAGCACGTTCTTGGGGTCCTTGCCCTGCTGGACGATGCCCGCGACGACATCGCCCTCGCGCCCCGCGTACTCACCGAAGGTCACCTCTTCCTCGGCGTCCCGCAGGCGCTGCAGGATGACCTGCTTGGCGGTCGTCGCGGCGATCCGCCCGAACCCGGACGGCGTGTCGTCGAACTCCTGCGGCTCGGCGCCCTCCTGGGCGTCCTCCAGGTCGGCGGCGTCCTCCTTCGCCCACACCGTCACGTGACCGGTCTGGCGATCCAGCTCAACGCGCGCCTGCCGGCGGCTGCCCTCGGTGCGGTGGTACGCGATGAGGAGGGCCGCCTCGATCGCCTCGACCAGCAGGTCGAACGAGATCTCCTTCTCCCGCACCAGACCCCGCAGGGCACTCATGTCGATGTCCACGGCTACGCCTCCTCTTGGCTCTCGTCGTTCTGCTTCTCACTGGCCTTGCGATTGAACTCGATCTCCACTCGTGCCTTGGAGATCTCGCTGAAGGCAAGGCGGCGCTCCGTGGGCTTGCGACCCTTCACACCCGGGACCTCCAGGTCGAGCCCGTCGGCGTCCACCGCGACGATCCGGGCGAGCAACTCCCCGCCCTCGACGAGCTGTGCCTTCATGAGGCGACCTGTGGCGCGGCGGTAGTGGCGCGGCTCGGTCAACGGCCGGTCGGCGCCGGGCGAGGTGACCTCAAGGACGTACGGTGCGCCGCCCATGACGTCCGTTTCGTCGAGGGTCTGCGAGACCGCTCGGCTCAACTCCGCACACGCGTCCAACTGCACGCCCTCGTCGGAGTCCACCACGATACGGAGCACGCGCCGCTTCCCGGCCGGGGTCACCTCGATCTCTTCCAGATCCAGGTCCCGCGCGCTGACAAGCGGTGTCAGCAGTCCGCGCAGCCTCTCGCTCTGGGTGGTGCTCATCCGGGTGACTCCTCGGCCGCGTGTGCTGTTGTGGGAACGTCGCGTGTCAGACCAAAGCCTAGCTGTTCCGACGACGGGCTGACGATTCGGCAGTCGCGTCGCGCCCCGTCCCCGTGGTGCGGGCCGTACGGGGCGGCCTGCGGCGGGGGCAGCGGCACTGTGACGCGTGTGATGGGTACGCTCGCCTGCGGTGATCACGAGCAGGGGATGAGGAACGTGCCGCTCACGAGAACAGCGTCAGGCCCCACGGGCCCGCGCAGACGCAGCCTGCTCGCGCTCGCCGGCGGCTCGGTCGGGGCCGTCGGCGTCGGGGCGTTTCTGACCGGCTGCACCGACGGTAGCGACGACGGGGCCGACTCGGACGGGCGAGCCTCGGCCGACGAACGCCTGCGCGGCGAGGCGGCCCGAGGCTCACTCAACCTGCTCGCCCACTACGACGCGACCATCACGGCGCACCCCGCACTCGCCAACCGGCTCCGTCCGCTCCGTAGCGAAGTGGCTCGACACGCCGAGGCGTTCGGCTCGCCCCCGCCGTCGGCTTCCGCGTCCCCCTCCGCGACCCGTGAAGGGAGCGGCCCACGCCGCACCGTCGAGGTGCCCCGGGACGCCCGCAGGGCGCTGACCACACTGGCCACGGCGGAGCGCCGGACGGCGGACGCGCGCACGGCGGCCCTCGCCACCGCCTCGCCCGAACTCGCCCGGCTCCTCGCCTCCGTAGCCGCCAGCGGCGCGGCTCACGCCTACCTGCTGGCGGAGAGCCACACGTGAGCCCCCGGAGCGGAGCGCCGCGTCGGGTCGGGTCGGGTCGGGTCGGCCAGCGCCTCGCCCACACCGTCCGTGCGCCACGGGGCGCGGGGCGGGGCGTGTGGAGGGTGCGGCGCTCGGGGCGTGCGAGACCGTCCGGCGCGGCCACGGAGCACGGAGCACGGAGCACGGAGCACGGAGCACGGAGCACGGAGCACGGAGCACGGAGCACGGAGCACGGAGCACGGAGCATCCGACGATGACGGGCTGACGTGCCGCACCGCAAGTCAGGGACGAGACGAACCGCGCAGTGGACGGGACATGGCAGAAAGGTCGCCCATATGAGCAGGGCCCGACAGCGTACGGCGGAGGCCGGTGGCGTCAACAGCGCCATGGCCGCCGAAGGCAGCGCGCGCGAACGGAGCCGCGACGCGTCGACGGAGCCCACGCTGCGGGCTACCCAGGCGGCTCTGGCGGCTGAACATGCCGCCGTCTACGGATACGGCGTGGTCGGCGGTCGCATTGAGGACCAGCGGCTACCCGAGGCACGCGAGGGCCTGACGGCCCACCGGGCACGCCGGGACGCGCTGGAGCGCGACGTGCGGGCCCTCAAGGGCGAGCCCGTCAGCTCCGCAGCCGCCTACGCGCTGCCCTTCCCCGTACCTGACGCCGCCGCGGCAGCCCGGCTCGCGGGCGAGATCGAAGCCCGGCTCTGCTCCGTCTACGCCGACCTGGTCCGGGCCGCCGAGGGCGCAGCCCGCCGGGAAGCCGCCGCCGCTCTGCGCGAGGCAGCGGTGCGAGCGGTGCGCTGGCGCGGCAGCAGCGTAACCTTCCCTGGGCTCACCGAACGGGCTGCCGGCGGCGTTCCCTCAACCACCACGAGCGACGTAGCCGACGCGTTGTGAGGCGCCGTTCAGCGGCCTCCGGCCGCGCGGGAGTGACGGGGCTCCGGAACGGGAGAGGGCACGCTCTCGCGGCGTACGGCGCGAGTCGTCCCCGTCCCCGCCCCGCTGGAGCACCGAGCACGCCGGCTCCGCGCCCGCCCATCCGAGCACGGCGCCACCGCCCCGCACGGGGCACGGGGCACGGGGCACGGGGCACGGGGCAGGCTAATCGTCGGTGAGCAGGTGCGAGAGCGGGACGTCCGGGAGGTGCGCGTGCACGCCTCGTTCCGCGCAGCGGAGGCAGACTGTCGCCGCACGGTGGCGGGCCGCACTGGGGCGGCGGGGCACGTTCGTACGCGGCACCGTCAGGTAACGGAAAGGGACAGCTCGGGAATGGCAACAGCACCGCACGAGGGTGGCTCGGGGTCCACGGGAGGAGTTCCGGTGGAACCGCCGCAGCGCCTGGCCCGCGCTGTACAGGACGAACACGGGGCAGCTGGCGGAGCCTGGCTGGCGACCGTGCCCGAGCGCGTCCAGGGCCTGCTCGACCGCTGGAAGCTGACCGTCGAGCGGGTCTGGACACCGGGTGGCCGCGGGAGCCTGCTGGTGCTGGTGTACCAAGCCGACGGGGCTCCGGCCGTACTCAAGCTCGGCGCGAACGCGGAGCGCGTCGAGCGCGAGTGCGCCGCGCTCACTCACTGGGGCGGCTCCGGCGCCGTACGGATCCTGCGGAGCGAGTGCCCCGAGGGTGCCCTGTTGCTCGAACGGCTGCACGGCGAGGTGAGTCTGCGCTCCCTCCCGGAACCGAAGTCCATGCTGGAGGCGGCCGAAACGGTTCGGCGCTTGTGGGTGCCGCCGCCAACGGGGCATGCGTTCCCCTCCGTCTCCGACCACACGGCCGCCCAGGCCGCGGCGCTACGCGCAGCACGCGACCAGCCCTGGGCAGCCGATGTCGGGCCACTGATCGACGAGGCACTCGCGGTGCACGCCGAACTCATCGCCGCTTCGCCCGAGTCGCTGCTGCTGCACGGCGCATACCAGCAGGGCAAGGTACTCGCCGGCGATCGGACCCCCTGGCTCGCGATCGCGCCCGAGCCGGTCGTCGGGGAGCGCGCGTACGACCTGGCCTGGCTGGCTCGGGACCGTCTCGACACCTTGATCGCACTCCCCGGCGCCTCCAACGCCGCCCGCCGGCGCGTCAACAAGCTCGCCGACTCGCTGGAGCTGGACCGGGACCGCCTACGCGGCTGGGCCCTGTTCCGCTCCGTAGCCGCCGGCGTGCGGCGTCTGTCCCGGAGCGAGCGCGACGAGGGAGAGTTGCTGTTGGAGTTCGCGGGTTGGCTGTAGCAGCCTCCCGCTCCGTGCATCCATCGCCCCGTGCCCCGTGCTCCGTGTCCGCCGCAGAGCACGGAGCACGGGGTACGGGGCACGGGTCCAAGCAAGACGGGGCGGGGGTACCGGCAGCGGCAGGCGCACGGCGCCGTTACGCGGTGAGGCGTGCCACCGCCTCGTCGATGGCGAGCTCCTCACGCTCGCCCGTCCGTCGGTCCTTCAGCTCGACCACGCCGTTCGCCGCCCCGCGCCCGACGACCAGGATGGTCGGCACGCCGATGAGTTCCGCGTCCGTGAACTTCACGCCGGGTGACACCCCGGCCCGATCGTCAACGAGCACCCGCACGCCAGCGCCGCCCAGCCGCTCGGCGACATCGAGCGCGAGTTCGTTCTGCAGGGCCTTGCCCGCCGCGACGATGTGCACGTCGGCCGGCGCCACCTCGCGCGGCCAGCACAGCCCCGCCCCGTCGTGGGTCTGCTCCGCGAGTGCCGCCACGGCGCGCGAGACGCCGATGCCGTACGACCCCATGGTGACCCGCACCGGCTTGCCCTGCTGTCCGAGCACGTCCAGTTCGAAGGCGTCGGCGTACTTGCGGCCGAGTTGGAAGATGTGGCCGATCTCGATGGCGCGGTCGAGTGTGATGCCGGCGCCGCAGGCGGGGCACGGGTCGCCAGGCTCCACGACGACCACGTCCAGGTACTCGTCCACCTCGAAGTCCCGGCCGCAGACGACGTTCCGAGCGTGTGTGTCGGCCTTGTTGGCGCCGGTGATCCAGGCCGTGCCCGGGGCGACCCGCGGGTCGGCGATGTAGCGGAACGCCTTGCCCGCCATGCCCTGCGGGCCGACGTACCCGCGCACCAGGTCGGGCCGGTCGGTGAAGTCCTCGGCCGTGACCAGTTCAACGGTCGCCGGCGCCAGGTGCTCGCCCAGCTTGCCGAGGTCCACCTCACGGTCGCCCGGCACACCGACCGCGACGATCTCGCCGTCCACCTTGACCAACAGGTTCTTCAGCGTCGCGGAGGCGGACACCCCGAGGTGTACCGCCAGGGACTCGATGGTGGGTGTGTCGGGCGTGTCCAACTCCTCGACGGGGCCGTGCGCCGCCCCGTCCCCGGCCGACGGCGCCGCGAAGGTGACGGCCTCCGTGTTGGCCGCGTAGTCGCACGCGGGGCAGTCCACAAAGGTGTCCTCGCCGGCCGCCGCAGGCGCCAGGAACTCCTCCGACGCCGAACCGCCCATCGCCCCGGAGACCGCCGACACGATCCGGTAGTCCAGGCCCAGGCGCTCGAAGATGCGGGTGTACGCGTCACGGTGCAGCCGGTACGACTCGGCCAGGCCCTCGTCCGTGACGTCGAACGAGTACGAGTCCTTCATCTGGAACTCGCGCCCACGCAGCACGCCCGAGCGCGGCCTGGCCTCGTCCCGGTACTTCGTCTGGATCTGGTAAACGATCACCGGCAGGTCCTTGTACGACGTGCACTGGTCCTTGACGGTGAGCGTGAAGATCTCCTCGTGGGTGGGGCCGAGGAGGTAGTCGGCGCCCTTGCGGTCCTTGAGCCTGAAGAGCAGGTCGCCGTACTCGTCCCAGCGCCCACTCGTCTCGTACGCCTCCCGTGGCAGCAGCGCGGGCAGCAGCACCTCCTGAGCGCCGATCGCGTCCATCTCCTCGCGCACGATGCGTGAAACGTTGTCCAGCACGCGCTTGCCCAGCGGCAGCCAGCTCCAGATTCCCGCCGCCGTGCGCCGGACGTACCCGGCGCGGACGAGCAGCTTGTGGCTGGCGGTCTCGGCGTCAGCCGGGTCGTCGCGCAGTGTCTTGAGCAGCATCGTGGACATGCGCTGGACGTTGACGGCATGGGCCATGGGGATCTCCTGCGTGCGAGGTGCGGTGAGCGAGAGGTTAGCCGGAGCGGGTCACGCCGAGGAAATGAGTCGCGGCCCCGTGCCCCCGAGCAGGAGCCGCCCCGTGCCCCGTGCCCCGTGCCCCGTGCCCCGTGCCCCGTGCCCCGTGCCCCGTGCCCCGTGCCCCGTGCCCCGTGCCCCGTGCCCCGTGCCCCGTGCCCCGTGCCCCGTGCCCCGTGCCCCCAGGCAGGATCGCCGCTCCGTGCTCGGCTCACCGCGTGTCCCATGGTCTGTGCCGGCCTCGGCTCCCGCCCGATCCTCGCACCGTGCGCTGGCCCGCACGCCCCGGAGCGCTCAGCCGGCCGGTGCCGGGCCCGCTCCGCGCTCCCCCGGCCGGGTGCTACCGCCGCCGCAGCGGCAGGTGCGCTCCCATCACGACGTACGGGCTCCGTGCGCTCGGGAAGTGCACCGGGCGGGCCAGGTCGCGGTAGCCCAGGTCGCGGTAGAGGCCGCGGGCCGGGGTCTCCGCGTCGATCGCGGACAGGATGCTGCGGGGTTGGACTGCCACGTCGGTCAGCATGGTGATCAGGGCCCGGCCGATGCCGTGCTTCTGGTGGGCCGGATGGACGTGTAGTTCGGTGATGACGAAGGAGTCGTCCAGCCAGTCCTCGTGGCCCTCGGCTCGGAGGTACGGGGCGACGATCGTGGACCACCAGTAGGAACGGTGGTTCGGCAGACCGTAGACGAAGCCGACAAGGCGGCCGGTCTCGGTGGTCGCACCGAGGGCACGCGCGCCCGGGGTCGCCAGATGTCGGAGGACGATGTGGCGCCGCACTCCGATCTCGTCGTCCGTCAGCCCGAAGGCGAGGGCCTGGACTGCGAGCGCGTCGTCCACGCGAGCCGCGAGGTCGAGTGGCCCGACGGTGACGTCTCGGGGAGCTGGGGGTGGGCCCGCGGCGGGGTGCGACATGAGCGGCACACTACTGGCCGGCCCGGACGGAGTCAGAACAGGACGCTCATGAACGCGCCGACCTCACGGAAGCCGACGCGCCGGTACGCGGCTCGGGCCGCCGCGTTGAAATCGTTGACGTACAGGCTGACGACCGGGGCCACCTCGCGCAGGGCGTAGCTGAGTACGGCGGCCATGCCGGTCTCGGAGAGGCCGCGGCCCCGGTACTCGGGGGCGACCCAGACGCCCTGGATCTGGCAGGCGTGCGGGGTGACGGCGCCGACCTCGGCCTTGAAGATGACCTGTCCGTCTTCGACGCGGGCAAAGGAGCGGCCGGAACCGACGAGCTCCGCGACGCGCGCCTGGTAGAGCAGACCACCGTCGCCCGCCAGCGGTGAGACGCCGACCTCCTCGGTGAACATGGCCACACAGGCGGGCATGATCACGTCCATCTCGTCCTTACGGACGCGGCGCACCAGAGGGTCGGGGGTGACGTTCGACGGCATCGTCGTGGTGATCATCAGCGGCTGGTGGCCGCGCACCTCGCGCGCCGGGCCCCAGCTCGGCTCCAGCAGGGCCCAGAGGTCAGCGGTGGCCTCGGCGGGCCCGACGATCGAGGAACAGCGGCGTCCGGAGCGGCGCGCGCGGTCGGCGAAGGCGCGCACGGCGTCGGGGGTGGCGCAGATGGGAACGAGGTTGGCCCCGGCGTAGCACAGCGATTCCAGCCGTCCGTCGGCGTACCAACCCCACATCTCGCCGCCGAGCCGCCACGGATCCAGACCTGCCGTCTGGACCCGTGCGGCGACGAAGGCATTGGCCACCGGGTCGCGGTCGAGGACGGCGAGCGCCGCATCGAGCTCACCCGGCTCAAGGACCCTGGTGGTGGTCGTCGTCAGCACGTGTCGGTATGCCTCGTGGTTGCGGGCCTGCGGGCCACAGGGGACTCGGTTTCCGCACTGTACCTCGCTCCCCCGCGCCGCACCCCCGCAACCGTGAACGAGGCAACGACCGGCACACGTCAGCTGACGGATACCTCGGGTTCGCCGGAGGCCACGCCGGCCTTCTCCATCTCTTCGGCGATCTTCATGGCCTCGTCGATCAGGGTCTCCACGATCTTCGACTCCGGCACGGTCTTGATGACCTCACCCTTCACGAAGATCTGCCCCTTCCCATTCCCCGAAGCCACACCCAGATCAGCCTCACGCGCCTCACCCGGCCCGTTGACCACACACCCCATCACCGCCACCCGCAACGGCACCTCCATCCCCTCAAGCCCAGCCGTCACCTCATCAGCCAGCTTGTACACATCCACCTGCGCCCGCCCACACGACGGACACGAAACGATCTCCAACCGACGAGGCCGCAGATTCAACGACTCCAAAATCTGGATACCCACCTTGACCTCCTCCACCGGAGGCGCCGACAACGACACCCGAATCGTGTCCCCGATCCCCTCCGCCAACAACGCACCAAAAGCCACCGACGACTTGATCGTCCCCTGAAACGCCGGACCCGCCTCCGTCACACCCAAGTGCAACGGATAGTCACACCGAGCCGCCAACTGACGGTAGGCATTGACCATCACCACCGGATCGTTGTGCTTCACCGAGATCTTGATGTCCCGAAACCCGTGCTCCTCGAACAACGAGCACTCCCACAACGCCGACTCCACCAACGCCTCCGGCGTGGCCTTGCCGTACTTCGCCAACAACCGCTTGTCCAACGACCCCGCGTTGACCCCGATCCGAATCGGCACCCCCGCATCCGAAGCCGCCTTCGCGATCTCCTTCACCTTGTCGTCGAACTGCCGGATGTTCCCCGGATTCACCCGCACCGCCGCACACCCCGCGTCAATCGCCGCGAACACGTACTTCGGCTGGAAGTGAATGTCAGCGATCACCGGGATCTGCGACTTCTTCGCGATCGCCGGCAACGCCTCCGCGTCATCCTGCGACGGGCACGCCACCCGCACGATCTGACAACCCGACGCCGTCAACTGCGCGATCTGCTGCAACGTCGCGTTCACATCAGCGGTCAACGTCGTCGTCATCGACTGCACGGACACCGGGGCATCACCCCCGACAGGCACCGAGCCCACCTGGATCTGGCGGCTCACCCTACGGTCAGCAAGCTTGGTCGGAACGGACGGCATTCCAAGCGAAATCGCAGTCATCTGGCGAGCAACCCCAAGGTGTGTAACGAGGTCCCGAGATCGGCGGGCTCCGGTCTTCGAGATTACGGCACCCGCCCCGGACACAGCGCACCCAGCCTCTAACCTCACACGATCGGTGATAGCCGGACGAATACGCCATGCCAGAACTTCGCCCCTTCGTGGCACGCACGTCAGCCAGTCGAAAGATCAACACTCCGCGCCGCCCACCACGGCGCCGGCGGCTTGCGGCCCCGTCCCTGTACGCTCACCGCCCCGTAGGCCAGCGCCCCAGCCGCCAGCGCACGCGGCAGGGGCGGGCAGCGAGCGCCTTGGGTGGGCTGGTTGTGCCGTTCCGTACCGTGCCGTCGCATCGCCAGGGAATGCAACGGGCTACGCCGAACCGACCCATTACCATATGCGCTCATTACGTGACGCCGAGTGACCCTCTTGGCGATATGGGACACGTGTCACGTCGTGCGGAGCGGGTGGCGGCGCGGTCGCCGGGGGCGCGCCGTCGGGGCGCTGTGGCCCCGTTCCGGCGGGTCCAGGCGGTCGCGACGAAGCCTCGGCCGGACTGCGCCCACAGCGGCTGACGAAGGCGGCGTACGGCTGGGCCAGAGGCTCGGTACACGGGGCCGCGGTGATGGCCCCGTGACGTAGCCGCGCTCAGGGCGACGCGCTTGCTGGCGCCGCCCCGAGCGGCGGCGTCAGGTGATGCGTACCGGGTTCACCACGTCGGCGATGAGGACCAGCAGGGTGAAGCAGATGAAGATCCCCGCGACGACGTACGCGACCGGCATGAGCTTGGCGACGTCGAAGGGGCCCGGGTCGGGGCGGCGGAAGACGCGCGCCGTCTTGCGCCGTACGGACTCCCACAGCGCGCCCGCGATGTGCCCGCCGTCCAGGGGCAGCAGCGGCAGCATGTTGAACAGGAACAGCGAGAGGTTGAAGCCCGCCACCAGGAACAGCATCGTGGCGACCTGTTGCTCGGGCGGAATGTCGAGGTTGAACACCTCGCCGCCGACGCGTGCGGCGCCCACCACGCCCATCGGCGAGTCGGCCTCGCGCTCGGCGTCACCGAAGGCGGCGTTCCACAGGTCGGGGATCTTGGACGGGAGCGCCACCAGCGACTCGACGCCGGATTCCACCATGTCGCCCATGCGCTCGACGGACTCGCCGAAGGACTGCTGGACGACGCCCGTGGCGGGCGCGAAGCCGAGGAAGCCGGCGGTGACGTACTCGTCCCTGACGTAGCCGCCGTCGCCGTCCGACTTGGCCACCTTGTTCTTGATGAGGTCGGCTTGCAGCGTCTTGTGCGCCCCGTCCCGCTCCACGGTGATGGTGGCGGGCCCCGTGGTGTCGCGGATGTCACGCTGGAGCGTCTGCCAGTCCGGGGTCGGCTGACCGTTGAACGCCACGATCTTGTCACCGGGCTTGAGCCCCGCCGCCTTGGCCGGGGAGTCCTTGGCCCCCTTCGGGCACGTGTCCGTGTTGGCCGAGGCGGGGATCACACACTCGGAGACGGAGCCGACGGTGGTGGTCTGCGTGTTGACACCGAAGGTCATCATCACGCCGATGAAGATCACCACGGCGAGCACCAGGTTCATGAACGGCCCGGCGAACATGACGATCACGCGCTTCCACGGCTTGCGCGTGTAGAACAACCGCTTCTCGTCGCCCGGCTGGAGCTCCTCGTACGCGGCTGACCTGGCGTCCTCGACCATGCTCCGCCACGGCGAGGTGGAGCGCGCCGTGACCTTGCCGTCGTCGCCGGGCGGGAACATGCCGATCATGCGGATGTAGCCGCCGAGCGGGAGGGCCTTGATGCCGTACTCCGTCTCGCCCCTCTTGCGCGAGAAGATCGTCGGCCCGAAGCCGACCATGTACTCCGGTACCCGGATGCCGAACAGCTTGGCGGTCGAGAGGTGTCCCAGCTCGTGCCAGGCGATGGAGAAGAGCAGGCCGACGACGAAGACGATTATCCCAAGAATCGTCATCCAGGTCGTCATGCGCGTACCTCCGATGTTGCCTTCGCCGCCCGTGCGGCCAGTTCCCGGGCGCGGGCGCGCGCCCATGTCTCCGCTTCGAGGACGTCAGTCACCGAGAGCGAGGTTCCATCATGGCGCTTTTTCACGGCGCCTGAGGCCAGTCCTTCGGAGACCACGGCGGCCACCGTGTCCACGATCCCGGTGAAGGGCAGTCGCTCGGCCAGGAACGCGTCCACGCACTCCTCGTTCGCCGCGTTGAACACCGCGGGGGCGGTGCCACCCAGGTCGCCCACGTGGCGCGCCAGGGCCACGGAGGGGAACGCCTCCGTGTCGAGCGGGAAGAACTCCCACGTCGACGCCTTCGTCCAGTCGCAGCCCGGCGCAGCGTCCGGCACCCGGTCCGGCCATCCCAGGCCGAGTGCGATGGGCATGCGCATGTCGGGCGGGCTGACCTGGGCGAGCGTCGAACCGTCGGTGAACTCGACCATGGAGTGCACGTACGACTGCGGGTGGACGACGACCTCAATGCGGTCGAAGGGGATGTCGAACAGCAGGTGCGCCTCGATGACCTCAAGGCCCTTGTTGACCAGGGTCGCCGAGTTGATGGTGACGACGGGGCCCATGTCCCAGGTGGGGTGGGCGAGCGCCTGGCGCGACGTGACGGCGGTCAGCTCCTCCCTGCTACGCCCGCGGAACGGCCCGCCGCTGGCCGTGACGACCAGCTTGCGCACCTCGGCCGGGGTGCCGCCCATCAGGGCCTGGAAGAGCGCCGAGTGCTCCGAGTCGACCGGGACGATCTGGCCCGGCTTGGCCACGGCCTTGACCAGTGGTCCCCCGACGATCAGGGACTCCTTGTTCGCGAGGATGAGCACGCTGCCGGCCTCCAGGGCGGCCAGCGTCGGGGCGAGCCCGATCGAACCGGTGATGCCGTTGAGCACGGAGTGGCACTCGCTGCCCGCCAGCTCGGTGGCCGCCTCGGGCCCCGCGAGAATCTCGGGCAGCGGCTCGGCCCCGTACCGCGCCCGCAGCGCCTCACGGAGCGCGGGCACGACATCCTGCCGCGCGACGGCGACCGTACGGACCCGCAACTGGTGCGCCTGCTCCGCGAGCAGCTCCACCCGCCCACCGGCGGCGGACAGCCCCGTGACCTGGAACCGGTCGGGGTTGCGCAGCACCACGTCGATGGCCTGGGTTCCGATCGAACCCGTTGAGCCGAGGATCACGATGGTGCGCGGGGCCTCCGGGGCTGCGGAGGCGTCAAAGGCAGCGGCGAAGGGCTGGTGCGGCGAGGCGAGGGAGTCCGTCATCCCCCCATTGTGGCCGCTCCGTCGCGGGATTTGGGGGGCGCACCCCTAGTAGGACTCTGCCATAGCGGGGAGGGGGCGAGCCAGGGGCGTCGCGGCGCGGAGCGGGCGGTCTCCTCGGGGGTCGCAGGTGCGAACGCGTGCGCCGGACGGCGCACGCGGGCAGGGCGGGCGACCGGGCCCGCGGTGTCGGGGGTGGTGGGGCCCGTGCTCCGTGCCCCCAGGCAGGATCACCGCTCCGTGCTCCGTGCTCCGTGCTCCGTGCTCCGTGCTCCGTGCTCCGTGCTCCGTGCTCCGTGCTCCGGCGGGACTGTGCCGCGGGTGGTCCGTGCGTGGGAAGCGGTACGGCGCGTGGGCGGCAGGCGAAGTGGGCGGATCTGGGCGCGACGTACGCACACCCGTGGGGCGGGCCGCACTCCTACATGCCGGCCCCGTACGCCCGGTATGCCGGGCGTCGCCAGGATGCGGCGTATTGCTGTGCGGCGTAGCGCGGTGCTGTCAGCGTGCGCGGGAGGCGGGGTGGGTAGCGAGAGGCGCGTCAGCGGACGGGGCGGTGGACGGTGGGTACACGGGCGGGTCCTGGTGTGGTGTCGGCGATCCAGGGGCCGTCGCCGCTGGGGTCGAGGATGCCTTCCTCGACCCAGGTGTAGGCACCGCCGAGTACGCCTGAGGCCACTTTGCGGTCCAGAGCGTCGGTGTTGCTCCACAAGCGTCCGAACAACTCCTCGACACGCACGCGGGACTGCTGGCAGAAGGCGTCGGCGAGCCGATACGCCTCGGCGCCGTGCGCCCCGTCCAGCCGTAGCCGCTCGGCGCGTACGCAGGCGGCGCTCATCGCGAACAATTCGGCGCCGATGTCGACGATGCGCCCGAGGAAGCCCTGCTTGGCCTCCAGTCGGCCCTGCCAGCGCGACATGCCGTAGAAGGTGGAGCGGGCTAGTTTGCGTGCGCCGCGCTCTACGTAACGCAGGTGGCAGGCGAGGTCCTGGTGCCCGGGTGAGTGGAACTGCGCGTACGAGCGCGGAAGCTGGCCCGCACCCGCCACGAGTCGAGGCAGCCAGCGGGCGTAGAAGCCGCCCGCCTTCGCGCCTGCCTTGGCCTTGTCACGGAGCGGCGTATCCGGGGCGATCAGGTCGCCCGCCACCGACAGATGTGCGTCGACGGCCTCGCGTGCGATGAGGAGGTACATGATCTCCGTGGACCCCTCGAAGATCCGGTTGATCCGCAGGTCGCGTAGAACCTGTTCGGCGGGCACCGCACGCTCGCCTCGTGCGGCGAGCGAAGCCACGGTCTCGAACCCGCGACCGCCGCGAAGCTGCGCCAGTTCGTCGGCCATCAGCCAGCCCATCTCCGCGCCGTACAGTTTGGCGAGCGCCGCCTCGATGCGGATGTCGATGCGGTCTTCGTCGGCCATGTGGGACGACAAGTCGACAACGGCCTCCAGGGCGAACGTCGTCGCGGCGATGAAGGCGACCTTCGATCCCACGGCCTCATGCCGGCCGATCGGTTTGCCCCACTGCTCCCGGGCGGCCGACCACTCCCCGGGCGATCTTCAGGCACCACTTTCCCGTGCCGACGCACATGGCGGGCAGCGACAGGCGCCCCGTGTTGAGGGTGGTGAGGCGATCTCAGGCCGGCGCCCTCGGGCCCGATACGGTGCCGGGTCGGCACGCGGACGTGGTGGAACCGCGTGACGCCGTTCTCGATGCCGCGCAGCCCCATGAAGGCGTTCCGGTTCTCGACGGTGACCCCGTCGGCCGCGGCTCGACGACGAAGGCGGTGATGCCGCCCTGGTGGCCGTCGCCCGCCGGCACCTGGCCATGACGACGAGGAGGTCGGCGACGACGCCGTTGGTCGTCCACAGCTTGACGCCGTCCAGTACGTAGTCCTCGCCGTCCGGCACCGCGGTGGTCGCCAGTCGCGCCAGGACGGAACCGACATCGGGCTCGGTCAACAGGAACGCCGAGATGTCGGTACGGGCGCACCGTGGCAGGAAGACGTCGCGTTGCTCCTGCGTACCGAACATCTTCAGCGGCTGCGGCACCCCGATGCACTGGTGCGCGGAGAGCAGCGCCGCAATGGCGGGACTGACGGAACCGACCAGCGCCAGGGCCCGGTTGTAGTAGACCTGGCTGAGGCCGAGCCCGCCGTACTAGGTGCCGATCTTCATGCCAAGGGCGCCGAGCTTCTTGAGACCGTTGATCGTCTCGTCGGGGATGCACGTTTCGCGCTCGATCCGAGCACTGTCGACCCTCGTCTCGCAGAACGTCCGGAGCTTGGCGAGGAACTCTTCGCCGCGCTGGACGCTCTCGGCCGAGAGCGCTGGATACGGGTGGATGAGGTCGAGCCGGAAACGGTCGAGGAACAGTTCCTTGGCGAAGCTCGGCTTGCGCCAGGTCGCTTCCCGGGCGGCTTCCGCGACCTGGCGCGCCTCGCGCTCGGACACGGCCGGGGGTGTCGGGGGCGTCGGCGGGGGCGTTGCGGATGGAGCGGTCATCGGGAACTCACCTCGCCGCGTCGTGGGGCCGGAGTAGACGGGGCGACCATCCGCGCGGGGCCCCCGGATGCCTGCCCCGTGGCCGGTGGAGCGCCATCCCGTTCTGCTGGTCGGCGTGTACCCGATCTCAACACCCCGTATCGGCCGGCGCGCCTCAGCCCGACGGACGGCGTAACGGATGCCGGCACGGCGGGCTTCGGGGGCGCGAAGCGGCGGGGACAGCAGGGTGATGCGGGCGGGTCGCGAGACGCGTTACGGGGCGAGTGGCGTGGTTTCGGCGGCGCCAAGTGACGGGGCGCGAGGCGGCACGCCGCGTTGGAGAGAGCGGCGGGGAGGGGGCGTGGGGCGCCGGCCCCGTCCCGGGCACGGAGCACGGAGCACGGAGCACGGAGCACGGAGCACGGAGCGATGGTCCTGCCGGGGCACGGGGCACGGGGCACGGGGCACGGGGCACGGGGCACGGGGCACGGGGCACGGGGCCAGCGTGCGGGAGCCGGAGGGGGCACGGGGGTGGGGCGCGGCAGGGGGCGGAGTGGGCAGGGGCCCGGACGCGAGCGGTGCCTCATCGCGCGGGGCGTTGGGAACGGAGCGACGGCTGGAGCGAGGTGTTCACTCCAGCCGTCGCCTGCACCGCCATGGTGACTTCGGCGCCAGTTCCTCGATGCCGAGCCTGCCGTCGGCCTCGTACTGAACTGTCGAACCGCCGAATCGCCCTACAGGTCGATGCCGGTGAACACCATGACGCGCTCGTAGGTGTAGTCGTCCATGGCGAAGCGGACGCCTTCGCGTCCGACGCCGGACTGCTTGGCGCCGCCGTACGGCATCTGGTCGGCCCGGTAGGAGGGAACATCGCCGATGATGACGCCGCCGACCTCCAGCGCGCGGTGCGCGCGGAAGGCGGCTCGGGTGTCGTGCGTGAAGACGCCCGCCTGCAAGCCGTACTTGGAGTCGTTGACGGCCTGGAAGGCCGCGTCCTCACCGTCGACCTTGTGGAGCGTCAGCACGGGGCCGAAGATCTCCTCGCGGGCGAGGGTGGTGTCGGCGGGGACGTCGGCGAGGACGGTCGGGGCGTAGGAGGCTCCGTCGCGCTTGCCGCCGGTGAGCAGCGTGGCCCCGCCCCGTACGGCCTCTTCAACCCAGGATTCGACGCGCTTCGCGGCGTCCTCGCTGACCAGTGGGCCGACCTCGGTGGCCTCGTCTGAGGGGTCGCCCGTGACCTGCGCCTCGACGGCGGCCACGACCTTGGGGACGAGCCGTTCGTACAGCGACGCGTCCGCGATCACGCGCTGGACGGAGATGCAGGACTGGCCGCCCTGGTAGTTGGAGAACGTCGCGATGCGGGTCGCGGCCCAGTCGAGGTCCGCCTCGGAGGCGAAGTCCGGGAGGACGACGGCCGCCCCGTTGCCCCCGAGTTCCAGCGTGCAGTGCTTGCGCGGCACCGACTCCATGATCGCGTAGCCGACCTTGTCGGAACCCGTGAAGGAGATGACCGGCAGCCGCTCGTCCTGCACCAGTGCGGGCATGCGGTCGTTGGGTACGGGCAGCACCGACCAGGAACCCGCCGGGAGGTCGGTCTCGGCCAGCAGCTCGCCGAGCAGCAGAGCCGACAGCGGAGTGGCGGGTGCGGGCTTCAGGATGATCGGCGTGCCGACGGCGATCGCCGGGGCGACCTTGTGCGCGCAGAGGTTCAGCGGGAAGTTGAACGGGGCGATGCCCAGCACGGTGCCGCGCGGGAAGCGACGCGTGAGCGCCAGCCGCCCGACCCCGCCGGCGTCGGTGTCCAGGCGCTGGGCCTCCCCGCCGTTGAACCGGCGGGCCTCCTCCGTCGCGAAGCGGAACACGGAGATCGCCCGCCCAACCTCGCCACGGGCCCACTTCATGGGCTTGCCGTTCTCGGCGGAGATGAGTTGAGCGATCTCCTCGGTGCGCTCGGCAAGGCGCTTCGTCACGTGGTCGAGGGCGGCGGCCCGCACGTGCGCGGGGGTGGCCGAGAACTCGGCCTGCACCGCTACGGAGGCGGCCACGGCCTCCTCGACCTGGGCCTCGGTGGGAATGCTCACGGTGCCGACGAGCCGGTTGTCCCAGGGGGACGTGACGTCGAAGGTGTCCTCGCCGGTCGCCGCGCGGCCAGCGAGCCAGAAAGCGTGGGTGGCAGATTCTTGAGTGACTGACACAGCGAATCCCGGCCCTTCTGATTGATGGAGGTGGTGCGGTTAGTGATCGCAGAACGAGTGCTAGACGGCCGGCGGCGGTACGGGGCGGCCATCGCCGACCGGCCCCGGCACCGCTCAGCCTCGCCCGGGCCGAACGGCGCAGTTCAGCCCGCATCGCCTGCGCCCTGGGCAGACGGACCACGTACCGGAGTGCTGACACACGCTCTGCCCACACCGTAGGGGCGAATCACGCGTACGGCGTTTGTCCGACCCGTAGCACTGCCCGCCCGCCTCGTGCCGGATTGGCACGTGCGGACTGCTCCGTGGGGCTACATGGGCGCTCTCTTCGCGTTCCGTCGTGGAGGCGACCGTCAGGCACGGGGCACGGGGCACGGGGCACGGGGCACGGGGCACGGGGCACGGGGCAACGCGCGAAGGCGGCGTGCGGGCACGGGGACATTCGAGATTGGCCCGCTCGGCAACGCGTCACGCACCTCGGCGTCTGCCGTACGGGCCTTGCCAGCTCCAATGCCGTCAGCGCGCTCGCGGTCCCTTGGTGGGCGGTCACTGGTCAGCCGTACAGCGACCCGCGTGCGCGGCTACATGCCGGTGGCCTTCAGGGCCAGCCAGAGTTCCATGCGGACGTCGGGGTCGTCGAGCGAGCGGCCGAGGATCTCCTCGACTCGGCGCATGCGATAGCGCAGCGTGTGGCGATGGACCCGGAGTTCGGCGGCCGCGGCGTCCCACTGGCCGTGCCGGGAGAGCCATGCCCGGAGGCTCGCCACGAGGTCGCCCCGTCCCGTCGCGTCGTGGTCGTACAGCGCGCGGAGCAGGCCGTCGGCGAAGGCCCGTACGGCGTCGTCGGCGAGGAGCGGCAGCACCGAACCGGCGGCGACCTGTTCGTGTTCGACGAGTACGCGACCGCGGCGGCGAGCCACGGAGAGGGCTTGCTCAGCCTGCCGGTAGGCGGTGGCCGCTGCCGTGGGGCCGGCGGGGGCGGAAAGTCCGATGACGAGGCCGTCGTCCGCTGGAGCGCTGCCCCGGGCGCGGGGGCGCGCCGTACCGCCGCGGCGTGCCTCGGCCGCCTCGGCGTGCTCCGCGCACGCCCTGACCGCCGCTCCCCCATCAGTGGCGAGCACGATCAGGCGCGCCCCGTCCGGCACGATGAGCACGGCCTCCCCGGTGCGTGCGGTCGCCGCCTCGATGGTGTCCACGAGCGAACCGAGCGGATCGGCCGGCGCCGTGGCCGGCGCGCCGCCGGAGAGAGAGGCGGCGGAGCTGAGCGGCTGTGCCGGGGGCGTTGCCATGAGCGGGAGGTCGTCCACGGTCGGCGGGGCGCCGGACGCCGCCGCATCGGACGCCGCCCCGTGAGCCTCCTGCGCGGTGCCGGGTTCCGCGGTCGGCGCGGCATGAGCTTCCCTCGTGGCAGAGGCGGCGGAGGGGGACGGAGCGGCGGACGGGGCCGCCGTGTCGGCCCCGTGGGGCGCCGACGGGGCCGCGTGCGGCGTGCTGGCCGGCCCCTCGGCGACGAGCACGCGGAACGGGGCGTCGAGCAGTTCGCCGTAGAGCTGGCCCGCCACGGCCCGCGCGTGGTCGGGCTCACCAGCGAGGAGCATGCGGAGCAGGGCCGCCCCGAGTCGTTGTTCGGCCTCGCGCAGCGCACGGGAGCGCTCCGTGGTGAGGGTGAGCAGGGCGACCGCAGAGTGGACGGCGTACCGTTCCGCGGTGCCCAGCGGCGCCCCCGTGCCCACGGCGAGGACGCCCCGGGTGCGCCGGCCGATGCCCAGCGTCTGGAGCTCTACCCGGTCGGCCACCTCCTCCTCACCCCCGTCCGCTCCGCCGCCCCCGACGACGGCACTGGCGGGGGCGGCTCGCTCACGGAGCCGCTCGACGTCGCTGGTGAGCTTGGCCGCACGGCGCGCCGCCCAGTCGGGCGCGGAGCCGATGAGCGTGCCGGAGGCGTCGTAGAGGGCTGCCCAGCCGTTGAGGTGGGCGGCGAGTCTGGCCAGCAGCGCCGTGGGGCCCTCGGCGCCGATGGCGGCGCGGGTCAGCTCGCGCTGTGCTTCGAAGCCCGCGGTCACGGCGCGGTACTGGTCGGCGGCGATGGCGGCCGAGACGACCTTGCTGATCGCGATGAACGGGGTACGGCGCGGGACGCCGAGCAGCGGCAGTCCGGCCTCGCTGGCGGCCCGTACCAGGGCCGTCGGGACCTGCTCGTAGTTGACGCCGACCGCGAAGCCGAGGCCGACGACGCCCGCGTCGACGAGCCGCCGCACGTAGCGGCGCATCGCCTCGGGATCTTCCGCGTCCAGCTTCATCGCGGTGATCAGCAGCAGTTCGCCGCCGTCCAGGTACGGCACGGGGTCGGGGAGCTCGCTGACATGCGCCCACCGCACGGGCGTGTCCAGCCGCCCCTCACCCGCGAGCACGGTCAGCTTCAGGGTGGAGTGGTGGACGAGTGAGGCGAGCGTGGGAGGCATGTCACCTTCGTTACGGCTTCGGGCGGCTTCGCTTCGGCGGGATGCGAAGAGTGCGCCGTCTCGTACGAACGGCTCCTTCCGATTCTGCCTCAATGGAGGAAAGCGCAGGTATCCCGTGTGCGGTAGGGGAGACGGGCAGGGGGTCAGGCCCCTGCCCGCGCACCCTCAGCGGGGGTCGGTGATCAACCGTTCAGGTTGACCAGCACGGGTGGGGCGCTGTGGCCGCGTACGGAGGTCAGCGACAGCACGGCGTGCCCGGGCGGTACCGCGTGCGCGAGCTCCGATGCCGACCAGCGCTCCCGCTCCACCGTCCGTACGGTCACCGACTGCGCGGTCGCGGCCTTGCCCGTCGCGACCCGGCGGATGAAGTGCAGCACCTTGGTCAGGGGCTCGTCCGAGATGATCTGCCGGTCGGTGACATCGCGCGTCTCCACCCACTCCTTGCCCCACACCTCGGCGAAGTGCGCCCCGTCCCACGTCGTCAGCCCGGCGTACGCCATGCGACAGCCCACCGCGCCGAGCAGGGCACTGCGCAGGGCCTGCGGCACGTCGTCGAGGGTACGGAGGGTGAGGACCGCGCCGGCGTTGGCCGAGCGCAACCGCTGAATGGCGCGCAGGGCCTCCGGGGTGACGGTGTGGGAGGCGTCATCGAGAACGAGGCAGGCGAACAGTGACCGGTCAGCGCGGCTGACGGCGCTTTCGGCGAACTGCGCCAGGACGAGGCGCGCGAGCAGCCGAGAGGCTTCGGCGTAGCCCCGCTCCGGTAGGTCGATGCGCACCCGCACCGGATGTTCCAGGGCGCGCAGCGAGAAGGGGCGGCTGGCTCCGTCGGTCTTGAAGAAGTGCGCGAAGGCGGGTCGGTCGAGGAGCGCGAGTCGCTCGGCGAGCACGGTGCCGATGTCGCCGGGCCGGGCGGCCTGACGCTCCCTGGCGTCGAGTTCGCGGGCCTGCGCCTGCTGCCCGGTGGCTTCGAGCACCTTACGGAGCGCCAGCAAGGCCGCCGGCGCGCCTTCCAGGAGCTCGCGCAGTTCGAGAACGGACGGGAAACGGCCGTGCGCCGCCCGGAAGGGGCCGAGGAGCTGTGCGATGGCGGTGCTGGCGCGCTGGCTCTCCCCGCCGGGCAGGGTGAGCGTCAGGTCGCCGAGCAGCGCTTCGGCCAACATGCCGCCTGCCTCGTCCGCGTCGGCGGCCCCGCCGTACAGGTCCAGGTCGTATGCCGAGTCCGGCCGCCCGATCTTCACCACGACGTCGAACGCCTCGTCCGGCCCCAGGCCGGCTCCGGCGGCCCCGACCACCACGACCGCGGCCTGGCCAGCGAGCGCCTGCAGGCACAGCGCCTCCACGACGGGGCCCACCAGCCGCGCCGTCTTCCCGGCCCCGGGCGGCCCGACCGCCAGCAGGGACGTCCCGAGCACCCCGGGATCGACGGCCAAGCCGACGCCACGGTGCTGGTACGGGTTACGCGGGTCGTCGGCGGCGGTGCCCAGCCGCACCTGGCGAACGGCCAGGTCGTGGCGGGCGATCCGCACCGGCAGGTCCCGCGCCCCGGAGGGGTGCGCCCACGCGGCGGCACCTTGGCGCATGACGGTGTCGGTGAAGGCCGTCAGCCGGCCGGGCTGGGTGCGTGCGGAGGTCCACGCCTGCGCGATTCGGGCGTGATCCACGTCGTTCATCAGCCCCGCGCGGGCGTCGTGCGCCAACCGATCGGCGGCATCCCGCGCCCCGGCCTGCCGCAGCTCGGGCCACTCGGCCGGATCGGCTTCGGGGGTGGCGGGGGGGCGAGAGGGATCGGTGTTCTGGTCCTTCATGGCGCGGAGCAAGGGGGCGAAGAGGCGGCGCAGGAGTTCGGGCCAGTGGCCTACGCGGCCGAAGATGAAGGCCAGGGCTGCCCAGATCAACCAACGGTAGATCCGCGCCGCCCACAGTCCGATCGCCGACGACTTGTCGTACCACGACTCGGGGGTGAGGAGGACGAGAGGCAGGCGCCAGTAGTTCCCCAGGTAGTGGTTCGACAACAGTTCCCACACCAACCAGGCGCACAAGAAGGCCACCACAGCCCCGCCCATCAGCCTCGGAGTAGGGACCCGATCCGGCTCCTCCGGAGGCTTGGGGCGATACCCGAACGCCCAGATGCCTGGCTCCGCGAGTCGCCGCGGGGTACGCAGCCACTCCAGGAACGGGTGCTGTGCCGGCGGTGCCCCGGGCGGGGCGACTGGCACGGGAGGGGCCGCTGGAGCCGGAGCCACGTTCGGTGGGCCGGGAAGGTACGGCTGGCCACCGACAGGCGGCATCCCCCCAGGCATCGGGCTCGCCGCAGTCGGCGGGGGCGCGGTGGGTGGGGCGGGCACCTCAACGGCACGCTGGGGTACACCCTGCTGCTGCGGGCCCCCTGACGGGTGTGGAGACCCAGGAGGCTGAGCCGGGAGCGGGACGGCCATCGGGACGGGCGGCGGCGTGGGCTCGCCGCCAGGTCCAGCCGACGACGAAGGCCGTAGCGGTGCGCCCTGGCCATCCGCCCCCCTCACCGAATCAGCGGGCCAACGGGGCGGCTGATGCCGATCGGTCGGGGGTGGCACGGCGTCCCGCCGCGCGCCGCGTGCGTCGTAGGTGCCCTCGGTATCCATCCGCTTTCCTAGCCCCCTGGCCTGACCTGCCGACTACCCACACTCGATTACCCGCCACGCCGCACGGACCACGCCCTCGGCACGTCGCCGTGCGGCGACCGGCGCCCGACAACGGTGCGCCGTCTGGTCCCGTCACCGCCCCGCTGCTCCAGCCGCAGCGACTCAGCCATTCCCCACTCCCCTGGCGCTGCGGCACCGCTCCACACGCTCCGTCGCACCACCACTACGGCCGCGTGCCGGCCTGCGCCGCCGCTCAACGCGCTGGACGGCGAACGCTGGCGAGCCACGCCGCCAGTTCTGCAACGCCTCACCCCCCGCAGGAGGCTCCGCTGTACGGCACTGCCACGGCGCACTGCCGCCCCGCCGCACCGTAACTACCGAATCGCACGCGGGACCCCATGCTCCATACCCCACCGCCACCCCCGCGTTGTCCACCGCTGCACACCAGCCCCAACAGCCCGTCACAGCCCATCGGCACCCCACACGCCGGCCCAGAGTCCGCACCGAGTCAGCGCCACGAGTCACCCTTCAGCTGTCTCGTCGCCCAATCTAGTGTCCCAGCGCCGGGAGTTCCGTTGCCGCGTCCGGGGGCGCGTTGTTCGCTCCGCTATGTCCGGGCCTCGCGCTATGTCCGCCGCGGACAACGCAACACGCGCACTTCTCCCGAACGGAACATGCCGGGGCCGTGGTGGCGCACCTAGCCTGCGAAGTAAAGCCGCTGTCATTCCCTGCGTACCCCCTGGAGCCCCACATGACCGAACTGTCCGGAGGCCCTGCCCTCCCCCAGGAGCGCCGCCTCGTCACCGCCATCCCCGGCCCGAAGTCCCAGGAGCTGCTGGCTCGCAAGGGTGCGGCGGTCGCCGCGGGCGTTGGCAGCGTGCTGCCCGTCTTCGCCGCGCGTGCGGGCGGTGGGGTCATTGAGGACGTGGACGGCAACTCTTTGATCGATTTCGGCTCCGGTATCGCCGTAACGTCGGTCGGTTCCAGTGCCGAAGCGGTCGTACGTCGAGCCTCGGCGCAACTCGCCGACTTCACTCACACCTGTTTCATGGTGACTCCCTACGAGGGCTACATCGCCGTCTGCGAGGAGCTGGCCAAGCTCACTCCCGGTGACCACGCGAAGAAGTCCGCGCTGTTCAACTCCGGCGCCGAGGCCGTCGAGAACGCGGTGAAGATCGCCCGCGCCTACACCAAGCGCCAGGCCGTCGTCGTCTTCGACCACGGCTACCACGGGCGCACCAACCTCACCATGGCGCTCACCGCCAAGAACATGCCCTACAAGCACTCCTTCGGCCCCTTCGCGCCCGAGGTCTACCGGGTTCCGGTCGCCTACCCCTACCGCTGGTTGACCGGCGCGGAGAACTGTGCGGACGAGGCCGCCGCCCAGGCCATCGACATGATCAGCAAGCAGGTCGGGGCCGAGAACGTCGCCGCCATCGTCATCGAGCCGGTGCTCGGCGAGGGCGGCTTCATCGAGCCGGCCAAGGGCTTCCTGCCGAAGATCGTCGAGTTCGCCAGGGATAACGGCATCGTCTTCGTCGCGGACGAGATCCAGTCCGGCTTCTGCCGCACCGGCCAGTGGTTCGCCTGCGAGGACGAGGGCATCGTGCCCGACCTGATCACCACCGCCAAGGGCATCGCCGGCGGTCTGCCGCTCGCCGCCGTGACCGGCCGTGCCGAGATCATGGACGCCGCGCACAGCGGTGGCCTCGGTGGAACCTACGGCGGCAACCCGGTGGCCTGCGCGGCGGCCCTGGGTTCGATCGAGACCATGCGCGAACTCGACCTGAACGCGAAGGCAAAGCGCATCGAGGAGGTCATGAAGGGCCGCCTCAGCGCCATGCAGGAGAAGTTCGAGATCATCGGCGACATCCGTGGCCGCGGCGCCATGATCGCGATCGAGTTGGTGCAGCCGGGCTCCAAGGACCCGAACCCGGGCGCCACCGGCGCCCTGGCCAAGGCCTGCCACGCGGCCGGCCTGGTGGTGCTCACCTGTGGCACGTACGGCAACGTGCTGCGTTTCCTGCCCCCGCTGGTGATCGGCGAGGACCTGCTTAACGAGGGCCTGGACATCCTGGAAGAGTCTTTCGCCCAGCTCTGACCTCGACGGCACAAGCGGCACAAGCCCGCCGCGTCGCCCCGTCCCGCCCTCCCCCCGCCGTACGGAGCCCTCGGTGAGACAGGACGGGGCGGCTGCGGGACCCGCACCGCGCTCGGGGCGGCCGAGGCTTACGGACCCGCACGCCCCACTTGGGCTCGTACGGCGCACACCCGCATGGTCCCTGGACCTGGACCGCAAGCGGGCGGCGAGTGGCGACAATGGAGGCCACAGGGAGCGGTTACGGGGCGGGAACGGAGCGTGCGGGGATGGGCGGACAGCACACGCGGAGGGACAGGCACACCTCGTGAAGAAGATGTGCGAGGGCAATGTCGAGCAAGTGATCCAGCTATCCGCCACGTCGGGCCTGACGTACGGTTCCCGCAGATGAGAGAAACACCCCGCTCGCAGGAGGTTGCGAGCGACGCCGGGCCGGTGCATCCCCAGCCCCGTTCCGGCCGCGCCATGGCGCACACCACTGGAGTCTCTGGCTCTGGATCTCCTCACCGATCGGATGGCCGCCCGCCCCACACCCCCCGGGGCGCGCGGCGCCTCGGTCACTCTGGCGGCCCCGGGACCTCCCCCCTTGTTCCGGGGCTGCCCATTCCTCGTCGCGCGTCCCTAATCATCGTGGGCGGCGCGGTGTTGCTTTTCCTACTCGTCACCTGGCAGGTGGCCGCCCATGGCCCCCTCCGCGCACTCGACGAGCGACTGAGCCACGACACGGCGCGGCACGGGGCCGTGCCGTCCGGATACTCGGTCTCGGCCCTCGTCGATGTCCTGGCCGAGTTCGGCGCGGATTTCGGCGGCGTCGTCGCCGTCCTGCCGCCGCTAGCGGTGACGGTCGCGGTCGCGGCGTGGTGCGGCTACCGCGTACGGCTCCGTCTGTGGTGGCTGCCGCCCCTGACGGCGGCGCTCGCCCTGGGCGCCGTACCCGCGCTCGTCGCCCCGTTGAAGGCATGGCTCGGGCGGCCTGGCCCGGACGGCGCCCCAATTGCATCCGGGAACGGTTACTACCCCTCCGGCCATGCCGCCACTGCCGCCGTCGGCTACGGGGCGGTGCTCCTGCTGATCGCCTTCACCCGGGCCATCACGCGCCCGCCGGCACCGTCGGAAGTGCCGATGACTGCGTCCGGGGCGCCCCCGGCGACAGCGGCCCCCACCGTGCCCCGTACCGCCTGCTGGTGGGGCACGGCCGCGCTGACATGCCTGAACGTGGGCGTCGGCGCGGGCCTGGTACGACGCGGGTACCACTGGCCCCTGGACGTACTGGGCAGTTGGTGCCTGTCCGCCCTGCTGCTGAGTTGCGTCGTCTGGTCGGTAGGGCGGGCGCTCTCCGTCAACCGCCCTGCTCCGGCGCCGGCTCGTGGCCCGCAGCCGCCTCGTGCATCGCCAACTCCAGGGCCACGGGATCGATGAGCGTGCCCGAGCCGTCCGGCGGGCAGATCCACCGCACCCCGCCCGCCGCCCGCCCGGGGTAGGGCACGAGGACCCAACTGCCGCGCCCCGCGCCCCGTACGCCGGTGGCCATCCATCCCGCGGCGGTCCCGGGTGGCACGAAGAATCCGATCCGCGAGGCGCTTAAGTCACCCAGCACGGGGCCGACCGGCCGCATGTAGAGGCGCAGTACCTCGTACGTCCTGCCGCCAAGCTCCCCCGGCATGATGAGAACGTCCCACAGTCGCCCCGCGGGTAGCAGCGTCACGCCTAACGGGTTGCGCCCCCACTCCGCAAGGCAAGTTCCCGCGTCAGGCGCTGCCGCCGCCAGCCACCGCGCCGCATCAGGCGCCCCCGTCTCACTCATACTCTCTGGCCTCTCTCGTTTCACATCGTCGTGCGTGCCAGAGAGAAGAGAGGAGGACCGCGGCTGTTCCTTACTCAATTACTGCTACTAGGACTTGTCCGGCCGATCATGCGACTGCTCCGCCGCCGTGTCGTTGATGTGGACATGGGGCGGGGTGATCTGACGGATGCGGAGTGGGAACGGCTGCGGCCGTTCCTGCCCGTCAGCAACAGGCGTTGTGGCAGGTGGCGGGATCACCGGCAGGTGATCGACGGGATTTTGCACCGGGTGCGGACCGGCGTGCAGTGGCGTGACCTGCCCGAACGGTTCGGCCCGTGGAAGACCGTCTATGAACGCCACCGCATGTGGTCGGCCGACGGAACCTGGGAACGCCTACTCCAGCAGGTTCAGGCCGAGGCGGACGCGGCCGGGGAGATCGACTGGGACATCTCGGTCGACTCCACCATCGTGCGGGCGCATCAACACGCCGCCGGCGCCCGCACCGAACCACCGCCGGCTCCCGCCTCAAAGGGGGAGGCACCGGCAGAACACCAGGGCGAAACTCCGTGGCAGAGTCTGGTGGCCCGCCTGGTGGAGGTGGTGCAGGAGGTGAGGGCCTGGGTCGCTCGCGGGGCGGGTTCACCACCAAGCTCCACCTGAGCGCGGACGGCCGCTGCCGCCCGCTGTCCCTGAGCATCACACCGGGACAGCGGGCGGACTGCACCGAGTTCAAGCCCGTGCTGGAGAAGATCCGCGTCCCGCGGATCGGGCCGGGCAGGCCGCGCAAGAACCCCGACAGCATCGCCGCCGACAAGGCGTACAGCAACGGCCCCTGCCGCGAGTATCTGCGGCGCCGGGGCATCCGGCACACGATTGCGGAGAAGGCCGACAGCCAGGCCGCCCGCCTGCGCAAAGGGTCACGCGGCGGACGGCCACCCGGCTTCGACGAAGAGCGGTACAAGAAACGCAACACCGTCGAACGGGCGATCAACCGGCTCAAGCACGCCAGAGCCGTGGCCACCCGCTACGACAAGCGCGGCTATGTCTTCCTCGGCACCGCGACTGCCGCAACCCTCGTCATCTGGCTCCGCGCATGATCGGCCGGACAAGTCCTAGTTGGTAGTGAGCCGCGCCACTCTCGGCCCGGGTGGGCCGCCCCTCGGCTTGGCGGGCTCTCGTAGAGCGCTTCTCGTCGCCTCGCAAGGAGTACAGAGCGCCGCGCCCCTCGCTGCTCGCTCCGTGCCCCGTGCCCCGTGCCCCGTGCCCCGTGCCCCGTGCCCCCGGGTAGGATCGCCGCTGGTCGCCCCTACCTGCGTGGCTGACACAATCCCGTCCATGGGGCAAGCAAAGATCGGCTCGGACGGCGCGCAAGGGCACAGCGAACCGACGAGTGTGGCGGAACTGGTGGAGCGCGCGGCGCGGGGTGAGCGGTTCAAGTACGTCTTACTTCTGGGGTCACCAGCCGCGCCGGGCTGGCTCCGTAGGCGCCGAGTGCTTCAGCCAGTGGTTCCCGTCCCCTTTCGTCGTGGAGCGGGTCACCTACGCGACGGCTGAGCACTGGATGATGGCGGGCAAGGCCCGACTGTTCGGCGACGCCGAGGCGGAGCGTCGGGCCATCGCCGCTTCGCACCCTGGCCAGGCCAAGGAGATCGGCCGCTCCGTGCGCGGATTCGACGATGCGGTGTGGCGGAAGCGGCGCTTCGAGCTCGTGGTGCGAGGCAGTGTCGAGAAGTTCGGGCAGCACCCGGAGATGCGCGACTACTTGCTGAGTACGGGAGTACGCGTGCTCGTCGAGGCGAGCCCTGTGGACCGCATCTGGGGCATCGGGTTGAGCGCAGACGACGAGCGTGCCGCCGTGCCACGACAGTGGGAGGGGCAGAATCTCCTCGGCTTCGCCCTCATGGAGGCCCGCCGCCGGCTGGTGTAGTCACAGCCAGACGGCCACCGCCGGCACGGGGCGAGGCACATCCTCCAGGAGCACGGGCGCAGCGCGTCCGTACTACGGGGCACGGGGCACGGGGCACGGGGCACGGGGCACGGGGCCTGAGTCTGTACGGACCCGCGCCGGCACGAGAGACAGGCGCCTCGCCGCGCCCTCGCGCGCACCGGCGACCAGGCACCGGCTTCGTCCAGCAGATGAGCCCCCCTGGCTGAGCCCGCTACGCCCCTCTCACCGGCCTCTCCACCAGTACCCGGGCCTGCACCAGGGCAGTGCTGCCGTACGGCTCGTCACGCCGGCCCTCGTCATCGTCGTCGACGCCGGTCATGGTGTAAACGAAGATCATGACCACGCTCGCCGCGCAGGCGGCGATTCCGATGATGATGCCGGCCAGCGCGGCGCCACCGTTGTTCGCCTCACCGCGCCGCGCCTTGCCCCGCCCGAGTGCGCCGAAGATGATCGCCAGCGCGCCCAGGACGATGCCGAAGACGATGCTGAAGAACAGCACAAGCCCGACGATTCCCAGCACCAGTGCGGCGGTGCCCTGTGCGTTGTCCGGCCGCCACGCACCATGGGTCCACCCCGCTCCGTACGGCCCTGGATGCGCATACACCTGCCCCGGATGAGGGTGGCCCGCTCCGTAGCTGGGATAGCTCGGGCCACCGGCCGTGTACGGCCCCTGCCCGTAGCCGCTCGGGACATGGCCGGCCGGACCGTACGGGGCGGCGGCGCCGTGCGCGTAGGCGCTCGGCGTTCCCGGCCCCGTCGGGGCCATCGGCGGCGGAGGGACGGTGCTCGAACCCGCCGCACCGTGGGGCGGCCACCCTGCCGGGTGGTACGCGCCAACAGGCCCGTGCACGCCAGGTCCCGGCGCCCCCACGGGCGGCACAGCCTGCGGCGGAGCCGAGGAGCCCGCCGCACCGTTTGCCTCCGGCGACGTAGCCGCGACATCGCCCGGCGCCGACGGCCGCGGCTGCGGCTGCCCAGGCGTCATCGGGGCAGCCTGGCCCTGCGGCTCAGGGCTGGACGCGGCAGCGGGCGCTGTTTCCGAGCCACCAGATGACGTGGCGGGTGTTGGCTGCTGCTCGTGCTCGTCGGACATATCGCTCCCCCAAGGGCATCTGGTCGTGCCGCGGCCTGTTGCTACGGGGCCCACGCCCCGGTTCTACGATGATCCAAGCGTGCCCCTTCCCGGGCCCCGCCCCCAGGAGGTCTTGTTGTCCGATATCACCGCCTTCATCGCTGGGCTACCGAAGGCCGAGCTCCACGTGCACCACGTGGGCTCCGCCTCTCCCCGCATCGTCGCCGAACTCGCCGCCCGACACCCCGACTCCAAGGTCCCCCAGGACCCGGCGGCGCTTGTCGACTTCTTCACCTTCCGGGACTTCGCGCACTTCATCGAGGTCTACCTCTCCGTCGTGGACCTGATCCGGGACGCGGAGGACGTACGACTCCTGACGTACGAAATCGCCCGGGACATGGCTCGGCAGAACATCCGGTACGCGGAGCTGACCGTCACCCCGTTCAGCTCCATCCGGCGCGGCATAGCCGATGCGGCGTTCGTGGAGGCGATTGAGGACGCGCGCAAGGGAGCCGAGACGGAGCTCGGCGTCTCGCTCCGTTGGTGCTTCGACATCCCCGGAGAGGCGGGGCTGGAGGCCGCGGAGGAGACCACGCGCATGGCGCTGGAGCTCCAGCCCGACGGCCTGCTCAGCTTCGGCCTGGGGGGCCCGGAGATCGGCGTGCCGCGCCCCCAGTTCAAGCCCTACTTCGACCGGGCCATCGCGGCCGGGCTGCACAGTGTGCCGCACGCCGGTGAGACCACGGGGCCGCAGACCATCTGGGACGCCCTCACCGAGCTCCGCGCCGAGCGCATCGGCCACGGCACCTCCAGCACACAGGACCCGAAGCTGCTCCAGTTCCTGGCGGAGCACCAGATCCCGCTTGAGGTCTGCCCGACCTCCAACATCGCCACGCGAGCGGTGACAACGCTGGAGGAACATCCGATCAGAGACATGGTCGCGGCGGGCGTTCTCGTGACCGTGAACACCGACGACCCGCCCATGTTCGGCACGGACCTCAACAACGAGTACGCCGTAGCGGCGCGCCTGCTGGACCTCGACGCTACGGGCGTGGCCGCGCTGGCGAAGAACGCCGTGACCGCGTCGTTCCTCGATGCGGAGGGGAAGGCCAGGCTGACGGCGGAGATCGACGCGTACACGGCGGCAGCGGTGGCCAAGTAGTTCGTACGTGTGAAGGACGAGGGGCACGCCGCATCAACCGCCCCGTGCCCCCTCGGCCGCCCCGTGCCCCGTGCCTCCGGACGCTCCGGCTCCGCCCGGCAAGGTGCCCTGTCCCCGCACGGGGCGGGATCGGTCGCCGCTCCGTGCTCTGGCGCCGCGCGGTCCGGCTCGACGTCCGCTCCGCGCCTCACACGGCCGCCGAGTGGGACAGCGACGACGTCCAAGACGTCCCTGGGCACGGAGCATGGGACGTGGGGCACGGGGCCACAGCGGAGCGGGGGGAAGGCAGCGCGGCAACAATGGAGCGCATGTTCACCAGAACCGCACCACGCGTCAGCAACTTCACCGCCGTAGCCCATCGCGGCGATCCGTACGAGCAGCGCGAGAACACTCTGGCCTCGATCCGCTCCGCGATGCGAGCGGGCGCCGACGCCGTGGAGATCGATGTACGGATCACGCGCGACGACGTGCCCGTCCTGCTGCACGATGCGTCCCTCAAGCGGCTGTGGGGCCACGATCGCCCCCTCGCGAGCCTCACAGCGGACGAGGTGGGGGCGCTCACGGGCGACGGAGTGCCGACCCTGCGGGACGCCCTCGGCGAGTTGGCCAAGAACACTCGCTCGGTGCGCGCCATGATCGATCTGCCCGCTGCCTCAGCCGTGCCCGCGACACTTGCCACGGTGCGCGAGGCCGGCGCATTGGAGCACGTGTACTACTGCGGCAATCTGGCCGCGCTGCGCGCCGTGCGACGCGCGGAACCCGACGCGGAGATCGCCTTCACCTGGACGACGCTCGCCCCGCCACGCCCCGACCTGGTGGCGGAGCTGCGCCCGCGGTGGCTGAACTACCGGTTCGGCATCGTGTCCCCTGCGCTGGTAGAGCGGGCGCACGCCGACGGCATCCTGGTGTCCGCCTGGACGGCGGACACCAAGCGCACGATGCGGCGCTTGCTCCGCGCAGGCGTGGACGGCATCACCACCAACCGCATCAGCACACTGCGCGCGTTGATCGGGCAGGGAGCGGCCAGCGGCCGGTGAGGCACGTTATCGATGGCGCCGGCGGACCGTAGTCACGTACGACCTCGCACGCGCCACTGGCTGACGGCAAGCCGGCGCCGTCGATACGAAGGGACCTACTCGCGGCCCCAGGCCCTGCCTACGGTGCCGCAGCCCTGGCCTCATCCTCACGGCGTCCCGGGGACTTCGTACGAGAGCCTCGCGTCACCGCGGGGCCGGCTCCGCGCACCGTTGCAGGGGGGGGCGGCCGCCCCGTGCCCCGTGCCCCGTGCCCCGTGCCCCGTGCCCCCAGGCAGGATCACCGCTCCGTGCCCCGTGCCCCGTGCCCCGTGCCCCGTGCCCCGTGCCCCCAGGCAGGATCACCGCTCCGTGCTCCGTGCTCCGTGCTCCGTGCTCCGTGCTCCGTGCTCCGTGCTCCGTGCTTCCAGCATGAAGCCCCGGCCTCGTCAGGCGCCCCGTCCCCAGGCGACCACGCAGCCGGCCTCGCGGCTCGCCTCCATCGCTGTCGCCCCGCTCCCCCGCCGCCAGCCCTCAGCCCCGCCGAAACTCGCCCCACCCACGAACACAGCGCGCCCACCTCCCACAGCGCCCCCGCGCAGCCTGATCGCCATACCTCACACAGCACGACGGGCCGGCCTGTACGGCATCCCGTACGCGACCGACCCGCCGCCGACACACGCCGCAGTGCTCCCGAGCCGCGCCACCGCCAAGCAGGCGGTATCGCGTTCGCGCCCGCGCGCCGTGTTACTGAGCCACGCCCGCCAGCGAGGCACCCACCAGCACCCAGCCTCCAGCGTCCGGCCAGCCAGCCGTCGCCAGCACGCACCCACGGCGACAGCCGGCCCGCCGGTCACCGACGGGGCACGCGGCTCCGCCCCGTGTCCGCAGACCACCGGGCGAAGAGCCGCGCCCGGCCGCGCGCAGCGCGCCGTTGTTCAGCCGTCCAGCGACGTCATGACGTGCTTCACGCGCGTGTAGTCGTCGAAGCCGTACGCGGACAGGTCCTTGCCGTAGCCCGACTTCTTGAAGCCGCCGTGAGGCATTTCCGCCACGAGCGGGATGTGCGTGTTGATCCACACGCAGCCGAACTCCAACGCCTTGGACAGGCGCATGGCGCGCGCGTGGTCCTTCGTCCAGACGGACGACGCCAGGGCGTACTCGACGCCGTTGGCGTAGCTGATGGCCTGTTCCTCGTCGGTGAAGGACTGGACGGTGATGACGGGGCCGAAGACCTCGTTCTGAATGATCTCGTCGTCCTGCTTCAGGCCGGAAACGACGGTGGGGGCGTAGAAGTACCCCTTGTCACCGACGCGCTGGCCGCCCGTCTCCACCTTGGCGTGGGCCGGAAGCCGGTCGATGAAGCCGGAAACCTGGGCGAGTTGGTTGGCGTTGTTCAGCGGGCCGTAGAGCACGTCCTCGTCGTCCGGCGCGCCTGTCTTGATCTCGGCGGCAGCCTTGGCCAGAGCCGCGACGAACTCGTCGTGGATGGACTCGTGCACCAGCACGCGGGTCGCGGCAGTACAGTCCTGGCCCGCGTTGAAGAAACCCGCCGTCGAGATGTCCTCGACGGCCTTGGCCATGTCCGTGTCCTCGAAGACGACGACGGGGGCCTTCCCGCCGAGCTCCAGGTGGACCCGCTTGATGTCCTTGGACGCGCTCTCGGCGACCTGCATGCCCGCGCGTACGGAACCGGTGATGGAGACCATGGCGGGGACCGGGTGCTCGACCATGCGGCGGCCCGTGTCGCGGTCGCCGCAGACGACGTTGAAGACGCCCTTGGGGTGGCCGAGATCCGCCAGTACGCCACCGATGATTTCGGCCATCAGAACGGTCGACGCCGGGGTGGTGTCCGACGGCTTCAGGACGACCGTGTTGCCTGCCGCGAGGGCGGGGGCGAACTTCCAGACGCCCATCATCATCGGGTAGTTCCACGGCGCCACCTGTGCGCAGACACCGATTGGTTCGCGGCGGATGAAGGACGTCAGCCCTTCCATGTACTCGCCCGCCGAGCGCCCCTCCAGCATGCGCGCCGCCCCCGCGAAGAAGCGGATCTGGTCGACCATCGGCGGGATCTCCTCGGTCCGCGTGAGGCCGAGCGGCTTGCCGGTGTTCTCCGACTCGGCCGCGATGAGTTCCTCCGCGCGCTCCTCGAACGCGTCGGCGATCTTGAGGAGGAGCTTCTGCCGCTCGGCCGGCACCACGTCCCGCCACGCCGGAAAGGCGGCCTCGGCAGCCGCCATCGCGGCGTCCACATCCGCCGCGCCAGACAGTGGAGCGGTGGCGTACGCCTCCCCGGTGACCGGGTTGACCACCTCGGTGGTCCGCCCGTCAGCGGCGTCCTGGAACTCCCCGTCGATGTAGTTGCGCAAACGACGCAGCTCGGTGGTCACAGCCACCCCTCCCTGCCTGGTGTCCGATAGGTGAGACACCCACCCTAGCCTCCCGGGTGACGCTTTCGACATACCCACTCGCCGAAAACTGCGGAATCAGCACGCTCCACGGACCCAGACAACGAATTCCGGCAAACTTGGGTTGCGACACGGTCGAGTCCTCGTGCACAGTGAGGGACGTGGCCACACCTGACAAGCGCAGTTCGCCCTCGATCGACGCCGTCTCCCTGGCGATCATCGAGCAACTCCAGGAAGACGGGCGCCGTCCGTACGCCGCGATCGGCAAGGCCGTGGGCCTGTCCGAGGCGGCCGTCCGACAGCGCGTCCAGAAGCTGCTCGACCAGAACGTCATGCAGATCGTCGCCGTCACCGACCCGCTGACCGTCGGCTTCCGACGCCAGGCCATGGTCGGCATCAACGTCGAAGGCGACGTCGATCCGGTGGCCGACGCCCTGACGGCCATGGACGAGGTGGAGTACGTCGTCGTCACCGCCGGTTCCTTCGATCTCCTCATCGAGATCGTCTGCGAGGACGACGACCACCTCCTGGAAATGATCAACAAGCGGATTCGCACGCTGCCCGGCGTGCGCTCCACCGAGAGCTTCGTCTACCTCAAGCTCCGGAAGCAGACCTACACCTGGGGAACGAGATAGCCATGAGCGCCGACGCCGGCACAGAAACCGCCAACGCACGCCACTCCAAGACCGCTTACGACCACTTGTGGATGCACTTCACCCGCATGGCGTCGTACGAGAACGCCCCCGTGCCCACCATCGTGCGCGGCGAAGGCACCTACATCTACGACGACCAGGGCAAGCGCTACCTCGACGGCCTGGCCGGACTCTTCGTGGTGCAGGCGGGACACGGCAGGGCGGAACTCGCCGAGGCCGCGCGCAAGCAGGCGCAGGAGCTCGCGTTCTTCCCGGTGTGGAGCTACGCCCACCCGAAGGCGATCGAACTCGCCGAGCGGCTCGCGCACCACGCCCCCGGCGACCTCAACAAGGTCTTCTTCACGACCGGCGGCGGCGAGGCGGTCGAGACGGCGTGGAAGCTGGCGAAGCAGTACCACAAGCTGACCGGTAACCACACCAAGTACAAGGTCATCTCCCGCGCCGTCGCCTACCACGGCACGCCCCAGGGCGCCCTGTCCATCACGGGACTGCCCGCCCTCAAGGCGCCGTACGAGCCCCTGGTGCCCGGCGCGCACAAGGTGCCCAACACCAACATCTACCGGGCACCGCTGCACGGCGATGACCCGGAGGCGTTCGGTCGCTGGGCCGCCGACCAGATCGAGCAGGAGATCCTCTTCGAGGGGCCGGAAACGGTCGCCGCCGTCTTCCTGGAGCCCGTCCAGAACGCCGGCGGCTGCTTCCCGCCGCCGCCCGGCTACTTCCAGCGGGTTCGGGAGATCTGCGACCAGTACGGCGTGCTGCTCGTCTCCGACGAGGTCATCTGCGCCTTCGGCCGCCTCGGCACGATGTTCGGGTGCGACAAGTTCGGCTACGTGCCGGACATCATCACCTGCGCCAAGGGCATGACCTCCGGCTACTCGCCCATAGGCGCCGCGATCGTCTCCGACCGGATCGCCGAACCCTTCTACAAGGCCGACAACACCTTCCTGCACGGCTACACCTTCGGCGGCCACCCCGTCTCGGCCGCCGTCGCGCTCGCCAACCTCGACATCTTCGAACGCGAGGGCCTCAACCAGCACGTGCTCGACAACGAGAGCGCCTTCCACTCCACCCTCTCCCGCCTCAACGACCTCCCGATCGTCGGTGACGTACGCGGAAACGGCTTCTTCTACGGCATCGAACTCGTCAAGGACAAGGCAACCAAGGAGTCGTTCACCGACGAGGAGTGCGAGCGGCTCCTGTACGGCTTCGTCTCCAAGAAGCTGTACGAGAACGGCCTCTACTGCCGCGCCGACGACCGTGGCGACCCCGTCATCCAGCTCTCGCCGCCCCTCATCGCCGACCAGGCCACGTTCGACGAGATCGAGCAGATCGTGCGGAGCGTACTGACGGAGGCGTGGCAGAAGATCTGACCGGCGCTGCGGGGTACGACGTACGAACGGTACGGGGCAGGGCGGAGCGAACGGACGGGGCACGGGGCGGTGGGCCTGGCCGGGCGAGATCGGGCCGGGCCGACGGGGCGCGGATACGGTAAGCCGCTTCCGTGCCCCGTGCCCCGTGCCCCGTGCCCCGTGCCCCGTGCCCCGTGCCCCGTGCCCCGTGCCCCGTGCCCCGTGCCCCCAGGCAGGATCACCGCTCCGTGCTCCGTGCTCCGTGCTCCGTGCTCCGTGCTCCGTGCTCCGTGCTCTGTGCTCCGTGCTCCGTGCTCCGTGCTCCCGGCAGGGTCGCCGGCGCGACGGGGCGCGCGACCGCTCAGGAGCACCACCTCGGTAACGAGCGCAACCTGGCGGACCTGCCGGCTCGGCCACAAGATCCCGTGCGGTCCCGCCAGGACTGCCGATCCGCCCCACCAGACCCCAGCACGACCTGCGCCCGTCCGCGTGACGTCCGCTCCCGGGACACCTTCCACTGACCAATGAGTGGCGAGCGCACGTCTGTTCCCCCTCGCGCGCGGGCGCTCGGGCGTACGGCTGATTTGACGGCTGATCGGAGGAATAGCGCGCCTTCAGCGCCGCGCCTGGGCTCCGTTCCCCGCGCGAGTCCCTACCGTTCCAGTGACCGATCGCCATTGTCTTCGTTCACCCAGTCAGGGGAACGCGGACAATCGTCAGCAACCGAGGTACTGCCATGGTGGCTCCGCCCGACAACGATGTGCTGTGGGCGCGCGCCCTCACCTACGCGTACGGTGGCTCGCCCGCGCTGACGGGCGTGTCCCTGGGCGTTCAGGAGGGTGAGATCCTCGCCGTGTCCGGGCCTCGCGGCTCCGGCAAGACCACCTTGTTGCGCTGCCTCTCGGGTCAGCTCCTGCCCGACAGCGGTGAGGTGTGGTTCAACAGCTCGCCCATTCACACCATGTCGGCACTGGCGCGCGAGCGGCTGCGTTGCGAACGCTTCGGGTGGATCGATCCCGAGCCGTGCCTCCTACCGGAACTCAACGCCTGGGAGAACGCCGCACTGCCCCTCATGCTCCGTGGCACGCGCCGTAAGAGCGCCAAGCACGCGGCGCACGAATGGCTGGACCGACTCGACATCGGTGACTGTGCCCGGAGTCGACCTGCCGAGCTCCTGCAGGCCCAGCGGCAGCGCGTGGCCGTCGCCAGGGCGCTCGCCGCAGCACCCGACATCCTCTTTGCCGACGAGCCCACCGCCCCGCTGCACGGCCCCGACCGGGAACAAGTGCTCCGCACCATCACCACGGCGGCCCGTTCGCACGGCATCACCGTGGTGCTCACCGGCCACGGCACCGAGGCCGATGCCCTGGTCGACCGCTCCGTCTCACTCATCGACGGCCGCCGGAGCGGCTCCGTCCCCGCCCATCACGCGGAGGGCAGTGCGGCGTGCTCAGTCTCCGTCTAGTCCTCGGCGCGGGACCGCTGACGCACGTACGGCGGTCGCTGGTGGCTATCGCGTCGGCAGGAGCCGGCTTTCTGCTGCTGTGCTCACTCGGATACGCCCTGGGGCACCCCGACGACACCTCTGACGCCCTTGCCCGACTGCTGTGGTGCGTGGCCCCGCTTGCCACGACCGTCCAACTGGCCAGCGCGGTGGGGCGCGTTGACGCGATCCTCCACCCCGCTCCGGGCATGGCCGGCGCTGGCTGCGGACCGTACAGGCGTGCTCTCCTGACGGCGGCGTCGACGGCCCTGATCTGTTTCGCCGGTAGTGTGCTCGCGTTGATCGCCTTTCTGTCTCTCCGTGGCAGCATCTTCGGCTCGCCCCTCAACGACCCCGTCATCGACGCGTTCGCCGTAGGGCGCCGGCTCCCCGTAGGCGCCGTACTCACCCTCTTGTCGGTAGCGCCTCTCGCCGCCGCAGCGGCCAGCGCGCTCAGCCTGCGCACGCCTCGTATGACAGACGCGCGCCGCGCGTGGGCGCCCCGGAGCGCACGGCCAGCGCTCACCTCGCAGCCGGCCGCCGCCGCGCTCGTCACGCGTGAAACGTCACACACATCTCCCACCGCGACATCGCCGTTCGCCTCGACGGCCGCGTCTGCCGGCCAGTCCGACCGAGTCGCCGCCGCGCATCACGGAGCCGACACCGGCGCCCCGTCGGCCAGCTCGTTGCCCTCTCCTGGACTGGTGAAGGCAACCAACCAGCGTGCCCCTCACGTGATGCACATCGCGCCGCCCCCCAGCTTCACCGAGGCATCGGGCCTTCCCTGGGGGATCGCACTGATCTCCGTGGGACTGGCACTTGAGGCTTACGTCAGCCGCGACGCGACCGACACGCGTGACCTGCTGCCCACGCCTGGCCATCTCAGCGGCGGCGCCATCGCGGTGCTCGCGACGTGGGTACTGGCCACCGCGGGACTCGTGCTGGTGGGACCTGGGCTCGTCCGTCTCTGCGGCAAGCTGCTCGCCCTGGGGCGGCCAGGCGCCATGCGACTGCTGGCCGGGCGCAGGTTGCAGGAGGAGTCGCATCGGCTCGGTCGTCCGTTGGGCGCATTGTGCGCGGTCGTCAGCAGCACGTACGTCGCTGTACGTCTCTACGACGCGGTACCTGACCTGACCCACGACCGCCCGTTCGGCCCGCTCACTGGGCTCGGCGCTGCCTTGGTGATGGGATGCGCAACCGCCACGGCGCTGATGGCCGTACTGGAGAGCAGAAACGCACGCACCGCCTCAACCGATGCCCTGATCCGCATCGGCGCCCCCCGCTCCGTGCTCCGCAACGCCGCGACGCTTCGCACCGTGGCAGTCGTCACAGTCCTTGGCGCCCTCAGTTGGCTGGTCGCCGAGCTTGCGGCAATGCCGCTCGCCACGTGAGACCCGACACCAACACCCATCGAAGCGACATCACGCCTCGCGCGCACCGCCCGGCGCCCCTGCCTGCCCCGTGCCCCCGAGCAGGATCACCGCTCCGTCCCGGTCACTCGGCAAGCGGACCGCCGCGTGTGCCCCGTAAACGCACCACTCAGCGCTCCGTGCTCCGTGCTCCGTGCTCCGTGCTCCGTGCCAGAGCATGGCGCCACCTCGATGACGGAAACCAGCCCGGTATCGCCCCGCGCTCTACTCCGTACCGCCGAGAACCATCACGTCCTCGGCCGAGAACGCGACGCGCACCTGGTCCCCTTCCGCTGGAGCCTCCCGCAGCGAACACGCTGCCTCCAGCGTCGGCCCCTGCTCGGGCTGTAGGAGCAGGGAGACGCCCAGGCCGCCTCGGAACGTGCGCGCACGCACCACGCACGGGAGGCCGTCGTCCGCGCTTGTCAGTCGCACGCCCGTGGGGCGAACCAACAGTTGGCACGGGCCAGTCGAGGTGCCCACGGGTACGGGTAGCTCGCCCCAGGGCGTGGCGGCGGACGCGCCCTGCACGGTGGCGGCAACCACGTTGTCGAAGCCGAGGAAGCGCGCCACGAACTCAGAAGCGGGGCGCTGCCAGACCTCTAGCGGCGTGCCTACCTGAGCAATCCGCCCGTCTCGCATGACCACCACCCGGTCGGCGAGGGCGAACGCCTCGCCCTGGTCGTGGGTGACCGCCAGCACCGTCATGCCCAGTTGGAGGAACATCTGACGCAGCTCGACCACGAGCCGTTCACGCAGGCTGCGGTCGAGCTGGCCCAGCGGCTCGTCCAGCATCAGCAGCTTCGGCCGGGGGGCGAGCGCTCGCGCCAGCGCCACGCGCTGCTGTTCCCCTCCGGACAGTGCGGCGATCGCCCGTCGCTGCGCGCCCGGAAGGCCCACCAGGTCGAGGAGTTCGGCCACGGCGCGGTCAGCCTCTCCGCGCCCGGCCCTCCTCATCCGCAGGCCGAAAGCCACGTTGCCCGCCACGTCACGCTGAGGGAACAACTGGTGGTCCTGGAACATGAGGCCGACGCCCCTACGGTGCGCAGGCACCCCGGCCTGGTCGCGGCCGGCCAACCAGACCTGCCCGGCATCCGTGGCCTGTAGGCCGGCTACCACCCGCAACAGGGTCGACTTGCCGCTACCGCTGGGCCCCAGCACACAGACGGTCTGCCGCTCGGCGACGTCGAGGCTCACCGCGTCCAGCGCGACGCGGTCGCGGAAGCGCACCGTGACGCCATCCAGCCGCAGCAAGCTCTCACCGGGCTCGCCCTGGTCCCCCCGCGCATGCCACGTACCGCGCGCACCACCATCGACGCCCCGTGCTCCGTGCCCCGTGCTCCGTGCCCCGTGGCTAGACGCTCCGGCGCCCCGTGCCCCGCCGCTCCGCACCCCGTCCCTGCGCCACAGCCCCGTACGGGAAGGCCGCTGCGCCGCGCCGGGCCGCTGCGTGCCGTCGGGCGCAGCATCGCCCGGTGCCGGCCTGTCGGGCCGCCCTCCCTCGCGGTTCTCGGCCTGTCCCTTGCTCGGCAACGTCATCTAGAACTCTCCCGAACGGTTGGTACGGAGCCGCTCAAGCGCCAACAGCGCAGCCGCGCAGACCACCATCAAGATGGTGCTCAGGGCCATGGCTTGCCCGTAGTTGAGCTCCCCGGCGCGGCCCAGGAAGCGGGCGACGGCCACCGGCAGGGTGGGGTTGTCGGGTCGGGCGATGAAGACGGTCGCCCCGAACTCGCCGAGCGACACGGCGAACGCGAAACCCGCTGCGATCAACAGGGCCCGCCGGACCAGGGGGAAGTCGACCTCTCGCCAGGCACGGAGCGGCGACGCCCCCAACACGGTCGCCGCTTCGCGCAGCCGGTCGTCCACCGCACGGAGCACCGGCAGCATCGTGCGGACGACGAACGGTACCCCGACCAGGGCCTGTGCCAGGGGCACCAGGAACCACGAGGCCCGCAAGTCCAGCGGCGGCTCATCCAAGGTGATCAGAAACCCGAACCCCACCGTGACGGCCGAGGTGCCCAGAGGCAGCATCAGCAGCGCGTCGAAGCCCCGTACCAGCCGCCCCGTACGTGTGGGCCCCTCACCGCGCGGCCCCCGGACGGTCAGCGCGGCGGCGGCCAGCCCGCCGACAACGAGGGCGATGACGGTCGCGACCGCCGCGTACTGGAGCGAGTTCCACAAGGCGTCCAACGGGGCCACGATGAAGGTACCGCCGCTCTCCTCCGCCGAGGCCAGAACCTCGTAGAAGGCGAATCCGTAGCCGTCGGGACCGGAGAACGACCGCTCCACTAGCACCGCCAGCGGCAGCAGGATCAATAGCGCGATCACGGTGAGCACGCCCACCAGGAGTGCCCATTGCCCGACTCCTCGTGGCCGGTGTGCCGTGTGCGAGGCGTCCACCAGCCTCAGCGCGCTCTCCCGTCGCCGCACCGTCCACGCGTGTACGGCCAGCAACGAGGCGACCGCGGCGAACTGGGTAAGCGTGAGTACGGCGGCGGTCGGCAGGTCCAGAAGCTGTGCCGTTTGTCGATAGATCTCCACTTCCAACGTCGCGTAACGCGGCCCACCGACGATCTGGACTGCGCCGAAGGACGTGAAGGTGAAGAGGAAGACCATCAGCGCCGCGCCGGCCACCGCAGGCCCGAGAGCGGGCAACGTCACCCGGCGCCAGGCGGCGAACCGACCGGCTCCCAGGACACGTGCCGCCTCCTCCTGTCGCGGATCGAGCTGCGCCCACAGCCCGCCGACGGTGCGGACCACCACGGCGTAGTTGAAGAAGACATGGGCCAGCAGGATGGCCCAGACCGTAGTGTCCAGCCGAACGCCCCACAGTTCGTCGAGGAGGCCGCCCCGTCCCAACAGGGCGAGGAACGCCGATCCCGCCACCACGGTGGGCAGCACGAAGGGCACCGTCACGACGGCCCGCAGCACCTGCTTGCCCGGAAAGTCGAGGCGCGCGAACACGTAGGCACCTGGCAACGCGAGGGCCAGGGTCAGCCCCGTTGAGGCGGCTGCCTGCCACACGGTGAACCACAGCACGTTCAGTACGTCGGGGTCACCGAGCACGTCGCCGATGCGAGCGAACTGCCAGGCACCGTCGGGGTGGAGCCCGCGGGCGGTGATCGCGGCGACCGGGTAGCCGAAGAAGAGCCCGAAGAACCCGAGCGGCACGGCCATCAAGCCCAAGCGCAGTCCCGCGACACGCCAGGCCCTCGGCGTCCGTCGCCCGTGCTCCGTGCCCCGTGCTCCGTCTCCCCCCGCCCCGTGCCGCACAAGACGTTTCGCACCCTGGCCCGCCGGGGCGCTGGCTCCGTGCCCCGTGCCCCGTGCCTCCGCACCGTCGCGTCCGGTACTCAGCGATTCCGCCCCGTTCGCCGTACCGGGGCGCGAATGGTCGCTCACTTCACGACGAGCGAAGTCCACGACTTGATCCACTGCTCGCGGTTCTCAGTGATCTTTTCCGGAGCGACGGTGGCCGGCTTGGTGATCCGCTCGCCGTACTTGGTGAAGACCTCCGGCAGCTTCGCGTCCCGCCGCACCGGGTTGACGTACATCTTGACCGGTACGTCCTCCTGGAACTTCTTGCTCAACATGAAGTCCAGCAGGGCCTTGCCGCCCTTGCTGTTCTTCGCACCGTCGAGCAACCCGGCGAACTCGATCTGCCGGAAGCAGGTGCCGGTGGCCACCCCCGTCGGGCCCTCCTTGGGCTGCGGCTTGACGCCGACCACCTCGGCGGGCGGGCTGGAGGCGTACGAGACGACGAGGGGCTTGTCGCCCTTGCCCGAACCGCCGCCGGAGCCCGAGAACCGGTCGTTGTACGCCTGCTCCCAGCCGTCCACGACCTCGACCCCGTTGTCCTTCAGCTTCTTCCAGTAGTCCTGCCAGCCGTCGTCCCCGTACGCGCCGACCGTTCCGAGCAGGAAGCCCAATCCGGGCGACGAGGTGGCGGCGTTCTCGGTGACCAGGAGGTTCTTGTACTGCGGCTTGATGAGGTCGTCGAAGGTCTGCGGCGGCGCGAGCTCCTTGTCGGCGAAGTACTTCCGGTCGTAGTTGACGCAGATGTCGCCGGTGTCCACGGGGGTCACGCGGTGCTTCGCGGCATCCAGTTGCAGCTCCGTCGGCACCTGGTCCAGGTCCTTGGCGCGGTACGGGGCGAAGACGCCCTCGTCGAGCGCGCGGGAGAGCAACGTGTTGTCGATGCCGAAGAAGACGTCGCCCTGCGGGTTCCCCTTCGACAGGATGGCCTGGTTCACCGCCGCTCCGGCGTCGGCACCGCGCGCGACCTTGACCTTGTAGCCGGTCTGCTTGGTGAACTCGTCAAGCACCGACTTCGAGACCACGAAGGAGTCGTGCGAGACGACGGTGACCGTCTTGGAGTCCGCTCCGTTGTCGGACTCGCCGCACGCCGCGAGCGTCGTGGCACCCAGTGCGCCGAGCAGTGCCGTGCCCACGGCACGCCGAAGGTAGCTGTTCATCAGTGCGTATGACTCCCTACGCCGGTATGACCCGGATCAGGTTTGAGGGTCTGCGGCCCTTGCGGTGCCGCACTCTCAGCGCGTAGCGCTCCCCTGTCGGAAATGTGCGTTTGTTCGACTCAACGGTATCGCGGCACAGTATCAGCGCATCGCCCACCCAAGATCGCGCCGGCCCGCGCCACGCACACCGTCCCACCCCACGGTCCACGGCCAGGGACCGTGCCCGTCAGCCTGACGGCCCAACGGGCATGGGGCACGGGGCACGGGGCACGGGGCACGGGGCACGGGGCACGGGGCACGGGGCACGGGGCACGGGGCACGGGGCACGCCAAGCATCGTGCACCGCGGAATGCTGGTGCGTACGGAAGTGGGGCCGCCGTGGCGCGCTCCTCACGCCCCGTCAGCGCTCGGAGGCCGCCAGCTGCCCGCACGCACCGTCGATCTCTTGACCCCGAGTATCCCGAACGGTCACGGGCACTCCATGCGCCTCAAGCCCCGCGACGAACGCGCGCTCGTCCTCGGGGCGCGAAGCGGTCCACTTCGATCCGGGCGTGGGGTTGAGCGGAATGAGGTTGACGTGCACCCGACGTCCGCTCAGCAGCTTGCCCAGCAGGTCGGCCCGCCACGCCTGATCGTTGATGTCCTTGATGAGGGCGTACTCGATGGATACCCGGCGGCCGGACTTCTCCGCGTACTCCCACGCGGCGTCCAGGACCTCGCGGACCTTCCAGCGGGTGTTGACCGGCACCAGGGTGTCGCGCAGCTCGTCGTCCGGCGCGTGCAACGACACAGCCAGGCGGCACTTCAAGCCCTCGTCGGCGAACCGCAGCATCGCCGGCACCAGGCCCACCGTGGAGACGGTGATACCGCGCTGGGAGATGCCCAGCCCGTCCGGCTCCGGGTCGGTCAGCCGTCGGATGGCGCCGACAACCCGCTTGTAGTTGGCGAGCGGCTCGCCCATACCCATGAAAACGATGTTCGACAACCGCGCGGGCCCACCCGGCACCTCACCGTCACGCAGAGCACGCATGCCGTCGACGATCTGGTGCACGATCTCCGCGGTGGAGAGGTTACGGTCCAGCCCGGCCTGGCCCGTGGCGCAGAAGGGGCAGTTCATGCCGCAGCCGGCCTGCGACGAGATGCACATCGTGACCCGGTCCGGGTAGCGCATCAGCACCGACTCGACCAAGGTCCCGTCGTGCAGTCGCCACAGCGTCTTACGGGTGGTGTCGCCGTCACAACTGATGTGCCTGACGACGTTCATCAGGTCGGGCAGTAGCTCCGCGGCCAGCTTCTCGCGTGCGGCCGCGGGGATGTCGGTCCAGTTCGCCGGGTCGTGCGTGTACCGAGCGAAGTAGTGCCGGGAGATCTGTCCAGCACGGAAGGGCTTCTCACCGATCGCGGCCACGGCCTCACGGCGCTCGGCGGGGGTGAGGTCGGCAAGGTGCCGCGGCGGCTTCTTGGCTCCGCGCGGCGCGACGAAAGTGAGTTCTCCGGGTGCAGGCATGGTGCATCTAGTGTCGCAGACATACGGGCAAGACCTCGCCGTCCGCGTACGGCACCCTCGAAGTACGCGAAACCGCAGCTCACGGCAGCTATCCGCGACATTCAGACCGAAACCCGCGACCTCCGGCGGCGCCTCGCTCACCGCCCCTTCAGCTCATCCCGACAGGCCACCGCACAAGCGATCTCGCTCCGCTGGCAACCTCGCCCACACGGCAAAACACCTCGACGATCCGGCCCGCCGCACGCTCCGTACGCCGTGTCATTCCGCCGCCCCGCCCTTACGCCTCGCCTCCACCCGGCGACCTCGCGCCAGATGACGCCCCGTGCTCCGCGCCCCGTACCCCCACTCACACCGCTCCGCCCCAGCGCCCTGCCCACGCCGCCGCTCCGCGCCCCGTGCTCCATGCCCCGTGCCCCGTGCCAGCCGACGTGCCCCTCCCCCCATCAGGCGGCCCCACGCACACTCCGGCAGCGCGCCACGCCACGCCCGCGCGCCACACAGCCACTCCCCCGCACCGCCAGGGGAGCCGCATCTCCACACTCCGCGCCCCTCCTCCGTCCCCCGTCCCTGAAGAAGAGGACACCGGGCGCCGCCTGCGCGTCCCCTCACACACCACGAGCCGCCGCGCCCACAGTGCTCGTGGGCGGGCGGCTCGTCGTCGGCCGTGGGCCTTTCAGCCCGCGCCGACGAACATCACCAGCAGCAGCCAGGCCACCGGCGCCGTCGGAAGCAGCGAGTCGAGGCGGTCCATGATTCCGCCGTGCCCCGGCAGCAGCGTTCCCATGTCCTTGATCCCGAGGTCCCGCTTGATCATGGACTCGCCCAGGTCGCCCAGGGTGGCGCTGACGGCAACGGCGAGGCCGAGGATGAGCCCCTGCCACCAGGCACCGTCCTCGATCAGGAAGCGCATGCACAGCGCGCCCGCCACCATGGCGAAGGCCACGGCGCCCAACAGGCCCTCACGCGTCTTGCCGGGGCTGATGCGCGGGGCGAGCTTGTTCCTGCCGAACTTCCAGCCCACGGCGTACGCCCCGGTGTCGCTGACCACGGTCAGGATCAGGAACGTGAGAACCCGCTGCGGACCGTCGTCGTCCGCGGCGAGCATGAGCGCGACGAACGTCGCGAGGAACGGCACGTAGAACGCCGCGAAGACGCCCGCCGTGACGTCCCGGAGGTAGTTGTCCGGCGGCTCCGTCATCCGCCACAGGAGCACCGCGAGCGCCGTGAGCGCCATGGCGATCCAGGCGCCCTGCGCGCCACGCAGGTATCCGGCCACGACCATGGCCGCGCCACCCACCGCCAGCGGCACGAGCGGTGCGCGGATCTCCTTGCGCTCGGCGAGCCGCGAGGTCAGCTCCCACAGGCCGACGACGACGGCGACCGTTATGACGCCGACGAAGAGGACCTTCTGCACGAAGAGCGAGACGACGATGACGGCGCCGAGCCCGAGGCCGACCCCTATCGCGGCGCGCAGGTCACGCCCTGCCCGCTTCTTCTGCGGCGCGGATGGCACGGCCGGGCGCTCCCTGGGCGTCGTGCCCGCGTCGCCCCGTGCGGGCTCGTGAGCGGGCTCCGAGCCGGGCTGGGGCGACGGGGCTGGCGGTTCCTGCTCGTCGCGGAACAGGGGGCCACTCAACCGAGCGGCCCCCTGGTCGTCCTGGTCTCCGCCTCTGTCGGGCACGATGGGCATGGGCCGAGTCTGCGCCGCATGCTCCGCCGCGCGCAGGGGACCCGCCGATGTCGAAGGCATTGCCCCACGAAGCGAGGGAGCAGATCCCTGGTCGGTCGAGCCCCGGTAGCCGGTACGGGGCGGAGCCCCCCAGGATGAGTCGTTCATCAGACCTCGAGCAGCTCGGCTTCCTTGTGCTTGAGCAGCTCGTCCACCTGCGCGACGTACTTCGCGGTGGTGTCGTCGAGCTCCTTCTCCGCGCGGCGGCCCTCGTCCTCGCCCGTCTCGCCGTCCTTGACGAGCTTGTCGATGGTCTCCTTGGCCTTGCGGCGAACGCTGCGGATGGAGATCTTGGCGTCCTCGGCCTTGGTCTTGGCGACCTTGATGTACTCCTTGCGGCGGTCCTCCGTGAGCTGGGGGAACACCACCCGGATGATGCTTCCGTCGTTGCTCGGGTTGACGCCCAGGTCCGAGTCACGGATGGCCTGCTCGATGTTGCGGAGCGCGCTCTTGTCGAACGGCGTGACAACCGCCATCCGCGGCTCCGGTACCGAGAACGACGCCAACTGGTTGATCGGCGTCAGCGCCCCGTAGTAGTCCGCCACGATCTTGTTGAACATCGCCGGGTGCGCACGCCCGGTGCGGATCGCGGCGAAGTCCTCCTTGGCGACCACGACGGCCTTCTCCATCTTCTCCTCGGCCTCGAGGAGGATCTCTTCGATCACCACTTGCTCCTGGTGTTATCAGTAAGCAGAGCCTCGCCCCTGCGTGCGTCTTCTCCTGCACGGTGTCCGACCGGCAGGCCGTTGTCCATCCCCGCGCCGAGCACTTCCGGCGACCGGGAGTTGTCGCCCGTATGGCATCACGGGCGACCCTGCGAAGGCGGTACGGACCGTCAGTTCCGGTCACCCTGGCCGCTGACGAGCGTGCCGATCTTCTCACCCTTCACCGCGCGCGCGATGTTGCCCTCGGCGAGCAGCTCGAAGACGAGGATCGGCAGGCTGTTGTCGCGGCACAGCGTGATCGCCGTGGCGTCGGCGACCTTGAGGTCCTGGGTGATGACCTCGGCGTAGCCCAGCGCGTCGAACTTGACCGCGTCCGGGTTGCGCTTGGGGTCCGAGTCGTAGACTCCGTCCACGCCGTTCTTGCCCATCAACAGCGCCTCGGCGTCGATCTCCAGGGCGCGCTGGGCCGCGGTGGTGTCGGTGGAGAAGTACGGCATGCCCATGCCGGCGCCGAAGATCACGACGCGCCCCTTCTCCAGGTGTCGCACCGCACGGAGCGGGATGTACGGCTCCGCCACCTGCCCCATGGTGATGGCGGTCTGGACTCGGGAGTCGATGCCCTCCTTCTCCAGGAAGTCCTGGAGAGCGAGGCAGTTCATGACGGTTCCGAGCATGCCCATGTAGTCCGAGCGGGCGCGGTCCATGCCGCGCTGCTGCAGTTCGGCTCCGCGGAAGAAGTTGCCGCCGCCGATGACGATGGCGATCTCGGCCCCGTCGCGGACGACGGCGGCCACCTCGCGGGCGATCTTGTGCACGACGTCTGGATCGACGCCGAGTCCGCCGCCACCGGCGAATGCTTCGCCGGACAGCTTCAGCAGGAACCGGCGGCGCTTGGCGCCGTCAGCTTTCGGGTCGGCGTGGTCGGCGTCCAGATTCATGGGAGATCTCCTCGTGCACATACGAAGGAGGCCACTGCCGGGATGGTCCTTGATCGACCTCTACGGCAATGGCCTCCTCGTCACATCTGCGGCCAACCGGTGGACGACTGGCTGCGTACGACCCTATCGGGGTCGCTGGTCATTCGCTGCCCTGCTTCAGCCCTGAGCCGGGCCGAGTTCCGGGAACGACTCAGACGCCGACGCGGAAGCGGGCGAAGCGCTTGAGCGAGACGCCGGCCTCGTCCAGGACCTTCTTGACGGACTTCTTGTTGTCCTTGGCGAACGGCTGGTCGAGCAGCACGTTCTCCTTGAAGAAGCCGGTGACGCGGCCCTCGACGATCTTCGGCAGGGCGGCCTCGGGCTTGCCCTCCTCGCGCGCGGTGGCCTCGGCGACGCGACGCTCGTTCTCGACGGTCTCGGCCGAGATCTCCTCGCGGGTGAGGAACTTCGGCGAGAACGCGGCGATGTGCTGCGCGACGTCCTTGGCGACCTCGGCGTTCTCCTGGTCCAGCTCGACGAGCACGCCCACCTGGGGCGGCAGGTCCGGGCTGGTGCGGTGCATGTACGCCGCGACGTAGCCCCCGGAGAACTGGGCGAACCGGTCGAGGACGATCTTCTCGCCGAGCGTGGCGTTGGCCTCGTCCACGTACGCCTGCACGGTCTTGCCGGCCTCGATCTCGGAGGCGAGCAGTGCGGCGATGTCGGCCGGGGCGGTCTTGGCGACGTGCGCGGCGATCGTGTCGGCCACGGCGACGAACTTGTCACCCTTGGCGACGAAGTCCGTCTCGCACTTGAGCTCGACCAGGACGCCGGAGCTCTTGTCGTCGGCGATCAGCGAGACGACGGCGCCGTTGGTGGCGCTGCGGCTCTCGCGCTTGGCCACGCCCTTCTGGCCCTTGACGCGCAGGATCTCGACGGCCTTGTCGACGCTGCCCTCGGCCTCGTCCAGCGCCTTCTTGCAGTCCATCATGCCGGCGCCGGTGAGCTCACGGAGCTTCTTGACGTCAGCGGCGGTGAAGTTCGCCATGGTCTGTGAATCTCTTCTCGAAAGGTCTCGAAAGGTCTCGAAAGATCTGTGATCTTACGGGTGGACGGCGGGGCGTCGCGTCGCGCAACGCCCCGCCGTCACCAACCGTGACGCTGCGACGGAGCGGAGTGGCACCGATCCGTCACGGCGTTCGTCAGGCCTGCTCGGCGTCCGCGGCCGGAGCCTCGGGGGCGGCAACCTCGGCGGCAGCGGCCTCGGCGGGCTTCTCGGCCTCTTCGGCCTTCTTGGCCGTGTCGCCCTCAAGCAGGTCGCGCTCCCACTCGGCGAGCGGCTCGCCGGCCGCCTTGTCGGCCTTCACGTCACCGGTGGCCGCACCGGAGCGGGCGATGAGGCCCTCGGCGACGGCGTCGGCGATGACGCGGGTGAGCAGCGTGACGGAGCGGATCGCATCGTCGTTGCCGGGGATCTTGTAGTCGACCTCGTCGGGGTCGCAGTTGGTGTCGAGGATCGCGACGACCGGGATGCGGAGCTTGCGCGCCTCGCCAACGGCGATGTGCTCCTTCTTGGTGTCCACGATCCAGACGGCGCTCGGCACCTTCTGCATCTCGCGGATACCGCCGAGGGTCTTCTCCAGCTTGGCCTTCTCGCGCGAGAGGACCAGGAGCTCCTTCTTGGTGAGGCCGGAGGCGGCCACATCCTCGAAGTCGATGAGCTCAAGCTCCTTGAGGCGCTGGAGGCGCTTGTAGACGGTCGAGAAGTTGGTGAGCATGCCGCCCAGCCAGCGCTGGTTGACGTAGGGCATGCCGACGCGGGTCGCCTGCTCGGCGATGGCCTCCTGCGCCTGCTTCTTCGTGCCGACGAACATGATGGAGCCGCCGTGCGCGACGGTCTCCTTGACGAACTCGTAGGCGCGGTCGATGTACGACAGCGACTGGAGCAGGTCGATGATGTAGATGCCGTTGCGCTCGGTGAAGATGAAGCGCTTCATCTTCGGGTTCCAACGGCGGGTCTGGTGACCGAAGTGGACGCCGCTCTCCAGCAGCTCCCGCATCGTGACGACGGCCATGGCCGTACTCCTTGGATACTCGGTTACCGCGGCGGCCGGTCGGCCGTCGCGCCTGACACCCCGAACGCGCCTGCCACGGAAGGAGACCTTCCGAAGACCGAGGGACGCGGCCACCGGGCTGCCCGAGAGGGACTGATGCGCCGATGGCGGGGCGTGCGAAGTCGACCCGGTCGCCCGGATCGCCATGTGAAGTGTACGGGACCGGTGCGCCGGCGGGTGACGGCGTTATCCACAACCCGTGAGTAATCCACCGAAGGTCGCCATGATCCCCGCAGACCGGTGATTTACGGCACGGTCGTCGCATGTCTTACACACCCAAACCCCGCCAAGCCCTGAGCACGGTCCGGCGCGCATGGCGCCGGTTGCGTCCCGGCCGCGTGACCGCCAGCCTGCGGCGCACGTCGCCGCCGCCACGTACAAGCGGAGTCCGCGTGCGGGGCGCTCCCTTTGTCCGCTGGCTCGCGGCGGGTGCGACCGCTATCGGCCTGGCCCTCGCGGCCTGTGCCGTGACGCTGTACGCGGACGCCCGCGCGAGCGAGCGAGGCGACTGGCCCGCCTCCGAGAACACCACTCGGACCGCGGACCCCGCGCGAGTACGCGCCGCCGCCGCGAAGGCCCGCCCCGACAGGCGTGCGCCTGCGCTGGGCGACCCGGTTTCGCCCGCCACCCGCCCGCTGCCGGCCGCCCCGGGTCACGTGCTCCCCGCCCCGCCGTCCGTCCCGCGCCAAGCCACGTCGCCGGTCAGCACTCAAGAGGCAGACACCCAGCACCTCGGCTCTGCGGCCGGCGCCCTCCCCCTACCGACCCCGCTGCTGGGTACGCCGCCGGCCCCGTCCGCTCCACTACAGCCCCCGCCGGCCCGGCAGCCCGGCCCCGTGGCCGACCGCGCCTGGCCGGTGGACGGAGCGATGGGGGCGCTGCGGCCCACCGTGCTACGCGGTTGGGAGCCGCCGCCCGAGCCGTGGGCCGCCGGGCACCGCGGGGTGGACCTCGCCGCGCGCGCCGGACAGCCGGTGCGGGCCGCCGCACCGGGCCGGGTGACGTTCGCGGGTCGGGTCGCGGGGCGGGGAGTGCTCGCCATCGCGGTGTCTGACAGCGGCGGACCGCCGCTGCGTACGACGTACGAGCCGGTGCGGGCTCTGGTGTCCAAGGGCGACACGGTGGCGGCGGGGCAGGTGGTGGGCGTCATGGAGGACGGGCCGTTCCACTGCCAGCCCGGGTGTTTGCACTGGGGGCTGCGCCGCGGGGATCGCTATCTGGACCCGTTGTCGCTGATGCCACCCGCCATGCTGCGCGGCGGCCCCTCTCGGCTGCTGCCCACCATCGGCGTCCCGACAGCCCCGGCCACCCCGAGGGCCCGGACCACCTCGGGCCATGGCCGGGCGTTCCAGCCACCGGAGCAGGTCGGCCCACACCGGCACCGTCCGATCCGATACGGCTCCACGCGGCACGTGCCCCGTTGTGCTTGCCCTCGTTCCCAGCGCGCGGAGAACGGCGGGACCTGCCCCCACCGGCTCACCCGGAACTTCCGTCCCGTCGCCCCACCGAAGCCACGGCGCGGCCGTCCTCGCGCCGCGGCCATGGCGCCCGCCGAGTGGGCCCATGTTCTGACCGTGACCGTCGTGGCGGCCTGGGCGCGGCTGCGACTCGGGCGTCGAGAGGCGGCTCAGCCGCACACTCCGCGCAGGGCCGTGGCGACGGCGGCGTCCGTGATACGCCCAGGGTCCTCCGCGGCGCCCAGTTCGATGCGCCGGACGGCCGCGTCGACCACGCCCTGCAACAGCATCGCGGTCAACCTGGGCTCCTCGTGACCGAGCGCGCCCAGCGCCTCGACCACCATGGCGATCAGCCCACCGTGTGCGGCCCGGATCTTCTCCCGCGCTCCCGCGTCCAGCTCTCCCGCGGAGATCGCCACCACGGCCCGGTGGCGTCGGTCACCGACCAGCGCCAACTGCTGTCGGACGTACGCCTCGATCTTGGCCTCGGCGGTGTCGGCTCGCTCCATCGCGGCCTCGACCTCGGCCGCCCACACGGGGAAGTCCACGGCGCACAGTTCTTCGACCACGGCGGCCCGCGACCGGAAATACTCATAGACGGACGACCTGGCGAGCCCCGTCCGCTCCGCGAGCGCGGGGAACGTCAGCGCGTCGGTACCGCCTTCAGACAGCAAGGTACGGGCGGCGTCCAGCAGGGCGCCGCGCTGCATCGTCCGGTGCTCGGCCACCGAGGCCGCTCGAATCCTGGGCACTCCTCCACTTTACGTACGCGCGCCGCGCACGACGACGGAGGAGGGACGATTCAGCGCCCGACGTCGGCCAGTTTCGCACGCAACTGGAGCACGGACTTCGTGTGGATCTGACTGACACGGCCCTCCGTGACGCCCAGCACCTGCCCGATTTCAGCCAGCGTGAGGCCCTCGTAGTAGTAGAGCGTCACCACGGTCTTCTCCCGCTCCGGCAGGGTGTTGATGGCGCGCGCGAGCAGTCGGCGTAGCTCTCGGTCCTCAGCGACCTCTACGGGGTCGTCAGCAGCCTGGTCCTCCAGCGTGTCGCCGAGGGTGAGCCGATCGCTGCCCTCTCCCCCGACGTGCAGCAGCTCCTCCAGAGCCACCACGTTGGCCAGCGACAACTGGCTGAAAACACCATGCAGTTCTTCGAGGCCGATCCCCATCTCGGCGGCGACCTCCACTTCCGAGGGCGTGCGGCGCAGGGCGGCCTCCAGCGTGGCGTACGCACGCTCGACCGCCCGGGCCTTCTGCCGAACCGAGCGGGGAATCCAGTCCAGGGCCCGCAATTCGTCGATCATGGCACCCCGGATGCGGGTGATCGCGTAGGTCTCGAACTTGATGGCCCGCTCGGGGTCGAACTTCTCGATGGCATCGATGAGGCCGAAGACTCCGGACGACACGAAGTCCGCCTGCTCGACGTTGGCCGGCAGCCCCACGCTGACGCGCCCCGCCACGTACTTCACCAGCGGGGAGTAGTGCAGGATCAACTGTTCCCGCAGCCTCTCGTCCCCGGTGGCCTTGTAGGAACGCCACAGTTCTTCGAGGGACGAGGGCGCGGGTGGCCGGACGGCGCCGCGGGCAGCGGGCGGCACCGTCGCGCGTTCAGACCCGGAGGTGTGCTGGGGCATGCGTCGCCTTGAGCCGTTCTGCCGTGACGTGGGTCAGGACGTGTGCCCGCGTCGGAATCCTTGTGAGCGTAGCGTGACTGATACGTCGCAGTGTGCGAGCGACAGGGGCTATGCGATGCGCAGATTCGTTCCGTTCTCCGCACCCCGGAGTTACGGTCGCCAGCGCGGACGGCGACCGCAATGCCGGCTCTACAACGGCGTATACGGTCATCTCCCACACCCTTTCACCCAATTGCCGCAAATCAAGAACCGCCTCGCCGCGAGCTTTTCCCGTGATGTGCCGGGTGGGCCAACTCCCAACGCTCACCGGCTCGTTCGACGAACCCGAGGGAGAGCAATTCGTAGAGCCTGGTCAACGTTTCGTCGTGGCTCATCCCCGCGTCCCGGGCCACCGCCCGGGTGTCGCTCGTGCCCCGAGCGGGCAGCGCTTCCAGCACCTGGGCGGCTGCGGCCTCCAGCAGGTCCCGCCCCACGACGGGACCCTGTCGGCTGGGCGCGAGGTCCCCGATGCTGCCGACCAGCTCGACCACTTCGTCGGCGTCGCTCACCAGCAGGGCCTCCCCGCGTAGCAGCTCGTGCACGCCGGCCGAGAGTGCGCTGGTCACGGGGCCGGGCACGCCCATCGCGCAGCGTCCCAGCCGCTGCGCCCACCGGGCGGTGACCAGGGACCCGCTGCGGTACTGGGCCTCGACGACGACCGTCCCGCGTGTGAGGGCCGCGATGACCCGGTTGCGTAACACGAACCGGCTTCGCGTGGGGTGGCTGCCCGGGGGTAGTTCCGCCAACACGAGCCCCTGCTCCGCCACCCTGTCGATCAGCTCGGTATGGCCACGGGGGTAGGGCACGTTCGTCCCAGAGGCGAGCACGGCGATAGTCGCCCCGTCGGCGCTGAGGGCGCCCCGGTGGACCGCTCCGTCCACCCCGTAGGCCGCCCCGGAGGTCACCACCCAGCCGCGTTCGGCGAGCCCGGCGCCCAGCGTGGTCGCCACGTGCGCCCCGTAGTCCGTGCAGGCCCGCGCGCCGACCACGGCCACCGACCGCAGCGCCCACATCCGCAGCGACGCCGCCCCGCGCACCCACAGCCCCACGGGTCGGGCGTCCTTGAGGTCGTCGAGCTGGCTCGGCCACTCCGCGTCCCCCGGACAGACGAAGCGTCCGCCGAGCACCTCCATGGCGGCCAGGTCGCCGGCCGGGTCAAGGCGAGCGGCGCGGAGCGCGCAGCCGGCAAGGCGTCGGTCACTCGCCCCCGGCGGCGGCTCGTCGGCACCGGTCAGCGCGCGGTACAGGGCCACGGGGCCCAGTTCGCGCAGCCAACGGCCGACGACCTCGTCCCCCGGCTCCGTCAGCCGGGTCAGCGCGGCTCGGGCCAGCCGTTCGTCATCGTCGACCCGCTGCCTGGCGATGCCCTCCGTGGCGGGCTCGGGGCCCCGGCTCAGGGCGCCGCCGTCCGTGGCGGCCGGGCCCGGGGCCATCACGCGCGTCCCATCGGCTGTGGCACGCCGCGGTTGACGCCGGTGCGCAGTTGGAGCGCCTGTGCGACGTCATCCCCCGTCGGTCGGTCGTGGCCGGCCAGGTCTGCCACGGTCCAGGCGACGCGCAGCACTCGGTCGAGGCCTCGCGCCGTGAGCACGCCCCGCTCCATGTCGCGCTCCGCCTCGCGCAGCGCTCCTGGAGCCAGTGGCCAGCGTGTGCGCAGCTCGTACCCGGGGACCGCGCCGTTCACCGTCCAGGGCGTCCCGGCGTAGCGCGCGCCGGCCCGCTCCCTGGCCTCACACACGCGGGCCGCCACCGCCGCGGTGCTCTCCGCCCGCCCCAGCTCGCCAGCCAGCTCCGCCCGGCTCACCGGTCCCACTCGTACACGCAGGTCCACCCGGTCGAGGAGTGGGCCCGACAGCCTGGCCTGGTAGCGGCGGATGACGGTGGGCGAACACGCGCACCCGTCACCAGGTTGACCGTGCCGCCCGCAGGGGCACGGGTTGGCGGCCAACAGCAGCAGGAATCGCGCCGGCATCCGCATCACCCCGGCCGACCTGGCCACCACCACGTGTCCCGACTCCAGGGGCTGCCGCAGCGCCTCCAACGCGCGCCCGCTGAACTCTGCGGCTTCGTCTAAAAACAGGACTCCGTTGTGAGCCAGCGAGACGGCTCCCGGCCGAGGGATTCCGGTTCCTCCGCCCACCAGTGAGGCCATCGTCGCGGAGTGGTGCGGAGCGCAGTACGGCGGTACGTCCAGGAGCGGCTTGCCCGGCGGGAGGACGCCTGCCACGGAGTGCACCGCGGTCACCTCCAGCGCCTCGTCCCGCGTGAGCGGCGGCAACAACCCCGGCAGCCGCTCCGCCAGCATGGTCTTGCCCGCGCCGGGTGGGCCCTTCAGGTAGAGGTGGTGCCCACCGGCCGCTGCCACCTCCAACGCCTTGCGGGCACCCTGCTGACCCGCGACGTCGGCCATGTCGAGTCGTCGGGCGGGCCCGGCGCGGCCGACCGTACCCGTACCCGCGCCGGCACCCGGCAGCACCAGGCCCGCCAGCATGGGATCGGGCCGCCCCTGGTCGGGTTCCTCCGCCTCCTCTGGCACCGGCGCGTCGGTCAGGACGGCCACCAACTGACGCAGGCTTCGCACGCCCAGCACGGAGACGCCCGGCACCAGCATCGCCTCGGCCGCGGTCTGCTCCGGGACGACGACCTGTCGGTACCCCGCGTCAGCGGCGGCGAGCACGGCCGGCAGCACGCCGCGCACCGGTCGCACCCGTCCGTCCAGCCCCAGTTCGCCGATCATCATCAGGTCGGCGATCTCCCGCGGATCGATGAACTCCGCCGCGGCGAGGACGGCGCAGGCCACCGCGAGATCGAAGCCGCTGCCGGCCTTGGGAACGGACGCGGGGCTCAGCCCCACTGTGAGCTTCTTCTGCGGCCACTCGGCACCCGAGTTCACGACGGCCGCCCGAACCCGGTCCCGGCTCTCGGACAGGCTCTTGTCCGGCAGCCCCACCAGCGTGAACGCCGCCACGCCCGGCTCCAGATCCGCCTGCACCTCGACCACGACCCCCTCGACGCCGACGAGCGCCACCGAGCACGTGCGAGCGAAGCCCATCAGGACACCCCCCGCACGTGCTCGACGGCCGGCGCGCCACGGTCCGGCAGCCGCACGCCCACCACGTCGATGCGGACGCCGCCGGCCGGCGGCCCGCCGTACCGCTCCAGCCAACGGGCGGCGAGCCGGCGCAGGCGCTCGGCCTTGACGTGACCGATGGCGGCCATCGGGTCCTCGTACGCGCTGGCCCTGCGGGTCTTCACCTCGCAGATGACCAGCGCGTCGCCGTCCAGGGCCACGATGTCGATCTCGCCCTCGCGGCAGCGCCAGTTGCGCGCCAGGACGAGCATCCCGGCTGCCACGAGTCGCCTGACCGCCAGGTTCTCGCCGTAGGCGCCAAGGGCTCGGCGGGCCGACGAGGGGCGCGGTCGATCAGCGGTGGGGGGAAGGACTCCGGGCGCCAGGGGTGGCGGCGCGGGCTGGGCGGGACTGGGGCGTGACGCGTCGGACTCGCTCGGTGGGTGGGCGGGAGATCGCTTCCGGGATGTTCGCGGCATGAGTAGTACCTCCGGCACTGACGGTGCCGGAGGTGGCGCGAACTTTTGGATCTTGGTGGATGGCCGGCGAGCTGGGGAAAACTGGCTCACCCATGCGAGTGAAGAAACCTTCGCTCACTGGGGCAGCGGGGCAGCGGTCAGTTATTGAAACCGGATTCGCCCGAGGTGAGATCCAGGTCGCTCTTGTTGAGCTCCTCGATGTTCACGTCCTTGAACGTCAGCACGCGGACCTGCTTGACGAAGCGCGCCGGCCGGTACATGTCCCAGACCCAGGCGTCCGCCATGGAGACCTCGAAGAAGACCTCACCCTGGACCGAGTGCACCTGCATCTCGTAGTCGTTGGTGAGGTAGAAGCGCCGCTCGGTCTCGATCACGTATTTGAACAGACCGACGACGTCGCGGTACTCCCGGTAGAGCTTCAGCTCCATCTCGGTCTCGTACTTTTCGAGGTCCTCGGCGCTCATGGCATGTTCCCCTTCAGCCGTGCGTCCCCCCATTGTGCGTCAGACACGCTCCGTCTCCAGGACCACCGGCGCGGTAGGGGGGCCCTCGTCGAGCAACGTACGCAGCAGTTCGGCGAGCCTGGTCGGGTACACCGTCTCACGAGTGGCGAACAGTTCTTCGACAGTCCACCATCGAAGCCCCGCGACGCTGCGCCGCTCCAGGTCGGTCTGACCCGCGGTGCGGGTGCGCATCTGCTCCGTCCTGGCCAGGTAGTACCACTCGTCCTGGTCCCACCGGCGCCCGTCGAACGGGAAGGAGCACACCCGCTGCCAGATCACCGGGCCCAGTCGTACGTCGGTGATCCCCGTCTCCTCGGCCAGCTCCCGCAGGGCGGCCTGCTCGCGGGTCTCCCCCGCCTCGACGCCGCCACCGGGGGTGAACCACCAGGTGGACGACGGATCGTGCGGCTCGTAGCCGTGCATCAGCAGGACGCGGTCGTCGGGGCCCAGCAGGATCACCCGCGCGACCTTGCGCAGCTCGGGCTCCGCCGGGTCCTCCCGTATGTCGTCAGCCACCGTTCTTCGCCGTTCCCTTCCCGCCCCGTGCGGACCGGCCCGCACCGTCGGCCCGTGCGGGCCCGCTTCCCGGAGCCCGCGCGCCCGGCGCCGCCGCTCCGTGCTCCGTGCCGCTGGCCGCCGTGCCCGGCCCGCGCCCGGGGGGTGTCCGCTGGGTTGGCGGCGCGGCCCCGGTGCCGCGCGGGGCGCCGCTCCGTGCCCCGCGCTCCGTGCCCCGTGTGGCGCCGCTACGCGGCCTGCTCTTGCCGCCCCTACGGTTCGCGATCGGGCCGTAGGCGGCCCCGCCGAGAATCAGCACGGCCCCGGCCACCACCATGCCGGTGATCAGGCTCAGTGGGCCACGCTCTGAGACCCCGCCCGGCAGGTCGTCGAAGCCCGACGCCTGCTCCAACATCCCCAGGGAACCCAGGGGCCAGACCGCCGCTTCCACCCGTGCCTGGACGGCGGTCCGCGGTACGGCGCCCTGGTCGCCGTCCGTCAGGTGGCCTCGGGAGTCGACCGAGGTGTCCCGGTTGTCGCCGAGCAGGAAGAGCTGGTCCTGGGGCACCGTCGCGGAGAACACGGTCGGCGAGGCCGGGCCCTGGCGCTTCAGGTACGGCTCGTCGATGGCCTTGCCGTTGACCGTGAGGCGCCCCTGCTTGTCGCAGCAGGCGACCTTGTCGCCACCGACCCCGACCACCCGCTTGACCATCGGCAGGTCGCTCCACACCTCGTCGCGGAAGACGACGACGTCCCCCCGGTGCACGTCGTCGCCGTCAACGCGCTCGGCGAGGACCCGGTCGTCCCTGGCAATGGTCGGCGCCATGGAGTCGGTGGGCACGGCGTACGGCTGGTACAGCACCGCGCCCCAGGCGAAGCCTCCGAGGAAGAGCACGCAACCGAGTGCCACCACCAGCCCCGACACCACGTTGCCGCGACGGCTCTGGCCGTCGCTCGTCCGTCGCGGTCCGCCCATTCCACTCCCCTGTCACCCGCCGGCGCTGTGCACGAGCCGCCCCGTGCCCCGTCGCGCCGGATGGCCCCGTACGGACTCCGCGGCGGCTCCGTGCGCGCGGCCGGCCGGACCCGGCACGCCATGCCAGCACGGGTCCGCACCTTACCGGGCGGTATGGGCGCCGTCAGCTCTTCAGCTCGGCCTTCCTGATCAGCCGACGCCGGCGCCACAACACCAGGGGCAGGGCGCCGGCGAACCCGGCGATCGTCGGCGTCATCGACGCCGCCGCGCTCAGCCCCGGCTGGTCGAAGGTGTCCGGGACGGGCAGCGTGCCCCAGCGGTTGATCGGCCACGCCTTGACGATCGCCCGGCCCACGACCTCGTCGTTCGACACGGTGCCGTTGTCCAGGTTCTGGTGGTAGCGGGAGTCGAGGGAGTCCTGGCGGTGGTCGCCCATGACCCAGATCCGGCCCTCGGGCACGTGGATCGGGCCGAACTCCTTGTCACCGCACGGAGTGTCGCCGGGGAAGATGTACGGCTCGTCCAACGCCTTGCCGTTGACCTTGACGGGGCCGTCGTTCTTGCACTCCACCGTGTCGCCACCAACCGCGATCACTCGCTTGATCAGGTCCTTCTCCTCCGCCGACGGCATCAGGCCGATGAAGCTCAGAACCTTCTGCACGCCTTCGCCGATCGGTCCCGAGTCGGACTGCGGCGCCTCGTCCAGCCAGCCGCCCGGGTCGTGGAAGACGACGACCTCGCCGCGCTCGGGCTCCGAGCCGAACCACGGCGTGAGCTTGTCGACCAGCACCCGGTCGCCGCGCTGCAGGGTGTTCTGCATCGAGTCCGAGGGAATGGAGAACGCCTGCACCAGAAACGTCTTGATCAGCAGCGCGAGCAGCAGCGCAATACCGACGAGGAGCGGTAGCTCCTTCCAGAAGGAACGGTGCTTCGCGCGTCGGGCGCGCGCACGCTGCTCCTCGTCCTCGCTGGCCCCGGCGGCCGCGGTGTCGGCCTGGTCGCCGGCGGGCTCTCCCTGGGCACCCGGCTCGGCCACGGCGTCCTCCGGCTCGGCGCTCCCGGCGCTGCGCGGGCGGGCGACGTCGCCGTCCGGCCCCGCGCCGTCGCGGTGCTGCCGGGCCTGCTGGCCGGGCCCACCGAGATCGTCAGCCTGACCCGCGCCGTACGGGGTCTCGGCCTCGGACGCCCCGTCCACGGGTGACTCACCGGGGTGCCCGGGTCGCCTCTCGGGCTCTTCGTGTCCGGATCGTGCGCCGACCGCCAAATCCCCCACATCCACTCCTCTTGCCGCGCTGCCGCCTGCCCCAGGTTCGACGCAGGCCCACCAACCCCATAACGAGCGGGAGTTCCGCAAGGGTCGGGAGATGGGTCAATCCCTGCGCTTCCGGAGAAAGCGCAGAGCCGGAAGACACACTATGCGGAGCCCCGCCCGCCGGGGACGGAGCGGCACTCGCGTCGCCTACGGAGGCGAAGGTTTCCGGCTCTTCCAGCCGCCGCCAGTGGCCGATCGGCCAGGCGATGACCACGGCCTTCCCGACGACCAGGTCCTCTGAGATCGTGCCACGTCCCTCGTCGTCGAGGTGGTAGCGCGAGTCGGCCGAGTTCGACCGGTGGTCACCCATGACGAAGATACGCCCCGGGGGCACCCGCACCGTGAACTTCAGCTTCGACGGCGCATTGTCCGGGTGGACGTACGGCTCGTCGATGGGAGTGCTGTTGACGGTGATCCGACCGTCCTTGTCGCAACAGCGCACCGTGTCACCGCCGACAGCCACGACACGCTTAATCAGGTCCTGTTCGTCGGCCGATGGCAGCAGTCCGATGAACGTCAGGAACTGCTTGGCCTGCTTGATGCCCACGGGGGCGTCGTCACTGGGCTTGTGCTCGTTCTCCAGCCATCCCCCGGGGTCCTTGAAGACCACGACGTCGCCGCGCTCGGGCTTGGCGCCGAACCAGGGCGTGAGCTTGTCCACGAGCACCCGGTCGCCGATCTTGATGGTCTGCTCCATGGAGCCGGAGGGGATTACGAACGCCTGCACCAGGAAGGTCTTCAACACCAGCGCGATGAGCAGCGCCACCGCGACGAGGATCGGTACCTCACGCAGCGCCGAGCGGCGCCGCCTGCGCCTGACGCGGCGGGCCGCCTTGCGTCGCTCCGCCCGACCGCCCGACCGGTGCGGCGGTGGTTGCTCCGTGTCGCCCTCGTGCGCCGTCGCGGGCTCCGTCAGCTCCCCGTCGAGCGCTACGGGGCCCGCGCCGGGCCCCGTACCCAGATCGGCCGTGTCATCGACCGCGACGGCCGGCCGCGCGGTGCGGGGCGGGACTCCGGCACCCTGGGGTCCCGACGGTGCGGGCGCGTGCCGGCCCGGTGTGGCCTGAGAGCCATGCTGCCCTGGAGTTCCGGGCGGCGGGTGGGCGGGCGCTCCGTAGGGCGGGGTGGGCGCCCCTGAGCCGCCCGGCGCCGCCGCTTTCGGCGGGCGGCCACGCGCCTGGTACGGGGGCGTGGGCGGGGCGGTGGGCGGGCTCCCCGGGGCAGCCCCGTGTGGTCCCGCGCCGGCTGCTCCGCGCTCGGGGTTCCAGGCGTCACGCCGTGGCCCCGTAGGGCCGGCTCCCGGGCTCCGGTCGGGGCCCGCGCCGCCGGGCGCCCCAGCCCCCGCGCCCTGGACAGGACCCGCTCCGTGGCCCCGTGCGCCATCCCCCCGCGCTCCGTGGCCCGTGTACGGGGCGCCCGCGGCGTCGCCGGGCGGCACCGGCTCGTATGGCGGCTCCGAGGCGTGGGGGCCGGAACGCGGCCGTCCGCGGTTACCCATGGCGCCGGCCCGAGGCCGGCGTCTCGCCGGGCTCCGGCACCTGGGCGAAGGCGTCGGGGCGGTGCAGGGAACGAACGCGGTTCAGTGGCCAGCCGATCCAGTCGGCCCGTCCGATGACTTTTTCCTCGGGCACGAAGCCGCCCCCCGGCGCGCCGAGGCGGTCGCGGGAGTCACGCGAGGCGCTGCGGTGGTCGCCCATCACCCACAGCTTGCCGTCGGGCACCACGACGTCGAAGGGCACGTGGGACGGGGCGTCCCCGGGGTACAGGTAGTCCTCGTCCACCGCCTGACCGTTCACCTTGATCCTCCCCCGCTTGTCGCAGCAGGTGACCCGGTCGCCCCCGACGCCCACCACGCGCTTGACGTAATCGGTCTCGGCGGGCTCGGCCAGGCCGACCGCCGCGGCCGCCGAGCGCAGCAGCGACGTGACGGGATTCTCCGACGGGTACTCCTCCGCGAAGGAACCGGTGCCGTCGAAGACCACGACGTCGCCGCGCCGCGGCTGATCACCGAAACGGTACGCCAGCTTGTTCACCAGCACCCGGTCCCCGACCTTGAGGGTGTTCTCCATCGAGGTACTGGGGATGAGGAAGGGCTGCACCACGAAGGCGCTCAGCAGCAGGACGCACGTCACGCACGCTGCGGCCAGCAGCCCCGTTCGCCGCCAGGGGCCGCCGCCGGTCAGCCACGGGAAACGCGAAGAGCGCGACCGCTGCTCCGGACCCGGTTCGGGGTCGGGAGAGCGGTCGCGCTCCGAGATCTGTGCGTCGGTGTCCATCGGGCCCAGAGCCTATCCGGCCATGCTGTGACCGCCCGGCGCGCCCTCGGCTCAGTTGTCGCGCTTCTCCTTGATCTTCGCGGCCTTGCCGCGGAGGTCACGGAGGTAGTACAGCTTCGCACGGCGGACGTCACCGCGGGTCACGAGCTCGATCTTCTCGACGATCGGGGTGTGAACCGGGAAGGTGCGCTCGACGCCAACGCTGAAGCTGACCTTGCGGACGGTGAAGGTCTCCCGCACGCCGGAGCCCTGGCGGCGGATGACAACGCCCTTGAACTGCTGCACACGAGAGCGGTTGCCCTCGATGACGCGGACGTGGACGTTGACCGTGTCGCCGGGGCGGAAGGCCGGGACATCGCTGCGCAGCGACGCGGCGTCGACGTTGTCGAGAAGGTGCATGACCGTCTGCTTTCTTCGCTGATGCCACAGGTCATCAACGGGATTTCGGAATGATCGATGAGTGTTGTCGATCCGCCGGGCGGGCGTCGTTCCCCCTGTGGCAGGGGCGCGCGCTAGGTGGACAACAGCGGCCTATTCTTCCACGGCCGCCCCCGGCGGCCCAAATCGGCCATCCGCCCCCTGCTGCCAGCCCAGGGCGGCCAGGATCGCGCGGTCGCCCTTGTCGAACGACGCGGGGTCGCACCGTTCGATCAGGTCGGGGCGGTTGTTCGCGGTGCGCCGGAACGCCTCGTCCCTGCGCCACCGGGCGATCTTCCCGTGATGCCCGCTGACCAGCACGTCGGGGATGGTGCGGCCACGCCACTCCGGCGGCTTGGTGTAGACGGGGCCCTCCAGCAGGTCGGCCATGGCCCCGGGGGCGAAGGAGTCGTCGCGGTGCGACTCGGCGTTGCCGAGCACACCCGGCAGAAGTCGGGCGACCGCCTCGGTGATCACCAGTACCGCCGCCTCGCCGCCGGCGAGCACGTAGTCGCCGATGGAGACCTCGTACACGTCAAGGCGCTGCCCGTACTCGTCGATGACCCGACGGTCGATGCCTTCATAGCGGGCCGGCGCGAAAACCAGCCACGGCCGCTCGGAGAGCTCCATCGCCAACGCCTGGGTGAAGGGACGCCCGCTGGGCGTCGGCACGACGAGGGCGGGGCCGGCCCCGTCCCGCTCCGTGTCGGAGTCGAGTACGGCGTCGAGCGCCTCGCCCCACGGCTCGGGCTTCATCACCATGCCCGGGCCGCCGCCGTATGGGGTGTCGTCCACCGTGTTGTGCCGGTCGTGTGTCCACTCCCGCAGGTCGTGCACGCGCACGTCGAGCTGGCCGCGGGCGCGCGCCTTGCCGACCAGCGACACGTTGAGCGGCTCCAGGTACTCCGGAAAGATCGTGATGACGTCGAGCCGCATCAGGCGTCGTCCCCGCCCCGTGCCACCTCGGCCGCCCCGTCGTCCAGCAGCCCCGGCGGCGGGTCGATGATCGCCCGCTGCTCCGTGAGGTCGATCTCGGGAACGATCTCGGCGACGAACGGCACCATCACCTCGCCCCCGTCGGGACGCCGCACGATGAGCAGGTCCTGGTAGGGCAGGTGGGAGATCTCCGCGATGCGCCCCACCAGGGTCCCGTCCACGGTGACCACGTCCAGGTCGATGAGCTGGTGGTCGTAGAACTCCTCGGGGTCCTCGGGGACGTCCTCGGGGTCCACCTCGGCGATCAGCAGGACGTTACGGAGCGCCTCGGCCCCGGTACGGTCGCTGACGCCGGCGAAGCGCAGCAGCAGGCGCCCGCTGTGGACGCGGCCGGTTTCGATCGTCAGCGGCCCCGCCGACGGGGGCTCCGTCGCCAGAACGGAGCCAGGTGCGAGCCGCAGTTCCGGCTCGTCGGTCCGTACCTCGACCGTGACCTCGCCCTTGATGCCGTGGGCGCGGCCGACGCGCGCGACTACCAACTGCACTGTGCGTTTCCTTCTCTGCCGCCGCGTGGGCTACGCGGGGTGGGTGAATCGAACGGAACGGAGGCGGGACGGCGCCACGGGGCGCGTACGGGGCCGGTCCCGGGCTCGCCCGCGCCGTGGCACGGAGCGCCGGACGGGGCGGGCCGCATGGGGCACGGAGCGGGCACACGGGGCGCCGGGCGGGGCTGGCCATGCCTTCACCGTAGTGCCGAACGCGGCACGGGCCGGGGACGACAGTTCAGCCGTCCCCGGCCCGTGCCGGTGCTCACTCGCTCTTCAGCGAACCTGGTCCACGTCGACGAGATCGACCCGGATACCCCGGCCGCCAATGGCACCCACGACCGTGCGCAGCGCGCGTGCGGTGCGGCCGTTGCGACCGATCACCTTGCCGAGGTCGTCGGGGTGCACCCGAACCTCCAGAACGCGCCCGCGGCGCAGGACGCGCGAGGCGACCTGTACGTCGTCGGGGTTGTCGACGATGCCCTTGACCAGGTGCTCGAGGGCTTCCTCGAGCATCCTCAGGCCTCGGTCGACTCGGTGGACTCAGCAGCCGGGGCCGCCTCGTCCGACTTCTTGTCGGCCTTCTTCGCCTTCGGGGTGATGGCCTCACCCTTCGGCTCGTCACCGGCGTTCTTGGCCGCGGCCTCGAACAGCGCGCTCTTGTCGGCCTTCGGCTCGGCGACCTTCATCGGCTCCGGAGCCGGCAGGCCCTTGAACTTCTGCCAGTCACCGGTGACCTTGAGGATGGCCGCGACCGGCTCGGTCGGCTGGGCGCCAACGCTCAGCCAGTACTGCACGCGCTCCGAGTCGACCTCGATGCGCGAGGGGTTCTGCACCGGGTGGTACAGGCCGATCTCCTCGATGGCCCGGCCGTCACGGCGGGTACGGGAGTCGGCGACGATGATGCGGTAGTGAGGCGCGCGGATCTTGCCCAGGCGCTTCAGCTTGATCTTGACTGCCACGGGAGTGGTGTCTCCTGGTCTTGACGTGGTTGAGCACTCGTACGTGCCGCGTGGGGTTGCGGTACCCGAGTGCCCGATGGACGCGTCAGCCGGAGGAGAGAGGGGTCCTGTTCGACTGTCGAGTACAGCTCGCTATTGTGCCACACCGCGACCGGTCAGCCGACCGCGACCACCTCGGGGATGCGGAAGGGCTTCCCGCATCCACCGCACATGATCGGCGCCTGGGCCAGGACCGATGGGACGACTCTCACATTGCGTCCACAGTCACACACCGCCTTGACGCGCACCCCGCCGCCCGAGGACCCGTGCCGCGCGGCGGGGCCGCGGAAGCTACGCGTGGTGTCGGAGGCGGTCGCCACGGTGTGCGCCTTCAGGGCGCGCTGCAGCCGCTCGATGGTCGGGCGGTAGCGCTTTCTCGCTTCCGGGTTCAAGGTCACCAGCGAGAAGCCGCTGCTTGGATGCGGCTCCTCGGCGTGGTCGAGGCCCAACTCCTCGGCGATCGCCAGGAATCGGCGGTTGTGGTAGCGACCGGCGCGCGACGTGTCACGGATACCGCGGGCTGCGGCGATCCCGTGCACGGCCTCGTGCAGCAGCCGTTCGAATGAGAGTTCGTGGCCACAGGCTGACGACGACTCTCCGATCAAGGATTCGGGCGCGGCGAGATCCGGCAGCTCGGGGTGGTGCCGTTGAATGTCGGCCCACGCCAGCGCCAGCTCCGCGGCGAGAACAGGTGGTGTCGTGCTCACGTCGTGACAACGAGCGGTGGCGGCTGGGTGTTCCGATTCCGGGCATCCCAAATAATTTGCACGTACCAGTCGGTTCACGCTGATGCCTCCTGACGAGGGCGGGTGCGCAGATCTGCGGAGGAGCGGCACGGCGCGCGTCAAGCTGGTACGTACCGGTGCGTACGCCCCAGCGTCCGGGCAGGGACCTCGCTTCGGGCGGGCGCCGCGCGCCCGCACCGCGCGCCGGTGGCGCCCCGTGCGCTGCCCCGCGCCGCGCGCCGTACACCATGGCCCGCACGGCTCCGTATGCCGCCCCGTCGCTCCGGGCCATGATGTCGTCCAGCCGCACCGTGCGTACGGCACGGCTGGAACCCGGACGTCGAACCGAATCCGCGCCGAACGGTCGCCTCTCGCCGAGGGGCCCGCCTCAGTAGGAGCGGGCGACGATGGCGACCGTACCGGGAGCGTCGTCCGCGTCCGGCACCGAACCATCCTCGGCGATCAAACACCGTACGGACACAGCCTGTTCAGCCAGTTTGGCCTCGCCCTCGGGGCCGAGCTTCGCCCACGGGATGCGCGCCCAGCCGCCCGCCGTCGCGGCCTGCGCGGCCTCGTCGAGGGTGGCCACCTCCGTCGTACGGCTCTCGCGGCGCTCGCGGGACTGCTGGAGCAGCAGTGCCTGGTCCTCTTCGAGGATCGCGGGCAGGACCTCGGGGAGGGTCTCAGCGCGGACCGGCTCCTTGCCCCCGGGGATGCGCCGGGCGAGCATGGCGGTGCCGTTCTCCAGGTCGCGCGGGCCGATCTCGATCCGCACCGGTACGCCCTTGAGCTCCCAGTCCACGGCGCGACGGCCGAACGGGACGTCCACCCGGTCGTCGACCTGCACGCGGATGCCGGCGGCCTTCAGCTTGTCACCCAGGGCCCGCACGGCGGCAACGGACTCCTCGCCCTTGATCGCCAACACCACGGCCTGCACGGGCGCGAGCCGCGGCGGCACCCGCAGTCCACTGTCGTCACCGTGCGACATGATCAGTCCGCCGACCATCCGGGTCGAGACGCCCCACGAGGTCTGCCACACCAGCTCACGGCCGCCGTCGGCCGAGAGGTACTGGGTGTTGAACGCCTTGGCGAAGTTCTGGCCGAGCTCGTGGCTGGTGCCGAGCTGCAACGCCTTGCCGTCGCCCATCATGCCCTCAAGGGTGAGGGTGTTGATCGCGCCCGCGAACCGCTCCTTCACGGTCTTCCGCCCGAGCACCACGTCGATGCCCAGGACGTTCACCATGAAGTCGGCGTACACCTCGCGGTGGATGCGCGCGGCGTAGTCCCGCGCGTCCTCGTACGTGGCGTGCGCCGTGTGCCCCTCCTGCCAGAGGAACTCGGAGGTGCGCAGGAACACCCGCGGGCGCATCTCCCAGCGGACCACGTTGGCCCACTGGTTGATCAGCAGCGGCAGGTCCCGGTAGCTCTGCACCCACTTCGAGAAGTACTCGTTGATGATCGTCTCGGACGTGGGGCGCACCACGACCGGCTCTTCCAGCTCCTTGCCGCCACCGTGCGTGACGACCGCCAGCTCCGGCGCGAAGCCCTCGACGTGCTCGGCCTCGCGGGTCAGGTACGACTGCGGGATGAACAGGGGGAAGTACGCGTTGGCGGCGCCCGCCTCCTTGATCCGGTCGTCCAGCTCCCGCTGCATCCGCTCCCAGAGCCCGTACCCGTACGGTCGGATGACCATGGTGCCGCGCACCGGGCCGTTGTCGGCCAGTTCGGCCTTGTTGATCAGATCCTGGTACCAGCGCGGGAAATCGTCCGCCTGGGGCGTGAGTACGGGAGCCTTTGCCATGGCGCAGATCGTACGGGGCGAGCCCCGCAGAACGTGAATCGCGCCCCCTGCGCCCCCGCCCCGCGCGCGGCACCCTGCGGGGTACGCGCAGGACGGGGCGGTGCTCTGGCGGACACGGGGCACGGGGCACGGAGCGGCGCCGTTGCCTTGAGTCACGCACGGGGCACGGAGCACGGGGCACGGGGCACGCGAGTTTGTCGCGTGCGCGCGGGTCGTGGAGCAGATGCCGGGTGGGGCGGGTAGCGAGTGCGGCGCGCGCCGGATACGGGAGCGCCGTGGCCCCGTGCGGGTACGGGGCCACGGCGCGAGCGGCGGAGCCGCGTAACAGCCGTTACTGCTGCGGCGGAAGCATGTCGCGGAACTCCTTGGGCAGCTCGAACGAGCTCGCGTCCTTGCCGGCGCCCGGCAGCCCGAACGCGTCGCCCTGCTGGCCGCCGGTACCCGCGGCGCGGCGCTCCGCCGCGGCCTGCTCCTCGGCCTTGCGCTTCATGGGGTTACCGCTGCGCTGCTTGCCCTTGGCCTTCTTCTGGGGCTTGCCCTTCTTGCGCGAGCCGCCACCCATGCCCGGCATCCCAGGCATGCCGGGCATCCCCGGCATGCCGCCGCCCTGGGCCATCTTCGACATCATCTTGCGCGCCTCGAAGAAGCGCTCGACGAGGTTCTTGACCGCGCTGACGTCGACACCGGAGCCGCGTGCGATACGGGCACGGCGCGAGCCGTTGATGATCGTCGGCTCCTGCCGTTCGGCCGGGGTCATCGACTTGATGATCGCGGCGGTACGGTCGACGTCCTTCTCGTCCAGGTTGTTGATCTGGTCCTTGATCTGGCCCATGCCCGGCAGCATGCCGAGCAGCTTCGAGATGGAGCCCATCTTGCGGACCTGCTCCATCTGCGCCAGGAAGTCGTCGAGCGTGAACTCCTTGGGGCCCTTCGCCAGCTTGGCCGCCATCTTCTCGGCCTCGGCCTGGCTGAAGGTCTGCTCGGCCTTCTCGATCAGACTCAGCATGTCGCCCATGCCGAGGATGCGGGAGGCCATGCGGTCCGGGTGGAACGCGTCGAAGTCGTCGAGCTTCTCACCGTTCGACGCGAACATGATCTGCCGGCCGGTGACGTGCGCGATGGACAGCGCCGCACCACCGCGGGCGTCACCGTCAAGCTTGGAGAGCACGACGCCGTCGAACCCGACGCCGTCCCGGAACGCCTCCGCGGTGTTCACCGCGTCCTGGCCGATCATCGCGTCGACGACGAACAGCACCTCGTCCGGCCGCACGGCGTCACGGATGTCCGCGGCCTGCTGCATCAGCTCCTGGTCGATACCGAGGCGCCCCGCGGTGTCGACGATCACCACGTCGTACTGCTTGGACCTGGCGAAGGCGATGGAGTCCTCGGCGACCCGGACCGGGTCACCCACGCCGTTGCCCGGCTCGGGCGCGTAGATCGCGACCCCGGCGCGCTCGGCGACGACCGAGAGCTGGTTGACGGCGTTGGGGCGCTGGAGGTCACAGGCCACGAGCAGCGGCGTGTGCCCCTGCGTGCGCAGCCACCGGCCGAGCTTGCCGGCGAGGGTGGTCTTACCGGCGCCCTGGAGACCGGCCAGCATGATGACGGTGGGCGGGGTCTTGGCGAACCGCAGGCGGCGGGTCTCGCCACCGAGGATGCCGACCAGCTCCTCGTTAACGATCTTGATGACCTGCTGGGCGGGGTTCAGCGCCTGGGAGACCTCGGCACCGAGCGCGCGCTCCTTGACCTGCTTGATGAACGCCCGGACCACGGGCAGGGCGACGTCCGCCTCAAGGAGGGCGATACGGATCTCGCGCGCCGTGGCGTCGATGTCCGCCTCGGACAGGCGCCCCTTGCCCCGGAGGTTCTTGAACGTCGCTGCGAGGCGGTCGGAGAGGGTATCGAACACGGCGGTCGCGAGTCCTTCTTGTCGAAGTCGATTCGGCGGTTGACCCCCAAGGGTATCCGCCCAGTCCGGCCTGGTCTGCCCCGCTGCCCGTGGCCCTGCTTCCGGCGCCGGTGAGAGCAGCGTCCCGGGCCCCGCGTACGGCGCCGGGGCCGGCTGGCCGTGCGACGGCGCCATGACGCGTCGGCGACGTCATCCATGGGGGTCGCCGTGCCCACAGTGCCTCATCTGTCGCCAGAACGTCGACCCGCGCCGGGCGTGGGCGCCGTAACCACCGCACCACGCGGCCCAACCCAACCCACCCTGCGTCACCCCCAGCACCACGGCCACCGTGCCCCGTGCCCCCGTGCCCCGTGCCCCGTGCCCCGTGCCCCGTGCCCCGTGCCCCGTGCCCCCAGGCAGGATCACCGCTCCGTGCCCCGTGCTCCGCTCCCGGCTGCCCGGGCCGTCCATCGGCGCCGCCTTCGTCGAGCCCCGCTGCCTGGGTGGCCCGAGCAAGTAGGGAGGCCAGCCAGCCGTCTGTGAGGTCGGTCAGCTCGGCGTGGCTGGTCTGGCGGGCCCTGCTCCTGGAGGAGGTGGGGCCGGGCCGCCGCATAGCTGGGGTGGCCGAAGTCGGCTGGCGCCGTTCGCGAGCACCCCGTCTGTCGAGGACGGGCCCCGTGTGCGCGGGGGGCTACAGAGCGTCCGGGCCGCGTTCGCCGGTGCGTACGCGGACCGCCGTGTCCACGGGGACGCTCCACACCTTGCCGTCGCCGATCGTTCCGGTACGGGCGGCCCGCACGATGACGTCGACCAGCTCGGCGGCCTCCGCGTCCGCCACCAGGACCTCGATGCGTACCTTCGGCACCAGGCCCACCGTGTACTCGGCGCCCCGGTAGACCTCGGTGTGTCCGCGCTGGCGCCCGTACCCGCTGGCCTCCGTCACCGTCAGACCCTGGACGCCGAACGCCTGCAGCGCTTGCTTGATCTCGTCCAAACGGTACGGCTTGACGACGGCCGTGATGAGCTTCATGCGTCCACCTTCGCGTTCCCCGACTGCCGCACCGTGGCGACGTCATGCTGGTTCCAGCCGGGACCTGTAGGCCCCGTGGCGCGGCTGGCGCCCACGGCTGCGACGGAGCCGAGGTCGTAGGCCGTCTCCGCGTGGAACGCTTGGTCGACGCCGCCGACCTCGTCGTCCTCGGCGGCCCGGAAGCCGATGAGGGCGTCCACCAGCTTGGCCAGCAGCCACGAGGCGACGAAGGAGAACCCGAGCACGGCGAACGCGCCTGTCGCCTGCTTGCCCAACTGCCTGAGTCCGCCGACGCCGTCGATGGCCAGCACCCCGACCAGGAGCGTGCCGACGAGCCCGCCCGCGAGGTGTACCCCGACCACGTCGAGCGAGTCGTCGATGCCCAGCTTGTACTTGAAGCTCACCGCCCAGGAGCAGACGGCGCCCGCCACGGCGCCGATGAGCAGCGCGCCCATCGCGTCCACGTGCGCGCCCGCGGGAGTGATGGCCACCAGTCCGGCGACGGCGCCGGAGGCGGCACCCAGGGTGGTGAACGCGCCGTGCCGGACGCGCTCGTACGCCAGCCAGCCGAGCATCGCGGCGCCGGTGGCGGCCTGCGTGTTCAGGGCCATGGTGGCGGCGGTGCCGTTCGCGGCGAGCGCGGAGCCCGCGTTGAAGCCGAACCAGCCGAACCACAGCAGCGCCACGCCCAGCATCACCAGGGGCAGGCTGTGCGGGCGCATGGGGTCGCGCGTGAACCCGATCCGCTTACCGACGACGAGCACCGCCGCGAGCGCCCCGATGCCGGCGTTGATGTGCACGGCGGTGCCGCCGGCGAAGTCGATGACCTCCAGTCGGAACAGCCAGCCGTCCGCCTGCCACACCCAGTGCGCGACCGGGAAGTAGACGAGGCTCACCCACAGGGTGACGAACAGGGCCCAGGCGCTGAACTTCACGCGGTCGGCCAACGCGCCGCTCATCAACGCGGGCGTCAGCGCCGCGAACATGAGCTGGAACACGGCGAAGGCGAAGACGGGGATTCCCTCATCGCCGCCCGTGAGCGTGCTGGCGTCCACGCCCCTGAGGCCGACGTGGTCGAGGTTGCCGAGCAGCCCCGCCCCCACGTCGTCGCCGAAGGCCAGCGAGTAGCCGTAGAGCACCCACAGCACGCTCACGATGCCCAGCGAGATGAAGGACATCATGAGCATGTTGAGGGCGCTCTTGACTCGCACCATGCCTCCGTAGAAGAAGGCGAGGCCAGGTGTCATCACCATCACGAGTGCGGCACTGATCAGGACGAATGCGGTGTCTGCGCCGTTCAATGTCGACGTCTCCTCGTCGCGGCTGCCCGTGCGGGCAAGGCGGATTCGAGCGGGACCGGCTGAGCGATCCGATGTAGCCACGAGGTTGGCGCAGTGCCGTTTCGGCCAGGGCCGCACGGTGTTTCGCCGTGGTGACGAGGGGCGCGGCGATGTTACGTGCGAATGAATTCCAGGAGCCGGCGCCGCCAGCCGCTTCGGCCCGCGCCCCGTCACTGCGAGCCCCGCGTCTGCGCCCCGCTGCACGCCCCCCGTATGGCTCCACGCTCCGTGCCCCGTGCCCCGTGCCCCGTGCCCCGTGCCCCGTGCCCCGTGCCCCGTGCCCCCAGCGAGGATCACCCGCACCGCGCTCCGTAGCCCCGACAAAGCCACCGCTCCGTGCTCCGTGCTCCGTGCTCCGTGCTCCGTGCTCCGTGCTCCGTGCTCCGTGCTCCGTGCTCCGTGCCAGAGTCTCCCCCCTGTCGTGCGGCCACGGAGCCGCGACAGCACGGGAACGTACGGCCGCGCGATGAGCCCAGCCCGCATCACGGGCAATATCCGATGGCGAAAAAAGGGGTTCTCATGAGACCGACCGCGGCGCCACCTCGCTGACTGGCATAGGGGAGCCGAGTCGGTCGTGCGAGGCGGTCGCCGCGGTCGGATTCCGGGGGCGGGCCGCGTCAGACTGCCGCTTGCGCGGCCTCCATCGGGTCCGGCAGGAGGCGGGTGAGTTCGTCGGCGAGGTAGGCGACCTCGGCGAGGTGCCCGTACTCCCGTACAGCGTTGCCGACCGTCTTGCGCAAGCGGTTGTTGACCCGCTCGGAGCGCACCTTCTGGGCCGCGTGTAAGGCGCGGTCAGCGAGCACGGTGCACTGCTCCGGCTCGCGCTGGAGCAGGTGGACGGTGGCCATGCCGATCAGGTTGAGCGCGTAGGAGCGCTGGTGGCTCGGCGTGCCCTGACTGACTTCCTGGCCGAACAGTTCAACGGCCCGAAGCATCAGGGGCTGTGCCAGGTGCGCGTACGTGGGGCTGCGGCCGGCGACGTAGGCGAGGTCACGGTAGGAGTGCGCGTTCTCCGCGTATAGCTCGGCCTCGGAGAAGAAGCGAATCCAGTCCGGGTCGGCATCGCCGGGAGCGCAGTCGGCGAAGGTGTCCTCTGCCATCTTCACGGCGCGGTGGCACTTGTTGGGCAGGCCCATGTTCGCGTACGCGCGCGCCTCCAGCGAGTGCAACATCGCCTGCACCCGCGCCGTGGCCGACTCCCGCCCCCCGTACTGCGCGAGATGGATCAGCTCCAACGCGTCCTCGGGGCGCCCCAGGTGGATCATCTGGCGGCTCATGCTGGAGAGCACGTACGCCCCGAGCGCGCGGTCGCCGGCCTCCCGGGCGGCGTGGAGCGCGAGGACGAAGTACTTCTGGGCGGTGGGTTGCAGGCCGATGTCGTAGCTCATCCAGCCGGCGAGTTCCGCGAGTTCCGCGGCGGCTGCGAACAGGCGCCTGGCGATGGCGGGCGCCTGCGGCTCCTGCATCAGGTCGGTGACCTCGTGCAGTTGCCCCACGACCGCCTTGCGGCGCAGTCCGCCGCCGCACTGGGCGTCCCACTGGCGGAACATCCGCGTCGTGGACTCCAGCATGTCCAGCTCCGGCTCCGACAGTCGCACGCGGTGCGTCCGGTCCGGTCGCATTCCGCCGCTGGGTACCGCGCCCGTCGCGCCCATGGGGGCGGGTACCAGCCACCGCTGCATGGGCTCCACGAGCGCGGGCCCGGCCGCGAGGGTGAGCGACGTGCCGAGGAACCCGCGCCGGGCCAGCATCAGGTCGCTGCGCGAGAACTCACTGATCAGCGCGACCGTTTGGGGACCCGTCCAGGGCAGGTCGACGCCGGAGACGGAGGGGGCCTGGTGGTGCACCCTCAGCCCCAGGTCCTCCACGCTCACCACGCACCCGAAGCGCTCGGAGAGCAGTTCGGACAGGATGCGCGGAATCGGTTCGCGCGGCTGCTCCCCGTCGAGCCAGCGGCGCACCCGCGAGGTGTCGGTGCTGATGTGGTGCGCGCCGATATGGCGCGCCCTGCGGTTCACCTGTCGGGCCAGCTCGCCCTTGGACCAGCCACTGCGGAGAAACCACGAACCCAGTTGCTCGTTGGGTCGCTTCTCAGCGCTTCCGCAGTTGCCGCCCACTGGAACGCCCCCACTTCGAGAGTCACGTCAACGTTCGCTCAGCCGCGACCGCACCATCGTCGCCGGGCCTTCGCCATCCGCGCCAGCCCTCGGCGTTCGCCTTCGCTCAGCGCCCTCCGTATCACACTCCGCTCCGAGCCATCGGCGCAGGGGGCGACGTAAGGGGCAGGCATCGTCGCGGTTGAGGTCGGTCGCGTGGCCACGCGGCTCCCGCCAACACGGCCGCGTACCAGCGAACTTGACGCGTCACGGCATGCGGTCGACTCAACCAGGTGACAAGCGCGGTTCCGGCTTGCGTGTACCGACGGTAATCCTACGATCACTGCTCCAGCGAGGCGCTTCCGGGAAACGCCACCATTCGCCACCCCTTCGAATGAACTCCCCTGTCGCCCACCACGATTCACTTGTCACAGGTCGCCCTCACAAGGCGCAGTGGTGCGCCACAGGGCGTGCGTTTGACAACACACCACCCAGTACGCGGCAGCACGCCGCCTCGCCATCGGCAGCCACCGAGGGTTTCGGCGGAACTCCAACTCGTAACCATCAAGAGCGCAACCCGTTGGAGGGAGCATGGGCTTCACGATCGGCGGCATCCGAGACATCCGGTCGGCCTCACGGCGCCGCGGCCGTACGAGCGAAAGCACGACGGTGGCGGAGTACACCGGACTGTGGGGGTGGGACGTGAGGCCCGGAGCCCGAGCCGTGCGGGGAGCCGGTGGGACGCGCGAGTGCTCCTGCGGGGCGGTCGACTGCCCCGCCCCCGGAGCGCATCCACTGGCCGGAACGGAACTGGTCCCGGCGGGCTCCACCCTCGACGAGGCCGCGGTGATCTGGTCGGGTACGCCGGGCGCCGCGATGCTCCTCCCCGTCGGTCGCGCCTTCGACGTCCTTGAGGTGGGTGAGGCGGTGGGGCGCCACGCTCTGGTACGGCTGGAGCGCATGGGCTTACCGCTCGGCCCAGTGGCCGTCACACCCGAAGGACTCGCGCAGTTCTTCGTCGCCCCCGGAGCCGCGACCGAACTCCCGCACCTGCTCTACCGCATGGGTTGGGACGACGCCGACCTCGGCCTGCGCTGCCTCGGCCACGGCGAGCACGTCACGGCGCCGCCATCCGACCGCGGCGGACTCGGCCCCGTCCGCTGGCTGCGCCCACCCACCCTGGACACCGCCGACAGCCCCCCGCACGCGCGCCTGCTCCTCGGCACGCTGGCCTACGTCTGCCACCGCTCAGGAACCTGAGCCAAGGTCCCGCCCCGTACGTCGGCGGGTCGTACGCCGGGCGCGCCGCCCCACTCCGCCACGGCTCCGCCATATCGCGCCCCGTGCCCTGGCTCGGCTCCGTACGACGCAACGCCGGTGCCCTTCAGCCAGAAGGTTCACCAGCGCCCACACGTTGTCGGCGCGCGGCACGCGCCTCGGAGCGCACAGCGGGCGCCAGCGGAGCTGGCGTGCGCTCCCACGCGCGCTCCGTGGCGCACGCACGCCTGGCCCGAGGCCGCCCTCTCCGCACCAGCTCGCTCCGGCGAGACCACCCCTGGCCCAGCCGCACCGCCACTCCCCCGGACGCGGCGCCGGCGCGCGCCCCGCCAGGCCCCGCGACTCGCCGAAGCAGCCAGGGCAGCCGGGACCAGCCCCGCGGCCCGGGAAATGCGCGCCCCCCCCACTCGCACGGGGCGCAGAGCAGCGGACCACGAGGGACGGAGCACGGGGCACGGAGCCCCACACACGAGGCACGAGGCACGGAGCGCCCCGCACGGCGCACGGAGCACGGAGCACCGAAGCGGAATGCCCGACACACGCAACAGAAGCACCGCCTAACCACGCCCACGCCCCCCCAGCGCCGACACGTAGCGAACAAGACCCGGAGGGGCACCCCACGCGCGAGGGCCGCCCCGCGGGGTGCGGGGCGGCCCTGGGTGGTTGGCGCCTCGGTCGGGTTCCTCGTCGCGGGCTCAGTCGCCGATCAGCGCGTCCACGAACGCCTCCGGCTCGAACGGGGCCAGGTCGTCCGCGCCCTCGCCCAGGCCCACGAGCTTGACCGGGACGCCGAGTTCGCGCTGCACCGCGATCACGATGCCGCCCTTGGCCGTGCCGTCGAGCTTGGTCAGCACGATGCCGGTGATGTCCACGACCTCCGCGAACACCCGGGCCTGGATGAGCCCGTTCTGGCCGGTGGTGGCGTCGAGGACGAGCAGCACCTCGTCGACCGCGCCGTGCTTTTCCACCACGCGCTTGACCTTGCCCAGCTCGTCCATCAGGCCGGTCTTGGTGTGCAGCCGGCCGGCGGTGTCGATGAGGACGACGTCGGCCCCCTCGGCCACGCCCTCCTTCACCGCGTCGAAGGCGATGGAGGCGGGGTCGCCGCCCTCCGGGCCGCGTACGGTGCGGGCGCCGACCCGTTCGCCCCAGGTCTGGAGCTGGTCGGCGGCGGCGGCGCGGAAGGTGTCGGCGGCGCCGAGCACCACGGACTTGCCGTCGGCGACGAGTACCCGGGCGAGCTTGCCCGTGGTGGTGGTCTTGCCGGTGCCGTTCACGCCGACGACCAGCACCACGCCGGGCTTCTCCTGGCCGTCGGCGGTCACGCCGCTTTCGGTGTGCACGGTGCGGTCGCTGTCGGTGCCCACGAGCTGGAGCAGCTCGGCACGGAGCAGGGCGCGCAGCTCGTCGGGGGTGCGGGTGCCGAGGACCCGGACGCGCTCGCGCAGCCGCTCCACCAGTTCCTGGGTGGGTGCCACGCCGACGTCCGCGGTCAGCAGGGTGTCCTCGATCTCCTCCCACGTGTCCTCGTCGAGGTGTTCGCGGGAGAGCAGGGTGAGCAACCCCTTGCCGAGGCTGTTCTGCGAGCGCGAGAGGCGGGCGCGCAGTCGTACCAGACGGCCCGCGCTGGGCTCCGGTACCTCGATCTCGGGTGCGGGTGGCGCCGCCGGCGCCTCGGGCTCCGTCGCGGTGGCCCCCGGCAGGTCCACCTCCTCGATGGTGCGACGGGGCTCTTCGCGTGGGGTTTCGGCTTCCTCGCCGACGTGTGGCTCGGCGGGCGGCGCGGTGATGGACGGGCTGCTCGGCGGGGCCGGGGGCAGCTGCTTCTTCTTGCGGCTGCTGACGACGAGCCCGCTGATCGCGGCGAGCGCGACCACAGCGATGACTACAGCAAGGATGACGATTTCCATAACGAACCCAGTATCGGCCACGGGTCCTGAATCACGACGCCATCAGTTGGTGGCGAGGACCAAAGCCACTTAGGTTCCAAAGTTGGAGCAAAGTACGATGGTATGGGACGATGCAACGCGCGTAGAGTCCCCCGCGTCCCTCCCGGCGGCCATTCACCGGCCACCGCATGCACGCACGGAGCCCCCATCCATGGACCAGACGTCCACCGCGTTCACCACCCCCCACGCCACGACGGCCGACTCCGCCACGACCGCGGCCGCGAGCGCCATCGAGACCCGCGGCATCGAACCCGTCCCCGCCCACGAGCGCCATGGCCGCGTGCGCGAGCTGTTCCCCACCTGGGTGGCCGCCAACATCAGCGTGCTGTTGCTCACGATGGGCGCGGGGCTGGTGGTCTTCAACGGACTCAGCCTCTGGCAGGTGCTGCTGGTCGCCGGGTGCGCCGCCACCGTCTCGTTCGGGATGGTGGGCGTGTTGTCGGTGTCGGGCAAGTGGGGTGGCGCTCCGGGCGCGATGCTCTCGCGCGCGACGTTCGGCGTACGGGGCAACTACTTCCCCGGCGCCGTGCTGTGGGTGGCCCGCTTCGGCTGGGAGACGATCAACGCGGTCACCGGCGCGTACGCCCTGCTGACCATCCTCGACCTGCTGTTCGGCGTCCGACAGAACAACCTGCTGGTCGTCGTCACGCTGGTCGGCTTCGTGGCCACCACGTTCCTGGTGAGCGGCATGGGCCGGGCCGTGCTGAACGTGTGCAACCGGTGGTCGACCTACGTCTTCGGCGCCTTCAGCGTGCTCGTCCTCGGCTATCTGATCGTCGACACCGACTGGGGCTCCGTCTTCGACCGTCCGACCGGCAGCACCGCCATGGTGATCGCGGGCATCGGCACCATCGCGGCGGGCGGCATCAGCTGGGTACCGACGGGGCCTGACTTCACCCGCTACCTGCCGCACGCGGCGTCCGGCCGGAAGATCGTCGGCGCCACGGTCTCCGGCGCGGCCCTGGTGTTCGTGCCCATGGTGCTCATGGGCGCCGTCATGGCCGTCGCCACGCCGGACCTCGCCTCCGCCGCCGACCCGGTGTCCTTCCTCGGCGACGTGCTGCCCACCTGGCTCGCGGTGCCGTACCTGATCACCGCGCTGGTCGGAATGCTGTTGATCAACAGCCTCTCGATGTACTCGGCCGGCTTCACCGCGCAGACCATGGGCGTCAAGCTGCCGCGCGCCCTCGCGGTCTCCGTCAACGCGGTCATCAGCCTGGTCGGCGGTCTGCTGCTGATGCTGGTCGCCAAGAGCTTCTACGGCTCGTTCATCACCTTCCTCACGCTGCTCGCCGTCTCCTTCTCGGCCTGGATCGGCGTGTACGCGGTGGACATGTTCCGCCGCCGCGCGCTGGTGGTGCGCTACGACGCGCGGGGGCTGATGGACACCGGTCGCAGCAGTCGGTACTGGTACGTGGGCGGCTTCTGCTGGCAGGCCATGGTCGCCTGGGGGCTGGCCCTGACGGCCGGGTTGTGCTTCACGAAGGTGGACTGGTTCACCGGCCCGCTGGCGACGAGCTGGATCGGGCGCAACGGCCTGGGATGGGCCGCCACGATCCTCATCGCCGCGGTGAGCTTCGCGCTGCTCCCGCGCCCCCGTGAGGGCGCCGGCGCCGCCCCCCACGGGGCCACGGGCGATGGCCAGAAGTTGAACCCCGTCGGCTGATCCGCGCCCTACCACCTGGCCGCACCGCCGGGCTACCGTCCCCTTCGCCGTCCTCGGACCGTCCACGGCGAAGGGGATTCCCATGTCCGCTACCTTGCCCACCGGCCCGCCGACGGCGCCCAGCACCGCCGTACGGTTCAACCTCGTGGACCCGACGGCCACCCCGGAATCCCTCTCCCGGCGCTACCGCGCGGCCATCGACATGGCCGCCTTCGCCGACGACCGTGGCATCGGCACCATCCAGACCGAGGAGCACCACGGCGCGGTCAACGGCTGGCTGCCCTCCCCGCTCACCTTCGCCGGCACCGTCTTCGGCGCCACCCGACAGATCTCGGTCACCGTCGCGGCGCTGTTGGCCCCGTTGTACGACCCGCTGCGGCTCGCCGAGGACATCGCCGTGCTCGACCTGCTGAGCGGCGGCAGGCTGGTCACGGTCGCGGGGCTCGGCTCACGGCGCGCGGAGTACGGGGCGCACGGCAAGGACTGGCGCTGGCGCGGCAAGCTCCAGGACGAGGCGTTGGAGACGCTGCTCGCGGCCTGGACCGGCGAGCCGTTCGGCTACCGGGGCCGCACCGTTCGGGTCACCCCGCGCCCATACACGCAGCCGCATCCGCCGCTGTACGTCGGGGGCAACTCCCGGCCGGCGGCGCGGCGCGCGGCGCGGCTCGGGCTGCCGATGTTCCTGAACGCGCACCTGCCGCGGCTGGCGGCGTACTACCGGGCGCGGTGCGCGGAGTACGGCACGGCGGGGCGCTGCGTGATGCCGGCGCCCCGTACGCCGTTGCTACACCTGTCCGAGGACCCGGACCGCACCTGGGCGACGTACGGACAGCACCTGTTGCACGAGGCGCGGGTGCACGCCTCGTGGCAGGCGCCCCCCGCGCGCTCCGGGGCGCATCCCCCGGTGAGCGACGTGGACGCGCTACGCCGGCAGGGGCGCTACCGGGTCGTGACGCCGGACGAGTGCGTGGAGCTCGCGGGGAGCCTCGGCGACGGCGGGCGGCTGGTCCTGCACCCGCTGTGTGGCGGCATTCCGGTGGAGGAGGGGTGGAGTTCCCTACACCTGTTCGCGAGCGCCGTGCTGCCCAAGATCGCCGCCGCCCCGGCTCGGTGACGATGCCGGGGCGGTGCTTCGGCGACCCGCGCGCCGCGGGCTGCCGCCCGCGGCGCCGGGGCCACGGGGCGGTCAGCCCATCTCCTCCAGCGCCTTGCCCTTGGTCTCCGGCACCCACTTGAGGATGAACGGGATCGAGAGCACGGCGAAGATCGTGTACATCACGTAGGCGCCGGAGAGGTTCCAGTCCGACAGCGTCGGGAAGCTGACGGTGATCGCCCAGTTGGCCACCCATTGGGCCGAGGCGGCGACGCCGAGCGCGGCGGCGCGGATCCGGTTCGGGAACATCTCGCCGAGCAGCACCCAGACCACCACGCCCCAGGACAGGGCGAAGAAGAGCACGAAGGAGTGCGCGGCGACGAGCGCCACGGTGCCCTGGGTGTCGGGCATCCGGATGTCCTCGCCGGTACCGGTCTTGGCCGAGAACGCCCAGGCGGCGACGGCGAGGGAGGCCGCCATGCCGGCTGATCCGATGAGCGCCAGCGGCTTGCGGCCGATCCGGTCGACGAAGGTCATCGCGATGACGGTGCCGATGATGTTGATGATCGACGTGGTGAAGCTGTAGAAGAACGAGCTGCTCGGGTCGATGCCCACGGACTGCCACAGCGAGGACGAGTAGTAGAAGATCACGTTGATGCCGACGAGCTGCTGGAAGACCGAGAGGCCGATGCCGATCCACACGATCGGCAGCAGCCCGGCCCGGCCGCCGAGCAGGTCCCGGAAGGTGGACCGCTCCTCGCGGCGCATGGCCTCCTGGATCTCGTCGACGCGCAGGTCGATGTCCACGTCCTTGCCCTCGACCTCGGCGAGCACCGCACGGGCCTGGTCGTACCGGCCGACCGAGATCAGGAACCGGGGCGATTCGGGGATGACCAGCGAGAGCAGGCCGTACAGCACGGCGGGCACGACCATGACGCCGAGCATCCACTGCCATGCCTCAAGGCCCGCGATGGTGCCGCGCTGGTCGCCGTCCGCGAGGTTGAGGATGCCCCAGTTGACGAGCTGCGAGACGGCGATGCCTACGACGATCGCCGCCTGCTGGAAGGAGGCCAACCGGCCCCGGTAGGCGGGTGGTGAGACCTCGGCGATGTAAGCGGGGCCGATCACCGAGGCCATGCCGATGGCGACGCCGCCGAGGACGCGCCACATGGCGAGGTCCCACAGCGCGAAGGGTACGGCGGAGCCGATGGCGCTGATCGTGAACAGTACGGCGGCGATCTGCATGCAGCGGATGCGGCCGATCCGGTCGGCGATGCGCCCGGCCGCCGTCGCGCCGACGGCGCAGCCGATGAGGGCCGCCGCGATCACCTGCGCCAGGGCTTCCGAGCCGATGTCGAACCGGCCGCGGATCGCTTCGACCGCACCGTTGATGACCGAGCTGTCGTAGCCGAAGAGGAAGCCGCCCATGGCGGCTGCCGCGGTGATGAAGATGACGTGGCCGAGGTGCTCGGGCATGGCCTTACGGCCTTCCGGCGCCGGCGGCTGCGCGGTGCTGGTCAACGTGTACTCCTGAGGCCCGGCGGCACTGCCGGGCGTGGGGGGTTGGCACTCCCAGTGGGGCACGATCAAAGGCGAGCCACCACTTGAAGGCAAAAGCAACGTTGCAGAGACTATGCATTCAAGTTTCGAAGTCAATACCCCCGCAACATGAGTAGTTCCACCCCGCGCCCGGCGAAGGCTTCAAGTGTTGATCTCCGTTCGCGCGGTACGCGCGGGCCGATCAGCGCAACCGCTGGCTGATGACCTTCGAGACGCCGTCGCCCTGCATGGACACGCCGTACAGCGCGTCGGCGACCTCCATCGTGCGCTTCTGGTGCGTGATCACGATGAGCTGCGAACTCTCCTGCAACTCCTCCATGATCCGGATCAGGCGCTGCAGGTTGGTGTCGTCCAGCGCCGCCTCGACCTCGTCCATCACGTAGAACGGGCTCGGACGAGCCTTGAAGATCGACACCAGCAGCGCCACGGCGGTCAGCGAGCGCTCGCCGCCGGACAGCAGCGACAGCCGCTTGACCTTCTTGCCCGGCGGCCGGGCCTCCACGTCCAGGCCGGTGGTCAACATGTTCTCGGGGTCGGTGAGAATCAACCGCCCCTCCCCGCCCGGGAAGAGGCGCGAGAAGACGCCCTCGAACTCGCGCGCCGTGTCCCGGAACGCCTCCGTGAAGACCTGCTCGACGCGTTCGTCCACGTCCTTGATCACCTGGAGCAGGTCGGCCCGGGTCTTCTTCAGGTCCTCAAGCTGCTCCGTCAGGAACTTGTGCCGCTCCTCCAGCGCGGCGTACTCCTCAAGCGCCAGCGGGTTCACCTTGCCCAACTGCTGGTACGCGCGCTCGGCGGCCCGCAGCCGCTTCTCCTGCTGGGCCCGTACGAACGGCACCGGCTGGTTGCGCGGGTGCTCCGGGTCCTGCGGCAGCTCCTCGCCCTCGGCGGGCGGCGACGGGGGCACCAGTTGGTCGGGGCCGTACTCGGCGACGAGGCCGGCCGGCTCCACGCCGAGCTCCTCCAGCGCCTTCGTCTCCAACTGCTCGATCCGCAGCCGCTTCTCCGCGCCGAGGACCTCGCCCTTGTGCACCGAGTCCGTGAGCTTGTCCAGCTCGGCGGCCAGCCCGCGACCCCTCTCCCGCTCCGCGACCAACTCGGCCTCGCGCTCCGTCTTCGCCGTCTCGGCCGACCGCCGCTCCTGATCGGCGCGCCGCAACGAGACCTCGACGTGCGCCAGCAGTTGCCGCGCGCCGGCGGCCACCGCGGCGCCGACGGCCGCCTCGTGCCGCAACCGGGCGCGACGCTGCTCGGCCCGCGCCCGCGCCTCCCGCTCCGCCCGCGCCCCGCGATCCAGCGCGTCCGCCCGGCCGGCCAGCCCCTTGACCCGCTCCTCGTGCGTACGGACCTGGAGCCTGGCCTCCATCTCGGTCTGCCGCGCGTTGGCCCCGTCGGCGGCGAGTCGGTCCCGTACGGCGGTGTCGGGCTCGTCCGCCCCGTCCTCGCCGAACGGCGACTCCTCCTCCGCCACGCGCAGCCGCTCGGCCAACTCCGCCACCTCCTCGGTCGCCCGAACAAGCGCCTCCTCGGCCTTGGCGGCGGCGGCCGTCATGCGCTCCGCCTCGCCCGCGGCGCCCCGCGCCTGGCCACCGAGCCGGCCCAGCGACTGCGCGACGCGCGACTTCTCCCGGTCGGCGGCGCTGCGCCGGCTGGCCAACTCCTCCACCAGCGCCGCCGCCTCGGTACGCCGCCGCTGCGCGGCCCGCTGGGCGTCGGCGAGCTCGTCGCACCGCACGGCCAGCTCCGTGAGCTGCGCCGCCGCCTCGTCCACCTGGGCCTGCACCTCAAGGAGGCTGGGCGCGCCGGCCGACCCTCCCTGGGCGAAGTGCCCGCCCAACAGGTCGCCTTCGGCGGTCACCGCCATCACCTCGGGCCGCGAGGCCACCAGGTCCTCGGCGTCCTCCAGGGCGGTGACGACCACCACGTCGCGCAGCAGCCGGCGCACCGCGGGAAGCAGTTCGGCGGGCCCGTGCACCAGGTCCGCGGCCCACAGCGGCGTGCCCAGCGCGCCCAGCCCCTCGCCGTCCGCTCCCGGGGCGCCGCCGCCCGCCTCGGCGGCCCCGTCGCCCCGCTCTGCCCCGTGGGCTCCGTCGGCCCCGTTGCTCGCTCCGGCACCAGCCCCGGTCACCGCGCCGGTCACGGAGCCACCCACGACCGCGCCGGTGCCCTGCCGCGCGTCCGCGCTCCCCTCCGTACGCTCCGGGGCGCTCGCCGCGCGTTCCGGGGCGCCAGTGCCGGCGCTCAGCAGCAGCGCCGCCCGCCCCGCGTCCTGCTTGCGCAGCAGCCGCAGGGCGTTGGCCGCCGTGGCGGGGTTGGCGACGGCGACGGCGTCGGCCGCGGCGCCCAGGGCGGCGGCGAGCGGCACCTCGTAACTGGGGGCGACGGTGAGCAGTTCCGCGACGGGGCCGAGCAGGCCGCCGAGCTGCTCGCCCGCGCCGAGAAGCGCCCCCGTGCCGTCCTTGCGGCGCAGCCCCAGGGCCAGCGCCTCGTGCCGGGCCGCCGTCGCCGCGCGCTTGCGCTCGGCCGCCGTCGCCGCCTCGCGGGCCGCGTTGAGCCCGGATTCCGCGTCGGCCAGCGCCCGCTTGGCCTCCTCGTGTCGGTCGGCCAGCTCCGCGTCGCCCTCGTCGAGCCCGTCGACCTCGGCCTTGAGCTGCTCGTACTCCTCCTGCGCGGCCACCGCCCGCTCCCGGGCCTCGTCCCGGGAGCGGGTGAGCCGGTCGATCTCGGCCTGCGCCGAGGAGGAGCGGCTGCGGGCCGCGTTCACCTGGCCGTGCAGCCTGGCCAGCCCCTCGCGACGGTCGGCGTACGCGCGGGCCGCGTCCCTGAGCCTGCGCTCCTCCTGGGCCAGCTCGCGCTCCAGTTCCGCGCGGTGGGCCACCGTGTCGTCCAGGGCACGGCTGACCGCCTCCAGGGCGGCTTCCAGCTCGGCCTCCTGCTCCCGGATGCGCTGGGCCTCGCGCTCCATCTCCTCCGGATCGCGGCCCCGTCGCTCGTCCACCGGGGCCGAGGTCGCGCTCTTGACCCGCGCGTCGGCGAGTCCGATGGTGCCCCGCACCCGCTCGGCGAGCTGCGACAGCTCGTGCCAGGTCTGCTGGGCCCGCACCAGGCGGGGCGAGAGCGCTCGTACCTGCTCCTCCAGCGCGGCCTCGCGCCGCCGCGCGGTGTGCAACGCGGCCTCCGCGGCCTCCTTGCGCTCCTTGAGCGCCGCCTCGTCCGCGACCTCGGCGCGCAGCGCCTCGCGCAGCGTCACCAGGTCGTCGGCGAGCAGGCGCAGCCGCGCGTCCCGCAGGTCGGCCTGGATGACGGCGGCCCGCCGCGCGACGGCCGCCTGCCGCCCCAGTGGCTTGAGTTGCCGGCGCAGCTCGTCGGTCAGGTCCTGCACGCGGGCCAGGTTGGCCTGCATCGCGTCCAGCTTCCTGACCGCCTTCTCCTTGCGCTTGCGGTGCTTGAGGACGCCAGCCGCCTCCTCGATGAAGGCCCTGCGCCCCATCGGGTCGGCGTGCAGTACGGAGTCGAGCTGGCCCTGGCCGACGATCACGTGCATCTCACGGCCGATGCCGGAGTCGGAGAGCAGTTCCTGGATGTCGAGCAGCCGACAGGTGTCGCCGTTGATCTGGTACTCGCTGCCGCCGTTGCGGAACATGATCCGCGTGATGGTGACCTCGGCGTAGTCGATGGGCAGCGCGCCGTCGGCGTTGTCGATGGTGAGGGAGACCTCGGCGCGGCCGAGCGGCGGGCGGCCGGTGGTGCCGGCGAAGATGACGTCCTCCATCTTGCCGCCGCGCAGCGACTTGGCCCCCTGCTCGCCCATCACCCACGACAGGGCGTCGACGACGTTGGACTTACCGGACCCGTTGGGACCCACGACGCAGGTGATACCGGGCTCGAAGCGCAGCGTCGTGGCGGAGGCGAAGGACTTGAAACCTCGCAGGGTCAGGCTCTTGAGGTGCACGCCGTCGGACTTTACCGCTCACGCGCCGAGGGGCAGCCGTCCGCAGCGCGCGCCCAGGCGCGCCGCGGCGGCTTTTTCGGTTTCGCCGGCGAAGGTGAAGGGCACATCAGACGGTAGGGAAAACTCGAATGACTGGACGAGAAACAACGGAGCGAAACGACGAAGGGACGCCGAAGCGTCCCTTGCAGATTCTCAAGCGGGTGGCGATGCTCGCCCGACAGGTCCCCGAAGGAACCGCGGGTCAGGCAAGCGCAGGCTCCGCCTGGGATACGTCGATGCTGTCGAGCAGCGAGTCGCTGTGCTGGACGGCGGCGGACAACGCGTCATTTTCGGCCTGCATCCGGATGAGCTCGGATTCCAGGTCCTGTACGCGCTGCTGAAGCCGCCGCATCTCGGCGAGGACTCGGGGGTCGGAGCCGCCGACGTAACCGAGAAGCGCCTTTGCCATGATGGATGGTCCTCCACAATGAGTGACCGACCGGAGCGGTGTGGGTCGTGAGGGATTCGCACCCGCGATGTCTGCCATCACTACCGACTTCAATGCCAAACAGTTAAGGTGCGCGGGGTTTCCAGCGTCTCACCAAAAAGTTTGACGGTCAACACGATCACGCCCCGTATCGACAGGGCAGGCGAACGGGCGCGGCAGCGAACGGTGCGGCGCGACTTCGTCTCGCGACCCATCGGGGCGTGGAGATCATCCTTAGTCCGCAGCCTTCCACGGACGCGCCGTATTGGCAACCACCAGGCCGTTTCTCCCCGGCGCACATCCCGGGGCACGCGGGGCATAGCCCCGCGCTGACGCTCCCGTCAGCGAATTTCAAAGGTCTCGTAGCCACCTCGCGGGGTGTCCCAAATCTCAGTCACTCCGTCGACCCTCCCGGGCGTGTCGCCCGTGCGGAGCCACTCCAGCAGCTCCTCGCAGCCGGCCTTCGGTCCTTCGGCCACCACCTGGACCCGGCCGTCGTCCAGGTTCGAGGCGAAGCCGACCAGCGTTCCGATGCGCAGGGCGTTGGCCCGCGTGAACCAGCGGAACCCCACTCCCTGCACCCGGCCCCGCACCCAGGCGGTGAGGCGCACGTTTTCGTCCATACGAGCACGCTAGCCGCCCCACCCCGCCGAGATCACCCGGGCCACCCCTCCCCCCGACGGCCCACAGACCACGAGCACCGCGGGAGGGAGCACGGACGGAAACGGGGATGGGCGGCCGCGGTGCGTTAGGCGATCGGGCCGCCGCGTGCCGTTCGGGGCGCCACGGCGCGGGGCGGGCGCTGGCAGCGCGGGCAGAAGTAGCTGGAACGGTTCATCCACGGGCTGCGGCGCATCGGCGCGCCACACCGGCGGCACGGCTCGTCCTCGCGGCCGTACGCGTCGAGTGAGCGCTCGAAGTAGCCGGACTCGCCGTTGACGTTCACGTACAGGCTGTCGAAGCTCGTGCCGCCCACGGCGAGGGCCGCTCGCATGACGTCGCGGACGTGGCCGAGCAGTTCGATCGCCCGGGGGCGGGTGAGGCTCGCCGTGGGGCGGTCGAAGTGCAGTCGGGCGCGCCACAGCGCCTCGTCCGCGTAGATGTTGCCCACGCCGCTGATCAGTGACTGGTCCAGGAGCGCGCGCTTGATGGTGGTGCGACGCCGGCGCAGGGCCGCGTAGAACGCCGTCTCGTCGAAGGCCGGGTTCAGCGGGTCGCGGGCGATGTGGCCGATGACGTCCGGCAGCCCGTCGGGAGCCCCGGGCAACTGGTCGTGCAGGGAGAGGCCGCCGAAGGTCCGCTGGTCGACGAAGCGCAGTTCGGTCCCCGCCGCGTCGGCGAACCGGACGCGGATGCGCAGGTGCTTCTCGTCCGCGGCGGTTTCCGGTTGGACGAGCAGTTGGCCGCTCATGCCGAGGTGGCCGAGGACGGACCGCCCCGTGGCCTCGCCGCGCGTCGCACCGTCGGCGGCCCCGTCCGCGGAACCCGGCGCTCCGTGCCCCGTGCCCCCTGCCCCGTGCCCCGTCGGCGGCGCCCCGTGCGCCGTCGCTCCGTGCCCCGTCTCCCCGTGCTCCGTCACTTCGAGAGCGCGCCCCGTGGTGGTTCGTACGGGGTGCTCCGTGGGGGCCGTTGCGGCGGCGCCCACCGTGTCCAAGGGCAGCCAGAGGTACTTGCCGCGCCGGCAGGCCGCGGCGAAGCGGTGCCCGATCAGTTGGTCGGCGAAGTCGGCCGGGCCCGCCAGGTGACGGCGGATCGCGCGGGGATGCAGGACCTGCACCTCGGCGATGACACGCCCGGTGACCCAGCGCTCCAGGCCACGGCGGACGACCTCGACCTCGGGCAGTTCCGGCACGTGATCCTCCGCGGAGGTCGGGACCCGTCACGCGGGTCGGGGGGATGGTCGGGTCGTGCCACGTAGCGCGGCACAAGAGCTGAGGGCGCGCGGCCGGCGTGGCGTACGCGACGGGCCCACCGGTGGTGAGCCGGTGGGCCCGTCGAACACAGAGGACTCGTGCGGTACGGCGCTCGGCGCGGCATACCGCGCCTCGTCACCGTGCGGTCGGTTCAGCCTTCCCGGCGGAGCCGGCCGCCGCAGCGGCGGCGCCATCGAGGGCCGCACCGTCCGAGGTCGTACCGTCCGCCCCGGAGCTGTCGGTGGACGCCCCCTCCGCGGCGGTGGCGGCGGCCTCGTCGGCCGCCGCGCGGATCGCCCGCCAGGCGGCCTCGGCCGCCTGCTGCTCGGCTTCCTTCTTGCTGCGGCCGGTGCCGGTGCCGTACGCGACACCACCGACGCGAGCAGCAGCCGTGAAGACCTTCTCGTGGTCGGGGCCCGTCTCGGAGACCAGGTACTCGGGCACGCCGAGCCCCTCGGTGGCCGTCAGCTCCTGAAGGCTGGTCTTCCAGTCCAGGCCCGCGCCGAGGTTCGACGAACGCTCGATCAGCGGGTCGAAGAGCCGATGCACCAGTTCGGCGGCGGCGTCGAGGCCCTTGTCGAGGTAGACCGCGCCGATCACCGCCTCCAGGGTGTCGGCGAGGATCGATGCCTTGTCCCTGCCGCCCGTGCCCTCTTCGCCCCGGCCGAGCCGGATGAACGCGCCGAGGTCCAGCCCGCGACCCACCTCGGCGAGCGCGCGCGAGTTGACCACCGCGGCCCGCAGCTTGGCCAGTTGGCCCTCGGGCAGGTCGGGGTGGATGCGGTACAGCGTGTCGGTGACCACCAGGCCGAGCACGGAGTCCCCGAGGAACTCCAGCCGCTCGTTGGTGGGCAACCCGCCGTTCTCGTACGCGAAGGAGCGATGCGTGAGCGCACGCACTAGAAGGGCGGACTCAAGGTGATACCCGAGCCGCCCTTCCAGAACGGTATGAGACGAGGCCGTGTCTGCCGTCGCCGTTGCTTCTTCCCCGCGCTTGCGGAGCGGCGTCTTGGCGTCTGACATGAAGCCTGTCACCCGCCGATCAGACCTCGAGGACCTGGCGGCGGTTGTAGGTGCCGCAGCTCGGGCACGCGATGTGCTGCAGCTTCGGCTCGTGGCAGCGCTCGCACGCCACCAGGGTGGGGACCGCAGCCTTCCACTGCGACCGGCGGTGGCGCGTGTTGCTGCGCGACATCTTCCGCTTCGGAACAGCCACGGCTACTTCTCCTGTGGGTCATCCTCGCTAGCGCGAGGGGTGTTGTCCTTCTCGCCGTCCTGGACGGTCTCAGCGAGTCCCTGCAGTGCCGCCCAACGGATGTCGACGGCTTCTTGGTGATGGTGGTCCGGGTCGTCCGCCAGCCGTACTCCGCATTCGGGGCACAGACCAGGGCAGTCCTCCTGGCACACCGGCTGCAACGGCAGTGAGAGCACCACCGCGTCCCGCAGCACGGGCTCAAGGTCGAACAAGTCGTCCTCGAGGAAGAGTGTGTCCTCCTCCTCGGCGTCGTCGCCGGTCTCCGCTGTGCGGCTCCGGTCGTCGGCGTCGGGGTAGGAGTACATCTCCTGGAATTCCGCTTCGAGCTCACGCCCGAGCGGCTCCAGACACCTTACGCACTCCCCTGTGAGCGGCGCACGGGCGGTGCCCGTAACGAGCACTCCCTCCATGACCGCCTCCAGTCGGAGGTCGAGCTCCACGGTCGCACCCTTGCGCACCCCGATCATCTCGATCCCGAGATCACCCGGGGCCTCGATCGAGCGCGAAAGCCGCTTGAGCGCACCAGGACTCCGCCCCAGCTCTCGTGTGTCGAACACGAGTGGGGAACGGTGGTCGAGACGGGCGTTCAGGGCTTCCTGCTTTCTACGCTGCGGCACGGGCGTCCCTCCTCGCAGCACTGCTACGAGACGAAGTGGGCAGCCGGAATCGCGGATATACGTGCGGCCGAAGAGCCAGGATACTGGACGGGTCGCCGTAGACCCAATCCGCACCAATCGACCCTGCCGCGCCCCGCGCGCCCGTGCGCCTCGAAGCACGCGTGCCGCCCCTGCGCGGTGGTGCCGAGGGTCACGTGCGCGTCCCCGAGCGTAGGTCCCGCAGAGTGTGGAGCCACCGCAGCCCTCCCAGTAGCGCGAATGGCGCCCGGCGTCGACTGCGCGGCGCCGGGCGCCCGGCGCTGCGCCCCGGAGCGCACGCTGATCTCGGCGTGCGCTCCGGGGCGCGACGTGAGCGCGCAGGCACGCACCGTACGGGCCTGGCATACGGACGGCCAGCCGTACGGGCCCCGGGCCGAGTCGGCCCGCCGTAGCGCACGGGGCGCTGCGCGGGCCCTGGGAGCGAGCGGCGTGCGGAGAGCGGGCGCACGGGCACTGAAACTCGCACGGGGCACGGGGCACGGGGCACGGGGCACGGGGCACGGGGCACGGGGCACGGGGCATGGGGCACGGGGCATGGGGCATGGAGCAGCGACGCTACCGGGGAACGCGGGGCCTGGGGCGCGGCGGGTAGCGGGCGCGGTACCCGCGCCGGCCACGCGGCGATGTCATCGGCTGCGCGGGGTGCGGGTCCCAGGGCACCGCGGCTCGGCGGCGACGGCGTGGCTCAGCGGCCCTGTTCGTACTGGCGGAGCTGGTCCAGGTTGATCATGCTGGTGTCGAAGAGGCTGGTCTCGTCCAGCGCCGGGGTGCCGGCCGCGCGGGGCTGCTGCTGCGGCTGGTGGCTATCGAGCGGCTGGGGCTGCGGGTACCCGGCGTGCGGGTCGTAGCCGTGCTGGGGCTGCTGCCAGCCGTAGTCGCCGGCCGGCTGTGGCGCGGCGGCGGCCGGCTGCTGGTAGCCGTGCGTCGGCTGCGCCGCGTACGGGTCCGGCTGGGCGTACTGCTGCTGGTAGCCGTACGCGTCCTGTTGGTAGCCCGCCTGAGCGTAGTAGTCCGCGTACTCGGGCTGGGCCGGGGCCTCGGGCGGGGCGGGCGGTTGCTGCGGCGGCAGCGGCTGCTGGTCGGGCATGGGGGGCTGGTGGACCGGGGCCGGCGCGTGAGCGGGGGGCGGCGCGGGGACGCGCGGGTCGGCGACGTGCTGGCTGGTGGCGAGGTCGGCCAGGTAGTCGTCGTCGCTGGTGCTGAGGCCGGCGGCGCCCGCGGCGTCCTGCGCGGCCATGTGGGCGCCCAGCTCGTCCTCTTCCGTACCGAGCAGCTTCTGTCTGCCCCGGCCGACCGCTTCCAGGGTCTTGGCGAGCACGGCGGCCACGGCGCCCAGTTTGGCGTCCACGTACTCGTCCGCGCGTTGGCGCAGCGTCTCCGGGTCCGCGCTGCGCTCGGGGGCCTGGTCGAAGTGGCCGTTCTCGTCGTCGCCGTACGCGCCGGGGCCGCGCCCGAGGAGCTTCTCGCGGCCCCGGTCGACGGAGCCGATGGTCTTGGTGAGGACGACCTCGAAGTTGGCCAGCTTGCTGTCGACGTAGTCGTCGGCCTCGGCGCGGATCTCCTCCGCCTCGCGGCGCGCCTCGGCGAGGATCCGGTCGGCCTCCTCCTGCGACTGGCGGGCCACCTCGGTCTGGGAGATCAGCGAGCCACGGTGGGAGTGCGCCGACTCGATGATGCGCTCGGCCTCCTGCCGGGCAGCCGCGACCATCTGGTCCCGGTCGCCGATCACCTCCTGGGCCTGCGCGAGGGAGCCGGGCAGTGCCATCCGTAGCTCTTCGAGCTTGGCGAGCAGCTCGGCCCGGTTCACCACGCAGGAGGCCGACATGGGCATGGATTTCGCGCTGCCGACGGTGCCGACGATCTCGTCGAGCTTCTTCTGCACGTCCACCTTGGGTGCTCGCACTCTCTAGGCCGAAGGGTCGGGACGGGACCGACTGTACGGGCAGTGGGCTCCCGCCCGACACCTGCTGACAAACCGTCAGCTCGTTAGCGCTCGGCGAGCCGCTCCGTCAGGCGCCGGAGCACGAGCGGCGGGACCAGGTGGGAGACGTCGCCGCCCCAGGCCGCGACCTCCTTGACCAGGCTGGAGGAGAGGAAGCTGTAGGTGGGGTTGGTGGGCACGAACAGCGTCTCCACACCGGACAGGCCGTTGTTCATCTGGGCCATCTGCAACTCGTAGTCGAAGTCGCTGACGGCGCGCAGGCCCTTGACGATGGCGGGGATGTCGCGCTGCTTGCAGAAGTCGACGAGGAGCCCGTGGAACGCCTCGACCTCGACGTTCCCGTACTCGGCCGTCGTCTCGCGCAGCAGGTCGATGCGCTCGTCGACAGTGAAGAGCCCTTGCTTTGACTTGTTGATCATCACGGCGACGTGCACGACGTCGTACAGCTTCGAGGCACGGGCGATGATGTCGAGGTGTCCATTGGTGACGGGGTCGAAGGACCCCGGACAGACGGCGCGGCGCAAGAGTGGTTCCTCGCTCTCCAGTGCGGTCATGACGCGCTGTGGTGTGTCGTCGTGGCGGTGCTGCGTGAAGCGGCGCGACCGTACCAAAGCGTGCCCTCCCCGTAGCGACGAGCCCGTAGCCCCTCGAAACCGGTCGGCCACCGGAACTCGCCGCCCCTGGTGCTCCGCTCCACGGTGACCAGCACCTGTGCCGCGAGCCAGCCATTACCGGAGAGTGTGAGCAGGATCTCCCGCAGCTCGTCGTCGGTGACGGCGTACGGCGGGTCGAGGAACACCACGTCGTACGGCTGCCCCGGCACGGGGCCGGCGATGACCTGTGCCGCCTTGCCCGCCCGCACCTCGGCACCGGGCAGGCCCAGGGTTCGTACGTTCTCGCGGACCACACGGGCGGCGCGAGGGTCGGCTTCCACCAGGAAGGCGTGTTCCGCGCCGCGGGAGAGCGCCTCAAGGCCGACGGCGCCCGAACCCGCGTACAGGTCGAGAACCCGTGCCCCGGCCAGCGAGCCGAGCAGCGACTCCCAGGTGGAGAACAGGCCCTCGCGCGCCCGGTCCGAGGTCGGTCGAGTGCCGGTGCCCGGGGGTACGGCGAGACGGCGCCCGCCGGCAGCCCCGGCGATCACGCGGGTCATCTGTTGGTCGGCCCTTCGTGGTGGTGGACAGCGGTGACCGTGATCGGCCACCGCTCCCCCACGATATGGCGTCAGCCGACGGACGACTCGGGGAGCCGCACCCGGCGGGGCCGCACCCAGCGGAGCGGGGACGGCTCCGCCCCGTGCCCCGTGCCCCGTGCCCCGTGCCCCGTGCCCCGTGCCCCCAAGCAGGATCACCGCTCCGTGCCCCGTGCCCCCAAGCAGGATCACCGCTCCGTGCTCCGTGCTCCGTGCTCCGTGCTCCGTGCTCCGTGCTCCGTGCTCCGTGCTCCGTGCTCCGTGCTCCGTGCTCCGTGCTCCGTGCTCCGTGCTCCGTGCTCCGTGCTCCGGCGGGATGGTGCCGCGGGGCGGGGGAAGCCGGGCGGTGCTGGCGGCGGTTCGGGCCTCGGGGGGCTGGCTGGCGAGCGTCGGGGTCCGTTGGATGGTGGGCGTCGGAGCAGCGGGGCCGGCATGCCGGTCGTGAGTGACATGCGGCCGGCGCATGGCCTTCTCGCGCTACTCAGCCCTTGTCGAGGTACTGCTCGCGCTCGGAGTCCAGCAGGGCGTCGAGCGCCGTACGCAGCGCCGGCAGCCGCTCCAACTCCGGGTCGGCCGTGACGGTCGCCACGGCCTCCGCGCGGGCGGCGGCGATGACTTCCTCGTCGTCGATGACGGTGAGCATGCGCAGACTGGAGCGGACGCCCGACTGGGCCTGCCCCAACACGTCGCCCTCGCGCCGCTGCTCCAGGTCGATGCGGGACAGTTCGAAGCCGTCCAACGTCGCGGCGACGGCGCCGAGCCGGGCCCGCGCCGGGCTGGCCTCCGGCATGTCGGTCACCAGGAGGCACAGGCCCGGGGCGGAGCCACGGCCGACACGGCCCCGCAACTGGTGCAACTGGGATACGCCGAACCGGTCCGCATCCATGATCACCATGGCCGTGGCGTTGGGTACGTTGACGCCGACCTCGATCACGGTGGTGGCCACCAACACGTCCACCTCGCCGGCGGAGAACCGGCGCATCAGCGCGTCCTTGTCATCGGGGTGCATGCGCCCGTGCAGCGCCTCGATGCGCAGTCCCTTGAGCGCGCCCTTGGTGAGCTGCTCGGTGACGTCGAGCACCGCCAACGGGGGCCGGCGCTCCCCCGCCCCGTCAGCGCCGTCCGTGGCTTCCGCCGCGCCGCCCACGTCGTACTCCGCGGCGGGGTCCGCCGCGCTCCCGGCCCCGCGCTGCCCCGACTTCGCGCCCTTGCGCTCCTTGGGGGCGTCCTCCTCGTCGCCGATACGGGGGCAGACCACGTACGCCTGGTGCCCGGACTCCACCTCTTCCCGTACGCGCTCCCAGGTGCGGGAGAGGAAGTGCGGCTTGTCCTTGGCCGGGACCACGTGGCTGGCGATGGGCGAGCGGCCCGCGGGGAGTTGGTCCAGGACCGAGGTCTCCAGGTCGCCGAAGACCGTCATGGCAACGGTGCGCGGGATGGGCGTGGCCGTCATGACCAGAAGGTGCGGGGGGCGGTCCGCCTTGGCCCGCAGCGCGTCCCGTTGCTCCACGCCGAACCGGTGCTGCTCGTCGACCACCACCAGTCCCAGATCGTGGAATTGCACCTTGTCCTCGATCAGCGCGTGGGTGCCGATCACGAGGCCCGCCTCGCCGGTGACCAGGTCGAGCAGCGCCTGGCGGCGGGCCGCGGCCCCCATGGAGCCGGTGAGCAGCACCACCTTGGTGCCGTTCTCCGACCCGCCGAGCATGCCGCCCTCGGCCAACTCGCCCATCATCTCGACGACGGAACGGTGGTGCTGCTGGGCCAGCACTTCGGTCGGCGCGAGCATCGCGGCCTGGCCCCCCGCGTCCACCACGGTCAGCATCGCGCGCAACGCCACCAACGTCTTGCCGCTACCGACCTCGCCCTGGAGCAGCCGGTGCATGGGGTGCTCGGCCGCCAGGTCACTCAGGATCTCGGCGGACACCCGCTGCTGGCCCTCGGTGAGCGTGAACGGCAGCTTGGCGTCGAAGGCGTCCAGCAGTCCGTCCTGGCGCCGAGCCCGGGGCACGGCGGGGAGCTGGGCCTCGGCGCGCCGACGGCGCGCCAGGGCCACCTGGAGCACGAACGCCTCATCCCACTTGAGTCGGTCGCGGGCCGCCGCGATGTCGGCCTTGGTGCGCGGCCGGTGGATCTTCAGCAAGGCGTCGGGCAGCGTCTCGAAGCCGCGGCCCTCGCGCAACGCGGGGGGCAGCGGATCGACCACGCCCTCCCAACCCGTCGCCTCCATGGTGTCGAGGAGCATGCCGACGGACTTGGCGAGCTGCCAGGACGCGAGTTGCTTGCAGGCGGGGTACAGCGGCAGCAACTGGTTCGCGAAGGCGTCTACCGCGCCTGCCGCGTCGTCCTCGTGATCCTGGTCCAGTAGCTCGTAGTCGGGGTGGGAGAGCTGCCGGGTCCGGTTGAACACCGAGACCTTGCCGGCGAACATCCCCCGCCGCCCCGGCAGCAGCGCCTTCTCGTGGTGGAAGACGCTCCGCCCGAAGAACACTAGTGTCAGCGCCCCGCTACCGTCGGTCACCACCACTTCGAGCCGCACGCCCTTGCCGTGGTTGAACGTCTTCTTCGTCGCCTTGGCCACCCGCGCGACCACCGTGACGTGCTCGTCCAACGGCAGGTCGGCCAGCCGGGTCAGCTCGCCCCGCTCCGCGTACCGGCGCGGGTAGTGGTGCAGCAGGTCCCCGACGGTATGCAGGTCGAGGTGGGCGGCCATCACCTTCGCGGTGTTGCCGCCAACGATCTTCTTCAGGGGTTCATCGAGCGCGGGCACGCGATCCATTGCACACCACACCACTGACAGCGTGCGCGACACTCCCCGCCACCGGCCCGTCGCACCCCCCGCGCGGCGGCCCCTACCCGCGTCCTCCCGCCGACCGTCGCGCCGCTGGCCGCCCCGGGGCGCGCGACAACCCTCGGCCCCGTGCCCCCGTGCCCCCGTGCCCCCGTGCCCCCGTGCCCCCGTGCCCCCGTGCCCCCGTGCCCTCAGCGAGGATCACCCGCGCCGCGCTCCGTAGCCCCAACGAAGCCGCCGCTCCGTGCTCCGTGCCCCGTGCCCCGTGCCCCGTGCCCCGTGCCCCGTGCCCCCAGGCAGGATCACCCGCACCGCGCTCCGTAGCCCCAACAAAACCACCGCTCCGTGGTCTGCGCTCCGTGCTCCGTGCTCCGTGCTCCGTGCTCCGTGCTCCGTGCTCCGTGCTCCGGCGGCATGGTCGGGTCGCTTGGGGTGCCGGTAGCCCGCGGCAACTCGTGGCCTCGCGTGCGGCCTACGCGCGCGGTACGGGGCGCCGTCGCTCACCCCGCGCCGGCTCAGGTCGCGGGCGGCCCGACGGTCATTCGATGCCGATGAGCAGCGGGGCCGATGGCTGTTCGCCCCGGTAGCTGACCGTGTCCACCGCCAGGTGTCGCTCCCGTACGTGTTCCTCCAGCCGCTCGGCGAGATTGTTCGGCACGCCGGCCCCCAGCACCAGGGTGACCATCTCGCCGCCGGCCGCCAGCATGCGGTCGAGCACGGTGCGCGCCGTGGCCAACAGGTCGGCCCCGATGACGACCACGTCACCGTCGATCAGGCCCAACACGTCGCCTGCCTGGCACACGCCGGCCATCGTCCACGACTGGCGTTCGGCCACGGCCAGTTCGGCGTAACGGGTCGCGCCCGCGGCCGAGGTCATCGCCACCACGTCCTCGTCGAACCCGCGGTCCCCTTCGTGAACGGCGAGCGCGGCGATGCCCTGGACGACGGAGCGGGTCGGGATGAGTGCGACACGGACCCCCTCCGTACGCATCTGCGCGGCAGCCGCGGCGGCGGTGTGGCGCAGCTCGGCGTCGTTGGGCAGCAGGACGACCTCGTGCGCGTGCGCTCGCCGGATCGCGTCGACCAGTTCGCCACTGGCGGGCGGCTCCCCGGGGCGCGCGGTGACCACGGTCGCGCCCGCTTCGCCGCACAGGGCGGCGAGTCCGTCGCCCGGGACCACCAGGACCACGGAGCGCGCGGCGCGCTCGCCCCGTGCCCCGTGCACCGTGCCCCGTGCACCGTCAGTTCGCTGGGGTTCCCTGGGCGCGGTCTCTCGGTGCAACCGGCGCTCGGCCGCGGCGCCGAAGTGCGTGATGCGGAGCCGATACGGGCGTCCCGCCTGGATGCCCGCCTCCACGGCGGCCCCCGCGTCGTCGACGTGCACGTGCACGTTCCACAGCCCGTCGCCGCCCACGATCACGAGGGAGTCGCCCAGCGCGTCCAGGCGACCACGGAGCCGGGCCACGGCGGTGTCGTCGGCCTCCAGGAGGTAGATCACTTCGTAGGCGGGGCCCGTGATCGGCTCGCCGTCGCATCCCGTGGGCCGGCCCGAGGGTCCTGCGCCGGCGGGCGCGCGCTCCGGAGTGGCGGCACCGTACGGAGCGTCGACGTCGGCACTCCGCTCGGTCGGGGTCAGGGGGGCGGGCGGGGCGGCGGGGCGGCGGGGTTCGTGAGGTTCGGGGTCGGAGCTGCCGGGACCGAGGCCGTGGCTGCCCAGGGCCGCCCGAAGCGGGCCGGTCGGCGCCGTGGTGCGTTCGCCGGTCAGCGTTTCGGCCAGGGCACCGAGGACGGTGACCAGGCCGTAGCCGCCCGCGTCCACGACGCCGGCCCGCGCGAGTACGTCGAGCTGGCCGGTGGTCGCGTCCAGAGCGGCGCAGGCACCCTCGTAGGCGGCCCGTGCCACGGCGCCGACGGGCACGGCGGCCCACCGCGTCGCGGGAGTGCTCCGCGTCCCCGGAGCCGCGCCGCCCTCGCTCGCCGTAGCCGCCCCGTACACCGCGCCTTGCTCCGCCCCGTGCCCGGTGACCGCACCGTGCCCCGCTTCGGCCCCGTGCCCCGTGCGGGCTCCGTGCCCCGTCGCGGCCCCGTGCCCCGTTTCGGCTCCGTACGGCGCCGACGCCCCGTGCTCCGCGGGGCGGGCGCCCGCCGCCCGCGCCGCTGCCGCTGCCGCCGAGGCGGCGACCGTCAGGACCGTGCCCTCAACGGGCCGGGCGACCGCGTTCCGGGCGGAATCGGCCGCGCGGAGCAGCGCGCGGGACAGGACAACCCCACTGGCGTGGCGTGCGTCACCTTCGCCTCGCGCGTCGTCCGTCGCATCATCCGCCTCGTACTGCTCGGCGAATACGTCCGCCATCCCGCGCAACATCTGGGCCAGGATGGTGCCGGAGTTACCGTGCGCGCCGATCAGCGCACCGTGCGCCATGGCTCCTATCGCGTCGCCCAGGCTCGGCCTGGACGCGGTACCGGTAGCCGCGTGGCCGTTGAAGGCGGCGCCGACGGCCTGCGCGGCGGACTCGACGGTGAGGTAGAGGTTGGTGCCGGTGTCACCGTCCGCGACCGGGTAGACGTTGATGGCGTCGATCCCCTCGCGGGCGCGCCCCAACGCCTCCAGTGCCAGCCCGCACCACGTACGTACCGCCTCGGCGTCGAACGTGTGCGGCACCTATGGCCTCCTTGGACGGTGCTGGGTGGCAGCGCGGATGCCCGCAGGGTAGTCGCGCTTCGCGGAGATCGTCTGGGGCGGGGGCCGGGGCGGCCATGGTAGTTTCGTTGTACGGGAGCGGTCGTTGTATGCTGCTCCGGTTGCCCGATCAGGTCGGGCCAAATCCCCCCGGTGATGCCGATCAGCTATTGATTCGACGAACCGGGAACTCACCGTAAGTGCATCTGAAGTCTTTGGAGTGACCCGTGGCTGCCAACTGCGACGTCTGCGGCAAGGGGCCGGGCTTCGGCAACAACATTTCGCACTCGCACCGCCGCACTCGCCGTCGTTGGAACCCCAACATTCAGACGGTGCGCGCTGTGGTCGGTCGGACGCCGAAGCGGCTCAACGTCTGCACCTCGTGCATCAAGGCCGGCAAGGTCGCGCGCTGACGTTCCCGTCGTAGCGCAGCCAGCCGGTTGCCAAAGCCGGCCCGCATTCGTGCGGGCCGGCTTTTTTGTTGCCTACATGCTGCCCATGAGCGCCCCAAGCCTCGCTCCACGGCTCCGTCGCCCGCTCGTGTGTGGGCACTCCGGTCGGATCCGCCGCTCCGTGCCCAGTGCCCCGTGCCCCGTGCCCAGTGCCCCGTGCCCCGTGCCCCGTGCCCCGTGCCCCGTGCCCCCAGGCAGGATCACCGCTCCGTGCTCCGTGCTCCGTGCTCCGTGCTCCGTGCTCCGTGCCAGGATGTCCGCCGCCCCCGGCGGGCTCGACTCGCGCCGATGCGGCGCCACAGCAGCCGTCAGCCGGCTGCCGCGCCGCCTGTCCGAAGACGTCGAGGCACGGGGCGGCGGCTCAGCGCCAGCGCCAGGCGTGGTCGACCGGGCCGATGCCGGCGCCCAGCGGGAAGCCGGCTTCGATCGCCCCCGTGACGTACTCCTTTGCCGCCGCGACGGCCTCCGGCACCGGCATGCCGTGGGCCAGGTGGGCGGCGATGGCGCTGGCGAGGGTGCAGCCGGTGCCGTGGGTGTGGCGGTTGTCGTGGCGCGGGGAGCGGAGCCAGTGTTCCTCCGTCCCGTCCGTCAGCAGGTCCACCGCGTCCCCTCGGAGGTGGCCGCCCTTCACCAGGGCCCAGCGGGGCCCGAACTCCAGGACGGCCGCCGCAGCGCGCGGCATGTCGGCCTCCGTGGCCACGCGTAGGCCGGTGAGTTGCGCGACCTCGTCCAGGTTGGGCGTGGCAACCGTCGCGACCGGCAGCAGTTTGGTGCGTACGGCGTCGAGCGCGTCGGCGGCCAGGAGGGCGTCACCGTGCTTGGAGACGCCGACCGGGTCCACGATGACGGGCGCGTTGAGGTCCGTGAGCAGGCTCGCGACGGTCTCCACGATCGCGGGTGAGGCGAGCATGCCCGTCTTCACGGCCTGGACGCCGATGTCGTCGACGACGGAGCGGAACTGGGCCCGGATCGCCTCCAGCGGAAGCTCCCACGCCCCCTGCACGCCCAGGGAGTTCTGCGCCGTGACCGCGGTGAGCACGCTCATGCCGTGCGTGCCGAGAGTCAGCATCGCCTTGAGATCGGCCTGAATGCCCGCTCCACCGCCTGAGTCGGACCCGGCGACGGTCAGGACACGGGGCGGTACGGCGGTGGGGACGGGGCCAGCACCCGGGGCGTCAGTGGTCATGCCATCGAATCTACGCCGCGCCGTTCCCGGGCCTCTCAGCCCCCTCACGGCTCGCTGGCTCCGCCCACCGACCAAGCCGTTCGGGCCGCGCCGGACCGAACGCCGGGCCGAACTGCCGCCCAGCCCGCCCCGGACATCACGTCGCGCCGACAGGACGGGGTGAGGGCGCCGCCCGCGTGTACCCGCACCGGCGCGGCACCACCCACCCGACACGGCGCCCCGTACCCGGAGAACGGCGCCAGGCCCGGCGCAGGCTCCGTGCGTGGCACGAGCCGGCCCCGTCGCCGGCCGAAAACGCGCACAGAAGGTCCGGTTGGCAGGCCCCAGAGAGGCTTGCCCAACCGGCTTGGGCGCGGCTTCAGCTTCCCGCGGATTCCTCGATGTCGCTGAAGTGGTCCCAACCGGCCTTGGCCCACGGAGCGCCGTCCACCGTCACCTGGGGCAGCGCCGACGGGTTGCGGACCTCGCCGATCACCTTCCAGCGCGCGGGCAGCTTCACGTCGGAGGGGAAGGTCGCGACGATCGCGTGGTCCTCGCCGCCGTTGAGCACCCATTGCAGCGGGTCCACGCCAACCGCCTGGCCGATGTCCGACATCTGCGAGGGAATGTCTATCGACGCGGAACTCAGGTCGATCCGGACCTTGCTGGCCTCGGCGATGTGTCCGAGGTCGGCGACCAGGCCATCGCTGACGTCCGTCATCGCCGTGGCCCCGAGCCCCGCCGCGGCAGGCCCGGCGTGGTACGGGGGTTCGGGGCGACGGTGCGCCTCGACGAAGGCACGGGGCGAGCGGAAGCCGCGCGAGAGCACGGCGTGGCCGGCCGCCGACCAACCCAGCCAGCCCGTGACGGCGACGACGTCACCCGGCCGGGCCCCGGCGCGGGTCACCGGTTCGTGGTTGCGCAGGTCGCCCAGGGCCGTGATGGCCACGGTGATCGTCTCGCCGCGCACCACGTCGCCGCCGACCACCGCGGCGCCCGCCACCTGGCACTCGTCGCGCAGGCCGTCCATCAACTCATTGGCCCACGTCGCGGGGAGGTCCGCGGGGACGACGAGACCGAGCAGCAACGCGGTGGGCACGGCCCCCATGGCGGCGATGTCCGCGAGGTTCTGCGCCGCCGCCTTGCGGCCGACGTCGTACGCCGTGGACCAGTCGCGGCGGAAGTGCCGCCCTTCGAGCAGTACGTCGGTGCTGGCCACGACCCGTCGGTCGGGCGCTGCGACCACCGCGGCGTCATCCCCCGGCCCCAGGCGGACCGCCGGGGTGCTGGTGAGTCGGGAAGTGAGCTCCCTGATCAGCCCGAACTCTCCCAACTCGCCCACGGTGCCCTTCATCCCATCGCCCCTTTGCACTGTTCTTCCGCCCTGTGCTCCGCTGTCCGCTCCGGCAGGCGCCACGCCGCGTGCGTCGCGCGGGTCTCCCCGCGTCGCTCGGCGACGCGGTACCGTGGCGTCCCTTCTTCCCACATGATCCTCGTCGCCGCCCTGGAGGTTCCGTGGTACAGGCGTACATCCTGATCCAAACTGAGGTCGGCAAAGCGTCGACCGTTGCCGACGTCATCGCCAAGATCCCAGGAGTCGTCCAGGCCGAGGACGTGACGGGTCCGTACGACGTGATCGTGCGTGCCCAAGCCGAGACGGTGGACGAGCTCGGCCACATGGTGGTCGCCAAGGTCCAGCAAGTGGACGGCATCACCCGCACCCTCACCTGCCCGGTCGTCCATCTGTAGCTCCCCGTATCCTCGGCCCGGTGAGTTTTGCACCGCGCCGTTGGCACCGCCTGCCCATCGCCATCCTGCTCTTGACCGCCGTGGGCTGCTCTGACAGCGACGAACCCGCAGCTCCCGCGGTTCCCACCCCGTCGGCGCGGGCCGTCACGTACTGCAAGGCTCTCCACAGGGAACTGCCCACGAAGGTGGATGGACTCGACCAGCGCGAGACCGAGCCCGCGTCGGAGTTCACCGCCGTCTGGGGCGAGCCCGCCGTGCAACTGCGGTGCGGCGTACAGCGCCCCGATGTGCTCACGCCCGGCAGTGAACATTACAACCCCCTGGCCGACTCCGTGGACGTCAACGGAGTCGGCTGGTTGCTGGAGAAGCGGCCCGATGGCTACCGCTTCACCACCACCCTGCGCAAGGCGTACGTGGAGGTCACGGTTCCGTCGAAGTACGCCCCCGAGATCAACCCCCTCACCGATCTGGCGGACGCGGTCAAGAAGACCATCCCGGCCGGCATCTGACCCACCACCCCCTCGGCTCCCACCCGCCGATCACGGCGGGCGTGGTACGGAGCCGTGCGGCGGTCGGAGTACGAGGCACGGAACGCGCGCTGGACGGGGCGGTACGGGCGGACGGGCGCGCACCGTTCCGCGCGACGGGGCGCCCGACGTTGGCCCTCAGCGCCCGGCGTTCTGACTCACCACACGGCGTCTTGGCACCGGCTGACGCCGCCCACCGCAGCGCTGGCCCTCCGTGCGCGCTACGGGGTCGAACGGGGCCCGCATGGCGCATGGCCGGGCCCCACGGGCGTACGGAGCGGACGGATCAGCCAGGCGCGGTGGGACGACGGTTCGGCGTACGGAGAACCGGCTCGGCCGGTACGGGCCGCGTGGCCCGGCACCCACACCGGACGTCAGCCCCACGACCCGGCCCCGTGCCCCGTGCCCCGTGCCCCGTGCCCCGTGCCCCGTGCCCCGTGCCCCCGGGGAGGATCGCTGCTCCGTGCTCCGGGTCCGCGCGATCAGGACGGGTGCCGCGGCGGCATGTACGCCGCTGGCCAGTCGCTCCGTGCGGCCCCTCACGTACTACGGGCCTTCGCACGCCGCTCCGGTGGTCGGCGTACGGACCAGCGACGGGCGTCGCCGCACAGCCTCGCCGACGTGCGTGCGGACGGAGCAGGGCGCGCGGCGTCTAGCGCAGGCCCGTCGGGCGGTTGAGGGCGGCCTGGATGAGGCGATCCACCAGTTCGGAGTAGCTGACGCCGCTCTCCTGCCACATGCGCGGGTACATGGAGATCGGCGTGAACCCGGGCATGGTGTTGATCTCGTTGATCACCAACTCGCCGCTGTCGAGGAGGAAGAAGTCCACCCGCGCCAGGCCCTCGCTGCCGGTGGCGTCGAAGGCGGCGATCGCCATCTCCTGAACGCGCGCCGTCTCCTCGGCGGTGAGCGGCGCCGGCACGATGCCGGACGCCGAGTCGATGTACTTCGCCTCGAAGTCGTAGAAGTCGTGAGCCGTGACCGGCGGGATCTCGGCCGGCACGCTGGCCCGCGGGCCGTCCTCGAACTCCAGCACGCCGCACTCGATCTCGCGCCCGCGCAGCAGCGCCTCCACCACGATCTTCGGGTCGTGCCGCCTGGCCTCCTCGACGGCCGCGTCGAGGTCCGCCAGGTCGTCCACCTTGCTGATGCCCATGGAGGAGCCGGCGCGAGCCGGCTTCACGAAGATCGGCAGGCCGTTGTCGGCGGCGAAGTCCACGATCTTCTTGCGCGCCACCGCGCCCCGGTCGTTCTCCGGGCCGAGCCCCCACTCGCGGGCCCGGATGACCTCGTAAGGCCCGATGGGCAGCCCGAAGGAGTCGAAGACGCGCTTCATGTACTCCTTGTCCATGCCGACGGCGGAGGCCAGCACTCCGGCCCCCACGTACGGCACGCCGGAGAGTTCCAGCAATCCCTGCAGCGTGCCATCCTCGCCGTACGGGCCGTGCAGCACGGGGAAGACCACGTCCACGTCGCCCAGCGCCTTGGGCACGGAGCCGGGCTCGCTGTAGACCACCTCGCGGCTGCCGGGGTCGAGCGGCAACAGCACGCCGCCCTCCGGGGTTTCCGAGAGCTGGTCGACGTTGGGCAGCGTGCCGTCGCTGATGGCCATCCGCTCGGGCGCGTCGGCGGTGAGCGCCCACCGTCCCTCGGCGGTGATGCCGATCGGCAGCACCTCGTACTTCGTACGGTCGATGGCCGACAGCACGGCGCCGGCGGTGACGACGGAGATGGCGTGCTCGGAGCTACGCCCGCCGAACACGACGGCGACGCGCGGCTTGCGACCGTCGGTTCCGGGGCCGGCGGCGGGCACGGGGCTTGGGGAAGTGGACTCGCTGCTCATCGGATTGAGATTACCCTGCGACCCGCCCACGGTCAGGTCTCGCCAGCCGGTGTCCGCGGCCCGCCCCGTCACACGGGCACGGAGCGCCGCCCACGACCACCCCACCGGACGGCTCACCGTCCGACCACCCGCCGCCTGGCATCCCCCGCCCGGCCGGACCCAACGAGCCCCGCCCCGGGCCCCGTACACCACGGCGCCTCTCCGCGACGGGCGCCCCTGCGCGCGCTCCGTGGCGCACGCAGGCACCGCCGCCGGCCGCCGGCACCGGACCGCGCGCCGCGTCACCGGCGGACGCCGGCATACGCGCTTCGGGGCCCCGTGGCATGTGCCACGGGGCCCCGAAGCAGGCGTCGACCGGTCACTTCCCACCAGAGCAAGCCGGGGCGAGCCGGTCCGAGCGGTTCAGTGGCGCTCCGGCTTGGCGGACCGCGACATCAGTTCCTTGAGCGCCACGAGAGGCGGCTTCCCGCCGTGCACGATGCTCACCACCGTCTCCGTGATCGGCATGTCCACCCGGTGGCGTCGCGCCAGGTCGAGGACGGACTCGCAGGACTTGACGCCCTCCGCCGTCTGCTTCGTCACCGCGATCGTCTCGGCCAGGGTCATGCCCCGCCCGAGGTTGGTGCCGAAGGTGTGATTGCGGGAGAGCGGGGACGAGCAGGTGGCGACGAGGTCACCCATGCCCGCGAGCCCCGCGAACGTGTGCGCGTCGGCGCCCATCGCCAGCCCGAGCCGGGTGGTCTCGGCCAGCCCGCGCGTGATCAACGACGCCTTGGCGTTGTCCCCGAGGCCCATGCCGTCGGCGATGCCCACCGCGAGGGCGATGACGTTCTTCACCGCTCCGCCCAGTTCGCAGCCGACGACGTCGGTGTTGGTGTACGGGCGGAAGTACGACGTGTGGCAGGCCGCCTGCAGCCGCTGGGCCACGGCCTCGTCGCTGCACGCGACCACGGCGGCGGCCGGCTGTCGGGCGGCGATCTCCTTGGCGAGGTTGGGCCCCGTGAGCACCGCGACCCGCTCCGGGCCGACCCCCGCCACCTCCTCGATGACCTCGCTCATCCGCTTGGCGGTGCCGAGTTCGACGCCCTTCATCAGGTTGACCAGCACGGCGTCGGCCGGCAGCAACGGGGCCCATGCGGCGAGGTTGGCACGCAGCGTCTGCGACGGCACGGTCAGCACCGCGAACCGCGCGTCCCGTGCCGCCACCGCGGGGTCCGTGGTGGCCCGCACCGTTTCGGGGAGCTTGGCGTCCGGCAGGTAGTCCGGGTTGCCGTGCCCCGTGTTGATGGCTTCCACCACCTCCGGGCGGCGCGCCCACAGCGTCACCTCACACCCGGCGTCGGCCAGCACCATCGCGAAGGCGGTGCCCCACGATCCGGCGCCGAAGACGGCACAACGCGTCACGTGGCGTTCCCCTCAGTCTCGTGCCCCGTCCGGCCACTGTCGCGTTCCGTCCGGTCGGCCTCGTGCTTGGTGCGGCCGGCCTCGCGCTCCGTACCGTCGGTCTCGTGGTCCGCGCGGTCGGCGGAGCCCAGACCTTCGGCCGCGCCGCCCTTCGGCTGCTCGGCCCGCCCCGCCGGCACCGGTTCCTGGCGCACGTCGGCGAGGAGTTCGGTGACAGCGGCCATGATCGTATCGGTGGCGGCGCGCAGCACCTCGGCCGTCGGTTCCTGGCCGTAGTACGCGGACAGGTCGACCGGGGGCCCGGCCACCACCTTGAAGGTCTTACGGGGAAACAGCCGCAGCCGCTTTGTCCCCGCGTACGGGGGAAGCACCGCATTGGCGCCCCATTGCGCGACGGGAATGACCGGCGCCTTGGTGAGCAGCGCGACGCGCGCGGCGCCGGTCTTGGCCCGCATCGGCCACTGATCCGGATCGCGGGTGAGCGTGCCCTCGGGGTAGAAGGCGACGCATTCGCCCTTGTCGATCGCGCTGACGGCCGCACGGAAGGCGTTGGCGGCGTCCGTTGACTCCCGGTAGACCGGAATCAACTGGAGCCCGTGGAACATCCGGCCGATAACGGGCACCTTGAAGAGGGCGGACTTCGCGAGGAATCGTGGCACACGCCCGGTGTTGTACTGGAAGTGCGCGTACGCCAGCGGATCGAGATACGAGTTGTGGTTGATCGCCGTGATGAATCCGCCGTGGGCCGGAATGTTCTCCATTCCACGCCAGTCCCGTTTGAACAGAATCACGAGCGGCGGTTTCACGAGGACCGCTGCCAGGCGGTACCAGAAGCCGATTCTCTGGCGGGGCACTCGGACGTCCTCCTCTTGGTCCCTGCTGACCTGCTGGCTTGCTGCCACCCGGGCAGCCGCACAAGTGTCGCCCCAGGTATCTGGTCTGTCGAGGACACCGTAACCCCGCCGGTCTCAGGCGGCTTCGGCAGCAGGCAAGAATGATGCGTGTGCGCAGAGATGAAGCGAGGGAAGCGGGAGTGGGCTGGAGCTTGGTAGTACCGCTGAAACCGCTGTCCCGCGCGAAGAGCCGGCTGGCCGACGCCGCGTCCGACGACCTACGACCTGGGCTCGCGCTCGCTTTCGCACAGGACACGGTGAGCGCGGCGCTGGCGTGTCCCGGAGTGCGAGATGTGGTGGTTGTCACGGACGACCCGCTCGCGGCGGCCGAATTGTCGACGCTGGGCGCAACGAGCGTGCGAGACGCGCCCGGCACCGGCCTGAACGCCGCACTGGCCCACGGCGCCGCCGTGGTACGCGCACGGCGCCCCGACGCGGCGGTCGCCGCGCTCAACGCCGATCTACCGGCCCTCCGATCCACGGAACTCCACCGAGTTCTGACCGCCGCCGCGGATTTCCCACGGGCTTTTCTCGCGGACGCCGCCGGGATCGGCACCACATTGTTGACCGCGGCCCCGAAATGGGAACTCAATCCGGCTTTCGGCGGCGCGTCCCGCGTTCGGCACCGCGCCACGGGAGCAGAGGACATTCCGCTGTTCGACGTACCGAGCGTGCGCCAGGACGTGGACACGGGGCACGACCTGCGGGCCGCGCTGGCCCTGGGAGTGGGCCCGTACACGACCGCTCTCCTCGCCGCCAACGGAACGCCGCCAACAGCGTCCAGCGCCCCGCCCTCCGGCTCCCCCACGCCCCACGGCTAATCGCGCCCGGCCCCAACCCGACGCCGTCCTCCCCAGCCCCGTGCGCCCCGCGCCGTGCCTTCCAGCGCGCCAGGAGTGGCGCGGCTAGCCCCGTGGGGCAACGGAGCACGGAGCGGTGAATCCTGCACGGGGCACGGGGCACGGAGCCGCGGCTGATAGACACTGCGCACGGAGCCCGGAGCGGCGCTCGCTCCGGGTACGGGGCGACGGAGCACCGAACCGGCCCGCGCAGGGCAACCCCTGGCGCGGGCTACGCTGCTGCGTATGCAGGCGACCGCGTACACGTACGACCCCGACACCCGTGCGGGCAGCGTGCTGCTCGACGACGGAACTCCGCTGGACTTCGACGCGGCGGCCTTCGACGCTGGCGGGCTACGACTGTTGCGGCCCGGCCAACGAGTGCGGATCGACGTCGAGGGCGAGGGCGAGGCCCGCCGCGTGGTCCTGGTGACACTCCAGACGTTCTAGACCGCTCGACAGCCCTACGGGCCCGCTCGCGGCCCGCGCTCTCCCGCAGGGCCCAGCGGCGTGCCCTGCCTTCCGGTTCCGGCCGCACACGCACTTCGAGCACCCCGCGCCCGCCGCGAAGTCACCGCCCCGTGCCCCGTGCTCCGTGCTCCGTGCTCCGTGCTCCGTGCTCCGTGCTCCGTGCTCCGTGCTCCGTGCTCCGTGCTCCGTGCTCCGTGCTCCGTGCTCCGTGCTCCGTGCTCCGGCAGGACGATGCCCTCGGCGGCGCCGTACGTCGCGCCAGGCAGCTCCGTACGCCGCGCCGGGCAGTGCCCGCCCCCAACAGCGATGGCGCCACGAACGCACCGCGGGCCGGGCTCCCCTGGGGGAGTCCGGCCCGGCGAGGTGCTGAGCGAGACGGTGGTGGCCGCCGCGGCTACTTCTTCCTCGCGGTGGCCTTCTTGGCCGTGGTCTTACGCGCCGTGGTCTTGCGCGCGGGGGCCTTCGTGGCCGTCGCCTTCTTCGCCGGCGCCGTCTTCTTCGCGCTGGTCTTCTTGGCGGTGGTCGTCGTCTTCTTCGCCGGCGTCGCCTTGACCGCGGTGGCCTTCTTGGCCGTCGTGGTCTTCTTGGCGGTGGTCTTCTTCGCCGTCGCCGCCTTCTTGGCGGTGGCCGTCGTCTTCTTCGCCGGCGTCGCCTTCTTCGTCGCGGCCTTCTTCGCCGTCGAAGCCTTCTTGGCGGTGGCCTTCTTCGCCGCGGCCTTCGCCGTCGTACGCGTGGAAGAACCGCCCGAGAGGCTGCCCTTGGGGGCCTTCTTCACGGCCACGTCGTTCTTCGGGAGCTTCTTCGAGCCGCTCACCAGGTCCTTGAAGCCCTGACCCGCGCGGAAGCGCGGCACCGAGGTCTTCTTGACCCGGACCCGCTCACCGGTCTGCGGGTTGCGGGCGTACCGCGCGGGGCGGTCAACCTTCTCGAACGAGCCGAAACCGGTGACCGAAACCCGGTCACCGCCCACGACCGCACGGACGATGGCGTCCAGTACCGCATCCACCGCGTCCGCGGCGTTCTGACGGCCGCCGAGCTTGTCGGCAATGGCTTCCACGAGCTGCGCCTTGTTCACGTCTTCCCCTTCGGAGACATTGCTGGAACGAATCTGTTCAAGCTTTTTCGCACGTTAGGCAGATATATACCGCAAATCAAACACGAAACGGGCTAATCACCCTTGTGCCGCAACGAACTCGACCGTCACGGAGTTCCGTCGCTGTCGAGATCTTCGGGGAAACGGCCCTCGTCGAGGTCGTTCATCAACCGGTCCAGACGCCGCGCCGCGTCTGCCAGATCGTGCTTCGCCGCTGCCGTGATGACCAGCAGCTTCCGGGACAGCGCCATCCGTACGCCCTCCGGGACTTGCAGTGTGCGCACCCTCGCATGCGCTTCCTTGAGACGGTCGGCGACAATCCCGTAAAGCTGGAGTTGGGTGTCGCGTTCCATACGTTGATTGTGCCATCTACGGCGAGTTGTCGCCTCACGGGGCCCCAACACACCGATGCGCCGCCGGTCCGGAGACCGACGACGCATCGTGCCAAACGTGCCCCGTACACGGAGCACCGGGGTGCCTTAGACCTGCACTGTATGGGGTTTGAAGGCCGGTCGGAGGGCCTCGTACGCAGCGATTTCCGCCTCTTGGCGCAGGGTCAGGCTGATGTCGTCCAGCCCCTCAAGCAGTCGCCAACGAGCGTTCTCGTCAAGCTCAAATTCGGCCGTTACGCTCCCCGCTCGCACCTGGCGCGTCACGAGGTCCACGGTGACCGCGGCTTCGGGGTCCGCCTCGGTCAGCTCCCACAGCCGCTCCACCGTCTCCTGCGGCAAGACCACCGTCAGCAGACCGTTCTTGAGCGAGTTCCCCCGGAAGATGTCGGCGAACCGCGAGGAGATGACCGTCTTGAAGCCGTAGTTCTGCAAGGCCCAGACCGCGTGCTCGCGCGAAGAGCCGGTGCCGAAGTCCGGACCGGCGAGGAGCACGGTGGCGCCCGCGCGCTCGGGCTGGTTCAGCACGAAGTCCGGGTTCTTGCGCCACGCCTCGAAGAGGCCGTCCTCGAAGCCGTCACGAGTGACCTTCTTCAGCCAGTGTGCGGGGATGATCTGGTCGGTGTCGACGTTGCTGCGGCGCAACGGAACGGCGCGGCCGGTGTGCGTGGTGAATGCTTCCATGTCTGATCAGACCCCCACGGGAGCGGTTGACGGAGCGAGGTCGGCGGGCGAGGCGAGGCTGCCGCGCACGGCCGTGGCGGCGGCGACCTGGGGCGAGACCAGGTGCGTACGCCCGCCCTTCCCCTGACGTCCCTCGAAGTTGCGGTTGGAGGTGGAGGCGGAACGCTCGCCGGGAGCGAGCTGGTCGGGGTTCATGCCCAGGCACATCGAGCACCCGGCGTGCCGCCATTCGGCCCCGGCCGCGGTGAAGACCTTGTCCAGTCCCTCCTGCACCGCCTGCAGGGCCACCCGTACCGAACCCGGAACCACCAGCATCCGGACGCCCTCGGCAACCTGGCGCCCCTCCAGCACGGCGGCGGCCGCGCGCAGGTCCTCGATCCGGCCGTTGGTGCACGACCCGACGAACACGGTGTCCACGCTGATGTCGCGCAGCGCCTGACCGGCCGTCAACCCCATGTACTCCAGGGCCTTTTCGGCCGCCTGGCGCTCGCTGGCGTCCGCGTACGAGGCGGGGTCGGGCACGGACGCCGACAACGGGGCACCCTGCCCCGGATTGGTGCCCCAGGTGACGAACGGGGCCAGCGTCGCCGCGTCGATGACCACCTCGCGGTCGAAGGTGGCGTCCTCGTCGGTGCGCAGGGTGCGCCAGTAGGCCACCGCCTCGTCCCACTGCTCGCCACGGGGCGCGTGGTCGCGACCCTTGAGATAGGCGAAGGTGGTCTCGTCGGGGGCGATCATCCCGGCCCGCGCGCCGGCCTCGATGGACATGTTGCACACGGTCATCCGCGCTTCCATCGACAGCTTCTCGATGGCCTCGCCGCGGTACTCGATGACGTACCCCTGGCCGCCACCGGTGCCGATCTTCGCGATGACCGCGAGGATCAGGTCCTTCGCGGTGACGTCCGCGGGCAGTTCGCCCTCGACGGTGATGGCCATCGTCCTGAACGGGGCCAGCGGCAGCGTCTGGGTGGCCAGCACGTGCTCCACCTGCGAGGTGCCGATCCCGAACGCGAGGGCGCCGAACGCCCCGTGCGTGGAGGTGTGGCTGTCCCCGCACACCACCGTGGTGCCCGGCTGGGTCAGCCCCAACTGCGGCCCCACGACGTGCACCACGCCCTGCTCGACGTCGCCCAGCGGGTGCAGGCGGACGCCGAACTCCGCGCAGTTCTTGCGCAGCGTCTCCAGTTGGGTGCGGGATACGGGGTCCGCGATGGGCTTGTCGATGTCGAGGGTGGGGGTGTTGTGGTCCTCGGTCGCGATGGTGAGGTCGGTACGCCGCACCCGCCGCCCCGCCTTGCGGAGCCCGTCGAACGCCTGCGGGCTGGTCACCTCGTGCAGCAGGTGCAGATCGATGAAGAGCAAGTCGGGCTCGCCCTCGGCGCGCCGGACGACGTGATCGTCCCAGACCTTCTCCGCCAGTGTCCGTCCCATCGCTGTCCCTCCGGTCGGCGTCGCTGCCGACCCAACTCGTGTGTTCGTGGGAGCGCCGCCATGAGTGCCCGGCGCCACCTCCAGCCTGGCGGCTGCCGTGAGAATTTGAACTTGCGTTTCATACTGTGAGACGCGAGTATCGTTGCATGGACAACTCTAGCGGCGTGGGCGTACTCGACAAGGCGGCTCTGGTGCTGAGCGCACTGGAGGCCGGCCCGGCCACCCTGGCAAGTCTGGTCTCAGCGACCGGCCTCGCGCGCCCGACGGCGCACCGTCTCGCGGTGGCGCTGGAGCACCACCGCATGGTGGCGCGGGACATGCAGGGCCGGTTCATCCTCGGCCCCCGGCTGGCCGAACTCGCAGCGGCGGCCGGCGAGGACCGACTGCTGGCCACGGCCGGCCCGGTCCTCACCCACCTGCGCGACGTGACCGGCGAGAGCGCCCAGCTCTACCGGCGCCAGGGCGACATGCGCATCTGCGTCGCCGCGGCGGAACGGCTGTCCGGACTGCGGGACACGGTGCCGGTCGGCTCGACGCTGCCGATGAAGGCCGGCTCGGCGGCGCAGATCCTGATGGCCTGGGAGGAGCCGGAGCGGCTGCACCGCGGCCTGCAGGGGGCGCGCTTCACGGCGACGGCCCTCTCTGGCGTACGGCGCCGGGGCTGGGCCCAGTCGATCGGCGAACGCGAGCCGGGCGTGGCCTCCGTCTCCGCGCCGGTACGGGGCCCCTCCAACCGCGTCGTCGCCGCGGTTTCCGTCTCGGGCCCCATCGAGCGCCTGACCCGCCACCCGGGCCGCATGCACGCCCAGGCGGTCATAGACGCCGCGCTACGCCTCTCCGAGGCCCTGCGCCGCACGGGCTGACACGCCCCGGCGCTCCGGGCACGCCACCGCACCGCCGCACGGACGCCGCCCCGTGCCCCGTGCCCCGTGCCCCGTGCCCCGTGCCCCGTGCCCCGTGCCCCGTGCCCCGTGCCCCGTGCCCCGTGCCCCGTGCCCCGTGCCCCGTGCCCCGTGCCCCCAGGCAGGATCGCCGCTCCGTCCCCGCGCCCCAAGGAGGCAAGTGCCGCTGTCTCGCGTACGGTTCCGCACCGCGCCAGGGGCGTCACCAGGCACCACGTGATCGCTTCACGTTGGCTACCGCACTGCGCCGCGCGGCGCGGCATGGCGGTCCCGTGTCGGAGCGTGCGACAACGCGGCAGCGCGTAACGGAAAATGGCCTCCCGCGTCATGCGGAAGGCCATTTTCTTTCTCTCTTGTACCCCCGACCGGATTCGAACCGGCGCTACCGCCTTGAGAGGGCGGCGTGCTAGGCCGCTACACAACGGGGGCCTGATTTACTGCGCTGGGCTACCAGGACTCGAACCTAGACTAAATGAACCAGAATCACTCGTGCTGCCAATTACACCATAGCCCATGGTATAGACCAGTACCCCCGACCGGATTCGAACCGGCGCTACCGCCTTGAGAGGGCGGCGTGCTAGGCCGCTACACAACGGGGGCCCTAGCGATCCATTCGTCGTCGCCTCCGGGGTTTTTCCGGATGGTGACGGAGTCAGGATCTGTACCCCCGACCGGATTCGAACCGGCGCTACTGCCTTGAGAGGGCAGCGTGCTAGGCCGCTACACAACGGGGGCTTGTTACTGCAATCCAAGAGATCAAACGAAGGATCTCTTGCTGGGCTACCAGGACTCGAACCTAGACTAACTGAACCAGAATCAGTCGTGCTGCCAATTACACCATAGCCCACCAAAACTCAAACCCCCTGCTGGGGATTTTTGTTTGGATCTGCGCTTTCCGCTGGGGCTTCCCGGCCCCTGGCGGGCGGCGCAGGAAGAACATTACCCGACAGGAGGCGGCGCACCAAAACGGATACCGCTCGTGTGAGCGGCTCGACAGCCGCCCCACGCGTGCTCGCGCCCCGCTACACGCGCCTGGTCGGCCCGCGCGCGGCAGATCCCCCGCCAGCGACCCGCGGGCGCGCGGCGAAGGCCACCGCCCGTCCCGAGGCCGTCGAGCGCACCGCGCAGCGCCCCGACCGCAGCACGGACGCCCGTCATCCCTACCCAGCGCACACCCCCACGGCACGCCCCCCGCGCGCCCCCGAACAGCCCCGCACGGAGCCACGACGTAGCCGTAACGGGGCGGTGGCCGGCGGCGGAACGGTGGGACAAACGGCTGGCGCCGCCCCACACCGTGGGACGGCGCCAGCCGTGGCCCGCCCCGTCGGGGCGCGCCGTGGTCGCGGCTACAGCGCGGCCCGCAGCCGGCGCAGCGTCTCCTCGCGGCCGAGCAGTTCCATCGACTCGAACAGCGGCGGCGAGACCCGACGACCGGTGACCGCGACCCGCAGCGGCGTGAAGGCGAACTTCGGCTTGATGCCGAGCCCGTCCACCAGCGCCTCACGCAGCACGGCCTGAATGGGCTCGGGCGTGAAGTCGGCCAGCTCCTCCAGCGCCTTGACGCTGGCCTCAAGGACCGGCTTGGCGTCCTCGGTCAGCACCTTGGCCGCGTCGGCCTCGTCCACCCGGAAGTGCTCCGGCTTCACGAACAGGAAGCCGAGCATGCCCACCGCCTCGCCGAGCACCACCATGCGCTCCTGGGTGAGCGGAGCGGCCTTGGCGAGCAGGTCGAGTTCGGCGTCGCTGGGGCCCCGTCCCGGGAAGAGGAAGGGCACCAGGCGGCGTACGAACTCGTCGGGCGCCAGGGCGCGCAGGTGGGTGGCGTTGATGGCCTCGCACTTCTTGAGGTCGAACCGCGCCGGGTTGGCGTTGACGTCGCCCAGGTCGAAGGCGGCGACCATCTCCTCGATGGAGAAGATGTCCCGGTCCTCGGCCAGCGACCAGCCCAGCAGGGACAGGTAGTTGAGCAGCCCCTCGGGGAGGAAGCCGCGCTCGCGGTAGAGGTTGAGGGACGCCTGCGGGTCGCGCTTGGACAGCTTCTTGTTGCCCTCGCCCATGACGTACGGGAGGTGGCCGAAGGCCGGCACGGTGCCGTTGCCCACGCCGATCTGGGCGAGCGCCCCGTACAGCGCGATCTGGCGCGGCGTCGAGGAGAGCAGGTCCTCGCCGCGGAGCACGTGCGTGATCTCCATCAGCGCGTCGTCGACCGGGTTGACGAGGGTGTAGAGCGGGGCCCCGTTGGCGCGCACGATGCCGAAGTCCGGCACGTTCTCCGGGGTGAACGTCAGCTCGCCGCGCACCAGGTCGGTGAAGGTGATCGGGGTGTCGGGCATCCGGAACCGGACGATCGGTGTGCGACCCTCGGCGCGGTACGCGGCGATCTGCTCGGCCGAGAGGTCGCGGCACTTCCCGTCGTACCCGGAGGGCTTGCCGGCCTTGCGGGCCGCGTCGCGGCGGGCGTCGAGCTCCTCGGTGGTGCAGAAGCACTCGTACGCGAAGCCGCCTTCCTGGAGCTTGCGGGCGACGTCCGCGTAGATGCCCATGCGCTGCGACTGCCGGTACGGGGCGTGCGGGCCGCCGATCTCGGGGCCCTCGTCCCAGTCGAAGCCGAGCCAGCGCATCGAGTCCAGGAGCTGTTCGTAGCTCTCCTCGGAGTCGCGGGCCGCGTCGGTGTCCTCGATGCGGAAGACCAGGGTGCCGCCGTGGTGACGGGCGAACGCCCAGTTGAACAGGGCGGTGCGGACCAGGCCCACGTGGGGGTTGCCGGTGGGCGAGGGACAGAAACGGACGCGTACGGGAGATGCGCTAGCCACGCTTGATCACCTTGTTGGTGAGAGTGCCGATGCCTTCGATGGTGACGGCGACTTCGTCGCCGACGTTGAGCGGGCCGACCCCAGCCGGGGTGCCCGTGAGGATGACGTCGCCCGGGAGCAGCGTCATGGCCTCGGTGATGTGCACGATCAGGTCCTCGACGGAGCGGACCATCTCGCTGGTGCGGCCTAGTTGCCGCTGCTCACCGTTGACGGTGCACATGATCGCGAGGTCGCCCGGTTCGACGTCGGTCTCCACCCACGGCCCCAGCGGGCACGAGGTGTCGAACCCCTTGGCCCGCGCCCACTGCTGCTCGCGGCGCTGTACGTCGCGCGCGGTGACGTCGTTGGCGCAGGTGTAGCCGAGGATGACGTCCCGGGCCCGCTCGCGCGGGACCTCCCGGCACATCCTGCCGATCACGACGGCCAGCTCGGCCTCGTGGTGGACCTCCTGCGAGAAGGAGGGGTAGGCGATGGCGTCGCCGGGGCCGACCACCGAGGTGGACGGCTTGAAGAAGGCGACGGGAACGTCGGGAACCTCGTTGCCGAGCTCCCTGGCGTGCTCCGCGTAGTTGCGACCGATCGCCACGACCTTGTTGGGGAGCACCGGGGGCAGCAGGCGCACCTTGTCCAGCGGGACCTTCTGGCCCGAGCGTTCGAATTCGGCGAAGGGGTGCCCCTTGATGATGTCGAGGACGGGGCCGCCGTCAGGGGCGGCGGCCTCCTCCACGACTCCGAACGCGACGTTGCCGTCGATGGAGAATCTGGCGATGCGCACGGGAAGTGCTGCCCTTCACTACTGATCATTGGCTGAGGTCTGACGCTCCAGGCTATCGCCCCGTTTTCGACACCGCCGCGCTCCCAGCCCGTCACCCCGTGGCAGTGCCCCGGTGCGGCGGGTAGCGGGACGGGGCACGGGGGCAGCCACCCCGCTCCCACGGGGCACTGGGCACGGAGCCCGGCTCCCTTCCCGAACGGGGCGCGGAGCACGGAGCACGGGGCACGGAGCCCAGCTCCCCTCCCGTACGAAGCACGGAGCTGGAGCACGAGGCACGGGGCACGAAGCCACGACGCGGAGCCCGGCCATGCCCCGGGTGTTCCCGGACAGGACGCAAGAACGGGCAGCGGACGACAGGTCCACGGAGGGGAAACGCGAAAACCCCAGCCCTCCCGGTGGCGTGGGCGTACGGGACGTACGTCGCCGGCCGGGGGCGAGGCCGGGGTGGGGCGGGTCCGAACGGGGCGGGCGGGCGCCGGAGCGGCGGGAGGGTGGGCCGCTCGCGCGCGGGGCGCGCGACCGTGCGCCGGGGGACGCGACGAGGTGGGGCGGACGGGGGCGGCGGGCTCCGAGGGGGCCGTGGGGCGCCGCCCACGAGGGAGGTGGCCGCTACTTGGGTGCTTCGGTGAGAATCGTGCGGCGGGGGTTCGCCGTCTGGGCGGGCAGCTCGACGGAGGCGGTCTGCTCCTCTGCGGCGGGCGCGGTCTGGAGTTCTTCGGCATCCTTGAGGTGGGCGAGAGTGGTGCGCCGCGGGTTGGCTATGTTGCGGAACATCATCGTCGTCTTCACGGGATCTGCCTCGTCTTGTCGTTTTCGCGGACGGTGTAAAGCGTCAGGCTAAACGCGCCCTTCCCCCGAAATCCGCGAGGCCAGTCACGCCCAGCATGTGAGTTCTCTCACGAAGAGGCGGACAAATGCCGCATCGTGCGCACCTATCACCCCAGGCGGAATCCGGCATTGCCGACCTATGCAGACGTTCCGCTCTTGATCATCGCGACCCGGACACCCATCACTCCCGAGCGGAACGTGCATAAAAGTCCGTTATCACGGCCATTGTTTTCCACATGCGGTCACTTTATTGCCACGTACCGTCACCGCATCCACACCGTGACCCACGGCTCTTGTTGGAGCATCCGGCACTGTGCTGGAATTCCACGGACCGCCGACAGGATTCACCTGGCGCGCAGCGGGCGCAGACGGGGCGCCGAGCGGCGGCGGCCTCGCTCCGCGACAAGGAAGGGTCGAGCGCGCCGGTCACTCACGACTCACACCGTTTCGCCGTACGCACGGCGGGACGCCTGGTCCAGAGGTTGCGACGCTAGTGCAGGGACGTTTCAAGAAGGATGGCAACGCCGCGGCGGACCCCGAGCCGCGCGGTGGCACCGACCGCGGCGCGGATGTCAGTACGCGGCCGACCGCGCCCAGCGGCGAGGAGTCATCCGGCGAGCGGCCGAAGGTGAAGGGCCCCACGGGGCCCGGGCCGCGAATAGCCCTGCGTAACTGGAAGATCAGCACCCGACTCGTGTCGCTGCTCGCCCTCCCCGTGGTGGCCGCCACCACGCTGGGCGCCCTGCGTATCCAGAACTCGATGGACAACATCGAGCAGCTCGACCAGATGAAGCTGCTCACCGAGATGACGCAGCAGGCGACCGAGCTGGCCAACGCGCTCCAGGAGGAGCGCGACCAGTCGGCCGGGCCGCTGGCCGGCGCCGGCGACGACCGGGACGACCAGGTGGTCGCCCCGCGCCAGGCGACCGACCAGGCGCTCGTCGCGTTCGCCGACGCCACGGACGACCTGGACCCGGTCGACCCGGCGATCACCGGCGTGCAGTCCACGGTGATCGACATCAAGAAGCAGCTCAACAAGATCCACGAGATCCGCAAGCAGGCGTACAAGGACCGCGACTACACCTCGCAGACGATCCTCGGGTATAACGAGCTGATCACCTCGCTGCTCTCGCTCTCCCAGGACATGGCGCAGGCGACCAGCAACCGCGCGATGATCAACAAGACGCGCGCGCTGGCCACGTTCTCGTCGGCCAAGGAGTACGCGTCCATCCAGCGCGCCTCCATCAGCGCGGCCCTGGCGCACCCGAACAAGCCCAAGCTCTCGGCGATCGACAGCCGGTACACCTCCACGGCGCTGGAGAAGGAAGACCAGGCGCTCCGCCGGTTCCTGGAGATCCGCAGCGGTGACACGCCGGAGCTGCTCGACCCGCTCACCGGCGACAACAGCGACATCAACGCGGCCAACAAGTACGCGCTGCGCATGGTGCGCGACCCGGAGAGCCTGGCGTCCGCCAAGCGCACCTACATGGACTGGTACGACCAGGACAGCATCAAGCTCGTGGCGATGTCCAAGATCGAGCAGACGCTGCTGACGGAGATGGAGCAGAAGGCCCGCGAGCTGCGCTCGGAGGCCAAGCAGGACGCGTTCATCAACGGTGCGCTGATCCTGCTCGTCCTCGGCATCTCGCTGGTCGGCGCGTTCGTCGTCTCCCGCTCCATGGTGCGTTCGCTGCGCCGGCTCCAGGACACCGCGCAGGACGTCGCCCAGCAGCGGCTGCCCGAGCTGGTCAAGGAGCTGTCCGAGCACGACCCGCAGGACGTGGACACCTCCGTCGAGTCGGTCGGTGTGCACAGCCGGGACGAGATCGGCAAGGTGGCCGCGGCCTTCGACGACGTGCACCGCGAGGCGGTCCGGCTCGCCGCCGAGCAGGCGCTGCTGCGAGGCAACGTCAACGCGATGTTCACCAACCTCTCGCGCCGCAGCCAGGGCCTGATCCAGCGGCAGCTCTCACTCATCTCCGAGCTTGAGTCCCGCGAGGCGGACCCGGACCAGCTCTCCTCGCTGTTCAAGCTGGACCACCTCGCGACGCGTATGCGCCGTAACGGTGAGAACCTGCTCGTCCTCGCCGGTGAGGAGCCGGGGCGCCGGTGGACCCGCCCCGTGCCGCTGGTGGACGTGCTCCGCGCGGCGGCGTCCGAGGTGGAGCAGTACGAGCGGATCGAGCTCAGCTCCGTTCCGGGCACCGAGGTCGCGGGCCGGGTCGTCAACGACCTCGTGCACCTGCTGGCCGAGCTGTTGGAGAACGCGACGTCCTTCTCGTCGCCGCAGACCAAGGTCAAGGTCACCGGGCACGCGCTGCCGGACGGCCGGGTGCTCGTGGAGATCCACGACACCGGCATCGGGCTCTCCCCCGAGGACCTGGCGGCGATCAACGAGCGGCTGGCCAGCCCGCCGACCGTGGACGTGTCGGTCTCGCGCCGGATGGGTCTGTTCGTGGTCGGCCGCCTGTCGCTGCGGCACGGCATCCGCATCCAGCTCCGGCCGTCGGACTCCGGAGGTACGACCGCGCTGGTCATGCTGCCGGTCGACGTGGCGCAGGGCGGTGGCAAGAAGCCCACCCCGGGCGCGCCCGGCACGCCCGGTCCGTCCGGCGCCCCCGGGCAGTCCGGCACGCCGGCCGGCGGCACCCCCGCCCTTGGCAAGGCGGCCGGCCCCGGTGGCAACGGCGCGTCCGGCTCCGCGACCGCCGGTACGGGCACGCGCCGCCAGGTGCCGGGCTCGGGTCCGCGGGCCGAACTCGCGGGCGGCGGCTCGACCCCGCAGCGCACGAAGCCGAACCCGAGCGGCCCGGTGCCGCCGACCGGCACCGGTGCCCAGCCCGCACGGGGCGGCGCCACGCGCAGCGGGCTGCCCACGCGCCCCGTGGGCGCCTCGGTGCACGGCAACGGGGCGGCCGGGACGGGCGCCGGTGGCGGCGACTTCTTCGGCAGCGGCGGCAGTGGCAACCGGGCCAGTGGCGGCGGAAACGTCCCCGCAACCACCGGTGACTTCTTCGGCGGCAGCCGGGCCGGCGCGCGCAGCGCCGCGGGCGCCGACCAGGGGCAGGGCCCGGGCGCGAACCGCCCGGCGCTGCCCACGCGTGGCGGCCAGGACGCGCCGGACCACGAGCCCACCGTCGCCCCGCCGACCGGCGCCCCCGCGGGCGCGGGACGCTCCGGCGAGCGTGGGGCGCGCCCGCAGCTCCCGCAGCGCGGCCCCGCCCCCGAGTTGACCGGCGCCGTGGCCCCCGAGTCCACCGAGACGCCGGCTCAGGACGGCGGGCCGCAGGCTCCCGGCGCCAACTGGGGCGCCCGGCGCGCCGCCGCGGCGGACGACTGGCCCACCGACGGCGACGCGGCACGTGACCACGCGGAGATCGACACCACGCCGCCGTTCCCGCGCGGTGCCGCCGGTGGCCCCGGCGACACGGGCGAGTTCGCCGTACCCCCCACCCCGCACGGGGCGGGCGACACCGGTGAGTGGGCGCGGCCGAACACCGCGGACACCGGCGGTTACCCGGTTCCCGGCACGTCCGACACCGGCGGTTACCCGCACCAGGCCGGCCCGGGCGACACCGGCGAGTACGCGCTGCCGTCCCAGCCTTCCGGCGTCGCGGACACCGGCCAGTACGCGCTGCCCGCGGGCGGCCCCGGCGACAGCGGCGAGTACCCGCGCCCCACGGACACCGGCGGCTACGCCCTGCCCGAAGGCGCCGGCGCGTACCCGGACCCGTACGCCCAGGGCACCTCGGACGAGACCGGCGGCTACCCGACACCGAGCGAGACCGGGACGTACCCGCAGCTCACCGACACGGGCGAGTACGCACAGCCCGACGCCTTCGCGGGCGGTCGCGGCGACACGGGTGAGTACCCGCGGCCGGCCGGCGACACGGGCGAGTACGCGCTGCCGGGCGAGACGGGCGAGTACCCGCGCCCCGCCGACACCGGCGGCTACTTGCGGCCGGAGCACGGGCAGGACGGCTCCGGGGACACCACCCAGTTCCAGCGGCCCGACTTCAACGGTCCGCCGCCCGGGCGTGGCGGGGCGTACCTGCCGCAGGGCGGCCCGGGCGTGGGGCTCGGCCAGGGCGCGCACGCCGAGCCGGCGCCGGCGCCGGCGCCGGCGCCCGAGGACGACCACCTCACCGGCGAACTGCCGCTCCCGCAGGGCTTCGACAACGGTGGCACCCCGATCTTCGACACGATCGAGTCGCGCTGGTTCCACAGCCCACAGGGCCCCGGGCCGGCCGGTCCGTCCGCCGAGCCCACGGCGCGCCCCGCCGACCCGCACGGCGGCGCTCCGGGCGGCGAGGGCGAGTCGGCGCGGTCGGCCACGCCCCCGCTGCCGCGGCGCGAGCCGGGCCAGCAGGGTCTGATCCCCGCGCGTGCCACGGGGCAGCGGCCCCAGGCGGCGGACGGCGCGGACGCGCGGGGCGCCGGCACGGCCGGGAACGCGGCTTGGCGCTCCTCGCCCAACGACGAGCGCTGGCGGCGGGCCGAGCAGGTCCGGGAGCCGGCGGCGGGCGGGGTGACCTCGTCCGGTCTGCCCCGTCGGGTGCCGCGGGCCAACCTCGTCGACGGCACCGCCGAGGAACAGCCCGCCCAGCGGCGCGGTGGCCCCCAGGTCTCCCGCGCGCCCGACGACGTGCGCGGGCGACTGACCAACCTTCGTCGTGGTATCCAGCAGGGCCGTCAGGCCGGAACGGACGGTCGGCCTTGAGTCTCGCGGTCGCGGTCCCCTTCACCAGCAGGAGCGTTAGTTGAGTCCGATGAGCCAGGCGGCGCAGAATCTGAACTGGTTGATCACCAACTTCGTGGACAACACCCCGGGGGTGTCGCACACGGTGGTGGTCTCCGCCGACGGCCTGCTGTTGGCGATGTCCGAGGGGTTCCCCCGGGACCGGGCCGACCAGTTGGCGGCCGTGGCCTCCGGTCTGACCTCGCTGACCTCCGGTGCCTCCCGCATTTTCGAGGGCGGCGCCGTGAACCAGACCGTGGTCGAGATGGAGCGCGGTTTCCTTTTCATCATGTCGATTTCCGACGGGTCATCGCTCGCGGTGCTCGCGCACCCCGAGTGCGACATTGGTCTCGTCGGTTACGAGATGGCGCTTCTCGTCGACCGTACGGGTAACGTCCTGACCCCTGACCTGCGTGCGGAACTGCAGGGAAGTCTGCTCAACTGACTTTCGACCACCGTCCGTCCTTCGCTTCACCGCCAGGCCCCCCCACCGGCACCGACCGACGGCACTACTACTCGCTTGCTGTCCCGACCGGAGGAACCATGAACCCGCCCGCTGCCTCGACCGGCCCGTACGGCGCCTCTCACCACGCGCCGTACGGGGTCGAAGGCGACCAGCCGCTGGTGCGCCCGTACGCCATGACCGGGGGTCGCACCCGGCCGCGCTACCAGCTCGCCATCGAGGCGCTGGTGAGCACGACGGCAGACCCCGCGCACCTGCAGGGGCTACTCCCCGAGCACCAGCGGATCTGCCACCTGTGCCGTGAGGTCAAGTCGGTCGCGGAGGTCTCCGCGCTGCTCGCGATACCCCTCGGCGTCGCCCGCATCCTCGTCGCCGACCTGGCCGAGGCCGGCATGGTGGCGATCCACCAGCCCGGCAGCTCCGAGGCGGGCGGCACGCCTGACGTGACTCTGCTCGAAAGGGTGCTCAGTGGACTCCGCAAGCTCTAGCGGCGCGGCCCGCTCCACCACCTCCGCGAAGATCGTGGTGGCGGGCGGCTTCGGCGTGGGCAAGACCACGTTCGTCGGCGCGGTCTCGGAGATCAACCCGCTGCGCACCGAGGCCGTGATGACCTCCGCGTCGGCGGGGATCGACGACCTGAGCCACGTTCAGGACAAGACCACGACGACCGTGGCGATGGACTTCGGCCGCATCACGCTGGACGACGACCTGATCCTGTACCTGTTCGGTACGCCCGGGCAGGACCGTTTCTGGTTCATGTGGGACGACCTGGTCAAGGGCGCGATCGGCGCGATCGTGCTGGTGGACACGCGCCGGCTGGCCGACTGCTTCCCGGCCGTCGACTACTTCGAGAACTCCGGCCTGCCGTTCGTCATCGCCCTCAACGGTTTCAACGGGCACCAGCCCTACTCCCCCGACGAGGTCCGCGAGGCGCTCCAGATCGGCCCGGACACGCCGATCATCGTCACCGACGCCCGGCAACGCGGGGAGACCAAGAGCGCGCTCATCACCCTGGTCGAGCACGCGCTGATGGCCCGCCTCAAGTAGCGTGAACCACCGGGTAGTTGTCGTACACACCGTTGTGTCGTTTGCCACGGCTAGCCCGCAAATTCATAACGTTTCGACAGGCAATTACCACGCGCCCACTACACAGCGCGATCAATCGACTCCGAAGCGCACGCGATTCTCCTGAATTTTGCCGTCGGTCGCCCTTAACGCCCGTTTTATCTCCGTGGCCGACAGTCCTCCATCCGGTAGCGGCACTGTTTGGAATGCGCCTGCCTCACGTGCTGGAATTCGCTGAACTGAGCGGTAAGGGCTCAGCAGAGAACGGCACAACATCAAGTGCCGACGCCGAGAGGTTGTTGGTCAGTGAGGCGAAGCACAACGGCGCCCGCGACGGGGTCGCCCCAGCCACGGACCCCACAGGGTCAGGCACGGGGCAACTTCACGCCGCCATCGCGCACGGTGGCATCGCCCGACGCGGCACCCGACGCCCCGCCGCCCCAGGGTGGCCCCTGGTCCCCGCGCAACTGGCGGGTCCCGGTCCGGCTGAACGCGATCCTGCTCATTCCGGTCCTGGTGGCCCTGGTCTTCGGCGGCTTCCGCGTCGCCTCCTCCGTGGAGACGTGGCAGGAGGCGCAGGACGCCGAGCGCACGGCCGGGCTGGTGCGCGCCGCGGCGACGTACGGCCAGGCGTTGATCAACGAGCGCGACGTGTCCACGGTGCCGCTGCTCGAGGGCCGCGAGACCGACGAGATGCGACAGGCCCGGCGGACGACCGACGCGGCGGCCAAGGAGTTCGACCGCTTCGCGCGCGACATGCCGGACGACGCGGGGCTGGGGCGCCGGCTCAAGGCGTTCCGCGCCGTGGAGCCACGGCTGACCTCGCTGCGCCAGAACGCCTTCTCCTCGCGGCTGCCGGGGGTGCAGACCGAGGAGGGGTACGTCACCGTCCAGCACCCGCTGATGGAGTTCTCCAACGAACTCGGCCTCGGCACCGGCAACATCACCTCCTACGGCCGTACGGTCTACGCGATCTCCCTGGCCAAGGCAGCCGAATCGTTGCAGCGCTCGATCGGCGCGCACCTGCTGACCAAGCCGGGCCCCACCGAGGCGGACCGCCGCGCGCAGCTCACCGCCTTCTCCTCGTACGCCTACCTGGAGCGGATCGCGCTGCTGGAGTTCGAGTCCGGCGGCATGGACGCGGACACCGCACACCTCAAGCGGGCGCTGCGGGAGGCCGCGGAGACCGGCAAGAAGAAGACGGCCGCCGCGCGGGAGCGCGCCCAGGGCCGTGGTGAGGACTTCACGGCTCCGCCGTCGATGGACACCATGGTCAAGGCCATCGGCTCCGGCGCGAAGCCGTCCGAGCTGCGTGACCAGGGCATTACCGCCGCCTCCTGGTTCGACGCTTCGACGGCCCAGTTCGACGCCTACCGCGCGGTCGAGGAGAGCCTGGCCGACAAGGCGGTGGACGAGGCTGCGCAGATCTCCTCCGACGCCCGCCGGGACACCTTCGTCAACTCCGCGATCGTGCTGGTGGCCCTGCTGGCCGCGTTCATCGTGGCCGGTCTGATGGCCCGCTCGATGAGCCGTAGCATGCGTCAGTTGCGCAACGCCGCGCTGGAGGTCGCCGAGCAGCGGCTGCCCGAGTTGGTCGACCAGCTCTCGCGTACGGAGCCGGGGCGCACCGACACCCGCGTGACCCCCATCCCGATCGCCACCCGCGACGAGATCGGCGAGGTCGCCCGCGCCTTCGACCACGTGCACCAGGAGGCGGTCCGCCTGGCCGCCGAGCAGGCGCTGCTGCGCGGCAACGTCAACGCGATCTTCACCAACCTCTCGCGCCGCAACCAGGGCCTCATCGAGCGCCAGCTCACGCTGATCAGCACGCTGGAGAACAACGAGGCCGACCCGGACCAGCTTGAGAACCTGTTCCGGATGGACCACCTGGCCACCCGCATGCGCCGCAACGGCGAGAACCTCCTCGTCCTCGCGGGCGAGGAGCCGGGCCGACGCTGGAACCAGCCGGTGCCGCTGGTGGACGTGCTCCGCGCCGCCTCGTCCGAGGTGGAGAGCTACGAGCGGATCGAGCTGGCCGGCGTCCCCGACAGCGAGATCCACGGCAACGCCGTCACGGACCTGGTGCACCTGCTGGCCGAGCTGTTGGAGAACGCCACCACGTTCTCCTCGCCGCAGTCCAAGGTGCGGGTGACCGCGACCCGGCTGCCCGACGGCCGGGTCATGATCGAGATCCACGACAAGGGCATCGGCCTGACCGCCGAGGACTTCGCGGACATCAACCACCGGCTGGCCCACCCGCCGACGGTCGACGTGGCGGTCTCCCAGCGCATGGGCCTGTTCGTGGTCGGCCGGCTGGCCAACCGGCACGGCATCCGGGTGCAGTTGCGCCCCGCCGGCGAGCAGGCGGGCACCACGTCGCTGGTCATGCTGCCCGAGCCGATCACGCACGGCGGTGGCGGAGACGACGCGCCCCAGGAGGACTTCGCCGTCTCGCCGATCGTCCCCGAGCAGCCCGCGCCCCCGTCGCCGCCGCAGCCGGCCGCGCAGCAGACGGCCGCGGACCTCGGCTTCGACGACGCCGGCCACCCGACATACGAGGGCCAGCAGGCCGCTCCGTACGCGGAGCAGCAGGGCGCTCCGTACGAGGCGCGGCAGGGTGTCCCGTACGAGAGCGCTCCGGGCGGGAGCCCGGGCGGCGAGTACGGGAGCGAGTACGGCGGCGGCCAGACGGCGCCCGCTCAGCAGCCCTACGGAGCCGAGCAGGGCGCCGGCTTGCCCGCCGGCGACGACGGTGCCGCCGGCTACGGCGCGGTGCCGGGCGTCGGCTACGACGCCGGGCCGGGCAGTGGGTACGACGCCGGCTACGGGGCCGCGCCGGGCGGGGTGGGCGCGACCGGCTTCCCGGACGGGGCCGGCCACGTGACGCCGCTGGCCCCGTACCCGGGGCAGCCGGAGCACGAGCGCACGGGCCAGTCCCCGCTCCCGGAGGCGGAGGCCGCGCCGGCGCCGGACGGGCTGCCGGGACACGGTGGCTACCTGCCCGATGGCTCCCGCGACGGTGCGTATCCGGAAGGTGACTACGCGGATCAGTCCGAGTCCGGGCAGCAGCCCTACGGCACGCACGACGCGCGAGGTCACCAGGGTGAGTGGGCCACGGCCGACGCCTACCAGGCCCCCGGCGCCGATGCGCACGGAGCGCAAACGGAACCCTTCCCGAGCGCTGCGGAAGACGGCCCGGAGCGCGTAGAGTTCCACCGTCCGGGCCCATCGCCCAGCGGCATCGACTCGATCACCGAGGCGGGCCTCCCGCGCCGTGGCAAGCAGTGGCGGGCTTCGGACGGGGCCGACGTCGCGGACGCGGCGGCGGACCACACCGAGTCAGCACACCAAGGACCCGAGGAGCAGGCGGAGCCGGAGCAGCAGCACACGCCGCGGCACGCGGACTCCGGCTGGCAGTCGGCCAACGACGAGCGCTGGCACCGTGCCGAGCAGCTACGTGAGCCGAAGGCAGGCGGAGTGACTCCGTCCGGGCTGCCACGGCGCGTCCCCAAGGCCAATCTGGTGGAGGGCACCGCCGAGGAGAGCCAGCAGGGCGGACCGCAGATTTCGCGGTCCCCGGAGGACATCCGCGGCAGGTTGAGTAATCTGCGGCGCGGGGTCCAACAGGGGCGCAACGCGGGCGCCGACAACAGTACGCACCACCAGCATGACCAACAGGGCTTCGGCCCCGGCAGCACCTACGATCAGGAGCGTTAGTGTGAGCCCGATGAGCCAGGCGGCGCAGAACCTGAACTGGTTGATCACCAACTTCGTGGACAACACCCCAGGGGTGTCCCACACGGTGGTGGTCTCCGCCGACGGACTCCTTCTGGCGATGTCCGAAGGGTTCCCCCGTGACCGGGCCGACCAACTGGCGGCCGTAGCGTCCGGTCTGACCTCGCTGACCTCCGGCGCCTCCCGCATCTTCGAGGGCGGCGCCGTGAACCAGACCGTGGTCGAGATGGAACGCGGCTTCCTCTTCATCATGTCCATCTCCGACGGGTCCTCGCTGGCCGTACTCGCTCACCCCGAGTGCGACATCGGTCTCGTCGGCTACGAAATGGCCCTCCTCGTCGACCGCACCGGCGGTGTCCTCACCCCGGATCTCCGCGCGGAACTGCAAGGGAGCCTTCTCAACTAGCAAACAAACAGTGCGTTTCGCGCCACCGCGCCATAGGGTGCGGTGGCGCGACCGGCAGACAGGCGAGTTGGAGGAGGAACCGTGGCAACGCCCCCGAGCGGCTATTCGTACGGCGAAGGGCAGCAGCCTGATCCCCAGGGCCAGGCGCCGCTGAACCGGTTCAACTTCCCCTCCGCGCCCAGCCGTCGGGTCCGGCCCGCGGCCCAGCGCCAGCCGGGCGCGGCCGAGCAGCCGCACCCCCGGCAGAGCCACCCCGACCCGAACCGGCCGGGCCAGGACCAGCACGGCCAGGGCCAGTACGGCCAGGGCCAGCCGGGCCAGGACCAGTACGGTGCGCGGCGGCCGGGTGGCTCGTGGCACGCCGACCCGCAACAGCAGTCCTATCCGCAACAGCCGTACCAGCAGCCGTACGAGCAGGGCTACGGCCAGCCGCACCAGCAGCCGCGCCGCCACGCGCAGCCGCAACGACAGCCACAGCCCCAGCCGGGCTACGAACCCCCCGCCGGGCCGCGCCATCCGCACAGCCCGCGCATCGAACCGGTGGCGCCGCAACGGCACGAGCCGGAGCCGGCGCCCGCCGGTAGCGCACACAACCCCCTGGTGCGCCCGTACGCGATGACCGGTGGCCGCACGCGTCCGCGCTACCAGCTCGCCATCGAGGCGCTGGTGAGCACCACCGCCGATCCGTCCCAGCTCCAGGGCCAACTCCCTGAGCACCAGCGGATCTGCCACCTGTGCCGGGAGATCAAGTCGGTCGCCGAGATCTCCGCACTCCTCTCCATCCCCCTTGGCGTCTCCCGCATCCTCGTCGCCGACCTGGCCGAGGCGGGGCTCGTCGCCATCCATCAGCCCGGCGGCGACGAAACCGCCGGCGGTCAGCCTGACGTGACACTGCTCGAAAGGGTGCTCAGTGGACTTCGCAAGCTCTAGCGGTGCAGCCCGCTCCACCACCTCCGCGAAGATCGTGGTGGCGGGCGGCTTCGGCGTGGGCAAGACCACGTTCGTCGGCGCGGTCTCGGAGATCAACCCGCTACGCACCGAGGCCGTGATGACCTCCGCATCGGCGGGGATCGACGACCTCACGCACGCGCCGGACAAGACCACCACCACGGTAGCCATGGACTTCGGCCGCATCACGCTCGACCAGGACCTGATCCTGTACCTGTTCGGCACGCCCGGGCAGGACCGTTTCTGGTTCATGTGGGACGACCTCGTACGCGGCGCGATCGGCGCCGTGGTGCTGGTCGACACGCGCCGACTGGCCGACTGTTTCCCGGCCGTCGACTACTTCGAGAACTCCGGCCTGCCGTTCGTCATCGCCCTCAACGGCTTCGACGGGCACCAGCCGTACACCCCCGACGAGGTGCGCGAGGCGCTCCAGATCGGCCCGGACGCACCGATCATCGTCACCGACGCCCGGCACCGCAACGAGGCGAAGAGCGCGCTGATCACCCTGGTCGAGCACGCGCTGATGGCCCGCCTCCGCTAGCCCGACGCGGGCCGGGGCGGGGACGGGCCGCGGCACGCGGCGCCCCTCCCCCGGCCGCGGCCGGCCGCGCTCCCCGACCGCGTGCCGCCGGCTCGCGCGTGACCCGAAAAGCCCCCGCCGCTCCGAGGAGCAACGGGGGCTTCGTGCTGCTTGCCGTCCGGCGGGCCGGTCAGCCCTGCCAGCTGTGCGGAGCCCGGAAGCCGGGCGTGCGCTCCAGGCGACGCCAGCCGGCGGTCGAGCGGCGGGGTGCGGGCGGCGCCGTGAGGTGCTGCGTGGCGGCGGCGCGGGCGAGCAGGACCGCGGTGACGGCGGCCAGTTCCTCCGCGTCGGCGTGGCCCCGCTCCACCCGGACAACGGTGTCGGTCGACGTGTGCGCGGTGGGTTCGGTTGCGGTGCTCACAGGCTCTTCGTCTCCATTACTACGGCGGTTACTGCGGCGGGTTGCCGTGCTTGCGGGACGGCAGGTCGGCGTGCTTGTTGCGCAGCATCGCCAGGGATCGGATCAGCACCTCGCGGGTGTCGGCCGGGTCGATCACGTCGTCGACCAGGCCCCGCTCGGCGGCGTAGTACGGGTGCATCAGCTCGGACTTGTACTCCTTGACCATGCGGGCGCGCATGGCCTCCGGGTCGTCCGCGCTGGCGATCTGCTTGCGGAAGATGACGTTGGCCGCGCCCTCGGCGCCCATCACGGCGATCTCGTTGGTCGGCCAGGCGTAGGTGAGGTCGGCCCCGATGGACTGGGAGTCCATGACGATGTAGGCGCCGCCGTACGCCTTGCGCAGGATCACCGAGATCCGCGGCACGGTGGCGTTGCAGTACGCGTACAGCATCTTGGCGCCGTGCCGGATGATGCCGCCGTGCTCCTGGTCCACGCCGGGCAGGAAGCCGGGGACGTCGAGCAGGGTGACCAGCGGGATGTTGAAGGCGTCGCACATCTGGATGAAGCGCGCGGACTTCTCCGACGCCTCGATGTCGAGCACGCCGGCCAGCGACTGCGGCTGGTTGGCGATGATGCCGACGACGGCCCCGTCGAGCCGGGTGAGCGCACAGATGATGTTGGTCGCCCAGCGCTCGTGGACCTCCAGGTACTCGCCGTCGTCGACGATCTCCTCGATGACCTTGCGCATGTCGTACGGCCGGTTGCCGTCGGCCGGCACCAGGTCGAGCAGCGCCTCGCCGCGCCGGTCGGCGGGGTCGGACGCCTCGGCGACGGGCGGGTTCTCCCGGTTGTTCTGCGGCAGCAGGGAGAGCAGGTAGCGCACCTCTTCGAGGCAGGTCTCCTCGTCGTCGTACGCGAAGTGAGCCACGCCCGAGGTCTCCGCGTGGACGTCGGCGCCGCCGAGCCCGTTCTGGGAGACCTTCTCGCCGGTCACCGCCTGCACGACGTCGGGGCCCGTGATGAACATCTGCGAGGTCTCGCGGACCATGAACACGAAGTCGGTCAGCGCGGGGCTGTACGCGGCGCCGCCGGCGCACGGGCCGAGCATCACCGAGATCTGCGGGATGACACCGGAGGCGCGAGTGTTGCGCTGGAAGATGCCGCCGTACCCGGCGAGGGCCGAGACGCCCTCCTGGATGCGGGCGCCGGCACCGTCGTTGAGGGACACCAGCGGCGCGCCGGCCGCGATGGCCATGTCCATGATCTTGTGGATCTTGGTGGCGTGGGCCTCGCCGAGCGCGCCGCCGAAGATCCGGAAGTCGTGCGCGTAGACGAAGACGGTGCGACCGTGCACCGTGCCCCAACCGGTGATGACGCCGTCGGTGTAGGGCTTCTTGGCCTCCAGGCCGAAGCCGACCGCGCGGTGTCGCCGCAGGGGTTCGACCTCGTTGAAGGAGCCCTCGTCGAGCAGGAGGTCGATCCGCTCCCGGGCCGTCAGCTTGCCCTTGGCCTTCTGCGCCTCGGTCGCCCGCTCGCTCGGGCCGCGCCGAGCTTGCTCGCGAATGGCGTGCAGCTCGGCGACGCGCCCACGGACGTCACTCGCCGCTACGGGCGCACCTTCGAGATTGGTCATGCCAAGACGGTACGTTCCCTGGGGCCGGGAACCTCATGTCGTTTCCCTACAACGTCGTGAACGTTTTCGTGTCACAGGCGGCAGAACTGTGCGGCACCCTTCCCGCATTGTCGGGCGCCTAACCCCCATTTTCCCCTGTGTATACCCCACAAAGCATAAGGGGCCACCCTGGTGCCCCTCCCACAGCTTCGCGCACTCCACCGGCCCCGCCAGCGGCCCCAGCGGGGCGGATGACGGGGCCGGCGCGGTAGGGGGTGGGCGGGGTCAGCAACCGCCGCAGTTGTAGTACGTCACGTCCCAGTGGTTGCTCTCACGGTAGTAGATGTTGCCGGAGGCCGACTTCCACTTCGATCCGCCGATGGACGCGAACGTGCCGGTGATGTAGTTCGACAGGCAGGTGGAGAGGCTGAAGTCGAGCTTGTAGCCGTTCCAGTGGCTGTACGTGCCGCTGGCGTGCCCGGTCTCGGTGCCACCGGTGATGTTCAGCGCGCACCGGCTGGCCTGCTTGAGCGTCTGAGCGCCCCGCGCGGAGCTGAGGTTGAGCTGTGTGAACGAGGTGCAGTTCGGCTGGTTGCGGTCGGAGCAGCCGCCGGAGGACGACCAGGTGATGCCGGCGTCCCGGAACATCGCGGTGGCCTGCGCGTGGCTCAGCTTGGTGACCGCGTGCGCCTCGGTGGCGCCACCGACGACGCCGACACCGGGCGCGAACAGGGCGCCGAGCGCCAGCGCGAGGGCGGTGAGCAGGGACCGAACGACGCGGCGCGGGCGGCGACTGCCGTACAGCGCGTGATCCATGGGGGAACCTCCTGCTGAGGACGGACCGGACGGTGGGGCGGGTCGGCTGTGCAGGTGGAGCCCCAGGATGATGCCCGAGTTCTACGCGCGTCCGCCAGAGGCCCGGCATGAACGGAGCACCACGGATGCGGGGCGGGACGGGTACGGGGCGGGGCGATGGTCTCGCACGGGGCACGGGGCACGGAGCCTGGGGCACGGGGCGGGGCGGCCCGGGGGCGCGGAGCCTGGCACGGAGCACGGGGCGCGGGGCACGGCGCCTGACCCCCCGGAAACGAGAAGGTTGAAAATTGAACGGAATGCCCCTACGATGAATTTCGTTGAAGCTTAAACAACAACGCCCCGAGGAGGAGCCATGGCTCTGTTCAACCGCAAGCGCAACACCGTCCCGGCCGCTGACGCCGCCACCGCCGCCACTGGCACCGCCGTCATCGACGCCGCGGCGCCCCAGGCGAACCCGGCCCTCGCGGGGCTCACGGGTGAGTACACGATCGACCCGGCACACAGCAGCATCGGCTTCACGGTGCGCCACGCGATGGTCACCAACGTGCGCGGCTCGTTCATCGAGCACGAGGGCGCCCTGCGCCTCGACGGTGCCGACCCGGCCCGCTCCAGCGCCAGCATCGACGTCAAGATCGCCAGCGTTGACACCGGCATCAAGGACCGCGACGCGCACCTGCTCGGCGAGGACTTCTTCGACGCCGAGCGCTTCCCGCTGATGACCTTCCGCAGCACCGGCGTCAAGCAGACCGACGACGAGAGCTTCCGCGTCACCGGCGACCTGACCATCAAGGACGTCACCCGCCCGGTCAGCATCGACCTCGACTTCAACGGCGCGGCGACCGACGTCTACGGGGCCGAGCGCGTCGGCTTCGAGGGCAGCGCCACCATCCTGCGCTCCGACTGGGGCCTGACGTGGAACGCCGCTCTGGAGACCGGCGGCGTCATGGTCAGCGACAAGGTGAAGCTCACTTTCGACATCTCCGCCGTCAAGGCCGCCCCCGCGGCCTGACCCCCCGAACGCCGCGGCCCCGTCCGAGCCCTCCCCCGTGGGCCGGCCGGGGCCGCGGTGCGTTCGCCCGCGCTCAGCACCCCACGCCTGCTGGGCCCGGTGACACGGGCCCTGCTGGCACGGGCCCTGCCGGCACGGGCCCTGCTGGCACGGGGCCGCTGCTACGGAATCGCTGCTACGGGATCGTTGCTACGGGGCGGCGGTGCCGGGCCGCGACGGGGCCGGGTGCGCCGCGCCGCCCCGCCGCGCGCCGCCTACTCCTGCGGTTCGACGCCCGCGCGCAGCAGGCCGTAGGTGTACGCGTCCTCCAGCGCCTCCCAGGAGGCGGCGATCACGTTGTCGCCGACGCCCACCGTGGCCCACTCGCCCCGGCCGTCGCTGGTGGAGACCAGGACCCGGGTGGTGGACTCGGTGCCGTGCCGGCCCTCCAGGATGCGGACCTTGTAGTCGACCAACTCCAGGCCGGCCAGGTGCGGGTAGATCCGCTCCAGGCCCACCCGCAGCGCCCGGTCCAGGGCGTTGACGGGGCCGTTGCCCTCCGCCGTGGCCACGATGCGCTCGCCCTTGGCCCACAGCTTCACGGTGGCCTCGTTGGCGTGCGTGCCGTCCGGGCGGGTCTCGACGATGCCGCGCCAGGACTCGACCCGGAAGTACCGGCGCGCCCTGCCCTCCGCCTCGGCGCGGAGCAGCAACTCGAAGGAGGCGTCGGCCGCCTCGTACGTGTAGCCCGCCAACTCCCGTTCCTTGACCCGCTCCACGACCCGGGCGACCAGCGCGCGGTCGTCGCTGATGTCGATGCCGAGCTCCTTGCCCTTGAGCTCGATGGACGCGCGGCCCGCCATGTCGGAGACCAGCATGCGCATGGTGTTGCCGACCCGCTCCGGGTCGATGTGCTGGTACAGGTCCGGGTCCACCTTGATCGCCGAGGCGTGCAGGCCGGCCTTGTGGGCGAAGGCCGAGACGCCGACGTAGGGCTGGTGGGTGGAGGGCGTGAGGTTGACGACCTCCGCGATGGCGTGGGAGACCCGCGTCATCTCGGCGAGCGCCCCCGCGGGCAGCACCGTCTTGGCGTACTTCAGCTCAAGGGCGGCGACGACCGGGAACAGGTTGGCGTTGCCGACCCGTTCGCCGTAGCCGTTGGCCGTGCACTGTACGTGGGTGGCGCCCGCGTCCACGGCGGCCAGGGTGTTGGCGACGGCGCACCCCGTGTCGTCCTGGGCGTGGATGCCCAGGCGCGCACCGGTGTCGGCGAGCACCGTGGCGACGACCGCCTGCACCTGGGCGGGCAGCATGCCGCCGTTGGTGTCGCACAGCACGACCACGTCGGCACCCGCCTCGTGCGCCGCGCTGACGACCTGCTTGGCGTAGTCGGGGTTGCCCCGGTAGCCGTCGAAGAAGTGCTCGCAGTCGACGAACACCCGTCGGTCCTGGGAGCGGAGGTAGGAGACGGTGTCCCGCACCATCTCCAGGTTCTCCTCCAGCGTGGTCCGCAGCGCGAGTTCCACGTGCCGGTCGTGGGACTTGGCGACGAGCGTGATGACCGGCGCCCCGGAGTCGAGCAGCGCCCGTACCTGCGGGTCGTCCTGAGCCCGCGTCCCGGCCCGGCGCGTCGCGCCGAACGCGACGAGCTGGGCGTGCTGGAAGTCGATCTCGGCGCGGGCGCGGGCGAAGAACTCCGTGTCCCGGGGGTTGGCGCCGGGCCAGCCGCCTTCGATGAACCCCACGCCGAACGCGTCCAGGTGCCGGGCGATCGTCAGCTTGTCCGCGACGGTGAGGTTGATGCCCTCGCGCTGCGCTCCGTCGCGCAGCGTGGTGTCGAACACGTGGAAGTTGTCGTCGAGTGCGTCCGTCATGCTGATCTGGCTCCTGTCGGGATCTCGGTCTACCGGAATGACCGGTTCCACCGTCCCCACTATGCTCCCGTGCGCTCCGTCCCCTGGGGCGGATGGTCCAGGAAACGAAAAAACCCCTCGCGGGTGCGAGAGGTCTGCGCGCGGGTCTGGGACGACGGTGTCCGCGCCGTACTCGGTTCGTACGGGGCGGTCACTGCGGACCGGCGCGCCTGCTGCCAATAATCATGGCGAACGAGAGCACGGCAGGAGTGTGCCACACGCCCCGGCGCGGCACCCGCCCGTCTCACGATGCGGGAGCCCCGGCCGACCGCCGCGCGCCGTCCTGCCGCACCGAAGCGGTGCGGCCCCGACCGGGCGGTGGCGTACGGGGCCACGGGACATGACCACCCTGACGGGGGACGGGGCCACGGGGTGTGAACCCGTAACGAGGCACGGGGCACGGAGCGCGAGACCTCAACGGGGCACGGAGCACGGGGCACGGGGCGCCTACCCCCAACCGGGTACGGAGCGCGGACGCTTGGCCCCTCCCCCACGGGACGCGGGGGCGTGGTCGACGCGCGAGGACCCGCCCACGCGCGCGGTGGCGGCGGCGTAGGGCGGGCCCGTCAGCGGTCGGTGACGACCGGTGGTGATCGGTGGTGATCGGTGGCGATCAGCCCAGCGGGTGCATCCAGTGGTGGGTGTCGGGCGCGGCGCCCGTCTGGATGTCCAGCAGCGCGGTACGCAGCTTCATGGTGATCTCACCGGGCTGGCCGTCGCCCACCGTCCAGTCGGCGCGGGCGGACTTCACGGAGCCGACGGGGGTGATGACGGCGGCGGTGCCGCAGGCGAAGACCTCGGTCAGCGAGCCGTCGGCGTTGCCGTTCTTCCAGTCGTCGACGGAGATGCGGCCCTCTTCGCACTCGTACCCCAGGTCCTCGGCGATCTTGAGGAGCGAGGCGCGGGTGATGCCGGGCAGCAGGGAGCCGGACAGCTCCGGGGTGACGATGCGCACCGAGTCGCCCGAGCGGTAGACGAAGTAGAGGTTCATGCCGCCCATCTCCTCGATCCAGCGGCGCTCGATGGCGTCCAGCCAGACCACCTGGTCGCAGCCCTTCTCGGCGGCCTGCGCCTGAGCGACCAGGGACGCGGCGTAGTTGCCGCCGGCCTTGGCGGCACCGGTGCCGCCGGGGGCCGCGCGGACGTACTCCTCGGACAGCCACACCGAGACCGGCTTCACGCCGCTGGGGAAGTAAGCGCCGGCGGGGGAGGCGATGACCACGAACAGGTACTCGTTGGCCGGGCGCACGCCGAGGCCGACCTCGGTGGCGATCATGAAGGGCCGCAGGTACAGCGACTGTTCACCGCTGGCCGGCACCCATGCCTTGTCCTGGGTGACCAGGGCGTCGCAGGCCGCGATGAAGGTCTCGGTCGGCAGCTCGGGCATGGCCAGCCGGCGGGCGGACGCCTGGAAGCGGGCGGCGTTGGCGTCGGGGCGGAAGGTGGCGACGGTGCCGTCGGGCTGCCGGTACGCCTTGAGGCCCTCGAAGATGGTCTGCGCGTAGTGCAACGTCATGTTGGCCGGGTCGATCGACAGCGGCGCGTACGGAACGAGCTGGGCCTCGTGCCAACCGCGGCCCTCGGTCCACTTGATGGTCACCATGTGATCGGTGAAGTGGCGGCCGAACCCGGGGCTGGCCAGAATCTTCTCGCGCTCCGCGGCCGGCAGCGGATGCGAGGAGGGCTTGAGCTCGATCGTGGTCGTCGTCATGAGTACGTGTCCTTCGCCAGGTGGGTTCGGCGGACCGCGCTCACTTCCGTCCCTGTCAGTCGGCTATAACGTCCAAGATTCGCCTTGTGTTGCGGCCCCACGTTCGATTATCGCTCGTGCGCGACCGCCCAGGGAACACAAGGCCGCACCTCGGCGCGCGCGGGCCTGACCTCGATGGTCGCACCCCATCGCGCGGAAACACAGCGACGGTGACGAGGCTCCCATCATCGTTTGTGACCGTGGCCACCGCCGTGGATGCGAACGACCGTCCGCTTCGGGCCGGGGACGTCCCCCGCCGACCCACGGACGCCAGGTCCCGCCCCCGACCGCCCCGACCCGCGCCGCGCGGGACCGCGATTCCCCTTCGCCCCGCCGCCCCGTAGGCCGCCGCTCCGTGCCCCGTGCCCCGTGCCCCGTGCCCCGTGCCCCGTGCCCCGTGCCCCCCAGGGAGGATCGGTGCCGCGCGGCGCCCCGTACGGGAAGCAGCAGCGGAGCACGGGGCATGGCGGAACGGTCGTCCGCGCGCGGACGCCTCGGGGCCCCGGGCGTCAGCACGGGGCCCCGAGGAAGCGGTCCGTAGGACCGGTCAGCGCGTCGCGTTCGTCACACGCCGCCGGGCACGCGGCGTACGCGTCAGGCGGTGACCCGGACGGCGAGCGCGTCGCCGATCTCGTCCGTGGTCCGGGTCACGCCGTCGCGGGCGGCCAGGTCCTCGGTGACCGCGGTCTCGACGCGGGCCGCCTCCGCCTCGTACCCCAGGTGTCGCAGCAGCAGCGCGACGGAGAGCACCGTGGCGGTCGGGTCGGCCTTACCGGTGCCCGCGATGTCGGGGGCCGAGCCGTGGACCGGCTCGAACATGGACGGGAAGGCCCCGGTGGGGTTGATGTTGCCGCTGGCGGCCAGCCCGATGCCGCCGGTGACGGCGGCGGCCAGGTCGGTGACGATGTCGCCGAAGAGGTTGTCGGTGACGATGACGTCGAAGCGCTCCGGCTGCGTGACGAAGAAGATCGTCGCCGCGTCGACGTGCAGGTAGTCGGTGGTGACGTCCGGGTACTCCTGGCCGACCCGGTCGAAGATGTTCTTCCACAGGTGGCCCGCGTAGACTAGGACGTTGTTCTTGTGCACGAGCGTCAGCTTCTTGCGGGGGCGGGCGTTGGCCCGCTCGTACGCGTCGCGCACCACGCGCTCCACGCCGTACGCGGTGTTGACGCTCACCTCGGTGGCGACCTCGGCCGGCGTTCCGGTGCGCAGGCTGCCGCCGTTTCCGGTGTACGGGCCCTCGGTGCCCTCGCGGACCACGACGAAGTCGATCTCGGGGCGGCCGGCGAGCGGCGTCGGGGTGTTCGGGAAGAGCTTGGAGGGGCGAAGGTTGACGTAGTGGTCGAAGGCGAACCGCAGCTTGAGCAGCAGGCCGCGCTCCAGGACGCCGGAGGGCACGGACGGGTCGCCGATCGCGCCGAGCAGGATCGCGTCGTGGTCCTTGAGCGACTCGAGTTCCGCGTCGGGCAGGGTTTCCCCGGTCGCGTGCCAGCGCCGCGCGCCGAGGTCGTACTCCCGGGTCTCCAGCTTCACGTCCTGCGGAAGCACCGCCGAGAGCACTTTGAGGCCCTGGGCCACCACTTCCTGGCCGATTCCGTCACCGGGGATCACTGCGAGGCGAATGCTGCGAGACATGCGAGGACCCTACTCTTCGTCCCATTCGTTGACACGTCATGTCCACAGTTCGGACGGGCGCTCGTCGGACAGGTGGCGTTCACCCCAGATACGGCCGTGATACAGCCCGGAGTTGATCACGGCTGGGAGCTTTCCTGTCATGACCGCTCATTCCCGCCAGCCGGGCCCCCACTCCCCTGGTTCCGCCGATCTCCCCCGGGTCGGCATCCCCGATGAGCTGGCCCGCCGGATGTCCATGCCGGAACAACACGCCTACCTGCGCGCCAAACTGTCGCGGCGTGGCGCCCTGCGCGCCGGCGCGGCGACCGCGGGCACGGTCGCCGGAGCCGGCCTGCTCGCCGGCTCCGCCAACGCCGACGCCCGCCCCGTCGCCGCCGCGAACGCCCCGGCCACGGAGCGCGTTGACGGCTCGTTCGTCGCCCCGTTCGGTCGCCACCTGGCCTTCGGCGCTGACCCGCGGACGCAGATGCGGATCTCGTGGCAGGTTCCCTTCGCCGTGCGGCGGCCGTACGTACGGATCGGGGTCGAACCCTGGCAGTTGAGCCGGAAGATCGAGGCCGAGGTCCGCGACCTGCACACGCCGGCGCTGTCCGACAGGCTGCCCACGGTGCGGCAGGTCTACCTGCACGCCGCGCTGGACGGGCTGCGCCCCGGCACGACGTACTACTACGGCGTGGGCCACGACGGCTTCGACCCGACCGACCCGAGCCGCCTTTCGACGATCGGCAGCTTCCGGACGGCGCCCGCGCGGCCGGAGGAGTTCGTCTTCACCGCCTTCGGCGACCAGGGCGTCAGCTACGACGCGCTCGCCAACGACCAGTTGATCCTCGGCCAGAACCCGTCGTTCCACCTGCACGCGGGCGACCTGTGCTACGCGGACACCACGGGGCACGGCGAGGAGTCGGACGTCTACGACGCGCGGGTGTGGGACCAGTTCCTCGCGCAGACCGAATCGGTCGCCGCGCGCGTGCCGTGGATGGTGACCACCGGCAACCACGACATGGAGGCGTGGTACAGCCCCAACGGCTACGGCGGCCAACTCGCGCGCTGGACGCTGCCGGACAACGGCCCCGATCCGCGCGAGGCCCCCGGCGTGTACTCCTTCACCTACGGCAACGTGGGCGTGGTCGCCCTCGACGCCAACGACGTCTCGTACGAGATCACCGCCAACCTCGGCTACACGGGCGGGCGCCAGACGGCCTGGCTCGACCGGCGCCTCGGCGAGCTGCGCCGGACTCGGGGCATCGACTTCGTCGTGGTCTTCTTCCACCACTGCGCCTACTCGACCACCAGCGCCCACGCCTCGGACGGCGGCGTGCGCGACGCGTGGGTGCCGCTGTTCGAGAAGCACCAGGTGGACCTGGTGATCAACGGCCACAACCACGTCTACGAGCGCACCGACGCGCTGCGCGGCGGCGCGGTGGCCAGGGAGGTGCCGATCGGCGAGAGCGTGGACCCGGCGCGCGACGGCATCGTGTACGTCACGGCGGGCGGCGCGGGCAAGGCGCTCTACAGCTTTCCGGTGCCGGACAGCTACGAGGGACACGTCAAGGACCGCGACCACGTGCGGACGTACCACTGGGTCAAGGGCGCGGAGAAGGCGGAGAAGCCGGAGAAGCGCGAGGAGGACGTGGAGTGGTCCCGGGTGCGCTTCACGGGCTTCTCCTTCGTCGCGGTCAGCGTGCGCGCCGGCGCGCGACCCCGGATGCGGGTGACCACCCTGGCGGAGAGCGGCGAGCGCGTGGACCACTTCGAGATCACGCGTTCACGGCGGGACGGCCGCGCGTAACCGCCGCGCGGCCTCGCACCGTCATCGGCCGGGCGCCGTCCTCGGCCGGGTGCCGACGGGGCGACGGGGCACGGGGCGGGCCCGCGACGCCCGCCCCGTGCCCCGTGCCCCGTGCCCCGTGCCCCGTGCCCCGTGCCCCGTGCCCCGTGCCCCGTGCCCCGTGCCCCCAGGGAGGATCGGTGGTCCGGGTGGCTGGGGCCCCCGGGGCGTGCGTGCGCGGGGTGAGTCGGTGTTAGTGGCCGGTGGAGCCGCCGTTGTCGCGGCGGTCGAGCGCGCGCTGGAGCGCGGCGGCGGCGTTCTTGCGGTCGGTGTCGTCGTCGCGGCGGGCAGCGTGCCTGATCCTGCGAACGGTGTCGGCCATGATGCACGTCTCCAATGCCAATGCCAGAACCCGAAGGGGAATGGAATCGCCGGAAGGGCGGGAGCCTGGATACGGCAGGGGTCACCTGCGCGACGCAGCCGGCTCATCCGCCGTCGCTCGATGGAGCGAGACGTTCGGCTTCCACAAACGTAAGCCAGCGAAGCGGAGCTGTCTGCCCCATTACTCGGACTTCCTACTATCTGAGACGGCGGCACTACCGAGGCTCCGCTGGCACCTGCCTGGGCGTCCCGCCTGTTGGACACGTTCGGCCCCGCCCGACGCGCCAACGGCGCGCTAGGCCACCCGCGGGAAGCGCGCTCCGGATGCGCGGGTCGCACGGGGCGCGCGGACGGGCGGGGCGGGCGGGGCCCCCGCGTACGGGGCGCGCTCGCGGGGGCGGGTGCTGGCGCCGGGTACACCTCCGCCCCCGGCCGGTTGGGGGACCAGACGGGGGCGGAAGCTGGTGGCGCGCACGCGTGGCGCGCGCCGGACCGGACCGACCGGGTCGGACCGGCCGGTGTGTGGGGCTGATCAGCCCATGTGCGGGTAGCGGTAGTCGGTCGGCGGGACCAGGGTCTCCTTGATGGAGCGGGTGGAGGTCCAGCGCATCAGGTTCTGCTTGGCGCCGGCCTTGTCGTTCGTGCCGGACGCGCGACCGCCACCGAACGGCTGCTGACCGACGACGGCGCCGGTCGGCTTGTCGTTGATGTAGAAGTTGCCCGCCGCGAAGCGCAGCGCCTCACAGGTGGCGGCGGCAGCGGCGCGGTCCTGCGCGATGACGCAGCCGGTCAGGCCGTACGCCGAGGCCGACTCCATCTGGGTGAGCATCTCGTCGTACTTCTCGTCGTCGTAGACGAAGACGCCGAGGATGGGGCCGAAGTACTCGTCCTTGAAGATCTCGTTCTCGGGGTCGGTCGAGACGAGCACCGTCGGACGGACGAAGTAGCCCACGCTGTCGTCGTACGTGCCGCCGGCGATGACCTCGATCGTCGGGTCGGCCTTGGCACGGTCGATGGCGGCCTTGTTCTTCGCGAAGGACCGCTCGTCGATGACGGCCGACATGAAGTTCGACAGGTCGGTGACGTCGCCCATGGTCAGGGCGTTCACCTCGGCGGCGAACTCCTCCTTGAGGCCGTTCTCCCACAGCGAGCGCGGCACGTAGGCGCGCGAGGCGGCGGAGCACTTCTGGCCCTGGAACTCGAAGGCGCCACGGGTCATCGCCGTCTTGAGGACCGCCGGGTCGGCGGACGGGTGGGCGACGATGAAGTCCTTGCCGCCGGTCTCGCCGACCAGGCGCGGGTAGGTCTTGTACTTCTCGATGTTGTTGCCGACCGTCTTCCACAGGTACTGGAAGGTCTTGGTCGAACCGGTGAAGTGGATGCCCGCCAGGTCGGGGTGGTTCAGGGCCACCTCGGAGACGGCGATGCCGTCGCCGGTCACCAGGTTGATGACGCCCTTCGGCAGCCCGGCCTCCTCCAGGAGCTGCATCAGCAGCACGGCGGCGTGGGTCTGGGTCGGGGACGGCTTCCACACGACCGTGTTGCCCATCAGCGCCGGGGCGGTCGGCAGGTTGCCGGCGATGGCGGTGAAGTTGAACGGGGTGATGGCGTAGACGAAGCCCTCGAGCGGCCGGTGGTCGCTGCGGTTCCACACGCCCGGGGCGTTGGCCATCGGCTGCTCGGCCATGATCTGGCGCGCGAAGTGCACGTTGAAGCGCCAGAAGTCGACCAGCTCACAGGGGGTGTCGATCTCCGCCTGCTGGGCGGTCTTGGACTGGCCCAGCATGGTGGAGGCGGCCAGCGTCTCGCGCCAGGGGCCGGAGAGCAGCTCGGCGGCCTTGAGGATGATCGCGGCGCGGTCGTCGAAGGCCAGGGCGCGCCACGCGGGGGCGGCGGCCAGCGCGGCGTCCACCGCGTCCTGGGCGTCCTGGGTGGTGGCGTTCGCGTAGGTGCCGAGCTTGGCGGCGTGGTTGTGCGGCTGTACGACGTCGAAGCGGTCGCCGCCGCCCATCCGCTTCTCGCCACCGATGGTCATCGGCAGGTCGATGGGGTTCTCGGCAAGCTCCTTGAGCTTGATCTCAAGACGGGCGCGCTCGGGAGTGCCGGGTGCGTAGGTGTGCACCGGCTCGTTCACCGGCGCGGGGACCTGGGTCACAGCGTCCATGGCCGTGTCTCCTTCGATCGTCGGGTCTGCGTACGAAAACGTTCTGCGTACGGAACGTAAGGGCGGCGGCACGGGGGCCACCAGGCCGCGGGGCCGTCGGGCTGCCGCCACGGCGCCGGCTCGGCCCCGTACGGCGGCCCCTCCGGTGCCGTCCGCGCTCCGCTCCGCGCTGGCCTGCGCCGGGCGGTTCGGTGGGGGCGCCGGGGGTGCCGGCGCTCGCCGGTCACGGGGCGCCCCCTGCCAGTCTTACTCCTGTCGGCCGCCGAACGGGGCGGCCGACGTGTGGGGATGCCCACGGACCGGTTCGCGTCGGCGCACGGGGCGGGCCCGGCGGCCGGCGGCCACGGGGCCGTCGCGGCGTGCCGTGGGGCGGTCAGCCGCGGCTGACCAGCGAGCGCAGGAAGAAGGTCATGTTGGCGGGGCGCTCGGCGAGACGGCGCATGAAGTAGCCGTACCAGTCCGTGCCGTACGGCACGTAGATGCGCATCCGGTGGCCCTCGGCCAGCAGGCGCTCCTGCTCGGCGACGCGGATGCCGAACAGCATCTGGAACTCGTACTCGTCCAGCTTGCGGCCGTAGCGCCGGCCCAGTTCCTGCGCGATGGCGACCAGGCGCGGGTCGTGGGAGCCGATCATCGGGTAGCCGTCACCGGCCATGAGGATCTTCAGGCAGCGCACGTACGCCTTGTCGACCTCGCGCTTGTCCTGGAAGGCGACGTCGGAGGGCTCCTTGTAGGCGCCCTTGACCAGGCGCACCCGCGAGCCCTCGGTGGCCAGCGCGTGGCAGTCCTCCTCGGTGCGGAACAGGTACGACTGCACCACGGCGCCGGTCGACGGGTACTTCTTCCGCAGCTCGCTGAGGATCGCCAGCGTGGAGTCGGTGGTGGTGTGGTCCTCCATGTCCAGGGCCACGTTCATGCCGGCCTCGGCCGCGGCCTCCACGACGGGCGTGACGTTCGCCAGGGCGAGGTCGTGGCCGCCGGGCAGCGCCTGGCCGAAGGCGGAGAGCTTGACCGACATCTCCGTGCGGGCGCCGAGGCCCAGCGGGGCCAGCTCCTCGGTCAGCGCCAGGTAGGCATCGCGGTTGCGCAGCGCCTCGGCCGGGTCGGTGATGTCCTCACCGAGGAAGTCCATGGTCACGTCGAGGCCGCGCTCGGTCAGGCCCCGGATCACCGACATGGTCGGCTCCAGCAGCTCGCCCGCGACGAAACGGTCCACCATGGGGCGGGTGACCGGCGCGGCCGAGACGATACGGCGGATGGCGTCGCTGCGTGACGCGGCGAGCAGCACGGGACCCAGCACGGGGCACCTCCACGTTGCGATGGTTCTTGTCAGGGCTGATGGCGCCGGGCGGCCAGGGCCACGACGGCAAGGTGAGCCACTGTGAAACCTATGGAGCGCGCCGGCGCGCGACCATCGACACCTGTCACGCATTGGTGGCCGGGATCTCAGACAGATGTATGACAATGGTTCCAGCAATGCGCTGCGGTACGCGCCGGGCGTGCGCCCCGGAGTGCGGCTCGGGGGTGCCTTGGGGTGCGGCTTGGAGGGTGCCTTGGGGGTGCCGTGGGGTGGGACGGACATCCGCCGGGTGGTACGCCGGGGCCTCGCTGGGCTGTGGCCTCGTCCGGTCGGGGACTCTCCCGGTTGGGGACTCGGCCGGGCCGGCGCCTCGTCGATGCTTGGCGGCGTGCGGTGCCGGGGGCGGGTACGGGCCGTGCTCGTACGCCGGAGGTCGCGCACGGGGCACGGGGCACGGGGCACGGGGCACGGGGCACGGGGCACGGGGCACGGGGCACGGGGCACGGGGCACCCAAAGCAGGACACGCGCGGGGCAGGACGGGCAAGGAGTGCGGAGCACGCGGAACGCAGAGCACGAGCCACACGGAGCACGGAGCACGGAGCACGGAAGCATGAAAGACGGGGAACGCGTGGAACACCTGAAGCACGCGTGGTGCCGGAGCGCCGCGTGAACGTTCCGACCGCACGACCAGCCGAGCGCGGCTGACGCGCCAGGGAGCCGGTCACGGCGACCGGACCGTCGTTCCCCGCTCCCCCACCCACCACCCCACCCCCCCCGCGTGCTCCTCGGACGGCGTACCGCCCGAGGAGCACGCGGGCTCACCCAGACACCTCGAAAGCCAGCCACCTCGAAGGGGGCCACGCGGCGGATGCGCGGCGACTACCAGCAACTCGTGGACGAGATCTCGGCGACTTTGGGCGCGCCCGCGACCCTGGAGGACCGGGACTTCGGGCTGATCGCGTTCGGGGTGCACGACAGCGACGACGACCTGGCCATGGACCCGGTCCGCACCCGGTCCATCCTCCAGCGCCGTTCGACGGCGGCGGTGCGGGCGTGGTTCGAGGGCTTCGGCATCGCACGCGCGCAGGCCCCGTTGCGCATCCCGCCCGACCCGGCGGCCGGGGTCTTCATGGGGCGCATCTGCCTGCCCGTACGGCACCGGGGCGTCGTGCACGGTTACGTGTGGCTGCTCGACGACGGCCACCTCGCCGACCTGGAACTCGGGCGCCCCGGCGCCCAGACCGACCCTCGGCTCGCCCAGGCCATGGAGACGACGGCACGCATCGGCGCCCTGCTGGCGGCCGAGGCGCGCAGCGGAGCGGAGCTCGGAGAGTTGCTGCGGGCCCTCCTGGTGGGACCGCCGGCGGGGCGGGACGAGGCGGAGGCGGCGCTGCGCGACGCGCTGCGCGGGGCGGCGCGGGGCCCGCTCGCCGTCGTCGCCGTCACGCCCTGGGACACCGAGAACCCCGCGGAGGCCGGTCCCCTGCCCAACCTGTCGGGGCTCGCCGCCGTCTGCGCCATCGCCGGTCGGCCCCGGGCCACTGGTTCGGGCGCCGGCGCGGGGTCGACGGGCGGGCCCCACGCGTCGAGGACGAGCCTGGCCGCGCTGGTCCGGCTGCGTTCGGGTGCGTCGCTCGACCCGGCGCACGCGACGGCGGAGCAACTGCTGCGTTCGCCACGCGCGGCCGGCGCCGAGCCGGGGCCGCGCTCCGGCACTGCCGACATCGGCGGGCGGGGGCCGGCGGACGGGGCACGGAGCACGGAGCACGGGGCGGGCCCCGCGCCCTCCGGCCTCGTGGCACCGTCCGGTCCCGTGGCACCGTCCGGCGGCGGGGCGCCGTCCGGGACGGAGCACGGGGCACGGGGCGCGGGGCGCACCGCGCGGGGCGCGGCCGGCCGTGGCGGCGCCGTGCCCGCCACAACGGGGCACGGTGCGCGGGGCGCCGCGGCGGGCGTGAGCGACGTACGCCGCGAGCTCGGCGAGCTGCCGGCCGCCTGGCGCGAGGCGCTGGCCGCCGCGCGCGCGGCGCGCGCCGACGAACGCTTCGGGCCCGTCGTCAACTGGGCGGACGTCGGCCCGTACCGGCTGCTGACCGGGCTGCCGGCCACCGACCCGGACCCGGCCGTACGACCCCTCCTCGAACTGGGCCACACGGAGCTGGCCCGGACCGCCGAGGAGTTCCTGGACCGGGCGGGCCAGGCGGGCCGCACCGCCCAGGCCCTCGGCATCCACCGCCAGACGCTCTACTACCGGCTCTCCCGGGTGGAGCAGTTGACCGGCCTCGACCTCGACGCCGGCGAGGACCGGCTGCTGCTGCACATGGCGCTGAAGAAGGCCCGTCTGGCGCGCGCGTAGGGCTGCCCGGTCGCGTACGCGGGGCTACCCGACCGCGCGCGTCGGGTTATCCGGCGGCGCGCCTCAGGCCAGCGGCGTACGGGCCCGGCGGCGCCGGCGGCGTCCCCGCCGTCACGGCTGGGACGGAGCGGCGGCGGGGACTGGGGACGTCTGGCGAGGGGACAGGCCGGACAGGAGCACGGTTCAGCGTCGGCAGAACTCCGCCTCCAGCGTGGCGTCCTCCCCCTCCTGGGCCCCGTAGTCGGCGTTCCTGTTCATCGTCAGGACGTGCTGGCCGTCGCGGGTGGCCGCGGTGCGCGTCAGCGAGCCCGGCACCTGTCCGCCGTGGCCCCACACCTCAACACCACAGGAGAGGGTGAACGACCGGATGCCCAGCCCGTAGGTGGCCCGAGGTGTCCCGTCTGTGGGCCGGCGGGGGGCGGCCGGCGGGGTCTCGTCACCGTCGGACGGCACGGGGACCCCTTCGAGCATCTCGGCGAGTTGCTCGGCGGGCAGCAGCCGCCCTTGCAACAGCGCGCGGGTGAAGGTGTTCAGGTCGCGCGGCGTGGAGATGATCGTGCCCGCCGCCCAGGCGACCGTCGGGTTGAACTCGGTGACGTCGTGCACCGGGGCCGCCGGGTCCTCCTCGTACAGCCGTGAGTAGTGCCGGCCGTGCGGGGCCGGCAGGGTGGGCGATGACCTCGGCAGCGTGGTGGACGTCAGTTTCAGCGGCTTGATGATCCGGTTCCTGACCTCGTCCTCGTAGTCGTGGCCGGTGGCCTTCTCGATGACGAGGCCGGCCAGGATGTAGTTGGTGTCGGAGTAGGACCAGCCCTTCCCCGGCGCGAACACCGGCGGTTGGGCCAGTCCGATGGCGACCAGTTCGTGCGGTGTCGCCCCGTCGTACCGGTGCTGGAGGAAGCCCTGCCCGGTGAACTTGGCCAGGAAGCCCGGGTCGTCGTTGTAGTTGAAGATGCCGCTGGTGTGGTTGAGCAACTGGCGGAGGGTGATGTGCCTGCCGTCGTAGTACGCGTTCCGCACCAGACCGGGCAGCCACGTGTGCACCGTGTCGTCGAGGGACAGGCGCCCCTCGGCGGCGAGTTGCAGCAGCACCGTCGCCGTGAACGGCTTGGTCACGCTCCCCACCCGGAGCCTGTCCCGGGCGAGCCGTGGCCGCCCCGTTTCGCGGTCGGCGACCCCGACCGACCGCCGCCACGCCCCGTCAGCGTCGTCGACCCGCGCCACGACGCCCGGGGTGCCGTCGGCGACGACCGCGTCGAGCGCCCGAGCGGTCTCGGCGTGCGGGCGGCTCCGTTCGCCGGCGCGGGCGGCGGGGCCCGCGCCGTTGGCGGGGTCGCCGGTCGCGGTGGCCGGTAAGGCGGCCACGGCCGTCAGTGCCCCGGCCACGGCCAGAACCCCGACGCCGCGCCGCAGTTGCCTACGTGTCATGGATTACGCGTCCCTTCGCGAGGGGCGTCACGCCCGGATGCGCCACGCCCGTCGCCTGGGAGGACCGAAAGCCACGGGGCTCGTGTTGCCCTCGCCCGTACGGATCGGGGTCCGGTCAGGGTTACGGGGCGCTGGCGCCCGCCAACCCCTGCGGGACATCACCTGCGGGGAGCGGCTGGCGCATCGCCTGGATCAGCCACCCGCGACCGGTGCCCGCACGGTGCGGGTCGAACGCCTTCGGCGTGGGGCGGCCGTACTCCACCGCGACCAGTCCGATGTCGCGGATCAACGGCGCCCAACCAGCACGGCGGAACCACACGTCGAGTTCCGTACGGGGGCCGCCCTGCCACAGGTCGGTGAAGTCGGGCGAGACAGCGGTGCGCGCGGCCCGCAACAGCTCCCCGTCCTCGCCGTGGTCGAGGGCCAGCGTGCTGCCGGGTGCCGAGAGCGCGCTGATCGCGTCGAGCAGCCCGTCGGCGGCGACCGACGGCAGCCCGTACACCAGGCCCTCGGCCAGCCAGGCGGTACGCGCCGTCGGGTCGAACCCCGCCGCGCGGAGCGCCGCGCCCCAGTCCTCCCGCAGGTCGGTGGCGACGTCGACCACGTCGCAGCGCGGGCTCGCCCCCGCCGCGCGCAGCGCCCGGACGCGGAAGTCCAGCACGGCCGCGAAGTCCACCTGGAACACGCGGGTACCCGCGGGCCAGCCCAGGCGGTAGGCGCGGGCGTCCATCCCGCAGGCGAGCAGCACCACCTGCGTACGCCCCGCCGCCGCGGCCTCCAACAGCGCGGCGTCCAGCGCCGCGGTGCGCACGGCCACCTGGTCGGCCATCAGGTCGACGAATCCGGGCCCCGACGGTCCCGCCGGCCCGGAGGGCACGTCGGTCCAGGAGGCGCCGAGGTCTCCGGCCGCGTCGAGGAACAACCGCGCGAACGGGTCCGCGAACAGCCGGTCCGCACGCTGGTGCTCCAGGTCGCGCAGGAACGCGACGCCCAGGGAGGTCTCCGCGAGCCCGGTCAACCCTTCGGCTCGCTCATCTGCCTGCGTCATGACAATCCTCTTTTCGTTGTCCGTGCGTTCACGACGGCGAGTTCACGACGGTGAGTTCGCGACGTGAGTTCGCGTCGGCGTGCTTGCTGAGTGCCGTGGTGCTGGTCGCGACCGTGCCGGCCCGGGCCGCGCTGGTGGCGTGCGTGTCGGCTGGGCGCCTGTTGACTTGGTGCCGTTCCGGCGGGCCCGCCCCGTGCGCCCCCGCGCCCCGTCGGACGACGCCCCGCTCCGTGCTCCGTGCTCCGTGCTCCGTGCTCCGTGCTCCGTGCTCCGTGCTCCGTGCTCCGTGCTCCGTGCTCCGTCGGCAGGGTCGCCGCCCCATGGCCCCGTGCCCCGTGCCCCGTGCCCCGTGCCCCGTGCCCCGTGCCCCGTGCCCCCGGGCAGGATCGCCGCCCCGCGCTCCGTAACGGCGCACCCCGCGCGGCGCGCCAGCCCCCTGCCCCGCGCGGCGCCCGCCCCGCCCGGCGGAGGGCTGGCCCGCGCCCCAGGTCCCCGTCCCCACGGGCGCCGGGGGCGCGGGGTGCGCCGGTGGACCCCGCCCCGGGGGGCCGCCGGCGGTCTCGTCAGCCCAGGTGCGGTGCCATCGGCTGGGCATCGGTGCGGGCGTCGGCGTCGCGGCTGGGGCGCGGGGTGTTCATGAGGGCGCCGACCACGGCCGCCGCCGCGACCAGGATCAGCGAGGCCGCGACGAACGCGTCCGAGAACCCCTCCGTCAGGGCCTGCCTGGCCACGTCCGGGGTGGGCGGCCGGTGCGCGCTGAGGTAGTCGGACGTGGTGCTGGCCGCGATCGTGTTGAGCAGGGCGGTGCCGATCGAGCCGCCGATCTGCTGGGCCGTGGTGACCGAGGCGGAGGCGATGCCGGTGTCCTCGGGGCGTACGCCGTACGTGGCGTAGTTCATCGCCGGGGCCATCACCAGGCCCATGCCCGTGCCGACCAGCAACTCCGCGGGGAGTACGCCCGCCGCGTACGAGCTGTCCGGCTCCAGCGGGATCAGCCAGGCCGCGCCCGCCGCGGCGAGCAGCAGCCCCGGTGCCACCAGCGCCCGCGGTGGGACCCTGGGCAGCAGTCGGGTGGCGATGCCGCCCGCTCCGAACAGCACGCCCGCCGTCAGCGGCAGGAAGGCCACCCCGGTGACGACCGCCGAGTAGTCCTTGACGGTCTGTAGGTAGTAGGTGAGGAACAGGAACATCGCGAACATGCCGACCATCGCCAGGCCCACCGCCAGGTAGGCCCCGCCACGGGTCCGGTCGAGGACCACGCGCAGCGGCAGCAGCGGAGTGCTGACCCGCCTCTCCACCGCGACGAAGACGGCGAGGAGCAGGACGCCCGCGGCGAGCAGGCCGATGACGCGGCCGGAGTCCCAACCGTCCGCCTCCGCCTCGCTGCAGCCGTACACCACGGCCACCAGGCCGCTGACGGCCAGCAGGACGCCGGGGATGTCGAAGCGGGCTCGGCTGCCGCTGGTACGGGTGTCGGCGGGCAGCGCGTACCAGCCGAAGACGGCGGCGACGGCGATCGGCACGTTCACGTACAGGCACCAGCGCCAGTTCAGGTACTCGGTGAGCAGCCCGCCGAGTACGAGGCCGAGGGCGCCGCCGCCCGCGGCGATGGCGCCGAAGACGCCGAACGCCTTGGCGCGCTCCTTCGCTTCCGTGAACATGACGGCCAGGAGCGAGAGCGCGGACGGGGCGAGCAGCGCGGCGAAGACGCCCTGGAGCGCCCGGGCGGCGAGCAGCGTGCCGAGGCTCTCCGCCGCGCCGCCGAGCGCCGACGCGCCGGCGAACCCCAACAGGCCGATCACGAAGGCGCGTCGGCGCCCCGTGTAGTCGGCTATGCGTCCGCCGAAGAGGAGCAGGCTGCCGAAGGCGAGGGTGTAGGCCGTGATGACCCACTGCCGGTCGCCGGCCGAGATGTCGAGGTCGCGCTGCGCGGACGGCAGGGCGATGTTCACGATCGTGATGTCGAGCACGATCATCAACTGGGCCATGCCGATGAAGAGGAGGGCGAGCCAGCGTCGTGGGTGCGCGTCCGTGGGGGGCTGGTCGGTGGGCGCGGCCGTGGTTCCCCGGGCCGCTCCGGACGCCGGCTCGGGCTCGGGCTCCGGGAAGGAGCCGCCTGGCCTGCGGTCGCTGACGGACATGGTGGTGCCTCTCTCATGAACGAGCTGGGCGGTGTGTGGGTCAGGCCCGTGGGCGTGACGGGGGCTGGTTGCCGATCAGTCGTGTTCTGATCCGCTTGAACCAGCCGAGGTCGACGGCGGGCCCGGGGAGCGTGGCCCGCTGGTGGCAGGTGCCCGGGGCGCGCAGGCCGTCGAGGTAGATCTCCAGTTGGCGGTGGGCCAGGTCGTCGTCTTCGGCGAGTTGTCCGCCGGCCAGGGGTCGGGAGATGCGCATGAGCATCAGGGGCAGGTCGCCGAAGCGCACGTCGGAGCGGAGCGTGCCGGCCGCCTGGGCCTGGGTGACCAGTTCCTGTACCGGGTCGGCGGCGTCCTGCCGTACGCCGTCGAGTACGTCGTCGGCCTCCAGGCGCCCGATCAGCGCGGGCATGACGGAGCCGAGTCTGAGGTCGAGTGCCGCGTGCATGAAGGTGCGCAGCGCTTCGAAGGGCTCGTCCTCGGTGTCGCGCGCCGCCAACGCGGCTTCGCCGAGGGCCGTGAGCACGTCGATGGCCACGCCGCGGATCAGGTCGGTGCGGTCGGGGAAGCGCCGGTAGAGGGTGGCGACGCCGACGCCCGCGCGGCGGGCGATCTCGTCCAGCGGCGCGTCCGGGCCCTGGGCGGCGAAGACCTCTCGGGCCGCGCGGAGGATCTGCTCGCGGTTGCGCCGCGCGTCGGCCCGCATGCGCGGCGGCTCCGTGCCGGCGGTGGGGGCGCGGTCGGGGGTCACGGTTCCTCCTCGATGGGCCGGGCGGTGGCGGGAGGGCGCGGCGCGAGGGCGTTCGCCTACGCGCGGCAGCAGGGCACACACATCCCGTAGATGGATGGTTTTTCTCCACTTCCATCAGCGTAGGGCCTGCCGCGCATTAATTCATCACCTGTTGAGTAAGTGAGAGAAAAAACCGGGCCCGCACCGCCATCGCGGTGCGGGCCCGGTTACCCGGTATGCGCGCATACCCCTGCTGACCAGCCCGTACGAGCACACCGGCCGGCGCGGACGCCGTACGCCGACCGGGGCCGAGCCCCGCCGACGCGCGCCCGCCGGCCGCCTACGTCACGGAAGCCCGCGGGTCCCGGCTCGCGCCGTGCGGCCCCGCGGGCTGCCCTGCATCAGTCCGTGAGGTTGACCGCGCGCGCCGACGTCGCGCCGATCTCCACGGCGATCTCGCTCATCACGTTCGCCGGAATGCTGTCGTCCACGGTCAGCGCGACCAGCGCCTCGCCGCCCGCCGTGGACCGGGAGACCTGCATGCCCGCGATGTTGATCCCGGCCTCGCCGAGGACCCGGCCCAGGGTGCCGACCACGCCGGGGCGGTCGCTGTAGCGCAGGACCGCCATGTGGTCGGCGAGCGCGAGGTCGATGTCGTGCTCGCCCACCGCGACGATCTTCTGCTGGTGCTTGGGGCCGGCCAGCGTGCCCGAGATGGACACCTCCTGGCCGTCCGAGAGGGTGCCGCGCACGGTCACCACGTTGCGGTGGTCCGGCGACTCGGAGCTCGTCGTCAGCCGCACCTCGACCCCGCGCTCCTGGGCGAACAGCGGCGCGTTGACGTACGAGACGGTCTCCGCCACGACGTCCTCGAACACGCCCTTGAGCGCGGAGAGTTCGAGCACCTTCACGTCGTGCTGGGTGATCTCGCCGTAGACCTCCACGTCGAGGCGGACCGCGACCTCGCCCGCCAGCGCGGTGAAGATCCGGCCGAGCTTCTCGGCCAGCGGCAGCGCCGGACGCACGTCCTCGGCGATCACACCACCCTGCACGTTGACCGCGTCCGGGACCAGCTCACCGGCGAGCGCCAGACGCACCGACTTGGCGACCGCGATGCCCGCCTTCTCCTGCGCCTCCCCCGTCGAGGCCCCCAGGTGCGGGGTCGCCACGACCTGGTCGAACTCGAAGAGCGGCGAGTCCGTGCACGGCTCGGTGGCGTACACGTCGAGGCCCGCACCCGCGACCCGGCCCTCCTTCAGCGCCGAGGCCAGGGCCGCCTCGTCCACGATGCCGCCGCGCGCCGCGTTGACGATGCGCACCTCGGGCTTGACCTTGTGCAGCGCCTCGTCGCCGATCAGCCCCAGCGTCTCGGGGGTCTTGGGCAGGTGCACCGTGATGAAGTCGGAGACGGTGAGCAACTCGTCAAGCGACAGCAGCTTGACCCCCATCTGCGCCGCCCGCGCGGGCTGCACGTAGGGGTCGTACGCGACGATCTTCATGCCGAAGGCGGACATCCGCTGCGCGACCAGCACGCCGATGCGGCCGAGGCCGACCACGCCGAGCGTCTTCTCGCTCAGCTCGACGCCGGTGTACTTGCTCCGCTTCCACTCGCCGTTCTTCAGGGCCGTGTTGGCCTGCGGGATGTTGCGCGCGGTCGCGACGATCAGGCCGCACGCCAGCTCGGCGGCGGTGACGATGTTGGAGGTCGGCGCGTTCACGACCATCACGCCCGCCTTGGTGGCGGCGGCGACGTCGACGTTGTCCAGGCCCACGCCGGCGCGGGCGACGACCTTGAGTCTGCGGGCGGCGGCGATCGCCTCGGCGTCCACCTTGGTGGCGCTGCGCACGAGGATGGCGTCCACGTCGGCGACGGCGGGGATCAGCTCGGCCCGGTCCGCACCGTTGCAGTGCCGAATCTCGAAGTCGGGGCCGAGGGCGTCGACGGTGGCGGGCGAGAGTTCTTCAGCGATGAGTACGACAGGTTTGCTGGGCTTGGCAGTGCTCACGTGGTCCTCAGTCCTCACTAGTCCTTTGCGGACGGCCGTCCCGACGGCCGAAGGCGGTGAAGGGGTCAGCCGCGTGGAAGACGCACGACGCTGTGAGCCTGACGCGCTTGTGGATGCAGTGTAGTGGCGTACGGGCTCGCGTCTCGCGTCGTCGCGCAACATCGCCCGGTTCTGAGCGGGCCCTCTGGACAACGTCGTCAAGGCCGGCTCACACCCGCCGCCCGGCCACCGGTCGGCGCCGCCTGTTCGTCCCCGGCCGCACTTGTGACCTGGGATGACGCATGAGTCGCGTGCGACGGCGGCCGGGTCGGGCCGCCCGACCCGCCGCGCGCCGGGGCCGCGGCGCGCGGCGGCCGGTGGGCGGGGCGGACGCGGCGTGGGCGCGCGGCGCCGGGCATCTCCCGGCACCGCGCGCCCACGCCCGCGCCGGCGGCGCGTTTACTCGTTGTCGTCGACCCAGCTCATGAGCTTGCGCAGCTCCTTGCCCGTGGTCTCCAGGAGGTGGTCCTGGTCGGCCTTCTTGTACTCGTTGTACTTCGGCAGGCCCGCGTGGTACTCGGCCATCCAGTTCTTGGCGAAGGAGCCGTCCTGGATCTCGCCGAGGACCTTCTTCATCTCGGCCTTGGTGGCGTCGTTGACGATGCGCGGGCCGGTGACGTAGTCGCCCCACTCGGCCGTCTCCGAGACCGACCAGCGCATCTTCTCCAGGCCGCCCTCGTACATCAGGTCCACGATGAGCTTCAGCTCGTGCAGGCACTCGAAGTAGGCGATTTCCGGCTGGTAACCGGCCTCGACCAGGGTCTCGAAGCCCGCCTTGACCAGCGCGCTCGCGCCACCGCAGAGCACGGCCTGCTCGCCGAAGAGGTCCGTCTCGGTCTCCTCGGTGAAGGTCGTCTTGATGACGCCGGCCCGGGTGCCGCCGATGGCCTTCGCGTACGACAGGGCCAGGGCGAAGCCCTTGCCGGTGGCGTCCTGCTCGACGGCCGCGATGCACGGCACGCCGCGCCCCTCCTCGTACTGGCGGCGCACCAGGTGGCCCGGGCCCTTCGGGGCGACCATGGCGACGTCGACGCCGGCCGGGGGCTTGATGAAGCCGTACCGGATGTTCAGGCCGTGGGCGAAGAAGAGCGCGTCGCCCTCCTTGAGGTGGTCCTTGACGGACTCCTCGTAGACCGTGGCCTGGATCGGGTCGGGCACCAGCATCATGATCACGTCGGCCTCGGCGGCGGCCTCGGCGGGGGTCACCACGCGCAGGCCCTGCTCCTCCGCCTTGGCCCGGGACTTCGAGCCCTCGTGCAGGCCGACGCGGACATCGACGCCCGAGTCGCGCAGGGACAGCGCGTGGGCGTGACCCTGGCTGCCGTAACCGAGAACCGCGACCTTGCGGCCCTGGATGATGGACAGGTCTGCGTCGGCGTCGTAGAACAGCTCGGCCACTTCGGGTATCTCCTAGCTTCTGGGTGGTGCTGCCCACCGTATGACGGCTGGGCGGGGGAAGGGTTGGGGGTCTCGCTATCCGGTCCCGCGGGCCGGCCGGAATCCGCCGGGGTGGGGCGGTCGCGGCCGGCCCGGCGCGCGGACTCGGAGCGCGTGCGCGGTGGTGCGCGGAGCGCGGTGGCGGCGGGGTGGCGCCGTGCTGGCCCCGGGGTACGGGGCGGGCGCGGGCGACCCGTTACGCGGAGCGGTCGAGGGCGCGCAGGCTCCGGTCCGTGATGGAGCGCGCGCCCCGTCCGATGGCGATGGTGCCGGACTGCACCAGTTCCTTGATGCCGAAGGGTTCCAGCATCTTGAGCATGGCCTCCAGCTTGTCGCTGCCGCCGGTGGCCTCGATGGTGACGGCCTCCGGGGAGACGTCCACGGTCTTGGCCCGGAAGAGCTGGACGATCTCCACTACCTTCGAGCGCGTCTCGTTGTCGGCCCTGACCTTCACCAGGACGAGTTCGCGGTGGATGGCCGAACCGTCCTCCAGCTCCACGATCTTCAGCACGTTGACGAGCTTGTTGAGCTGCTTGGTGACCTGCTCCAGGGGCAGTTCCTCGACGTTGACCACGATGGTGATGCGGGAGATGTCGGGGTGCTCGGTGACGCCCACGGCGAGGGAGTCGATGTTGAACCCGCGGCGCGAGAACAGCGCGGCGATCCGGGCGAGGATGCCGGGGGTGTTCTCCACCAGAACGGAGAGCGTGTGCTTGGACATGGGTCTCTCTCTTCTCGGCTTGCGCTCGGCCTGGTGCTCAGTCGTCTTCGTTGTCGCCGAAGTCCGGGCGCACCCCGCGGGCGGCCATGACCTCGTCGTTGGAGGTCCCCGCCGCGACCATCGGCCAGACCATGGCGTCCTCGTGGACGATGAAGTCCACCACCACGGGGCGGTCGTTGATCGCGTTGGCCTTCTCGATGACGGCGTCGAGCTGTGCCGGGTCGTCACAGCGCAGTCCCACGCACCCCATGGCCTCGGCCAGTTTGACGAAGTCCGGCACGCGGGTTCCGGTCGGCTTTCCCTCGTCCGCCGCCTCGCCGGGGCCGGAATGCAGCACCGTGTTGGAGTAGCGCTGGTTGTAGAACAGGGTCTGCCATTGCCGGACCATTCCCAGGGCGCCGTTGTTGATGATGGCGACCTTGATGGGAATGTCGTTCAGGGCGCAGGTGACCAGTTCCTGGTTGGTCATCTGGAAACACCCGTCACCGTCGATCGCCCACACCGTGCGCTCCGGCCGACCGGCCTTCGCGCCCATGGCCGCCGGCACCGCGTATCCCATCGTGCCGGCCCCGCCCGAATTCAGCCAGGTCGCCGGCTCCTCGTACTGGATGAAATGCGAGGCCCACATCTGGTGCTGTCCGACGCCCGCCGCGAAAACCGTGCCTTGCGGCGCCAACTGCCCAATGCGCTCGATCACCTGCTGCGGCGACAGGCTCCCGTCCGACGGCAGGTCATAACCCAGCGGATACGTCTTGCGCCACCGGTCCAGATCCGCCCACCACGCGGCCAGATCGCCGACCCGGCCCTCGGCCGCGTGCTCGGCGCGCACCGCGGTCACCAGATCGGTGATCACCTCGCGCGCGTCTCCCACGATCGGCACGTCGGCCAGGCGGTTCTTTCCGATCTCGGCCGGATCGATATCCGCGTGCACCACCTTCGCCAGCGGCGCGAAGGAATCCAGTCGCCCCGTCACCCGGTCGTCGAACCGGGCGCCGAGCGCGACGATGAGGTCCGCCTTCTGCAGGGCCGTCACGGCGGCCACCGTGCCGTGCATCCCGGGCATGCCCAGGTGCTGCGGGTGGCCGTCGGGGAAGGCGCCGAGCGCCATGAGCGTGGTGGTCACCGGGGCCCCGGTCAGCTCCGCCAGCACCCGCAACTCGGCGCTGGCCCGCGCCTTGAGGACGCCGCCGCCCACGTACAGCACCGGCCGCTTCGCCTGCGTGATCAGCCGGGCGGCCTCCCGGATCTGCTTGGCGTGCGGCTTGGTCACCGGCCGGTAGCCGGGCAGGTCCGTCTGCGGCGGCCACGAGAACCGCGTCCGCGCCTGCAACGCGTCCTTCGCGATGTCCACCAGGACCGGGCCCGGGCGGCCCGTCGAGGCCACGTGGAACGCCTCCGCGATAGTCCGCGGAATGTCGTCCGCGTTGGTCACCAACCAGTTGTGCTTGGTGATCGGCATCGTGATGCCGCAGATATCCGCCTCCTGGAAGGCGTCGGTACCAATGGCCTTCGAGGCCACCTGTCCCGTGATGGCAACCAGTGGCACGGAATCCATGTGCGCGTCGGCGATCGGCGTCACCAGATTGGTCGCCCCGGGGCCGGAAGTCGCCATGCAGACGCCGACCTTTCCGGTCGCCTGCGCATATCCCGTCGCGGCGTGTCCCGCGCCCTGTTCGTGACGCACCAGCACGTGCCGGACCCGCGATGAATCCATCATGGGGTCGTACGCGGGCAGGATCGCCCCGCCGGGAATTCCGAAGACTACGTCTGCTCCGACCTCCTCAAGCGAACGAATGAGGGACTGCGCGCCCGTGACGTCCTCAGCGGTGACGGACTGCTGTCCGTTTCGGGCCCGCGGCTGGGGGTGGGGAGCCCCGGTGGCCTGCTCGGTCATCGGCATTCTCTTCTCGAAGATGAGGGGTGGTGCGGGGGTGGAAAGTGCGTCAGTGCAACAAAAAACCCCTCGTGCCGTGAGGCAATCGAGGGGAGCGCGTCGGGAGGAGGTCCGCAGGGCCTTTGTGGCCCTGCTCAGCCGACGCGCTGTCCAAGTACGAGAATTCGGGTGCGCATGGCTCTGACCCTCCCCCCGCCGCCCAGGGAGTGTCAAGTGGGTGGGACGGGCGTCTCATTATTTGAACGCAACGGCGTATGCGCCAGCGGCTCGTGGCGCCGTGTCCCGTGCGATCCGCTGTACCGCACCGGCATGGCGCCACCCACGAGCGCCGGCGGCTCGGTCCGCTGCTCGGGCGCGCGGACGTCGGCCAGGACGGCGGAGCGGGCCGTCAGACGCGGCTCCGGGCGCGGCAGCGGGTAGTCGCCCACGGTGAGCGCGCGGCGCAGCCGGTGCTCGTCCAGCGGGCCACAGAAGACGGTGCCCTGGGCATGCGTACAGCCCATGGCTCGCAGGGCGGCCAGTTGCTCGGGGAGGTCGACGCCCTCGGCCATCACCTGGGTGCCCAGGTCGTTGGCGATCCGCAGCAGCCCGGCGGTGATCTTGTAGAGCCTGGCCGACTCCAGCACGCCCTCGACCAGGCTGTGGTCGAGCCTGACCAGGTCGACGGGGAGCTTGCGCAGGGCGTTGATCGCGGCGTACCCGCTACCGAACCCGTCCAACGCGATGCGTACGCCCAACCGGCGCAGCGCCATCAGCCGGTGCTCCAGGTCCTCCAGCGGCTTGCGGGAGTCACTTTCGGACAGTTCGATGATCAGGCTGCCGGACGGGAGGCCGTGCTCGGCGAGCAGGCCCTCCACCGCCTTGGGCGGAATGGCCTTGTCGGCCAGTTGGCTCGCGGGCAGCCGCACCGAGACCGCGACGCTGTGACCGGCGCGCCGCCGGCGGGCCGCCTGCCGGATGGCCTCCTCCAGCGTCCAGCGGCTCAGCTCGGCGCTGCGCGCGGCGTCCTCTCCGCCACCTCGCCCGTCGCTCTGGCCGGTGCCCGTGACCCGGAGGAACTCGGCCGGCGTGAACAGGATGCCCTGCGCGGAGCGCCAGCGCGGCTGGGCGGAGACGGCGGTGACGCGCCCGCTGTTGACGTCGACGACGGGCTGGTGCAGCAGCACGAACTCGCCGTCCTTGAGCGCGGTACGCAGCCGCGTCGCCATCTCGGCCCGGCGGGCCACGTCCGCCTGCATCTGTGGCGCGTACAGCTCGACCCGGTTCTTGCCGGCGGACTTCGCCCGGTACATCGCCAGGTCGGCGTTACGCATCAGGTCGCCCGGGCTGATGCCGGGCTCGGCGAAGGCGACACCGATGCTGGCGGCCACCCGCACCTCCGTGCCCTGCACGCGGTACGGGCGGGACAGGGCGATGCGCAGCCGCTCGGCGATGTCGTGCACGCGGTACTCGTGGGCGGCCTGGTCCGGGCCGCCGTCGCCCATGATGAGCGCGGCGAACTCGTCGCCGCCGAGCCGGGCGGCGACATCGCCGGCGCGCACGGACTCCTGGAGCCGGCGGGCGGCCTGCACGAGCAGTTCGTCGCCCGCCTGGTGGCCGACGGTGTCGTTGACCGCCTTGAAGCCGTCGAGGTCGATGTAGAGCACCGCGGTGCCCGGGTCGGTGCGCCGCCTGCCGCCGAGCGCCTGCCGCACCCGGTGGGTGAACAGGGCGCGGTTGGGCAGGTCGGTGAGCGGGTCGTGCTCGGCGTTGTGCTGGAGCTGCGCCTGGAGCCGGACGCGCTCGGTGACGTCGCGGCTGTTGAGGATCAGCCCGCCGTGGTGTCGGTTGATCGTGGACTCGACGTTCAGCCAGTCGCCGTTGCCGGAGCGGAACCGGCACTCGATGCGGGTGGTGGGCTCCTGGCTGGGCGCGGCGGCCAGGAACCTGCGCACCTCGTGCACGACCGAGCCCAGGTCCTCGGGGTGGATGAGCGACGCCAGCTCGGAGCCGGTCAGCTCCTCGGCGTCGCGGCCGTAGACTCCGGAGGCCGCCGGGCTCACGTAGCGCAGTACGCCGGTGGGCGCGGCGATCATGATGACGTCGCTCGACCCCTGCACGAGGGAGCGGAAGTGGTTCTCCTTCTGCGCCAGCTCCTGGGTCAGGGTGATGTTGTCCATCAGCATGATGGCCTGCCGGACCACCAGGGCGAGGACGACGGTGCAGCCCGTGAAGAGCACGACCTGGTCCACGGCCCGGCCGTTGAGCACGTTGTAGATGATCCCCAGTACGCAGACGCTGGCGGCCAGGTAGGGCGTCAGGGCGGTCAGCGAGTTGGCGATGGGGCGCCCGGCGGGCTGTGGCCGGCGCGGGCGCTCCCACTCCGCGCTGGAGCGGGCCGACGCCCACGGCGCGTAGGCCAGCAGCAGCGAGCCCGCGAACCAGCCCGCGTCCAGCGGCTGGCCCGAGTTGTACTGCTGGCGCAGCAGCGGCGAGGTGAACAGCGCGTCGCACAGGACGGTCAGCGCGAGGGCGCCGATGGCGGTGTTGACCGCTGAGCGGTTGGCCGACGAGCGCCGGAAGTGGACCGCGAGCACGACGCTGACCAGTGCGATGTCCAGCAGCGGATAGGCCAGCGAGAGGGCGGTGCGCGCGACGCTCTCGCCGTCGAAGCTGGCCGTGTGCGCGAGCGCCAGGCTCCACGAGAGGGTCAGCAGCGATCCGGCGATGAGCCAGGAGTCGAGGCTCAGGCACAGCCACCCGGCGCGGTTGACCGGGCGCTTGGCGAGCACCAGCAGTCCCACGATGGCGGGCGGCGCGAACAGCAGGAAGCAGAAGTCGGCGAGCGACACCGAGGGCACCGGCTGCCCCCGCACCACCTCGTACCACCCCCATACGCCGTTGCCCAGGCCCGCCATCAGCGAGGAGGCGGCGAACATGTACCACGCCGGCCGGGAGGGGCCGGAGCATGAGCGCGCGTAGACGAAGCACGAGACGGCGGCGGCCAGCGCCGCTGCACAGAGCCCGAAGTCGCCCATGATGGTGGCCAGTTCGCGCGATCCCCAGCCGAGGACCGACCCCGCCGCGTAGCCGCCGCACACGAGGGTCAGCAGTAGTTGGTGCAGCATCCCGGCGCCACCGTCCGCCGCCCCCGGGCGGGCGAGCACCGCCGCCCAGGCGCTCACGACGGCACCGCCGTCAGCTCGCGAATCGCCGCGCTGCGGTTCGCCAGGCTGTGTAGTGATCGACGCGTGAGCCGCGTCGGGGTGTTCATCCATTGGCCGTACATCGCCCGTCGCCCCCCTCGGTTCCGGTCCGTCACGCACGCCGTGCGTTTCGTGGCGTGGGTCCCCGTTCCGGACGATACACCAGATTAGTCACTCAGGGACATAGGTCATCTACACAGCGTAACCAGGGAGGGGGTCGTCAACACTTTGAGCAATCACGTGATTCCGCAGTGTGCCGGAAGTGTGCATTCCGGGTACTGCTTGGCCGCGTTTCAGCCAGCCGTCACGACCACGTTGTGCAGCGGTTCTCCGGCTACGAACCGATGCAGTTGATCCCGCAGAAGCCGCCGGGCACGCGGCAGAAAGGCCGACGACGGGCCGCCCACGTGCGGAGTGATGAGGACCCCTGGAGCGTGCCACAACGCGTGGCCCGGCGGCAGTGGTTCCGGGTCGGTGACGTCGAGCGCGGCCCGCAGCCGGCCCGTCTCCAGCTCAGCGAGCAGGGCCTTGGTGTCCACGATGGCGCCGCGGGCGACGTTCACCAGCAGCGCCCCGTCCTTCATCCGATCCAGAAAACCGGTGCTGACCAGGGAACGAGTCGCCTCGGTAAGCGGCAGGGCCAAGATCACCACGTCCGCGTCGGGCAGCAGCTCGGGCAGCGCCGCGAGTGGATGCACGGGGCCGCGCTCGGACTCGCGGGCGGAGCGCGCGACGCGCGTCACCCGCGCACACTCGAAGGGTGTGAGCCGGTCCTCGATCGCCGAGCCGATCGCGCCGTACCCGACAATCAGCACGGAACGGTCGGCGAGCGCTGGCCGGAATCCAGTGCTCCAACGCTCGGCGTCCTGGGCCCGTACGAACCCCGGGATGTCACGCAGCGCAGCCAACGTGAGCGTCAGCGCGAGTTCGGCGGTGCTCGCGTCGTGGACGCCGCGCGCGTTGCACAACTGGGCGCCGGGCGGCAGCGAGGACAACCCTGACTCCATGTGGTCGATACCCGCGGTGAGCGTCTGCACGACCCGCACCCGGGACATCTGGGGCAGCGGCCGTACGGAGGGCTCCGCGCCCTTCATGTACGGGACGCAGTAGAAGACGCAGCGGGCCGGGTCCGTCGGGTACTCGTCCCCCGCGTTCCAGTAGGCGTACTCCAGGCCCTGCGGCAGGTCGTCGATCTCCTCGGCCGGGAGGGGCAGCCACACCACGGGACGCACCGTTTCACTGTCATATGCAGGCATGACAGGAGGCTATGCGAAAGGCACCGGCGCGCAGACGTTACGTTGGGGTCCGGCACGGGAGGGGTGCGGGCAGGTGGAGCGCAGGACAATCGGTGCGGGGGCGCTGTCGGTGGGCGCCATCGGGCTCGGGTGCATGCCCATGAACTGGGCGTACACCAGCTCGCAGCAGAGCGGCGAGGGCTCGTTGCGCACCGTGCACGCCGCGCTCGACCGCGGCGTCAGCCTGCTGGACACCGCCGACATGTACGGCCCCTTCACCAACGAGCTGCTCGTCGGCCGGGTACTCAAGGAGCGGCGCGCCGAAGCCTTCGTCTCGACCAAGTGCGGACTGCTCGTCGGGGAACAACACGTTGTCGCCAACGGGCGCCCCGGCTACGTCAAGCGGGCCTGTGACGCCTCGCTGCGCCGGCTCCAGACGGACCGGATCGACCTCTACCAGCTCCACCGGGCCGACCCCGAGGTGCCCATCGAGGAGACCTGGGGCGCCATGGCGGAACTCGTCGCGGCCGGCAAGGTGCGGGCGCTCGGGCTGTGCGCCGTAGGAGCGCGCGGTCAGCTACGACGCGCCGGAGCACGCGCCGGGGCAATGGCCCCGGCGCGGATGCACGACGCGACCATCCGCCAGCTCGAACGGGTGCAGCAGGTGTTCCCGGTGAGCTGTGTACAGGCCGAGCTGTCGGTGTGGTCGCCAGAGGCCCTGGACACGCTCGTGCCGTGGTGCGCCTCGCGCGGCGTCGGCGTCCTCGCCGCGATGCCGCTGGGCAACGGCTACCTCAGCGGCACGCTGACGCCCGGCCAGGGCTTCGAGCCGGAGGACGTACGCGCCCGCCACCCGCGCTTCACGGGCGAGATGATGGCCGCCAACCAGCCGATCGTCGTGGGCCTGCGCCGCGTGGCGGAACGCCACGGGGCCACGGCCGCCCAGGTGGCGTTGGCGTGGCTGCTCACCCGGGGGCGGCACATCGTGCCGATCCCCGGCACCAAGAAGGAACGTTGGGCCACGGAGAACGCGGAGGCGGCGCGGCTACGCCTGACCGAGCAGGACCTCGCGGAGATCGCCGCGCTGCCGCCGGCGCGGGGGTCGTGGGACTGAGACCTCGTGGGGGGCGGCGGGGAGGGGGTCGCAGAGGTGTGGCCTCGGTAGTTTCTGCCGCGTTGGCGCGGGTTAAATAGACGACCTTTTCGATGAGGCCGACGCTCACGGCGCGAGCCCGCTCCACGACATACGCGAGGTCGCCGCCTTCGCAGCACCTCACTCGGTGCCGGGCATTCCTGGCTTCTGTTGTCGACGCTTCGCGAGCGCAGCGTCCCGCAAACGCGCCCCGGCAGGCTCATCGCATATGAGGAGAGTGCGGAACCTGGCGCGCGTGCTGCCGTCGGGGCGCTGGGCAGTGGACCATCGCTCTCCAGTGCGTAGCAGGATGTCCAGGAAATCCGCGAGTGCCGCGACATCTTCGCTCAGAATCCCCTGTGCCTCCTCGATGACCAGCACGAAATGGTCTGCGGGGAGCCAGGCGAGATCGCTCAGACAGTCGCTGAGTGCGGGGAAATTCCAACCGAAATAGTCTGGAAACCTGAAGGCGTCGTAGAACTGTTGGAGGAGTCCATCCGGGTCCCGCATGTGCCGCCCGCTCATCCACGCGGTGAAGGTGGTGCCGGGAGAGGGAAGGAAGTCCTGGATAGGCACTGAGCCGTCGAGGTCGGCGATGGAGAGCCAGGGTTCGGTACTGGTCGGCGGGCTGGGGTCTCGCAGCATCGAGGGGCTCGCTCCTTGCCGGAAGTCTTGTGGTGCACTGATGCGTCCCTATCAACAGCGCCGCGATGCCAGTGCCTCGACCGGCGGGTGGCAGCCGCCCCGTGACGACCGCGGCGCCCCCGAAGCCGCTTCGCCGCGAGCCGTCGTACGCACCCTAGGCGAGGCCGCGGGGCGATCCTCCGGCATCCCGCCAGCCCGTGCGGCGCCGGCGAATGAGCAGGGCACGGTGTATAAGGAACCAGGGTCGCGCCCCGACCTCACTCGCCGTCTGGGCCAGGGCCGCCCGGGCCAGTTGCTCGTGCTCAGTGGGAGGAAACCATCGTGCGACGTACCGGTGTCACCGCCGCATTCGCCGCGGCCACGCTGCTGTTCGTGTCCGGTTGCTCGGACGACGGTGGTGACGGTCCGATCCTGGGGCGGACTCCGGGGACCCCGTCGCCGTCGGCCAAGAAGGGCGGTGACGGGCCGTCGGCGAGTCCGTCGCGCTCCGCGCCGCCCGAGAAGGGCACCGCGAAGGTGGTGGCCACCGTGGCGCAGAAGTTGAGTGCGCCGTGGGGCCTCGTCGAGTTGCCCGACGGCGATCTGCTGGTGGCCCTGCGCGACGAGGGCAAGGTGGTGCGGATCGGGGGCGAGGACGGCAAGCGGACCGAGCTGGGCTCGGTGCCCGGCGCCTCGCCGGGTGGGGAGGGCGGGCTGCTCGGGATCGCCGTGTCGCCCACCTTCGGTGCGGACCGCATGCTGTACGCGTACTTCACGACCGAGTCGGACAACCGTGTCGCGCGCATGATCTACGACGAGAGGCGCCCCGCGGGACAGCAGTTGGGCGCGCCCGACACCATCCTCAAGGGCATCCCCAAGGGCACCATCCACAACGGCGGGCGGATCGCGTTCGGTCCGGACAAGATGCTGTACGTGGGCACGGGTGAGAGCGGGGACCGCGGGCTGGCCCAGGACAAGGACTCGCTCGGCGGCAAGATCCTGCGGATGACGCCCGACGGGGAGCCGGCGGAGGACAACCCGTCCCCCGACTCGGTCGTCTACTCGTACGGTCACCGCAACGTGCAGGGGCTGGCCTGGGACAAGCAGAAGCGGCTGTGGGCCGCGGAGTTCGGCCAGGACACCTGGGACGAGCTCAACCTGATCAAGCCGGACGGCAACTACGGCTGGCCCGAGGTCGAGGGCAGGGGCAAGGACGGCGAGGCCGCGGAGCAGGGGTTCGTGGACCCGGTGGAGCAGTGGAAGACCAGCGAGGCGTCGCCCAGCGGCATCGCCATCGTGGACGGCTCCGTGTGGATGGCGGCGCTCGGCGGCGAGCGCCTGTGGCGCGTTCCGCTGGACGGCACCCGACCGGTGGCGAAGCCGCAGGAGTTCTTCGTCGGGAAGTACGGGCGGCTGCGCACCGTTCAGGCTTCGGACGACGGCACCCTGTTGCTGACCACGAGCAACACGGACGGGCGGGGCGACCCGAAGGGGCAGGACGACCGCGTCCTCCGGCTGAAGGTGAGCTGACTGACGTACCCCACCGGGCCACGGTGCGCCCGGCCGGCCCCGGCGCGGCCCGTACGCGGTCGGTACGAGAGGCGGCTACGCCGTTTCCGCCGGGGTCACCAGCCGCAGCCGGTGGGCCATGGCCGCGGCCTCGCCACGACCCGATACCTCCAGCTTGGACAGGATGTTGGAGACGTGGACGCTGGCCGTCTTCGGGGAGATGAACAACTCCTCGGCTATCTGCCGGTTGCTCCGGCCGACGGCCACCAGACGCAACACGTCGCGCTCGCGCCGGGTCAGCCGGAAGGCGTCGGCCGGGTCTTCGGCGCGGGCGCCGACGGCCGGGGCCGCGTCCGGGCGCGCGGCGGGCTCCGGGGCGCCGTGCACGGGGTGGTCCCCGTCGGCCGGCTCGGGCTTCGGGCCGCCCGCGGTGACCGCCCGTCGGGTACCGGCGCCGGTCGGCGCGCCGACGGGGCGGGGCCGGCCGGCGCCCGTGGACGGCAGCGGGAGCCGGGCGCGCGCCGCCAGCAGGGTGATCGCCTCGCGCAACGGCTCGGCCGCCAGTCGCTCCGCCGTCTCGTACGCCCGTGCCAGCAGGGACGCGGCGTGCTCGCGCGCGGGGCCGACGGTGGCGGGTTCGGCGGCGTGACGCGCGCCGGGGGCGGTGACGGCGGGGGTCGCCGAGGCCGGTCTCGGCACCGCCGCCACGGAGTGCGCGGCGGTCGCCGGTGGGGCGTCGCCCGCGGCCAGGCGGGCCGCAGCCCAGCGGTAGCGGACCTGGGCCAGCTCGTACGGGCGGTCCAGCGGGGCCAGGGCGGCGGCGGCCTCGCTCCAGTGCGCGGGCGTGTCGCGACCCTCGGCGCGCAGCAGTTCGGCCGCCACCAGCAGGCCGTACGCGCGCCAGATCGGTACGGGCTGGGCGAGCCGCTTCGCGGCCGAGCGGACGCGGTCCAGCGCCTCGGCCCGGCCGGCTTCCGCGGCGGGCAGGCCGCGCGCCTCGGCCTCCGCGGTGGCGGCGGCGAGCAGCAACTGCCAGGCGTACCGCTGGGTTCCGACCGGAATGCCGAAGTCCAGCGCCTCGGCCAGGAGGGCGCGGGCCCGGAGGATGTCGCCACGGAGCGCGGCCAGCGTCAGGGCGTGTCGGGCCAGCGTGATGGTGTACTGCGGCTGCGGGTCGTGGGTGCCGTAGAACTCGCGGGCGGCGAGGTGCTGCTCCTGGGCCACGTCCCACTCACCGCGCGCGAGCGCGAGCTGTACGCGCCGGCTCGCGGCCGCGCCGCGCGGCTTGCTGCCCTGGCCGAACCGCTCCGTCTTCCGCGTGGCCTCCAGCGCCTCGTCCCAACGGCCCAGCGAGATCAGCGACTCGGCCATGTTCCCGTACGTCCAGCCCTTGGTGTCCACGAGCCCGAAACGCTGCGCCGTCCGCACGCCCTCGCGCGCGACCTCGACCGCCTCGGCCGACCGGCCGACGCCCTCCAGGGCCGACGAGAGGTTGACGTGGCAGCGGGCTATCACGCTGATGCACCCGCCGTCGACGGCGCGGGCCGCGGCGTCGGCCATCTCGGCCAGGCCGCCGTCCACGTCACCGGAGTCGATCATGAGGTTGCCGCGCGTCACCCGCGCGTGCAGTTCCAACTCGTCGGCGCCGACGAGCCGGGCCAACTCCACGGCGCGCTCCGCGGCGGTGTAGCTGTCGGGCCCCGGCTCGTGCACCGCGAGCCAGCCGGCCGCCGCGGCGAGCACGTCCGCGTGCACCACCGACGGCGGCAGGCCGCGCACCAGTTCCTGGGCCCGGCTCAGCTCGGCCCAGCCGTTGCCCCGCGCCAGCCCCTCCATGATCTTGGAGCGCTGGGTCCAGAACCACGCGGCCCGCAGCGGGTCCCGCGTCTCGTCCACCGTGCGCAGCGCGCGCTTGGTGATGGCCAGCGCCCGCTCGCGCTGCCCGGACAGGTGGGCGGCCACCACCACCTCCGCCAGCAGGTCCAGGTGGCGCAGCGCGCCCTCCTCGTGCACGGCGCAGGCGGGATAGGCGCCCGCCTCGTCCATCGGTCGCTGCGCCGTCCTGACCTCCGACGGCACGTCCTCCCACAGCTCCATGGCCCGCTCGAGGAGGCCCAGTTGCTCGGCGTAGGCGTGCCGGCGGCGGGCCTTGACGGAGGCGGCGAGCACGGCGGGGAGCGCCTTGGCCGGGTCGTGCGCGTAGTACCAGTAGCTGGCCAGCCGCGCCTCGTACTCGTCCTCCCGCACGAGCCCGGGGTCGGCCTCCAGGGCCGTCGCGTACTGCCGGTTGAGCCGGGCGCGCTCGCTCGGCAGCAGGTCGTCGGTGACGGCCTCGCGGACCAGGGCGTGCCGGAAGCGGTAGCCGTTGTCGTCGTCCGTCGGGAGCAGGATGTTGGAGCCGACGGCGGCGCGCAGCGCCTCGATCAGCTCGTCCTCGCCGAGCCTGGCGACGGCCGCGAGCAGCGCGTGCTCCACGCGCGAACCGCCCTCCGCCACGATCCGCACCACCCGTTCGGCGTCGTCGGGCAGCGCTTCGACCCGCACCAGCAGCAGGTCGCGCAGCGACTCGCTGAGCCCGCACTGGGCCCCGTCGGTGATGCTGTGGGCGATCTCCTCGACGAAGAAGGCGTTGCCGTCGGTCCGCTCGAAGACCCGGTCCACCAACTGCCGGTCGGGCTCGGTGCCGTAGATGCCCGCTATCTGCGCGTGCACCTCGGCGCGGTTGAAGCGCGCCAGCTCGATGCGGCGCACGGTGCGCATGCGGTCGATCTCGGCGATGAAGGGGCGCAGCGGATGGCGGCGGTGGATGTCGTCGGAGCGGTACGTGGCGAGGATGACCAGTCGCGCGCGCTGCACGGAGCGGAAGAGGTAGCCGAGCAGCTCGCGGGTGGAACGGTCCGCCCAGTGCAGGTCCTCGACGACGATCACCAGCGTGCGCTCGGTGGCGAGCCGCTCCAGGAGTCGCGCCGTCAGCTCGAACAACCGGGCCCGGCCGTCCTCGTCCCGCGACTCGGGCGCGGTCTCCCCCAGTTCGGGCAGCAGCCGGGCCAGCTCGCCCTCCTGGCCCGCGGCGGCGCGGTCCAGCTCCTCCCCCAACTGCCGGCGCAGCGCGCGCAGCACGGTGGAGATCGGCGCGAACGGCAGGCCGTCCACGCCGATCTCCACGCACCCGCCCAGCGCCGTGACGGCGCCGGCCGCGCGCGCCGCGACCAGGAACTCCTCGGCCAGCCGCGTCTTGCCCACTCCGGCCTCACCCCCGAGCAGCAACGCCTGGGGCTGCTGCACGGCGGCGCGGCCGAGCGCGTCGGAGAGCGCGCCCAGCTCTTCGGTACGGCCGACGAAGACCGGGCTGACGGACGTGGTACTCACAGAGCCGAGCATCGCACAGGCATCCGACAACGCAGCGTGAAATCCCTCGCCGACGTGCGACGCGCCCTCGGCCCCGCCGAACGCGACGGTGCCGGAACGGGGCGGGGAACCACTGATGTCGGGGGACGCGGGAACGGGCGCGGTGGTGGTCATGGCCAGAACTCCGGTGACGGTGCGGGGCGAACGGGGCGCGGGGCGCCGTCCTCGCGGCGTACGGCGGGGTGACGGGGCGCGGGGCGCCGGCCCTCGCACGGGGCACGGGGCACGGGGCGCGGGGCACGGAGCACGGGGCGGCAACTCTTCGCGCGGGGCACGGGGCGGTACCTCTCGTGCGGGGCACGGAGCACGGAGCACGAGGCACGGGGCACGGAGCGCGGAGCACCGGCCGGGGAAAGGGAGTGCCCCGTACAGAGCCGTGGGGTGAGGTGGCTCCGTACGGGGCGACGGGGCGAGCGTCGGGTCAGAGTGAGCCCCGTCAGGCGGTGGCGCGGCGCGGTGGGACCGCGCGGCGGCCTCTGGGCGGCCTCACCCGCCCCTCCGCTTCGTCGCCGGCAGAACGGCGGGCGACGAGGCGGCCGGTGGCCTCGCGGGCACGGCGGTCGCTGCTGGCCTCGCGGACCAGGTCGCGCTGGCGGAGCTGGTGCAGTTCGTAGTGGAACATCGGGCTCTCCCTGGTGGGTGGTGGTCCGGCAGGGGCGGTAGGGGCTTCGTGGACTCCTGCTCCGGCCTGCCTTCGTTGTGCCTCCACTTTCGCGACTCAGAGGGGTCGGCCACATCGGGCGAGTGCCTGATTTCCGCCTGCCCAGAGGCCTTAGGTCTGCCGTCCACACAGGGTTGACGGGGCCCGGGCGCACGGTGAGGTGCCTTAGCGCGGTGCCTTAGGGATGTGGCTCAGCCGGGGCCGGGGGCACGGGGCACACGGAGCGCTGAGCGGTACCCCTCGTGCGGGGCACGGGGCATGAGGCATGAGGCACGGAGCAACGGAGCACGGGGCGCGGGGCACGGGGCACACGGAGCGCCGCGTGGGAGGCGGGGCGCGGTGGGGCGCTCCGGTGGCACGCTGGGCGACCGCGCGGGGGCCGGACGATCGGTTACGGGCCGACGGGCCGGCGTTCGCTCAGCTCCACCAGACGCGGAACGTGGTGGGGAGCGTGCCCAGGGCGGCCAGCTCCGCGGCCAGTTCGGGTGCCGACGCCTCGATTCGCTGGCCGGCCACCAGCGGAGCGGCGCGGTAGATCTTGCGGAGCGAGAAGTTCCAGCCGCGCTGCTCGTCGGGGGCGTGCCCGGCCCTGACCTTCAGCCGGTGCGGCTCGTACCGGACCATGGTGCTCTCCGCCCGCGTGCTGGGGCAGGCGTCGAGCGCCGACCAGAGTTGCGGGTCGGTGAGCCGGGCCAGTTCGTCGGGGCTGAGGGGCGTGCCGTCGAGTAGTTGCCCGGCCAGGCGGCGGACCACGGACGTCGGGCCCACGTTGTCCCAGGAGGTGTGCAGCCGCGCCTCCGCGGTGATCAGGTCGACGAGGGTGGCGGCGGTCTCGCGGTCGGTGGAGACCACGGAGTCCCGGAGGTCGATCCGGCACAGCATCACGGCGGGGTCGGTCTTGAGTCGCCCGGCGGCCCGACCGCTGCGCACGTACGAGTCGAGATGGTCGAGGTGCAGCAGACCGGTGCGGTTGCTGAGCGGTGACGGCGGTTCTCCGGCGAGGGCGGCGGCGACCGCGTCGGCGCACACCCCGTGGCGGGCCAGTACGGAGCGGACCGGGTCTGCCCGTAGCAACCGCAAGCCGATCGCGTGATGGTCGAGGTCGTGGATGCCCTCGAAGGTGTGACTCAGCGGCAGGTGTCCGATGTCGTGCACGAGCGCGGCGACCCGGAGCGGCGCGTCGTCCGGGCGGAAGTGCGCGACCAGCGCGAGGACTCCGAGGCTGTGTTCCAACCGGGAGTACGACTGCAGGGTGCTGAGCGTCGAGGCTCCGCCGTGGGCGACGAAGTGCAGGCGCCGTAGCGGCGCGGTGCGCAGCAGGGCCACTTCCACGGGACGCAGGCTGACCGGTATCCGCCACAGCGGGTCGGTGAACGTCGGGGACAGACCCACGACGTTGGTCGGTGTGGGCCGCGCCGCGGTGTCCTTGAGGGCCTGGGCCTGGCGGCCCAGGCGTGCGCTGTCGTCCATGGGGCTCTGCACGGGCCAACCCTAGGCCGGACGGCGGCCGTCGATCGACGCCCCCGTGCCCCGTCGTGCGCTCCGTCGCCCGCCTGCGTACCCCGCACACCGACCATGCCGGTCGCACCCGTCACACCCGTCTACGAGCACCATCCGACGCCGCCGCACGCCGCCCCGCCGCCCCGGCGCCTTCGCGTCCTACGGCGCGCCCGCGTGCTCCGGTGCCTCCGCGCGCCGCGCCGGCGCTTCCACGCGCCTCGGCGCGGCCACGCGCTCCGGCGGCTCGATGCTGAACCGGGGCAGCCAGCGGTCGAGCCAGCCGGGGAGCCACCAGTTGGCGCCGCCCAGCAGGTGCATCAGGGCCGGGACCAGGAGCGTACGGAGCACGAAGGCGTCCAGGGCGACGGCGACGGCAAGGCCGATGCCGAACATGGCGATGATGCGGTCACCGCTGAGGACGAAGGCGGCGAAGACAGCGATCATGATCACGGCGGCGGAGTTGATGACCCGGCTGGTTTCGGCCAGTCCGACGCGCACGGCGCGGCAGTTGTCGCCGGTTACTCGCCACTCCTCGTACATCCGGCTGACCAGGAACACCTGGTAGTCCATCGACAGGCCGAACAGCACGGAGATCATGATTACGGGCAGGAAGGGTTCGATCGGTCCCGCCCTGCCCAGGCCCAGGAACTCGCTGCCCCAGCCCCACTGGAAGACGGCGACGATGACGCCGAAGGAGGAGGCGACGGCGGCGATGTTCATGATCGCCGCCTTGACGGGGATGCCGACGCTACGGAAGGCCAGCAGCAGGAGCAGGCAGCCGAGGCCGACCACGACGCCCACGAACAGCGGCAGCTTGCCGACAATGACCTCGGCGAAGTCGTCGTAGCTGGCGGTGAGGCCGCCCACGTACACCTCCAGCGAGGTGCCGCGTTCGGCGGCCGGGATCACCTCGGTGCGGAGCCGGTCGACCAGTTCGCTGGTCCGCTCGGACTGCGGGGCGGTCTCCGGGATGACGGTGATCACGCTCGTGTCGCCGCTGCTGGGGGCGGACGCGTCGGTGGCAGCCGGGCCCTGGACGGAGGCGACGCCCTCGGTGTCCCGGAGGGCGTCCTCCAGGCGACTCAGGGCGACGCGGTCGGCGGCCCCGTCGAGATGGGCGACCAGCGTCAGGGGCCCGTTTACCCCGGGCCCGAAGCCGCTCGGGACCGCCGCTCCCCCGGCGGCCCCGTCCGGGCCGCCGTCAGTGGTGCCAGCACCGTTCGCGCCGTCGCCGTTCGCGCCAGTGCCGTTCGCACCGTCGCCGGCGAGGAGGTCGTACGCCTGGCGCGTGGTCGACCCGACGGGGTTGTTGCCCTGGTCGGAGGTGCCCAGGTGGAGCGAGAGGGTCGGCAGGGCCAGGACGAGCATGACGGCCGCGGCGAGGCCGCCGAGCAGCCGGGGGTGGCGCTCGACGAAGGCGGACCAGCGGGCGGCGAGCCCCGTGGGCGCCTCGGACGGGCGGGCGCCCGCGGCGAGCCGGCGTCGTTCGCGGCGGCTGAGCGCCCGCGGCCCGATGGTCCCGAGCAGCGCGGGCAGCAGCGTGACGGAGGCGGCGACGGTCAGCACGACGGTGAGCGAGGCGGCGATGGCCACGCCGTTCAGGAAGCTCAGTCGCAGGATGAGCATGCCGAGCAGGGCGACGCAGACGGTGCCGCCGGCAAAGACCACGGCGCGCCCGGTGGTGGCCACGGCGCGCTCGGCGGCCTCGGGCACCGGCAGTCCGGCCCTGAGTCCCTGGCGGTGCCGGGTGACGATGAACAGCGCGTAGTCGATGCCCACGCCGAGGCCGATGAGCATGCCCAGCATCGGCGCGAAGTCGGCGACGGTCATGACGTGGCCGAGCAGGGTGATGCCCAGCGTGGCGGTGCCCACGGCCACCACGGCCGTGATGATCGGCAGCAGGCTGGCGGCGAGCGAGCCGAAGGCGACGAAGAGCACCACCGCGGCGACGGCGATGCCGATCAACTCGCTGAGGTGCGTGTCGGGCTTCTCGGTGAGCGCGATGGCGCTGCCCCCGGCCTCGACCTGGAGCCCGTCGCCCGCGGCGGCCTTCGCGGCGTCCACCACGGCGCGCGGCTGGCTCGCCGGCAGGTCGTCGGCGGGCCGCTCGAAGGTGACGGTCGCGTACGCGGTGTGCCCGTCGGGGCTGATCTGGCGCGCCCCGTCGGGCCCCGCGTAGGGGCTGCCGACGGCGGCCACTCCGGGCAGGTCGGCGATCCGGTCGAGGACGCCGGTCATCCGGGCCTCGACGGTGGCGGAGCGGACGGGTTCGCGCCCCGCGTCCGTGTGCCAGACCACACGGTCGCCGTCGCCCGCCTGGTCCGGGAACGCCTTGGCCGCCAGCGAGGCGGCCTTCGCCGACTCGGTGCCCGGCACGTCGTAGTCGTTGGAGTACGCGGAACCCGCCACGGCGGCGGCCGAGGCGGCGCCCGCGAGGACGGCCAGCCACAGCACGATGACGACGAGGCGGCGCCTGAGGCACCACCGGGCGAGTGCGGCCATGGAGTGCAGGGTCGCTTCCGGATTGTGCGCCGCTCACCACCGGCGGGTGCCGGGGCTGGGCAGCGTGCGCGGGGAACGGGTGGGCACGGGGCCCGCCGCCTGCCGACGAAGGAGCGACGGGCCCCGCGCAGCACTCTGACAGCCCGCGGAGATCCTTTGACCGCTTTGTGGGTTACCCCACAACTGGGCCACGGTGACCGTTAACCGCGGCCTTGGAAGGATCTCTGGCGTTTTCGCCGTGGTGGTTGCCGCAATGGGCGAGGCGCGGTCCGGCTTCAGCCCGTCACGGACTCCGCCCCGTTCTCGATGTGACCCATCAGACGACGGCGGAAGGTCTCGTCCTCCGCGACGGTGAGCGCCAGGTCGTACCAGCCGTGCGCGCCGCCCGTCGGGAACGGCAGGGTCCGCGTGCGGCCCGGGGCGAGGGTGATGGTGCGCGGCGCGGCGTCGGAGTAGGCCAGCGGCTTGAGGGTGAAGGTCAGCGGGGCGTCGCCGGCGTTCTCCAGGGACAGGTGCAGTTCGCGACGGCGCTCGTCGATCCGGCTGCGGACCGCGGCCCGCGCGGCGGCGCCACGGGCGGTGCCGGCGAACTCGCGGCGGAAGCCGCCGGGCCCGGTGAGGGTGAAGCGGTACGCGCCGTTCTTCACCGGCACGTTCCACGCCTCGCCCCGCTCGTGCCGGCCCCGCCCCCGACCGTGCCCGGCGGCCAGCGCCTCTTGCTCCGTAACCTCGTGCGCCGTCGTCCCGTGCCCCGTCGCCCCGTGCACCGTGGCACCGTGCGGGTGGCGTCCGGCGCCGGGCACGTCACGGTGCTGGGGCGTGGCGTACTCGTCGGCGTACGGGTACAGCGCCAGGTGCGCGCTGGAGCGACCGGTGTTGCGCAGCGTGAGCCGGAAGACGGCCGCGTCCGCGTCCAGGCGACCATCCGCGTCCGGCCCGTACGGCAGCGGGCGGGCCGGCCGGGTGCCCGGCTCCTGCTTCGGCAGCCGCTGGTCGGCCGGCGGCTTGGGCCGCCAGCGCCCGTCGAAGGGCGGAATGGCGCCCGGCCGCTCCACCTCGGGCAGCCGGCGGCGGCGCGAGAAGTCGAACGCCGACGTGAGGTCGCCGCAGACGGTGCGGCGCCACGCGCCGATGTTGGGCTCGCGGACGCCGAGCCAGCGCTCCATGAAGCGGACGATGGAGGTGTGGTCGAACACCTCCGAGCAGGCGTAGCCGCCCACCGTCCACGGCGATATCACCAGCATCGGCACCCGGATACCGAGGCCGGTCGGCTTGCCCTGCCAGAACTCGCCGTCCGTGCCCGCCGGCGGCACCGGCGGCGGCACGTGGTCGTAGAAGCCGTCGTTCTCGTCGTAGGTGAGGAAGAGCGCGGTGTGCCGCCACACGTCGGGGTTCCTGCCGAGCGCGTCGAGCACCTTGTAGACGATGGTGGCGCTGGCGACCGGGGACGAGGCTCCCGGGTGCTCGGAGTCGGCGGCGGACGGCACGATGTAGGACACCTTCGGCAGGGTCCCGGCGGCGACGTCGGCGGCGAACGCGGTGGCCGTCGTGCCCGGCTCGCCGCGCCGCAGCGCGCGCTCGAACAGGCTGCGCTCGGCCGCGCTCAGGCCGCGCACGCCCTCTTCGAGGAGTTCGGTGAGCTGCTTGCGGCCGGCCGCGTCGGCGGCGGCGAGCTTGTCGTAGAAGGCGGTCATGTTCCGCACGCCCTCGACCTTGGCCAGCGCCTTGCGCGCGACGGCCTTGAAGCTCGCGTAGAACTCCAGGTTGTTGTCGGTGAAGTTGTCCCACTCCTGGTAGACCTGCCAGGAGTGGCCGGCCTTCTCCAGCCGCTCGGCGTAGGTGGGCCAGGCGTAGCCGGGGTGCTTGTCCTCGGAGTACGCGTCGTTGCCCACCGCGCGCGCCCCGCCCGGCTCGAAGCCCGTCCAGCCGCTCACGAGATGGTTGCGGTTGGGGCTGGTCGAGGAGTGGATGGAGGAGTGGTACGCGTCGCAGACGGTGAACGTGTCGGCCAGCTCGTAGTGCAGCGGGATGTCGGACCGATCGTAGTACGCCATCGTCGCGGCGGTCTTCGCGGTGACCCAGCCGTCCATCCAGCCGTCCCGCCACGCCTTCGCGCCGCCCTGCCAACTGTGGTCGAGATCCCCGATGTACTGGAGCTCCTTCTGCTGCGCCGCCGCGGCGGCGCGGACACCGAACGGCAGCACGGTGCCGACCCCGAGCGCACCGGGCTGCTCGAAGACGCTTCCGCCACGGGGCAGTTCGATGGCGTTGCGGTCACCGAAGCCGCGTACGCCGCGCAGCATGCCGAAGTAGTGGTCGAAGGATCGGTTCTCCTGCATCAGCACCACGACGTGCCGGATGTCGCGCAACCCCCCGCCGTGGTGCCGCTCGTGGCCTCGCTCGGACGCCTGGTCGGCCAGGGCCTGCTGGAGCGAGGGCGGCAGCAGCGAACCCGCCGCGACGAGCCCCGCCCCGCCCGTCCCAAGTGCCAGTGCCCGCCTGCGAGATATCTCCGATGCCACGCTCTTTCCTCCCGGTCGGCAGCTAATGGTTCGGTCGCACACCATTGGTTACGTGTGGTGGGGACCGTACTGCAGCCGCATGGCACACGATAGGTACCAAAGTGGCGCATTGATGAACGAGGCCCGGCGCCAATCCCGCGCGGCCGTGCGGCTGACGTCCCGTCGGCGGGCGGGCCCGTCAGCGTTCGGGCCTGGCGGTGGGTGACGCTGTCGGCACCGGCGGCGGGGTACGGAGGCGACGGGTGGAGCGCCCCCCGGGGCCCTGCGCCCCGTGCTCCGTACGTGGGGCTCCGTGCCCCGTGCCCCGTGCCCCGTGCCCCCGAAGAGGATCGCCGCCCCGTGCTCCGCGCTCCGTGCCCCCGTGCTCAGCGGCTCCGCACTGGCGAACCCTGCGGCCCCGCGCCCCGTGCCCCGTACCGCCGTCCCCGCCCCCTCCCCGCAGCCCCGCGTACGCACCACTCCCGGCCCGGCGCAGCCGCTTGACCTTCACATCCATGGCAACCCCTAGCCTCGGGCCGTACGTGATCTTGAGGAAGGGAGTCGAGGCATGTCCGGAGCGGTCGTCATCGGGGCGGGGCCGGGGATTGGTCAGGCCGTGGCGCGGCGGTTCGCGCGGGCGGGGATGCCGGTCGCGCTCATCGCGCGGACCCGGCGGACGGTGGACGAGGTGGCGCGGGCGCTCGGAACCACCGGCGGCTCGCCCGATACGGACTCCGAGGCGGGAACGGGAACGGAGCCCGGCGCGCGGGTGGCCGCGTTGACCGCGGACGTCACCGACGAGGCGGCGTTGCGGGCCGCGCTCGACGCGGCCGCCGACCGGTTCGGACCGCCCGACGTCGTGGTCTACAACGCGGCGATCGTCCGCCCCGACCGCGTCGGCGAACTCAGCGCGCGAGGCCACCTCGACGCCTGGGCGGTCAACGTGGTGGGCGCGCACACCGCCGCCGCACACGTGGCGCCGGCGATGGCGCGGCGCGGCAGCGGCACATTCCTCGTCACGAGCGGCATGCCGCGGCCGGTGCCCCGGTACGTCAGCCTCTCCCTCGGCAAGGCCGGCGTCCGCGCGTTGGTCTCACTGCTCGACCAGGAGTACGGGCCGGCCGGCGTGCACGTGGCGGCGATCACCGTGGACGGCCCGGTCGCGCCGGGCACGGCCTTCGATCCGGACGCCATCGCCGAGCACTACTGGCGCCTGCACGCCCAGCCGCGCGCGGAGTGGGAACACGACGTCCTCTTCAGCGGGCGCGCGGCCGACTGACAGGGCACGGGGCCGCACCGGCACCGTCCCGACGGGGCACGGGGCACGGAGCACGGGGCACGGAGCGGACGGGGCAGCCAGCGCCCGCCCCGTGCGGCGCTCGGCCGGGCGCCCCGTCGTCGCCCCGCCGGCCGCCCCGTCGCCTCGTCGGCACCCCCGTCGCTACGTCAAGCGCCCCGTCGCCGTGGCAACAACGCGAGGCCGGCGAACTGCAACAGGCCACCCGCGAGCGGTATCGCCGCCGCGGACCCGTGTGCCAACAACAGCCCGCCGAGCACGCCACCCAGAGACGCCCCGAGGAACAGGGCGCTGGTCTGCAACGCCAGCACCTCCATGCCGGCCCCCGGCGCCAGGGTGAGCAGCAGCATCTGGAGCGGTGGGGTCAGCGACCACGCGAAGAGGGCGACCAGCATCATGGCCGAGGCGATCGCGGCGTACGGCATGTCGCCGGCCCAGGCCAGGGCGGCGACGGCCAACAGCGCGGCTCCGTGCCCGAGTTCGGCGGCCACCACCGTCGGGCGCGGGCCCCACTGGTCGGCCCCGCGCCCGCCGAGCCAGGCGGCGACGGCGCCGGCACACCCCATCAGCGTGATGGTGAGGGCGACGTCGTCGTGGCCGATGCCGTGCCCGGCGGCACGGAGCACCGGGAAGACGTAGGTCATCTGCATCATGCCGCCGGAGGCAGCGACCACGATCATGAGCAGCACTCCGAGCACGGGCCGCTGCCGCAGCGGGGCCAGCCGCCCGCGCAACCCCGCTCCCCGCTCGGCCCCGGCCCCCGTCGCCCCGCCGCCCGGCCCCGTGTCGGCCCCGTCCGCGAGCGTGCGGGGCACGGCCAGCGCCCCGCACCAGGCGAGCGCGCCGAGCCCCGCGACGAAGAGCATCGTCGCCCGCCAGCCGTGGCCGCCGCCGATCCAGGTGCCCAGCGGCACGCCCGCCACCAGCGAGACGGTGAGGCCGCCGATGACCAGGCCGAGGTACCTGCCGCGCCGGTGGTCGGGGGCCATGGTCGCGGCCATGGCCAGGGCCGCGGGCGTGATGGCGGCGGCGGCCACGGCGGCGAGCACGCGCAGCGCCAACAGCGCCCCGTACGAGGGCGCCAGCGAGGCCAGCAGGTTGAGCGCGACGAACGCGCCGAGCCCGCCGAGGAGCACGCCGCGCCGCGGGAACCGCGCGGTGAGCACGGCGACAAGGGGCGTGCCGATGCCGTAGGTGAGGGCGAACGCGGTGACGAGCTGTCCCGCGTTGGCCTCACTGACGTGCAGGTCGGCGGCGATGTCCGGGAGTACGCCGGCGATGACCATGTCGTCGGTGCCGGCCGCGAAGGTGGCCAGCGCCAGCGGGAGGACGCGGCTGATCGGCGCGCCGGTGGAGGTCTGGCCGGCCCGCGCCGTGGTGTCGACCATCAGGGCCGCCCCTCGGGCACCGGCGCGGCCCGTCCGACCCGCACGGAGCGGGCGGCCAGCGCGGTCGACCGGGGCGGCTCGGCGGCCGAGCGGACCTCGTCGATGTGGTGGGCCAGCCGGTTGCGCAGGCCGTGCAGGGCCGCGATGCGCTCGTCCAGGGCCGCGAGCCGGTCGGTGGCCGTACGCAACTCGGCGGCGCACCCGGCGCGCTCCCGCAGAGGCACGTCGAGGCAGCCCTGTTCCAGGGCCGGCCGGACGTCCTCGACGGTCAGCCCGGCGCTCAGCAACTCCCGGATGTTCGCGGCGCGCACGCCGTCCAGCGCGCCGTACTCGCGGTACCCGTTGGCGGCCCGCTCGGGGGCGAGCAGGCCCTGTTGTTCGTAGTAGCGCAGCGCGCGGGGAGTGACTCCGGTCCGCTGAGCCAGTTCCCCGATGCGCATCTCCATCTCCTTCACCATGCGTGGACGCTAAAAGGTTGTCGTTAGCGTCAAGGTCAACCCCGGGCGCGCCCCGTCGCTTCCCGCGTGGCGACCGTCGCGGGTCGCCGAAGCCGCTTCCGTATCGGGTGGTAGAAATAACTCCCGCAATCGCACTGCCAGTTGATCAATGAATAACGGGCGCCGTTTCCGATTCGCTTCTTTTCCGGGGGATATCAGCCCCGGGGCGCGGGGGAAGGTGAACGGTTCACCGGCGTCCGCGATGAGGGATTTCCATGACCCAGCCCCCTCCCCGGCCTCCGGGCCCGCCGCCGAACCAGCCGCCCCCGGGCGGCTACGGCTACCCGCCCCCGCCGCCAGGTGGCGGCCCTTCGGTGGCCACGGGCGGCACCGCGCCGCCCTATCCCGGTGGCGGCGCGGCCTTCGGCCAGCCGGTACCCGGCGGGTCGGGCGGACCGGCCGGCCCCGGCGTTCCGCCTGGCAGCGACCCTGCCACGGGGTCGGGGACGGGGCCCGGAGCGGGCCCGCCTCCGGGGCGCGGCAACCGTCGCCGGCGCGGGAACCGCACCCCGGCGCGTACTCCGGCGGTGGTCGCCGCGGTGATCGTGGTGGCGCTCGCGCTGGCCGGTGGCGCCTGGCTCATCGCCTCGGGCGACGACTCGTCCGGCGGTTCTTCCGGCGGTTCGGGCGAGAAGGAGCCGCCCGAGGCCCGCATTCTCCACGAGATTCCGACCCCGAAGATAGGAAAAGACCCGATCAACGTGGAGGGCATGTGGACGACCGACCGTAATTTCGTGAAGGCGGGCGTCGAGAAGGTCACCGGATATCCACTCGACGGCGGTTCGGCGCAATGGGAAATACCCCTCGGCGGCGAGATTTGCTGGACAACTCCGCATATCAGCGCGGACGGTCTCACACCGGTGTTGTTTCGCGACTCGGACGCTGACAACCCGGTGTGCACCCAGGTCGGGCTGCTCGACCTCCGCAAGGGCGAGCTGCGCTGGCAGCACGAGGTCGCCAACGAGTACGGGTCGCGGGTGATGTTCGACGAGGTGACCATGGGCGGCGGCACCATCGCGGCCGGCAGCTCCGACGGCGGCGCGGCCTGGTCGGTGGACGGCACGGCGCTGTGGAAGCCGGAGGAGGACGCGGAGTGCCGCGACGTCGGCTACGGCGGCGGCGCCAGGCTCGTCGCGGTGCGGCACTGCGGGGACGTCTCAAGCCCCGCCGTCGACGTGCAAAGCGTCGATCCGAAGACGCGGAAGGCGACGTCGACGTACGAGCTGCCGGCCGGCATCGAGTACCTGCACGTGGTCTCGACCGACCCGCTCGTCATCGCCGTCGAGGACGAGAAGAAGCGGTCGACCGGCGTCACCGACCTGGTGGCCGTCGACGACAGCGCGGCCCGGGGCACCAAACGCGGCGCGATCGAGGTGGGTGAGGACACGTACACCCTGGACTGCCAGCCATCGGTGGTGGAGAGCTGCACGGAAGTGGCGGTCAGCAAGGAGCGCGACGCGGTCTTCCTCGGCACGGAGCAGAACGTGGACGCGGCGACGATGAACGAGATCGTCGCCCTCGACCTGGCCACCGGCGAGGAGGCCGGCCGCACGCCCGGCTCCGTGGACGCCAACCTGCGCGTCCTGGGCCTGGACGAGAAGGGCGCGGTCCTCGCGTACCAGGAGACGACGTTGGGCGGCGCCGGCGGCGCCGTGTGGCGCGTCGATCCGCGCACCCACGCCAAGACGCGGGTGCTGCGCGGCGGCCCGGCCGGCCGGGACACCGAGGCGTCCTTCGAGGCCGGTGGGCAGGTGCGCTACGCGCGTGGACGCCTGTACCTGGGCCAGAAGCTGATCAGCGCGCCCGACGAGCCGACCGAGAAGAACGGCCCGCTGGCGATCGTGATCGGCACGAGGTAGCCCGAGCGGGCGGGCGTCGGGACGGAGCGCCCGGCCGCCCGCTCGCCGACCGCCCCGCCGGCCCGGCCGCGCACCGGCCCGGCCGCGCACACGCGTCGGCGGCGGGCCCCCACCGGGGACCCGCCGCCGTCGTCACCTCCGGAAGCCGCGCGGCCCGGGGCCGCGCCGCGCCGGTTCGCTACTCGGTGACGCCGAGCCGCTCCAGGATCAGCTCGCGCACCCGGGCCGCGTCGGCCTGGCCGCGCGTGGCCTTCATGACCGCGCCGACCAGCGCGCCCGCGGCGGCCACCTTGCCGCCACGGATCTTGTCCGCGATGGCCGGGTTGCCGGCGATGGCCTCGTCCACGGCGGTGCCGAGCGCGCCCTCGTCCGAGACGACCTTCAGGCCGCGCTTGTCCACCACCGCGTCGGGGTCGCCCTCGCCCGCGAGGACGCCCTCGATGACCTGGCGGGCCAGCTTGTCGTTGAGCGCCCCCTCGGCGACCAGCGCCGCGACCCGCGCGACCTGGGCCGGGGTGATGGGCAGCGCGGTGGGGTCGATGCCCTCCTCGTTGGCGCGCCGGGCCAGCTCACCCATCCACCACTTGCGGGCCGACGCCGCGTCGGCGCCCGCCTCGATGGTGGCGGTGATCAGGTCGATGACGCCCGCGTTGAGGACCGACTGCATCTCGTGCTCGGAGATGCCCCACTCCTCGCGCAACCGGTTGCGCCGCACCCGCGGCAGCTCCGGCAGCCCCGCGCGCAGCTCCTCGACCCACTCCCGGGACGGCGCCACCGGCACCAGGTCGGGCTCGGGGAAGTACCGGTAGTCCTCGGCCTCCTCCTTGATCCGGCCCGAGGTGGTGGACCCGTCCTCCTCGTGGAAGTGCCGGGTCTCCTGGAGGATCGTGCCGCCCGCGCCGAGCACGGCCGCGTGCCGCTGGATCTCGAAGCGCGCGGCCCGCTCGACGGAGCGCAGCGAGTTGACGTTCTTCGTCTCCGAGCGCGTGCCGAACTTCTCGGCGCCCTTCGGGCGCAGCGAGAGGTTGACGTCGCAGCGCATCTGGCCCATCTCCATGCGGGCCTCGGAGACGCCGAGCGCCTTGATCAGCTCGCGCAGCTCGGCGACGTACGCCTTGGCGACCTCCGGCGCGCGCTCCCCCGCCCCGACGATCGGCTTGGTGACGATCTCGATGAGCGGGATGCCGGCGCGGTTGTAGTCCAGGAGGGAGTGCGAGGCGCCGTGGATGCGACCGGTGGCGCCCCCCACGTGGGTGGACTTGCCGGTGTCCTCCTCCATGTGGGCGCGCTCGATCTCGACGCGGAAGACCTCCCCGTCCTCCAGTTGGACGTCCAGGTAGCCGTTGAAGGCGATCGGCTCGTCGTACTGCGAGGTCTGGAAGTTCTTCGGCATGTCCGGATAGAAGTAGTTCTTCCGGGCGAAGCGGCACCACTCGGCGATCTCGCAGTGCAGCGCGAGGCCGATCTTGACGGCGGACTCGACGCCGACGGCGTTGACCACCGGCAGCGAGCCGGGCATGCCGAGACAGGTGGGACAGGTCTGCGAGTTCGGCTCGGCGCCCAGGGCGGTCGAGCACCCGCAGAACATCTTGGTCTTGGTGCCGAGTTCCACGTGCACCTCAAGCCCCATGACGGGCTCGTAGGTGGCCAGCGCGTCCTCGTACGACACCAGTTCAGTGACGGTCACGGAAAACTAACCCTCTCAGCCCAGCAGAACGTCGTCGTCGCCGAGCCGCTTGAGCTCACGGAGGAGCAGCGCGACACCCGTGGCGATGGCCGCGGCGGACACCGCGGCGTCCAGGAGTTGCAACGTGTCGTTCTCGTGCCGGGCCTTCTTGCCCTGCTTGATGACGCTCACTACGCCAAACAGGGAGGTGCCGATGGAAAGGTAGAGGCCGGGCTTCGACTTCTTGAACCCCTTGGCCTTCTCAAGCTTGCCACTCACAGGCTGCTCCTCTTCGCTTCCTTACCCGCACGGTGCAGCGGGGCGGATGTCGTCGTCGGGTGCGCTCCGGCGGCCGTACGCGTGACGCTCGTACAGACGGCGTTCACAGGGCCGGTGCCTCCTCCAGCAAGTGGTGGCCCCAGCGGTCGACGAACGCCGCCTCGACCGCCGCGCCTACCCGGTACAGCCGGTCGTCAGCCATCGCGGGGGCGGTGATCTGCAGACCCACCGGCAGCCCGTCCTCGGGGGCCAGGCCGCACGGCAGCGACATCGCCGCGTTCCCCGCCAGGTTGGAGGGGATGGTGCACAGGTCGGCAAGGTACATCGCCAGCGGGTCGTCCGCGCGCTCACCGATCGGGAAGGCCGTGGTCGGCGTGGTCGGCGAGACCAGCACGTCCACCGACGCGAAGGCCCGCTCGAAGTCGCGCGTGATGAGCGTGCGGACCTTCTGCGCGGAGCCGTAGTACGCGTCGTAGTAGCCGGAGGACAGGGCGTACGTGCCAAGCATGATCCGCCGCTTGACCTCGTCGCCGAAGCCCGCCTCGCGGGTCAGCGCGGTGACGTCCTCGGCCGAACGGGTGCCGTCGTCGCCGACGCGCAGCCCGTAGCGCATGGCGTCGAAGCGGGCCAGGTTGGAGGAGCACTCGGACGGCGCGATCAGGTAGTACGCGGCCAGCGCCCGGTCGAAGGACGGGCAGGAGACCTCGACGACCTCGGCCCCGAGTTCGCGCAGCAGCTCGACGGACTCGTTGAACCGCTGCATCACCCCGGCCTGGTAGCCCTCGCCGCTGAACTCCTTCACGACGCCGACGCGCAGGCCCGCCACGTTGCCCTCGCGCGCCGCCGCCACCACCGAGGGCACCGGCGCGTCGATCGAGGTGGAGTCGAGCGGGTCGTGCCCGGCGATGGCCTCGTGCAGCAGCGCCGCGTCGAGGACGGTGCGCGCGCAGGGCCCGCCCTGGTCGAGCGAGGAGGAGAAGGCGACCATGCCGTACCGCGAGACGGCGCCGTAGGTCGGCTTGACGCCCACCGTGCCGGTCACGGCGGCGGGCTGGCGGATCGAGCCGCCGGTGTCCGTGCCGATCGCCAGCGGGGCCTGGTACGAGGCGAGCGCGGCCGACGAGCCGCCGCCGGAGCCACCCGGAATGCGGGTCAGGTCCCACGGGTTGCCGGTCGGCCCGTACGCGCTGTTCTCGGTGGAGGAGCCCATGGCGAACTCGTCCATGTTGGTCTTGCCGAGGATGACCACGTCGGCGGCCTTCAGTCGCTGGGTCAGCGTCGCGTCGTACGGCGGGATCCAGCCCTCAAGGATCTTGGAACCGACGGTGGTCGGCACGCCCTTGGTGGTGAAGATGTCCTTCAGCGCCAGCGGGACGCCCGCGAGGGGGCCCAGCTCCTCGCCGCGGGCGCGCTTGTCGTCCACGGCGCGGGCCTGCGCGAGCGCGCCCTCGCGGTCGACGTGCAGGAAGGCGTGCACCTTCTCGTCGACGGCGGCGATCCGGTCGAGGTGCGCCTCGGTCACCTGGACCGCGGTCACCTCGCCGGCGGCGATCCTGGCGGCGGTCTCGGCCGCCGTGAGCCTGGTCAGATCGGTGGTACCCGACACGGTGGTCACTCCTCCCCCAGAATCTGCGGAACCTTGAAACGCTGCTGCTCCTGGGCCGGGGCGCCGGACAGCGCCTCCTGCGGGGTCAGCGACGGGCGGACCTCGTCCGGCCGCATGACGTTGGTCAGCGGCAGCGGGTGGGAGGTCGGGGGGACGTCCTCGGTGGCGACATCGGAAACGCGGGCGACCGCGCCGATGATCACGTCGAGCTGTTCGGCGAAGTGGTCGAGCTCTTCGTCCTTCAGCTCCAGACGCGACAGCCGAGCGAGGTGGGCGACCTCCTCGCGCGTGATGCCAGGCATGCAGCGATCCTCTGGGTTCTTGGCTTGGGTTCGGGCTGGACTGTGGGTGAACGGGCTGGGTTCCTGAGCGTGGACCCGGGCGCCGCGTGACCGGAACCGGCCCGTGCGCCGGGTCGTGACGCGCGCCCAATCCTATGCGCCACGGACAGCACCCGACGAAGGGCTTATCCGACGACCCCCCGCACGGACGCCAACCGGCCCGCCTCAGGCCACCGCGCTCGCAACCACGAGCGGGACCGGGGGCGGCGCGGTGGAGCGATCGCTCGGGGCGTCGGGGGGCGCGGGGCAGGTCGCGGGGCCGTGGGTACGGGGGCGCGGGTACAGGGCGTCCCGGTGGCGGGATTACGCCGCCGCGCCGCCCGTGCGCGGTTTCCTCCTGGTGCCCTGGGCACCAAAAAGTGCGTTCTTCCACGTCAGGACCGTCCGTCCCTACGGTGTGCGAGGCGTCGGCCACCGCCGACGACCACCGCCCCTCCCCCTTGCCCCCTTGCCCCCTTGTCCCTGCCCCCGCACGCGCCACCGCGACTGAACCGCTGGGAGTCCCATGACCATCCTCAAGACGTACGCCCGCCTGTGGACCGACAGCCTGGACGACGCGCTGCCGCTGCTGCGCGAGTTGACGGGGGCCGAGCCCGACCTGCGGTTGGGGTTCGAGGCCGTCGAGCTGGCGGCCGTCGGCGACTTCCTCGTCATCGCCGGACCGGCCGACGAACGGGCCAAGTACGCGCACGCCTCCGCCACCGTCGTCGTCGCCGACCTCGACGCGTGCCAGGCCACGCTCACGGCCGCGGGCGCCACCCTCACCACGCCCCTGGCCTCGGGGCCGACCGGCCGCTTCCTCTACGCACGCCACGCCGACGGGGCCGAGGTCGAGTACGTCGAGTGGGTCCCGGAGCTGGTCCAGCGGATCATCCGCCCGTAACCCCCTCCACCCGCCTTCCTCCGCTCCCCCGCCCCGGACCGGCTCGGCTCGGCTGAGCCTGCCGCCCGGCTTGGCTCAGCCCGGTCCGGGGGGGGTGAGGGGCGGCGTGCGGCAGGCCCGCTACCTCAGGCAAAACGTTGCGGCAGCCGGCTGGCGCGGGCGGGGACTAGGTCACCGGCTGGTCCGCCTCCTTGCCCACCGACGCGGCCGGGGTCTTCTGTTCGGTCGACGCCGCCGGCACCGAGGGCTCGGCCGACGCCTGGAGGGCCTGGCCGCGTTCGACCTCCCGGTGCCAACCGCTCTTGCCACGGAGCTTGAGCCAGGCCGTCGTCTCCTCCGGCGGCATCGCCGCGGCCACGAGCCAGCCCTGCACCGCGTCGCAGCCCAGGTCGCGCAGCCGCTCCCAGGTCTCGTCGTCCTCCACGCCCTCCGCGACGACCAGCAGCCCCAGCGAGTGCGCCAGGTCGAGGGTGCAGCGGACGATCTCCGCGTCCTCGTTGTCCACTACCAGGCGGGCCACGAACGACCGGTCGATCTTCAGCTCGCTCACCGGCAGGCGGCGCAGGTGCACCAGCGAGGAGTAGCCGGTGCCGAAGTCGTCCAGCGACATCTTGACGCCGTGCCCGGTCAGGCCCGCCATCGTGTCGGCGGCCCGCTGCGGGTCCTCCAGCAGGACGTGCTCGGTTATCTCCAGTTGCAGCGCGCCGGGCGGTACGCCGTGTCGCGCCAGGCGCGCGGCGACCGCGCCCGCGAAGCCGGGGGTGTGCACGTCGCGCGGCGAGACGTTCACGGCGACCGGCACGTCGAGGCCGGCGGCACGCCACTGGGCGACCTGGCCGAGCGCGGTCTCCAACACGTACTCCGTCAGCTTGGGCATCAGGCCCGAGCTCTCGGCCATGGCGATGAACTCGTCCGGCGGCACCTTGCCCCGGTCCGGGTGCACCCAGCGCACCAGCGCCTCGAGGCCGGCGACGTGCCCGTCGAAGCCGACCTTGGGCTGGTAGTGCAGTTCCACGTCGCCCGCGTCCAGGGCGCGGCGCAGGTCGCCGAGGAGGCCGAGTCGGTCGGGCGTGTTGCCGTCCCGGCGCGCCTCGTAGACCTCGGTGCCGCTGCGGTCCCGCTTGGCCTGGTACATGGCGACGTCCGCGCGGCGCAGCAGGCCCTCCGCGTCGATCGCGTGGTCGGGGAAGACGGCGACCCCGGCGCTGGCCTCCAGGACCAGCGTGAGCCCGTCGAGGTCGAGGGGCGAGCCGAGGGCGGCGATGAGCGAGCGGGCGGCGCGCTGAGCGCTGGTCAGGGAGTCGGCGGTGGGCAGCAGTACGGCGAACTCGTCACCGCCGAGCCGGGCCACCTCGGCGCCACGCGGCAGCGCCAGCCGCAGCCGTTCGGCGATCTGCAACAGCAGCCGGTCGCCGGCGAGGTGGCCGAGGGTGTCGTTGACGGAGCGGAACCGGTCCAGGTCGATGAGGACGAGGGCCGAGCGGGTGCCGGCCCGCTCGGCCTCGTCCAGCGCCGACCAGGTGCGCTCCAGCAGCCACTGACGGTTGGGCAGCCCGGTCAGCGGGTCGCGGAGTTGTTCCTCGGCGCGGACCCGGGCGATCCACAGCGTGGAGTCGAGGGCTATCAGCGGCACCGCGAACAGCGGGAGCAGCATCGGGGTGTGCACGCCGACGACGACGATGAGCGGGGCGATGCCCAGGAGGGCGATGCCGACCAGCGCCTGGCGGACGATGGCGGTGCGCACGACGGTGCGCAGGCCGCCGCCGCGCGGCGCCATCGTGTACCAGAGCAGGGCCCGGGTCACCAGCAGGTAGGCGAAGGCGACCAGGGCGATGGGCGGGATGACGTACAGGTTCCACGCGTCGGGCTGCCAGGGGTGCTCCACCGAGGGGATGGTGCCGAGTCCGGCGAGGGCCAGGCCCGCGGCGCCGATGCCGAGGATGTCCACGGCGCCGTGCAACAGGGCCTGGCGCCAGCGGTGTCGGCGGGCCGCGCCGACCAGCACGACCACGGCCAGGCTGATGACGACGGCGGGCAGCCAGCCGTACAGCAGCAGGGCGGCCAGGGTGAGGGCGGCGCCGGAGCCGGTGCCGCCCCACCAGCGGTCACGGCCGAGGGCCACCAGATGGCCGACGATCGCCCCGGTCAGCACGGCCAGCGACCAGCCGACGGTGCCGCTCGGGAAGAGCGCGGTGTCGGTCCGCAGCACGCGGAAGACGCCCACGCCCAGCGCGACGGCGGCCAGCGCGACGACCACGACCGGTAAACCGGGGAGAGCGTTCCGCCACAACCGCGACACTGGGGCGGCGCTGTCGGTCGGTTTCATACCCGTCCCTCTCACAGCCGGCGGTGCCCGCGCCACGGCAGGCGCACATCTCAACAGTAGGCCGCACTAGGCTACGGGGAGCAGCGATCCACAGCGGTTGCCCGAATGCGCCCACGCTCTCCGTAACCATCCGATATGCGCTATGGGAGTGATGCCCGCCGACCCCGGCAGGGCCACCCCCAGAACGTCTGTGAACTATTCCGACCCGTCAGGTGGCGTGAGCGCAACCTCCCGGGCGGCATCGGGTCCCTGTTCCAGCAGCACGCCCAGACCCTGATCGTCCAGTACGGGCACCTTCGCCTGCATGGCCTTGTCGTACTTGGAGCCTGGGTTGTCACCGACGACCACGAAATGCGTCTTCTTGGAAACCGACCCGGTCACCTTCGCTCCCTGGTTCTGCAGAGCCTCCTTCGCGCCGTCCCGCGTGTACGACTGGAGCGTTCCGGTGACGACGACGGTCAGCCCGGCGAGTGGTCTGGGGCCCTCATCCTCGCCGGCCTCCTCTTCGAGGCGCACCCCCGCGGCCCGCCATTTCTCGACGATCTCCCGGTGCCACTCCTCGGCGAACCACTGCTTCACCGAGGCGGCGATGATGCCGCCCACCCCCTCGACCGCCGCCAGCTCCTCCTCGCTCGCCTCCGCGATGCGGTCGAGCGAGCGGAACTCGCGGGCCAACGCCTCGGCGGCCACCGGGCCGACGTGCCGGATCGACAGGCCGGTGATGACGCGGGCCAGCGGCCGTTCCTTGGCGGCCTGGATGTTCTCCAGCATGGACAGGGCGTTCTTCTTCGGTTCGCCCTTCTGGTTGGCGAAGAAGGTGACGACCTTCTCCTCGCCGGACTCCGGGTCGCGCTTGGGCAGGCCGCTGTCCGGGTCGAGGACGTGCGAACGGATGGGGAGCAGGGCGTCGATGTCGAGGTTGAACAGGTCGCCCTCGTTGCGCAGCGGCGGCTCGTCGGGTTCGAGCGGCTGGGTGAGCGCGGCGGCGGCCACGTACCCCAGGTGTTCGATGTCCAGGCTCTTGCGGCCGGCGAGGTAGAAGACGCGCTCGCGGATCTGCGCCGGGCAGTACCGGGCGTTGGGGCAGCGCAGGTCGATGTCGCCCTCCTTCATCGGCTGGAGCGCGGTGCCGCAGTCCGGGCACTCGGCGGGCATGACGAACTCCCGCTCGCTGCCGTCCCGCAGGTCGGCCACCGGGCCGAGGATCTCCGGGATGACGTCGCCCGCCTTGCGGAGCACCACGGTGTCGCCGATGAGGACGCCCTTGGCCTTGACGACCTCCTGGTTGTGCAGCGTCGCGAACTCCACCTCGGAGCCGGCCACCGTCACGGGCTCGACCACCGCGTAGGGCGTCACCCGGCCGGTGCGGCCGACGCCGACCCGGATGTCCACCAGCTTGGTGTTGACCTCCTCCGGCGGGTACTTCCAGGCGATCGCCCAGCGCGGCGCCCGCGAGGTGGAGCCCAGCCGCCCCTGGAGCGGGATCTCGTCCAGCTTGACGACCACGCCGTCGATCTCGTGCTCCACCGAGTGGCGCCGCCTGGGGTCGCCGAACCGGGCGATGAAGGCCCGTACGCCATCTGGTGTATCGACCACCTCGATGTGGCGCGAGGTGGGCAGACCCCATTCGCGGAGCAGCGCGTACGCGTGGGACTGACAGTCGATGTCGAAGCCCTCGCGGGCGCCGATGCCGTGCACCACCATGTGCAGCGGGCGGCTGGCGGTGACCTTGGGATCCTTCTGCCGCAGCGAGCCGGCCGCCGCGTTCCGCGGGTTGGCGAACGGCGGCTTGCCGGCCTCCACCAGGCCGGCGTTGAGCTCCTCGAACCGCTCCATCGGGATGAAGACCTCGCCCCGCACCTCGACCAGGGCGGGCACGCCCTCGCCGACCAGCCGGTCGGGGATCTCCGCGATGGTGCGCACGTTGGGCGTGATGTCCTCACCCGTGCGGCCGTCGCCCCGGGTGGCGGCGCGGGTCAGCCGCCCGTGCTCGTAGGTGAGGTTGACCGCGAGGCCGTCCACCTTCAGCTCGCACAGGAAGTGGTACGAGGCGTCCTCGCCGACGTCCTTGGCGATCCGGTCGGTCCAGGCGGCCAACTCCTCCTCGTCGAAGGCGTTGTCCAGGCTGAGCATCCGCTCGCGGTGCTCGACCTCGGTGAACTCCGTCTCGTACGCCCCCGCCACCTTCTGGGTCGGCGAGTCGGGCGTCCGCAGCTGCGGGTGCTCGGCCTCCAGCGCCTCCAGCGCGCGCAGCAGCTTGTCGAACTCCGCGTCGCTGATGACCGGCGCGTCCTTCACGTAGTACCGGAAGCGGTGCTCCTCGACCTCCTCGGCCAGGCGCTGATGCTTCTCCCGGGCCTCGGACGGCACCTCGGACCGCGCCTCGGCGGGCACCGCCACGCGCTCCCCGTCCGCCGCGCCCCCGGGCGCGCTCTCGCCTCCGGACACCGTTTCGCCAGCCACCGTCTCGACCTCCCGTAACCTCATCCGTCGACCGCCTCGCGGACACCACGCCGCGGGGCGGGCGTCATCACTCAGGGTTGTCCACGAGCGATGTCGCCGCCCGGACGCAGTGGTCCAACGCGGTTCGCGCGTACCTCGGCGAGGCGCCCGCGAGCCCGCAGGAGGGGGTGACCACCACGGACTCCGCGAGGGTCCCCGGCGACAGCCCCAACCTGCGCCACAGCGTCCTGACACCCATGACGCTACCGGCAGGGTCTGACAATGGCCCCGATTGCGGGTCCGTGCCCGGCAGCACACCGGCGAACAGCGTGAGGCCACCCTCGACCGCCTCGCCGATCGCTTCCTCCTCACGCTCCGTGACGAGCGAGAAGTCGAAGGAGACGCCCGCCGCCCCGGAGCGGTGCAGCAGGCCGAACGGGACCCCGGGCGCGCAGCAGTGCACGACCACGGGCCCGTCGTGCAGCGCGCACATCTCGCGCAGGGCGCCCTCGACCACCACCCGGTCGACGGCGGGGTGGGTGCGGTAGCCGCTGGCGGAGCGGACCCGGCCCTCCAGGACGGCGCGCAGCGACGGCTCGTCGAGCTGGAGCACCACGCGGGCGCCGGGCACCCGGCGTCGCACGTCGGCCAGGTGCGCGCGCAGCCCCTCGGCCAGCGACCCGACCAGGTCCCGGCAGGCCCCGGGATCGCTGAGCATGACCTCGCCGCCGCGCAGCTCCAGCGCGGCGGCCAGCGTCCAGGGCCCGACGGCGGACACCTTGAGCGTCCCGGTGTAGCCCTGGGTGTACTCCTCCAGCGCGTCCAGGTCCTCGCCGAGCCAGGACCGCGCGCGCCGGGTGTCACGGCCGGGGTGGTCGCCGATCCGCCAGCCGCTGGGCTCCACGCGCGCGTACAGCTCCACGAGCATTCCGGCGGTGCGCCCGATCATGTCCGCGCCGGGGCCCCGTGCCGGCAGCTCCGGCAGGTACGGCAGCCGCTCCAGCGACCCGGTCACGGTCCTGGCGGCCTCCCGGACGTCCTCGCCCGGCATGGAGCCGATGCCGGTCGCGGCGCCCGCGCCCCAGCTCATCTCGTCGTTCTCGCTCACACTCACGCAGGAAGCGTACGAGGCGCGGGGCGCGGCGCCGTCGCCCCGTACCGGTACGGTGCGCGCCGTGGCCACCGGCCGGCTCGGCGCGCCCGCCCGGGCCCGGGTGGGGTCAGGCGCTGGGGCGGACCGACAGGTCGGTGATCTCCGCGTCGCGCGGCAGGTCCAGGGCGGTGAGCAGGGTGGTGGCCACCGACTCGGGGGTCATCCAGCGCTCCGGGTCGTACTCCTTGCCCTCCTGCTGGTGCACCTTGACCTGCATGGGCGTCGCGGTGCGGCCCGGGTAGACGGTGGTGACCCGGATGCCGTTGCCGCTCTCCTCCCAGCGCAGCGCGTCGGCCAGCGCCTTGAGGCCGTGCTTGCTGGCCGCGTACGCGCTCCACTGGGCGTTGGCGCGCAGCCCCGCGCCCGAGTTCACGAACACCACGTGCCCCTTGGCCAGCCGGAGCTGGGGCAGCAGCAGGCGGGTGAGTTCGGCCGGCGAGACGAGGTTGGCGGCCAGTTGCTGGTTCCACGCCTTGGGGGTGAGGTCACCGACGTCGCCGAGTTCCACGACGCCGGCGATGTGCAGCAGCGAGTCGAGGCGTTCGGGCACCTGCTGGTGGCTGAGGGCCCAGGACAGTCGCTCCGGCTCCGCCAGGTCGCCGACGAGCGTCCTGGCCCCGGGGTAGCGCTCCGCCAACTGCTTCGCCCGCCCGGCGTCGCGCGCCAGCAACCACAGCTCGTCGCCGCGTGCGCACAGTCGCTCCGCGACGACGGTGCCGATGCCCGAGCCTGCTCCGGTGATCAGATGCGTACCCATGCGGCGATCCTAACGACGGTTGCCGGGTGACCGGGGCGCCTGGGGGGGGGCGGGGCACCCCGGGGGACGGGGCGGGGCGCGGGCGGCCCGGGTGTGCTACGGCTGGACGCCCGCCTGCTCCTCCAGGTAGGCCAGCGCGCCCACCCCGTCCTCGGCGAAGAAGACGAGGTCGGTGAGCGGAATCGGCAGGAAGCCCTCCTGCTCCATCCGCTGGAGCTGCCGCTTGAGGCCGTCGTAGAAACCGGCCGCGTTGAGCAGTACCACCGGCTTGGTGTGCAGGCCGTGCTTCTTCAGCTCCAGGATCTCGGTCGCCTCGTCCAGCGTGCCGGTGCCGCCCACCATGATCACGATCGCGTCGGCGCGTGCGAGGAGCTGTGCCTTGCGCTCGGCCAGGTCCCTGGTGATCAGCATCTCGTCGGCGTTCTGCCGCGCCTTGTCGCGGAGGAACTCCACCGAGACGCCGACCAGTCGCCCGCCGTGCTCCTGCACCCCGTCGGCCATGACCTTCATCAGGCCGGCCTCCGAACCGCCCCAGACCAGCGTGTGGCCGCCCTTGCCGAGCAGCTCGGCGAACTCGCGGGCCGGTGTGACGTAGCGCTCGTCGAGGTCGGCGGCGGAGCAGAAGACGCAGATGTTCATGCCCGCCACTGTACGAGAGCCCGTCCGAGCCGGCGTTCGAAGCCCGGCCGACCGTTCACCCCGCCCGGCCGGCGGGCCGGGCGGGGTCGGTCGGGTCCGGCATCCGCCCCGTACGGCGCGCCGTGCGGCCGGTACGGGGCGGGAGGACGGGGCGCCGAGGAGCTGGGCGACGGGGCTCTGTGGGCGGCGGGCGGGCCGGCGGCCGCTCGGGCCGCCGGGCCGCCACACGCTCAGGCCGCCGGGTCGGCGGACGCCGTGGCCGCCGGCGCCGCGCGCTCCGTGCTGGCGATCGTCGCCGAGCCCACCACCCGCGTGCCGTCGTAGAGCACGATCGCCTGGCCCGGCGCCACGCCCCGTACCGGCGCGTCGAAGCGCACCTCCAGCACGTCGCCCACCAGCTCCGCCGCGACCGGCGTCTCGCTGCCGTGCGCGCGGAGCTGGGCGGTGTACGTGCCGGGGCCGGTCGGCGGGGTGCCGCACCAGCGGGGCTTGATCGCGCTGAGCGAGGCGATGTCGAGCGCGCCGGCCGGGCCCACCGTGACGGTGTTGTTCACCGGGGAGATGTCGAGCACGTAGCGCGGCTTGCCGTCGGCGGCCGGGACGCCGAGGCGCAGGCCCTTGCGCTGGCCGATGGTGAAGCCGTACGCGCCCTCGTGGGTGCCCAGCTTCGTGCCGTCCTCGTCGACGATGTCGCCCTCGGCCGTGCCGAGCCGCTTGGCCAGGAAGCCCTGCGTGTCGCCGTCGGCGATGAAGCAGATGTCGTGGCTGTCGGGCTTCTTCGCGACCGCGAGGCCGCGCCGCTCGGCCTCCGCGCGGATCTCGTCCTTGGTGGTGAGGGTGTCGCCGAGGGGGAACATCGCGTGCGCGAGCTGCCGGTCGTCGAGGACGCCGAGCACGTAGCTCTGGTCCTTGGCGAGGTCGGAGGCGCGGTGCAGCTCGCGGGTGCCGTCGTCGCGGGTGACGACGGTGGCGTAGTGGCCCGTGCACACGGCGTCGAAGCCGAGCGCGAGCGCCTTGTCGAGCAGCGCCGCGAACTTGATCTTCTCGTTGCAGCGCAGGCAGGGGTTGGGCGTGCGGCCGGCCGCGTACTCGGCGACGAAGTCCTCGACCACGTCCTCCCGGAACCGCTCGGCCAGGTCCCAGACGTAGAAGGGGATGCCGATGACGTCGGCGGCACGGCGCGCGTCGCGTGAGTCCTCGATGGTGCAACAGCCGCGCGCGCCGGTGCGGAACGACTGCGGGTTGGCGGAGAGCGCGAGGTGCACGCCGGTCACCTCGTGCCCGGCCTCGGCGGCCCGCGCGGCGGCGACGGCGGAGTCGACGCCGCCGGACATCGCGGCGAGCACACGGAGGCGACGGCCATCGCGCGGAGCGGAAGGATCGGGGGCGCCCGGGAAGTCAGTCATAGCCGTTCCAGGGTACGGGTGCGCCAGCCGGTACGTCGCCGCGATTCGGCCCCACCGCGCTCCGTGCCCACACCCGCCCCGCCCCGTAACGGGGCGACGGGGCGACGGGGCGACGGGGCGACGGGGCGACGGGGCGACGGGGCGACGGGGCGACGGGGCGACGGGGCGACGGGGCGACGGGGCAGGATGCCGGGTCGGGACGCGCCGTCGCTAGCTGAGCCCCGCCGTGCGGGCGCGGGCGACCGCGGGGCCGATGGCCGCCGCCACCGCTTCCACGTCCGCCTTCGTGGAGGTGTGCCCGAGGGAGAACCGCAGCGTGCCGCGGGCCAGTTCCGGGGGCGAGCCGGTGGCGAGGACCACGTGGCTGGGCTGCGCGACGCCCGCGGTGCAGGCGGAGCCCGTGGAGCACTCGATGCCCTGCGCGTCGAGCAGCAGCAACAGGGAGTCGCCCTCGCACCCGGGGAAGGAAAAGTGCGCGTTGGCGGGCAGTCGGCCCGCCGGGTCCGGGTCGCCGCCCAGCACCGCGTCCGGGACAGCCTCCGTGACCGCCGCGACGAGCGCGTCCCGCAGTCCGCCGATCTCGTGCGCGAACTCCTCGCGACGCGCGGCGGCCAGCTCGCCGGCCACCGCGAACGAAGCTATGGCGGGCACGTCCAGCGTGCCGGAGCGCACGTGCCGCTCCTGACCGCCGCCGTGCAGCAGCGGCACGGGCGCGTACGAGCGGCCGAGGAGCAGCGCCCCGATCCCGTACGGGCCGCCGATCTTGTGGCCGGTGACCGTCATCGCGGCCAGCCCTGAGGCCGCGAAGTCCACCTCGACCTGGCCGAACGCCTGCACCGCGTCGGCGTGCAGCGGAACGTCGAACTCTCGCGCCACCTCGGCCAGTTCGGCGACCGGCATGATCGTGCCGATCTCGTTGTTGGCCCACATCACGGTGGCCAGCGCCACGTCCGACGGGTCGCGGGCGATGGCCTCGCGCAGCGCGTCCGGGCTGACCCTGCCGTGCCCGTCGACCGGCAGCCACTCCACGCGCGCGCCCTCGTGCGTGGCGAGCCAGTCCACCGCGTCGAGCACGGCGTGGTGCTCCACGGGGCTGGCGAGCAGCCGGGTGCGGGCCGGGTCGGCGGCGCGGCGGGCCCAGTAGAGGCCCTTGACGGCGAGGTTGTCGGCCTCGGTGCCGCCCGCGGTGAACACCACCTCGCTGGGGCGGGCGCCCAGCGCGGCGGCGAGCGACTCGCGGGACTCCTCCACGGTGCGGCGCGCCCGCCGCCCCGCGGCGTGGAGGGAGGAGGCGTTGCCGGTGACGGCGAGCTGGTCGGTCATCGCCCGCACCGCCTCCGGGAGCATCGGAGTGGTGGCGGCGTGGTCGAGGTAGGCCATGATGCGTCGATTCTACGAGCCGGGGCGGCGCGCACGAGAGGCGCGTGGGGGCGCACGGCATTGGCACGCGCGGGCGCGTCCGACGGCACGCGGAGTCGCTCCAGGTGAGGCCGGGCAACGGCGTAGGTCATCGGATGCGCCGCCCGCGCCCCGGAGCGCGCACGTGGCCGCCCGAGCGGCCGGCGGCGCGGGGGCGGGCGGCCACGCCGGCGCCGCGTCGATCTCGACGCCCCATGTCATGAGTGTTTAGCATTACGGTCATGACATGGGACCTGGACCGCACCTTCCACTCCTCCTCCGGCACCGTGCGGTGGGCGGAGCTGGGCGACCCCGGCGCGCCGCCGGTCGTACTGCTGCACGGCACGCCGTTCTCCTCGTACGTCTGGCGCGGCGTGGCCCGCGCCCTGGCCGACCGGTACCGGGTGCTGGTCTGGGACATGCCGGGGTACGGCGCGTCCGAGCAGCGTGCGGGGCAGGACGTGTCCCTGGCGGCGCAGGCGACCGTGTTCACGGAGTTGCTGGCGCACTGGGGCCTGTCCGTCGGCGAGCGTGACGGGGTCGACGCCGCCGCCCCCTCCTCCGCCCCGTACGTCGTCGCGCACGACTTCGGCGGCTGCGTCGCGCTCCGCGCCCACCTGCTGCACGGCGCCGCCTACCGGGCGCTGGCGCTCGTGGACGCCGTGGCGCTGGCCCCGTGGGGCACGCCCACGTACCGGCTCCTGGGCGAAAACGCCGCCGTCTTCGAACAGTTGCCGCCCGCCCTGCACCGGGCGATGGTCCGCGAGTACGTCGCCTCCGCCAGCGCGCCGGGGCTGCGTCCGGACGTCCTCGACCGCCTGGTCGCCCCGTGGTGCGGCGCGGCGGGACAGCCCGCCTTCTACCGGCAGATCGCCCAGAACGACCAGCGGTTCACCGACGAGATCCAGGGCCGGTACGGCGAACTGCGGTTGCCGGTGCTGGTGTGTTGGGGCGCCGACGACATGTGGATTCCCGTCGCGAAGGGGCACGAGTTGGCCGCGCTCGTACCCGGGGCGCGCCTACGGCTCATCGAGGGCGCGGGCCATCTGGTCCAGGAGGACGCCCCCGCCGAGCTGACCGCCGCGCTCACCGGGTTCCTGCGCGACCAAGGCGCCTGACTCCTCCGCCTCGTCCGCCCCGCCCCCGAACCCGGCCCGCCGAGCCCCCGACCGCCCGCGACGGGGCGACGGGGCGACGGGGCGACGGGGCGACGGGGCAGGATGCCGGGTCGGGGCGCGGCTACCGGGCGGCGAGGGTCGCGCAGAGATCCTCGTACGGCCCGTACAGCCCCAGCAGCTTCTTCGCCGTGCCCGCGGTCCCCTCGTCGGCCGGGCTGATGCGCACCGACATGTAGCCACGGCTGACGAGCCACTTGCCGGCCGGCTGGTCGTGCGCGTGGAAGCCCGTCGCCCAGTTGTCGCCGCTCATGACGTAGACGTCGGAGCGGGGGTAGGCGGGGTAGGTGATGGTCGCCGTTCCCGAGACCTCGCGCTCCACCGTCTTTCCGGTGTCCAGGTTGGTCGCGCGCAGCACCAGGGGGCCGTCCTCGACGGCGAACACGGGGCGCCCGGCGCCGTCGGTCCAGGTGCGCAGCCGCAGTTCGCTGACCGGGAACTCGGCGCGGGCCCGGAACGGGCAGACCTCGCCCGCCGGGTACTCGTAGGGCCTGGACTCCGGGTGGGTGACGACGGGGCCCTGGAGGCCGGCGGTCCGCGCCCCGTCCGGCGCGCCGTGCCGCGGCGTCCGGTCGGCGTCGGCGGCGCCCGCCGTGCCCGCCGCCCCGGCCGTCAGCGCGGCGGCCAGGGCGACTGCGGCGGCCCCGTAGCCGCCGCGTCGGAATGCGTTCCTCATGGTGTCCTCCGTCGGTTTCCGGTGTCGGATGGCCCGCTCTCCCGGCCTCGGTGGTGATGCGTTGCCCGGCTGGGCTCGCGGCCCGCCGTACGCGGGCCGTACGGCGCTCCAGTCCCCTCATACCGCGCGCTCACCGCGCGCTCCCGCGCCGGCGCGACGCCCGGTCCGGGGCGCCGTCCGGCGCGCCGTGCGCCTGGAGGTCGGCCAGCAGGTCGGCGACCGTGTCCGCCTCGCGGGCGCCCAGCGTCTGGTAGACGTCGAACGCCTGCACCCAACAGGTCACGGCCCCCCGGGGACGGCCCTGGCGCCGCATGGCCCGGCCGAGGACCACCAGGGCGTCCGCGCGGCGCCAGTCGCCGCCGTGCCGGTCGAAGGTGGCGACGGCCTGGTTGGCCAGTTCGACCGCGGTGCCGGCGTCCCCCGTGGCGAGCCGCGCCTCGGCGATCCTGGCGCGGGTGCTGGCCTCGGCCACGTACCGGCCGGCGCCCGCGAAGAGGTCCAGCGCACGCTGGAGCGCCGGCAGCGCGTCCGAGGGGCGCCCGTCGGCGGTCAGCGCGCAGCCCAGGGCGTGGGAGGCGTGCGCGACCGCGAGGCCCCGCCCCGTCGGGAGCGTGCCGGCCGACGGGGCGGGTGCGCCGGACGGGGCGCGGCCGGCCCGCTCCGCGATGTCCAGGGCGTGTTCGGCGAGTTCGCGCGCCTGGTCGGGCCGGCCGCGCGAGAGGAGGACGCGGGACCGGTCGGCCCACACCCGCGCCAGGCCGGACAGGTTGCCGTCGCTCTCGTAGGCCCGCTCGGCCAGCTCCAGGAGCTTCTCGGCCTCGGCCAGGCGGCCCAGGCTGTACACGGCGGCGGCCCGCTCGTGCGGGGCCAGCGCCTGGACGACGGGGTCGGGCGGGTCCGCGGCGTTCGCGTACTGGTGCATCGCCTGCGCCGCCGCGCGCTCCGCCGCGGGGAAGCGGCCCGCCCGGTTGTGCGCGTGGGCCAGCGCCGCCAGGGCGCGCTGCCGCACGGCCTGGGTACGGGTTCCGCTCGCCGGCAGGGAGAGGGCCTCGACGCTCTCGGTGAAGTGCCGGGCGTACGCCTCGTCGTCGGCCAGCGCCCGGGCGGCCAGCGCCAGGTCGGCCAGGCGTTGGAGCAGGGCCGCCGAGACGCGGCCGGGCTGCGCCGCGCGGCGCAGCACGCGCAGCAGTCGGGGCGCCTCGTCGCGCAGCCACCGCGCCGGGGGTTCGACGTGGCGCGCCGCCGCCCGGTCGAGCCGCGCGCCGTGGGAGGTCAGGTGCCGGGGCAGGGTGTCGCCCGGATCGAGGTGGCGCAGCGTGGCGGCGCCGGCGATCAGGTAGCGGTCGGCCAGGCGCAGCACGGCGGCGTCGCTCTCGCGCCCCGCCAGGTGCTTGCTCGGCGCGTCCGCCGCGCCGAAGCCGTGCTTGGCCAGCTCCTGCTGGGCGTAGAGGAGGGCCAGGGCGTTGAAGCGGTACCGGTCGCGGTCCTCGCGGTGCAGCAGGGACGCGGAGGCCAGCGCGTCCAGCAGGTCCTCCGCCACGAGCTGCGTACGGTCGAGGAGCGCCGCCGAGCTGAACCGGCTGATCTCGTCGTGGTCGAGCACGGACAGCAGGCAGAAGGCGCGTCGCCGCTCCGTGCTCAGCCGGCGGAAGGTCTGCTCGAAGCCGGCGGCGACCGAGAGGTCACCGACGCGCAGCCCGGTCAGCCGGTACGCGGGGGCCGCGAGCCGGTCGGCCAGCCGGGTCAGGGGCCAGGGGAAGCGTTGGTGCTGCCGGCGCACCAGCTCGCCGGCGATGCGCAGGGCCAGCGGCAACCCGCCGCAGTACCGGAACAGCCGGTGCGCCCCGTTGGCGTCCTGAACCACCCGCGCGCGCCCGAGCAGGCGCGCCAGGAAGTCCAGCCCCTCCCGCTGGCTGAACTCGCGCAGCGCCACCCACGGCACCCGTTCCGGCGCGGCGTGCGTCCTGCGGCTGGTGACGATGGCGGCGCAGCCGGGGGCGTCCGGCAGCAGCGGCGCCGCCTGCGCCCAGCCGTGCGCCCGGTCGATGACCACGAGCACCCGCCGCCCCTCCAGCATCGCCTGGTACCGCGCGTGGCGCGCCCGCGTGCCGTACGGGATGTCGTCCGGCGCGGCCCCCAGGGCGAGCAGCAGGGCCTCCAGGACGCGGCCGATGGCGGGCCTGCCGCGTTCGCCGCCGTGCAGGTCCACGAAGAGCCGCCCGTCCGGGAAGGCCAGGGCGAGTTCGTGCGCGGCGGCCAGGGCGAGCGTGGTCTTGCCGATGCCGCCCAGCCCGCCGATGCCGCAGACCGGCGCCGTGTGCCCGGTTCCGCGCAGCGCGCCCCGCAGCTCGGCGAGGTCCGCCTCGCGGCCGACGAAGTGGGCCGGCGGCGCGGGGAGTTGGACGGAGAGGCGGGGCCCCGGGCCGCTGGGCGCGCGGGGGTCGGGGGCGGGCACGTGGGCGCCGCGCAGGATGCGCTCGTACAGGTCCTGTACCTCGGTCGTGGGCTCCATGCCGAGTTCGTCGGAGAGCAGCCGGTGGCAGTTCCGGTAGGCGGCGACGGCCTCGGCCGTGCGTCCCGCGCGGTGCAGCGCCGTCATCAGCAGGTGGTACAACGGCTCGCGCAGCGGGTGCCGCGCGACCAGGGCGGCGAGTTGGGGGACGGTCTGGTCGACGCGGCCCAGGGCGAGGTCGAGGCCCAGCGCGCGTTCCTGGAGTTCGAGCCGCCACTCGGTGAGCCGCGCGCGCTCGGCGGCGGCGAACGGGCCCGGCACCTGCGCCAGCGGCTCGCGGTCGCTCCGCCACCGCTCCAGCACCTCGCCGAGCAGGGCGCGCGCCGCGCGCCGGTCCCCGCGCCGCAGCGCCTGGTCCGCCCCCGCCTCACGGAGCTGGAACTCGCCGACGTCGGTGCGTACGTCGCCGTCCAGTACGTAGCCGTCCGGGCCGGCGCCGCGCAGCACTTCCGCCCCCACGGTGCGGCGGAGCTGGGCCACGTAGCTGTGGATGACGGCCGGTGTCTGCGCCGGTTGTTGGGCGCCCCACAGCGCCGTCGCGGCCTCGTGCACGGTGACCGCGCGCCCCTTGCGGAGCAGCAGCAGGCACAGCAGCGTCTGCTGACGGGGCCAGCGGGGAGACACCTCGACCTCGTCGCGCCAGGCGCGTACGGGGCCGAGCAGTTCGAAGCGCAACCGGTCGGCCCGTACCGGCTCCACGAGCGGCGGTGGCGGCTGGCCCGCCCCGTCGGACGGCGCCTCGACATCCGTCCCGTCCGGCAGCGCCTCGGCGTCCGCTCCGTCCGGCGTCGGCTCGCCCGCTCTGTCGGGTCGCGGCGGAGGCCCACCGGGGGGCGGGGCCCGGCCGGTTTTCGGGGCGACCGGGGCCGGGTCGGTGGGGGCCGGGGCGGTGCGATCCGCGTCGTACGGGCCGCGCTTCGCCGGGTCCGACGGCGCCGCCCCGGCCACGGGGAGCTGGGGTTCGACGGATGTGCGCGTGAGGGAGCGGTGCCCACCGAGCACGGGCACGTCGGTCCGGACAGCGGCGGCCTCGGTACGTAGGGCGGGGCCGGGCTCGGCCGCCGGGAGGCCGAGCCGCTCGCAGACCGGGCCCACGAGCACGGCGAACGCCCGGGCGGTGCCCGTGAGGCGCAGCAGGCCCTCCGGGTCGGCCATCAGGGCTGGGAAGTTGGGCAGGCTACCCAGGTACGGGGCCAGGGCGCGGCCCACCGCCTCGACGATCTCGATGGAGCGCTCGACGCCCAGGGCGCTGAAGAGGAGTTCGCGCACCCCGTCGGCGAAGTCGTACACGGGCTGGGCGGCGTCGGCCGGGACCAGGCGGCGGGTCAGCGCCTCGATCTCCGCAACCCGCGCGGCGGTCGGCGAGGCCGGGGTGAGCTGGGTGAGGAGGCCGCCGAGTTGCACCTCCGCCACCTGGGCGGCGGTCGCCTCGGGCAGCACGGCCGACCTGACCAGGTGCATGACGGGCGTGGTCAGCGGGCGAACCGCGGAGAGCCGGACCGCCAGCCGGTACGCCTCCGGTGAGAACGTGCTCCGAAACCGCTCGATCCGCTCCTCGGCGGACAGCCCCACCGCCCCGGCGCCGGGCCCGCCCCCTGACGGCGTCCCGCGTGACGCCGCCCCGCGTGACCTGGCCCCCGGCGACGTGGCCCGCCACGGCTCGACCGGCCCGCCCGCGTCCGGCGCGAGCAGCGCACCCGTCTCCGGCGCGACCAACGTCCCCGGGTACGCCGACAGGCCGCGCCGGACCGCGTCCGGCTCGGCCGGGCCCGGTCCGGCCTCCGGCGCGGACAGCTCAGGCGCGAGGGGTGGCGGACCGGCGGGCGCCGCCCGGCGCGCCGCCGCGCCCGCCACACCCGGCGCACGCTCCATCGGCACCAGCACCGTCTCGACGTGGCGCGGGGTGCCCGGTCGGGTCTGGAGGGCGACCCACGGCGCCAGCGCGGCCGGCGCCAGCCGCAACACCGGCAGCGCCACGTGGTGTTCGGCGCTCGGATCGCGCTCGCCGGTGAGCGGGTCGGCCACGCCGAGCCGGTGCGCCGGACTGAGCGGCGCCGTGGCGGTGAGCAGTCGCGGCTGGGCGTCGAGGCCACTGCCCCGCCACAGCCGGCGCGGCAACGCGTGCAGCACGGCCACGGGGCCCCACCGGTGCTGCGCGAGGAGGGCGCGCAGGGTACGCGGATCGCGCCAGGCCGGGTGCACGCCGTCGGTGAGGATGAGGACGACGGCGCCGGGCCCGTCGGCCATGGACGGGGCGCGCCGCCCCCGGGCCCCGGCCCGCGCCGGGTCGAACCGCTGCTGCCGTACGGACCGGAAGGCGCCGCTGCGTCGCAGCACCGCCCGTACCTCGGCGGCGATCGGGTGCCACACCCGCATGGAGGGCGACCGGTCGACCCAGAGCACGGCCGTCAGGGCGCGTTCGGGGACCGCCGTGGTCACCAGGTCGAACAGCCCCGTCTCGGCGGTGAGCCGCACCGTGGCCTCGATGTCGGTGACGGTGCGCTGCGGGTGGTCGTGGTAGCGGGTCAGCGGGCGCAGCGCACGCGCCAGCCGCTGCGCCTCGGGCAGCATCCGCCCGCCCGGTACCCGGCTCCCCCGCGCGCCCCGCCCGGCCCCGTCGCCGCCCGCGCTGCCGTGGCTGAACAGGGCGCGCCGTGGTGGTCGCTTCCCGCCGGACGGGGCGGCGGGGCCGGCCCCCGTCGTATCCGGCGCCGACGGCGGTGCGCCGGTCGGCGGCGCGGCCAGCCCGCCGGGCCCGGGCAGCGGGACGGCGCCCCGTGCGCCCGCCCCGTCGGGCTCCGGGGCCGCCGGCCACCCGGCCGACGCGCCGCGCGCGGGCCCCACGGGGGCGTCGGCGGGGGTGTTGCCGGGGAGGGTGTCGCGGCCGTCCTCGGGGGCGTGGCCCGGCCGTGGCTCTTCGGCGTCGGCCTCGGGGGCGGGTCCGGCGGATGGGTCGGACAGGGCGGACGGGGCGGGTACGGCGCGGTGATCGGGCGGGGCAGGGTTGGACGGGGCGGGGTCGGACGGGAGGGAGTCGGGCGGCGGGGGCGCGGCCGGTGGGGCGGGGTCGGGCGCGGCCTGGCGCGCGTCGCTCCGCTCGGCGTCCGCGATGACCTGGGCCAGCCACAGCACGTCGAGCAGCTCGTCGGCGCCGGGTTCGTACCCCACGCCGACGAGCGCCTGCCGCAGCCGGTCGATCACGTCGGTAACGTCTCGTCGAGCCGGTGCATGACGGCCGCGAGGAGCTGGTCCCGACTCATGTCGGCGCCCGCGATGCGCAGGTGGACCGCGGCCAGGAGCTGGTCGGTGGCCAGGGTCTCGGTGGCGGAGCGGCGCAGGAACGCGGCGATGAGGTCCTCCGCCTTGGCCAACGCCACCTCGCCCAGGCTGCCGCGGACGATGTCGCGCAGGCGGTCGGCGTCCGGGTCAGGCAGGTCGAGGCGGACGCAGCGGCGCAGGAACGCGGGGGGAAAGTCGCGCTCCCCGTTGCTGGTCATGACCACGATGGGGAAGTGCGTGCAGGCGACGACGCCGCGTCGCACCCTGGCCCGCTCCCGTCCCCCGCTGACCAGCACGTCCACATCGCGCTGCTGCTCGGGCAGCCGGGCCAGCTCGGGGATCTCGAACTCGCCCTCCTCCAGGACCACCAGCAGGTCGTTGGGCAGGTCGATGTCGGCCTTGTCGAGCTCGTCGATGAGCAGCACGCGCGGCCGGTGCGCGGCGGCCAGCGCCGTGCCGAGCGGGCCGAGCCGCAGGTACTGGCCGATGTCCGGCTCCGGGGCCGCGGCCCGGTAGCCCGAGGCCCGGCGGCCGGCGTGCAGCGCTCCGTGCGCGCCGCCCCGCGCGCCACGGAGCGCGCGGGCGCCGGTGCCCTTGCCGCGCGGGCCGGCGCCGCCACGCATGCTGCCCCGTGCGGCGGCGGCCCCCATCGCGCGCTCGCGGCGCAGCGACGCCTCGCGCAGCCTGCCTACCGCGTCGTACCGGTAGAGGGCGTCCGCCAGGGTGGCGCGGCTGTTCACGGACCAGCGCAGCACCGGGCCGAGCCCGAGTTCGCGGGCGATGGCGTGGGCCAGTTCGGACTTGCCGGTGCCGGGGCGCCCGGTGACCAGCAGCGGGCGGTGCAGGTGCAGGGCGGCGTTGACGATGGCGATCTCGTCACGGCCCATCAGGTACGGCGGCGTGGGGCCGGCGTGCCGGGTGGTAGCGAACCGGCGCCAGGGCGGCGGCTGCGGCAGCGCCGCGGGGCCCCGGAAGGCCCACCACCTCTCGCCCGACGTCCCCGCCGCCCCGCCCTCCGGTGAACGTGCCTCCGGGGAGCCGGCCTCCGTGGCCGGCTGGTTGGGCACGTTCGGCTCGTTCGGCTCGTTCACCTCGCCCGCCCCGTTCGGCTCGTTCACCTCGTGCGGACGATCCGCGCCCGGTTCGCTCTGGGCACTGCCCGATCCGGCTGGTGGGGCCACGGCGTACTCTCCTTGATCGTCGTGGGCGTGAGCGTGGGCGGGGGCGCCGGCAGGGGCCAGGGCCCGGAACGACGGGACCGTCGTGGCCAGCGCGGAACGGCGTGGCCGGGCGCCGGGCGCACGAGGGGCGCGGGAGCGCGGGCGGCGCGCGGCGCGTGGACGGGGCCCGGGCGGCGCGGACGGGCACCGGGCGGGCGGCCAGGGGCGCGCGCCACGCCCCGGGGCTGGCGGTGGCCGGTCATGACGCCGGCTCCGCGAGGACCCAGGGCTCCGGGGCGAGCGGCGGGGGCCGGTGGTCGGGCGGGTCGTGCAGCAGCGACAGTTGGCCACCCCGGTGCGTCGGGATGCCGGGCTCGGCCATCGCCTTGGCCCGCTCCAGCCGTACCGCCTCGGGCACCCCGCGCGGTTCGGTGCCCTCCAGCACGCTCGACAGGTCGAGGCCGACCTGCTCCCCGTGGTCCGTACGGTGCCAGAGCACCGTGTGCACGCCGGCCTGTACGCACTGCCGCAGCAACTGGCCGTGCCGCGCCGGGTCGCAGCACAGCACGACGGTGCCCACGTCCGGGCGGACCTCCAGGTTGGCCCGCGCCACCTTGTGGTCGGCGTACTTCTCGCCGAAGACCAGGCGTCCGGCGCTGGCCAGTGCGGCCGTGCGGCGCTTCCACCCCGCGTAGCACTCGCGCGTCCTGCTCGTGGTGCGCACGACCAGGCGTCGGGTCAGCCCCGGTACGAACGCGCCGCCCTCGTCCCCCTCGTCGGACTCCCAGGTGTCGATGGCCAGCCCCAGCCACTCGGGCGCGACGAAGAACTCCACGAGCGCCGTCTCGGGGTCCTCGCGCACCTCGGTGCGCAGCACCCGCCGGATGTCCTCGACCACCCGGGTGCTGGCGGCGTCGCGATCCTGCACCACGACGAGCCTGGGCTGCGCGCCGGCGTCCCAGGCCCATATCTGGTACGTGAAGAGCTTGCTGCCGCCGGTGGGCAACAGCTCGATCTGGACCCGAGGCACGGCCCGACCCAGCCGCCCGGCGCCGCCACCCGCCCCGTCCACGGGCGGCGGCGGAGCCGGCGGCGGCTTCGCCGCGACGCCGCGGTCCGCCACGTCCGCCTGGAACTGGCACACCGCGGCCCACGGCACGCCCATCCGGCGCGCCACCCGCTCCGTCCACGCCTGGAGGTCCTCGGTGAGCAGGTCCGCGGTCTGCCGCTCCGCGCCCGCCACCAGGACGACCGCGCGCAGCAGCGGCGGCACGGGCTGGCTGTCCGTCGGCTCGTACGCCTCCAACACGTCGATCACGTCGGCCAGTCCGGACAGCGCCCGCGGCTCCGCGTCGTAGGGCAGTACGGCGGCGAGCAGGGCGTCCGGCGTCGCCTGGCGGCAGCGGGCGAGCAGCCCGGCCAGGTCGCGCCGTTGGTCCAGGGTCAGGCACTCGGTGGGGCTCACGATGCGCGCGGCCCTGCGCAACCGCTCCCACGCCGCCCCGGCCACGCCCACCGCACCGGCCACCCCCACCGCACCGGCCACCCCCACCGCACCGGGCGCGCCAGCCGTACCGCCGTCGGGCGCGAGGGTGCCGCGGGCGGCTTCGAGGAGTTCGGGCACGCCGCGCCGGCTGCCCACGGCGAGCCGTACCAGGCGCGCGTGGTCGGTGCCGAGGTCGCGCGCGGGGAACCCGAACCGCGCCGCGAGCCACCGCTCGCACTGCGCCACCGACGCCGGCGTGGCGAGCACGTCCTCCAGCGCGGCGAGGAGTTGCTGCACGCCGCGCCGGGCGGCGGGCACCCGCAGTGGCGGCATGCGGGGCAGCTCCGACTCGATCGCCGGCAGGCTGATGCCATAGACGACAGCCGGCGACCGGTCCTGGTGCCCGCCGGCGCCGGCGCCGGCGCGCGCCCGCACGGCCTGCGCGTCCTCGTGGACGGCCACCACCAGCCCGACCACCGCCTGGCGCGCGCGGTCCCACAGCGGGCCGCCGCTGTACCCGGCGCTCACGCCCACCCCGCCGACGACGTCCAGCGCGACCCACGGGGCGGCCACCACGCGCGGCCTGGCCCGGATCGTCGTCGCCGGGTTCCCGCTGGCCCACAGCGCGACGACCTCGCGCTCGCAGTCGTGGAGCTGGAACGGCGCCGGCTCGGCGCCCGGCGGAACGCTCCCCTCCAACCGGAGCACCGCGAGATCGCCGTGGTGCGCGAGCCGCCCGGGTACCACCGGCGCGCGGCCGGTGGCGTCCGCGCGCGGGGGCCGCCACCCGCCTGGCTCCACCCGGGCGCTCACCTCACGCTCCCGGTCCACCAGCGGAAAGGCCAGCCGCAGCAGGGCGTCACGGGGCGGGGCCGCCTGGTCGAACTGGCCCCGGCCCAGAGCACTGTTGACGACGTGCGCGCAGGTCAACACCAGGTCGTCGGCGATCAACACGCCGGCACCGACCGGCCCACCGTTGCCGAGCACCGAGACGAACGCGGCGTGCAGCGCGGCGTCCTCCACGTCAGCGTGCATGTCGATCACGCTGCCTTACGCGGACGTCGAGCCGAGGTTCCAGGTGGCGGAGACCGAGAAGTTGGCCTCTCCCTTGCCGGTGAAGACGCCGAGGCTGAGATCGGTACCGAGGGTGACGCCGAACTGCACCGTCACCTCGTCCGGGCGGCGCGGTGAGTCCGCGAGAGAGGTGTGGATGCTCTCCAACACCCCACTCAGCGGGCGCAACGCGTTCGCCAGCGCCTGCCCGCCCGCGGACAGGGCGCGCGCGGTCCTGCTGTCGACGCTGACCGCGCGGGCCCCGCCGAACCCCGAGGGCAGTTCGAGGTCAGGCTCGGGCGGCTGACCGTACGGGCCGTCGGGCGCGCCGTCACGGTCATCGGCACCGCCGTCCCCGTGGTCACCGCCGTCACCGCTCTCAGAACCGTGAGCGGAGTCCGGCGCCCCGCCGCCCGTCGCCCCCGCCGGGCCGACGGGCGCTGGGCGCGCCCCGTCGGCGACCGGAGTGAGACGCAACCAGGCGACGGTGCCGTCGTCAAATGTCAGAGCGAGGTCCCCCATGGCGATCAGTGTGGCACGCGGAGCCGGGCGCCGGGAGCGTACGAACGCCTCGTTCCGCGCCCCCGAACCCGCCGCGCACACCCAGCCGAACCACCACGCCCCACACGTCTCACACGCCTCAACTATCGCCGCCGTGAGGGGAGGTGAACGCCCATCAGACAGTCGGGGCTCGCAGCCGCGCTCCGGTGCGCGGTCGCCCCGTGCGGAGCGCGGCCGCCGCTAGCCCAGCTTCACCCGGGCCAGTTGGCGGGCCTGCGCGACGAGTTGGTCCGCGCTGTCCCAGACCTGGACGTCCTCCTCCAGGAAGCCGCCGGCCAGGTTGCGGGTGGTGATGGCGACGCGCAGCCGACCGGGGGCGGGACGGCGGCGGACGTGCGCGGTCAGCTCCACCGTGGGCACCCAGCCACTCAGCCCGAGGTCGAACGCGGTGGGCGGCAACGCGTCCACGGTCAGCAGCAGCGACAGCGGGTCGGGGTCCCTGCCGTCGGCGAGCCCGAACCAGGCCCGCATGTCGCCGACCCCGCTGGGCTGGCCGACCGCCCAGCCCGCGGTCGCCGGGTCGAGGCGCATGTCGAACCGGTCCACTATCTCGGAGCTGTCGCTGAGCGGCACCTCGCCGTCGGGGGCGTCGTCCGCGCCGAGGCAGTGTTCGTACGGGGGCATGGCCGGCGGCGTGGCGGTGGTGCGCACGTCGTTGGGCAGCGCGTCCAGGTGTCCGTAGGTGGCCAGCACGCGGATGCGCTCCACCTCGGCCCCGTCCTCGTCGAACTGGACGAGGGACGCCTGACCGGTGGAGAGGGTGCGACCAGTACGGACCGTCTCGGTGCGGATCACGGCGGGCCCGGGCTGCGAGGCGGTCAGGTAGTGCGCGGTGATCGAGAACGGGTCGGGGTGCGGCAGGGTGTCGCCGAGCGCCCGGCCGAGCACGGCCAGCAGGTAGCCGCCGTTCAGCGCCTTGAGGATGCTCCAGCGTGCGGAGAGGTCGGCGTCGTAGGTCGCGGTGACCGCGGCGGAAGGAGCGCCGGACTCGGCGGCGGAGCCCGTCCCGGGGGCGCGGCGGGTCACCGTCGTGTCCCGGTCGAACTCGCTGTTACCGATGGTTGCCTGTGCCATGGAAAGCACCGTACACGCCAAAATTACCGACGGGTAGGTTCCTCCGGGCCCGGTTCGCCCACCCCTCCCCCGGCCCCCGCCCACTCCCACCCTCCGGCGGCCCCACGCCCCGTGTCGGTCTCCGTGCCCCGTACACCCCCGCCCCGTGCCCCGTGCCCCGTACGCGATCACCGTCCCGCGCCCCGTGCCCCGCGCGCCGTGCCCCGTAGCCCCGCGCCCCGTACGACACCGCCCCGTGCCCCAAGCCCCGCCACCCCCGCAAGCGCCGCGCAGGCGCCGCGCGCACTCCACCCCATGGGGTCGGCCGGCCCGCGCCGGCGCTAGGTTCCCTCCGCCTCCTCGCGGGCCGTGCTGCGGCGGTTCCAGGCGCGGGGGGCGCGCCAGCCGAAGCGCATCGCGCACAGCCGGAGGGCGAAGGCCAGCAGGGCGGCGAGCGCGCTCGTGCCGCCGCTCAGCGCGTCGAAGTGCACCAGCAGGGCCACCACGGAGGAGCCGACCAGGGCCGGTACGGCGTAGATCTCGCGGTCCCAGCGCAGCAGTGAGGGCACCTCGTTGGCCAGCACGTCGCGCAGCACGCCGCCGCCCGCCGCCGTGGCGACGCCCAGCGTGACCGAGGCGGTCAGGCTCAGCCCGTACTCGTACGCCTTGGTGGTGCCGGCCACGCAGAACAGGCCGAGGCCCGCCGCGTCGAACACGCCGACCGCCCCGTTGATCCGCTCCACCTCGGGATGGAGGAAGAACACCAGGCTGGCGGCTATCAGCGGGGTCACGAAGTAACCGAAGTCGGTGAAGGCCGCGGGCGGCACGGCCCCGATGATCAGGTCGCGGATCAGCCCGCCGCCCAGCGCGGTGACCTCGGCGAGCACGGCTATGCCGAAGACGTCGAAGTTCTTGCGTACGGCGAGGAGCGCGCCCGAGATCGCGAAGACGAAGATCCCGGCGAGGTCCAAGGAGCGCAGCACGGATGGCGTGAACAGATCGGTGAGCACCCGCTATTTTTACCCCGCGGGTCCGGGATGCCCGATCTGATCAACGGGGCCCGGGGCCACTACCGGCCCGCCCCGGCCCCGCGCGCGGCCCGGCCGCCGGGCCCGCTTCCTAGCGTCGTACGTGCCCACACCGCCCACATCCGCGGTCACGGCCACCGCGCCACCTCGCCCACCGCCCCGGCCGTGATATCCGTCACCGCCGCGCCCGTGGTCAGCCCTCGGCGGCCCCGGGCTCCTTCTTCACGGGCTTCGCGGGCTCCGCGGACTGCTTCGCGGACTGCTTCGCCGGCTCCTTCGACGCCTTCCCCGCTGCCTCCGCCGAGGGCTTGGCGGACGCCTTGTCCGCGGCCCCGTCCGGAGCCCGGTCAGCCGTCTTCGCCCCGGCCGTCGCCGTCTTCGCGGCCTTGGCCGGCGCCTTCTCAGCCGTCGTGGTCGACCCCGCCGCCGGCGCCGCCGCGCTCGGCGCCTGGGTGCGGGCGCCCTTGCCACCGCCCGCCGCGTCCTCGGCCAGCGCGGCGTCGCCCGGCTTGAGGTCCTCGTGGTTCTCGGGGTGGTGGCACGCCACCTGGTGGCCCGTCTTCAGCGCGAGCAGCGGCGGCTCCTCCACCGTGCACACCACCGTGGCCTTCCAGCACCGGGTGTGGAACCGGCAGCCGCTCGGCGGGGCGATGGGCGAGGGCACGTCGCCACGGAGCAGGATGCGGTCGCGCTTGCCGCGACGCCTCGGGTCGGGCACCGGGACCGCCGAGAGCAGCGCCCGGGTGTACGGGTGCATCGGCCGCTCGTACAGCGATTTCCGGTCAGTCAGCTCGACGATCTTGCCGAGGTACATCACCGCGATCCGGTCCGAGACGTGCCGGATGACCGACAGGTCGTGCGCGATGATCACGTACGTCAGGCCCAGCTCCTCCTGGAGGTCGTCCAGCAGGTTGACCACCTGGGCCTGGATCGACACGTCGAGGGCCGAGACCGGCTCGTCCGCGACGACCAGCTTCGGGTTCAGGGCCAGCGCGCGGGCGATGCCGATGCGCTGGCGCTGGCCGCCGGAGAACTCGTGCGGGTACCGGTTGTAGTGCTCCGGGTTCAGGCCGACGCGCGCCAGGAGTCGCTGCACCTCCGCCTTGACGCCGCCCTCGGGGGTGATGCGCTGGAGCTTGAAGGGGGCGCTGACGATGGTGCCGACCGTGTGGCGCGGGTTCAGCGACGAGTACGGGTCCTGGAAGATCATCTGGACGTCGCGGCGCAGCGGGCGCATGCCGGCGACGTTCAGGTGGGTGATGTCCCGGCCCTCGAACTCCACCGTGCCGCCGGTGGGTTCGAGCAGGCGGGTGATGAGCCGCCCCATGGTGGACTTGCCGCAGCCGGACTCGCCGACCACGCCCAGCGTCTCGCCCGACCTCACGTCGAAGCTCAGCCCGTCCACGGCCTGGACCGCGCCGACCTGCCGGCGCAGCAGCCCCTTGGTGATCGGGAAGTGCTTGACCAGGCCGGTCACCTTGAGCAGGGTCTCGCCCGCGGCTGGCCGCTGCTTCTGCAACGTCACGTTGTTCTCCGACACAGCTTGGTCCTTCACAGCTTGGGCGCAATCTCTTCGGTCCAGATCCGCGTCCGCTCCTCCTGCGACATGTGGCACGCGGAGAAGTGACGGCTGCCGACCTCCTTCAGCTCCGGCCGCTCGGTGCGGGTGCGGTTGTCGGCCGGCACGTCCGCGTACGGGCAGCGGGGGTTGAAGGCGCACCCCTGCGGCACGTTGATCAGGCTGGGCGGCGAGCCGTGCACGGGGATCAGCCGGTCGGTCTGGTCCCGGTCGATGCGCGGCATCGAACCCAACAGGCCCCAGGTGTAAGGGTGTTGGGGCTCGTAGAAGACCTTCTCCGCCGGGCCGCGCTCCACGCACCGGCCGCCGTACATCACCAGGATGTCGTCGGCGAGCTCGGCGACGACGCCCAGGTCGTGGGTGATGATGATGACGGCCGAGCCGAACTCCTTCTGCAGGTCCCGGATCAGGTCGAGGATCTGCGCCTGCACGGTGACGTCCAGGGCGGTGGTGGGCTCGTCGGCGATGAGCAGTTCGGGGTTGTTGACGAGCGCCATCGCGATCATGGCGCGCTGCCGCATGCCGCCGGAGAACTGGTGCGGGTAGTCGTCGACCCTGCGGTCGGGCTGCGGGATGCCGACCCGGTCAAGCAGCTCGACCGCGCGCCGCCGCGCCTTCTGCTTGTCGACCTTGTTGTGGACCCGGTACGCCTCCATGATCTGCGCGCCGACCGTGAAGTACGGGTGCATCGCGGAGAGCGGGTCCTGGAAGATCATCGACATCTCGCGGCCCCGCAGCCGCCGGACCTCGTCCGGGTGGGCGGCCAGCAGGTCGGTGCCGTCGAACCAGATCTCGCCGGAGATCCGCGCCTTGCCCCGGCCGTACTGGCCGACGGTGTGCAGTCCCATGATGCCGAGCGAGGTGACCGACTTCCCCGATCCCGACTCGCCGACGATGCCCAGCGTCTTGCCGCGCTCCAACTGGAAGGAGAGTCCGTCGACGGACTTGACCAGGCCGTCGTCGGTCGGGAAGTGCACCCGCAGGTCGCGTACGTCCAGGAAGACGCCCGAGTCCGGGGTGCCGGCGGTCGTCGGCTCGCCCACGGCGCCGGCCCGCCGCGCGGGCCGGCCACTCGTCTTGCTGACCGCGCGCCCGGCCCCGGGGGTGGATTCCGTCGTCATGAGAGCCTCACTCGGGGGTCGATCACGGCGTACAAGAGGTCCACGACGAGGTTGGCGATCACGACGGCGCCCGCCGTGAGCAGCGTGACCCCCAGGATGACCGGCAGGTCGCGTTCGCCGATGGCCGACACAGCCGCCTGGCCGAGGCCCGGGAGGCTGAACGTGGTCTCGGTGAGGATGGCCCCGCCGACCAGCGCGCCCAGGTCCATGCCGAGGATGGTGAGCACCGGCGTCATGGTGGAGCGCATCGCGTGCTTGCCGATCACGACCGGCTCGCGCAGTCCCTTGGCGCGCGCGGTGCGGATGTAGTCCTCGCCGAGCACTTCGAGCATGGTGGCGCGGGTGAGCCTGGCGTACATCGCCGCGTACAGGAAGGCGAGCGTGACCCAGGGCAGGATCATGCCGCTGAACCACAGCGCGGGGTCGGTGCCGAACTCGGTGTACTCGTTGCTCACCCAGTCGAGCTGGTACGAGAAGATCGCCAGCGAGACGACGCCGGTGAAGTAGATGGGGAGCGAGACGCCCGCCAGGGCGACGGTCATGGCCGTGCGGTCCCAGATCGTGCCGCGCTTGAGCGCCGAGACGATGCCGGTGGCCACGCCGCCGATGACCCAGAGCAGGGCCGCGCCGCCGGCGAGGCCGAGGGTGACCGGCAGTCGGTCGGTCAGGACCGGCCAGATGGGCTGCTCGTTGCGGAAGGAGTACCCGAAGCACGGAGCCGAGCAGTGCACGGTGTCGGCGCCGCTGGTGTAGTCACGCCCCATGAACAGGCCGCGCAGGAACTCCCAGAACTGCACCACGATCGGGTCGTCGAGCCCGAGCTTCTGGCGGATGGCCTCGATGGCCTGCGCGTCGGACTGCTTGCCGACGTACATCGTCGCCGGGTCGACGCCGGTCCACTTCGGGATGATGAAGAAGATGCCGAAGGTCACCAGGATGACGACCATCAGCGTCAGGACGACGGCGAACAGCCGCCGGATGAGGTATGCGAGCACTGCTTTCGGCCCGGCCGCGGCGGGGAACTACCGGCGTTCGTCCGGTGGTTCCCCGCCGCGGAACGCGGCCATCACCTGCCCTTCGTGCCTAGCGGCGGGTGCGCCGGGATGCGGCTGGCCTCACGCCAGACCTACGGATACGGGTGGTGGCGATCACTTGACGACGCCCAGCGCCTGGTAGTCGTAGCGGCCGTTGAAGGCGTCGGCCGTGTAGACGTTGGTGAGCCGGCTGCTGCGCCAGATGACGTTCTTCTCGAACACGAACGGCAGGTAGACGGCGTGCTCCGAGACCATCTTGTTCATCTCGGTGTAGATCTTCGCCGCCTTGTCCTCGTCCAGCTCGGACTGCGCCTGCGTGAACTTGGCGTCGATCTTGGGGTCGTTGAGCATGCTGTAGTTGTTGTTGCCGTTGTCCAGGATGTACTTGCTGTGGACGAGCGGCTGCGAGAAGCCCTGGCCGGTCGGGAAGTCCGGGCCCCAGCCCATGATGATGATCCCGAAGTTGTGCTTCTTGACGTACGCCGGGTTGCCGATGATGCCGGCGGTCATCGAGCCGTCGTACTGCTCGATCTCGGCCTGGATGCCGATCTTCTTCAGCGACGCCTGGAGCGACTCGGCGGTGGCGACCTCGACCGGCTTGTTGTTACGCACCGCGATGGTGGTCTTGAAGCCGTTCGGGTGACCGCACTTCTTCAAGGCTTCCTTGGCCTTGGCGGTGTTCGGGGCGCCGCCGTTCTCCAGCGCGCCGTACGGGTCGTACTTCGGGTCCGAACCCTTGACGACCGGCGGCAGCATGTTGGTGGCGATGTCACCACCGGCCTGCGGGCCACCGCGGGCGGTCTGCAGCGACTGCTTGTCGGCACCGTAGATGACGGCCTTGCGGCACTCGAGCTTGTCGAACGGCTTGACCGTCTGCGGGAAGACCGCGTACCGGATGAACCCGGTCATCGGGTTGTCGAGGTTGCCCTTGTGCTTGCGCAGGGCCTCCACGCGGCCGGCCTGGCCGATGCCCGTCGCGTTCAGGTCGATGTCGTAGTCGCCCTTGATGAGGCGCTTGTCCATCTCATCGGAGTTGGTGATGAGCGTCAGGGTGATCTTGTCCGGAAGGGCCTTGCGGACGGGGTCCGAGGACTTCTTCCAGTTGGGGTTGCGGGTCAGCACCATGGACTTCTTGGGCTCGTACGAGACCCACTGGTACGGGCCCGAGGAGAACGGCTTCTGGCCGTAGCGCGAGCCGGTGTCCTTGTCCTGGCGGGCCGGGGAGGCGGCGGGCATGGCCAGCATCTGCTCGAAGTCGCCGTTGGGCTTGGGCAACTTGAAGACGATGGTCTTGTCGTCCGGCGTCTCGATGGCCTTCAGGCCCAGCTTCTCCGGGTGCTTGTCCTTGTACGGGCCCTTGTACTCGCCCTTGGGGTCGAGCGTGTCCTTGAGGTAGATCGGGCCGCCGGACAGCACGTCCTGGGCCCAGATCCGCTCGATGCCGTACTTGATGTCCTTGGACGTGATCGGCTTGCCGTCCTGCCAGGTCACGTCGGGCCGCAGGGTGTACTCGTACCGCTTGCCGCCCTCACTGATCTTGGCCGCGGCGGTGGCCAGGTCCGGCACCAGTTCCTGGCTCTCCTTGCCGGGGGCCGGCTTGTAGGTGATCAGCTGGCGGGTGTAGTAGCGGGCGTAGTCCCAGACGAAGCCGTAGTAGCCGCGCTGCGGGTCCCAGGAGTCGGCGTCCTGGGTCCCGATGAACTTGAGGGTGCCGCCCTTCTTGTCCGACGGGTTGGCGATCTTGTTCTGGGCGGCGTTGAAGCCCGGGCCACTGCCCTCGCTCTTCTTGCCACCGCCCCCGCAGCCGGCGGTGGTCAACAGAGCCGCGACGACGACGGCCGACCCCGCGACCAGTCTGCGCTTCGATGTGCGATGGGTTGTCACGATCTCGCAACCTCCGTGGTGGTGACGTTTCTTTGGCTTGCGTGGTGGGACTGCCGGCGGAGCGGCGTGGGACTGCTGGGGTGTTGGGGTCAGCGGTTCCCCTTGGGGTCGAGGGCGTCTCGGACGCCGTCGCCGAGGAGGTTGAAGGCCAGCACGGTCACGAAGATGGCCAACCCGGGGAAGATCAGGAACATGGGCGCGATCTCGTACGTGCGCACCGCCGTCGACAGCATCTGTCCCCACGAGGCGGTGGGCGGCTTGACGCCCGCGCCCAGGAAGCTCAGCGCGGCCTCGGTGAGGATGTTGGTCGGGATCATCAGGGTCATGTAGACCGTGATCGGCGCGACCAGGTTGGGCAGCAGTTCCCGGAAGAGGATGTAGCGGCGGCCGGCACCGAGGCTCTGCGCCGCCTCCACGTACTCGCGCTCGCGCAGCGACAGCGTCTGGCCACGCACGATGCGTCCCACGTAGGGCCAGCCGAAGAAGCCGATCACCACGATCAGCACGCCCATGCGGACGCCCGAACCGCTCAGCCCCCACAGCTCGCTGGGCACCACCGAGACCAGCGCCAGGATGAACAGGAGCTGCGGGAAGGCGAGCAGCAGGTCCATGGTGCGGCTGATGATCGCGTCGACGACGCCGCCGAAGTAGCCGGCGATGATGCCGAAGACGGTGCCGAGCAGGACGGCGAATATCGCCGAGAGGAAGGCCACGATCAGCGAGATGCGGGTGCCGTAGACCACCCGGCTGAAGGTGTCGCGGCCGTTGGTCGGTTCGACGCCGAACAGGAAGTCCTTGCTGATGCCGCCCCAGTCGCCCACCGGTTGGCCACCGCCGAAGGCGTCGATCGTCTCCGGGCCGTCGTGGAACTCGTTGGGCGGGTGGCCGAACCAACTGACGATCAGCGGGGCGAAGATCGCCACGAGGATCAGGAACAGCACGACGCCGCCACCGACGAACGCCAGCTTGTCCCGTTTCAGTCGCACCCAGGCGATCTGGGCGGGCGAACGGCCCGCGATCTCCTTGGCCGGGGCGTCGGCCGCGACGTCGACAGCCGCGGTCTCGGCCGCGCTCGTGTCGTGCAGTGGTGCCGTCATCGTGGTGGGGACCCCTCTCGGCCGGGTGGTGACCGGCCCACGACCGCCGCTGTAGCGGCTGGTTCACATCAGTTGGAGCGAAAGCCGATGGAGCAAAAGCTGCTGAGCTGGTGCAAATGGACTGAACTTGGCGTGCGGGTACCGCTGATGGTGCGAGAGCTGCGAAGCGAGATCCGCCCTCGTGGCCCTGAGTACGGCCAAGCGCGAGAACGTTGGCACGGGCTCGGCGCGAAGAGTGCGGACGGACCGGGAAGTTCACCCGCGGCGCGTCACCCGTTCGGGTCGTGTGACGCGCCACACGTCCCTTGGAGCGGGAGTCTTCAACGCTGCCGCGATCACCCGCCAGACCTCATCGGTAATGGATGCGCAACTGTGATGTGGCCAGGAAGGTTCCGTTATCCGAACAGTGGAGCCGGATGAGCGGGGCGCAGTCGGCCGATTACCCACTCGCGAACAGGGGTTGTGGCCAGCGACGGCCGCCCGCGCCAGGCGGAGGGACAAACTCCCTGGTGCGCCCCTGACGCACCGGCCGGGATTGGCGCGTTCCCGCCACCATGGCGGGTCCCCGCGAGGGGCCGCGACGGGAGGCCGCGGGCAACGGCGGGGCAACACGCGGTGTGCGCCGGGGCACCACCCGGGGCCCAGCGGGGCATCGCGCGGGGTGCGACGGGGCGCTGGGCAGGGTGCGACGGGGCGCTGGGCGGGGTGCGGCATATCGGGTGAACGCCGCGTCTCCGGCAGGGAGTGCGTACCGGGCATGCGTCCCGGGCGAGCGGCGCCGGCGCGCCAGCGGGCAGGCGGGCGGCCCGAGTTCGGGCCGGCGGCGCCCGCCGCAAGCCCCGGACCGGGAGCTACGGGCGTGGGCTACGGGCGCGGGCGCGTGTGGGGGCTACGGGCGCGGGCGCGTGTGGGGGCTACGGGCGTGGGCGCGTGTGGGGCTGTGAGCCGGGGCGGCCGGGGGCGCTCAGTACGGCTGGGGTTGCGGCGGGTAGCCGTATCCGGCCGTGGGCGCGGGCGCGGGTCCGTAGAGGTCGCGGTCGAAGAAGGGGCGGCTGTTGGCCTGCATCCACATCGCCACCGGGTCGTACGCGTCGGCCATCGCGACCGTGGAGACCGGCAGCCCGTCGGGCACCACCCCGATGGCCTGACGCATCATCAACCGTACGGATTCCACGGCCTGTTGGCTCGTGTCGTACAGCTCAAGGCCGATGGCCAGGTACGGGCTGCCGAGCGCCGGCTGTACCCAGGCGCGGCGCAGCGAGCGCACCGCGGGCGTGCGGTGCGCGTGCTGCCCGAGCAGGGCGTAGAACTGGTGCATCTCCACCGTGGGTTCGCTCAGCCGCAGCGGCCCCGCGGGCAGTCGGTCCAGGCCCCCCGCCACGCGCCGCAGGTCGGCCCAGGGGACGCCGACGCCGCCGCCGGGGGCGTGCGGGTTGAGCCACAGGCCCCAGCGCTCGGGGAAGAGCGCGGCGGCGACCTGCCGGCCGGTGACCACCTCGTGGGAGCGGTGCCAGCCGCTGGCGGCCAGCTCGTGCGCGGAGGTCACGCACGGCGCGTAGCCGAGGCCGTCGATGTCCATGTTTCCGTACTGGGCGTCGGGTGATCCCGGCTGGCCGTGCCACAGGAGCATCCACACCTGGCCCTCGACGAGGGCGTGCAGGAGGCGCTCGTACGCGTCGAAGCGCCCTGGGGAGACCTGCCCCAGCGCCTCCTCGACCTGCCCGGCGGGCACACCCGCCCCGCCTCGCCCGCCACCGCCGAGATACGAGTCGCTGCGCACCCCCCTGTCCGCGCCCGCGCTCACCTGGTTACGCCCCTTCTGTCGGCCGATGTCCGGGGCGTCGTCGCACGCCCCGCCCGGTCATCCAACCAGCTTACGAGTCCCCCTCGACAGCTCCCGCACGACGTCACACGTCCCGGTCGAAGAACGGTCGCACCCGCCCCAGCATCCAGTCCGCCACCGGGTCCTGGGCGATGTCCAGCAGGACGAGCTGTACCGGCCAGGCCACCGGGACCGCGCCGAGCGCCCGGCCGAGCGCGTCCAGCACCAGGGCGCGCGCCTGCGGGTCGGGCCGGTCCACCTCGACGCCGACGAACAGGGCCGGGGGCTGGCCCTCGACGCTGGCCAGGGCCCGGCGCGCGGTCCGCACGCCGGGCGTCGCCGTGAACTCGATGCCGGCCGCGGCCAGGAAGTCGACCGGCTCGTCTTGCCAGTCGGGCTCGTAGAGCAGCACCCGGCCGCCCGACGCGGCCCCGTCCAGGGGGGTGCGGCCGGCGCGGCACAGTTCGGCGACGGCGGGCGTCGGGAGCGGGACGCCGACCGCGCCGCCCGGGTTCACGACGATGCCCACCTGTGGGGGCAGCCCACGGGCGAACTCGACGGCCGGGGCGACGGTGAAGGACATCTGGCCGCCGGTGAGCGCGTGGAACTGCGCCTCGGAGCTGAAGACCGGGGTGAAGGCGGCGCCGTCCAGTTCGATGGTGGCGAGGTCCAACTCGGTGCTGTCCGGGCCACCGCCGCGCGGCAGCGGCACCCATATCAGGCTGCGCCCGAGTACCTCGACGACGCGGGCGCCCGCGCCCGTCCGCTGTTGTCCGTCCGGGCCCAGCGCGAGCGAGGCGGCCAGCACCTCTTCGAGCTCGTTGCACGGGAAACCGCCGACAGCCGGGGAGGTTTCGTGTCGCTCAGGGATGCTCATCTCGTCCAACCACCGTCTCGTCCGACCTGCCTACGCACCCTAACGGCTGCACCCGCCCCCGCTCCCGCGGGCCACCGCCCGCCCGGGCGCACGGCACCCTTCGCGGGCGCCTGCCCACCGGGTCCCGCGCCGGCACGCGGCGCGGGCGCGGGAGCCGCCGGCGCCCCGTCGGGCGCGTGGGGTGCCCCGCGTACAGACAGACGCGCGGGGCGCCGCGTACGGGTGCACGGAGGTGGCGCCCCGTCGTGTCCCGTTGCATCTCGGGGCGCCCCGTACCCGGCGCGCCGGGCCGCCCTCGCCGCGCGGGCGCGAGCGCGGGCGGCTACGGGTCTAGTCGAACCCGATGTCGGCCAGCGCCCCGGCCGCCGCGCGGTCCAGCAGGACCGCCGACGCGCAGCCGGCCGGCGGGGCTCCCGCGAGCGCCTCCGCGCGCAGCCGACCGACCGCGGCGCGGTGGCGGCCGAAGGCGTACGGGGAGACCCCACGGCCCCGCGCCGCCTGCCCGGCCAGGGCCACGCCCGGCGGCACGTCCAGCAGGACCAGGTGGAGGGCGACGCCGCGACGCCGCGCGCAGCGGGCCAGCCAGCGGCGTACCCACGGCATGGTGCCGCAGTCGTGGACGACGACGCTGTCGCCGGAGCGCACGGCCCGGCGCAACCCCGCGTAGTGCGCCAGGCGCACCAGCGGTCGGTAGGCGGAGTAGGCCAGCCACGGTGGCATCCGGCGTTCCCAGCGGTCCCTGGCGTCCTGCGAGTCGACCCGCCGCACCGGCCGGCCCTGCGCGTCACGGGCCGGCACCACCCGGCGGATCAGGGTGCTCTTCCCGCTGCCGGGCAGCCCGGAGACGACGACCAGGTCACCGGCGACGTAGCGCAGCTCGCGCACCCGGGCCGGCGGGGCGGCTGCCACGGCTGCCGTGGGCGGGGCTGACGGGGTCGGCGGGGCTGACGGAGCCGTCGGGACGGCCGGGACCGGCGGTCGCGGTGGGGCGCCGGCGGCGCGCGCCCGTGGGAGGTGGCCGCCGCCGTCGGGCACGCGCGGGCCCTGGTCACCGGCGGACTCCGGGGGCGTGGGGCTACTGGCGGGCTCCTCGCCGGGCGGGCCCCCGGCGCGCCGTTCGCCGACGCCGGGGTCGGCCGAGAGGCGCTCGCCCGAGGGGCCGTCAGCCGTGGAGTGGTCGGCAGTGGAGCGGTCAGCCGTGGAGCGGTCGGCCGTGGAGCGGTCGGCTAAGTCCGTCAGCGTCGCGCCGGGCTGCGTGCGGGCCCGGTCCGCCGGCTGGGCGTGGGCCCGGCCGCCGGCGCGCAGGTCGCGGACCCGGGGGCCGCGGCCCGGCCGCACCAGTTCCCCGGCCGCCCGCGCCCGCTGCCGCGACGGCGCGGCTGGCGCGGTCACTGGAGGTGTTCGTGACTGTCCCGCCTGCGTGCCCTGACCCTGCAACGTGATCGTCCTCCCCGAGCATGACGGCGGCGGTCACCACGGTCCGTATCCACCGAGTGTAAAGAAGAGGTAATACGCCCCACCGGAGATTTGGGTGCCGGACCGGGGGTCCATCGCTCGCCTGTCCGTGTCATGATGTGCGCGCAACTGCATACTGGCCGCTTGAATCCATGCGGGAGAGTTCCCGGACCAGCGATGATCTGCTCGATCAGCCGCCCGGGACGCCGAAGGAGCAAGTCCTCCCTTGAATCTCTCAGGCCCCGATACCGCGTGGATGAGGCAGATCTGAAAAGCGAGCCGTTCGCGCGGCTCCACCCAAGGTGCAAGCCTGCCCCGCTCCGCGGGGGGTCAAGGCGAACCTCTCAGGTTCCGATGACAGATGGGGAGGATGTCCTCGCCAGCCCTGCCCACCCCCTGGGAGTCCGCACCGATGAGCAGCCTGCCCGATTCTCCGCGCCGCACCGCCCTCGACGCGACCCATCGCGCGCTCGGCGCCACCATGACCGACTTCGCGGGCTGGGACATGCCGCTGCGGTACGGCAGTGAGCGCGAGGAGCACGTCGCCGTCCGCACCCGCGCCGGCCTGTTCGACCTCTCCCACATGGGCGAGATCACGCTGACCGGCCCGCAGGCCGCCGAGGCGCTCGACTTCGCCCTCGTCGGCAACCTGTCCTCGGTGGCCGTCGGCCGCGCCCGCTACACCATGATCTGCGACGCCGACGGCGGCATCCTGGACGACCTGATCGTCTACCGGCTGGCCGACCAGACGTACCTGGTGGTGGCCAACGCCTCCAACGCGCAGACCGTGCTGGACGCGCTGACCGAGCGCGCCGCCGGCTTCGACGCCGCCGTCCGGGACGACCGCGACGCGTACGCGCTGCTCGCCGTCCAGGGCCCCGAGTCCCCCGGCATTCTGAAGTCGCTGACCGACGCCGACCTGGACGGGCTCAAGTACTACGCGGGCCTGCCCGGCACCGTCGCCGGCGTCCAGGCGCTGATCGCCCGTACCGGGTACACCGGTGAGGACGGTTTCGAGCTGTTCGTCGCCCCGGGCGACGCCGAGACCCTGTGGCAGGCGCTGACCGAGGCCGGCGCGCCGGTCGGGCTGATCCCGTGCGGGCTCTCCTGCCGCGACACGCTGCGCCTTGAGGCGGGCATGCCGCTGTACGGCAACGAGCTGACCACCGCGACCACGCCCTTCGACGCCGGGCTCGGCCGCGTGGTGAAGTTCGAGAAGACGACCAACGGTGGCCGCTTCGTCGGCCGCGAGCCGTTGGAGGGGGCGGCCAAGCGGGCCGCCGAGGCCCCGCCGCGCAAGCTGGTCGGGCTGGTCGCCACGGGCCGTCGGGTGCCGCGCGCCGGGTTCTCCGTCGTGGCCGCCGACGGCACCGTGATCGGCGAGGTGACCTCCGGCGCCCCGTCGCCCACCCTCGGCAAGCCGATCGCCATGGCCTACGTGGACGCGGAGCACGCCGCTCCGGGCACCGAGGGCGTGGCCGTGGACATCCGTGGGACGCACGAGCCGTACGAGGTCGTCGCGCTCCCCTTCTACAAGCGCGAGCGCTAGCCGCCGCCCCGGTCCCACCCGACCGAGGTGTCCGTTTGCTTTCCGTACGGCACCTCGGCGGCGTTTGTCCGTTCCATCGTTTTCCCGCCCCCTTGCACGACCACGCCATCGCGTACAGGAGAATCAGGTCATGAGCAACCCCCAGCAGCTTCGCTACAGCAAGGAGCACGAGTGGCTGTCGGCCGCCGAGGACGGCGTGTCGACGGTCGGCATCACCGAGCACGCCGCGGGCGCGCTCGGCGATGTCGTCTTCGTCCAGCTCCCGGAGGTCGGCGCCGAGGTCACCGCGGGCGAACCCTGCGGTGAGCTGGAGTCGACCAAGTCGGTCAGCGACCTGTACGCGCCGGTAACCGGTGAGATCACCGAGGTCAACCAGGACGTCGTGGACGACCCGTCGCTGGTGAACACGGCCCCCTTCGAGGGTGGCTGGCTGTTCAAGGTGAAGATTTCGGACGAGCCGGACGACCTGCTCTCCGCCGACGAGTACACGGCCTTCACCGAAAGCTGAGCACCTTTCCACGTGACCCTGACGCCTCTGATCTGATCGGGATGCCGATGTCGACTTTCAACAGTTCCCTCCACGAGTTCGACCCGGACGTCGCCGCCGCCGTCGACGCCGAGCTCCACCGCCAGCAGTCCACCCTGGAGATGATCGCGTCGGAGAACTTCGCTCCGGTCGCCGTCCTGGAGGCCCAGGGCACGGTCCTCACCAACAAGTACGCCGAGGGCTACCCGGGCCGCCGCTACTACGGCGGCTGCGAGCACGTGGACGTCATCGAGCGGATCGCCATCGACCGCATCAAGGCGCTGTTCGGCGCCGAGGCGGCCAACGTGCAGCCGCACTCGGGCGCGCAGGCGAACGCCGCCGCGATGTTCGCGCTGCTCAAGCCCGGCGACACGATCATGGGCCTGAACCTCGCGCACGGTGGGCACCTGACCCACGGCATGAAGATCAACTTCTCCGGCAAGCTCTACAACGTGGTCGCCTACCACGTGGACGAGCAGACCGGTCAGGTCGACATGGACGAGATCCAGCGGCTGGCCAAGGAGCACCGTCCGAAGCTGATCGTGGCCGGCTGGTCCGCGTACCCGCGCCAGCTCGACTTCGCGGCCTTCCGCCGGGTGGCCGACGAGGTCGGCGCGTACCTGATGGTGGACATGGCGCACTTCGCCGGCCTGGTCGCCGCGGGTCTGCACCCCTCGCCGGTGCCGCACGCGCACGTGGTGACCACCACCACGCACAAGACGCTCGGCGGCCCGCGCGGCGGCGTGATCCTGTCCACGGCCGAACTCGCCAAGAAGATCAACTCGGCGGTCTTCCCCGGTCAGCAGGGTGGCCCGCTGGAGCACGTGATCGCGGCCAAGGCCGTCGCCTTCAAGATGGCGGCCTCGGAGGAGTTCAAGGAGCGCCAGCAGCGCACCCTTGAGGGCTCGCGCATCCTGGCCGAGCGGCTGACCCAGGCCGACGTGGCCGAGGCGGGCGTGGCCGTGCTGTCCGGCGGCACGGACGTGCACCTGGTCCTGGTGGACCTGCGCAACTCCGAGCTGGACGGCCAGCAGGCGGAGGACCGGCTGCACGAGGTCGGCATCACCGTCAACCGCAACGCCATCCCGAACGACCCGCGCCCCCCGATGGTCACCTCGGGCCTGCGGATCGGCACCCCGGCGCTGGCCACCCGTGGCTTCACGACCGAGGACTTCCGCGAGGTCGCCGACGTCATCGCGCAGGCGCTTAAGCCGGTCTACGACGCCGAGGCGCTGCGCGGTCGGGTGAGCGCGCTGGCCGCGAAGCACCCGCTGTACTCCACGCTGTAACCCCTCGGCTGGGCGCCTTTTCCGGGGCACCGCGCACACTGGTAGTGGGCCGGTGCCCCGTCCCGCGTCCGGACGGGGGTGATCGCCGGCCCGCGCCCGGCCGGGCGCACCACCCGCCGGCCCGCCCGGCCCGTACGTCCCGACAACCGCATCCGGCACCGCACCAGCGGCGCCACCCCGCCCCGCCCGTTCCAAGGGCCGCCACTACCCGTCCCCTCCCGTCCGTCGCCCCCGGGGTCCCCTCAGTCCCAAGCCCCATGGGCGCGCAACCCCGGCCCGCACCGCCAGCCTCTCTCCCTTCGCACTCCGAACCGCCCACACCGAGCAGACAAAGGGGTCAGCCACCGTGGCCATCTCCGTATTCGATCTCTTCTCCATCGGCATCGGTCCCTCCAGCTCCCACACCGTCGGCCCGATGCGCGCCGCCCGCATGTTCGTGCGCCGGCTGAAGAACGAGGGCCTGCTGGCCCACACCACCGCCGTACGGGCCGAACTGTTCGGCTCGCTGGGCGCCACCGGACACGGCCACGGCACGCCCAAGGCGGTGCTGCTCGGGCTTGAGGGCTACTCGCCGAAGACCGTGGACGTGGAGCGCGCCGACGACGAGGTCCAGCGCATCCGCCAGACCAAGCGGCTGCGGCTGCTCGGCGCGGAGATCGGCACCGACCACGAGATCGACTTCGACGAGCCGAACGAACTGATCCTGCACCGCCGCCGCTCGCTGCCCTACCACGCCAACGGCATGACGCTCTTCGCGTACGACGCGGAGGGGGTGCCGCTCCTGGAGAAGACGTACTACTCGGTCGGCGGCGGCTTCGTCGTGGACGAGGACGCGGTCGGCGAGGACCGGATCAAGCTGGACGACACGGTGCTCACGCACCCCTTCCGGACCGGCGACGAGTTGCTGCGGCTGTCCCGGGAGACGGGCCTGTCCATCTCGGGGCTGATGCTGGAGAACGAGAAGGCGTGGCGCACCGAGGAGGAGATCCGCGAGGGCCTGCTGGAGATCTGGCGGGTGATGCAGGCGTGCGTGACGCGCGGCATGTCCCGCGAGGGCATCCTGCCCGGCGGCCTCAAGGTCCGCCGCCGGGCCGCGACGGCCGCCCGCGCGCTGCGCGCCGAGGGTGACCCGGCCGCGCACGCGATGGAGTGGGTCACGCTGTACGCGATGGCGGTCAACGAGGAGAACGCGGCCGGTGGCCGCGTGGTGACCGCCCCGACCAACGGCGCGGCCGGCATCATCCCCGCCGTCCTGCACTACTACGTCAACTTCGTGGCGAAGGGTTCGACGCAGAGCGAGCAGGAGGACGGCATCGTCCGCTTCCTGCTGGCGGCCGGCGCGATCGGCATGCTGTTCAAGGAGAACGCGTCCATCTCCGGCGCCGAGGTCGGCTGCCAGGGCGAGGTGGGCTCGGCCTGCTCGATGGCGGCCGGCGGCCTGGCCGAGGTGCTCGGCGGCTCCACGGAGCAGGTGGAGAACGCGGCCGAGATCGGCATGGAGCACAACCTCGGCCTGACCTGCGACCCGGTCGGCGGCCTGGTGCAGATCCCGTGCATCGAGCGCAACGGCATGGCCTCGGTCAAGGCCGTCACCGCCGCCCGCATGGCGCTGCGTGGCGACGGCCGCCACCACGTCTCGCTCGACAAGGTCATCAAGACCATGAAGGAGACGGGCGCGGACATGAAGGTCAAGTACAAGGAGACGGCGCGGGGCGGGCTGGCGGTGAACGTCATCGAGTGCTGAGGGGAGGGGCCCCGACCGGCGGTTCAGCGTCTTCCGCCCCGGTCGGGGCTTCCCTGTTCGCGTGCTCTCCGGGGCGGCGCCGGGAGAGGTGTGACAAACCTCGGAGAACCTTCGTGGATCGGCATGCCACCTGGGGTTCGTCGCACCTGCTCGGCTCGGCTCCTACCCGGGTGCCGTGGGGAGCGGTCCTGCCGGTGACAACGGCGAACGAGACCCAGGTGAGGGACCGGGCCGGTAGATGGCGATGACCCAATAACAAGAGTTTTGTTAAAGTGGGCCTATGGCTGCCCCTTCCGCACCCGGTGAAGGCCCCGTGCGTCCGGTCTCCGTTTCCCTCCACGAAGGCACGATCGCCGCCCTCAAGGCACGTACCGGCAAGCGAGGGATGTCCGCCTACGTCGAAGCCCTCATCCAGCGCCAGCTTGAGCGGGAGCGGCTGCGTGAGCTCATCGAAGACGCCGAAACCGAACACGGCACGGTGGACAGGGCGGCGGTCGAAACCAAGCGAGCGATTCTCCGCGGCGACACGGCCGGCTCGGTGGACGCGGCGTGAGCGGGACGCTCGTCCTGGACTGTGAAGGATTGTCCAAACTCGTACGACGCTCCCCCGAAGTCACCGAGTGGCTGGTCGCGGCCGAGGAGGAGGACGTCCGCGTGATCACCAGCTCCGTCACGCTGGTCGAAGCCCGCGACCCCAAGGTCAACCAGGCCCGCTTCGACTATGCCGTCTCCCGCGTGAACATCGTCCCGCCCACCGAGGCCATCGCCCGCCACGCCAGCAAGCTCCTCGCCGCTGCCGGCCTGCACGGCCACAAGTACGCACTCGACGCCATCGTGGCCGCCACCGCACTCGCCGCGCCCGCTCCCGTGACCGTACTCACGTCGGACCCCGAGGATCTCCTCGTGCTGTGCCGCCGCCCCGACATCCGCGTCGTCAAGGTCTGACCCCGCCGGGCCGCGGAAGGTGTGCGGGGCCCGGTCAGATGCGGGTCATGGTCGAGGTGTAGCCGCCCCCGCCGGGGTAGACCCAGTCGCCGGTCATGGTGGTGCCGTCGGCGGTGAAGGTGCCCCGGAAGTAGGCGGGGCTGCCCTTGGCTCCGGCCCAGATGGTGAGCTGGTCGCCGGTCAGCTCGTAGACGTAGTCGAAGGTGTTGCCCTGCGAGTCGTAGTAGCGGGAGGCCACGTCCGCGCCGGTCGGCTCGCCGTAGGGGCGGAGATTGCCGATGACCTCCATGCCGGTGACCGGCTCGCCGAACTGGACCAGGTCGACGTGCTGGACCAGGAAGTACCCGCCGGCCAGCCACTCGTAGCGGACGGTCCCCTCCACTCCGCCGGTCACCTTCCAGGTGCCGACCAGCGGTGCGAGGGCGCGGAGTTCGGCGGTCGGCTCGGCGGGCGGCTGGTGCGCGTGGCTGGTCTCGGTCGTGGTCGTCTCGGACATCGGGTTCTCCCTCTCGGTGGGTTGCTTGCCCGGTACCTCGTGGCCCGGGCCGGGTTCTCGACAGGCCGCCGCCGTGATGCACGTCACATCGGTCGGATGTCGAAGGTGGGTTCGTGGCTCCGAGGTTGCGGGCGGGGGCCGAGCCGGCCCCGTCGCGCTCGCCCTCACCATCCGGGTGACCGCCCGTAACATCGTCGAACCGAGAACTGGGAGTGCCCCGTGAAGTACCTGCTGTTGGGTTACACACCGGCCGAAGCGTGGGACGCGGCGACCGCCGACGCCCCGTCCGAGGAGGCGCTGGCCGCCTTCGCGGTGTACCGGGAGTTCGAGAAGGAGCTGATCGCCTCCGGCGAACTGGTCAGCACCGAGGGGCTGGGTCACCCGGCGGTCAGCACGACGGTGCGCCCGACGCCGGAGGGTGTGGTGGCGACCGACGGGCCGTTCGCCGAGTTGAAGGAAGTGCTGGCCAGCTTCGCCGTCATCGACGTCCGCGACCGGGAGCGGGCCACGGAGATCGCCGCCCGGATCGTACGGGCGTTGGGCGAGCCGATCGAGATCCGGCCGGTCATGGGCGAGGACTTCGCACCGTGACCGCCTCGCCAGGCCGCCACCCTCGCCTCCGCCCGCCGTACGACCGGGCGGGAGCGGCCCACCGGGGCGGGCGATGAGCGACGTAACCGACAAGGCTGGCATAGCCGACGGGAGCGACGGGGCCGGCGTGGGCGTCGGGGCCGGCACGGCCGGGGACGCCAGGGAGGTCGAGCATCTGCTGCGCACCGAGGCGCCGCACGTGCTCGGTGCGTTGACGCGACGCTTCGGCCGCTTCGACATCGCCGAGGACGCCGTGCAGGAGGCGCTGCTCGCCGCGCACGCGGCCTGGACCACCGAGGGTGTTCCCGCCCAACCGCGCGGCTGGCTGATCCGCGTCGGCTACCGGCGCATGGTGGACCTGCTCCGCTCCGAACAGGCCAGGCAGCGGCGCGAGCGGGACGTCAGCCTGGTCGAACTCGCCTCCCGGACGGCGGAGCCCGCGCCCGCGACGGACGACAGCCTCACCCTGCTCCTGCTGTGCTGCCACCCCGAGTTGGCGCCCGCCTCCCAGGTCGCGCTCACCCTGCGCGCCGTCGGCGGGCTGACGACCGCCGAGATCGCGCACGCCCACGGCACGTCCGAGGCCACCATGGGCACCCGGATCAGCCGCGCCAAACAGCGGCTGGCCCGCGCCGGCGCCCGCTTCACGCCGCCGACCGGCGCCGACCGCGAGAGCCGGATGGCCGCCGTCATGCGGGTGCTCTACCTGGTCTTCAACGAGGGGTACACCGCCACCGCCGGGCCCGCCCTCACCCGGCTCGACCTCACCGGCGAGGCGATCCGGCTGGCGCGCATGCTGCACGCCGCCGCGCCCGAGGACGCCGAGGCGAGCGGGTTGCTGGCGCTCATGCTGCTCATCGAGTCCCGGCGGGCCGCCCGCACCGGCCCGGACGGCGGGCTCGTACCGCTGGACGAGCAGGACCGTACGCGGTGGGACCGTGACCTCATCCGCGAGGGCACCGCGCTGATCGACGGCGTCTGGGGCCGCCGCGCGGCGGGGCCGTACCAGCTCCAGGCGGCCATCGCGGCCCTGCACGCGGCGGCCCCCTCCTCCCGGCAGACCGACTGGCCGCAGATCGCGATGCTCTACCTGTGGTGGGAACGGCTCGCCCCGAGCGCCCCGGTCCGGCTCAGCCGCGTGGTCGCCGTCGCCCAGGCGTTCGGGCCCGCCCGGGGGCTCGCCCTCCTCGACGACCTCAACCGGCGCCACGGCCTGGACCGCCACACGCTCACCCGGCAACGCGAACGCGCCGTCCGCGCCCACCTGACCCACCTGTCCGGCGACGCCGGCCGCGCCGCCGCCCTGTACCGCGAGGCCGCGGACCTCACCGACAACGAGGTCGAACGCCGCTACCTGCTCGGCAAGGCCGACGGCGGGTGACCGGCTAGCGCCCTCGGCCGTCGTTCGCGGCGCGCTCGACCCCGCCCCGTAGCCGCTCGGCCGCCGCGCGGGCCTGCCGGGCCGCGTCCGCCGTGGTCAGGCGGGCGCCACGGGCGAACGCCGCCGCGAACGCGGGAGCGCCCAGGATGGCGCGGGCCGCCGCCGTGGCACGGTCGACGTCGCCGCGCTCGGCGGGCGGCAACGGGGCGCCCACGGAGCGCCGGGCCGCGTCGGCTGCGCCGAGCAGCAGGGCCGCGCTGGCGGCGGCGGGCTCGTCGGCGGAGCGGGTGAGCGCGCCCGCGATGCCCTCCAGGGAGAGGGCGATGGCGCGCGGCTCGTCCAGGGAGCGGGCGACGTCCAGGCCGCGCAGGTGGTACGTGGCGGCCAGGGCCGCGTCCCCGCGCAGCTCCGCGACGAAGCCCAGCTCGGCCAGGCGCAGGTGGTCGCCGGCCCGCGACGAGACCGCCGCGTAGCCGTCGCCGATGTGCCGCAGGTGTGCCTCGGCGGCGTCCAGGTCGTGCGTGCGGCGCGCGCCGAGCGCCAGGCCCATCTCGGAGTGGATCACACCGTAGGTGTAGCCCTGCTCGGCGGCGCCGCGCCGGGCCCGCTCGTGCAGGTCGCGGGCCCGATCCCAGTCGCGGGACAGCAGCGCGAGGCGGCCGAGGCCGGAGAGCCGGGCGGAGACCTCCGCCGCGAGCCCCAGTTCCCGCGCCATGCGCAGCCCCTCGTGCTGGCGGCGCGCCGCCTCCTCGTACGCGCCCTTGATCTCGGCCAGCGCGGCCAGCGGCGAGACGGTCTGCAACTCGCCCCAGCGGTCGCCGAGTTCACGGAAGAGTTCGGCGCCGCGCAACCCGTCGCGGCTGAGCGCGGCCAGGTCGCCACGGACCAGGGCGAGCATCGCCCGCAGGGCGAGGGCGGCGGCCGTGCCCCACCGGTCCCCCGCGGCGGTGCACAGGGCGAGGGTGTGGGCGTTCAGTTCGTCGCTCTCGGCGGTGGCGCCCGCGCTGAAGAGGCCGTACGCGCACAGCCACAGGGCGCGGGCGCGGCGCGCGGGGTCTGGGACCGCGTCGGCGACGGACCGTTCGACGGCCACCTCGCGGTCGCCCGTGAGCAGCGCGAACGCGGCGTGCAGCAGGGTCAGTTCGGCGGCCCCGGGGTCGGCTCCGGCGGCGCCCACGGGGCGGGCGGCGCGGGCGGCCCGCAGGCCGCGCCGGCCCTCGGTGAGCCGGCCCCGCAGCAGCCACCACCAGGCCAGCGCCGTGGCCAGCCGTGCGGCGTCGTCGGCCGCGCCCGGCGCGGCGGCGGGCCCCGTCGCCTCGTCCAGCGCCTGGCGCAGGTTGTCGGCCTCGGCGTCCAGGCGGGCCAGCCACACCCGCTGTTCGGCGCCGTGCAGACGGGGCGCGGCGCGTTCGGCGAGCGCGCGGTAGTGGCGCAGGTGGCGTTCGCGTACGGCGTCGAGGTCCGCCATGTCGGCCAGCCGCTCGCGCGCGTACGCGGCGACCGACTCAAGGAGCCGGTAGCGCCGCCCGGTCGGCGCGTCCACGACGACCACCAGGGACCGGTCGACCAGCCGCGTCACCAGGTCGAGCACGTCGTCGTGGGCGACCCCGTCCCCCGCGCAGACCGCCTCGGCGGCCGGCAGGTCGCAGCCGCCGCCGAACGCCGCCAGCCGGCGCAGCACGATCCGCTCAGGCGCGCTGAGGAGTTCCCAGCTCCAGTCGATCACCGCCCGCAGCGTCTGTTGGCGGGCGGGCGCCCCGCGCTGACCGGTGGTCAGGACGCGGAACCGGTCGCCGAGCCGGGCGGCCAGCTCCCGCACGCCCAGCGCGCGCACACGCGTGGCCGCCAGTTCCAGCGCGAGCGGGAGGCCGTCCAGGCGCCGGCAGATCTCCTCGACGGCGTCCCGGTCGGCGGGGTCGGTGGAGTCAGCGGGGCCCGGGTCGGCGGGGAAGCCGGGGGGCGCGGGCGGCGGCGCGCTCCCGGAAGAGTCGCACGGCGTCGGCGGTCGGCAGCGGCTCGACCAGGAACACAGACTCGCCGGTGCGGCCCAGCGGCTCCTGGCTGGTGGTCAGCACGCGCAGGCCGGGAGCGGTGTGCAGGAGGAGGGTCACGAGTTCGGCGGCGGCGTCCACGACATGTTCGCAGTTGTCCAGGACGAGCAGGGCGCGGCGGTCGCGCAGGGCGGCGGCGAGGCGGTACGGCGGGGCGGGGGTGTGGGTGCCGCGCGGCGCCAGCGCGGCATCGTCCCGGATGCCGACGGCGGCGGCGACCGCCTGCGCCAGGTCATCGGCGGTCGCGGCGCGGAGGCCGGCGAACTCGACGAGCCAGACGCCGTCGGGGAACCGCTCGGCATCGCCCGCCACCTCCCTCGCCGCGGCCACGGCCAGCCGCGTCTTGCCCACGCCGCCCGGCCCGGTGAGGGTCACCAGGCGCGCGGCGTCGAGGAGCCGCCCGACCTCGGCGAGGTCCTGCCCGCGACCGATCAGGGAGGTCAGGGGCGCGGGCAACCGTGCACCGGGGCCCGCGAGGGGCGGTGCGACCGCCTCGGCGGGCGAGCCCTCGGCCGAGCTTTCGGCCGGGCGGGTCGGTTCGCGCTGATACGGCGCGGACGCGGGTTGTGGGGCAGGCGGGGTCGCCGGTGGGGCGGACGGGGCGGCGGGGCCCGGTGGCGACGGGGTGGGGAGGAGGCGCGGGTCCTGCCGGAGCACCGCCTGGTGCAGTTCGCTGAGTTCGGGGCTCGGATCGACCCCCAACTCCTCCGCGAGACGGACCCGCAACTCCTCGTACGAGGCGAGCGCCTCGCTCTGCCGCCCCGCCCCGTACAGGGCCCGCATCTGGAGGGCGCGCATGCGCTCGCGCAGCGGGTGCCGCACCACGAGGTCGGTGAGTTCGCCGGCGACGGCCGCGTGGTCCCCCACGGCCAGTCGCGCCCGCGCCCGCTCCTCCAGCGCGGACAGCCGCTGCTCCGTCAGGCGCCGCGCGGCGGGGCGTACGAACTCCTCGTCGGCGAAGTCCGCGTAGGCGGGCCCCCGCCAGAGGGCGAGCGCCTCGGCGAACCGCGCGGCGCGCGCGCCGGGTTCGCGTACCTGGCGGGCCTCGGCGACCAGGGCCTCGAACCGGGCGGCGTCCACCTCGTCGGCGGCACCGGCGGCGCCGGCAGGGCCATCAGGTTCGCGCAGCCGCAGCCCGTAACCGGGCGGTTGCCGCACCACCCGGTCCCGGCCGATGACCCGGCGCAACTGGGAGACCCGGGACTGCAGGGCGCCCGTCGGCCTGCTCGGCGGCTGGTCGCCCCACAGGTCGTGGATGAGGCGATCCGTCGCGACCGGACCCCCGTCGTGCGCGAGCAGGTCCGCGAGCAGCGCCCGGACCTTCACCTCGGGGACCGTGACCGCCTTCCCCGCCTCGTCCCACACCACCAGTGGCCCCAGCACCCCAAACCGCATGCGCGTCACTGTATAGCCGCGTCTGGGCGGCGGTTCCTGAGCGGTACGGGGCCACGGGGCGGCAGTACGGGGCGGGGCGGCGTGGCCCCGTCTGTGCGGTACGGGGCACGGGGCGGCTCCGCCGGAGGGACGGGGCACGGGGCACGGGGCACGGGGCACGGGGCGAGCGTGGGGCGGCTCGTGGGTGTGGGGGCCGCAGCCGATCCGAAGGTTTTCCGAAGCGACCCCGTGCACAGTCCTTCTCGCCGGGACACACCGCACACCCGGCGCGGACGACGGGTGCGGGACGGGAGTGGCACGCATGACCAGGTACGCGGGGACCGAGGCCGTGATCGTCGGCGCGGCGAGCGACATCGGGCTGGCCATCGCCAAGCGCCTCGTGGAGGGCGGCGCCCGGGTCCTGCTGACCGCCGGTACGCCACGGGAGCACGCCCGGCTGCGCCGCGAACTGGGCCCCGCCGCCGACGTGGTGGCCCCCGGCGCGCTCGGCGCCCGACTCGCCGCCGCCGGCGGTGTGGACCTGGTGTTCGCCGACGCCGTAGCGGCCGTACGTTCCCTGGCCCCGTACCTGCGGGACGGCGGCGCGGTGGTGCTCACCGTTCCCGCCCCACCCACCGCCGCTCCGTGCCCCGTTGCTCCGTCCCCCACCGCTGCTCCGTGCCTCGCTCCCCTCCGCCCCGCCGCCGCGCACGCGCTCGCCGCCGAACTGGCCACCCGCGGCATCCGCGTCAACGCGGTGACCGCGAGCTGTATCGCGGCGCCGAGCGCCGCCGCCGTGCCCCTCCCGCCCCTGGGTCGGCTGGGCGCCGCCGAGGAGGTGGCCCGCGCCGCGCTCTTCCTGGCGACGGAGGCGACCTTCACCACGGGTGCGCGGCTCCCCGTCGACGGCGGCCTCGGCCACGCGTGACCCGCGCGGCGCCGCCACACGGCCCCGTACCCGGCACTCCACGCCCCGTGCTCCACGGCCCCGTGCCCGTGCTGCGTACGCCGCGCCCCGCGCGCAGCCTCCGACCCACCATCGCCACCCACCACCCGCCACTCACCACCCACACCAACCCAGACACACAGTCCCGGCCCCGTGCGGCCCGGCCGCCGAGCCACGCATCTCACCAGAACCGGAGTACCTCGCATGAGCACCGCATCAGACACCGCGCTCGGTCCCCCCGCCGGCCCCGGCCCCGACGCCGGGGGTGGCGCGCGGGGCGGCGGGCAGGATCGGCAGCGGCTCCCGCTGTTCGCCCTGCTCGCGCTGGCCACCGCCGTCTTCGTCACCAGCCTCACCGAGACGCTCCCGGCCGGCCTGTTGCCCGCGATGAGCCACGACCTCCGGGTCAGCGAGTCCGCAGCCGGGCAGACGGTGACCATCTACGCGATCGGCACCGCCCTGACGGCCATCCCGCTGACCGCTGCCACGGCGGGCTGGCGCCGCAAGCGGCTGCTGTTGGCCGCCATGGCCGGCTTCGCGCTGGCCAACACCGTCACCGCCGTGTCGTCCCACTACGGGCTGACGATGGCGGCGCGGTTCGTCGCCGGTGTCGCGGCCGGCCTGGCCTGGGCGTTGCTCGCGGGGTACGCGCGGCGTATGGCGCCCGCTCACCTCCAGGGCAAGGCGATCGCCATCGCCATGGCGGGCATCCCGCTCGCGCTCTCGCTCGGCGTGCCCGCCGGGACCTTCCTCGGCAAGGTGACCGACTGGCGGGTGGCGTTCCTCGCCATGACGGCGCTGACGGTGGTGTTGCTGGTGTGGATCGTCGCGGCGGTACCGGACCACCCCGGGCAGGGGCGTGGCGAGCGGCCGAGGATGCTGCGGGCGCTGCGCGTACCGGGCGTGGCCCCGGTCCTGTTCGTCACGCTCGTCTTCGTCCTGGCCCACACCATCCTGTACGCGTACATCGCCCCGTACCTCGACGACCTGGGCCTGGGCGACAGCACCGACATGGTTCTCCTCGTCTTCGGCGTCGCGTCGCTGGCCAGCATCTGGGTCGTCGGCGCGCAGATCCACCACCGACTGCGCGTCCTGACCATCGCCAGCACCCTGCTGGTCGCGGTGGGTGCCGCGCTGTTGGCCGTCCTCTCCGACCACGCCGCCCTCGTCTACGTCGCCGCCGTCCTGTGGGGCCTGGGCTGGGGCGGGGTGCCCACCCTGTTGCAGACCGCCGCCGCCGACGCCGGTGGGAAGGCCGCCGACGCCGCGCAGGCCATGCTCGTCACGCTCTGGAACGGCGCCATGGCGGGCGGCGGCGTACTCGGTGGCCTCCTGCTCGACGGGTTCGGCAGCGACTCGTTCCCGTGGGCCGTCCTGCTGCTCCTCGTCCCGGTGCTCGCGGTCGTCCTCGCCGCGCGCCGGCACGGCTTCCCGGGCAGTCGGCCCACGGGCTGACCCGGCGCGCGGCGACGCCAACGGGCCACCGTGTGCAGCGGCCAGGGGGCAGTGACCCCGCTGCTTCCCCGGCTCCCCGGCACTCGGCCCCCGGTCTCCGGTCCCCGGTCCCGGTCCCCGGTCCCGTGCGAACGGGGCCGGGTCCGGCCGCGTTTCGCCACCGGGACTCGGGCCCTGTACCCGCCCCGCCCCCTTCTCCTTACTTTCCGCGGAAAACTCCGAGCCGAAATCGCGGCGCCAGGTACCGGGACCAGATACCAACACCGGATATCCGCCGTGCCAACCGCCTCGAAAAGTGCGTGGAAAAGGCGCTAGGGGTATAGAGAACGGCATTTCCCGAAAGCACCTCGACAGCCCTTTCGTGAGCGGACCGCCACCATTGGCGGGCCACGTGCCAAGGCGAGTCCCGGAAAGGTCGTGGACCCGAATGCGGAGGCCGGGAGTTCGAGGGCTCGGAAGAAGGAGCGCGGGAGTTCGCGCTCGGGCGACCACCGCAGGTGAGAGGCGGACCGACCGACGCCCCCGACGGTCGCGGCTCGCCCGCGTGCGGGTGCGCGCCGCCGCGGAAAGCGAGCGTCCGTTCATGGCACAGGGGGGGGCGCCAACTCCGCGTTGTTCACGCGCGGCAGGCGGCTTTGCTCACCATGTGGACCACAGTTCGCCCCGGCGCCGGCGGGCGCTCCCCGGCTTCCCGCCCGCCTCGGCCCGCGCTCCGGGGCGCATTCCGATCGCGGAGACGATCACCGACCGCGCCCGACCACCTCGCGGACCTCGCCGGTGCCGCCGCCTCCGTGGCACGTCAGCCCGATGGTGCGGGGCGGTGGCCGTCGGGTGAGCCGGGCGACACCGGCTCCCGTTCGCGGCCCTTGCGGGTCTGGCCATAAGTAGCCGACGCGCGCACGGCGGCCGATATGTCAAGCCGGTGGCGATCAGTTCGATTGTGAAGCTTCACCATCGAGTCGATATGTCCACTTCGGCCGGGCATCCGCATGATAATCTGCTTAAGCGGTCGCGTATTCGGTGACGTGTCGGGAATTCTCACGGCAGAGTCATTGACATGCGGGGCGCGTGGACGACGTCTGATGCATGGGCACGTTGACGGATCGACGAACCGCCCAGGGTCGGGGGGAAGGCTTATCTGGCATGCAGCGCAACGACGATCGATCATCCCCATTCCCGGATTGAGCGGTATCGCTGGCAGCAGTTCGCCGGCGAGCGAGAACCGCACGGACGCTCGCAAGGTGTTCCACGGAATCCATGGAAATCCCGCGGAGGATGTTTCTGTGCACCGAAACGGCAAGCACGAGAGTCGACTCACGCACAAGGCGACGACGGCGTACGAGATCGCCCGACACCCCGTCGCCTAGGGTCGCCCCTCTTCCGGGAAACGCACGCCGACATCACATCGCCCGCCCCCTCCGGCGTCGTGCTCCACGCGCCGCCGGGACCGACCTTCGCCCCGTTCGCACGCACGGTCAGCGGCTGACGGTGGAACACGGGGTTGCCCTCGATCACCAGCCCCCGGGACCCGACGAGTTCACGGCTCGTCACCGGGCACCTGGGCGCGGAGTTCCCTCGGCAGCCTCGCCGCCCCGGCCGCCTCGCACATTCCGAACCCCAGCAGAAAAGGTGTTGATGTGTCGCACAGCGGTGTCATGGACGAAGCAACCGAACTGCAACCGTTCGGGATTGTCCTCAACAAGCACGAGAGCGGCGCGGACCTGCGGTCCCTTCCGGTCGCGGAGCTCGACGAACTGACGCGGAAGCACCGGGTCGTCGTGTTGCGCGGCCTGGAGATGCTCCCGAAGGAGGAGCTCGTCGAGTACTGCCGCGAGTGGGGCAAGATCCTGGAATGGGATTTCGGCCCGGTGCTCGACCTCGAAATCAGGGATGAGCCGCAGAACTACCTCTTCGCCAAGGGCGACGTGCCCTTCCACTGGGACGGCGCGTTCGCCTCCGCCGTGCCGCGGTTCTTCCTCTTCCAGTGCATCACGGCGCCGCCCGCCGGTGGCGGCGGCGAGACCGTCTTCTCCGACACGGTCAGGGTCCTGCGGGAGGCAAGCCCCGAGGACGTCGCGCTCTGGGAGAAGATGGAGATCACGTACCGGACGGACAAGGTCGAGCACTACGGCGGCCTGGTCACCACGCCGCTCCTCGGCGAGCACCCGGCAAGCGGCGAGCGCACCATTCGCTATGCCGAGCCGCTCGACCCGGAGCGTTATCTGAACCCGCTCTTCCTCGACGTGCAGGGCGTTCCGGCCGACCAGGGCAAGGCGGCCCTGGAAGACCTCAGCACGCGTCTGCACGACCCGGCTGTCTGCTATGCGCACGAATGGCGCGACAACGATATCGTGATCGTGGACAACCACGCGTTGCTGCACGGCCGCAACGCTTTCCACGGGGATTCCACGCGCCATCTGCAGCGGATTCAGATTCTCTGAGCCGGCAAGTGGGTTAGCACCAGCGCGGTCGCACTTCCGTATTTCCGCACTTCCGCACCTTTGCACTTCTGCACTTCTGCACTTTCGCAACGGGGGAACCATGATCGAAATCTTTGACGACGTCTCGTACGAGCCCGGGCAGTTTTACGCGGACCTCCAGAACCTGGCCGACAAGAGGTCCGTTCCGTTCGACGGCGCCATGGTGCGCAAGAGTCTCGACGTTTTCGCGAAGGAAATTGACCGTTCCGTCGTCCAGACGAAGACCACGACCAAGCCGGGAGACGGTCTCTACTACCGTTTCTTCTACAAGTGGGAAAACGATCTGGTCGACATCGCGCGTCGAAACGACCTGCTGCGGCGTGGCACCGAACCGATCGACCGGCTCCAGCGCGAGGTGCTCGACACGTTCAGCAATGCCACACAGGCTGGACTGGATTTCGAAGCGGGGCGCGGCCTGGCAAAGGTGTGGACGTTCACGGGAGTGCGACCGATCGAGGACCTCTTCGGGCTCTCGGCGATACCCGAGTCGGTTCCCGCGCACGCCGAGTTCTTCGCCCGGCACGGTCTGCGCAGGGCGTTCTTCGTCGCCTCCGACTTCCACGGTGAGACGATGAACCTCTATCCCGTCATCGAGCCCGAGTGCAGGAACGCGGAATGGCTGCGCAAGCTCGTGGACGAGACCAGCGGATCGCTCGCCGACGCGCCGGACTACGGCAAGATGATGGGCTCCCTGGCCAGGACGGGATGCCTGGGCATGACCTTCAGTTGGCGCAGCCCCGAACTGCACCGCTGGGCGCTGTACAGCCTGAACGCCCCGACCGGTGACGGTTCCGAGTTGCTGCCCGCGCTGCCGGGGACGTTGGCCGAGTTCGACGACCAGGCGCCGACGCTCAACGCCGATCCGCAGCGGAACGTCGCCTGGTCGTTCGGCAAGGCGGGCTTCTACACCAAGTTGGAGAAGAGCTACGCGAAGGACGCCAACTACTTCCTGACCACCGAGATGGGCTGCGACCTCAGTCGCTGACCCTCGGGCCACAGGGAGCGGGTAGCGCCCTCGCCCCGCCCGGCCGAGCGTGCCGTGTCATGCGTGCGGAGCCGCCCCCGTCAGCCGGACGGGGGCGGCTCTCTCGCGTCCGAGGAGCGGTGGCGTGCGCTCCGAGGCGTACGGGGGCGCGCGGAACACTCCGCCAGCGCTGCCCGCTGACGGGGCGCCACGAAGGGCGCGGGCCCCGGCACCGCTCATCACGCACCGGCCCGCTCCGTTCCCGCCGCCTCCCCTGCCGCCTCCCCCGCCGCAGCCCGCCCTGCCTCCGCGCCCGCTGTCTCCGCCGCCTCCTCCGCCGCCCGCGCGGCGCGTACCGCCCGGTGCTGCGCCAGCTCGTGGCGGACCAGCACGGTGCCGGCGCACAGCGTGGCGCCGGCGAGGGCGACGTACACGCTCGGGTTGACCCAGCCCGGCACGGCGTCGAACGTGCCGTCGGTCCACCGGCACTGGGCCCGCAACGGGAACGGCGCCACCTCGCGCGAGAGCACCGCCGCGCCCTCGGGCACGCCGCCGCTGGCCGAGCGTTCCGCCGCGCACACCACGCGGGCGTCGCTGTCGATGGCGGTGGCCTCGTAGATGCCGTAGCCGTACGCGAGGCTGGCGAGCAGCGCGCACAGCAGCGCTCCGTCGCCCCACCACCGCGCGTGGTGCGTCCACAGCGACCCGATCCTCGCGCGCGTGCTGATCGACGCGCACAGACAGGTGGCCAACGTCAGGGCCACGACAAGCGTCGTCAGCGGCACCCACCCCGGCATCGTCCGCCCCCTCCCCCGTGGAACCGCACGTCAGCGGCGTGCCGATCACCGTACTCGGCGGCACGACCGACGCCCGCCGGCCCCTGTCGCGCCGCGCTACCAGCGGCGCGGTCCGCGCGCCCGCACCGGGCGGCCGGCGGACCCCCAGCTCCCCCGGCCCGACCGGATCGTGACCCGTGAACTCCCCCTGAATGTCGTGCCGTTGCTGGTGAGCCCGCGGGGGGCGGCCCGTATGCTCGTTCGTGGCCGTCACCCGGGCGGCCCCTCCCGTCGCATGCGGTTGCTGGAGGCACGGCGAATCGGTGCTGGCGTCCTCCCACAGGCACGCCCTGAGTGATTCCAACGGAGGGCCCATGACGAGCAGCGGCGCGTCCTCACACGCCTTCGGGGCCCCGGGGCCCGGCGGCGCCGTCACCACCGCGGACCGGGCCTGGCTCGCGCTCGCCTGCCGACTGGCGCGGGCGAGTCCGCGCTCGGCGACGGCGTACAGTGTCGGGGCGGTCATCGTCGCCGCCGACGGCACCGAGCTGGCGCGCGGGTACGCGCGGGAGCTGGACCCGAACGACCACGCCGAGGAAGGCGCGTTGCGCAAGCTCGACGCGGACGATCCGCAGGTGGCGACGGCCACGCTCTACGTCTCCCTGGAGCCCTGCGCCCACCGGACCTCCCGGCCCCGGTCGTGCGCGGGGCTCCTCACGGCGGCCGGCATCGGGCGCGTGGTCACGGCCCGGCGCACGCCCGCGCCGGACGGGGCGGACGGGGCGGGGCCGCTGGCGGCGGCGGGCGTCACGGTCCTGGAGCTGGCCGAGTACGGGCCGGCCGCGATGGCGCCCAACCTGCATCTGCTCGGCTGAACGGAGCACGGCGGGAACGGAGGACGCCGGCCAGGCGACGAGACGGGGCTGGCGGCGACCGGACCCGATCGGACGTGTTCGGGATGCCCCCGCTCCTGGGCAGAGATGGACCGTTGAGCCGAGCTGGGTGCAGGACCGGGTGAAGGAGTCGCCTCGTGCCGTCTGACGTAGCCGCCCCCGTACCACGCCAGGAACCGCCGCCCACGGGCACCGGCGCCACCCGGCCCGCGCCGCGCCGCTCCGGCCGACCGCGCCGGCGCGGGGCCCGGGGCGCGCTGGCCGTCGTCGCGCTGGGTCTCGTCGCGACGTGCGTGCTCGGCTCCGCGCCCGCGTCGGCCACCGGCCCGGACGCCACGCACCCGGCGGCCGGCGGCACGGCGGCCATCGGCACGACCGGCACGGAGCCGCGCACCGGACCACGGACGGAGCCGCGCACGGGGCCGAACGCGGTACGGGGTACGGGGCGGGGCACGGAGCGGGGCCGCTCCGGGCGGGCCCACCACGACGTGCTGTTCATCGGGGCCCACCCGGACGACGAGTACGCGTCGCTGTCCACCTTCGGGCAGTGGCGCGAGCGGGACGGGCTGTCCACCGGCGTCGTGACGATCACCCGCGGCGAGGGCGGCGGCAACGCCGCCGGGCCGCAGGAGGGCGCCCCGCTCGGGCTGCTGCGGGAGCGCGAGGAGCGCGATGCGGTGCGCCACGCGGGCCTGCGCGACGTGTTCTACCTGGACAAGCCGGACTTCTGGTACACTCTCTCGGCGCCGCTCACCGCCCGCGTCTGGGACGGGCCGCCCCGCGCGGCGGACACGTTGGAGCGGCTGGTGCGACTGGTGCGCGCCACTACCCCGCGGACCATCGTGACGATGGACCCGCGCCCCTTCGACCAGCACGGCGCCCACCAACTCGCCGGCCGGCTGGCCGTCGAGGCGTTCCAGCTCGCCGCCGACCCCACGGCCTTCCCGCACCAGATCACCCGCGAGGGGTACCGCCCCTGGCAGCCGTCGCGACTGCTCGCGCAGAACTGGCGACTGCGGGGGCCCACCGGGCCCGCCTGCGCCACGACCGAGCCGCGCGACCCGGCGACGGGGCTGCCACAGCAGGGCGTGTGGGAGGGCGCGTGGTCCTCGCGGCACCGCACCACCTGGGCGCAGCAGGAGCGCACGGCCGCGCGCGAGTACGTCTCGCAGGGCTTCGGCGCGCTGCCCGAGAAGATCACCACCCCGCGCGAGAAGCTGGGCTGTGACTGGTTCTCGGTCCTGGCCGAGGACGGTGAGCCGGTGCGCGCGCCGGTGCGCCCGCAGCGGGACCTGCGCCCGGTGTTCGCCGAGTTCCGCGCGTGGGCCGAGCGGGTCGGCATGCCGTGGCTGGCCAACGGGGCGCAGCCGGCCTACCCGGCCGCCCCCGCCACCACGGTCCCGGCCGTGGCCACCCCTCCCACCGTGGACGGCGCCGCCGGGCCCGGCGAGTACGGGGCCGGCGAGGAGTTGTCGCTCACGCACTGGCAGGGCGAGCGGTGCGCGGCCGCTGACTGCGCGGCCTCGGCCCGGTTCGTACGGCACGGGGACGACCTGTACGCCACGGTGCGGGTCGCCGACGACGTACGGGGCGCCGCGTTGGAGGCGAGCGACTGCAAGCGGCACTGGCGTACCGACGCGGTGGAGTTCGCGCTCGACCCGCGGGGTGCCTCCGACGACACCTCGACCACGTTCAAGGCCGCGGTGCTGCCCTTCACCGCCGACGGCGGCGCGTGCGCGGCCCGGGACGCCGACCAGCACCAGGGGCCGGCCGCGACGACGGCCCCCGGGATGGAGTGGGCGGCCCGGGTCAGCCAGGGGCCGTACAGCGGCTACACCGTCGAGGTGAGGATCCCGTTGCGGCTGCTGCCCGCCCCCGTGGACCCGGCGGCCCTGACGGCCAACGTGCTGGTCTACGACTCCGACACGGCGGACAGGACCGGCCAGAGCCGACTGGCCTGGTCGGCGTACGGCAGCGCGCAGGCGGACCCGTACGTGTGGGGCGCGGCGGGGCTCGCGGGGTACGCGCCGCCCGGTGGGCAGCCGGTGCGCGAACCGGTCATTCCGCTGGAGGCCGCGCGCAGCCGGGACTCGCTGCCGTCCGTCTTGCAGAGCCTGCGCACCGGCGTCCCGCTCGCCGCCGGCCCGCGCGTGTCGCGCTGAACCCGGGGCGGTCGTCGCCGAGCCGGCGATGACCGCCCCGGGAGGCCGGGCGGGGGACGGGGCGTGGCGTCACTCGGTGCGGACCGTGAACTTCCGTAACGATGCCCGGTTGCATAGAGTCCGCCCATGGAACTGGAGTTCCGGCACTTGCGGGTGGTGCGGGCCATCGCGGACCACGGGACCCTGACGGCCGCGGCGGCCGAACTGGGCATGACCCAGCCTTCGGTGACCGAGGCCCTGCGGCGCGCGGAGCGGATCACCGGCGCGCCCCTGTTCCGCCGCGACGCGCACGGCGCGGTGCCCACCCCGCTCGGCGAGTTGCTCGCCGCGCACGCGGGGACGGTGCTCACCGCGATGGACCGGCTGGCCGCCGCCACCGCCCGGCACCAGGCGGGCACCCTGCCGTCGTCGGTGCGGTTCGGCTGCACGCCGGGGCTGTTGGTGGCGCATCTGACGGTGGTGGCGCCGCAGGTGCTCGGCACCTCGGTCGAGACGCGCACGGGGAACGACCCGGCGGTGCAACTGGCCCTGTTGGCCGACCGGCGCGTCGAGGCGGCCCTGATCGCGGGCAACCCGGGGCCGCGGGCGCCCGCAGGGACGGGCATCGAGTGCGCCGTGGTCTCCGTCGAGCCGTTGTTCGTCGCCGTGGCCAGTGGGCACCGGCTGGCCGGCGAGGTGGAGATCGAGTTGGCCGAACTGGCCGACGAGACCTGGTGCGTGGCCGACGGCCCGCGCAGCGAGGGCGTGCGCCACCTGGACCAGCGCTGCCGGGAGGCCGGGTTCACGCCGTGCGTGCGGCAGGCCGACTACACCTCGGCCTTCCAGCTCGCCGAACTCGCCCAGGCGGTGCTGCCCATGATGCCGGGCAACCGGCCGCGCACGGGGCTGACCATGGTGCCGCTGCGCGGCTCCCCGCTGCGGCAGCGCACCAGTCTGTTCTGGCACGCCGACGGGCCGCTGAGCGAGTCCCTGGTCGAGGGGGTGTGGCGGGAGCTGGTGCGGGCGCAGCACGAGATCGTCGAGCGGACGCCGGTGTATCAGGCGTGGCTGGAGCGCCACCCGGAGTGGGGGACGACGCCCCCGCGGATGGTGGCGGAGTACGCGCCGGGGGCGTAGGGCACGGGCGGGTGGCCCGCGCGGGCGGTCCCGGGGGCCGGGGCCGGCGCGGGGTGGTCCGCCGCCGGTGGCGGGTCGGGGGCCGTGCCCGGGGCCGGGTGGTCGGGGGCCGTGTCCGGGGCCCGGTGGTCGGGTGCCGGGGCCGGTTCGGGCGAGCCGAGCCAGCCCGGGTTCCGGTCCCACCAGCCGGGGACGCGGCCCATGGGGCCGACCATGGAGCGGTAGGCGGCGGCGAGGCCGTCGCGGACGCGGCCGGCCACGGCGGCGTCGATCGGCCCGTCCTTCGACCACAGCAGGACGTGCCGCACCCGCACCGGCGCCCCACGGACCGCGAGCACCGTGCCGATCAGCGGCAGGCCGGTGTCGAGGGCCTGCGCGGGCACGGCGACGGGGTCGCCGCGCCGCAGCAACTGGCTGATGACCAGCGGCTCGTACGCCCGCACGGTGATGGGCCCGATGCCGGCCAGCTCGCACTGGTCCGCCAGGTGTCGGTCAAACTCATCGTCGCCGTTGACCGCGAGCAGCCAGGTGGAGCCGGCCAGTTCGGACAGCTCCACCTCGTCCCGGCCGGCCAACGAGTGATCGGTCGCGAGCATGACAAACATGGGTTCGGAGCCGACGACGGTGCGCTCGACACCGGCCGGCAGGACGGGCTCCCGGCCGGGGAAGTCCACGTGCAGGGCAAGGTCCACGGTGCCGTCGGCGAGCGCGGCGAGCACCGTCGCCTGCCGGTCCACCACCGCCAGGTCCACCACGTCTTCGGGGCACACCGCGCCGACGACGTCGCCGAGCCGGGCGGCCAGCGGCGTCTGGCGGACGGCGAGCCGCAGCGTGCGCGAGCCGGCGCGGTTGCGGAAGTGCCGTACGGCGCGCTCCAGTTCCTCCAGCGCGCCGAGCACGTCGCGCACGTGCGGCAGCAGTACGTCGCCGAGCGGCGTGGGGCGCGCGCCGTGCCGGCCACGGTCGAAGAGGGTGCCGCCGACGGCGCGTTCGATCCGTCGCACCTGCGCCGTCAGCGCCGGTTGCGACACGCCCAGGCTCGCCGCCGCCTTGGTGACGCTGCCCGCCGCCTCGATCGCCGCGACGAACCGCAGGTGCCGCACCTCCAGGTCCATTCGGCTGAGTATGGCCGACCGGATTCCCGAAGCCCAGACTCTCGACGGCGACCGTCACACACCCCGGCCCACCGTCGGCCGACTCCGCACCGTCCGCGCCCCGTCCCACGTACGGAGACGGTGCCGGCGTCGGCGCACGGGGCCACGTCGGTACGGGGCTCACGTCGGTACGGGGCCCACGTCGGTACGGGGCCCACGTCGGCGTACGGAGCCGCTGCCGGCGTATGGGGCCCGTCGGCGTACGGGGCCCGTCGGCGTACGGAGCGCCCGCCACGCCCCCCGCGCGCCCGCGTGCGGTCCGGCGCGGCCCCGTACCGGCGTACTGGCGCCCCGACAACCCGATGCCCCGGCCCCGTGTCGAGGCCGGGGCCGGGGCCCGGTCGTGGCGCCGCCGCTAGGAGGCCGCCCGTTGTGGCGCGGTGGGCGCCTCCCGGTCGGCTCGACTCGCCCGCGCCTCCTCGCCCGCGCGCCGCACGTCCGCGAGCGAGGCCAGGTAGCGCTCGGCGTCCAGGGCCGCGGCGCAGCCGGTGCCGGCGGCGGTGACGGCCTGCCGGTAGGTGTGGTCGACCACGTCGCCCGCGGCGAAGACGCCGGGCACGTTGGTGTGCGTGGCGGGTGCCAGGACGCGCAGGTAGCCGGCCGCGTCACGGTCGAGTTGGCCGGCGAACAGGTCGCTGCGCGGATCGTGGCCGATCGCGACGAAGAGGCCGGTCACCGCGAGCTGTCGGGTGGCGCCGGTGGGCCGGTCGCGCAGGGTCACGGCGCTCAGCCGCGCGTCGCCGTGCAGGGCGACCACCTCGCTGTCGTACGCGAAGCTGATCTTGTCGTCGGCGAACGCCCTGGCCTGCATCACCTTGGAGGCGCGCAGCGTCCGCCGGCGGTGTACGACCGTCACCGAGCGGGCGTAGCGGGTGAGGAAGGTGGCCTCCTCGAGGGCGGTGTCGCCGCCGCCGACCACCGCGAGGTCCTGCCCCTTGAAGAAGAACCCGTCGCAGGTCGCGCACCAGGACACGCCCCGGCCCGCGAGCCGCTCCTCGTCCGGCAGGCCGAGCTTGCGGTAGCCGGAGCCGGTGGCGACGATCACGGTGCGGGCGCGGTGGGTGGCGCCCCGGTCGTCGGTGACCTCCTTGACGGGGCCGGCGAGGTCGACGGAGACCACCTCCCGGTCCACGAGTTCGGCCCCGAACCGCGCGGCCTGGGCGCGCATGTCGGCCATCAGGTCGGGGCCCTGCACGCCCGCCGGGAAGCCGGGGTAGTTCTCCACCTCGGTGGTGGTCATCAGGGCGCCGCCGACGTAGAGCGCGCCGCAGAAGACCAGCGGACGCAGGCTGGCGCGCGCGGTGTAGAGGGCGGCGGTGTAGCCGGCCGGGCCCGAGCCGATGACGATCGTGTCCCGCACGGGGCCGCCCATCACCGCTGCCCCGTCCGGGCCCCGGTCGCGGCCGCGCGGTCGGCGGGCGCGGGACCTCGGCCGGTCGCGGCGTCGGGGGGCCCGACGTAGGCCAGCAGGTTCCGGGTGTCGGCGCCCGGGTCCTGGACGCGGTCCGGGGTCGCCGCGCGGGTCAGCGCCGCGTCCAGGTCGGTGGCCGAGGTGTCGGGGTGGTCGTGGAGGTAGGTGGCCGCGACGCCGGCGACCTGGGCCGCGCTGGCCGAGGTGCCGCTGAGCCGGGTGTAGTACCGGTCGCCGAGGCCGCTGGCGACGGGTATGCCGGCGCCGGGCGCGAACAGGTGCACGCAGGAGCCGGTGTTGGCGGCGGCCATCCGGCGGTCGGCCTGGTCGGTGGCGGAGACCGTGAGCGCGGTGGTCTGGCGGCCCGGCGTCGCGTCGCAGGCGTCGATCGGCTGGCCGTCCGCGTCGCCGTTGCCGGCGGGCGCGGTGTAGGCGATGCCCTGGGCCGCCATCTCGTAGAGCTGGAGGTCGAGTACGGAGCCGGGATCGCCGGAGAACCCGAGGCTGGCCAGCGCGGGTTTCGGGGCGTGCGCGCTGATCCAGTCGACGGCCGAGACCAGGTGCTCCAGGCGCCCCGTGCCGTCGCAGCCCAGCGCGCGCACGGACGCGATCCGGGCCTGCTTCGCCACCCCGCTGCGCGCGCCCGCGACCAGCGACGCGGTGGCGGTGCCGTGACCGTGGCAGTCGGTGGCCCATCCGCCGGCGCGGTCCCGGATCGCGTCGTAGGCGGCGGTGACCCGGCCGCGCAACTCCTCGTGACTGCCGCGCACGCCGGTGTCCACGACGTACACGGGCACGTTCGGCGCGCTGTTGGGGGCGGTGTACGTGCCGTCCAGCGGCAGGTCGCGCTGGTCCAGGCGGTCCAGGCCCCAGGGCGCGACCCGGCCACGGTGCGGGCGGCCGTCGAGGGCGCCGGCGACGCGGTAGGCGCGGTCGCGGGTGACCGAACCGACGCGGGTGTCCTTGAGGTACGCGCCCACCTGAGCCTCGGTCAGGGTGACCGAGAAGCCCTGGAGCGCGGCGTGGTACGTGCGGCGCAGTTGGCCGCCGGCGTCGGCGACGAGCCGCTCGGCCGCCGCGCGGACCGCCTCGGGTGTCGGGTCGGTGCGCAGGAGGTGCACCACGTACACGCCGGTGTCGTCGGCGCGCGCGGGCGTACCGGCGCTGGCGGCGGGTGCCGGTCCGATCAGCGGCAGCACCAGGGCACAGGTGGCGGCCGCCGTCACCGCCAACCGTGGGAGCGTCTTCTTCGTCATGGGGAACCTCTCGTCGCGCGGGGGCTTTCCGGGGGGTGGGGAACGGGGCCCGGCGCCGGTCGGGGCGGGCGCCGGGCCCCGGTCGCGGGCCCGGGCCCGCCCGCGTGGGGGGCGCGGGCGGGCCCGGACCTGTCGGGGGCCGGGCCGTGCGGCACGGCGCGGGCCCGGTCGGGCCTTCGGTGGCGGTCTCAGGCCATGGGGTGGGGGAAGCGTCCGGGGTGTGCGCACGGGGTGCCGGGCCGCCGGCGCACGCGGCGGGGCGGCCCGGCCCGTGGCGCCGTTACAGGTTGTTCAGCCAGGTGCGCAGGGCCTGCGGCCCGTCGTAGCCGACCATGCGGCTGCCGGCCTCCTGGCCGTTCTGGACGTTGACCAGCGTGGGGATGCCCCGCACGCCGTACTTCTGCATGATCGCGCGATTGGCGTCCGCGTCCACCCGGGCCCACACCCAGGAACCGTTGTCCGCGGTGTTGTACTGCTGGAGGTAGGGCTTCATCTTCTGGCACCAGTGGCACCAGGACGCGGTGAAGTTGAGCACCACCGGGCGGGTGGCCGACATCCGCATGACCTGCTCGTAGTTGGCGGCCGTCACGTCGACGACGGAGGGCTCCGCCGCGACCTGCCGTGCGGCGCCGTGCGGGGTCTGGGACGCGGCGGCCGGCAGCGCGGCCCCCGTCAGGAGCGCGGCCACGGCCGTCGCGATGACGGTTGACTTACGGAGCATGGGGCTCTTCCTCTCGTTGTGGTGCGGTGGGTGGTTGCCGTACGAGCCGGGCGGGCCGGGCGTGGGGGTGCGCCGGCGGCGCCCGTCGTGCTGCCCCGCGGTGTCGCGGTCGCGGATGGTGCGGATCGTGCGGTCGCGGCGCGGCCGTGGCGGGGGCGCCGGTGCGGTGCGGCGCCCCCGTGCTGCCGCGCTTGCCGCGCTGCCGCGGGGCACGGGGTCAGGCGGCGGCCGATTCCGTCGGCAGTTCGCCGCTGACCCAGTCCTCGATTCCCTCCCGGTACTTGCGCACGTTCGGGTAGCCGAGCTCCACGAGCCGGGCCCCCACGAGTTCGCTGTTGCGGCAGGGCACGTTCGCGCAGTAGACGACCAGCGGTACGCCGGGGTCCGGAAGCAGTCGCGGGGCGAGTTCCTCGGTGAATCGGGCGGCTTCCTCGTAGGGGAATCCGGGGATGTTCACCGCGCCGGGCAGGTGTTCGCGCGCGTAGTAGTCGGCGGGCATCGTGTCGATCACAACGACCGCATTGGCCGCGATTTCCTTGCGGAGCTGTTCTCTTGTGATCAGTGGCAGCACATCAACCTCCGGATTGTGTCGTGTTGACCTCGGCCAGCGGGGGCGGGGAATGGTCAACGGGGGGCGTGCGCCGGGGCGCGGTGAGCTTTCCGACGACGGAGTACAGAAGCAGCGCGGTGACGACCGCGTTGACGGCGGGAATTCCGCTCTCCAGGTATTCGCCGACCAGGGCGCCGGCCGCCCAGCACACCAGGGAGAGCGGCATCCAGTCGGCCCCGCCGGCGGGCAGCGTTCCGCTCTCGCGGGCCCGGTCGAGTTCGGCGCGGAAGCGACGCACGACGAAGTACTCGGCGATGATGACGCCGGCCACCGGCGGCGCGAGGACGCCGATGGTTTCCAGGAAGTCGGTGAAGTTGTCCACGATGCCGACGGCGGACAGGGCGGTGCCGGCGGCCCCGATGACGAGCGTGACGGCGCGTCTGCCGACCCGTCGGCCGCACAGCACGTCGATGGAGTTCACCAGGCCGAGCGAGGACGAGTACAGGTTCCAGTCGTTGATCTTCAGGATCGCGGTGGCCAGCACGAGCGTGCCCAGGACACCGGAGGACGAGGTGATGATGCCGACGATGTCCGAGGTCCTGGCGGCGTGCGCGAGCAGCACCGCGGTGAGCCCGATCAGGTACTCCCCCAGCGTCACGCTGATCAGCGTCTGCTTGACGACGTCCGACGGGCGCCGGTTGAACCGCGTCATGTCCGGCGTCATGAGCGCGCCCAGGATGAAGGCGCCGGAGACCAGCGTGGTGCCCTCCGCGAGCGACATGGCCGGCCCGGCCGGCGCGGAGGTCACGAGGTCGCCGACGGAGTGCTCGGCGAGCGCGTCGACGATCGAGTAGCCGGCCAGGACGAGGAAGGCGGGCACGGTCAGGTAGGCCGTCCAGGCCATCACGGTGAACCCGTACACCGTGATGGCCGTGATGACCGCGCCGCCGACCAGCGCCCACGCCCATTCCGGAGTTCCGCCGGCGAGATCGTGCATTCCCTGGGCGAAGACCCCGTTCTGCACACCGAACCACCCGGCGAGGCTCAACGCGATCAACAGGCCCACCAAAGCCGAGCCTTTGCGCCCGAATCCGGACCAACGGGCGAGCAACGAGACCGACAATCCCTCGCGTACGCCGGCGATGCCGAGCAGAATCGTGATGATCTCCAACAGGACCGAGCCGACGGTGATGGCGATGACGGCATCGGTGAAGTCCATTCCGAAACCGAGTACGGCGCCCACCAGAAACTGTTGGAACGAGGAAACCTGACCGAATCGCTGCACCGCGACGGATATCCAGGAATGCCGGGCCTCGGCCGGCACGCGGGTCAGCGCGTAATCGTCGAGCCGGTCCGCTTCGGCGGCCATCAGCCGCCCACTCCGATAAGAGAGAGGTCCGGTGTGGTGTCGTCCTTTTCCCGTACGACGAGGAATCCCTGTCCCGGGGCGGGGTGCCACGGCAGTTGCCCGGCGTAGAACTTCTCCAGGAACGCGACCCGCTGGTGGTAGACGAACAGCGAGGCCCCGACGCCGCAGATTCCGCCGGAGTCGGCGAACAGCGGGAGTTCGGCGATGAAGTAGCGCACGGCGAGCAGTGACTGCTCGTCGGTGGGCGTGTCCCCGGGCGGCAGTTTGCGGTCGAGCACCCAGTGCGTGGCCTCAAGGCAGGCCGCCCGGAAGGCGGCGTTCCGCTCGAAGAGCGCGCCCGCCTCCTCGACCAGCTCGCGGTAGCGCGGGTGCTCCCTCAGCCGCGCCATGCCCAGGATCAGCCGCTCCGGCTCCGGCACGTCAAGCGCGCGCAGCGCGGCGGCCACCTTGTTGTGCGCGTACTGGCCCTGCCGGCTGGCCTTGTGCCGGGCCCGGCCCGGGGAGTAGCCGAGGGCCTCCAGGGTGTACGCGGTGACCGTGTCCGGGATGAAGAAATGACACTGTTCGAAGCGAGTTAACGCCCATTTCGCCAGTGCCGTCAGCCGCTCCGTGTTGAAATAGCTATTGAAGGGGCTGACTCCGATACACACGTGCGAGACGGTCGGCAGCAGCGCGCCACACCGCTCGGTAAGTGGTTCAGAGTTGAACATGTCTCGACCTCGCCAACGACTCGTATGACCTGCTCCGCGCACGGCCACGGTGGGGCCGTTCCGGGATGAGACCGCCAGCAGGATCTTCACGCTTCACCGAATGCCCGGGTAGTGTCAGCGGGCTATGCCCCACGCGCATACCTCGACCCGTCCATAAATGCTGCGCGCGTAGCACAAAAAGGTACGGACCAAAATCCTCAATGGGGCCACAGGTCGGAGCGTGACCGGCGGGCAAACGGCACAAACACCCGCCTCGCGCCGTACCGGGGAAGGCCGCGACAGAGGAAAGTCCGGCGTTCATGAATTGCCCTTCCTGACTCTGGCGTTCAGGACTCGCGCGGCATATCTTCATGGCCATGGAGTTGCAGCTTCGCCATTTGCGCAATCTCTGTGCCGTAGCGACCGCGGGCAGCCTCAACAAAGCGGCGGCCGAACTCGGATTGCCACAGCCCGCACTCAGCCGACAGGTCCGCCGTCTGGAGGGCCTGCTCGGCGGCGCCCTGTTCCAGCGCGACACCTACGGCGTCCGGCTCACCCCGCTCGGCGAGAGCGTGCTCGGGCACGCCGAGAACATCGTCCGGCGCTTCGACGAACTCGACGCCCAACTGCACGCCCACCGCCAACACCAGCGCCGCACGCTGCGCGTCGGCTGGGACGCGGGCCCGCTCTCCGAGGCCCTGCTCAACTGCCTGTGGCAACTGCGCCCCGACGGGCGACTGCGCATCGTGACCGTCGACTCCTCGTCCGAGCTGAACGCCCTGCTGCGCGCCGGTGAGGTGGACATCGGGCTGTTCAGCATGAGCACCGAGGTCGAACAGCCGGCCACCGACGGGCTCGTGCTGGCCCAGGTGGCCGAGACCGCCGTCTTCCTCGCACTGGCCGAGGACCACCCGCTGGCCCGCGTCCCGTCGCTGCGCATGGCCGACCTCGCCTCCGAGGAGTGGATCTCCGTACTCGGCCCGGACGGCTGCCAGGAGGCGCTGCGCAGGCTGTGCGGCCCCTTCGGCTTCGTACCGAGGATCAGCTACGACGTGCCGGTGTCGGGCCCGCGCTGCGACGTCATCCGACACCAGGGCTGCGTGGCCCTCACCCAGCAGATCCGCCCGGTCGCGCCGGGCACCGTCCACCGCAGGGTCATCGACCTGCCCTCGCGCATGCGGCACTGGCTCGCCACGCTGCCCGGCAACCCTGCGGCCGGCCTGCTGCCGCCGCTCGCGCGGCTCCTGGCCGTGGCGCACGACGAGTTGGTGCGCGAGCGCGGGGCCAGCGGCCGCGGCGCCGCCGTGCCCACCACACCGATCGGCCACCGCGCGCCGATCGCCGCGCCTGGCACATCCTTACGCCGCCCCGGCACGTCTGTTGGTCATGACGCTGGAAATCCATGACCTGCGCGTCCTGCGCGCCATCGCCAGCGCGGGCAGCCTGGCCGGCGCGGCCCGCGCGCTCGGCACCCACCAGGCGAGCGTCAGCCGCAGGCTCCAGCGCATCGAACGCGGCGCCGGGGTCACGCTGTTCTGCCGCGGCCCGCGCGGGACGACGCCGACCGCGGCGGGGCGGCTCGTGCTCAGCGGCGCCGACACGCTGCTCCCGCTGGTCGACTGGCTGCTGGACGCCGCGGCCGAGCACACCGCCCCGTGGCCGGGCCCGGGCGGCCCGGCCGACACGGTGCGCGTCGGCGCCGTCGGCCACCCCGCGCTGCCCGCCCTGGTGGGCGCCCTGTACGCGCTGCTGCCCGGCGCCCCGCTCGACGTGCGCACCGAGGAGTCCAGCGCCGCGCTGCTGGACCTGGTGCGCGCCCAGAAGGTGGAGCTCGCCCTCGTACGGCACTTTCCCTGCCTGGACGACCCGTCGCCCGCCGACATCGACAGCGCCGTCATCGCCCACGAGGGACTGCTCGTCGGCCTCGGCGAGGGGCACCCACTCGCCGGCCGGCGCTCGGTGACCCTGCGCGACCTGGCGCCGCACACCCGCGTCCTGGTCGACGCGCACCACGGCACGTTGCGCCGCCGAGTGTCGGGCGCCGCCGGACACAGCGGTGTCGACCTGCGCCTGTCCCGCGCCACGGACGGGGCCGTGGCCGCGGCGATGGTGCGCGCCGCCAGCGCGGCGGTGCCCGCCTTCCCGGCCCCCGCGCCGCTGCCCGGCGTGGTCTTCCTCCCGCTGGACGACGACGCGGCGCGCTACACGCTCCTGTTGGCCTGGGCGCGCGGGGGCAGACTGGCCGCGCACGGGCGCCAACTGGCGGAGCGGGCGCGCCGCGCGTATCCGCCGGCTCCCACCGACTGACCCCGCCCGTCGGGCAACCGCCACCATTCGACGTCCGTGACCGGTTCCGTACCGTCCGTTACCGGGAACAAGGAGAACAAGCCACCCCCCACCCTCCCCCCACCACGCTCACCCTCCTATCCCCCCATCACCCCGGGAGGCAGCACGATGCTGCGCGGAATCGACGTCAGCTCGCACCAGTCGAGCGATTTCAGCACCGAGGGGCTCTCGTTCGTCTTCGTCAAGGCGACCGAGGGCCGCTCCTACATCAACCCCAAGCAGTCGGCGCAGGCCAGCCGCGCCCGTAACGCCGGCTGCGTCGTCGGCTTCTACCACTTCCTGTGGCCGGGCAACCTCACCGCCCAGGCCGAGTACTTCGTCGAGAAGTGCGCGTCCAGGAAGGGCGACCTGCTCGCCGTCGACTGGGAGAACACCAGCGAGGGCACCCGCGCCAGCAACGCCGAGAAGGACAGGTTCATCCGCGAGGTCAAGCGACTGCGCCCGGACCACCGGGTGCTGCTGTACTGCAACCGCACGTTCTGGCTCAACCACGACACCACCTCGTACGCGGGCGACGGCCTGTGGATAGCCGACTACGTGACGGCCGGGAAGCCCCGCATCAAGGCCAAGTGGCGCATCCACCAGTACACCGACCGGCCGCTGGACAAGGACGTGGCCGACTTCGGGAGCGAGGCGGCCCTGCGCGACTGGGCCACCTCCTAACCCCCGACCTCGCCCGCCGGCCCGACAGCCCGGCAGCGCGACAGCGCGCAGCCCGGCAGCCCGACAGCCAGTAGCCCGGCGATCAGGCGGCCTGGCCGCCCGTGAGCCGGCCAGCCACGGTGAACGCCCAGGTCACGGGTGATGCCCGGGAGCGTTGTCAGAGGGAGCGCTTAGGCTCCCCGCATGAGTTACGCAGATGTGCGCGAGCTGCAGAGCGCGCTCACCACGGCATCGGACATCGCCTTCTCGCTGGGGCCGGAGCCGTCCGCGTTGGAGACCGACCAGCTCACGGACGCGCTGCGGCGCGCGCTGGCCGCGGCCGGCGCGCTCGGGGCCGGGCACGGCACCACGGGCTGCGCGGAGCACCCGCGCGGTGCCACGGACCCGCTGTACGGGGACAAGGACGACCCGCTGCCGCCGGGGTGGGGCCGCTGCCTGCTGTGCAACGACCGGCGTCGGCGCGCCAGCGCGCAGCGCCGCGGCGGCCGCTGAGCCCGTCGCGCCGGGTCCGGCCGCGCCGCGCTCCTCCACGGGGTGGCGCGGACGCGTCGGGCCCAGGATGCCGGAAGCCCCCGGGAGCGGCGCGCGGGGCGCCGGTTCCGCGGGGGCTTCGGGCAGTTCGACAGGCCGTCAGCGGTTCTGGATGGCCCAGAACTCGTCGAAGGAGAGCTTGCCGTCCTGGTTGTTGTCGGCCGACTTGATGATGGCCTCCGCGACGGACTCCGTGACGAACGGGTCCCCCAGTTGGGCCATCACGCTCTTGTACTCGGACGCGGAGATGTATCCGTCCTTGTCCAGGTCGTACCGCTCAAACGCCGTGCGCGCCGCCTCGATGTCCGCCACCTGGGCCGCCCCTTTTCGTGTGGTTGCTTTTGACCAGCACACATTAGCGACCTCTCGGCGTGGCGCCGTAGCCTACCGGCACACCTCAGCGCTGCCGCGCCGCCTTGACCAGCCTGAGGTAGCGCGGCCAGTCCCAGTGCGGGCCGGGGTCGGTGTGCGTCGCGCCGGGCACCTCGTTGTGCCCGATGATGTGCTGGCGGTCGACCGGCAGCCCGTAGCGGTCGCAGAGCGAGGCGGTCAGCGCTGCCGATGACCGGTAGAGCGCGTCGGTGAAGTACTCGGGCTTGTCCACCCAGCCCTCGTGCTCGATGCCGACGCTGCGCGTGTTGTAGTTCCAGTTCCCCGCGTGCCAGCCGATGTCCCGTTCCCGCACGCACTGCCCGACGAGGCCGTCCACCGAGCGCACCACGTAGTGCGCCGAGACCTGCTTGGCGGGGTTCTGGAAGATGTCGATGGTGTCCTTGAACGTCTCCTGTGTCACGTGGACCACGACGAAGTCGATCGGGTACGCGTCGGGGCGGCTGGAGGCGGTGTAGTTCTCGGTGCTCGCGGGCGCCCAGCGGGCCCCCGGGTAGTCGACGTCACCGGCCCGCCAGTCCGGTCTGGCCGCGGCCAGCGGGGCGGCGGCGCTCACCAGCCCGAGGGCGGTGGCACCGAGCAGGGCGCCGCGCAACACGTTGCGGCGGGAGGCGTGGGGGGCGTGGTCTTCCATGGGGTCTCCCGAGTCCGTGGTTCGGTGGGGCACCGTCGGCACGGGTTCGGCCGCCGGGCGTGCGGTGCGCGCGTCCGTACGTGGGGCGAAAGGCGCGCGGTGCGGGGGGAATGGCGTGCGACGGAAGGCAGGGACATGACACTTCCCCACATCGTGAACGTTCGCGGGGACGCTGCCAAGACGACCAGCCGCACAGCCGACGTACGGCCGGCAAAGAAAGTTCCCGACGCCTTGTCCAGACCCTTGAAAGGGTCTGAGGGTCGCATGTATTCCTTCATATTTTTGACATTCACCCGCTGCTTGCAAGGCACGTGGCGCAGTTCACCTTAATTTGACATCTAAAATGTCGCATTTGATCCGCTAAGATCCTCATGCCGCTTTGAAAGCCTCGCACCCTGTCTGCGATAGTCGAAGCAGCGACCCCCATTGACCCGGGCCAGGTCGTCGAGCAACGCCACGGCCACACCCCCTCGCGCCGTGGCGACAGCGGTACGAAGAGGCCCCTGCCCGTCCCAGGACGCGGCGGGGGCCTCTTCGCTGCCGCCCGAGGCGGCGCCGCTCCCGCCGGGTCCGCCCGCCGCCGAGGCGGGGAATCACCGCTCGGGCACGCGCATCTCGAACCACGTCGTCTTGCCGCACGGCAGCAGGTCCACGCCCCAGCGGTCGGAGAGCTTGTCCACGAGGAAGAGGCCGCGCCCGCTGACGTCCAGCTCGTGCACCGGCATCAGGCACGGCAGCCCGCGCGAGGGGTCACGGACCTCGACCCTGATCCAGCCGCGTCGGCGCAGCAGGCGCAGCCCGAAGGCCCGGGCGCCGGTGTGCCGCACGGCGTTGCCGACGAGTTCGGAGACGAGCAGCACCGCGTGCTCGGCCATCTGGGGGCCGAGGCCCCACTGGCGGAGCACCACGCTCTGCGTCAGCCGGCGGGCGGCGGCGGCCGACTCGGGGCGGGAGAGCAGGCGCACCTCGGCCGCGGCGGGGTTGCCGTAGAGGTCGAGCGCCTTCGTGGCGAGTTCATCGTCAATGGTCGTCACCCAGCGCGCGGGAGCGGATTCGGCGTCCCGGCGCGACTGGTCCATTCCCTCCAAGCCCGCCATGCCCCCATCATGGCCGCCGAGCGGGCGGCTCGGGGCGGAACCGTGGGATTCGGCGCGCCCGTACGCAACGCCACACAACTCCGCCACGACATATGCCAAAGGCAGGTACAACCGTTCGATCGCCCACTTGACCTGCCGTGACGACACGCACACATGTGATGACGTTGCGTGCGACGGCGCGTGCGCGCCAGCGCGGCCCCGCGCGCTTCCGCGCCCTCGATTCGCCCGCACGGGGCACGGGGCCCACCGTCGGCGGGCCCCGTGCACAACTCGCTCCGGATCAGCGGAACTTGGCCTTGCCCGGGCCCTCCTCCACGAAGCTGCGCATGCCGATCTCCCGGTCCTCGGTCGCGAACAGTCCGGCGAACCAGCCGCGCTCGATGGTCAGGCCGGTGTCGATGTCGGTCTCCAGGCCGGCGTCCACCGACTCCTTGGCCGCGCGCAGCGCGATCGCCGGGCCCTGCGCGAGCCGCGCCGCCCAGGCGTGCGCCTGCTCGTAGACCTCGTCGGCGGGCACGACCCGGTCGACGAGGCCGAGGGAGAGCGCCTCGTCGGCCTTGACCATGCGGCCGGTGAAGATCAGGTCCTTGGCCTTGGACGGGCCGATCAGCCGCGGCAGCCGCTGGGTGCCGCCCGCGCCGGGGATCACGCCGAGCAGGATCTCGGGCTGGCCCAGCTTGGCGTTGTCGGCGGCGATCCGGTAGTCGGCGCAGAGCGCGAGTTCGCAGCCGCCGCCGAGCGCGTACCCGGTCACGGCGGCCACCACGGGCTTGGGGATGCGGGCCACGGCCGTGAACGCGTCCTGCAGGCCGCGGGCCCGCGCCACCATCGCGGCGTGATCCATCACCTGCATCTCCTTGATGTCCGCCCCCGCGGCGAACACCTTCTCGCCGCCCCACAGGACGACCGAGCGCACGTCCGCGCGGCCGGAGACCTCGGCGGCCAGCTCGCCCAGCCGGTCCTGCAGGGCGACGTCCAGCGCGTTCATCGGCGGGCGGTCCAGGCGGATGACGCCGACGCCGTCGGCGACCTCAAGGTGCACAGTCTCAGTCATGAGCGCAGGTTAGCGTCCGCTAACAGGGCGCCGGGAGGCCACCCGACACAGATCACAGGCGGGTGGCCGGCCGGGCCCCGCGGCCGAGCGCGGGGCCACGGGTGCTCACTGCTTGGCGGTCCACTCCGACCAGGGCATGTTCCAGCCGCTGAAGCCGTTGTCGGGCTTGATGGTCTCGTCCTGCGAGTTCTTGACCACGACCACGTCGCCGACCTGCGAGTTACGGAAGAACCAGGCGCCCGGCGTGGAGCTGTCACCGCCGCCGCGCTGGTCGAAGAGGCCGATGCAGCCGTGGCTCGCGTTGACCGAACCGAAGGTCGGCCTGCCGGACCAGTAGTTGCCGTGGATGAAGGTGCCCGAGGTCGACAGGCGCATCGCGTGCGGCACGTCCTTGATGTCGTACTCGCCCCCGAAGCCGACCGTCTCGCCGTTCATCCGGGTCACGGTGTGCTTCTCGCTGACCACCATCGTGCCGTTGTACGTCTCGGTACCCGGCGCTCCGGCGGTGATCGGGAGGGTCTTGATGACCTTGCCGTCCCGCTCGACCGTCATCTTCTTGGTCTTCGCGTCCACGGTGCTGACCTGGCTGCGCCCCACGGTGAACCGCACGGTCTTGGCCTGCGTGCCGTAGACCCCGCGGGTGCCCTCGACGCCGTCGAGCCGCAGGTTGAGCGTGACCTTGGTGCCCGCGGCCCAGTACTTCTCGGGGCGGAAGTCGAGGCGCTGGTTGCCGAACCAGTGGCCCTCGATCGGCACGGAGGGCTGCGCGGTGACGCTGATGGCGCGCTCCACGGCCGCCCGGTTGGTGATCGCGCGGCTGAAGTTGAGCGAGACCGGCATGCCGACGCCGACCGTGTCCCCGTTCTCGGGGGTGAAGTGGCCGACGAAGGTGTCCTTGGGGACCAGGGTGGTGAACGTCGCGTGCTTGGCCGACTCGCGGCCCTCGCCGTCCTTGGCGACGGCGTCCACCGTGTACTTGGTGGAGGCGCCCAGGTGGCCGGTCGGCCGCCAGCTCGCCCCGTTGTCGGTGATCTTGCCGGCGACAACGTTGCCCTTACTGTCCGCCACCTTGACCGAGCTGAGCTTGCCCTTGTCCGCGGTGACCTTCAGGACACCACTGGTAACGACGTCGACGGCGCCGTCGCGGGGCGCGATGGAGACCACGGCCTGCGACGCCTTGTTGTCGCCGCCCTTGCCCTTGCCCTTGTCACCGTCGTCGTCACCCGAGTCGCCGCCACCGCACGCGGACACCAGCAGCACCGTCGTCCCCAGCAGCACCCCGAGCAGCCCCCGGCGCCGTCGCGCCCCGGATATCCCCTGCACGTTCACCCGGTCGTCTCCCCTCAAACGGCCGCGCCCCGCGGCTCCCCCGTCGTGCGAACACCTGCACGCATGGCGATAGATAACCACAACGTATGGAAAGTGGACTGACTGCGAATGTCACCGTTCCGTTCCAAGTCAGACGCGGAACGCGGGCCATGAGCGAGCGCGGCGGGCCGCCGGACCCGCAGCCGTCACCGCGCTCGCGCACCGCGCCACGGGCGGGCCAATCGACGTACCGGGACGGGGGTTCCGGCCGCGTCAGCACAGCGCGACGGGCCGGCCACGTCAGACGCGGCCGGCCCGTCGCGGGGGCGAGGCCACGGGCGCTCGTCCCCGCACGCGCGGGGACGACGGGGCGGGGACTCCTGGGGAGGCGGCACCCGGGTGCGGCAAGGGAGCACGGCGCGCGAACGCGGGCCGAACCGGTCGCCGGAGCCGGTGGCTACCGGGGCTGGGCGGGGTGAGACGAGTGCGCCCCCGCCCCATGCGCGCGGATGCGGCCGGGGCGGTCGCCGGGCGCGTTTTCGGCCGGCACTCGGCGAGTGCCGGCCGCGGCGGTCGAGTTCGGCGACGGGGGCGGCCAGCGCCCGGCGGGCGCTGCCGCCGTCGCTCGTGCCGAACTAGGCGGCGGTGGAACGCGCGGCGCGCGGACCGGTGGCGGGCCGCCGCACGTCCGGGGCCGGGGCCGGGGCGATGTCGTCCTCCCCGAAGTCCGCGGCCTGGAAGGGGTTGGTCGCCGGGGACGGCGATGCCGTGACGGAACGGCGGGGCTGCCCTTCCGGAGCGGAGAACAGCGGCGTCGGTTCGATGAGAGGTCTCCCTATGGGTTACAGGCCCCCTGTGGGGCCTGGCGTGCCGCGGGCGGGCACGGCGGGTCCTACAGCTTGGTCATCTTGGCGTAGGGGCTCAGGATGCGCATCTGCGCCGGACCGAAGTCCACGAGCGCGGCGATCCCCTCCTCGACGCCGATGACGCGGCCGAGGCCGTACATGTCGTGGGTGACCTGGTCACCCACGGCGAAGTGCTTGGGCCCTGGGACGACCGGGGCTTTGAAGGGGCTGGTAGGCAAACGACGCTTCGGAGCAACAGGCTTTGTCATTAGCCTCAGTATGCGCCTCCGCGCGCCCCGTTCGCAGGGGTCGGTGGCACGGAACCGGGCGGCGGCCCCCCGTTTCCGCGTTCCGCGCGCGGATTCTGTCGGTTCGTACCACTGCCCCCGGGGGCCGCGCGCTGCCGACCGTGACGGTACGCCGACGCTCGGTGCGGGGCGGCGGGCGTACACGGCCTTCCGGGGCCGGCGACCGGTCTCGCTGGGTTCTGTCGGCGGCGCGCGGTCGGCTCGCCCGATGCGCGGTCGGCTCGCCCGGCGCGCGATCGGCTCGTCGACGCGTGGCCCGGTGCCCCACGGCTCGGGGCGGGCGCGCCGCGCCGGCTGCTGTGCGCCGGCGGCGCCGACGGGGCGTACCGCCGACGACGGTGCGCCCGTCGCGCCTCGGGGCGGGCGGGGTGCCGGCGGATGCTCCCCGGCTGCGGCGTGGGGTGTCGTACGAGGTCACGGGGGTGCGCGGGGCGTAGGCCCGCCGAGGTCGGCCAAAAAATCCAGTGAGCGATGTCAGTGGTGAACCGTAGTCTCGCCCCTGATGGCTGCGACAGGTGAAGCGACGACGACGGAGCGGGAGGCGCCCTCCCCGGAGGGTGCCCGCGAGGATGCGGGACCGGCGAAGGGCCGGTCGACCGTGCGCTCGTTGCTGCGGTTGTGGCCGTACGTCCGGCCCATCCGTGGGCGGTTGATCACCGCGGCGCTGGTGGCGATCGTCGCCTCCTGCATGAGCCTGGTCATCCCGATCACGCTCAAGTGGATCGTGGACGGGCCGGTGGCCGACCGGGACCCGGGCGGCGCGTGGCTCGGCGGCGCGCTGCTGCTGGCGATCGGCGTGGCCGAGGCCGTCCTGTTCGGCATCCGGCGCTGGCTGGTGGCCCGGCCGCTCGCGTCGGTGGAGGCGGCGATGCGGGCCGACCTGTACCGGCACCTGCAGCGGCTGCCGGTCTCCTTCCACGACCGCTGGGCCTCGGGCCAGCTCCTGTCGCGGGCCACCACCGACCTGCAGCTCGTACGCCTCTTTCTGGCGTTCCCGCTCACCTTCCTGGTGGTCAACGGTGCGACGATCCTGATCGGGTTCGGCATCCTGCTGGCGCAGGACTGGCATCTCGGGCTGGTCCTGATGGTGCCCGCGGTGCCGATGGTGATCCTGTGCTCGTACTTCGAGAAGCGGTACTCGCTGGCGGCGCGCAGGGCCCAGGACCAGATCGGCGATCTGACCACCCTCGTGGAGGAGAGCGTCCTCGGCATCCGCATCGTCAAGGGCTTCGGGCAGCACCGGGGTCAGGCGCGGGCGTTCCGTTCGCTGGGGATGCGGCTGCGGGAGACGGAGCTGCGCAAGGGAAGCCTGCTGGCCAGCCTGTGGGCGCTGATCATGACCTTGCCCGAGCTGGCGCTCGGCGCGGCCCTGGTGCTCGGCACGGTGCAGGTCGCCGACGGGGACCTCTCGGCGGGCACGCTGGTGGCGTTCCTGTCCACCGCCCTCGCGCTGCGCTGGCCGGTGGAGTCGATCGGCTTCCTGATCGCGGTGAGCAACGACACGGCGACGGCGACGGACCGCTACTTCGAGGTGATGGACGCGCCGGAGGCCGAGGCCGCGCCCACGGGCGCCCCGTCGGCCTCCGCCACGGCGAGCCCGGCGCCCGCCGCCGCGACGGGCACGGAGTCCGCACCGGCCGCCCGCACCGGGCGGGCGGACGCGGCCCACGACGGGCTGCGGTTCGTGGACGTCTCCTTCCGGTATCCCGACGCGCCCCCCGACTCCCCGCCGCTGCTGCGCGGCGTCAACCTGCACATCCGCTCCGGCGAGACGATGGCCCTGGTCGGGACGACCGGCAGCGGCAAGACGACGCTGACCGCGCTGGTGCCCCGGCTCCTTGAGCACACCGAGGGCCGCATCACCGTGGACGGTGTGGACATCACCGCCCTGTCCCGGAGCGAGTTGCGCGCCCTGGTGGCCGTGGCCTTCGAGGAGCCGACGCTGTTCTCGGCGACGGCCGGGGAGAACGTGCTGATGGGGGCGGCCGACGCCGGGCCGCGCGAGTTGGAGCGGGCCCTGGAGGTGGCGCAGGCGGGGTTCGTCCACGCGCTGCCGAAGGGCGTCGACACCCAGGTCGGCGAGCAGGGGCTGAGCCTGTCGGGCGGTCAGCGGCAGCGGCTCGCGCTGGCCCGCGCCGTCGTCGGCAACCCGCGCTTCCTGATCCTGGACGACCCGCTCTCCGCGCTGGACGTGCACACCGAGGCGCTGGTCGAGGCGGCGCTTAGGCAGGTGCTCGCCAAGACCACCGCCCTGGTCGTCGCGCACCGCCCCTCCACGGTGCTGCTCGCCGACCGAGTGGCACTGCTGTCCGACGGTCGCGTCAGCGCCGTGGGCACCCACCACGAACTGCTGCGTACGAACGCCGAGTACGCGGCCCTGATGTCCGGCGAGGGGAGCGACCAGCCATGACCACCAGCGTCTCCAGCGAGCCCGTCGCCAGCGGTCACACCGACGGCAACGGCCCCGGCGACGGTCCCGGGCAGGGCGACGGGCCCTCCGGACCGGGCAGCGGAGGCGGCCGGGGCACCGGCGGCGACGGCGGCACCGGCGGCAGCGGTGACGGCGCGGGCCCGACCACCCCCGGCGCGGGCGACCCGTTCGACCGGGACGACCTGCCCACCCCCAAGGGCGCCTCGCGCACGCTGCTGCGCTCGCTGCTCGCGCCGCTGCGCCGGCACGTGTGGCTGGCGGCCGTGCTGATCCTGCTCCAGCAGGCCACCGTGCAGGCCGGCCCGCTGCTGGTCGCGTACGCCATCGACACCGCCGTGCCCGCCTTCCGCTCCGACGACAACGGGCCGCTGATCGCCGTGGCCGTGGCGTACCTGGGCAGCGCGATGCTGGCCGGCCTGTTGCAGTACGCGTTCGTGCGCGTGTCGGCCTACGTGAGCCAGGGCGTGCTGCTCGACCTGCGGGGCCGGATCTTCCGGCACGGGCAGGCGCTGAGCGTGGACTTCCACGAGCGCTACACCTCGGGCCGGCTGATCGCCCGGTCCACCTCCGACGTCGAGTCGCTGCGCGAACTGCTCACCGAGGGCCTGGAGGAGCTGCTCGGCGTCTTCCTCTCCGTCATCTACATCTCCTTCCTCCTGCTCTACCTGGACTGGGGCCTGGGCGCCGCGGCCATCGCCTCGTTCGCCCCGCTGGTCCTGCTCGTGCGGATGTTCCAGCGGCGCTCCCGGCGCGTGTACGCCGAGCGCTCGACGGCGACGGCGGCGTTCATCGTCAAGTTCACCGAGACGATGAACGGCATCCGCCCGGTGCAGGCGTTCCGCCGCGAGCGGGCGAACGAGCGGGACTTCGGCAAGCTCAACGCGAGCCACGAGCGGGTCAACGGCACCGCCATGCTGGAGATGGCCCGGTACGTGGTCGGCTCGCGCCTGGTGGCGAACTTCGCGGTGGCCGCGATCGTGATGTGGGGCGCCTACCGGGTGGCCTCGGGCGGCCTGGAGCTGGGCGTGCTGGCGGCGGCGGCGCTCTACCTGCGCCGGCTCTACGACCCGATCGACCGGCTCGGGATGTTCCTCAACGCCTACCAGTCCGCCGCCGCCTCGCTGGACAAGATCGCCGGCCTGCTGGCCCAGCGCCCGTCGGTGCCCGAGGCGGTGGATCCCAAGCCGCTGCCCGAGCGGCCGGCCGGGCGGCCCGGCCGGGAGGTCGTCTTCGACGGGGTGCGGTTCGCGTACCGCACGGGCGGCGAGGTGCTGCCGCGCTTCGACCTGACGCTGCCCGCCGGGCAGACGGTCGCGGTGGTCGGGGCGACCGGCGCCGGCAAGTCCACGCTGGCCAAGCTGCTGGCGCGGTTCTACGACCCGCCGCCGGTGCCGTCCGGCGAGCGCGGCAACGGACGCGTCCTGCTCGACGGCGTGGACCTGCGCGAGCTGGCCACGCCCGACCTGCGCCGGGGGGTGGTGATGGTCACACAGGAGGCGTTCCTGTTCTCCGGGACGGTGGCCGACAACATCGCCATCGGCCGGCCGGACGCCACCCGGGAGGACATCGAGCGGGCCGCCAAGGCCATCGGCGCGCACGACTTCATCGCCGCCCTGCCGGACGGGTACGACACGGACGTCCGCAAGCGGGGCGGGCGAATATCGGCCGGTCAGCGGCAACTCGTGGCCTTCGCCCGGGCGCTGCTCGCCGACCCCGGCGTGCTCATCCTGGACGAGGCGACCTCCTCGCTCGACATCCCGGGCGAGCGGGCCGTGCAGCGGGCGATGGACACGGTGCTGCGGGGCCGTACGGCCGTCGTCATCGCGCACCGGCTGTCCACGGTGGAGATCGCCGACCGGGTGCTGGTGATGGCCGGGGGCCGCATCGTCGAGGACGGCCCGCCCTCGGAGCTGATCGCCGGTCGGGGCCGCTTCGCCGACCTGCACCAGGCGTGGCGGGACAGCCTGGTGTAGGCCGGGCGCCGCCCGCCCCGGTCGGGGGTCGCCGCGCGCTGGGGCACCGCCTGCTGGAGGTAATCTGACTCATTCCTTCAGGAGGTTGCGTCAGTGGAGTTCCGGCTGCTCGGAGCGGTTTCCGTGGCTACCGAGGCCGGCGAGTTGTCGGTCGGCCCGGCCAAGAGGCGCAGCCTGCTCACGGCCCTGCTGCTGCGGCCGAACCGGCCGGTGCCGGTGGAGCACCTGATGGCCACCCTGTGGGACGACGAGCCGCCGCTGCGCGCCCGTACCGTCATCCAGGGCCACGTGTCGCGGCTGCGGGCGCTGCTCGCCGAGGCGGACGCCGGGGCGTTCGGGGTCGAGCTGGCCACCCAGGGCGCGGCGTACGTGCTGCGGATGCCGGAGAGCCTGCTGGACGCGCACCGCTTCGAGGAGTTGGTGACGCTCGCCGGCAGCCAGCGGGCCGGCGCGGACGCGGTGGCGCTGTACGAGGAGGCGCTGTCGCTGTGGCAGGGGCCGGCGCTGACCGGGGCGTACCCGAGTCCCACGGTGGTGGCCGCGGCCGAGGCGCTGGAGGAGCGGCGGCTGACCTCCGTCGAGCTGCTGGCCGCGGCGTACGCGCGCCTCGGCGAGCACGCCCGGGCCGCCGCCGTGCTGCGCGCGGAGGCCGCGGCCCATCCGCTGCGCGAGTCGCTGTCGGCCGCGCTGATGACGGCGCTCCAGCGGGCGGGGCGGCGCTCGGAGGCGCTGGACTGGTTCCACCGCACCCGGCGGCTGCTGGCCGACGAGCTGGGCGTGGACCCGGGTCCCGAGCTGGCGGACGCGTACGCGCTGGCGCTGCGCGGTGAGGGGGACGAGGCGCAGCCGGCCCCGGGCGCGGGCGCGCCGAGGTTGCCCAGCGCGCCGCTCGGGCCGCCGCTGCCCGGCACGGTGGACCTGCTGCCGCGCATGCCGCGCGGGTTCCACGGGCGCGCGGCGGAGTTGGCCGCGCTGTCCCGGGCCACGGTCGGTACGGCTCCCCTCTGTCTGGTCACCGGGCCGGCCGGGGTGGGCAAGACGGCGCTCGTGGTGCGGTGGGCGCACCGCAACCGCGCCGGGTTCCCGGACGGGCTGCTCTACGCCGACCTGCGCGGCTTCAGCGACACCCGCGAGCCGGCGCACCTGGAGGTGTTGCGGGAGTTCCTGTTGGCGTTGCGGGTTCCGCCGCGGCAGGTGCCCGAGTCGGCGCAGGCCGCCTCCGCGCTGTTCCGCTGCCTGACCGCCGACCGGCAGCTCCTGGTGGTGCTCGACAACGCGCGCGACTCGGCGCAGGTCAGGGAGTTGCTGCCGGGCGGCGCGCGCTGCGTGACGGTGGTCACCAGCCGGAACCGGCTGCACGGCCTGATCGCCTCCGACGCGGCCCACCCCGTCCCGGTGGACGTGTTGGAGCCGGCGGACAGCACGGCGCTGCTGGCGGCGGTGCTCGGGCCCGAGCGGGTGGCGGCGGAGGAGGCGGCGGCCCGGCGGCTGGCCGAGCTGTGCGGCGGGCTGCCGCTGGCGCTGCGGGTGACGGCGGCACGCCTGGCGGACCAGCCCGGGTGGTCGCTGGAGGCGATGAGCGCCGAACTGTCGGACGAGTCGCGCCGGTTGCACCTGCTGGACGTGGAGGACACGGGGGTTCGGGCGGCGCTGCGGCTCACCGTGCGCGGGTTGCCCGACGGTGTGGCGCACCACTTCGCCCACCTCGGCCGCTACCCCGGCACCCATGTGGACCGGTACGCGGTGGCGGCGCTGGCCGGCACGGACCCGCAGACGGCCGAGGCCGCCATGGACCAGCTCGCCTCGGCCCACCTGGTCATCCGGACGGCGCCGAACTGTTGGACGCTGCACGATCTGGTGCGGCTGTACGCGCGCGGGCTCGACGCGGACGGTGAGGCCCTGGTGCGGGTGCTCGACCAGTGCGTGGCCACCGCCCTGGCCGCGGCCGGGGCGGCCGAGCCGGGCGAGGAGGAGTGCTTCGCGCTGCCCTCGGACTTCCGCCCGCCGCCGGCGATCCGGGCGTTCGCCGGCCGCGATCAGGCCATGACCTGGTACGCGGCCGAGCGCGAGGACCTGGCGCTGCTCGCCGGCGCGGCGCACGCGGCCGGCTGGCACGGGCGGGCCTGGCGGATCGTGCTCGGCCTGTGGCCGCTGATGGTGTGGCGGGTGCGGGACAGTTGGGCCCCGCTGCTCGGCCTGGCCCTGACGGCGGCGCGAGCCGACGCCGACCCCCGGGGCGAGTCCCGGGTGTTGGCGCTCCTCGGGTGGGTGCTGATCGAGGAGGGCCGGCCGGGGGAGGCGGCGGCGCACCTGGAGGCCGCGCCGGAGCTGGCCCGCCGGGTCGGCGACCGGCGCGCGGAGGCGACCGCGCTGGTCAACCTGTCGCTGGCGCAGGCGGCGCTCGGCAGCCTGGACGAGGCGGAGCAGGGGTGTGTACGGGCCGCCGAACTGGCCCGCGCCGTCGACGACCGGCACACCGAGCGGCTGGCCATGTACCACCTGGCCCGGCACCAACTGGACGCCAAGCGCCCACGGGAGGCCCTGGAGACGGCGCTGGCGGCGCTGGGCCTGGCGGGCGAGCCGGACATCTCGGTGGCCTCCCGGGTGTTGCTGCTCTCGGCCGCCGGCGAGGCGCTGCTCGACCTGGGTGAGCGGGCCGAGGGCGTACGGCGCCTGGAGGACGCGGCGCGCGAGGCGGAGACGTGCGGCTACGACGACGGTGCGGTGCGGGCGCTGGGCGTGCTGTTGCGGGTGTCGGCGGACGAGGGCTTGCGGGCACGGTACGAGGCGGCCCGGCGGCGCTGCCGGTCGTGAGGCGGGGGCGGGCGTGAGACGGGGCCGGCCGTGAGACGGGCCCCGGCGCGGTCAGTCCGCGCGCGGTGGCTCGGTGGGCCAGGGGTACCGCACGCCGGTGAGCTGTTCCGAGCGGGCCCACAGCCGGTGGGCCGTGGCAGCGTCCTGGAGGGCGCGTTCCCGGGTGCGTAGGACGGGCTCGCCGCGGAGTTGGAAGGCGCCGTCGGGCACCACGTAGCCACCGCCGGGCACGTGGTGGGCGGTGGCGGCGTAGAGGGAGGTCATGGCGCCGGCTGGCGTGGGGCGGAAGGCGGCGCGCACGAGCAGCCGCACCAGGAGCCGGTAGGCCCGTCCCCGGGTGTGGTGGGCGCCGCCGGTGAGGACGTTGGAGCGGGTGAGTCCGGGGGCGACCGCGACGCTGCGCAGCCGCAGGTTGCGGGCGTCGGCCCTGCGTTGGAGTTCCTTGGCGAAGTAGAGGTTGGCCCGCTTGGACTGCACGTAGGCGAAGGCCGTTCGGTAGTGGCGCTCGGCGTTGAGGTTGGTCATGTCGAAGCGGGCGAAGCGCTGGCCCTCGCTGCTGACCGTGACCACGCGCGGGTCGGCGGCCGCGAGCAGGTACGGCAGGAGGAGGCCGGTGAGCGCGAACGTGCCCAGGTGGTTGATGCCGAACTGGGACTCGAAGCCGTCGGCGGTCCGGGAGAACGGCACCATGGCCACGCCGGCGTTGTTGACCAGCAGGTCGAGCCGGTCGTGTGGCCAGGCCGTGGCGAAGTCGCGCACGGACGCCAGGTCGGCGAGGTCGAGTACGCGCAGTTCGGCGCGGGCGCCGGGGACCTCGGCGCGCAGCCGTTCCACCGCGGCGCGCCCCCGCTCGGGGTTGCGGCAGGCCAGCACGGTGTGGGCCCCGCTCCGGGCGAGTTCGCGGGCGGTGACGTATCCGATGCCGCTGTTGGCGCCGGTGACCACGGCCAGTCGGCCCCTCTGGTCGGGGAGCGGACTCGGCACCCGGATCGGACGCGCGTCCGCGCGGCGGCGGGCGCGTGGGGCGGCGGTCGGCGGGTGGGCCGGCTGGGGCGGGTGGTCGCGCGGCGCGGTGCGGGCACTCATCTGGGGAGGGCGGGGCATGGGGCCTCGATTCCGGGGGCGGGGAGGGCGGAGGGGCGGTCGCGCGCACGCCAGCGCGCTACGGCGCGACAGGGCGCCGCGCGACAGGGCACAGCACGACACAGCCGCATCGCAACTCGAAGTTGCGATAGCCTGATCCTGCCGCACCGTCCGCCATCAACGCAACAAGGAGTTGCAATGGAGTCTGCCGCCACGCCCACCGGGCGCGCCCCCACCGTCGGACGCGGCAGCAAGATGCGCGCCGCCGTGCTGGCCGCGACCCTCGACGAACTCGCGACGACCGGATACGCGGGGCTGACCGTCGAGGGCGTCGCCCAGCGGGCCGGCGTGCACAAGACGACGATCTACCGGAACTGGAAGGACGCGCCCAGCCTGGTCGTCGACGCGCTGACCAGCCATTTCGCCACCGACATTCCGGTACCGGACACCGGATCGGTGGCCGACGACCTGCGCGCGCTGGCCCGGGCGCTCGTCGCCAGCGTGACCACGCCGGCGGGGCGCGCCCTGATCACCACCGTGCTCGCGGAGGCCGCCCGCCTCCCCCGGCTCGCCGACGTCAAGCGCGCGCTCTTCGACGACCGGTTCCGGCGGGCGGAGCCCGTGGTCACCCGCGCCGTGGAGCGCGGCGAACTCCCGGCGGAGACCGACCCCGCCGAACTCCTCAAGGCCCTCGCCGCGCCGATCTACTTCCGGCTGGTGTGCACGGGCGAGCCGGTCGACGAGGCCACCGCGGACCGGGCCGCGCGGGTCGCGCTGGCCGCCGCGCACGCCCGCGCGCTGCCGGCGGTGTGAGCGGCGGGCGCGCGCTGGCCGCGATCGCCGCCCGGGCGCGTTAGCCACCCCGTTTTCCGCCTGAAGCAGCACGTCAGCGAGACGACAGCCGTGCGTAAGCGAAGCGGCAGCGGCCCCCGGCACAGTGGTGTCAACAGCGGAGATGACCGCCGCTGAATCCGAACCAGCACAACAGGGGGACCCCCGTCATGCGCACCTCTCGCATCCGCATCGCCGCCGTCGCCGGAGCCACCACCGCCCTCGCCCTCGGCTTCACCGCCTACGCCAACTCGGGCAGCGACAGCGGCACCCAGACCCACACCGGCACCGTGGCCCACGCCGCGCCGTACACCAGCACCGGAAGCGTGGAGCAGGCGGCCGGCCAGGTCATCGCGAGCAAGGGCGCCGCACCCGCGGCCGCCGGCCAGCAGGTCACCGTGGCGAGCGCCAAGAAGACCGTGACCAGCACCAAGAAGACCGTCGTGGTCGCCAAGAAGAAGCCCGCACCGCGGGCCACGAGCACCAGCGTCCGGCAGTGCTCGGGCGACGAGATCTCGTACGACGTGCTGCACCGGTTCCCCAAGCAGCTCGGTGAGCACCTGCTGGTGACGGCGATGAACGCCGACTCCAAGCCCTGCTGGGTCACCGCGTCCCCCTCCGTCATGCTCGGCGACACGGTGAACGTGCTGCCGCACTCGAAGAAGGACGCCCCCGGCGGCACCGCCCGCATCACCCTGAAGCCCGGCGCCAAGGTCTACTCGGCCGTCAACCTCTTCGCCGACGGCAAGAAGAAGCACACCTCCACGGAGCTGTCGCTCGCGCTGCGCGACCAGGGCGGCGACACCGGCCCGGCCGTCGAGCTGAACGCCTTCACCAGCAAGGGCGCGGTCTCGAAGTTCACCTGGTCCAGCGCGGACGTGACGAACTGGAACACCGCCAAGCCGTACAACTTCTGAGCGCGCCCCGCGCGGGCCGGTGGTGAGCGGGGGTGACCCCGCCCACCACGGAGCCGGCCGCCACGCGCCGCGCGTCACCCGTCGAACCGGTACCCCCGAAACCGGCGGCGTGGACGGCGCGCGGACGCGGTGGTGCGCGGGGTAGGCGGCGGACCGTGACCGGCCAGCAGTGGGCTGGGGACCATCGGGAGCGGGCCGCCGTGGGACGGCGGGGTGTGAGTCGGATGCGGCCGGCTCACACCCCGCCGCTGTGTTGTTTCAGCCTCCGCCGCCGATGTGCCCCGGCGCGCTCACTCGCCCGTGCGGCCGTCCGCCAACTCGCGGGCCACGTCGAGGTGGCCGAGGTGGCGGGCGTACTCCTGGAGGAGGTGGAAGAGGATCCAACCGAGCGTCGGCGCCTCCTCCTCCGTCGAGAACCGGCCACCGAGGCTCGCGCGGCGCTCGGCCGGCACGCCGGCGGCGATCTCGCGCGAGCGCGCGCACTGGTGGCGGTGCTCGGCCAGCACGTCGGCCGGGCTCTCGTCCTCGGCGACGTACCAGCGGTCGTCCGGTCCGCGGTCGCCCCAGGCGCGCCCCTCGGCCATCGTCGTGCCGCAGAAGCCCCAGACCAGCCAGCGCAGTTCGACGTGGGTCAGGTGCTTGACCAGTTGCAGCGGCGTCCAGCCGGAGGGCAGCCGGCTGGTGCGCAGTTCCCGCTCGCTGAGGCCGTCCAGCTTGCGGTGCAGAGCGTCGCGGTAGGCGTCGAGGTAGCCGTCGAGGAGCACGCGCTGATCGGTGAGGGCCCTGGGCGGTTCGTCGAGCGCGTCAGCGGGGTTCGTCATCTCATGATCGTACGGAAACCGCCCCGGCCGTGGGCGGTCGCTTCGCTCGGTTCGCGGCGCGCGGCGCGGGCCGGGTGGCGTGGGTGGCGTGGCTGGCCCGGATGGTCGGGCGTGGCCTGGGGTGCGCGCCCGGCTTGCCCGTGGCGGGCGTCGGTGCAACCGCCGTGGGGGCGCCACCGCCCGCCCCGGCGCCGCCGGGGCCGCCGCGCCGGGCGGGCCCCGCGCCGGCCCGGCGGCCCCAGGTGGCGGCGGGCCCGGCGCGGTGCGCGGCGGGCGGGCGCCGCCCCGTCGCGCCGGGGCGCGGGCTGCGCCGGGGCGCGGTGGCGGGCCGCCGGGCGGGGGCCCGGACGGCCCCGACATCCGCTATACGGACGTCTCTGTTTCGTCAACGGACGGTTTTTGGACAACTTCTCGACGGGCCCCTGACATGTACATCGTCGCGGTGGCACTCTTCCCCTCGTCCGCCACGCGGCTCCCCCACGGCACCTCGCCGCGCGACGGTCGCTCCTCACGTGTCCGGCACATCGGGCCACGCGCTGTCCCCGCAGTAGTACGTCGCCACCGCGCCCCGCCCACGTCACCGCTCCCCGGGCGGCGCCGGGAGCGCCGTGCCAGCGCGCCCGGCCCCCGTGTCGCACCGCCCCCCCACGCGCTGTTCAGCTCGCTTCGCTCTGCCCGGGCGACCACCCAGCCGCCCGGTCACCCCGGGCCGCCGCCACCGCGGCGGCAGTAGAAGGAGTTCCGCGTGAGACGCACCCCCCATCGACGAACGGCCGCCACCGGCGCGTTCGTCGCCGTAGCCGCCATGCTCGCCGTCGGCGTGCAGGCCGTCAGCGCCACCGCCGACGGCGGCGCCGCCCCCGACGCCTCGGCCCCCATGTCCAGCGTGGCCAACCGTGGCGCGATGCCCGTCAAGCTCTCCCCCGCCGAGCGGGCCGCGTTGTTGCGCGACGCCGATGCCACCAAGGCCGAGACCGCCAGGACGCTGCGGCTCGGCGCGCAGGAGAAGCTGGTCGTCAAGGACGTGTCCAAGGACGCGGACGGCACCACGCACACCCGCTACGAGCGCACCTTCGCCGGCCTGCCGGTGCTCGGCGGCGACCTCGTGGTGCAGGAGACGAGGGCCGGTGCCTTCGAGTCGGTCGCCAAGGCCACCAAGTCCTCGGTGCGGGTGGCCTCGACCACCGCCAAGGTGCGGCCTGCCGTGGCCGAGGAGTCCGCCGAGCGGCTGGCGCGGGCCGACGACACCCGCAAGGCGGAGGCCAGCAAGGCCCCGCGGAAGGTGGTCTGGGCCGCGACGGGCAAGCCGGTGCTGGCGTACGAGACGGTCGTCGGCGGCGTACAGGCGGACGGCACGCCCAACGAGCTGCACGTCATCACCGACGCCAACACGGGCGAGAAGCTCTACGAGTACCAGGGCGTGCACAACGGCACGGGCAAGAGCCAGTACAGCGGCGAGGTGCCGCTGGGCACCGCGGGCGGCTCGGGCTCGTACAACCTGACCGACACCCAGCGCGGCAACCACAAGACGTACAACCTCAACCGTGGCACCTCGGGGCAGGGCACGCTGTTCACCGACGCCGACGACGTGTGGGGCGACGGGACCGGCAGCCACACCCAGACCGCGGCCGTCGACGCGCACTACGGCGCGGCCCTGACCTGGGACTACTACAAGTCCGTGCACGGCAGGTCGGGCATCAAGGGCGACGGCGTCGGGGCGTACTCGCGCGTCCACTACGGCAACAACTACGTCAACGCCTTCTGGCAGGACTCCTGCTTCTGCATGACCTACGGCGACGGCTCGGGCAACACCCACCCGCTGACCTCGATCGACGTGGCCGCGCACGAGATGACGCACGGCGTCACCGCCAACACCGCCCGGCTGGTCTACAGCGGCGAGTCCGGCGGCCTGAACGAGGCCACCTCCGACATCTTCGCGGCGGCCGTGGAGTTCCACGCCGACAACCCCAACGACAAGGGCGACTACTGGGTCGGCGAAGAGATCGACATCAACGGCAACGGCACGCCGCTGCGGTACATGGACAAGCCCTCCAAGGACAACCGGTCCAAGGACAACTGGTACTCGGGCATCGGCAGCATCGACGTCCACTACTCGTCCGGCGTGGCCAACCACTGGTTCTACCTGGCCTCCGAGGGCAGCGGCGCCAAGGTCATCAACGGCATCCCGCACGACAGCCCGACCTACGACAACCAGCCGGTGACGCCCATCGGCCGGGTCAACGCCGAGAAGGTGTGGTTCAAGGCGCTGTCGCAGCGCATGCAGTCCAACACCGACTACAAGGGCGCCCGGGACGCGACGCTGTGGGCGGCCGGCGAGCTGTTCGGCACGAACAGCGTCGAGTACGCGGGTGTCGCCAACGCCTGGGCCGCGGTCAACGTCGGGCAGCGGGTGCCGACGCCGGGCGGCGTGAGCGTCACCGCCCCCGGTGACCAGACCAGCGTCGTCAACCAGGCCGCGAGCCTGCAGATCAAGGCGACCAGCAGCAACACCGGGGCGCTGCGCTACGCCGCCACCGGGCTGCCCGCCGGCCTGACCATCGACGCGGCCAGCGGCCTGATCTCCGGCACGCCGACCACCGTGGGCACCAGCCAGGTGACCGTCACGGTCACGGACGCGGCCGGCAAGACCGGGACCGCGGCGTTCAAGTGGACCGTGAACGACGCGGACGGCGGCGTCTACGAGAACACCAACGACGTGCAGATCCCCGACGGCCTCGACGCGGTCAACTCGCCGATCACCGTCAACCGGAGCGGCAACGGCAGCGCGGCCCTCAAGGTCGGCGTGGACATCGTGCACCCCTACCGCGGTGACCTGGTGATCGACCTGGTGGCGCCGGGCGGCAAGAGCTACCGGCTGAAGAACTCCAGCGCGTACGACTCGGCGGACAACGTGAACGAGACGTACACCGTGGACGCCAGCGGCGTGGCGGCGAGCGGCACCTGGAACCTCAAGGTGCAGGACATCTACTCCACCGACCGCGGCTACATCAACAGTTGGAAGCTGACCTTCTGACGGGCCGCGGCACACCGGCCCCCGTCCCGTGACCGGCGGTGACGCGGGCCCCCCTCGACAGGCGCCGCCTGGGGAGAGCACGTTCCCCCAGGCGGCGCCTCTCACTTCTCCCGCTTCGTCCGTTATCCGGAGATCGTCGCACCAACAACGAACAAAATATCGACGCCAGAGTGATGACCCCATGACATGTCCGCGACTCGTGTGACAGTCTGCCCACGCGCTTCACACCCGCACCTCTTGTGAGACCGGACGGCTCCTGTCCGCCGCCCGGTCCGCCCCCCACGGCAAGAAGGAGTTCGCGTGAGCACGTCTTCCGGCATACCCCGTTCCACCCGCACCCGCCGTACGGCCGCCGCCGCCGGCGCGGTCGCCGCGGCCGCCGCGCTGCTGGCCACGGGCCTGACCACCGGCACGGCCGGCGCCGCCGACACCGCCGACACGGCGGCCTCGGCCACCCCCGCCAAGCTGAGCCCCTCGCAGCGCGCGGAGCTGCTGCGCGAGGCGAACGACACCACCGCCAAGGCCGCCGGCGCGCTGGGCCTGGGCGCCCAGGAGAAGCTGGTCGTCAAGGACGTCGTCAAGGACAACGACGGCACCACGCACACCCGCTACGAGCGCACCTTCGCCGGCCTGCCGGTGCTCGGCGGCGACCTGATCACGCACGAGACCAAGGGCGGCAAGCTCAAGGGCGTCACCAAGGCGACGAAGGCCACCATCAAGGTCGCCTCCACCAAGGCGAAGCTGGCCCCGTCGACCGCCGAGCGGGCCGCGATCAAGGCCGCGCGGGCCGACGACGCCAAGCTGGCCAAGGCCGACAAGGCGCCCCGCAAGGTGATCTGGGCGGCCGACGGCAAGCCGACCCTGGCCTACGAGGCGGTCGTCGGCGGCCTGCAGGCCGACGGCACGCCCAACGAGCTGCACGTCATCACCGACGCCAACACCGGCAAGGAACTCTTCACCTTCCAGGGCGTCAAGAACGGCACCGGCTCCAGCCAGTACAGCGGCGAGGTCGAGCTGGGCACCGCCAAGGAGGGCAGCGGCTACACGCTGACCGACAGCGAGCGCGGCGGGCACAAGACGCTGAACCTGAAGAACGGGCAGGGCAGCCAGGGCGAGGCGTTCACCGACGACGACGACAAGTGGGGCACCGGCAAGCCGGAGGACGCCCAGACCGCCGCCGTCGACGCGCACTACGGCGCGGCCCTGACCTGGGACTACTACAAGTCCGTGCACGGTCGCGACGGCATCAAGGGCGACGGCCAGGGCGCCACGTCCAACGTGCACTACGGCCAGAACTACTCCAACGCGTTCTGGCAGGACTCCTGCTTCTGCATGACCTACGGCGACGGCGAGGGCAACACCCACCCGCTGACCTCGATCGACGTCGCGGCCCACGAGATGACGCACGGCGTCACCTCGGCCACCGCCAACCTCACCTACAGCGGCGAGTCCGGCGGCCTCAACGAGGCCACCTCCGACATCTTCGCCACGGCCGTCGAGTTCAACGCCGACAACGGCGAGGACGTCGGCGACTACCTCATCGGCGAGGAGATCGACATCCGCGGCGACGGCAGCCCGCTGCGGTACATGGACAAGCCCTCCAAGGACGGCAGCTCGCTCGACAACTGGGACGAGAACGCCGGCGACGTGGACGTCCACTACTCGTCCGGCATCGCCAACCACTGGTTCTACCTGGCCTCCGAGGGCAGCGGCGCCAAGGAGATCAACGGCGTCGCCTACGACAGCCCGACCGTCGACGGCTCCAAGGTCGAGGGCATCGGCCGGGACAAGGCCGAGAAGATCTGGTTCAAGGCCCTGACCACCTACATGACCTCCAACACCGACTACGCCGCCGCGCGCGAGGCCACCCTCAAGGCGGCGACCGACCTGTACGGCGCGGACAGCGCCGAGGTCAAGGGCGTGGACGCGGCCTGGGCCGGCGTCGGCGTCAAGTAACCCGACACAGCACATCGGCGACCGCCCTGCGGGGCGCCGCACCAGCACGCGAGGCGGGCCCGGGGACACTTCCCCGGGCCCGCCCCACGTCGCCTCCGCGCGACCGCGCGCCGGGCGCGGCTCAGCGCATCAGCACCCCGGCCTCCTCGCCGGTGCGCTCCGTCGGCGCCGCGATCAGCCCCAACTCGGCGCCGCTGGCCAGGAGTTCGTGGCAAGGCAGAATGCGGACGGTGTAGCCGTAGGGCCCCGAGCGGTCGAGGGCGAGCGGGCCCGCGTACGACCAGTGCCCCTCCAGGCTCGGCCCGCCGACCGGCTTGAGCGGGACGGCGCGGGCGGCGCCGATCCGGTCGGCCTCGTCCACCGGGCCGGCCAGCGCCTGCACCTCGACGTCGTCCGGCGTCAGGTCGCCGAGCGAGACCCTGACCCGCAGCGTCAGCGTGGTGCCCAGCTCGACCGTGGCGCACTCCCCCTCGCCCGACGCCGCGGCCGGCGCGGGCGGCGAGGCGGGGGCGGTCGCCTCGGGTGGCTCACTCTCGGCCTTGACGTGGTCCACCGCGACACCCGGCCAGGCCGCCCGCACCCGGGCCTTCCACTGGGCGAGTTCCCGGGCGGCGGGCCCGCTGGTGGCGCGGTGGGCCCGGGCGGCCGGTACGTACAGCTTCTCCACGTACTCGCGCACCATCCGCCCCGCCAGGACCCTGGGGCCCAGCGTCGTCAGGGTGCGGCGCACCATGGCGAGCCAGTGGTCGGGCAGGCCGCTGGCGCCGCGCTCGTAGAAGCGGGGGGTGATCTGGTGGGCCAGCAGGTCGTAGAGGGCCGCGGCCTCCAGCGCGTCGCGGCGGTCCTGGTCGGCCTCGGCCGACTCGCCGACGGCGGCCGACGCGTCGGCGGTGGGGATGGCCCAGCCGAAGTCCGGGTCGTACCACTCGTCCCACCAGCCGTCCCGCACCGACAGGTTGAGGCAGCCGTTGAGGGCGGCCTTCATGCCGGAGGTGCCGCACGCCTCCAGCGGGCGCAGCGGGTTGTTCAGCCACACGTCGCAGCCGGGGTAGAGGCGCTGGGCCATGGCCATGCCGTAGTCGGGAAGGAAGACCAGCCGGTGCCGCACCCTCGGGTCGTCGGCGAACCGGACCAGCTCCTGGATCAGGCGCTTGCCGCCGTCGTCGGCCGGGTGCGCCTTGCCCGCCACGACGATCTGCACCGGCCGCTCGGGGTGCAGCAGCAACTCGGTGAGCCGCTCCCGGTCGTGCAGCATCAGGGTGAGCCGCTTGTACGCCGGGACGCGGCGGGCGAAGCCGATGGTGAGCACGTCCGGGTCGAGGACGCCGTCGATCCAGCCGAGTTCGGCGCGGTCGGCGCCGCGCTGCCGCCAGGAGGCGGCGAGGCGTTCGCGCACCTCGACGACGAGGCGCTCGCGCAGGGTGCGGCGCAGCGCCCACAGATCCGCGTCGGAGGTGTCCGCCGTCGCGTCCGCCGGTCGGGCACCGGCGTCGGTCGCGGTGCGCTCGGCCACCCGCGCGCCGAGCCCGGCCACCTCGGGCGCCACCCAGGTGGGGGCGTGCACGCCGTTGGTGATGGCGGTGATGGGCACCTCGGCGGCGTCGAACCCGGGCCACAGGCCGGCGAACATCTCGCGGCTGACCTGGCCGTGCAGCGTGGAGACGCCGTTGGCGCGCTGGGCCAGCCGCAGCCCCATCACGGCCATGTTGAAGAGACCATCCTCACCGCCGGGGTAGGTCTCCTGGCCGAGCGCGAGGACGCGCTCGACGGGTAGTTCGCCCAGCTCGCCACCGTCGCCGAGGTGGCGGGCGATCAGCTCGCGGTCGAAGCGGTCGATGCCGGCGGGCACGGGGGTGTGGGTGGTGAAGACGGTGCCGGCGCGCACGGACTCCAGGGCGGTGTCGAAGTCGGCCCCGGCGGCGATGAGTTCGCGGATGCGCTCCAGGCCGAGGAAGCCGGCGTGCCCCTCGTTGGTGTGGAAGACCTCGGGTGCGGCGTGCCCGGTGCGGGCGCAGTACGCGCGCACGGCGCGCACCCCGCCGATGCCGAGCAGCATCTCCTGGAGCAGCCGGTGCTCGCTGCCGCCGCCGTAGAGCCGGTCGGTGACGTCCCGCTCGCGCTGCGCGTTCTCCTCCACGTCGGAGTCGAGCAGCAGCAGCGGCACCCGGCCCACGCTGGCCTGCCAGACGTGCGCGCGCAGCGAGCGCCCGCCCGGCAGCGCGAGGGTGACGCGCGTGGGGCGGCCGTCCGCCTCGCGCAGCAGCGTGAGCGGCAGGTCGTTCGGGTCGAGCACGGGGTAGTGCTCCTGCTGCCAGCCGTCGCGGGAGAGGGTCTGCCGGAAGTAGCCGTGCCGGTAGAGCAGCCCGACGCCGATCAGCGGCACGCCGAGGTCGCTGGCGGACTTGAGGTGGTCGCCGGCGAGGATGCCGAGGCCGCCGGAGTACTGGGGCAGGGCGGCGGTGATGCCGAACTCGGGCGAGAAGTACGCGATGGCCCGCGGCAGCGCGCCCGACATGGGGCCGTCGCCAGTCCCGCCGTCGCCGGTCCCGCCGTCGGCCGAGCGCCGCTCGACCTGCTGTTGGTACCAGCGGGGGCCGGTCAGGTAGGCGCGCAGCTCGTCGGCGGCGGCGGCGAGGCGGCGTACGAAGACGGGGTCGGCGGCGAGGCGGGCCAGCCGGTCGGCCGGGACCGAGCCGAGGAGCCGTACCGGGTCGCCGCCCGCGGCCCGCCAGCCGTCCGGGTCCAGTGCCTGGAACAGCTCGCGGGTCTCGGGGTGCCAGGACCAGCGCACGTTGCGCGCGAGGTCGCTGAGCGGTCTGAGGGGGTCCGGGAGGACGGGGCGCACGCTGAAACGACGAATGGCCTTCACGCTCCGACGGTAACGGCGGTCACCCGGTCGATTCGCCCATATCCAAGAGATTTCCGCGTGTCTGTAGGCAGCCACGCCATTTATCCGTTCTGCGACTGCCTGAACGGGTGACCCCGACCCCGCGCGGGGGCGCCCACGGGGGCGCGCGCCCGCTCCGCGCGTGCGGCGGGCCCGGCCCGCCGCTGCCTGCCACTGACAGGGGCAGGCAGCGGGCGCGGCGCTGACGGAGACTGGGGGCATGGACACACCAGCCGAGTTGGGAAACTTCCTGCGCAGCCGCCGCGCCCGGCTCCAGCCCGCCGACGTCGGGCTGGTCTCCTACGGAGGCCAGCGCCGGGTGCCGGGGTTGCGCCGCGAGGAGCTGGCGCAGCTCGCGGGCGTGAGCGTGGCGTACTACACCCGGCTGGAACAGGGCCAGAGCGGCAACGCGTCGGACGGCGTCCTGGACGCGCTCGCCCGCGCGCTGCGCCTGACCCCGGACGAGCACGCGCACCTGCGCAACCTGGCCCGCCCCGGGCGCGCGGCGCGCCGCCCCGCCGCGCGCCCCGCCACGGCCCGCCCCGCCACCCGTCAGCTCATCGCGGCGATGGGCGCGGTGCCGGCGCTCGTGCTCGACGCGCGGTACGACGTACTGGCCTGGAACCCGCTGGGGCACGCGCTGCTCGCCGGGCACCTGGACGCGGGGGCGCCGGAGCGACCCGCCGAGCGCCCGAACACGCAGCGGCTACTCTTCCTCGACCCGCACGTACGCGAGCTGTACCCGGACTGGGAGTTCGAGGCGCGGCGCGCGGTCTCCTCGCTGCGCCTGGCCGCCGGCGAACACCCCGACGATCGCCAACTGGCGGAACTCATCGGTGAGTTGACGATGAAGAGTGCGGACTTCGCCGCGCTGTGGTCGCGGCACCCGGTGCGGGGCTGCACCAGCGGCGTGAAGGTGTTCCACCACCCGCTGGTGGGGCCGCTGGAGCTGGCGTTCCAGATGTTGCGGCTGCCCGACTCCGGCGGGCAGGGCGTGCTGGCCTTCAGCGCGGAGCCGGACTCGGCCTCGGACGCGGGCCTGCGGCTGCTGGCCGGCTCCGTGGCGACCGCGCCGGGCGTGCCGTCGGCGTCGGACGCGCCGGCGGCGGGCGCGACACCGGGCCCGGCGACGGCCCGAGGCGCCGGGCGGGCCGTACGTTAGCCGTGCCGAGCGGGCCGTACGTTAGCCGTGCCGGGCGCCCCGCGCGCCCGCCGCGCCGGGTCCGCCCGGTGCGGCGGGCCCGGACGGCGCCGTTCGCGGGCGGCCCTCACCCGCCGAGGTGGACGCCGAACTCCGCGTCGACGAGCCGGAAGAGCACGTCCCAGCTCTTCCACTCGGTGTTGGTCTGGAGGGAGAGGGTGTGCTCGCCGTCGGCGGTGCCCACCGTGTAGAAGAGGCATCCCCAGAAGCTGCCGCCCACGCCGCGCAGCGTCAGGCCGCCCGTGGCCGCCCGGTCGAACTCGAAGACGCCGAGGCCGTACCGGGTGTGCGGCGTCCAGTTGCCCCCTTCGGTGGAGACCGTGGTCCACATCGCGCGGTGCTGCTCCGGCGGCAGCAGGGTGCCGGCGGCCAGCGCGCCGACGAACCTGATCATGTCGCCGGTGGTGGAGACGACGTTGGCGGGCGCCCACGAGGTGTTGAACTCGGTGACGTCGAGGGGGTCGAGCCCGGGTTCCTCCATCGCCGACTCCCAGTTCTCCGGGGTGACCTCGGCCGGGTCGGTGCCGTCCTTGTAGAACAGCGTGGAGTAGGCCCGCGGGTGCGGATCGGGGTACCGCGCGTCCTCGGCGGAGCGTACGGAGGTGCCGGTCAGGCCGAGTGGCCGGATGATCCGGCGTTCGATCTCCTCGGCCAGGCTGTTGCCGGTGACCTTCTCGATGATGGCCTCGGCGACGTAGAAGCCGCCGTTGGAGTACTCGAAGCGCTCACCGGGGGCGCCGACCGGCGGCTGTGACACCGTCATGGCGAGCAGTCGCTCGGTGGTGAACGCGTCGAAGCGGTGCTTCGCGAACGCGGCACGGGTGGCGTACCTGCTGGTTAACTCCGGCGCCATGCCGGTGGAGAAGAGGCCGCCGGTGTTGCTGAGCAGGTGCCTGATGGTGATTTTGTCGCCGTCGTAGCCGTTGTGGTCAAGGACGCCCGGCAGCCAGGTGTTGACCGGGTCGTCGATGCTCAGCCTGGACTCGGCCGCCAGCGCCAGCAGCACGGTGGCGATGAACGCCTTGCCGCCGCTGCCGGTGTGCGCGTACTCGCCCGGTCGGCGCGGGGCGCCCGTTTCGAGGTCGGCCACGCCGGCGGCGCCGAACCACCTCCGGTCACCGTCCCTGACGTCGGCCACGATGCCGGGGACGCCCCCCTTGGCCACCGCCCAGTCCAGCGCCCGCTGTACGTCGGTCTCGCTCATGCTCACCGCTCCCGCCTGTTGAGGATCTTCACGACGCGGTGAAAATTACGTTGCATACACGAAGTCGTCAATCAACCGCGAGCGCGCTTAATAGCAGAGTGCCAGTTCAGAAGCGTGAAATCGTTGCAAGGACCCTGCCTCTTAATGCAAATGCCGTTGTTGCACTACGCTCGTGCCACCGCCGACCGACGAGGACACCGATGCCCGGAGAGAGACTCACCCGCCAGGACCGGCGGGAGATCGCCGCGGGACTGCGTGACGGACTCACCTACGCCGCCGTCGCCCGCCGGCTCGGGCGGTCCACCTCGACCATCACGCGTGAGGTGATGCGCAACGGCGGGCCCACGGGCTACCACGCCGACCAGGCACACCAGGCCAGCACGCGTAGGAAGCGCCGGACCACGACCGCCGTGACGGCCCCGGCGGCGGGCGGCGCCGACCTCGGTGGCCGCGACCCCCGGGTCGTGGCGGAGGTGACCGCGCGCACCACGGAACTGTTCGTACGGACCGGGATGCGGCCGATGGCGGCCAGGGTCCTGGCCGCGTTGCTGACCACCGACAGCGGCAGCCTCTCGTCGGCCGAACTCGTGCGGCGCCTGCGGGTCAGCCCCGCCGCCGTCTCCAAGGCCGTCGGCGTCCTGGAGACGATGGGGGTCATCCAGCGCCAACGCGACCCCCATCGCCGCGCCGAGCGCTACGCCATCGGTGACGACGTGTGGTTCCGGACCGTGATGGCCAGCACGCGCGTCGACGCCGAGATCGCCGCCGCCTCCGCGCGCCACGCCCAGGCGCTGGACCCCGCCACCCCCGCCGGGGCCCGCCTCGACAACCTGAGCCAGTTCCTCCACCACGTCAGCGAGGACCTCGCGCGCTCGGCCGAGCACTGGCGCCAGGTCTTCCTGGTCCGCCGGCCCGAGGAGTAGCCACCGTGTGCTCCCAGCACCGTCCGCTCTGCCAGGCACCGTGCACCCAACAGGAATGTGGACATGGGAGGTCGACCCTTCGTCGTACGGGGAGAACGAGGAGCGGGGCACGGCCACGTCGAGGCCGCCGGAGCGCGGTCCTGGTGGTTACCTTTCGTGCCTCGGTACGGTTCGAGTACATGCCGGGTCACGGGTTGGACGCGGCGGGCAACACTGACCCGTACCGTCCACAACGTGATGCCGCCGCACGTCAGTTACGAGCTGACGGAGATGGGTGCCACCCTGCGCGAGGCCACGGCGCCGCTGTTGGAGTGGAGCGTCGCGCACCTGTCCCGGATCGACGAGGCCCGCGCCGCGTACGACGCCCGCGCGGAGGGCCCGAAGGCGCCGTAGCCGCCGCGACCACCGCGACGGACAGTCACCACCACGGCGGCCAGCGACCGGACCAGCGACGGTCCGGCGGCGGGTCCGTCGCGTCCGGCCAGCCGGGTGAACGCGGCGCACGGCGGCCCCGCGCGTGCCCCGGGAAGGGCCTGCCCACCCGGTAGAAAGAACCAATGCCCCGCACGCCAGCGACGCCGTTAGGTGATCCCATGATCGGCCGTATCCCCGTGTTGGACATCCGCCCGCTCGTTGACTGCGGCAGACGCCCGGCGAAGGCGGTGGTGGGCGAGACGTTCCAGGTCAGCGCCACCGTCTTCCGCGAGGGGCACGACGCGGTCGGGGCCAACGTGGTGCTGCGCGACCCGGCCGGGCGCTGTGGCCCGTGGACGCCGATGCGCGAGCTGGAACCCGGCACCGACCGCTGGGGCGCGGACGTCACCCCCGACCGCGAGGGCCGCTGGACCTTCACCATCGAGGCGTGGAGCGACCCGATCGGCACCTGGCGCGCGCACGCCAGGGTCAAGGTGCCGGCCGGCATCGACGCCGAGTTGGTGCTCACCGAGGGTGCCCACCTGCACGAGCGCGCCGCCGCCGACGTACCCAAGAACGCCGGCCGGGAGGCGGTCCTCAGCGCCGTCGACGCGCTGCTCGACGAGGGCCGCCCGGTGGCGGACCGGCTGGCCGCCGCGCTCGCGCCCGAGGTGGTCGCCGCCCTCGACGGTCACCCGCTGCGCGAGCTGGTGACCACCTCGCGCGCGGCGCCGCTCCAGGTGGAGCGGGAGCGCGCGCTGTTCGGCTCCTGGTACGAGATGTTCCCGCGCTCCGAGGGCGCCGTGCTGGCGGACGGGGCGCCGCCGGTCAGCGGCACCCTGCGCACCGCCGCCGAGCGGCTGCCGGCCATCGCCGCGATGGGCTTCGACGTGGTGTACCTGCCGCCGATCCACCCGATCGGCACCTCGTTCCGCAAGGGCCCCGACAACGCGCTGACCGCCGGCCCGCACGACGTCGGCTCGCCGTGGGCGATCGGCTCAGCGGACGGCGGGCACGACGCGATCCACCCCGACCTGGGCACCCTGGAGGACTTCGACCACTTCGTCGCCAAGGCGCGCGAGCTGCGCCTTGAGGTGGCCCTCGACTTCGCGCTCCAGTGCTCGCCCGACCACCCGTGGGTGACCAGCCACCCGCAGTGGTTCCACCACCGCGCGGACGGGTCGATCGCGTACGCGGAGAACCCGCCGAAGAAGTACCAGGACATCTACCCCATCGCCTTCGACGCGGACTTCCCCGGCATCGTCCGCGAGACGCTGCGGGTGCTGCGCTGCTGGATGGCGCGCGGGGTGCGGATCTTCCGGGTGGACAACCCGCACACCAAGCCGGTGGTCTTCTGGGAGAAGGTGATCTCCGAGATCAACCGCACCGACCCCGGGGTCGTCTTCCTCGCCGAGGCGTTCACCCGGCCGGCGATGATGCGCACCCTGGCGGCGGTCGGCTTCCAGCAGTCGTACACGTACTTCACCTGGCGCAACACCAAGCGGGAGCTGACCGACTACCTCACCGAGCTGACCGGGGACGCCGCCGCCTGCATGCGGCCCAACTTCTTCGTCAACACCCCCGACATCCTGCACGCCTACCTCCAGGAGGGCGGCCGGTCCGCGTTCGAGATCCGGGCCGTCCTCGCGGCGACGCTGTCGCCGTCCTGGGGCATGTACGCCGGGTACGAGCTGTGCGAGGCCACGGCGCTACGCCCGGGCAGCGAGGAGTACCTGCACTCGGAGAAGTACGAGCTGCGCCCGCGCGACTGGGCCGGCGCGGAGCGGTCCGGGGCCACCATCACCCCGCTGATCACCACGCTCAACCGGCTGCGCCGGCACCACCCGGCCCTGCGCCAGCTCCGTAACCTGCGCTTCCACCGCACGGACAACGACGCCGTCATCGCCTACTCCAAGCGGGTGCCCGAACGCAGGTCCGAGCCGCCGGCACCGCGGCGACCCGGGGCGCGGCCGGGCCACGGGGCGCGGCGGGAGGCGGACGCGGCGGCCGGACGAGGCGCGGGCGGGGACTGCGTGCTGACCGTGGTCAACCTCGACCCCCACCACACCCACGAGGCGACGGTGTCGTTGGACATGCCAGAACTCGGCCTCGACTGGCATGAGTCCCTGTCGGTGCGCGACGAGCTCACCGGCACCACCTACCACTGGGGCAGCGACAACTACGTGCGCCTAGAGCCGGGCAGCGGCATCGCGCCCGCGCACGTGTTCTCGCTGCGACCGTCCTCACCGATCGGAGGGTCACCCACACCATGATCGTCAACGAGCCCGTTCAGGACACCTTCGAGGACACGCCTGCCGGGGACCGCCATCCGGACTGGTTCAAACGGGCCGTGTTCTACGAGGTGCTGGTCCGCTCCTTCCAGGACAGCAACGGGGACGGCATCGGCGACCTCAAGGGCCTCACCGCCAAGCTCGACTACCTGCAATGGCTGGGCGTCGACTGCCTGTGGCTGCCGCCGTTCTTCGCCTCGCCGCTGCGCGACGGCGGCTACGACGTGTCCGACTACACCGCCGTGCTCCCCGACTTCGGGGACCTGGCCGACTTCGTCGAGTTCGTGGACGCCGCCCACCAGCGCGGCATGCGCGTGATCATCGACTTCGTCATGAACCACACCAGCGACCAGCACGAGTGGTTCCAGCAGTCCCGCAAGGACCCGAGCGGGCCGTACGGCGACTTCTACGTCTGGGCCGACGACGACAAGCGGTACCCGGACGCGCGCATCATCTTCGTGGACACCGAGGCGTCGAACTGGACCTTCGACCCGGTGCGCAAGCAGTACTACTGGCACCGCTTCTTCTCGCACCAGCCCGACCTCAACTTCGAGAACCCGGCCGTGCAGGAGGAGGTGATCGCGGCCCTGCGGTTCTGGCTCGACCTGGGCATCGACGGCTTCCGGCTGGACGCGGTGCCCTACCTGTACGCCGAGGAGGGCACCAACTGCGAGAACCTGCCGCGCACGCACGAACTGCTCAAGCGGGTGCGGGCGGAGATCGACGCGCACTACCCGGACACGGTGCTGCTGGCCGAGGCCAACCAGTGGCCGGAGGACGTCGTGGACTACTTCGGCGACTTCGAGCGCGGCGGCGACGAGTGCCACATGGCCTTCCACTTCCCCGTCATGCCGCGCATCTTCATGGCGGTGCGCCGCGAGTCCCGCTACCCGGTCTCGGAAATCCTCGCCAAGACGCCGGCCATCCCCTCCGGCTGTCAGTGGGGCATCTTCCTGCGCAACCACGACGAACTGACGCTGGAGATGGTCACGGACGAGGAACGTGACTACATGTACGCGGAGTACGCCAAGGACCCACGGATGCGGGCCAACATCGGCATCCGGCGCCGGCTCGCCCCGCTGCTCGACAACGATCGCAACCAGATCGAGCTGTTCACCGCCCTGCTGCTGGCCCTGCCGGGGTCGCCGATCCTCTACTACGGCGACGAGATCGGCATGGGCGACAACATCTGGCTGGGCGACCGGGACGCCGTACGCACGCCGATGCAGTGGACGCCGGACCGCAACGCGGGCTTCTCCTCGTGCGACCCGGGGCGGCTGTTCCTGCCCACGATCATGGACCCGGTCTACGGCTACCAGGTGACCAACGTCGAGGCGGCCATGAGCAGCCCGTCCTCGCTGCTGCACTGGACCCGTCGGATGATCGAGATCCGCAAGCAGAACCCGGCCTTCGGGCTCGGTTCCTTCACCGAACTCCCGTCGAGCAACCCGGCCGTCCTGGCGTTCCTGCGCGAGTACGGCGACGACCTGGTGCTGTGCGTGAACAACTTCTCGCGGTTCCCGCAGCCGACGGAGCTGGACCTCAAGGCGTTCGACGGCCGCCACCCGGTCGAGCTGATCGGCGGCGTGCGCTTCCCCGCCATCGGTGAGCTGCCGTACCTGCTCACGCTGGCCGGCCACGGCTTCTACTGGTTCCGACTGCGGCCCGCCGACGGCGCCGACCGCGCGGACACCCACGACTCCCTCGACCAGGTGGCGGTGGGCTGAGCGACACCGTCGGTCCGGCGCCCCACCCGTGCCGCCGGACCGACACCGCGCGCGCTCCCCCACCCGCACGGGCCCCCTCTCCACCGCGCCCCCGGCGGGCTCGCTCCCCCGACCGGGCCCGCGTCCGCGCCCCCCTCGCGGCGCTCGTTCCTCTTCACCCTCATGGCGGGCCAGCCCCCGCGTGTGACGTCTCGCGCGCCCGTGGCGCGGCGCCAGCGACCCGCGCGTCCACCGACCGCCACCCCGCACCGTCGCGCCCGGGCGGCTCCCCGAGGTACGTCCACAGCGCGTCGCCGCCCAGAAATTGGAGCAATCCGGGACACTTCGTCCTATCTGTCGTGTGCCCCGGGGAAAGGACGCGACGTCATGTCGGACTCCTCCATGTCCCGGGGGTCACCCCCCACCCCCTCGCCCCCGACGGCGAGCGCAGCGCGGCCTCGCCCCACGGGCCCGGCCACGGGCCCGCGCGGGGCCGGACCGCGTACCGGCGGCGCGGGCCAGGTCACGGCGGCGGGACCGGCCGCCGGCGGCGCCGACGACGGGCTGCTGGCCTCGCTCGCGCCGCTGCTGACCGAGTGGCTGCCACGGCAGCGCTGGTTCGCCGGCAAGGGCCGCCCGATCAGGGGCTTCACCCTGGTCTCGGCGACGGAGCTGCTCCCGTGCGCGGCGCGCGACAGCGCGGCGGGCCTGCTGCACCTGCTGGTACGGGCCCACCAGGGTCCGTACGAGGACGGTGCGGGCGGCGAGGGCGGCGTCGAGGGTGGCGCCGGCGGCGAGGCGGACGGCGACCCGGGCGCCGACGCGGGCGTGGGCGACGGGGCGGGTGCTGGCGTGAGCGCCGACGCGGGCGTGGGCGACGGGGCGGCGGGGCCCGCCGGCCGGGCCACGGCCGGGGCCGGGGCGTTGGCGAAACCATCCTCCGCGTCCCGGGCGCGCCGGCGGCCGGCCGCCGAGCCGGCCGACTGCTACCAACTGCTGCTCGGCGTGCTGCCGCCGAACCCGCACGGCGCCGGGCCACCGCCGGCGGACGGGGCGGCGCGGGCCGAGCCCGGGCCCGCCGCCGCGAACGGGGCGGGCGAGCGGGCCGTGGCGCGGGAGGCGGCGGCGCTGCCGCCTCGGCTGGCCCACGCCCTCATCGGCCGGCCCGCCACCGGGCCGCTGGCCGGAGCCCTGCTCTACGAGGCGCTCGCCGACCCGCGACAGGCCGCGCTGCTCCTCGAACGCCTGCGGCTGCCCGGCACGCTCGGCCCGCTGCGTTTCCGGCGTGCCCCGGGCGCCGCCATCGAGGCCGGACTCACGCCCCGCCCGCTGACCGCCGAGCAGTCCAACTCCTCGGTGGTGTACGGCGACGCGTACATCCTCAAGGTCTTCCGCAGGATCGCGCCGGGCATCAACCCCGACCTGGAGGTGGCGCTCGCCCTCGCCCGGACCGGCTGCCGCCGGGTGCCCCCGCCCACCGCGTGGTTCGAGGCGGCCGGGCCTGGCGCCCCGGCGACGCTCGGGCTACTCCAGCCCTACCTCGCCGACTGCGCCGACGGCTGGCAGTACGCCCTGGACCAGTTGGCGCGCGGCGCCGACTTCACCGCCGCCGCGTACGCGCTGGGGCAGGCCACCGCCGAGGTCCACCTCGCGCTGGCGCGCTCGCTGCCGACCGCCGAACTCGGCCCCCCGCAGATCGCGCACCTCACGGCCGCCATGTCGCGCCGGCTGGACGCGGCGGCGGGCGCCGTCCCCGCGCTCCGGCCCTTCCGCCGGGCGCTGCGCGGCGCCTACGCCGACCTCGCCGCGCTCGGCGACAGCGGGCGCGCCTGGCCGGCCCAGCGCATCCACGGCGACCTGCACCTCGGGCAGGCGCTGCGCGGCACGCGGGACGGCCGGTGGAGCCTGATCGACTTCGAGGGCGAGCCCGCGAGTCCGCTGGCCGAGCGGCGGCGGTTGCAACCCGTGGTCCGCGACATCGCCGGCATGCTCAGGTCGTTCGACTACGCGGCGGCGGTGGGCGCCGGCGGCGCGCACGGCGGCCCGGGGGGCGCCGTCGCACCGCGCGAGCCGCGCGAGTGGGCGCGCCGCTGCCGGGCCGCGTACTGCGCCGGGTACGCCGCCGCCTGCGGCCACGACCCGCGCGCGGAGCCGGAGTTGCTGCGCGCGTACGAGACCGACAAGGCCGTCTACGAAGTGCTCTACGAGGCCAGGCACCGGCCGGACTGGCTTCCCGTCCCCCTGTCCGCGATCCGGCGCCTCGCCGGGCCAGCCGCGCGGGACACGGCATGAGCCGGGTCCCGGACGTCCCCTCAGCTTTGGAGGCCCCCACGTGACCGCACGCCCGTCCCCCGAGCCCCGGCCAACGCACCCCGCCGGCCCCCGCGACCGGCCCCCGGCCCGGGTGCTGGGGCAGCCGCTGCCCCACCCGCAGTCGCCGCCCGCCGTTTCGACGGCACAGCCGGACGGGGTCCAGGAGGGCGAGGCGGCGCGAGGCGATGCGGCGCGGCCGGCACCGTCCCGGGAGAAGGCGGCGCACGGCGTGGTGCTGGCCGCCGCGCCGCTCGCGGGGGACGAGCGGCGGCGGCTGTTGGACGGCGCGCACCACGACCCGCACGCGCTGCTCGGGGCGCACTCGGAGCCGGCCGGGGTGCGGTTCCGGGCGCTGCGGCCCTTCGCCCGCTCGGTCGTGGTGGTCGCACCCGGGCTGCGGGCGCCGCTGCGCTCCGAGGGGGACGGCCTGTTCTCGGGCGTGCTGCCGCTGCGCGAGGTCCCGGAGTACCGGCTGCTGGTCTCGTACGACGCGGACGGCGACGCCGAGGACGGTCGGGACGGCGGTCACGGTCGAGACGGCGGCGACGGCCGGGGCGGTGGGCGTGAGGTGCACGATCCGTACCGCTTCCTGCCCGCGCTCGGCGAGTTCGACCTGCACCTGATCAGCGAGGGGCGGCACGAACAACTGTGGCAGGCGCTGGGCGCGCGGCCGATGGTCCACCAGGGGGTGACCGGGACCCGGTTCACGGTGTGGGCGCCGAACGCGCTCGGCGTGCGGGTGGTCGGGGACTTCTGCCGCTGGGACGGGACCGCGTTCCCGATGCGGTCGTTGGGGGCCAGCGGGGTGTGGGAGTTGTTCCTGCCGGGCGTCGGCGAGGGGGCGCTGTACAAGTTCGACATCACCCGGCCCGACGGCTCGCACACGGTGCGCGCCGATCCGATGGCGCGGCGCACCGAGTGTCCGCCCGCCACGGCGTCGATCGTGCACGCCTCGCACCACCGCTGGCACGACCAGGCGTGGATGGCCGGCCGGACCGGGCGGCCCGTGACCGAGTCGCCGTTCTCGGTCTACGAGGTCCACCTGCCCTCGTGGCGCCCCGGGCTCGGCTACCGGGAGCTGGCCGAGCAACTCCCCGCGTACGTCAAGGACCTCGGGTTCACGCACGTGGAGTTCATGCCGGTGGCCGAGCACCCCTTCGGCGGCTCGTGGGGCTACCAGGTGACCGGCTACTACGCGCCCACGGCCAGGCTCGGCACTCCGGACGACTTCAAGCACCTGGTGGACGCGCTGCACCGGGCCGGCATCGGCGTGCTCGTGGACTGGGTGCCGGCGCACTTCCCACGGGACGACTGGGCGCTCGCGGAGTTCGACGGCCGGCCGCTGTACGAGCACGGCGACCCGGCGCGGGCGGCGCACCCGGACTGGGGCACGCTGGTCTTCGACTACGGGCGGCGCGAGGTGCGCAACTTCCTGGTGGCCAACGCCGTGTACTGGTGCGAGGAGTTCCACGTGGACGGGTTGCGGGTGGACGCCGTGGCCTCGATGCTCTACCTCGACTACTCGCGGGACTCGGGCGCCTGGTCGCCCAACGCGTACGGCGGCCGGGAGGACCTGGACGCGGTGGCGTTCCTCCAGGAGATGAACGCCACGGTCTACCGGCGCTGCCCGGGCGTGGTGACCATCGCCGAGGAGTCCACCGCCTGGGACGGCGTGACCCGGGCGACCCACCACGTGAGGCCGGGCGGCTTCGGCGGACTCGGGTTCGGGCTGAAGTGGAACATGGGCTGGATGCACGACTCGCTGGGTTACGTCGCGCACGACCCGGTGCACCGCGCGTACCACCACCACGAGATGACGTTCTCGATGGTGTACGCGTACTCGGAGAACTACGTGCTGCCCATCTCGCACGACGAGGTGGTGCACGGCAAGCGCGCGCTGGTCTCCAAGATGCCGGGCGACTGGTGGCAGCGGCGCGCCAACCACCGCGCCTACCTGGGCTTCATGTGGGCCCACCCGGGCAAGCAACTTCTTTTCATGGGGCAGGAGTTCGCGCAGGGAGCGGAGTGGTCGCAGGAGCACGGACCCGACTGGTGGCTGCTCGACCCGTCGTACGAGGCCGAGCCCGACCACCGCGGCGTGCGGGACCTGGTGCGTGACCTCAACACGGTCTACGCGGCCACGCCCGCGCTGTGGCAGCGGGACGCCGCGCCGGAGGGGTTCGCCTGGATCGACGGGGACGCGGCGCAGGACAACGTGTTCGCCTTCTCCCGGCACGCGGCGGACGGTACGCCGCTGGTGTGCGTCAGCAACATGTCGCCGGTGGTGCGGCACGAGTACCGGATCGGCGTCCCGGACGAGGTGCCGGCCTGGGTGGAGGTGCTGAACACCGACGCGGAGCGGTACGGCGGCAGCGGGGTCGGCAACCCGGACCCGCTCAAGGCCGAACCGTACGGCTGGCACGGCCGGCCGGCCTCCGTCGTGCCGGTGCTGCCCCCGCTGGCGACGGTCTGGCTGCGGCCGGCGTAGCGCCACCGGCCGACCGGCGGTACGGGCGACACCGGGGGCCGCGCCCCGTACCCCCGGCAGAGCGCCGCCCCGTCCCGGCAAAAGCGCCGCCCCGTCCCGGAGGAGCGGGACGGGGCGGCGGGTGGGGCGAGATGGGGTGAGGTCTCGCCCCGCGAAATGGCCTCCTGGTGTACGCCTGCCCCGCCAGCGGGCGTCCCAGTCCGACCGGTGGCCGTGGGGACCTCCGGTCGGGCGGCCAGGCTTGTGGCGGCCGGCCCGGCGGGCCTCAGACCTTGGCCGCCTCCTTGCCGTCCGCCTCGGCGGCCGCCCGCTTGGCCAGGGCGACCCGCTCGGCGGGCCCGTCCGAGGGCTCGTCGTCGGGCGCGTGGCCGTGGTCATCGTTGAGCAGCGTGCGCTCGTCGAACGGGATCCGTCCGTGCAGCACCTCGCGCATCCGGTCCCGGTCGATCTCCTTGGTCCAGGTGCCGACGAGCACGGTGGCCACCGCGTTCCCGGCGAAGTTCGTCAGGGCCCGCGCCTCGCTCATGAAGCGGTCGATGCCGACGATCAGCCCGACGCCGTCCACCAGCTCCGGCCGGTGCGACTGGAGGCCACCGGCGAGCGTGGCGAGGCCGGCCCCGGTGACGCCCGCGGCCCCCTTGGACGCCACGATCATGAACAGCAGCAGCGAGATCTGCTGCCCGACGGAGAGCGGGTCGCCCATCGCCTCGGCGATGAACAGCGAGGCCATCGTCAGGTAGATGGCGGTGCCGTCGAGGTTGAAGGAGTAGCCGGTGGGGACGGTGATGCCGACCACCGGCTTGCTGACCCCCGCGTGCTCCATCTTCGCGATCAGCCGCGGCAGCGCCGACTCGGACGAGGAGGTCGACAGGATCAGCAGGAACTCCCGCGCCAGGTACTTCAGCAGCAGGAACAGGTTCACGCCCGCCACCAGGCGCAGGATCGTGCCGAGCACGACGACCACGAAGATCAGGCAGGTGACGTAGAAGCCGACCATGATGACCGCGAGCGAGCGCAGCGCGTCGGTGCCGGTCTCGCCGATCACCGCCGCGATGGCGCCGAAGGCGCCCACCGGGGCCGCCCACATGATCATCGCGAGCACCCGGAAGACGAGCCGCTGCAGGTGGCCGATGCCGCGCAGGACGGGCTCGCCCGCCTTGCCCATGGCCTGTAGGGCGAAGCCGACCAGCAGGGCGATCAGCAGGGTCTGGAGCACCTCGCCCTCGGTGAAGGCGGAGAGCATGCTCGTCGGGATGATGCCGAGCAGGAACTCCTCGGTCGACTCGCTGGCGCCCTCGGCCTCGCCCTGGCCCGCCTTGGCCGCCTCGCTGGTCAGGTGCAGCCCGCTGCCCGGCTCCAGGATGTTGCCGACCAGCAGGCCGATGGCGAGCGCCACGGTGGACATGAGCAGGAAGTAGCCGAGCGCGAGGCCGCCGACGGCGCCGACCTTGGCGGCCTTGCGGACCGACCCCACGCCGAGCACGATCGTGCAGAAGATGATCGGCGAGATCATCATCTTGATCAGGTTCACGAAGCCGGTGCCGATCGGCTTGAGCTCCACGGCGAAGTCGGGCGCCGCGAAGCCCAGCGTGATGCCGAGGAGCACGGCCACGATCACGAAAATGTAGAGATAGTGGGTCTTGTCCCGCTTCGCCGGCCCGGGCGCCTTCGGTCCCGACGCCTTCGATCCCGGTGTCGTCCCGGAGCCTTCCCCGGTCGCCTGTCCCGCCCGTCGCGATGTCGAGCCGGAGTCGGGGGGCGTGTCTCCCGGCTCCGACGGCGAGGTCTGCGCAGCCACGGCTGCCTCCTTCGGTCGTGCATTGCCGCTCGGCAGGGCTGAGAGCTGCGTGGGTACGGCCCAGCCACCGCTGCTGAGGACATCCGGCCCGGCCGCGCCATGGGGTACGCGCGGCTCACGTGCGGGATGTCCCGGCGACTATGCACCGCGCTGTGACGGCGGTCACCCTTGCGTACATTACGTTCACGCCAGGGACAGCGTGCAGACTGAGCCGATGCGCATCCCCCGTCCTCGCAGCCTCGCTGGCCAGCTCTTCGCCATGCAGGTCGTGCTGGTCGCCGCCGTGGTCGCCGGGTGCGCCGTCTTCACCTACGTCACGGCCAAGGGCGAGGCGCAGGAGGCCGCGCGGCGCCAGGCGTTGACCGCGGCCACCACCATCGCCAACTCCCCCGCCGTCGTCGAGGCGGCCCGCTCGCCCGACCCGACCTCGGTGCTCCAGCCGTACGCGGAGCGCGTGCGGCTGGACTCCGGCGTCGCGTTCGTCACGATCATGAACCCGCGCGGGGTCCGCTGGACGCATCCGGAACCCGGCCGGATCGGCGAGAAGTTCCTCGGCCACACCGGGCCCGCGCTGCGCGGCGAGGTGTTCTCCGAGACGTACACCGGCACCCTCGGCCCCTCCGTGCGCGTCGTGGCCCCGGTGCGCGAGGGCGGCGGCACGGACGGCCCGGGCCCGGTGGTCGCGCTGGTGAGCGCCGGGATCACGATCAAGGAGATCACCGAGCGGGAGCGGCGCCAGGTGCTCGCCCTCACCGGCGTCGCGCTGGCCGCGCTCGTGCTCGGCGGGCTGGGCACCTACGTCATCAACGCGCGGCTGCGCCGGCACACGCACGGCATGAACGCCAACGAGCTGAGCCAGATGCACGACTACCACCAGGCCACGCTGCAAGCGGTGCGGGAGGGCCTGGTGATGCTCGACGGGCAGCGCCGGATCGCGCTCATCAACGACGGCGGGCGCGAACTCCTCGGCCTGCCCCGCCCGGACGCCGCCGCCACGGCCGGCTCGTCGGAGGCCGCCCCCGCCATCGACGCGCGGGCCGGCCGGCGCGGCGCGCCACCCGTCGGCCGGCACGTGGGCGAACTCGGCCTGCCCCCGCCGCTGACCGCGGCGCTGCTCGACCCCGAACCCCGGGTGGACGAGCTGCACCTGACCGCCGACCGGGTCCTGATCGTCAACACCGCGCCGGTGAGCAGCAACGGCCGGCGCGGCTCCGTGGTGACCCTGCGCGACCACACCGAACTCCAGGCCCTCTCGGGCGAGCTGGACTCGGTACGCGGCTTCGCCGAGGCGCTGCGCTCGCAGGCCCACGAGGCGGCCAACCGGCTGCACGCCGTGGTCTCCCTCATCGAACTCGGCCGAGCCGACGAGGCCGTCGAGTTCGCCACCGCCGAGCTGCGACTGGCCCAGGCGCTCACCGACCAGGTGGTGGGCGCGGTGGCCGAGCCGGTGCTCGCCGCGCTGCTGCTCGGCAAGGCGGCCCAGGCCAGCGAGTACGCGGTGGACTTCGAGCTGACGCCCGACAGCCACATCGACGACGGGCTGCTGCCGGCCAGCCTGCCGGCCCGGGACCTGGTGACCATCCTGGGCAACCTGGTGGACAACGCCATCGACGCGGCGGGCGGCCAGACCGCCCCGTCCGCGCGGGGCGGCCCGGGCCCCGGCCGCCGCTCGGGGGCGCCCGTGGACGGCCGACGGGGGCGGGTCACGGTGACGGTTCGGGCCTGGGACGAGGAGTTGACGCTGCGGGTCGGGGACAACGGCCCCGGCGTCGGCCCGGGCGCGGCCGAGGAGATCTTCCAGCGGGGTTGGAGCACCAAGGCCGTGCCCGGCCACGGGCTCGGCCTGGCCATCGTGCGCCAGACGGTGCACCGCAACGGCGGCACCATCACGCTGGGCCGCTCCCCACGGGGCGGCGCCGAGTTCACGGTCCGGCTGCCCCTGCGCACCACGGACGAGGCCCCCCCGGACGCCGAGCCCCGACCCGCCGAACCCGCGCCGGGCACGGCCGGGCCCAGCACGGACGGGCCCAGCGCGGACAGGCCCAGCACGGGCGGGCCCACCGCCGACGGGCCCGGTGGCGGGGTGGCCTCGTGAGCGCCATGGAGAACGGCCCCGCGGCGGCCGACGGGCCGATCCGCGTACTCGTCGTGGAGGACGACGCCCTGGCGGCGGACGCGCACGCCCTCTACGTCGGCCGGGTGCCCGGCTTCACCGTCGTGGGCACCGTGCACTCCGCCGCGCAGGCGCGCCGCGCGCTGGACCGTACCGCCGTGGACCTGCTGCTGCTCGACCTCTACCTGCCCGACGGGCACGGGCTGCGGCTGCTGCGCACGCTGCGGGCGACCGGGCACGGCGTGGACGTCATCGCGGTGACCTCGGCGCGCGACCTGGCCGTCGTCCGGGAGGGCGTCTCGCTCGGGGTAGTCCAGTACGTGCTGAAGCCGTTCACGTTCGCCACCCTGCGGGAGCGGCTGACCCGGTACGCGGCGTTCCGGGCGACGGTGACCGTGGGCGAGGCCAGCGGCCAGGCCGAGGTGGACCGGGCGCTCGCCGCGCTGCGCGCGCCGCAGGCGCCGGCCGAGCTGCCCAAGGGCCTCACGCTGGCGACCCTCCAGGCGGTCACCGAGGTGCTGCGCGCGGCCAGCGCCGGCATCTCGGCGAACGCCACGGCGGAGGCGCTCGGCATCTCGCGGATCACCGCCCGGCGCTACCTGGAGCACCTGGTGGACACCGGCCGCGCGGCGCGCACCCCGCAGTACGGCGCCGTCGGCCGGCCCGAACTCTCCTACCGCTGGGTCTCCCCCGCCGCCCCGTGACCCCGCCGGGGCCGACGGCGCGTCCGCCCACCGGCGTCGGCGCTCCCGCCGGGCCGGGGCGCCGGCCCCGTGCCGGCGTCGGCACCCCGCCACCCGCCGACGGCGGCATTCCGCCAGGGCGCGCGGCGGGGCCGGGCCCGGGGCGCCGGGTCCGGGCCGCCGCACCCGGCGCCTGACGTTCCGTTTCCCCCATCGGCGGCCGGTGAGCACACGAGAGCGCACGTGGCGGGGCCGGGAGGTAAACAGGAAGCTTTCCTAACCATCGTCTTGTCGCGCCCGCGCCCGCTCGCTAGCGTTCGCCTCCCCAACTCCCGTCCAAGGATGGAGACATGACGTGGCAATGGTGAGGAACCGCAGATCGCTCGCCCTACTGACTGTCGCCGCCCTCGCCGGTGGTGGCGGGTTCTGGCTCGCCGGTGTGCCCGGCAGCCAGACCGCCGACGCCGCCCCCGCGCGGGGCGCGGTCGCCGAGGGCCCGCGCGCCCGGGCCGCTGTCGCCATCCCGTTCGGCAGCCACTCCTTCTCGTACGCCGATGGCGCCCTCAAGCCCTCCGGCAGCCAGAAGGACAACGATGCCAAGGTGCTGGCCTTCTACCAGAAGTGGAAGGCCAACTTCATCAAGCAGAACTGCGGCAACGGCTGGTACCAGGTGTACTCGCCCGACGCCGACCACGACTACGTCGCCGAGGCGCAGGGCTACGGCATGGTCATCACCGCGACCATGGCCGGGGCCGACGCCGACGCGCGGAAGATCTTCGACGGCATCCTGAAGTACGTCCTCGACCACCCCTCGTCGATCAACAAGGACCTGCACGCGGCCGAGCAGAACGCGAGCTGCAAGAGCGTCAACGGCACGGACTCGGCGACCGACGGCGACCTGGACATCGCGTACGGGCTGCTCCTCGCCGACCGGCAGTGGGGCAGCTCCGGCGCGTACGACTACAAGGCGCTGGCGGTCAAGCGGATCAACGCGATCAAGAAGAGCGAGGTGCACAGCGGCACCAAGCTCACCAAGCTCGGCGACTGGTCGTCGGGCGACTACGACCAGGTCTCGCGCACGTCGGACTGGATTCCGGGCCACTTCAAGGCGTTCAAGAAGGCGACCGGCGACGGCACCTGGGACGCGGTGCGGAACAAGACGCAGCAGGTCACCGCCGACCTCCAGGCCAAGCACGCGGCCAAGACCGGGCTGCTGCCGGACTTCGTGGAGAACACCACCTCCACGCCCCGGCCCCCGTCCGGCGAGGTGCTCGAGGACCCGCACGACGGGGACTACCACTGGAACGCCTGCCGCGACCCGTGGCGCCTTGGCACCGACGCCGCGCAGACCGGCGACGCGGCCTCCAAGAAGGCGGCCGTCAAGCTGAGTTCGTGGTCCAGGTCGAAGGCCGGCGGCAACCCGTCCAAGCTGGTCAACGGCTACCGGCTGAACGGCACGGCGTACGGCGACGGCAACGACGCCGCGTTCTTCGCGCCGTTCGCGGTCGCGGCGATGAACGACGCCGACGGTCAGGCGTGGCTGGACGCGCTGTGGAAGAAGATGGTCGCCACCGCGCCCGGCTCCGACGACTACTTCTCCGCCAGCATCCAGCTCCAGTCGATGCTGGTCGTCACGCACAACTTCTGGACCCCCTGAGCCCCACCCGCGCTCCCACGGCCCGGCACCCCCGCGGTGCCGGGCCGCTCGCGTGCCCGGGCGGCGCGCCGCACTGCGCCGTACCGGTGGTCCCGGTCATGAGGGGAGGTCGGAGTCATTGACCGACGCTCGGAGTTGATCGTACGGTCACCGGGCAGTCACAGCCGCGTCCCGTCGGCGCCTCCTGCGCGCCGCGGTGCGCTGTGCCCAAGGAGGCCGTGCCCGTGCGCCCCACCGCCCCGCTCATCCTCGCTGCCACCCTCGCCGTCGCGGCCACCTCGCTCACCGGCTGTGGCGCGTTCGGCACCGACCCGAACACCCTCAAGATCGTCTACCTGCGCAACACGGACAACAAGGTCCGGCACATGGACGCCTACCTGTCGCGGGTCAAGGACGAGTTCGAGCGCGCCCACCCGGGCAAGAAGGTCAAGCTCATCCCCATCCAGGCCGCTCAGCCGGACTACTGGGTGAAGGTCCAGCAGATGATGCGCTCGGCGAAGACCACGCCCGACGTGGTGTACGAGGACACCTTCATCATCAACTCCGACGTCGCCAGCGGTTACTTACGCCCCCTCGACCGCTACCTGGAGCGCTGGCGCGACTGGGACCGGTTCCTCCCCCGGGCCAGGGCGGCGGCCCGGGCCGAGGACGGCAGGACGTACGGGGTGCCGATGGGCACCGACACCCGGGCCCTGTGGTTCAACAAGAAGCTGTTCGCCAAGGCCGGACTGCCCACCGACTGGCAGCCCCGGAGCTGGGACGAGCTGCTGAGCACGGCCCGCACGCTGAAGAAGAGGCTCCCCGGCGTCATCCCGCTCAACGTCTACACCGGCAAGGGCCCGGGCGAGGCGTCGGTGATGCAGGGCTTCGAGATGCTGCTCTACGGCACCGGCGCCGACCCCCTCTACGACCCGAAGGCAGGCAGGTGGGTCGCCGGTGGCCAGGGGTTCGAGGACGCGCTCACCTTCCTCGACACGGTCTACGGCGAGGGGCTCGGCCCGCACCCCTCGGACGCGGTGGACCCCAACGTCCCCACCCGGGTGGCCACCGAACTCCTCCCGGAGAGGAAGGTCGCCATCGCCCTGGACGGCTCCTGGATGGGCCAGTTCTGGATCAAGACCGGCGGCCGCCCCTGGCCCGCCTGGTCGAAGGAGCTGGGCCAGGCCCCGATGCCCACCCAGTACGGCCAGTCACCCGGCAAGGTCAGCATGTCCGGCGGCTGGACCTGGGCCATCCCGGCCAAGTCCCAGAAGCCGGACCTGGCGTGGAAGCTGGTGGAGACGTTGCAGAGCCAGCCGAACGCGGTCGAGTGGTCGCTGCGGGACGCGCAGATCGCCGTGCGCGCCGACGTCGCCGCCGACCGCCGCTACCGCACCTCGATGCCCGGCATCGAGTTCTTCACCGGCCTGGTCCGGCACACCCACTACCGGCCCGCGCTCCCGGTCTACCCACGGGTCTCCTCGGCCATCGGCGAGGCGATGGAGGCCGTCACCACCAGCGACACCTCGCCGGCCGCCGCGGCCAGGGACTACGACGACGAGCTGGACTCGATCACCGACGGCAAGGTGGTGAACCGGGGCCGATGACCACCACCCTCGCCTCGCGGCCCCCCGCGCCCAAGCCGGGCCGGCCGGCCACCGGCGGCCGGCAGCGCCGCCGCGCGCTGCGCTGGCTGCCGCTGACCCCGGCCACCGCGCTGCTGCTGCTCTTCCTCGGCGGTCCCATCGTCTACTGCGTCGCCATCGCCTTCACCGACATGCAGTTGACCGGCTCCTCCTCGACGAGCTTCGTGGGCCTGGACAACTTCCGACACGCCTTCCAGGACGAGCACTTCCGCAACGCCGTCGTGCTCACCCTCGTCTTCACCGTGCTGTCCTCGCTCGTCGGCCAGAACACCCTGGGCCTGGGCCTGGCCCTGCTGATGCGGCGCGCGTCCGGGCCGGTGCGCACGCTGGTCGGCTCGCTGACCATCGCGGCCTGGGTGGTCCCGGAGATCGTCGCCGGTTTCCTGCTGTACGCCTTCTTCCGCGACGAGGGCACCCTGAACGCCGTGCTCGACTGGGCCCACCTGCCGTCCCAGGACTGGCTGTACAGCGCGCCCATCATCGCCGTGTCGCTGGCCAACGTGTGGCGCGGCACGGCGTTCTCGATGCTCATCTACTCCGCCGCGCTCGCCGAGATCCCCCGCGAGATCACCGAGGCCGCCGAGGTGGACGGGGCCGGCGGCTGGCGCCGGCTGTGGCACATCACGCTGCCGATGATCCGCCGCTCCATCGGCACCAACCTCATGCTCAACACGTTGCAGACGCTCTCGGTCTTCGGCCTGATCTGGGCCATGACGCGTGGCGGCCCCGGCAACCGCAGCCAGACACTGCCGGTGTTCATGTACGACCAGGCGTTCCTGAAGGCCCTCATCGGCTACGGCACGGCCGTCGCCCTCCTGCTGCTGCTCATCGGGGCCCTGTTCGCCGCCGTCTACCTGCGCCTGCTCCGTACGGAGGTATGAGCACCGTGACGTCGCCCAGCCTTCCCGCCCCGTCCACGCCGGCCGCCGGCCAGGTGGCCGCGCCCAGCGCCCCCTCGCCGCGCGCGGCCCGCCGCACCCCGACCGAGCGGCGCCGGTGGCGCCGGCGCGTGGGCGTCGACCTCGTGCTCCTGGCCGTCGCCGCGCTGTTCGCCCTGCCCCTGGTGTGGCTGGTGCTCGCCTCCGTCGACGCGGAGGCCGACCTGCGGGTCGGCGCGCCGTCGCCCGCGACGACGGAGAACTTCGAGGCGGTGTGGAACGAGGAGATCACCTTCCGCCCGATGCTCAACAGTCTGCTGCTGTGCGGCGGGGCCACGCTGCTGACGGTGGTGTGCGCGGCGCTGGCCGCCTACCCGCTCTCCCGCTACCGCTCCCGGCTGGTCCGCCCGTACCTGCTGACCGTGCTGTTCACCACCTGCCTGCCAGTCACCGCGATCATGGTCCCGGTCTACGGCCTGTACGTGCAGGTGGAGCTGATCGACAGCCTCCTCGGCACGGCCCTCTTCCTGGCCGCGACCCAACTCCCGTTCGCCATCTGGCTGATGAAGAACTTCATGGACGGCGTGCCCATCGCCCTGGAGGAGGCCGCCTGGACGGACGGCGCCTCCTGGCACCAGGCGCTGGTGCGGATCATTCTGCCGCTGATGGGGCCGGGCCTGGCGGTCGTGACGATCTACAGCTTCATCATGATGTGGGGGAACTTCTTCGTCCCCTTCATGCTGCTGCTCACCCCCGACCAACTCCCCGCCTCGGTCACCCTGTTCACCTTCTTCGGCAGCCGCGACTCCGTCGTCTACGGCCAGTTGGCCGCGTTCTCGCTGCTCTACTCGACGCCGGTGATCCTGCTGTACGTGCTGATCGCGCGCCGCCTCGGCGGCGGGTTCGCGCTCGGCGGGGCGGTCAAGGGGTAGGCCCCGGACCGGCCCCGTCGCCGCACCGCCGGGGGCGGCTTCAGGGCCCGTACCGGAGCGGCGTCGGGGCCGGTGTCGGAGCCCGCGCCGGGTCAGGCGTTCCGCTGGGCGGCGGCCCGGCGCTGCCGCTTGCCCAGCGGCGCCTGGGAGAGGTCCTCGGCCCGCGCCCTGAGGTCGCGGTAGCCGTAGCCGCGCTGGTCGAGCCAGGCCCGGGCGCACTCCTCGGCGCGCTCGGTCGCCGCCAGGATGTCCTCCTCGGCCTCGCCGGTGTCCGCGAAGCGGAAGGTGAAGGCGGACCGCGCGGCCAGGTCGTAACTGAGGTGGCCCTCGGTGGTGAACGACGCCCGCAGGACGTCGTGCTCCGCGGCCCGCGCCAGCAGTTCGGCCCGCTGCTCGTCGCTGAGCCCGTCGAAGACGCCACGGACCATGATGCGGAAGGTTCGAGTGGTCATCGCGCGAGCCTAGCCAGGGTGCCCGGCGCCGCTCCACCGGATTCGCCTTGACTTGAACCTTAGGTGAAGTTTTACGTTCACCGAACCCGCTCTCCGCGGCGGGTCGGCCCGCGCCGTGTGGCGGGGCCGGGCGGACCTCCCGAAGGGGCAGTGAGCAGCCATGACGATTCTGGTGACCGGGGCGACCGGCAACGTGGGCCGCGAGGTGGTCGAGCAACTCATCGAGCGGGGGCACCGGGTACGGGCGCTGAGCCGTGACCCCGGGCGGGCCGCGCTGCCGGCCGGCGTCGAGGTGGTGGGCGGCGACCTCGCCGAGCCCGGCACGCTGGACGCGGCGTTCGAGGGCCTGAGCGCGGTCCACCTCATGACGTACAACGCCGACCAGGGGGCGCTGACCACCGGGCCCGAACTCGCCAGGCTGGTGGAGCGGTCCGGGGCGCGGCGGGTCTCGGTGCTGTGGAGCGGCTCCGAGGGCAGCGTGGAGCAGGCGCTGCGGGAGGGCCCCACGCCCTGGACCTTCATCCAGCCGGGCGAGTTCATGTCCAACGCGCTGACCTGGGCGGATTCCATCCGTACCGAGGGCGTGGTGCGCGAGCCGTTCGCGCGGGCGCGCAACGCCTCGGTCCACGAGGGCGACGTGGCGGCGGTGGCCGTGCACGCGCTCACCGAGGACGGCCACGCCGGCCGGCGCTACGTCCTCAGCGGCCCCGAGGCGTTGACCGTCCCGCAGAAGGTCGCGACGTTGGGCGCGGCGCTCGGGCGCGACCTGCGCTACGTCGAACTCACCGAGGAGCAGGCGCGCCAGCGGTGGCGGGAGTCGGGCGCCTCGCCGGAGGCCGTCGACATGCTGGCCGAGTGGCACCGCGACCCGCCGCCCGAGGGGTACACGGTGGTGCCGACGGTGCGGGAGGTCACTGGCCGTCCCGCGCGGAGCTTCGCCGACTGGGCGGCCGAGCACGCGGACCGCTTCCGCTGACCGGCGCGCCGCGCCGGTGGCCACGCGGGCCGGCCCGGTGCGGCCCTCTCGGCGGCCTGGCCGCCGCCCGCCTACGGTTGGCCGGGTGCGCCGGCGGCGTCCTCGGCAGCGGCATCCTCGGCAGCGGCATCCTCGGTAGCGACGGACGCGTCGGCGGCGGGCGCGTCGGTGACGGGCGCGTCAGCGGCCACGTCGCGCGGGGGCCGCGCGTCGCGGTACTGGATGCGGGAGGCCGGGTGGTCGGGTGACTGCTCGTCGAGCGGGACGATCCCGTACCGCGCCACGCAGTCGGGGCACGACCACACGGTGCCGCCGGGGCCGGAGTTGACCTCGATCACCGCCACCGCGATGGCCCGCTCGGTGGGGCCCCGATGGGTGTTGCACCAGCTCGATCGTGTGCTCATGGTTCTCCTCGGCCGCGTTCGTCCAGGAAGGAGGACGCGAAACCGGGCGTCCGGGTGCCAGCGTCACGGGCCCGGATGCGGAAGGCCGGGAAGCCGTGGCACGCGGCTGCTACGCGGGAGCGTGCCGGAGCACGGCCAGGTACTCGTGGTGCTGGTGGAGGAGTTCGCGCGTCACGGTGGACGGTGCCGCGGGGGCACCCGGCGGACCGATCGACCGGCCGCCGACGACGATGTCCGCGAGTTCGAGGCCGGTCCCGGCGAGCAACAACGCCAGGTCGGCGGGGGTGTAGCAGCGCAGGGTCTGGCTGAACTCGCGCCCGGGCTCGGTGGCCGAACGCCAGGTGTCGGTCGCGGCGCAGGTGACGGGGTCGAACCGGGTCCGCTCGTACAACTCGTGGTCGTAGCCGGCCTCCGGGTCCGGCAGCAGGTGCTCCTCGTCGCCGTCCCAGCCGGCCCAGACGAACGGGTTGAACACGTCGACCAGCGCCACCCCGGCGGGGGCCAGCCAGTGGTCGGCGATGCGGTGCAGCAGCCGCCGCTGATCGGCGTCGGCGCCGATGCCGAAGCCGTTCCAGTAGGTGACGGCGTCGAAGCGGCCGTCGAGGCGCACGGCGTAGAAGTCCGCCTTGTGGAACGTCAGCGAGCCGGCCCCGAGGCCAGTCGCGAGCCCTGCCGCGTGGTCGGCGCGGTCGCTGAGTTCGACGGCCGTCACGGCGTAGCCGGCGCGCGCGGTGGCCACGGCCGTGGCCCCGTAACCGGCGCCCAGCTCCAACACCCGCCGCACGCCGGGCCCTGTGTGCGAGCGCAGCGCCTCGACGCGCGACGCGTCCCGCTCCGTCACCCTGGCATCCGCCCGGGCCCACCAGGCGCCGGTCACCGAGTAGAACTCGCGCACCTCATCCATGCCCCGGAGCCAAGCACACGCCACCGCCGCCCCAACGCCTTTTCGCCTCGGCGGCACCCGGGGTGGGCGGCGCGGCCGGCCGAACGGCGCTGGCGGGCCCGGCAGGGCGCACCCGCGCGGCCTCCCCAGCGGCCTCCCGCGCGGCCTCGCCGGGCCGCCTTACGGCGTCTTCGGCGCCGCGCAACCGTGTGAGGCCGCCGAGCGCCTGGCGAACTCCGCCAGCGCCCGCCGCTCGTACGCCGGGTCCTCGCTCAACCTCGCTCAACTCCCGCTCCCGGTCCCGGTCCCGGTCCCGGTCCGTGAGCGTGCCCTCGATCCTCTCGGCCGGGCACGACGGGCGCTGCCGGGCCTCGCCGCACTCCGCGAGGCCCCACCAGAACTGGAGCCGCGGCACCTCCGAGTGGCCCGCGCGCTGCCTGTCGAAGTCCGGTGCCTCGGGTCCGATGCCGCTCCCGTTCTCCACGACGTACCGCGACTCATCTCGCCCCCGTCGTCGCGGGCCGCCTCCTCGTACGGGCTGCGCGGCCGGCGGGGCGTCAGTTCACCGCACCGGCGGACGCCGCGGCACCGGGCTCGGGGGCGGCTGGCCGCTCGGCGGCGGATGGCGTGCGGTAGGCGCGCAGGGGGGCGTTGGCCACGGCCACGGCGGCGACCGCCAGCGCGGCGACCACCCCGCCGATGACCAGCGAGCAGGGGGCGGAGGTGACCGACGCGACCAGTCCGCCGCGGAAGTTGCCGAGTTCGGGGCCCGCGACACCGATGACGTGCTCCACCGACGAGACCCGCCCCCGGTACGCGTCCGGGGTCTCGCGCTGGACCAGGGCACCTCGGGTGATGACGGACACGGTGTCGGCCGCGCCCGCCACCGCCAGGCAGCCGAGCGCCAGCCACAACGGCCCCGCCAGGCCGAAGCCGGCCAGCGCCAGGCCCCAGACGCCGGCCGCGGACAACTGCGCCAGGCCGGCGCGGCGCCAGCGCGTCACCGTGCCGGAGAGCAGGCCGGCCGCGATCCCGCCGACCGCGACGGCCGAGAGGAACAGCCCGAGGGTCCGCGGGTCGCCCCCGAAACGCACCTCGTTGACCAGCGGAAAGAGCGCCACGGGCATGGCGAGCAGGGTCGCGGACAGGTCGGTGGCCAGCGAGCCCCACAGCGGCGGGTGCCGCAGCACGACCCGCCATCCACCGCGCTTCGGCCGCCGCCGGCCGCCGGCGGCCTCGGCGCCCTCGGGGCGCGTGACGGGCAGGTGGCGCGTCGCGAGCGCCGCGACCGCCATGGCCAGGGCCTGGGCGGCGTACGCGGCGGCGACGTCCCAGCGGGCGATGACCAGCCCGGCCAGCGCGGGCCCGGCCAGCATCGCCGTCTGGAAGGAGACGTTGGTCAGCGCGAGGCCGGCCGCGACCTGGCCGGCCGGCAGCAGCCGGACCGGCAACGCGCGCCGGGCCGGAGCGCCGAGAGCGCCGCAGCTCGCGCCCACGGCCACCAGGGCGAGCAGCAGCACCACGCTCCGGTTGCCCGCCAGGGCCTGGGCGCACAGCCCCGTGGCGGCCAGCAGTTGACCCACGGTGGTGGCCCGCACCACCGCGCGGCGGTCGACGGCGTCGGCCAACACGCCGCCGAGCAGCCCGAACAGCACCATCGGCAGGCCGGTGGCGATCCCGATGGCGCCGGTGGCCACGGGGCTGCCGGTCAGTTCCCAGACCTGGGCCAGCACCGCCACGTTGGCCATCTGGCCGCCGAGTTGCGAGGCCGAGGTGCCGATCCACAGGGCGCGAAACGCCCGCCCGCTCCGCAGCGGGCGGGTGTCGAGGAGCCGGACGCGAACCCGCCGACTCACTGTGGCGGCTCGACGAGATGGCCCAGCACCCGCTGCCGCATCGACCGCCGCTCCAGCGCCCGCCGCACCTCCTCGACCACGGCGGTCATCGCGTACGGCACCTCGCCGTCCAACTCGGCGACCGTCGCGTGGGTGGCGCGCCACTCCGCCTCCAGGAACGGCACCAGCGACCGGCCGCGCTCGGTCAGGTCGATCCGCCGGGTGCGGGCGTCGGGCCCCGGTTCGGAGGTCACCAGCCCCTCCCTGCGCAGGGCGGCGACGGTCTGGCTGACCGCCGAGTGCGAGCGGTCCAGGGAGCGCGCGAGTTCCCGAATGGTCAGCGGCCCGGTGTGAGCGAGCCGGATCAGCGGATACGCGAACCGGGGCCGCACCCCCTCGATGCCGCGCTCGACGTAGACCTGCTCGATCTCGGCGTCCATGGCGGCCAACAGCTCGCGCAGCGCGTGCCAGGGATCGGGGACGGCGGTGGGGTCGGAAGATGTCACAGCGCTAATATAACAGCGCTGCGACATTCTAGCCGCCCGCCCGGACCCCTGTCGCCGACGACGGGAACACACGCCCGCGCCCGACGGCCGCGACACCAGCCAACGCCCGGAAGGCGACCAACTCAGGTTCCCCGCGCGCCGCCCACCAGGGCTGACGGCCCCCGAACCCCGACTCCGCCTCGCCGTCACCCCCTTCCAACTGCCTTACGCTGCATGCCCGTTGAGAAGACCGGAGTGCGGCGCCCCCCTCACGGCGGGCGCCCGGCGGGGGCGGGGCCCATAGGCAGGCCGTATGCAAGGTTGGGATTGTTACGGAAGTGGCCCGGTGTCCCACAGTGAGTGGCGGCCGGCGTTCAGCCCCGGCCCGGGAGGGCCGGCCCGCGTGCCTGGGGCCGGTCGGGACGGACCCCCTCTCCCAGCGCTCCCCCCACCGTCTTTGGAGGACAGCACGCCATGAGACTCCGCAACCTGCTGCGCGTCGCGCTCGCCCCCGCGCTGATCGCCGCAGCCGTCCTGTCCGCGCAGAGCGCCAGCGCCGCGGACCGCACGCCCGAACCCACCGCGCCCAGCACGAGGATCGTCGGCGGCGGCCCGGCCAGCGAGGCGTACTCGTTCATGGGCTCCATGCAGGTCAACGGCCGGCACGGCTGCGGCGCCTCGCTCATCAAGAGCGGGTGGATGGTCACCGCCGCGCACTGCGTGGCCGGCCAGCAGCCCGGCAACTTCCGGATACGCATCGGCTCGTCCGACCACCTCAGCGGCGGCACCCTCGCCTCGGTCTCGCAGATCATCCGCCACCCCCGTTACGGACAGGTCGGCCCGTACGACATCGCGCTGCTGCGGCTGAGCCAGCCGGTGGCCAACCAGCCGATCAACATCGCCAGCACCTCGCCCGTCGAGGGCACCGCCACCCGCCTGCTCGGCTGGGGCCAGACGTGCGGCTCGCCCGGCTGCGGTCCCGCGCCACGTGGCCTGAAGGAGCTCAACACGCGCATCAACCCGGACCGGATGTGCACCACCAACTTCAACAGCTCCGTGGAGCTGTGCGTCTACGGCAGCCGCTCCGGCACCGCCTGTTACGGCGACTCCGGCGGCCCGGCCCTGGTGAAGGAGGGTGGCGTCTGGCGGCTGGCCGGCGCGACCAGCCGGGCGGGCGTGAACAACCAGATCTGCGGCACCGGTGACGCCACCGTCTACACTGACGTGACCGCCCACCAGCAGTGGATCGCCCAGCAGACGGGCGGCCTGCTCACCAGCTAGGCACCGCCCCGCTCCCAGACGGCCCCCGCAGCCGAGCCGCGTCCCCGCTGGCCGGCGCGGGGGCCGGCCCGCCCCGCGCGGCCCGTGCCGGGAGGGCCAGCCGGGCCCGGCGCCAGCCCGGGGCGGACGACGGGTTCCGGTAGCCGGTCGGGGATGCCGGGCCCGGGCGGGCCGGGTGGCCGCGACGGGGTCGCGCCCGCTCGGCCGGTACGGGCGGCGGCCGAAGCCGCGCGTTCGGTGGGAAGCCGCGCGAACCGGCCGCCGCCCCTCGCCCCCGCCAGAGCGGCCGGTCAGCCGGCCCGGCGGTGGGCGCGGACGGTAACGGCGCCGGGGCCGGGGGCCGAACCGGTGGTCAGAAGACCGACTCCGCCTCGTCCATCCGGTCAGCCGGCACCCGCTTCAGCTCGGTGACCGCCTCGGCCAGCGGCACCAGCGTCACCTCCGTGCCGCGCAGCGCCGTCATCATCCCGAAGTCGCCTCGGTGCGCCGCCTCCACCGCGTGCCAGCCGAAGCGGGTGGCCAGGACGCGGTCGTACGCGGTGGGCGTGCCGCCGCGCTGCACGTGGCCGAGGATGACCGGGCGGGCCTCCTTGCCGAGGCGGTTCTCCAGCTCGGCGGCCAGCCGGTTGCCGATGCCCGCGAAGCGCTCGTGGCCGTACTGGTCGATCTCGCCCTTCTGGTAGTCCATCGAGCCCGCGGCGGGGTGCGCGCCCTCGGCGACGCAGATCACGGCGAACTTCTTGCCCCGCGCGAACCGCTCCTCGACCATCTTCACCAGGTCGGCGACGTCGAAGGGGCGCTCGGGCAGGCAGATGCCGTGCGCGCCGCCGGCCATGCCGGACTCAAGGGCGATCCAGCCCGCGTGCCGGCCCATGACCTCCACCACCATGACCCGCTGGTGCGACTCGGCGGTGGTCTTCAGCCGGTCGATCGCCTCGGTGGCCACGCCGACGGCCGTGTCGAAGCCGAAGGTGCGGTCGGTGGCCGAGATGTCGTTGTCGATGGTCTTCGGCACGCCGACGACGGGCATGCCCGCGTCCGCGAGCATCCGGGCCGCGGTCAGCGTGCCCTCGCCGCCGATCGGGATGAGCGCGTCGATGCCGTACGAGCGGGCCAGCTCCTCGCAGTTCTCGGCGGCCTCGCGCAGCCGGGCGCGCTCCAGGCGGGCCGAGCCGAGGATGGTCCCGCCACGGGCGAGGATGCCGCTGACGGCGTCGAGGTCGAGGGGCCTGAAGCGACCGTCGAGGAGTCCCTTGAAGCCGTCCTCGAAGCCGATGACCTCGTCGTCGTGTCCGGCGACGGCGCGGTGCACGACCGACCGGATCACGGCGTTGAGACCGGGGCAGTCGCCCCCGGCGGTGAGCACTCCGATGCGCATCCTGGTCTTTCTCCTGCTCCTGGGGTTCCCCGTGGGCCGGGGCCGGGGGAGGTACATATGAGCTCGTCCGATTGTTTCACGGGCCCGAAGCCCCCGCGCACCCCATGGGTCATGCGCTATACCCACGGCCCCGGGTAGTGTCAAGAGGCAGTGGCCGGCCCGGACGGGTGATTCTTCGTCCGGCACGGGCTGGAGCACGACGCCCGTTTCGGGGCAGGCGATCCACGGCGGTGCCGGGCCCCGGCCAGGACCCGCCGTGGCGCCCCGCGCCGTACGCCGCACCGCGCCGGGTTCCGGCCACGGCCCGCCCGCGCGGGCCGTGGTGGCGCGGGCGGCCAGGGTCGCAGCCCGGACCCGGTCGCGGCACCCTGGACGGCGGGGAGCGGGCCGGCCCCGCGCGCCCCCGGGCCACACCGCGGGACCAGCCGGGTAGCACCGGCGGAGCAAGAGCCGACGCAGCCGAAGGATCGGAGAGCACGCGTGACGCGCAGCGTGTATGTGACCGGGATCGACCGCGGCGACGGCCGCCAGGTCGTGGAGCTGGGAGTGATGGAGCTCCTGACCCGCCACGTGGACCGGGTGGGCGTCTTCCGCCCCCTGATGCACGACGGGCCCGACCGGCTCTACGAGCTGCTGCGCGCCCGCTACCGGCTCACCCAGCCGTCGGAGTCGGTCTACGGCATCGGCTACGACGAGGCCGCGACGCTCCAGGCCGAGCGCGGCACCGACGAACTGGTCGCCGAGCTGGTCACCCGCTTCCACGCGGTGGCCAGGGAGTACGAGTACGTGCTCGTGCTGGGCAGCGACTACGCGGCCACCAGCCTCCCGGACGAGCTGCACCTGAACGCGCGGCTGGCCAACGAGTTCGGCGCCGCCGTCATCACCGTGGTCGGCGGGCAGGACCAGACCGCCGAGTCGGTGCGCTCCGAGGCCCGCAACGCCTACCGCGCCTACCAGGGGCACGGCTGTGACGTGGTGGCCCTGGTGGTCAACCGGACCGACCCGGCCGACCGGGCCGAGATCGCCGGGCCGCTGGCCGAGCAGTTGCCCGTGCCCTGCTACGCGCTGCCCGAGGACGGCTCGCTCTCGGCGCCCACCGTGCGCCAGGTGGTGCACGCGCTCGGCGCCGAGGTGCTGCTCGGCGACGACTCGGGGCTCGCCCGCGACGTGCGCGACTTCGTCTTCGGCGGCGCCATGCTGCCCACCTTCCTGCCCGCGCTGACCGAAGGGGCCCTGGTGGTCACGCCGGGCGACCGCGCGGACCTGATCATCGGGTCGCTGGCCGCGCACACCGCCGGCGCCCCGCCCATCGCGGGCGTGCTGCTGACGCTGGACGCCCGCCCGGGGCCCGACATCCTGGCCCTGGCGTCCCGGCTCGCCCCCGGCACGCCGGTCATCTCCGTTCCCGGCGGCAGCTTCCCGACGGCGGCCGAACTCTTCGCCCTGGAGGGCAAGCTGAGCGCGACCGTCCCGCGCAAGGCGGAGACCGCGCTCGGCCTGTTCGAGCGGCACGTGGACACCGCCGAGCTGACCGACCGGATCTCGGTGGCCCGCTCCAGCCGGGTCACGCCGATGATGTTCGAGCACGAGCTGCTTGAGCGCTCGCGCTCCCGGCGGCGCCGCGTCGTACTGCCCGAGGGCACCGAGGAGCGCGTGCTGCGCGCCGCCGACGTGCTGCTGCGCCGCGACGTGTGCGACCTGACGCTGCTCGGCGCGGAGGACGCGGTCCGCAAGCGCGCCACCGACCTCGGCATCGACCTGAGCGGCGCGCAGATCACCGACCCGCACACCTCGCCGCTGCGCGAGCGGTTCGCGGAGCTGTACGCGAAACTGCGGGCGCACAAGGGCGTCTCGTACGAGCTGGCGTACGACGTCGTGGCCGACGTGTCCTACTTCGGCACGCTGATGGTGCAGGAGGGCCTGGCCGACGGCATGGTCTCGGGCGCGGTGCACTCGACGGCGGCCACCATCCGGCCCGCCTTCGAGGTGATCAAGACGGCGCCCGGGGCGGAGATCGTCTCGTCCGTGTTCTTCATGTGCCTGGCCGACCGGGTGCTGGTCTACGGCGACTGCGCGGTCAACCCCGACCCGAACGCCGAGCAGCTCGCGGACATCGCCATCCAGTCGGCGGCCACCGCCGCCAAGTTCGGCGTCACGCCCAAGATCGCCATGCTCTCGTACTCCACCGGCACCTCCGGCTCGGGCGCGGACGTGGACAAGGTCCGCAGGGCCACCGAACTGGTCCGCGAGCGGCGGCCCGACCTGCCGGTGGAGGGGCCGATCCAGTACGACGCGGCCGTGGACGCCGCCGTGGCCGCCACCAAGCTCCCCGACTCCCAGGTCGCCGGTCAGGCCACCGTGCTGATCTTCCCCGACCTGAACACGGGCAACAACACCTACAAGGCCGTCCAGCGCTCGGCCGGCGCCGTCGCCGTCGGCCCGGTCCTGCAGGGGCTGCGCAAGCCGGTCAACGACCTCTCGCGCGGCGCCCTCGTCCAGGACATCGTCAACACCGTCGCCATCACCGCCATCCAGGCCCAGGCCGCCCCCGGCGCCCCGGCGGCGCCCGCAGAGAAAGCACCCCGCGCGTGAACCACTCCCCCGACCGCACCCGAGTGCTGGTCCTCAACTCCGGCTCCTCCTCGGTCAAGTACCAGCTCCTCGACATGACCGACGGCGGCCGGCTGGCCGCGGGCATCGTGGAGCGCGTCGGCGAGGGCGAGGTGCCCGACCACACGGCCGCGCTCGACCGGGTCTCCGCCGAACTGTCCGCCCAGGGGCTCGGCCTGGACTCGCCCGCGCTGGCCGCCGTGGGACACCGGGTGGTGCACGGCGGCACCCGGTTCACCGAGCCGACGCTGATCACCGACGAGGTGCTCGCCGAGATCGAGAAGCTGGTCCCGCTGGCGCCACTGCACAACCCGGCCAACGTGACCGGCATCAAGGTGGCCCGCGCCCTGCGCCCCGACCTGCCGCAGGTCGCCGTCTTCGACACCGCCTTCCACGCCACGATGCCGGAGTACGCGGCCCGGTACGCGATCGACGTGGACACCGCCGACCGGTACGGGGTGCGGCGCTACGGCTTCCACGGCACCTCGCACGCCTACGTCTCGCGGGCCGTGGCCGACCTGCTCGGCAAGGACGTCGCCGACCTCAACACGATCGTGCTGCACCTGGGCAACGGGGCCAGCGCGTCGGCGGTGGCCGGCGGCGTGTGCGTGGAGACCTCGATGGGGCTCACGCCGCTGGAAGGGCTGGTCATGGGCACCCGGTCGGGCGACCTGGACCCGGCGGCCATCTTCCATCTGGCGCGGGTCGGCCGCATGTCGGTGGACGAGATCGACGCCCTGCTCAACAAGCACAGCGGCCTGATCGGGCTGTGCGGCGACAACGACATGCGCGAGATCGGCCGCCGGATGGGCGAGGGCGACCAGGACGCGCAGCTCGCCTTCGACATCTACGTCCACCGGCTGCGCAAGTATGTGGGCGCGTACACCGCGGTACTCGGCCGGGTGGACGCGCTCGCCTTCACCGCCGGGGTCGGCGAGAACTCGGCCGCCGTCCGCGAGGCGACGCTGCGCGGGCTCGGCGGGCTCGGCATCGAGGTGGACACGGTCCGCAACGCGCTGCGCGGCAGCGGCGGGCGGTTGATCTCGACCGAGCGCAGCGCGGTGGCCGTCGCCGTGGTACCGACCGACGAGGAACTGGAGATCGCCACGCAGACGTACCGGCTGGTGAGCGCGGAGCGCTCCGGCACGTCAGAGCGGTAGACCAGCCCGATAAATTCCGCCCCGAAACAAAACGGATAGGATCTGCCTCATGCGCCGTTCCAAAATCGTCTGCACCCTGGGTCCCGCCGTCGACTCCTACGACCAGCTCAAGTCGCTGATCGAGTCGGGGATGAACGTGGCCCGCTTCAACATGAGCCACGGGTCCCACTCGGAGCACGAGGAGCGGTACCACCGGCTCCGCAAGGCGTCCGAGGAGACCGGCCGCGCGGTGGGCGTCCTCGCCGACCTCCAGGGCCCCAAGATCCGCCTGGAGACCTTCGCCGACGGGCCGGTGGAGCTGGTGCGCGGTGACGAGTTCACCATCACCACCGAGGACGTCGCGGGCGACCGGACCATCTGCGGCACCACGTACAAGGGCCTGCCCGGGGACGTCTCCAAGGGCGAGTCGATCCTCATCAACGACGGCAACGTCGCCCTCCAGGTGGTCGAGGTGGACGGGCCGCGGGTGCGCTCCATCGTCATCGAGGGCGGCGTGATCTCCGACCACAAGGGCATCAACCTGCCCGGCGTGGCCGTCAACGTGCCCGCGCTGTCCGAGAAGGACGTCGAGGACCTGAAGTTCGCGCTGGAGCTGGGCTGCGACATGGTCGCGCTGTCCTTCGTGCGGGACGCGGCCGACGTGCGCGACGTGCACCGGGTGATGGACGAGGTCGGCCGGCGCGTGCCGGTGATCGCCAAGGTGGAGAAGCCGCAGGCGGTGGCCAACATGGAGGAGGTCGTCGCGGCCTTCGACGCGGTCATGGTGGCCCGCGGCGACCTGGCGGTCGAGTACCCGCTGGAGCAGGTGCCGATGGTGCAGAAGCGGCTCATCGAGATGTGCCGCCGCAACGCCAAGCCGGTGATCGTGGCGACCCAGATGATGGAGTCGATGATCACCAACTCCCGGCCGACGCGCGCCGAGGCGTCCGATGTCGCCAACGCGATCCTGGACGGCGCGGACGCGGTGATGCTCTCGGCCGAGTCCTCGGTCGGCGCGTACCCGCTGGAGACCGTCAAGACGATGTCGCGCATCGTCACCGCCGCCGAGGAGGAGTTGCTCTCGCGCGGCCTGCAGCCGCTGGTGCCGGGCAAGAAGCCGCGCACGCAGGGCGGTTCGGTGGCCCGCGCCGCCGCCGAGATCGCCGACTTCCTCGGCGCCAAGTCGCTGGTGGCCTTCACCAAGTCCGGCGACACGGCCCGCCGGCTCTCCCGCTACCGGGCCCAGCAGCCGATCCTGGCCTTCACCACCGACACGCTGACCCGCAACGTGCTGACGCTGAGCTGGGGCGTGGAGACGTTCGTGGTCCCGCACGTGGCCAACACCGACGCCATGGTGGACCTCGTCGACGCGGAGCTGCTCAAGCTGGGCCGCTACAACGAGGGCGACACCATGATCATCACGGCCGGCTCCCCGCCCGGCGTGCCCGGCACCACCAACATGGTGCGCGTCCACCACCTGGGCTCCTCCTGACCCACACGCGACGACCGTGGGCCGCGCCGCCACTCACATGGCGACGCGGCCCACGGCCTTGTGCGGCTCCCGGTGGCCCGGGGGGCGGTCCCACGGAGGGACCGCCGGGTGAGCGGCGGCCCGGAGCGACGGGCGTCCCACCCGCCGGGCCCGGCCGTGCGCCGCTCAGCCCTCCGTCTGGTACAGGTGCATGCCGGGCACGGTGAGCGTCCCACCGAGCTGCCCCGCCTGGGTCACCCGCACGTCGGTGAAGAACAGTTCGGGAAGCGTCAACGGCGGTGGCGCCTCGGGGCTGAAGGTGACCGGGATGAGACCGAGCAGCTTGCCCTTCAGCTCCTCCGTGTACATCGTCACGGTGCCGTCACGCATCGTCGAGTTGCTGCCTTTACGCGCGTCAACGTGCGTCTTCGTACCGCCGGGCCCGACCACCGTCTGCCGCAGGTCGCGGATGTCGATGGAGCTGGCGGTGAACTTCAGGACCGCCTTCTCCCGGCCGCTGTACGTCTTCACCTTGACGATGCCGTCGTACTTGAGGCCGTGCAGGGCGAGCAGGCTGCTCTCCAGGATCCACGGGTCCTCGGGCAGCAGCGGGGCGCCCTCCTCCAACTTGGCGTTGCGCAGCGCCTCCTCGTCCTTGACGGGGCACGGGTAGGGCTGCGGGTCGTCGGCCGACGGCAGGGTCGGCTTCGCGGTCGGGTCGGCGTCGTCCTTGGCCCCCTCGGCCCCCTCGCCCCGTTCCGCGTCCTCGCCCTTGGTGGCCCCCTCGGCGTCCTCGGTCGCGTTCGCCCGCTCCCGCTCCGCCTTGTCGGCCGCCTCCCGCTGTGCCTTCTCGATCCGCTCCCTGAGCTCCGCGGCCTTCTTCTCGGTCGCGGCGTCGCCGGCGTCGCCCGCGTCATTACCTGACGGTGCGTCACCCTTGTTCGTGGGTACGTCCGTCGCGGCGCCGTCGGCGTCGCCCTTGGCCGCTTCCTTGCCAGCGTCCTGGCCGGCTTCGGTGTCCGTGTCCGTACTCGCGTCCGCGTCCGGTCGGGGCGCGTCGTCGGTGGGCGCCGGGGTGGCCGGCTGGTCGCCCTTGTCGCCGTCGAGCAGGTCCTTGATCTTGTCGCCCAGGCCCAGCGGGTCGAGCGGGTTCCTCGGCTCGGTCTGGGACGGACTCGGAGTGGTGCCGGGCGGCTTGGTCGCGTCCTCGGGGGCCATGGTGTCCCCGGCCTCCTCGGACCCGGACTTCGGGTCGTTCGTCGTGGAGGACGCCTTCGGGGGCGCCTGCGTGGCGTGGTCGGCCTCGGGCCGCGCGTCGGAGGTGGCGCCCGGCGCGGGCTCGTGGTCGTCGGCCGCGTCCCCGTCCGGCGAGGTAGAACTCCCGGGCGTGGTCGGCTCGTTGGTCCCGCCCGGCTTGTCGCCCGGCTTCTCGTCCCGTTGGTCGCGCTGGTCTGACTTGTCGTCCGACCGCGGATCCCGCTCGCCCTTGCCGTCCCGCTCGTCCTCGGCGTCCTGCTGGTCCGGCTGGGTCACGCAGGGGCCGGGCTTGAAGCGGTCCTTGGCCTGGGTCTCGGCCTGTGCGAGCTGCGGCGTGAGCCCCATGCCCATCAGCACGGCCGTCGGCATGGCCGCCAAGGCGATGGCCTTGCCCGCGGGCATGTGCAGCCGGTTCAGCATCGATTTCTTCGGGGCGGCGTGCCGCGGCCCCGTTCTGGCCCGGCGGCGAGTCTCGCCCTCCCGGCGGGTCTCGCCTTCCGGCGGCCCCTGTTCACCCCGCACGGTGCCTCCCATTCCTGGATTCCTGGTCCGACGCGGTCCCGGCGTCCGCCGCCTCCCGGGCGTCGTCCACGCCCTCGTCCGGATCGGGCCCAACGGCCTGCGCGTCCTTCGTCGATTTCGCGGCGAGCACCTCGCCGGGCGCCCACGAGACGCCCAGCGCGCCGCCGAACAGCGCCAGCAGGAAGCCCAGCAGGAAGCCTCCGAAGTTGGAGACCACCAGGGAGACCAGGCCGAGGAGGATCGCGGCGACCCCCGCGAAGACCCGCGTGGCGGACTGGAACCACATGGTCAGCCCGAGGACCACCAGCAGCACGCCGATGATCAGCGAACCGGAACCGGCGGTGGTGGACATCCGGATGGTCAACTGGCCCATGGTGAGGTTGGCGTACGGGAAGTACGCGATGGGCAGCCCGCCGAGCAGCGTCAGCAGCCCCGCCCAGAACGGGCGCTGCCAGCGCCACGCACGGAACGCCGTCCGCCACTGGCGGACCCGGTCACGCGCCCCGGACGACTCGGCGCCCATCGAAACCCCCGGCGACTCGGCACTCATCGAAAACAGCTCCCTGGGGCTGGCGATCGCATCGTCGATCGCGGATGTTCACTGCGTGGGCACGGGGGTGAGGGGCCACGCCCCCCACCCGCCTCAGTGCCTCAGTAGCACTCGTGCTTGCCCTTTTTCACGTTCATGGACAGGCCCGAGAGCTTGAAGGTGCCCGCGCTGGTCGCCCAGGCGGTCTGCTTGACATCCTTCAACTGCGCCCTGTCGGCCTCCTGGGCGAACGAACCGGGGTCCGCCTGGTCGCCCTTCTTGATCCCAGGGCCGTACTTCGTGTCGCCCGCCGCCACGCCGATGTTGATGTCCGTGAACGTGGCATCGGCGTTCAACTGGTCGAGGTCGATGTAGAGGTTCTTCGCCTCGACCGGCTTGCCCGCCTTCGTACCGGCCGACAGCTTCAGCGACACGTCGCCGAAGAGCGGGACCGGAACGACGACGGACTGGCACAGGTTCTTGATCGTGGCGCTGTCGAAGGCCGACACGGCGACGGGGACCCTCTTGCCCCCGTGCTGTGCGTCGATCGCGCCGTACTGGACGAACCCCTTGCCGTCGAGTTCGCCAGCGGTGACCTTGAACTGCTGGCCGGAGACGCTGAACGATGCTGCCAGCGCCCCCTGTGAGAGGGCCACACCGATGGCGGCCGTCGCAGCGACGCTGGGCACCATGACGACGGCGAACCGCTTCCATCTGGTCCCGCCACGAGCCAGGGACTCCATGACTTTCCTCCTTCTCGGACGTACATCTCCAAATCCGAGCCCGCCGCCGTGATCACGGCGACCCTGATCTGAGATGGGAGAAGTGCTACGTCCTCGGGAAGGAGAGCGCCCGCGCCGGGCAGGGTGCACCCGGATCACCGGCGATCACCCCCGAGCGACAACCACTGCCGCGCTGGGCGCGCGGCCTTGCCGGACAGGCCCTGCCGCGCGGGCAGAGACCCCCCTGTCCTAAGACCGGCTCGACTGCCGCCGGCCCGCTCGGTGGGGACCCACGAACCCTCATCCCCGGCTGGCTGCCGCGGCGTTGGAATGGACCGAGCTTGGCCGATCGTGGTCCATCCACGGCTTCGACACAAGGGGTTCATTACTTGCGAGTAACGCCCGGATAACCGAAGCGGCGCTGGCCGATATCGGCCGCACACACAGGGTCGCCGGGCAAGCGCCGGAAAGTAACGGATAAGCCGTTAAAAACCAGACATAAGGCCGGCGTTCACTTACTACGAGTAACAGCGGTCGCGATTACCAAGTTTTGGTAAAGCGCGACCGCTGCTTCGTTTGGATCAGTGTGTGTCGACGGTGTGAAAGAACGGCGTCAGAACAGCACGCGAGCGAGCGCGCCACGCGCGGTGACGACTCGCGGGTCGTCGGCGCCGATCACCTCGAAAAGCTCCAGCAACCGCAGTCGGGCACGCTCCCGGTCGTCACCCACCGTCCGCTTGACGAGGTCAACCAGTCGCCCGAAGGCGTCCTCCACGTGCCCGCCGACCAGGTCGAGGTCGGCCGCCGCGAGTTGCGCGTCCACATCGGTCGGGCGGTCGGCGGCGTCCTTGCGCACCTGCTGCGCGTCCAGTCCCTGCACCCGGCCCAGCAACTGGGCCTGCGCGAGGCCCAGCCTGGCCTCCGCGTTGCCCGGGTCGTCGGCCAGCACGTTCTGGTACGCGCGCTCGGCGCCGCCCAGGTCGCCCGCGTCCAGGGCCTGGTGCGCGGCCGAGAGCGCCGCGTCGTGCGGGCCGGGGGGCTGCTCGGCGGCCTCGGGGAGGTCCGCGATCGCGTCCGGGTCCACCGGCGCGCCGACGATGCCGAACTGCTGCTCGGCGGCCTGGATGAGCTGGTCGAGCACCTGCCGGATCTGCGCCTCGGGGGCCGCCCCCTGGAACAGCGGCACCGGCTGACCCGCGACCACGGCGAAAACGGCCGGAATGCTCTGCACACCGAACTGCTGGAAGAGCGCCTGGTTCGCCTCGACGTCGATCTTCGCGAGGACGAACCGGCCCGCGTACTCCTGCGTGAGCCGCTCCAGGATCGGGCTGAGCTGCTTGCACGGCCCGCACCAGTCGGCCCAGAAGTCGATGACGACGGGGACCTCGGTGGAGCGCTGGAGGACCTCCTGCTGGAAGCCCGCCTCGTCAACGTCGATCACCAGTCGCACGGAGCCGGGGGCCGCGCCCCCCTGGGCCGACCGCTGGGCCCGTGCCTGCTCCGCCTTCTGCTTGGCCTCCCCGGCCGCCTTCACAGCGGCGAGGTCGACTACTCCCATGGGCAAATTCCGTGGCTGCATGAGTACATCCTCCCCCCTCCGCGCGGCGATCGGAAAACACTTCGCGTCATGCGCGCACCGGGCCCCCGTCGACGCTCCGCCGGCGTGCGGAGCGAGGGAGCGGGCCCAGCGGTGAGGCCCCGGGGGCCTCGGGTGCGAGCGCCGGGTCCCCACCCGGGCGCCGCACGCTGTCTTTGGCGTGGCTGCCACTCTTTCGCTACGAGTCGTAGCGTAACTGTCAGCCCCCAGCCGCCGACAAGGCGTTCGAACGATACGGTTCGTGATCTCGCTCACGACGCTCCACTCCACACTGGTTACCCGGGGGTAAGGTCGCCCGCATGCCGTGTCCCACGCACCGCCGCCGCACCGGCCGTACCGGTCGGCCTCGCAGCACGGAGGCCAACCGGGCGATCCTCGACGCGACCCGCGCCGCGCTGGTCGAACTGGGCTGGGGGAAGCTCACGATGAGCGACGTCGCGGCCCGGGCCAAGGTTGCGAAGACCACCCTCTACCGCCGCTGGGCGGGCAAGAGCGAGCTGGTCGTGGACGCGGTGGCGGACCTGTTCGACGAGCACCTGGAGCTGCCCGACCGGGGCAGCCTGCACGCCGACGTGGAGGGCGTGGTCCTCCAGTTCGCCGCGCTCCTGGAACGCCCCGAGACCAAGACGGCCCTGATGGCCGTGGTCGCCGAGTCCACCAGGGACGAGGCGCTGCGCGACCGCATCCGGTCGGCCATCGTGGAGCGGCAGAAACGGCTGGTTCTGCTCGGCCGCGAGCGCGCCCAGGCCAGAGGCGAACTCCCCTTCGACGCCGACCCGTCGGTGGCCGCCAGCCAGGCCGACCTGATCTTCGACCTGATCGCCGGCACGGTCGTACACCGAGCCCTGGTCAGCGCCGAACCGGTGGACGCCGAGTGGGCCGCCACCTTCAGCACCCTGGTGGTCAGCGGCGTCCAGGCCACCCTCGGCGCCGCCGGCACCGCCACCGCCGCCGGCGCCACCACGAACGCCGCGCCGCCCGTGACCAACCCGTCCCGCGACCCGGCCGAATCGCCGTCGGGCTGACCGCCGAACGGCCGGATGGCGCGTATGCCGCGACGCCGGGAGGGGGCACGCTCCCGGCATGACCCGACGCCACCTCGTACCACTGCCGACCGCCGCGCCGTGGCGCGGACCCCGCCGCGGCGCGACCACGGTCGCCGCCGCCCTGCTCGTGGCCGCCTGCGCCGCGCCCGCGCTGGCCGTCCCGCCCCCGCCGCGCCCCACCGCCCCGGTCCCGGCCCCGGCCCCGCTCGCGACAGCGGCCCCGCTCGCGACCAGCCCGGCCACCACCGACGCGGGCGCGGGCGCCCACGCCCGGTACGGCCGTGGCACCCTGCGGTCGGTCACCCCGCTGGCGCGCCTGTCCCGGGACGAGGTCGCCCACGCCGTCGGCGAGCACGGTGTGGACGTCTCCTCCGTACGCCACGGCATCGCCACCCACCGGATCGAGTACGCGACCATCACCCCCACCGGCGAACCCACCACCGCGTCCGCCCTGCTCACCCTCCCCGACGGCGGCGGCCACGCGCTGTCCACCGTCGCCGAGTTGCACGGCACCGTCGCCCACCGCGAGGACGCGCCCTCCGTCGGCGACAACGTCACCCGGCTCGGCGCCTACCTGTACGCGGCCGGCGGCCGGGCCACCGTGGCCCCGGACTACCTGGGCCTGGGCACGAGCCCCGGCACCCACCCGTACATGGACACCGCCTCCTCCGTCTCCGCCTCGCTGGACGCGCTGCGCGCCGCCCGCACCGCCACCGCCCGCCTCGGCCGCGCGCTCACCGGCGAGGTGCACGTCACCGGGTTCTCGCAGGGCGGCCAGGTCGCCATGGGCCTCGGCCGCGCACTCGCCCACGGCGCCGACCGGCACCTGCGCCTGCGCTCGCTGACCCCGGTCAGCGGCCCTTACGACATCGCGGGGCAGGAGCTGCCCGCGATCTTCGACGGCCGCGTCGACGACGGCTCGGCCGTCTTCTACCTCGCGTACTTCCTGACCGCCCAGAACCGGCTGCACCCCCTCTACGACGACCCGCGCGAGGTCTTCCGCCAGCCGTACGCGGACCGGATGGAGACGCTGTTCGACGGCGAGCACAGCGACGAGGACGTCGCGCGCGGCCTGCCGGCCACGGTCGACGCCCTGCTCACCGAGGAGTGGAAGGCACGCCTCCAGCACCCCACCGGCACCCTCGCCGAGGTCATCGAGGGCATCGACGGCACCTGCGCGTGGCGGCCCCGGGTGCCGGTGCGGCTGCACACCGCCGCCGGCGACCGCGACGTACCGACCGGCAACACCACCTCGTGCGCGAGCGAGCTGCGTCGGCGCGGCGCCCACCCGGAGGTCGTCCGGCACGGCGACGTGGACCACCTGCGCGGCTACCTCGGCGCGCTCTCCGACAACGCGCGCTGGCTGGCCCACCACGGTTAGCGGCCGATCATCCGTCAGGTTGAGGCGCGCACCACCGCTCCCCTACGGGAAAGGCCCACCATGATCCGGGGGCTACCCCGATGGTGGCGCGGTGCTCGGTGACCAACCATCGGATCATGACCTCACGCAGCAGTCGCACCCCTTCCCGCGGCGGCATCGGACTGACCGCCGTCGCCACCGCCGTGCTCGCCGCCGTGTGCGCGGCCCCGGCGCTGGCCGCTCCGTCGGCGGCGACCACCGACCGACCGGAGACGACCCGCGCCGGGCAGCCGCACGGCGACCGGGCGCGCGGCACCCTGCTGTCGGTGACCCCGCTCCAGCAGGTGACGCGCGAGGAGGTCGCCCGGGTCGTGAAGGCCAACGGCACCGACGCGTCCACGGTGCGCTACGGCGTCTCGACGTACCGCCTCACCTACGCGACCATCACCCCCACCGGCGAACCCACCACCGCGTCCGCGCTGTTCGCCCTCCCCGACGGCGGCGGCAAGCGGCTGTCCACGGTGGCCGAACACCACGGCACCATGGCCTTCCGGGGTGGCGCGCCCTCCACCGGCGACGACTTCTCCACGCTGGCCGCGTGGCTGTACAGCGCGGGCGGCCGGGCCACCGTCGCCCCCGACTACCTGGGCCTTGGCACCGGTCCCGGCACCCACCCGTACGTGGACACCGCCTCCTCCGTCTCGGCCTCCGTCGACGCGCTGCGGGCCGCGCGCCAGGCCGCCGCCCAGCACGGCCGCACGCTCACCCGCGACGTCCACGTGACCGGCTTCTCGCAGGGCGGCCAGGTGGCCATGGCCGTGGGCCGCGAGCTGAGCCGGGGCGTGGACCGACACCTGCGGGTGCGCTCGCTGGCCCCGGTGGCCGGTCCGTACGACATCGCGGGGCAGGAACTGCCGGCGATCTTCGACGGCCGCATCGACGACGGCTCGGCCGTCTACTACCTCTCGTACTTCCTGACCGCGCAGAACCGGCTGCACCACCTCTACGACGACCCGCGCGAGGTCTACCGCGAGCCCTACGCCTCGACCGTGGAGACGCTGTTCGACAACGACCACACGGAGGAGGAGATCGCCAAGGGGCTGGCGCCCGACATCAAGGCGCTGCTCACCGACGAGTGGGCCGAGCGGCTCAAGCACCCGACCGGCAAGCTCGCCGAGGTCATCGAGCGCAACGACGGCGTCTGCGACTGGGCGCCCACCGCGCCGGTGCGGCTGCACACCTCCACCGGCGACCGCGACGTGCCCATCGGCAACACCACCTCCTGCGTCAGGTCGCTGGCCGAGCACGGGGTGCGGGCCAAGGTGACCGACCACGGCGACCGCGACCACGGCGACACCTACCTGCGCGCGATCGGGCAGAACGCGAACTGGTACGCGCGCCTGGGCTGAGCCGCCTGGGCCCAGCCGCCGGGCACCGGCCGGTGACGCGCCGGAGGCGGCCCGCGCACCCCGTCGGGTGTGCGGACCGCCTCCGGTCTCGCTGTCGGTGGGCCGCCGGTCAGAAGCCCACGGGCTCCGTCCAGCCGCCCCACTCCTCGCGGAGCACGCCGCAGATCTCGCCCAGGGTGGCCTCGGCGCGGACGGCGGCGAGCATCGGCTCGATCATGTTGGAGCCGTCCCGCGCGGCGGCGAGCATCGCGTCCAGCGAGGCGGAGACCACGGCCTCGTCGCGCTCGGCCTTGCGCCCGCCGAGCACCCGTACCTGCTCGCGCTCGACCTCGTGACTGACCCGCAGGATCTCCAGGTCGCCGGTGACCGAGCCGTGGTGGCAGTTGACGCCGACGACGCGCTTCTCGCCCTTCTCCAGGGACTGCTGGTACTGGAAGGCGGACTCGGCGATCTCGCCGGTGAACCAGCCGTCTTCGATGCCGCGCAGGATGCCGGAGGTGATCGGCCCGATCGGGTGCTGCCCGTCGGGCACCGCGCGCCGGCCCCGCTCCTTGATCTGCTCGAAGATCTTCTCCGCGTCGGCCTCGATCCGGTCGGTCAGCGCCTCGACGTACCAGGAGCCGCCCAGCGGGTCGGCCACGTTGGCGACGCCGGTCTCCTCCATCAGCACCTGCTGGGTGCGCAGCGCGATCTCGGCGGCCTGCTCGCTGGGCAGCGCCAGGGTCTCGTCCAGGGCGTTGGTGTGCAGCGAGTTGGTGCCACCGAGCACGGCGGACAGCGCCTCGACGGCCGTGCGCACCACGTTGTTGTACGGCTGCTGCGCGGTCAGCGAGACGCCGGCGGTCTGGGTGTGGAAGCGCAGCCACTGCGCCTTCTCGGAGGTGGCGCCGTACACGTCGCGCATCCAGCGCGCCCAGATGCGGCGGGCCGCCCGGAACTTGGCGATCTCCTCGAAGAAGTCGAGGTGCGCGTCGAAGAAGAAGGACAGCCCCGGCGCGAAGGTGTTGACGTCCAGGCCACGGGAGAGCCCCAGCTCCACGTACCCGAAGCCGTCGGCCAGCGTGTAGGCCAGTTCCTGCGCGGCCGTGGCCCCGGCCTCGCGGATGTGGTAGCCGGAGACGGAGAGCGGCTTGTACGCCGGGATGTGCTGGGCGCAGTGCTCCATCAGGTCGCCGATGAGCCGCAGGTGCGGCTGCGGGGGGAACAGCCACTCCTTCTGGGCGATGTACTCCTTGAAGATGTCGGTCTGCAGGGTGCCGTTGAGCACGCGCGGATCGACGCCCTGGCGCTCGGCGGCGACCAGGTACATGCAGAACACGGGCACGGCGGGCCCGCTGATGGTCATGGAGGTGGTCACGTCGCCGAGCGGGATGTCCTTGAAGAGGATCTCCATGTCGGCGGCCGAGTCGATGGCCACGCCACAGTGCCCGACCTCGCCGAGGGAGCGCTCGTCGTCGGAGTCGCGGCCCATCAGGGTCGGCATGTCGAAGGCGACGGAGAGGCCGCCGCCGCCCGCGTCGAGGATCATCTTGTAGCGCTCGTTGGTCTGCTCGGCGTTGCCGAAGCCGGCGAACTGGCGGATGGTCCAGGTTCGGCCCCGGTAGCCGGTGGGGTGCAGGCCACGGGTGAAGGGGAACTCACCGGGCCAGCCGATGCGGTCGAAGCCCTCGACGGTGTCGCCTGGCGCCGGGCCGTACACCGGCTCGACGGGGTCTCCGGAGAGCGTGGTGAAGTCGGCGTCGCGCTTGCGTGCCGCGTCGAACCGGGCCTGCCAGCGACGGCGGCCCTCCTCAATGCCTTCGGCGTCCATGCCAGCAAATTTACTTGGACGTCCTAGTAATTGTCGATGCCGAACCGCGTCACGCCGCCGTTCGGCGCCCGGCAGCGGGCGCCGAAGTGGGCATCGGCCCAGGTGGCGGCGGTTTCGAAGGCGGGTGGACGGATTCGCGGGGGGCCAGCCAGTGAGACGGCGCCGGCCGACCGGTGAGAGCCGTTGAGGCGTCGGCGCCAGCCACGGCCCGCGCCGCCGCTCAGGCCCGGGCGGGCTCCGTCTCCGGGGCCTCGATCAGCGGCTCGACGTCCTGGGCGACCTTGCGCTCGACGAAGAACGCGGCCGTCGGGATGGTGCCGGACACCAGCACCCACAGCAGCCGGCCAAACGGCCACCTGGCCTTCTGCCCCAGGTCGAAGGCGAAGATCAGGTAGATGATGAACAGCACACCGTGGATCTGCGAGATGACCAGGGTCGCGTCGGCGCCCTTGTCGAAGCCGTACTTGAAGATCATGGAGGTGCAGAGCACCAGCAGCATCACGGCGGTGATGTAGGCCATCACCCGGTAGCGGGTCAACACGCTTCGCTTCATGAGATCGAGCGTAACCGCCCGTACCGGACGGATCTTGGCCGGCCCGGGTCGGGGGCGCGGTGGTTCAGCGCGGCGTGGAAGCGGCGGCGTCATGGGCGGTCTGGGGGCCGGTCGCGGGGGCGCTGTCGGGGCCGGCCCCGGCGGCGGTGGTGCCGGTCGTCACGGGCCCGGCGGCCTCGGCGGCGAAGTCGCCGGACGCCACGCGCAGTGGGCGCAGCAGGGCGAAGATCTCCGCGCACTGCCGCGCGTCGTAGGCCCCGAGCCCGAACTCCATGTCCATCAGGTCCTTGGTGGCGGCCTCCACCACCTCGCGCCCCTTGTCGGTGATCGAGGCCAGGGTGCCCCGGCCGTCGTTCGGGTTCGGGCGCTTGGCCACCAGGCCCGACCTGACCAGCCGGTCCACCGTGTTGGTGACCGAGGTCGGGTGGACCATCAGTCGCTCGCCGATCTTCGACATGGGCAGCTCGCCGGCCTGGCTGAAGGTGAGCAGCACCAGCGCCTCGTAGCGCGCGAAGGTCAGCCCGTACGGCTTGACCACCGCGTCGACCTGGCCCAACAGGATCTGCTGGGCGCGCATGATCGAGGTGATGGCGGCCATCGACGGCGTGGAGCCCCAGCGCTCCTGCCAGAGTTCGTCGGCCCGGGCGATGGGATCGAAGGCGAGACTGAGCGGTTTTGCCACGCCACCGACCCTACCGGCCGGTCATATGGCGGTCAGCCCCGTCTCAGACTTCGGGCGCCGCACCCCGCCGGCCGACGGGACGGGGCGCGGCGCCCGAAGGGGCCGGGCCCTGGCGGGACGGCCGGGCCCGGACTGGGGCCGTGGCGGGGCCCGCCGGGCGGCGTCAGCCCTTGCGCTCGAAGACGACCTCCGGGTTGGCCGGGCTCTCCCCGTCGAGCAGCGGCTGCGGCACGCCGCGCAGGTGCTGCTCGAAGAAGGCGGCCACGTAGGCGCGGGTGATCTGCTGGGAGCGGGTCCCGGAGAGCGGGGCCATCGGGTCTGTGTAGCCGAACTGCTCGGCCAGGACGGGCCAGTCGGTGAAGCTGAGGTGGCCGGCGTCGGTGACGGTCAGCCAGCGCTTCCAGCCGTCCAGGCGCTTCCAGCCGTCCTCCCAGGAGGTGTCCTCCGGGTCCGGCGGCATCACCTTCGGGTCGCTGCCGACCAGCATGAACGGCCGTCCGTCCAGGCCCTGGTCGGGGATCGGCGTGAAGAACGTGCCGTCCAGGTTGACCCCGGCCCGCACCCGCGGGTCGGCGGCCATCGCCGCCGCGGTGCCCGCGCCGCCGATGGAGTGGCCGGCCATGCCGATGCGCCGGTCGTCGATCAGGTCGGCGTGCCGCCAACTGGCCTTCGGCCCGGACAACTCGTCCAGCAGGAAGGAGACGTCCTTGGCCCGGCCGTCGGAGACCCGGCGCAGGTCCCCGGTCGGGAGCACCTGGTCGCAGGAGACGCAGTCGAGCAGGCGCCCGCCGGGGAAGCTGGAGCCGCCCGACTCGTACGCGTGGTCCACGGTGGCCACCACGTAGCCGCGGCTGGCCAGGTCCTCGGCCAGCACGGTGAGCGAGGAGCGCTGCATGGTGTACCCGGGCGAGAGCACCACCAGCGGGTAGGGGCCGCCGGCGCGCAACGGCCGGGCGTCCTCGCGGCCGTTGGTGCGGGTGGAGCTGAGTTCGCGGGGCGTGAGGAGCTTGCCGATGTCCGGCTGGGCGTCGAGCACGGCCTTGGCCTCGGCGTGGGTCTCGTAGCCGGCCCGGCTGCCGGTTCCGGGCCTGGCCGGGTAGTAGACCGAGGTCATCAGCTCGCGGTCGGCGGTCGGGACCCAGGGGTCCTTGCGGTGCTCGTCCACGAGGTGGAGGGTGTCGCGGCCGACGGCGTACGGGCCGGTGGGGCGCGGGAGCGCGAGGCGGATGCCCTTCCTGTGGTGCTGGGCGTCGCCGGTGGCCCGGGCTCCGGGCGCGAGATCGGCGAACGGGGCGGCCCGGTCGGCGGTCAGCGCACCGGGAGTCCGCTGGTCGGCCGAGGCCGTGCCGGTCAGGGTGGCCGGCACGGCGATGGCCAGGGTCACGATCGCGGTCGCCAGACCGCGGGTGATCTTCTTCATGACCGTGACACTAGGTCAGGTGAGGAGGGCTTCACGTCCTACCTGGGTCGCACGTTTCCGTACGACCTGAGGCCGGGTCGGGCCGTGTCGTCAGCCCTCGGTCAGGTGTCGTTCGACGGTCTCCACCTTCGAGGTGAGCCCGTCCACGACGCCGGGCCGAAGGTCGGCCTTGAGCACCAGGCTGACGCGCGGGGCGCGGGCCTCGACCGCGGCGACGGCCCGTCGGACGACGTCCATGACCTCGTCCCACTCGCCCTCGACGGAGGTGAACATCGCGTCGGTGCGGTTCGGCAGACCGGATTCACGCACCACGCGCACGGCGTCGGCGACGTACTCACCGACGTCCTCGCCGACGCCGAGCGGGGTGACGGAGAAGGCGACGATCACGCGTTGACGATCCCTTCCTTGCGGGCCCGGGCCGCGATGACCCCGGCCTCGGCCTCGCGCTTGAGCTTGCGCTCGGCGAAGAAGCCGCCGGTGGGCAGCACGGAGAGCACGAAGTACAGGGCGGCGGTGCCCACCGGCCACTTGGTCCGGTTCCAGGCGTCGGCCCAGAAGATCACGTACAGCACGAACAGGATGCCGTGCACGGCGCCCATCACCGGCACTGCGTTGAAGTCCGTGGTGCGCTTGAGGACCGAGCACACGAGCAGGAGCAGGAAGGAGATGGCCTCCGGCGCGGAGACCAGGCGGAGCCGGCGCAGGGCGGAGGCGGTCTTGATGTCCACGGGGGCACCTTCAGTCACGAGGGCGGGACGGGCACCCCTTGTGCCCGTCTTCACAAGCCCTGCCATTGTGACAGTTACCCGGACGATCACTGCCCCGGGGTCCGCGCCGCACCGCGCCCACCAGCGGGTGCCCGCCGGCCCGGTGGGACCTGTGCGGTGCCGGTCGCGAGCGATAGCGTCCCCTGTGTGGCTCACTTTCGGCTCCACGGGAGCAAGGTCCTCGCCGTCGACCTGACCGGTGACACCGTCAAGGCCAAGAAGGGCTCGATGGTGGCGTACGACGGCGAGATGACCTTCAAGAAGAAGACCGGCGGCGGGGAGGGCCTGCGGGGGATGGTCACCCGGCGGCTCACCGGCGAACAGATGGAGGTCATGGAGGTCAAGGGGCACGGCACCTGCTACTTCGCCGACCGGGCCAGCGAGGTCAACCTGGTCACGCTGCACGGCGAGAAGCTGTACGTCGAGGCGAGCAACCTGCTGTGCGTGGACGGCGCCCTGCGCACCGGCACCACGTTCACCGGGCTGCGCGGCGCCTCCCAGGGCAACGGCCTGTTCACCACGACCGTGGAGGGCAGCGGGCAGGCCGCGCTCGTCTCGGCCGGCGAGGCGGTCGTGCTGCGCGTGACGCCCGAGTACCCGCTGCGGGTGGACCCGGGCGCCTACGTCGCGCACACCGGCCGCCTCCAGCAGCACTTCCAGTCGGGCGTCAACTTCCGGACGTTGATAGGCGAGGGTTCCGGGGAGGCGTTCCAGATCCGCTTCGAGGGCGAGGGCCTGGTGTACGTACAGCCCAGCGAGCGCGACACGGTCGGCGGTGAGGTCTGATGCCGTTCACGATGGTCAACTCGCGGATCGTGGAGGCCGCGATCGCACCCGGGCAGACGATGTTCAGCCAGCGCGGGGCGATGCTCGCCTACCGGGGCGAGGTCGCGTTCACGCCGAGCATCACCGGCGGCCAGGGCGGCGTGATGTCGATGATCGGGCGCCGGGTGGCGAACGAGGCGACGCCGCTGATGACGGTGGAGGGCAGTGGCACGGTGCTCTTCGGGCACGGCGGCCACCACGTGCAGGTGGTCGACCTGAGCGGGGACACGCTGTACGTGGAGGCCGACCGGCTGCTCGCCTTCGACGGCACGCTGCGCCAGGGCACGATGTTCATGGGCGCGCAGGGCGGCGTGATGGGCATGGTGCGCGGCCAGGTCTCCGGGCAGGGCCTGTTCACCACGACCCTGGAGGGGCACGGCTCGGTGGCGGTGATGGCGCACGGCGGGGTCGTCGAGCTGCCGATCAGCCCGGGCCGCGAGGTCCACGTGGACCCGCAGGCGTACGTCGCCCACCGCGGCAAGGTCCGCAACAAGCTCACCACCGCGATCGGCTGGCGGGAGCTGGTCGGCCGCGGTTCGGGCGAGGGGTTCCAGCTCGCCCTGTCAGGCACCGGCACGGTGTACGTCCAGGCGTCCGAGGAGAAACTGTGACCGGTCCTGTCGTCTTCGACGCGCACTCGCTGCCGGCCAGCGACAACGTCAACGCGTACGCCTTCAGCGTGGCGCTCGACGGCCAGTGGTTCCTCCAGCGGGGCAAGATGATCGCGTACTACGGCGACATCGACTTCCACGGCGTGGGCCTCGGCCGGCTCGACCGGCTCATCGCCCGCAGCTTCCACTCCCCCCTGCACGCCGCCGACTGGGTGGTGGCCGAGGGGCGCGGGAAGATGGTCCTCGCCGACCGGGCCTTCGACGTCAACTCGTACGACCTCGACGACGGGAACCTGACGATCCGGTCCGGCAACCTGCTCGCCTTCCAGCCGTCCCTGTCGCTGAAGCAGTCGATCGTGCCCGGTTTCCTGACGCTGATCGGCACCGGCACGTTCGTCGCGGCGTCCAACGGGCCCGTGGTCTTCATGGAGCCGCCGCTGCGCGTGGACCCGCAGGCCCTGGTGGGCTGGGCCGACTGCCCCTCGCCCTGCCACCACTACGACCACCAGTACCTACGGGGCTTCCTCGGTGGTGTGCGGGCGCATACCGGATTCGGCGGAACCTCCGGCGAGGAGCACCAGTTTGAGTTCGTGGGAGCGGGCACCGTGCTCCTGCAGTCAACGGAGCAACTCATGGCCGAGATCGCCACCGGCGCCTCCCCCGACCAGGCGGGGGTACCGGTTCGTGATCGGTAGCCTGCGGAGTGTAACGTCGAACGCGTGACCTCAAGCAGCCGCATACATCCATTGGTTCAGAATTCAACTTCTTTAGGTAGAATCAATCACATGGAGACCGAGACCGGCACCAACTGGCTCAACGACGAGGAACAGCGCGCCTGGCGCGCCCACCTGGACGTCAGCCGTCTGCTCATGCACCAGCTCGAACGGGATCTGCAACCGTTCGGCCTGACGAACAACGACTACGAGATCCTGGTGAACCTCTCGGAGTCCGAGGACCACCGGATGCGGATGAGCGACCTCGCCGCCGCCACCCTCCAGTCCAAGAGCCGCCTCTCCCACCAGATCACCCGGATGGAGAACGCGGGCCTGGTCCGCCGCGAGAACTGCGAGTCGGACCGGCGCGGACTGTACGCGGTCCTCACCGACCGCGGCTGGGAGACGATGCGCGAGGTCGCCCCGCACCACGTGGCCTCGGTGCGGCAGCACTTCATCGACCTGCTCGGTGCCAGCGGGATCGACGCGCTCTACGGTTCGCTCGCGCCCGTCGCGGAGCACCTGCGCACCCGACGCAAGATCGGCTAGGGCTCGCGGTCGGTCCCGTCGGGCGGCCTCGCCCGACGGGACCCCGCCCAGCGGGCGAACAGCCCTCAGCGGGCCGCCTCGAACAGCTCCCGCGCCCGCCCGACCGCCCGGCCCAGCGCCGCCGGCTCCGGGTCCAACCCGGCCACCAGCGCGTCGACCGGCCGCAGCCCCGCCCGCTGGAGCAGCCGCTTCTCGTTGGTGATCCACTCGCCCCGGGCGGCGAGCACCGCGTGCGCGGTGTACGCGGCGGCGGTCGCCAGGGCCCCGGCCACCTCGGTGAGCTGACCCCGCCGGGCGTACGCGGCCTCGGCGTACGCCAGCGTGTGGGTGGCCCGCTCGCGCCAGATGGGCGGGGCCGCGGCGCGCAGCGCCGCCGGGTAGGCGGGGCGGGGCAGGGTGCCGCGCAGCACCCGGTTGCGGGCGAGTTCGGCGACCACCAGGTAGCTGGGGATGCCCGCGAGGTGGAACATCAGCGGCTCCCAGCGGAACCGTCCCTGGCGGGCCTCGGCCACCTCGTGCTCGACGGCGCCCAGGTCCCGGTAGTGGACGTCCACCCGGCGCCCGTCCACGGTGAGCCAGGCGCCGCCGTTGAAGACGCCGCCACCCCAGTCGCCGATCCCCGACACCTCGCCGGGCCAGCCGACGGCGCGCAGGTCGGCCGGATCGAAGCCGCCGCGGTAGTACACGGCCAGGTCCCAGTCGCTGTCCGGGGTGTGCGAGCCGTCGGCGCGCGAGCCGCCCAGGGTGACGGCCCGCACGGCCGGCAGGGCCGCGAGCCGGTCGGCGACATGGTCGAGGAAGGCACGGTCGGTGGCGTCGAGGCCGGGGGCGCCGTGGTCGGGGGCGTGGTTGTCAGGGGTGTGGTCGCCAGGAGCGTGATTGGCAGAAGCGTCGCGGCCGGGGCCGCCGTGATCAGCGGTGTCGCGGGCGTCGTGGTCGGGGAGCGGGGCGTCGGTCATGGTCGTCCGATCGTCGAGGCGCCGACGGGCGCGAAGGCGAGTGGAGGGGCGAGGGGGTGCGCGGGGGCGCGAGGGGGCGCGGAAGGGCGGGCGCTCCTCGCGGCACCGCGGACACGTCGAGCGGGCGCCGGAGCAGGGCTCGTACGGCGCCGGGGCATCGAGGCGTGTCAACCGTCACTACACGGTGTGGACGTTACCGGCCCGGCGCTCGGCCCGCGCCACCGGCCCCCCGCGCGCCCGGCGCGCCGGCCGGCCCCGCGCCGGGCAGCCGCACCTCGAAGCAGGCGCCGCCCGCCTCGGCCTCGCGCACCGTCAGGGTGCCGCCGTGCCGCGCCACCACATAGCGCGCGATCGCGAGGCCGAGCCCGGCGCCGCCGTCGTCGCGGCTGCGCGCGTCGTCAAGCCGTACGAAACGCTCGAAGATCCGCTCCCGCTCGGCCTCCGGCACGCCGGCCCCGTCGTCGGCGACGGCCAGCACCGCCCACGGACCCCGGGCGTCGTGCTCCCGCCGCACCGACACCTCGACCGCGCGCTCCGCGTGCCGCTGGGCGTTGTCCAGCAGGTTGCCCAGGACCCGGGCGAGTTGCCCGCGTGAGCCGCTGACGTCGATGTCGGCCAACTCGTCGGCGCGTACGGCGACCCGGTCGCCCACCCGCTGCGCCACCTCGTCGCGCACCAGTTCCGCCAGCGGCACCCGGCCGCGCACCGGCCGCTCCCCCGCGTCAAGGCGGGCCAGCAGCAGCAGGTCGGCCGCCAGGTGCTGGAGCCGCACCACGTCGGCGACCGCGCCCTCGGCGTCCAGCAGTTCCGGATGAGCCACGCCCACCTCGAGCTGGGTGCGCAGGCTGGCGATGGGGCTGCGCAGTTCGTGCGAGGCGTCCGCGACGAAGCGGCGCTGCCGCTCGACCGAGCCCTCCAGCGCGGCCAGCGTCTCGTTGGTGGTCACCGCCAGGCGCGCCACCTCGTCCCTGGCCTGCGGCTCGGGCACCCGTCGGGACAGGTCGGCGCTCGCGGTGATGGCCGCCATCTCGCGCCGGATGCCCTCCACCGGGCGCAGCGCGCGCCGGGTGACCAGCCATGTCACCGCCGCGACGACGGCGAGCAGCACCGGCAGCCCGATCAGCATCGCGCGGCGCACGGTGCCCACCGCGTCCCGCTCCGTGGCCAGCGGGGCGCCGGCGTAGACGGTCAGGGACTCGTCCAGCGGGGTCGTCACGCGGACGGCGGCGAACCGGTACTCCCGCCGCTCCCCGTCCACCGTGGCGAAGCCCTCGTGGTGGGTGGCCCCGTCGTGGATCTCGCCCTGTCCGGGCAGCACCTGGCGTGGGCTCTCGCCGCGCTCGATGGCCTCGGCCGCCTCCTCCGCCGCGTCCTCGGCGGCCTCGTCGGCGGCCTCCCGGGCCGCGTCGTCCTCGGGGTCGCTGTCCTCGTCGGCCCCCGTACGGCCCTCGCCCTCCTCCGGGGACTCCCGCCCGTCCTGGCCGTCCCGCTCGTCGGGGTCGTCGTCGCGCTCGGGGGTGCGGCTGGGGGTGGGCCGCGCGGTGGGGGTCGGGCGCTCGGGCGGGGCGACGGCGCGCACGCCGGCGTGACCGGTGCCGGTGATCCGCGTGAGGTCCTCGCTCACGGCCCGTACCCGCCCGTCCTCGTCCACCACCTGCACCGGCGGGTCGTCGTCCAGTTCGAGGCGGGCGCCGGCGGCCAGCCGGGCCGCGACCTCCCGGGCCCGCACGTCCGCCTGCAGGGTGGTCTGCTCCCGCAGGTTGTCCCGGAGCAGGCCGAGCACGACGACGCCGGCCAGCACCAGGGCCACCGCGACCACCACGCTGGCGCCGACGGTGGCGCGCGCCCTGACCGACCCGAGCGCCCCGCGCACGCCCCTAGCCACGGTCCACCAGCCGGTAGCCGGCACCGCGTACGGTCTCGATCAGCCCGGGGCCCAGCTTGCGGCGCAGCGCGCTGACGTAGACCTCGACGATGTTCGGGTCGCCCTCGTACGCGAAGTCCCACACGTGCTCCAGGATGTCCGCCTTGGAGACCACCTCGCCCGCGCGCACGGCCAGTTGCTCGAGGACCGCGAACTCCCGGGCGGTCAGCGCGACCTCGACGTCCGCGCGCCGCACCCGGTGCGCGGCCCGGTCCACCGCCAGCTCCCCCACCCGCAGCACCGGGGCCGCTCCGGTGCCGCGCCGGCGCAACAGCGCCCGCACCCGGGCGAGCAGCACGACGTACGAGAACGGCTTGGTCAGGTAGTCGTCGGCGCCGGTGTCCAGGCCCTCGGCCTCGTCGTACTCGCCGTCCTTGGCGGTCAGCATGAGGATCGGCACCTCGTTGCCGGCGGCGCGCAGCGCGGCGCAGACCGCGTAGCCGTTCATGCCGGGCAGCATGATGTCCAGCACGACCAGGTCGTACGTGCCCTCGCCGGCCCGGTGCAGCCCATCGGTCCCGTCGTGCACCACGTCCACGGCGAAGCCCTCCGCGGTCAGCCCTCGGGCCAGCGACAGGGCGAGCCGCTTCTCGTCCTCCACGATCAACAGGCGCATGCGCACAGCCTCGCAAACGGAACCTGAAGAGACCTTCAGCCGCCTTCAGCTTCCGTTCAGCATCGCCGCGCCAGTGTGGGTGATGTCAACGACCGGCCGAGCACCATCCGGGAGGAACCCTCATGAAGCGCAACCTCGTCATCGCTACCGCCGCCGCGGCGGTCCTGATCGGCGGCGGCACCGCGTCGGCGGTGGCCCTGACCCACGACGGCGACGACGCGCCCGCCAGCCCGACCCGGGCCCAGGCCGCTGACCGGGACGACGCGGACCAGGACGACACGGGCCGGGCCCAGGGCGGCACCGACGACGCGAGCGACGACCGGGACGCGCGGGATACACAGGACGTACGGGACGACAACGATGACCGGGACGACCGGGAGGACGCCGCCGAGGAGCGGGCGCTGCGAGGGGCGAAGGTCACCGCGCGGGAGGCCGTGGACGCCGCGCTGAAGGCCAGGCCCGGCACCGTGGTCGCGGCCGAGCTCGACGCGGACGACGGCGCCCGCGCGCTGTGGGACGTGGACATCCTCGGCTCGGACGGCCACTGGTACGAGCTGACGCTGGACGGCGACACCGGCAAGGTGACGCACCAGGACCGCGACGACTCCGACGACCGCGACGGCCCCGACGACTCCGACGACTGACGGTCGCCCCGCGGGCGCGCCGCCGCCCGGCGCACGCCCCGCCCGCGCCGGCAACCCGCCACCCAAGGGCCATCCTTGATGGCCGTTCAGGACCCCCAGGTCCCCGCCCGTACCCCCGGGGCGGGGCCCTGGGCCGGCGCTCTCGTGCGGGCGTACGCCCCCCGTGCGAGCGTGCGCTTCAAGAGGGGCCGCGCGGGGTGCCCGCCGCCCCGCGACGGCCTCGGCGGGCCCCGGCGACAGCCCGTAGAGCCGGCGTGCGGGACCACCGTCCGGCGGCCCGCACGCCGGCCCCCACCTCAGCCCTGGGTCAGGCCCGCGACCAGTTCATCCGCCGCCGCGTACGGGTCCAGTTCGCCGCGCACGATGCGGTCGGCCAAGGCGCTCAGCCGGCGGTCGCCGCGCAGGTCGCCGATCCGCTCGCGCAGCGCCGTGACCGCGATCGTCTCGACCTCGCGGGCCGCGCGCCGACTCCTGCGCTCGGCGAGGATGCCGCGCTCCTCCATCCACGCGCGGTGCTTCTCCAGCGCCTCCACGACCTCGTCCACGCCCTCGGCGCGCACCGCCACCGTCTTCACGATGGGAGGCCGCCAGTCGCCGGCCGCGCGCGCCTCGCCCAGGCCGAGCATGTGGTTCAGCTCGCGCACGGTGGCGTCGGCGCCCTCACGGTCGGCCTTGTTGACCACGTACACGTCGCCGATCTCCAGGATGCCGGCCTTCGCCGCCTGGATGCCGTCGCCCATGCCGGGCGCGAGGAGCACCACGCTGGTGTCGGCCTGCGAGGCGATCTCCACCTCGGACTGCCCGACGCCCACGGTCTCCACGAGGATCACCTCGCAGCCCGCGGCGTCGAGCACGCGGATCGCCTGCGGCGCCGACCAGGCCAGGCCGCCGAGGTGGCCGCGGGTAGCCATGGAGCGGATGTAGACACCGGGGTCGGAGGCGTGGTCGCTCATCCGCACCCGGTCGCCGAGCAGCGCGCCGCCGGAGAACGGCGACGACGGGTCGACGGCCAACACGCCGACCCGCTTGCCGATCTTCCGGTACGCGGTGATCAGCGCCGAGGTCGAGGTGGACTTGCCGACGCCGGGCGAGCCGGTCAGGCCCACGACGTAGGCGTTCCCGGTCAGCGGGGCGAGCGCCGCCATCACCGCGCGCAGTTGCGGGGACGCCCCCTCCACCAGCGAGATCAGCCGGGCCACCGCGCGCGGCCTGCCCTGCCTCGCCTGTTCCACCAGGTCGGGGACGTCCACCATCGTGCCGTTCTCCTTGTCGCGTGTACGGACTGGGCCGGCTCGCTGGTACGGGCCGGCCCGGCGGAGCGGGGTGCGAGCGGGGGCCGCCCGCTACTTCTTGGGCACCCGCACGATCAGGGCGTCGCCCTGGCCGCCGCCGCCACACAGCGCCGCCGCGCCCACGCCGCCACCGCGCCGCTTGAGTTCGAGGGCCAGGTGCAGCACCAGGCGGGCGCCGGACATGCCGATGGGGTGGCCGAGGGCGATCGCGCCACCGTTGACGTTCACCTTTTCCGCCGAAACCCCGAGGTCCTTCATTGACTGGAAGGCGACGGAGGCGAACGCCTCGTTGATCTCGATCAGGTCGAGGTCGGAGACGGTCAGGCCCTCCTTGCCCAGGGCGTGGTTGATGGCGTTCGAGGGCTGCGACTGGAGCGAGTTGTCCGGCCCCGCGACGTTGCCGTGCGCGCCGATCTCGGCGATCCACTCCAGGCCCAACTCCTCGGCCTTGGCCCGGCTCATCACGACGACGGCCGCGGCCCCGTCGGAGATCTGCGAGGAGCTGCCGGCGGTGATGGTGCCGGACTTGTCGAACGCCGGGCGCAGCTTGGCCAGGCCCTCGACGGTGGTGTCCGCGCGGATGCCCTCGTCCTGGCTGAAGACCACCGGCTCGCCCTTGCGCTGCGGGATCTCCACCGGCGTGATCTCGGCCTCGAACAGGCCGTTCTTCTGCGCGGCGGCGGCCCGCTGGTGGGAGCGGGCGGCGATCTCGTCCTGCTCGGGGCGGCCGATGCCCAGGCGCGTGTTGTGGCGCTCGGTGGAGGCGCCCATCGCGATGTCGTCGAAGGGGTCGGTGAGCCCGTCGTGCGCCATGGCGTCCAGCATCTGAACGGCGCCGTACTTGAATCCCTCGCGGGACTTCGGCAGCAGGTGCGGGGCGTTGGTCATCGACTCCTGGCCGCCGGCGACGATGATGTCGAACTCGCCGGCGCGGATGAGCTGGTCGGCGAGCGCGATCGCGTCGAGCCCGGAGAGGCAGACCTTGTTGACGGTGAGCGCGGGCACGCTCATCGGGATGCCCGCCTTGACGGCCGCCTGGCGGGCCGGAATCTGCCCGGCGCCGGCCTGCAGCACCTGGCCCATGATCACGTATTGCACCTGGTCACCGCCGATGCCGGCACGGTCGAGCGCGGCCTTGATGGCGAAGCCGCCCAGGTCGGCTCCGGAGAAGGTGCGCAGCGAGCCGAGGAGGCGGCCCATGGGCGTGCGAGCGCCTGCGACGATCACAGAGGTAGTGCCGGTCGTTCCAGTCATGGTGCGGCCCCTTCGGAAGCGTCAGGGATGTTAACGAGGGTTATCCGTCAATGTACTGAGCGGTACGCGACAGGTCACCGGCGCGAGGATGTGATCGCGCGCACGTTGCGTAATCGACCGTGCCGACGGTGCACTGGGGGAATGCTGACGAGAATCGACCACATCGGGATCGCCTGCTTCGACCTCGACAAGACCGTCGAGTTCTACCGTGCCACGTACGGCTTCGAGGTGTTCCACTCCGAGGTCAACGAGGAGCAGGGGGTACGCGAGGCCATGCTGAAGATCAACGAGACGTCCGACGGAGGCGCCTCCTACCTCCAGCTCCTCGAACCCACCCGCGAGGACTCCGCGGTCGGCAAGTGGCTGGCCAAGAACGGCGAGGGCGTGCACCACATCGCGTTCGGCACCGCCGACGTGGACGCGGACGCCGCGGACATCCGCGACAAGGGCGTGCGGGTCCTGTACGAGCAGCCGCGCCGCGGCTCGATGGACTCGCGGATCACCTTCCTGCACCCCAAGGACTGCCACGGCGTACTGACGGAACTGGTGACCTCCGCCTCCCCCGAGCAGACCGAACACTGACTCACCCCTCCCCCGGCCGGTAGAGTGCAAGCTCGGCCGGGGCGCGGGTTGGGGGCTCGGCCCATGCTACGCCGATGATCTGACACCATTTCTTCGGAAGGGCCAGCCCTGTGCACCACCCGAGACCCGGGGCGGGGCAGGCCACCGACGCGACCAGGGGACGGATGGGACCGCGCAGTGCGGGGCTACGACCGCTACGAGCCTGACGATCACCTTTCGCAGTTCGAAGCCGAGATGGAACGGCTGAAGACCGAGCGAGAGAAGGCCGTCCAGCACGCCGACGACCTCGGCTACCAGGTCGAAGTCCTGCGCGCCAAGCTGCACGAGGCGCGCCGCACCATCGCGTCCCGTCCCGCGTACGACAGCGCCGACCTGGGCTACCAGGCCGAGCAGCTCCTGCGGAACGCCCAGGCGCAGGCCGACCAGCTCCGCGCGGACGCCGAGCGGGAGCTGCGCGACGTGCGCGCGCAGACCCAGCGGCTGCTCCAGGAGCAGGCCGAGCGGCAGTCGCGCCTTGAGGCCGAGCTGCACGCCGAGGCCGTGGCCCGCCGTCAGCGCCTGGACGAGGAGTTGGCGGAGCGGCGCGCCACCGTCGAGTCGCACGTCAACGAGAACGTGGCCTGGGCCGAGCAACTGCGCGCCCGCACCGAGGCCCAGGCCAGGCGGCTGCTCGACGAGTCGCGGGCCGAGGCCGACCAGGCGCTGGCCGCCGCGCGCGCCGAGGCCCAGCGGCTGGCGGAACAGGCCAGGGAGCGGCTGAACGCGGAGGCGGAGAGCGCCCGCTCGGAAGCCGAAGCGATCCTGCGTCGGGCCCGCACCGACGCCGAGCGGCTGCTGACCGCGGCGTCCACGCAGGCCCAGGAGGCCACCGACCACGCCGAGCAGCTCCGCAGCAGCACCACCACCGAGGCCGAGCAGGCCCGCCGGCAGGCCACCGAGTTGACCCGCGGCGCCGAGCAGCGCATGCAGGAGGCCGACACGGCGCTGCGCGAGGCGCGCGGCGAGGCCGAGAAGCTGCTGTCCGAGGCCAAGGAGGCGGCGGCGGCCCGGCTTTCGGCCGCCGAGTCGGACAACGAGCAGCGCACCCGTACCGCCAAGGCGGAGATCGCCCGGCTGGTCGGCGAGGCCACCAAGGAGGCCGAGGCGCTGCGGGCCGAGGCCGAGCAGCTGCGGGACGACGCCCGCGCCACGGCGGAGCGGCTGGTCGCCGAGGCGCAGGAGAAGGCGCGCGCCGAGGCGGCCGAGGACGCCGCGGCCCAGCTGGCCAAGGCGGCCCGTACCGCCGAGGAGATGCTGAGCAAGGCCGCCGAGGACGCCAAGGCCGCCACCAAGGCCGCGGCCGCCGAGGCCGAGCGGATCAGGACCGAGGCCGAGCGCGAGGCCGACCAACTGCGTGAGGCGGCGCACGACACGGCCGAGCAGCTCAAGGGCGCGGCCAAGGACGACACCAAGGAGTACCGCGCCAAGACCGTCGAGCTACAGGAGGAGGCCAGGCGGCTGCGCGGCGAGGCCGAGCAGTTGCGGGCCGACGCGGTCACCGAGGGCGAGAAGATCCGCGGCGAGGCCCGCCGGGACGCGCTCCAGCAGATCGAGGAGGCGGCCAAGACCGCCGAGGAGCTGCTCACCAAGGCCAAGGCGGACGCCGCCGAGAGCCGGGCCAGCGCGAGCGCCGAGGGCGAGCGGGTGCGCACCGAGGCCATCGAGCGGGCCACGGCGCTGCGCAAGCAGTCCGAGGAGGCGCTTGAGCGCGCCCGCGGCGAGGCCGAGGACCTGGTGGCCGCCGCCGAGGAGGGCGCCGGCAAGATCAGGTCCGAGGCGGCCGAGGCGGCCCAGCGGTTGCGCGAGGAGGCGGAGCGCGCCACCGCCGAGCGGCGCGCGGAGGCCGAGGCGGAGTGGGCGCGGCTGCACGCCGAGGCCGAGCAGCGGGTCGCCGCCGCCGATGAGGCGCTGCGCGAGGCGCGGGCCGAGGCGGAGCGGCTGCGCCGGGAGACGACCGAGGAGACCGAGCGGCTGCGGGCCGAGTCGGCCGAGCGGCTGCGGGCCCTCCAGGAGCAGGCCGAGGCGGCGGCCCAGCGGCTGCGCGACGAGGCCACCGCGGACGCGTCCAACGCCCGCGCGGAGGGCGAGGCGGTCGCGGTCCGGCTGCGGAGCGAGGCCGCGACGGAGGCCGAGCGGCTGCGCGGCGAGGCCCAGGAGAAGGCCGACCGGGTGCGCGCGGAGGCCAAGGCCGCCGCCGAGCGGCTGGCCAGCGAGGCGGCCGAGGCGCTGGCGGCGGCCCAGGAGGAGGCGACCCGGCGGCGCCGGGAGGCCGAGGAGTTGCTCGCCGACGCGCGCGGCGAGGCCGAGCGCGAGCGCACCCGGGCCCAGGAGCAGAGCGAGGAGTTGCTCGCCTCGGCCCGCAACCGGGTGGCCGAGGCCCAGGCCGAGGCGCAGCGCCTTGGTGACGAGGCCGAGCAGCGGGCGAGCGAGCTGGTCTCCTCGGCCGAGCAGACCGCGCAGCAGGTACGGGACGCCGTCGCGGGGCTCCAGGAGCAGACCGAGGCGGAGCTCGCCGGGCTGCGTTCGGCGGCCGAGCACGCGGCCGAGCGGACCCGTACCGAGGCGCAGGGCGAGGCGGACCGGGTGCGCGCCGACGCGTACGCGGAGCGGGAGCGGGCCTCCAGCGACGCGGCGCGGGTGCGCCGGGAGGCGCGCGAGGAGTCCGAGGCCGCCAAGGCGCTCGCGGAGCGCACCGTCTCGGAGGCCATCGGCGAGTCGGAGCGGATGCGGGCCGACGCCCGCGAGGAGGCCGACCGGCTGCGGAGCACCGCGGCCCAGCAGGCCGACGCGCTGGTCGCCAAGGCCACGTCCGAGGCCGAGCGGATGGTGGCCGACGCGACCGCCAAGGGCCAGCGGCTGCGTACGGAGGCCGCGGACGCGCTGGCGGCGGCCGAGCAGGACGCGGCGCGGTCGCGCGCCGAGGCCCGTACGGACGCCAACCGGCTGCGCTCGGACGCCGCCCAGCAGGCCGACCGGCTCATCACCGAGGCGACGAAGGAGGCCGAGAAGCTCGTCGCCGACGCCACCAAGGAGGCCGAGCGGCTGCGGGCCGAGGTGGCGGCCGAGGCCAAGCAGGCGCGCGCGGAGGCGGCGGAGGTCGCGGCCGCCGCCCGGCAGGAGGCCGACCGCACGCTGGACGAGGTGCGCAAGGCGGCGGGTCAGCGTCGGACCGAGGCCGCCGCGCAGGCGGACCGGCTGGTGGCCGGGGCGGCCAAGGAGGCCGAGAAGCTGCGGGCCGAGGCGGCCGCGACGGTCACCTCGGCGCAGGAGCACGCCACCCGGACCCGGGTCGCCGCGGAGAAGATCAAGTCGCAGGCGCAGGAGGAGTCCGACCGGCTGCTCGCCAAGGCCCAGGTCGAGGCGGAGCGTACGGTGGACACGGCCCGCGCGGCGGCGGCCAAGCGCCGCGCCGAGGCGGCCGAGCAGGCCGACCAGCTCATCGCCGGGGCCCAGGAGGAGGCGCTGCGGGCGGCCACGGCGGCCGAGGAGCAGGCCGACACCATGGTGGGCGTGGCCCGCAAGGAGGCCGAGCGGATCGTCGCCGAGGCCACCGCCGAGGGTAACCAGCGGGTGGAGAAGGCGCGTACGGACGCCAACACGATGCTGACCGAGGCGCGCGGGGACGCGACGGCCATAAGGGAGCGGGCGGAGGAGTTGCGCACCCGGGTCGAGGGCGAGGTCGAGAAGCTCCACGACCGGGCTCGCCGGGAGTCCTCCGAGGCGCTCAAGTCCGCGGGCGAGCGGGCGGACAAGCTCGTCAAGGCCGCCGAGGAACAACTCGCGCAGGCCGAGAAGAAGGTCAAGCAACTGTTGTCGGACGCGAACAGCGAGGCGAGCAAGGTTCGGATCGCCGCGGTGAAGAAGGCCGACGGATTGATCCGCGAGGCCGAGGCCAAGAAGACAGCGGCAGATCGCGACGCCGAACGGGTGCGCGCCGAGGCGGCCGACGAAGCGAAGAAAATGATTGAGGACGGCAAGCGGGAACTCGAGTTGCTCGTGCGCCGCCGCAAAGACATCAACGCGGAGATTTCCCGCGTCCAGGACGTGTTGGAAGCCCTCGAATCCTTCGAGGCACCGACGTCGGGCAGTGGGAGTGGCAAGGACAACGGGGGCGCGAAAACAGTGGCGGGCGCGGGCGCAACTCGTTCAAGTGGCAAGCAGTCTGACGGCTAGCCACTCAAATGAGGGGTCATTCTCCAGATCAAACGGGCAATGACTCGAAGACACGCCGTCCGCACCCCTAGGATTCTCCCTATCACCTCACCGGTCTTCTTTCGACAGGAACCCCATGAGCGACACTTCCTCCCCCTTCGGCTTCGAGCTCGTGCGGCGTGGATACGACCGCGGTCAGGTGGACGACCGCATCAGCAAGCTCGTCGCCGACCGAGACAGCGCACTGGCACGCATCACCTCCCTGGAAAAGCGCATCGAGGAACTCCACCTCGAGACGCAGAACGCGCAGGCTCAGGTCAACGACTCCGAGCCGTCGTACGCGGGTCTCGGCGCGCGCGTGGAGAAGATCCTCCGCCTCGCCGAGGAGGAGGCGAAGGACCTGCGCGAGGAGGCCCGCCGGGCCGCCGAGCAGCACCGTGAGCTGGCCGAGTCCGCCGCGCAGCAGGTGCGCAACGACGCGGAGACGTTCGCGGCCGAGCGCAAGGCCAAGGCCGAGGACGACGGCGCGCGGATCGTCGAGAAGGCGAAGTCCGAGGCGAGCACGTTGCGCGCCGACGCGCAGAAGGACGCGCAGTCCAAGCGCGAGGAGGCGGACTCCCTCTTCGAGGAGACCCGCGCCAAGGCCGCGCAGGCCGCCGCCGACTTCGAGACCAATCTCGCCAAGCGCCGCGAGCAGTCCGAGCGCGACCTGGCCTCGCGCCAGGCCAAGGCGGAGAAGCGGCTCGCGGAGATCGAGCACCGCGCCGAGCAGCTTCGCCTGGAGGCGGAGAAGCTGCGCACGGACGCGGAGCGGCGGGCCCGGCAGACGGTGGAGACCGCGCAGCGCCAGGCCGAGGACATCGTGGCCGACGCGAACGCCAAGGCCGACCGCGTGCGCAGCGAGTCCGAGCGTGAGCTGGCGGCCCTCACCAACCGCCGCGACAGCATCAACGCGCAGCTCACCAACGTCCGCGAGATGCTGGCCACGCTCACCGGCGCGGCCGTGGCCGCCGCCGGCGCCCCCGAGGACGACTCGGCGCAGCGCGGCGTTCCCGCGCAGCAGAGCCGCTGACCCGCGGCCGGGCCGCGGCGTGTGACGAGCCGCGGCCGGGCCCGTCCCGGCGGCGAGCGGTCCGCCGGCGGTCACCGTCCGGTGGGGACGTGGGTGGCCGCGACCGCGACTGACCGTGGCTCTGGGGCCACGGGGCCGTGGGTCGTCGGTAGCCGACAGGTGACCGGCGAGCGGTGTGTCCGCACCCTTGCGTGAACGGCGCCGCACACCGCGGAAAATGGTGTGCGGCGCTGTTTGCTGTGGGGTGGCGTGTACGCCTCACGGCCCTTAGCGTGGCCTGCATGATCGAGCTTGTGGGGTTGACGAAACGCTACGGCGACAAGCTCGCCGTGGACCGGTTGACGTTCACCGTGCGCCCCGGGATGGTCACCGGCTTCCTGGGCCCCAACGGCGCCGGCAAGTCCACGACCATGCGCATGATGCTCGACCTGGACAACCCGACGGCCGGGGACGTCCGCATCGACGGCAAGCACTACCGGCAGTTGCGCGATCCGCTCAAGCACATCGGCGCGCTGCTCGACGCGAAGGCCATGCACGGCGGGCGCAGCGCGTACAACCACCTGCTGTGTCTGGCGCAGAGCAACGGCATCCCGACGAGCCGGGTCAGCGAGGTGCTCGACACCGTCGGCCTGTCGTCGGTCGCGAAGAAGCGTTCCAAGGGCTTCTCGCTCGGCATGGGCCAGCGGCTCGGTATCGCGGGGGCCCTGCTGGGCGACCCCGAGATCCTGATGTTCGACGAGCCGGTCAACGGGCTCGACCCCGAGGGCATCCACTGGATCCGCAACCTGATGAAGAACCTGGCCAGTCAGGGTCGTACGGTGTTCGTCTCCAGCCACCTGATGAGCGAGATGGCCCTGACCGCCGACCACTTGGTGGTCATCGGGCAGGGCAAGTTGATGGCGGACACCTCGATGGCGGAGTTCATCGCGCAGAACTCGCGCTCGTACGTGCGGGTGCGCACGCCCGACCACGAGCGGATGCGCGAGGCGCTGGCCTCGGTGGGGCACACGGCGCTGGTCGCGCCCGACGGCGCGCTTGAGGTGGACGGGGCGAACGCGGCGCAGCTCGGCGAGCTGGCCGCGCGGCACCAGGTGGTGCTGCACGAGCTGAGCCCGCAGCAGGCCTCGCTCGAAGAGGCGTTCATGCAGCTCACGGCCGAGTCGGTGGAGTACCACGCGCACGCGGGGCCGGCGGGGGCGCACCCGCTGGCCGCGGGCGCTCCGTACGGCGGGGCCGCGCCGGGCGCGGTGCCGCCGGGTGCCGTGCCGCCGGGTGGCGGTGGGTATCCGCCGCGGGCCTATCCGCCCCAGGAGCCGCCGCCGGGCCAGCCGGGCGGGCCCGGGCAGCAGGGGCAGGCGGGCCAGCCCGGACAGGGTAGGCAGCAGGGCGGCTGGGGAGCCGACTGGCAGCGGAAGAAGGGCTCCTGACGATGGCGGTCGCGACGCAGGTACTCAGGTCCGAATGGACCAAGATCAGGTCGGTGCAGTCCACCGGGTGGACCCTCGCGCTGGCGCTGGTGGTCACGGTGGCGCTGAGCATGCTGCTCAGCGCGCTGAGCAAGAAGGAATACGGCGACATGTCGCCGCGCGAGAAGCTGGAGTTCGACCCGACGCTGATCAGCTTCGCCGGCATCGGCCTCGGCCAGCTCGCGCTGATCGTCTTCGGCGTGCTCGTGGTCTCCAACGAGTACAGCACCGGCATGATCCGCACCTCGCTGGCGGCGGTGCCGCAGCGCATGACGTTCCTGGCCAGCAAGATCACCGTCGCCACGCTGCTGGCCTTCGTGGCCGGCCTGGTGATCAGCTTCGCCAGCTTCTACGCGGGCCAGGCCATGCTCGGCGAGCACAAGGCGTCGATCGGCGACTCGGGCGTGCTGCGGGCGATGATCGGCAGCGCGCTGTACATGACCCTCATCACCATGTTCGCCATGGGCGTCACCGCGATGCTGCGCAGCCCGATGGTCTCGCTCGGCATCCTGATGCCGTTCTTCTTCCTGATCTCCAACATCCTGGGCAACGTCCCGGCCACCGAGAAGGTCGGGCGGTACCTGCCCGACCAGGCGGGTTCGCGGATCATGCAGGTGGTGCGGACCGACGACGACGCCCCGTACGGGCCGTGGGGCGGACTCGCGATCATGGCTGCCTGGGTCGCCGCGGCGCTGATCGGCGGCGCGCTGGCGCTGAAGAAGCGGGACGCCTGAGCGACGCCGGACCCCGGCCACGGCGTCGGCGTCCCCGGCTTCGACGTCTCCGACGTCGGCGCGCGGTGTGGGCGTCCCCGGCATCGGTCGCGGGGCGTGAACGCCGAACGGGGACGGACGGTGCCGAGGCGGAGACCCGGCGCGGCCGGACGTGGCCGGATGTTTCGGCGCGGGCCGCCCGGGGCGCGCGCCGATCGCGGCGGAATGGAACCGTCAGCTCCCAGTTATCCTCCTAACCCTCACGGGGGCGAGCCGGCAGGTGGCTGACGCCCCGACGACGGCGAGGGCGGAGATTTGATCGAGGCAGTCGGCCTGACAAAGCGCTACGGCGCCAAGACGGCCGTGCACAACCTGACCTTCCAGGTGCGGCCGGGCGCCGTCACCGGCTTCCTGGGCCCCAACGGCTCGGGCAAGTCCACGACCATGCGCATGATCCTTGGCCTGGACACGCCGACCGCCGGTCAGGTGACGGTGGGCGGCTATCCGTTCCGCCGGCTGCCGAACGCGCCGCGCCAGGTCGGCGCGCTCCTCGACGCCAAGGCCGTGCACGGTGGCCGCAGCGCGCGCCAGCACCTGCTGAGCCTGGCCCAGCTCTCCGGCATCCCGGCCCGCCGGGTGGACGAGGTGCTCGGCGTGGTCGGGCTCCAGGACGTGGCCAAGAAGCGGTCCAAGGGCTTCTCGCTCGGCATGGGCCAGCGCCTTGGCATCGCGGCGGCGCTGCTCGGCGACCCGCAGGTGCTGCTCTTCGACGAGCCGGTCAACGGCCTCGACCCGGAGGGCATCCTGTGGGTGCGCAACCTGATGAAGCAGCTCGCCTCCGAGGGCCGTACGGTCTTCGTCTCCAGCCACCTGATGAGCGAGATGGCGCTCACCGCCGACCACCTGATCGTCATCGGCCGTGGCCAGTTGCTCGCCGACATGAGCGTCACCGACTTCATATCGGCCAACTCCGCCGACTTCGCCCGGGTGCGCACACCCGACACCGACCCGCAGCAGCGCGAGAAGCTGGTGGCCACGCTCACCGAGGCGGGTGGCCAGGTGCAGCCCGAGCAGGACGGCGCGCTGCGCGTCACCGGTCTCGCCCTGCCGCGCATCAGCGACCTCGCGCACGCGGCCGACATCCGGCTGTGGGAGCTGGCCCCGCACCGGGCGTCGCTGGAGGAGGCGTACATGCGCATGACGCAGGGCGCCGTGGACTACCGCTCGACGCAGGACCCGCGCGCCGGGCTCCAGGCCGTCGCGCCGGGCCAGCCGCTGCCGCCCGGCGCCCCGCAGGGCTGGGGCCAGCCCGCGCCGCAGGCCCCCGGCACGGCCCCGGGCCAGCCGAACCCGTACGCGCCGGGCCAGCCCCACGCGCACGCGCCGGGCCAGCCCCATCCGTACGCGCCTGGCCAGCCGCCGTACGCGGCACAGCCGCCCGCCGCCGCGCCGCCCGCCGCCGCGCCGGGCGCCGGTCAGCCGGGGCAGCCGCCGGCCGGGCCCGCGCCGGCCGCCGCCTCGCCGCGCACCACGCAGTTGCGAGCCCTGCCGGACCAGCAGCCCGCCCCCGTGGCGCAGCCGCCCGCCACCCCCGCCGACCCGAACAAGCGCGACAGCGAGGACGCCCGATGACCACCCCTCAGCAGCCGCACCCGGCCCCCGCCGCCCCGCAGCAGCAGCCGGCCCCGCACCAGCAGGTCCAGACGCTCCAGGCGCCGCCGCAGCAGCAGGGCCAGCCGCAGCACGGCCAGCCGCAGGCGGGCGGTGGCTTCGCGCACGCCGGCTACACCTCGCCGATCCCGATCCGGCCCACCCACATCGGGCACGCGCTCGCCTCCGAGTGGACCAAGATCAAGTCGGTGCGCTCGACGATGTGGACGCTCACCGTGATGGTGGCGCTCGTGGTCGGCATCGGGCTGCTCACGGCGGTCGGCATCGCCAGCGGTGACACCGACCTGGAGGGCGAGTCCCCGCTGGCCTTCGGTTTCTTCGGGATGCTGCTCGGCGTGCTGTGCGTGATCACGCTCGGCGTGCTGACCGTGTCGTCGGAGTACAGCACCGGCATGATCCGCACCACCCTGACCGCGTGCCCGAGCCGCAGCCGGGTGCTGGCGGCCAAGGCGATCGTCTTCTTCGCCCTGACCTTCGTGGTGACGCTCGTCTGCACGGCCGTCGTCGGCTTCATCGGCGACAGCATGCTGAGCGGCAACCCGGGCGCGGGCGAGACGGACGGCGGGGCCTGGTTCAAGGCGACGGTGGGCGTCAGCCTGTACGTGGCCCTGCTCGGGCTGCTCGCGCTGAGCGTCGGCTCGATGCTGCGGCACTCCGCGGGCGCGATCACCATCATGATCGGCGTGGTGCTGCTGCCGCTGGTGCTGGCGCTGTTCATGCGCGGTGACGCGCTGGAGGACGTGCGCGAGGCGATGTTCGAGTACTCGGTGCCCAGCCAGCTCGGCATCATGTTCAGCAACACGGTGGTGGACTCCGGGCCCTCCGGCTGGGACCCGCTGCTGATCATCCTGGTCGTCACGGGCGCGACCCTGGCCGCCGCGTTCAGCGTGCTGGAGAAGCGGGACGTCTGACGCCCCGCCCGGGCCGCGGCGCCGACCGTCCGCGTCCCGGCGCCCCGGCGCCGACCGTCCGCGCAGTCGCCGCGCGCGTCAGTAGCGCGGCGCGTTACGAGACCGCTGGAGCTTCGCGCTCCGGCGGTCTCGCGCGTTCCAGCAGCCCCGGTGCCAGTGCCGTCGGTCGTCCACGCCCGCGTAGCTCTGCCAGGCGACGAGGTGGCCGACGCCGGGCGGGATCTCCTGGTCGCAGCCGGGGCAGCGGTAGTACTTGCCGGCGGCGCTGCCCACCACCGACCGCACCAACCACTCCTCCCCCTGCCAACTCTCCGTCCGCTCCCCACCCGTGGACATCCAGGGGGAGTGCTCTGCTGACTTCTCGCCGCCTCGGGGGCGGTTTCGGCGAGGGGACACGGGGCACCTCGTGGTTTCGGCGGGGACTACGGACCGTTACCAGCGTAAGGGCTGTCGTCACCGTCGTGGGAGCCGGCGACAATCAGCGCATCGCCACATCTCCTGATCATCATGAAAAATTCTTGCCAAGCCGTGCCCTTGGCACGTGACAGGCGTTAATGCCTTCGGGGGGCCACGTCGGTCGCGAGGCTGCAAGAGGAGGCAGAGCGATGCGCGTTGGAGCATTCGTCCTGGCCGGACAGTTCCCGGGCCAGGGGCAGGGGGAAGCACTTCGCAGGGCGGTGCGGACCGCCGAGGTCGCGGAGGAGTCGGGGCTGGACGCGGTCTGGCTGGCCGAGCACCACTTCATTCCGTACGGCGTCTGCCCGTCCGCCACCACGCTCGCCGCGCTGGTGCTCGGGCGCACCCGCCGGATCGGCGTCGGCACCGCGGTGAGCGTCCTGTCCACGACGCATCCGGTCGCGCTGGGTGAGCAGGCGGCGCTGCTGCACCTCACCACGGGTGGCCGGTTCACGCTGGGCGTGGGGCGCGGCGGGCCCTGGGTCGACCTGGAGGTGTTCGGGACCGGCCTCGGGGCGTACGAGGAGGACTTCCCCGAATCGCTTGACCTGCTGCTGCGCTGGTTGCGGGAGCCGTCCGTCGGCGCGGCCGGCGAGCGGTACGCCTTTCGTGAGGTGCCCGTCGTACCGCGGGCGGACGAGTTCCTGGACGGTGAGCCCGTGGACGGGCCTCCGGTGATCGTCGCGTGCGTGTCGCCGCGCGGCGTCCGGCTGGCCGCCGAGCGGGGGTTGCCCATGCTGCTCGGGATGCACTGCGGGGACGACGAGAAGGCGGAGATGGTCGCGCTGTGGCGCGCGACGGCGCTCGCCGCCGGCCACCCGCCGGAGACCGTCGCGGCTGCCCCGCACGTCTCCACCGGCGTGATGCAGATCGCCGACACCCGCGAGGACGCCGCCGAGTCGCTGCGCAAGGCGATGCCGGGCTGGTTGCGGCGGGGCCTTGGGGCGTACGTGACGGTGGACGGGCGGCAGCGGGCCATGCGCGACCCGCGGGCCTACACGGAGCTGCTGTGCTCGCTGCACCCGGTGGGCCCGCCCGCGCTGTGCGCCGACCTGCTCGCGGCCAGCGCCGAGCGCACCGGCATCGAGCGGTTCGCCTTCCTGGTCGAGGGCTGTGGCGAGTTGACCGGCACGGAGGAGAACGTGCGGCGCCTCGGCGAGGAGGTACTGCCGCGCTGTAGCTGACGCCGCGCCGCGCCACGGCCGACGGTGGCCGCGCCCCCGCGGCCTCCTCGGCCCGGCCCGGGCCTTCCCGGCCGGCTCGCGGCCCGAAGGGCGCGCGCCCCGTACGCGTCGCGGGCAGAGGGGGTTCGCCGCCCCGCACCGGTCGAGCACCGTGCGCCTGCGGGGCGGCCGCGACAGCGCATCAGCAGTCGCGCAACTCCGGGGACTGGTTCAGGAGCTGTCCCCGGACGGAGGTGAAGCGGGCGAGGCGGTCGTCGGCGGACGGGTCGAGTGGGAAGACCGCGACCCGGTGGCAGTTCTGGAACGCCAGCCGAACCCCGAAGTGCCGCTCCAGCGAGCCGCGTATCGCGTCGCTGGCGAGCGCGCGCAGCAGTTGCCCACGCGCCTGCTCGTCCGGCGGCGGCACCTGGTTGTCGGCGAACTCACCGCCGTCCACCTTGAGTTGGGCCACCAAAGAGCTGACCATCTCCCAGGCGTACGGCAGGGAGGTCCGGACGCAGTCGACGAATTCCGCTTCGTCGACCTCGCCTCGCTCGGCCTGTTCGAGCAGGGCCGGTGAGACGTCGAGCGACATGGGTTCTCCTCTCGTGACCCCGGGGTCGGGGCCTGGCGGATGAGGGCGGGAGCCGCGACGCAGCGTACTCGTGCGGCGACCCACTGCTTCAACGGTAGTTCGGGCCACCGTGCCCGCACCAGGACGTTGCACTCACTACCAGCCAACGGGGAAAGGGGCCGGTCGGGGACGAATCGCGTGGACGGGGCGGCGTCGAGTAGCGTTGCCGACCATGCGTCTCGTCATTGCCCGCTGCTCCGTTGACTACGCGGGCCGGCTCACTGCTCACCTCCCCTCCGCGCTCCGGCTGATCCTGGTCAAGGCCGACGGCAGCGTGTCCATCCACGCGGACGACCGGGCCTACAAACCCCTCAACTGGATGTCTCCGCCCTGCACCCTCAAGGAGGGCGAGGACAACGTGTGGACCGTGGTGAACAAGGGGGGCGAGAAGCTCATCATCACCATGGAGGAGGTGGTGCACGACTCCTCGCACGAGCTGGGCGTGGACCCGGGCCTGATCAAGGACGGGGTCGAGGCGCACATCCAGGAGCTGCTGGCCGACCGCATCGAAACCCTCGGCAGCGGCTACACCCTGATTCGGCGCGAATACCCCACCGCCATCGGCCCCGTGGACATCCTGTGCCGGGACGGCGACGGCGGGACGGTGGCCGTGGAGATCAAGCGGCGCGGCGAGATCGACGGCGTCGAGCAGCTCACCCGCTACCTCGAACTCCTCAACCGCGACCCGCACCTGGCCCCGGTCAAGGGCGTCTTCGCGGCCCAGGAGATCCGGCCGCAGGCCCGCGTGCTCGCCACCGACCGTGGCATCGGCTGCGTCATCCTCGACTACGACGCGCTGCGCGGCATCGAGGACGACAAACTGCGCCTGTTCTAGGCACCCCGCGGACCGGCTCCGCGTCCCGTACGGCCGAGCGGCCCGGCGCACTCCTCGCGCCGGGCCGCTCGCGCGCGCGGGCCCGGAACCCCGCTCCCCCGCCGGTCAGACCCTCGGGTTGGTCGGGTCGGTGGCCGGGGACCCGGTGCCGGGGTCGCTGGTGATCTGGGTCGGCGACTGCGGCGGGTCCACCGTGGTGGGGGCCGTGCTCGGCGGGTCCGTCGGCTCGGTCGGCGGGTCGGTCGGCGGGTCCGTCGGCCTGGTGGTGGGCGGGTCCGTCGGCCTGGTGCTGGGCGGGTTCGTGGGGCGGGTCGTCGGGTTGGTGGGCCGGGTCGAGGGGTCGGTGGGCGTGCCGTCCGTGGGGTCACCCGTCGGTGACGGGCCACCCGTGGTCGGGCCGCCGTCGGAGGGCGAGGCGCCCGGGGACTGGCCGGCGCCGGTGGAGCCCGACGGGCTCGGCGCGCCAGAGGCGCCCGGGCCGGTGGTCGCGCCGGGGCCGGTGGTGCTCGGGCCGGTGTCACGGCGCGGCTCGTCGGCGGCACGCTCCTCGTCGCCCTCGTCGCGCAGGGGCGTGCTGTGCCGGGGCGTGACGCGCTCCGGCGACTCGTCGCCGCCCGAGGTGGCGCCGAGCGTGACGACCGTTCCGAGGACGGCCACCAGGGCCACGCCGGCGCCGACGGCCGCCGCGTTCCGGCGCGCCCCGACCAGCAGGGGCAGCTTGCGCACCGACGCCCGCCAGCCGCCGCGCGTGCCGCCCGTGCGGTCGCCCCCGCCGGTGGCCGGGGCCACCGCCGGATTGCGCAGCGTGTCGTCCGCGTCCTGGCGCGGGACGATCACGGTCGTGTCGGTCGGGCTCGCGTCACCGCCCACCGCCTCGCCGGCGGCCGGCGCGGCGGCGCCGCCCTCGCCCTCCGTGAGTTCGCCGAGGGTGTCCAGGCCGCCGGGTGCCGAGATGCCGGTGCGGTCCACGACCAGGGCCAGGGCCCGGCGGCCGGCGACGGCCCCGCGCCGGTCGGCGAGCACCCCGCGCAGCGAGATGGACGCCTCAAGCTCCGCGCGGGCCCGGTCGAGTTGGCCCGTGCACAGGGCGAGCACGCCCAACTCGTGATGGAAGTACGCCTCTTCGGCCACCTCGCCGGCGAGCCTGGCGGCCTCCTGGCCGTACCGCAGACAGCGCTCCCAGGCGCCCCAGCCGAGCCCGGCCGCGAACGCCGGGGCCGCGGTCCGCGCCAGCAGCACGGCCGCGCTGAGCTGCCCCACGCGCTGCCCGCCGCCGTCCCCGGCCGCCGGCGGCGCCTCCGAGGTGCCACGGGCACCGGCGCGGGCGGCGACCAGCGCGCCGAGCGCGCCGAGGATGGCGTCCGCCTCCTCCGTCGCCCGGCTGGCGGCCACCGAGGGGTGGCCGGCCCACCAGGCGTAGTGCTGGGCCACGGTGAGGGCGCGGGCCGCCGCGTCGTCGGCGAGGCCGGCCGCCGTGAGCTGCGCGGCGACGCCGGTGACCAGCCGGTAGTGGTCGCCGGCGGGGGTGACCAGGCCGCAGCCGATGAGTTCGGCGACGGCGGCGTCGGCCCCCGGGTCGCCGATGAGCGCGGGCAGGTGGGCCGGGTGCGGGCACTCCCCGCCCAGGGCCAGCGCGTACCGCAGGGTCTCCCGGGCCGGCGCGCTGACCAGGTCGGCCAGCAACGCCGCCGGGGCCACGCCCTCGGTGAGGGTGGGGACGCGCGGCGCGGCGGTGGCGGGGTCCGGGTCGGTGTCGGGGTGGGCCTCTACGGCGGCGTTCGCGTCCCCGTCCGGCCCCGTGGCGCCGGGCCCCGGCTCGGCGGTCGGGTCGGCCGCCGGCTCGGCGGGCCGGCCGGCCGCCTGGTCGCGGCCCCGCAGCAGCGCCGCGGCCTGTACGAACCGCAGCGGCAGCCCCTCGGACTCGAACCACAGGTCCGCCGCCCAGGCCGCCTCCTCGTCGGTGGGCGGCCGGCGCACGAGACGGCCCAGCAGCTCCATGCAGGCGGCCCGGCTGAGGCCGCCGAGCGCGACCTCCTCCAGGTAGGCGCCCGGGGACGGGGCCGACACCTCCGGCGTGGCCGATATCAGGAAGGCGCACTCGGGCGTGGCGTCGAGGAAGTCGTCGAGCGTCGGCCCGTCGAACTCGATGTCGTCCACGATGACCACGGCCCCGATGTCCCGCGCCAGCTCCAACAGCTCGGCCCGGTCCGGGCGGTGCGTGGGCATCCGGTAGACGGTGGCGCACAGGGCGTGCAGCAGGTCGGTGGGCGTGCGGTGGTAGCCGGAGAGGCGGATCACGCCGTCCGGGGCGAGGTTGCCGCAGCCGTCGGCGACCGCGTCGAGCAGCGCGCTGCGCCCGGCGCCCGACGGGGCGGTCAGCCGTACGGAACGGCCGCGGGTCAACAGCCGTATCAGCCGGTCCCGTTCCTCCTCGCGGTCCAGCAGCGGCAGCTCGCGGTGGGCGGTGCCGGCGGCGATGGCACCTGAGCCGGCGGTCACGGTGGAGCGCGCGACGGCCTGGGCGCGGCGCAGTTCGGCGCGCTCCTCACGGGTGTGGCGGCGCGGCGCGGTCGATCGGTGCGGGCTGCCCGGTGGGCACTGCTCGATCTCGCTGCCGTCGATGGGGTTGACGGTCAGCAGGTAGTCGCCGGAGGTGAGCTGGGCGGTGCGGGCGATGCCGGGCGACGGCGTCGACGACGCCCCGGCGCGGTCGCGGTCGTGGGGGCCGATGGCGGGCGGTTGCGGGCCTCGGTGTGGCGTGCGCCGTGGGCCGCCGGTGGCGGCGTCCGGAGCGTCGTGACCGTGCTCGTGCGGCCCGCGGTGCGTCGGGTCCATGGTGAAAGCCCCCCAGAGCTGCGTGCCGTGTGGTCAGCGGGCTGGTCCGCGCGTGCCGGTTTCGGGCGGGCGCTCCGGCCGGCGCGGCCGTCCGGTGTCCGCCTGGCATGGTCAGCGGCGCTCGCCGAACGTCGGACCTGTGCCCAGTATCGCTGACCCGCCGGTGCCGCGCCGACCCGGCGGGCGAGCCGGCGCGCGGCCGCTCACGGCCGCGGCCCCGAAGCCGGCCGCGCCGGGGGCGGGGGCGCGGAGCCCGCCGCCTCACACCCGGGGCAGGGATTCGACTTCCAGGCCGCCCTCGATGGCCAGGATGCGGTGCAGTCGGGTGGCGACCAGGAGGCGCTGCATCTGGGGCGGCACGCCGCGCAGCACCAGGCGCCGGCCGACGCGGCCGGCCCTGCGGTGGGCGCCCATGATGACGCCGAGCCCGGTGGCGTCCCAGGCGTCGAGTCCGGAGAGGTCCAGCACGAGGTCTCCGCCACCGCCGTCCACGGCGGTGTGGAAGGCCGTACGGGCGTCCGCCGCGCTGCGGATGTCGAGTCGGCCCCCGACGACCAGCTCGGCGTGGTCGCCCTTGATGTGCATATGCGCTCCCCGATGGTGCGTCGTTGTGGTCGTATATCTACACAACTGACTGCCTCTCATACGGCAAAGTTGCCGCCCGTAAGCGAACCGATACCGAATTCACCCCATGGAGTGGGCCCATGGGGTGCGGGCCTGTCTGTGGTTGTCGATGGCACGGCGGGCGCCGCTTCCCGGGGGCGCGGCGCCCGTGTGCGTGGAAGGCCAACTGCCCACCCGCGCGCGGCTCGACACCTCGCACAGCGTGTCGGGACCGGCGCGCGGGCCGGCGGCGGGTCAGTCGTGCGGGTAGAAGCCCCGGCCGCTCTTGCGGCCGATGTCGCCCGCGTCGACCATGCGGCGCATGATCTCCGGCGGGGCGAACTTCTCGTCCTGCGACTCGGTGTAGATGTTGTCGGTGGCGTGCAACAGGATGTCCACGCCGGTGAGGTCGGCGGTGGCCAGCGGTCCCATCGCGTGGCCGAAGCCGAGCTTGCAGGCGATGTCGATGTCCTCGGCGCTGGCCACGCCGGACTCGTACAACTTGGCCGCCTCGACGACGAGCGCCGAGATGAGGCGGGTGGTGACGAAGCCGGCCACGTCGCGGTTGACGACCACGCAGGTCTTGCCGATGCCCTCGGCGAACTCGCGGGCGGCGGCGAGGGTTTCGTCGCTGGTCTTGTAGCCGCGTACGAGTTCGCACAGCGCCATCAGCGGGACCGGGGAGAAGAAGTGGGTGCCCACGACCCGCTCCGGGCGCGAGGTCGCCGCGGCGATCTTGGTGATCGGGATGGCCGAGGTGTTGGAGGCGAGGATCGTCTCGTCCCCCACCAGGCCGTCGAGGGTCGCGAAGATCTCGCGCTTGACCTCGATCTTCTCGAAGACGGCCTCGACCACGATGTCCGCGTCGGCGGCGGCGTCCAGGTCGGTGGTGGTGGTGATGCGGGCCAGCGCCCGCTCGGCGTCCTCGGCCGTCAGCTTGCCCTTGGAGACGAACTTCGCGTACGACGCCTCGATGCCGTCCTTGCCGCGCGCCAGAGCGGCGTCCGTCACGTCGCGCAGAACGACGTCCCAGCCCGCCTGGGCCGAGACCTGAGCGATACCGGACCCCATCAGTCCGGCCCCGATGACGGCGAGCTTCTTGGCCACTGCGTCTCCCTTACCTGCCGGGGGCCACGGCGCCCCCACCACACTGGATTTTTCGGCTTTGAGGCGGACCTTAGCGGGCGTCAGGGCCCCGGGGGCAGGGGAAGAGATGCGCGTCACGTCTCACATGACGGACCTCACACCGCCGGCGGTCACGGAGCCGGGCGCACCGCGTAGTTGAGGACGCGCTCGCTCAGCAGGTCCTCCATCTCGTCCAGCAGGCCGAGCGCCTCGCGCGAGACCTCGGCGACCTCGCCGCCGGCCATCATCCGGCGGCCGACGAAGCCCATCAGGGTGCCCTGCACCCAGGCGAGCTGACCGCCCACCAGCGCCGGCAGCGGGTCGTCGGCGGTGGCGCCGGTCTCCTCGCGCAGGACGTTCTCCACCTCCTCGACCACCTCCTGCTGGAGGTACCAAAGCCGCGCCTTGAGGGCGTGGGCGTCCTGGATGACCCGCATGAACTGGCTGTAGCCGGTGAACAGCCCGATGGCGGGCGAGGCGGTCTCGACCTCCACCGTGAACTGGCGCAGCACGCTGCGCGCGGCGGACTCCCCCACCTCGCGACCGCGCACGTAGCGCGGCAGCCGGTCCACCACGCCCGCGCCGCGGTCGAAGAACAGGTCCTCCTTGGCCGGGAAGTAGTTGTAGACGGTGTTGACCGACACGTTCGCCGCGTCGGCGATCTCCGCGATGGTCACCGCGTCGAAGCCGCGCTCCAGGAAGAGCCCGGTGGCCACGTCCGAGATGTGCTGCCGCGTCTGCCGCTTCTTCCGCTCCCTGAGCCCCTCAGCCATGCCCCCATCGTAAGCCTGGCTGGATACTCACCAAACTTGGAGTGATTGCAAAATTTAAGGGACTCTGTTTTTCTGTGGGCATGGCAATCATCAGCACGGTCGGCCTCGCCCGGACGTTCACCACCCCCAAGGGCCCGGTGGCGGCCGTACGGGGCATCGACCTGACCGTGAGCCCCGGCGAGATCGTCGGCCTCCTCGGGCCCAACGGCGCCGGCAAGACCACCACGCTGCGCATGCTCACCACGCTCCTGCCGCCCACCGGCGGCGCCGCCACCGTCGCCGGCCGCGACCTGGTCCGCGACCCGGCCGGAGTACGGCGCGCGAGCGGATACATCGCCCAGTCGGGTGGCGTCGATCCGAACCTGACGGTCCGCGAGGAACTGGTCACCCAGGGCCGGCTCTACCGTCTGCCCCGGGCCGAAGCGGTCGCGCGGGCCGCCGAGTTGGCCGCCGACCTGGGCCTCACCGACCTGCTCGACCGCAAGGCCGGCGCCCTCTCCGGCGGGCAGCGGCGACGCCTGGACATCGCGATGGGCCTCACGCACCGGCCGGCGGTGCTCTTCCTGGACGAGCCGACGACCGGTCTCGACCCCGGCAGCCGCGCCGACCTGTGGGAGCTGGTGCGCCGGGTGCGTACGGAGCACGGCACCACCGTCGTCCTCACCACGCACTACCTGGACGAGGCCGACGCGCTCGCCGACCGGCTGGTCATCGTGGACCGTGGCGTGGTGGTGGCCGACGGCACCCCACGCGACCTCAAGCAGCGCCACACGGGCTCGCCCGACGCCACGCTCCAGGACACCTTCCTGGCCATCACCGGGCACGGCATCGCCCCCGACGCCCCCGACCTCCCCACGGCGACGGCCTCCACCACCGCCTGAGCCGCCTGGCCCCACCTGAGCCGCCTGGCCCGCCCGACCTGCCTGAGCCGTCTGGCCCCTCTGGCCCCACCTGAGCCACCTGAGCCACCTGGCCCATCTGAACCCGGCCGGCCCACCTGACCCGGTCCGCCCATCGACCCCGGCCGGCCCGCACCCGACCCACCTCACCTCCGCGAGGAGCGCCCACCCATGGCCGCCACCCTGTCCGCCCTGTGCTCGGACACCGCGTTGATCTTCAGCCGGTACGCCCGACAGACCCTGCGTTCCCGGTTCCAGATGCTCTTCGGCATCCTGATGCCGCTGCTCTACCTCCTCTTCTTCGGCCCGCTGCTCACCGACCTGCCGCTGGGCTCCAAGGGCGACTCCTGGCAGGTGCTCGTACCCGGACTGCTGCTCCAACTCGGCCTCTTCGGCGCCTCGTTCGCCGGCTTCGCGGTGCTCATCGAGAAGCAGAGCGGCGTGCTGGAGCGGATGCGGGTGACGCCGGTGAGCCGGCTCGCGCTGCTGCTCGGCCGGGTGCTGCGGGACGCGGCCGTGTTCGTCTTCCAGGCCGTGCTGCTGGTGCTCGCCGCGCTGGTGATGGGGCTGCGCGCACCGGTCGGCGGCGTGCTGATCGGCCTGGCGTTCGTGGCCCTGCTGACCGTGTCGCTGGCCTCGCTGTCGTACGCGTTGGCCCTCAGGGTCAACACGCCGCAGGAGTTCGGGCCCACCATCAACGCGCTGACCATGCCCGCGATGCTGCTGTCCGGGCTGATGCTGCCGATGACGCTGGCCCCGGGCTGGCTGGACGTGCTCTCCCACCTCATACCGTTCCGCTATCTGGTGGACGCGGTGCGGGCGGCGTTCGTCGGCGACTTCGTCAGCTCGCAGATGCTCTACGGGACGCTGGTGGGCGCCGCCCTCTCGGTCATCGCCGTGACCATCGGCACCCGGGTGTTCACCTCCGCCGGCGCCTGACCGGTGGTTAGGCTCGCCCCATGGTCAATCTGACGCGCATCTACACCCGCACCGGCGACAAGGGCACGACCGCGCTCGGCGACATGAGCCGCACCGCCAAGACCGACGTCCGCATCGCGGCCTACGCCGACGCCAACGAGGCCAACGCCGCCATCGGCGTGGCCATCGCCCTCGGCTCGCTCCCCGCCGAGCTGGTACGCGTACTCGTACGCGTCCAGAACGACCTCTTCGACGTGGGCGCCGACCTGTCCACACCGGTCGTGGAGAACCCGGAGTTCCCGCCGCTGCGGGTCGAGCAGTCCTACATCGACCAGTTGGAGGCGGACTGCGACACCTTCCTGGCCGACCTCGACAAGTTGCGCAGCTTCATCCTGCCGGGCGGCACGCCGGGCGCCGCGCTGCTGCACCAGGCGTGCACGGTGGTGCGGCGCGCGGAGCGCTCCACCTGGGCGGCGATCGAGGAACACGGCGTCGCCGATGAGGGCGGCAGCATGAACCCGCTCACCGCGACGTACCTCAACCGCCTCTCCGACCTGCTGTTCATCCTGGCCCGCACCGCGAACAAGGAGACCGGCGACGTGCTCTGGGTCCCCGGCGGCGAACGCTGAGGGCCCCGCCCCACGGCCCCGCGCGCCCCGCGAGCCCCGGGGGAGGGCCGTAGCGGACGGGGCGCGGGCGAGGGGCCGTACGGGGCGGGGCGGCTGATGGGCACCGGTCGGGGCGGGGCGGATCGCGCTCCCGCCGCCCCACCGTCGCGCCGGGCGGGCCCAGCGGCCGGGCGGCCGGCCGCTCAGCGGTCGCGGTGCGTCGCGCGCTCGACCGCCTGCTGCCAGGCGGGGCGCCGCTCGACGCCGGGCTCGGCGTCGACGCCGTAACCACCGCCGCCGCTGTTGCCGGCCGCGCCCTCGGGGGCACCGTCGACGGGACCGTCGGGGGCGCTGCCGGCCGGACCCGCGGGGTCCTTTTTCGGCCACAGCGTGTACGACAGCGCGACCAGCAGCCAGATGCCGACCACCATGCCCATCGGCGCCTGCGTGTCGCGCAGGGCCGCCGTGCGGTCCGGGTCGTCGACGTACCAGACAGCCAGTTGGAGCAGCCCGGCCGCGATGCCCGCGCCCAGCGCCGTGCGCAGCCACATCTTCCACTCGTGCGCGGCCCGCGCCATTCCGTACTTCGGCGGCTTGACCGGCTTCGGCCCGCCCGCGAAGCGGTACGCGAACTGCCGGTCGGCCCACTTCATCGTGTAGTGGCCGTAGGCGACGGAGAAGCCGATGTACAGGGCGGCCAGGCCGTGCCTGGTACCCGCGGTGGCGCCGTTGCGCAGGTCGATCACCGTGGCGACGAGCAGCATGAGTTCGAGCACCGGCTCGCACATCAGGATCGCGGCCCCGGCGCGCGGCCGCCGCAGCAGGTAGCGCACGCTCAGGCCGCCGACCAGCAGTACCCAGAAGCCGACCTCGGCGATGACGATCATCGTGACGATCACGGCAGCGACCTCCTTTTCCGGTCTCAGGGCCCGGTGACGTGATCCCGGGCCACTCCCCCAGACTCCCCGCCCGCCGGGCCGCGCGCGTCGTCGCCGCTGACGAGAGGGCGCTGCATCCTTCGATGTACCCGCCCCGGCCGCACCCGCGACCGTCAGCGGACGCCGGGCCGGTGACCTGCGTGTTGTGATGGAGACATGCCCCGCAGCCGGTCCCCGTTCCGCCCGCACGAGCACGACGTGCTGTTCAGCGTCGGCGGGCTGCTCTGCGGGCTCCTGCTCTACGCGCTCGACCTGCGCAACAGCCCCGCCGCCTACGGGCTGCCGGGTTGGCTGTCGCTGGTGGCGCTGTTCGTGATGTCCGGGGCCGAGTTGCTGCGGCGTACGGCCCCGCAGCTCGGCCTCACCATCGCCACCTGCGCCCTCGCGCTCGACATCCTCGGTGGCACGCTGGTGACCACGGTGCTGATGTTCACGGACCTGGTGTACGCGGCCGTGCTGTACGGCTCGCCGCAGGCGGCCCGCCGCATCCCGCGCGACTGCTACCTGATCACGGCGCTGATCACGGTCGGCACCCTCGTCGGCTTCCGGGACTCGGCCGCCCTGCTGCTCGGCTTCGCCACCGCGATGATCACCATCGTCCCCGCCTGGACCGGCGCGATCATCCGCACGCACCGCGAGGCCGCCCAGGCGGCCCGCCTCGAAGCCGAGCGCACCGCGCTCCTCGCCGAGCTCGACCGCCGCGAGGCCGTCGCCGCCGAGCGCGCCCGGATGGCCCGCGAACTGCACGACATGGTCGCCGGCCACCTGTCGGCCATCGCCATCCACTCCACGGCCGCCCTCTCGCTCGGCGACCCCAAGGCGACCCACGAGGCGCTCGGCGTGATCCGCGAGAACAGCGTGCAGGGGCTGGCCGAAATGCGTCGGCTGATCGGGCTGCTGCGCGACGCCAGCGGTGACGCGGAACCCACCGCCGTACCCACCCTCGACGGCCTGTCGACACTGCTCGCCCGGGCCGAGCGGATCGGCGCGGACAACGACCTGTCGTTCGCGCTCCACGACGAACGCGGGGCGGACCCGGCGCGCCCCGACCCGACACGGTCCGAACAGGCCGGACCCGACCCGGCACGCGCCGCCGACCCCGACGCCGCCCGCCCCACGACCGCCGACCTCTCGCCGGCCGCCGGCCCCCTTCCGGCCGCCGACCTCCCTGCGCCCACCGCCGAGCGCACCGGGTCGAGCGCCGCCCCGGGCCTCGCTCCGAACGCCGGGGCGGACGCCGCGCCGGCCGCCGGCGCGGACGCGCGCGCCCTGCCCGCGCCGGTCGAGCTGGCCGCGTACCGCATCGTGCAGGAGGCGGTGACGAACGCGCTCAAGCACGCCGGCCCCGGCCAGGTGCGCGTGCGGCTGAGCCGCGCGGAGCGCGGGGCACTGCGGGTCGAGGTGGTCAGCCCGCTGGGCGACCGTGGCGGCCCCCGCGCGCCGGGCTCCGGCACCGGGTTGGTCGGCATGCGCGAGCGCGCGACGCTGCTCGGCGGCGAGTTCGAGGCGGGCCCGGAGTCGGCCGGCCGGGACAGGATCTGGCGAGTACGGGCCGTACTGCCGGTGGACGAGGAGACACGCCCATGACCCAACCCAGCGACGCACCCGCCACGACGGCGCCGACGGACCCCACGGGGGCGACCGGTCGGCCAGCCCCGACGGGCGCCCCCGGGCCCACCGCCGGCGCGGTCGCCGACCCCAGGACCGCCACGGGTACCGGGTCGGCGACCGCCACGGGTGCCGACGCGGATGCCGCCGAGCCCGTCCGGGTGTTGGTGGCAGAGGACCAGACCTCCGTACGCGCCGGCCTGGTGCTGATCCTGCGGTCCGCACCCGACCTGCGGGTGGTCGGCGAGGCGGCCGACGGCGAACAGGCCGTGGCCCTGGCCCGCGAGCTGCGCCCCGACGTGGTGCTGATGGACGTGCAGATGCCACGCCTTGACGGCGTCTCGGCCACCGGCCAGATCGTCGCCGACGGCCTGGCCGACGTGCTCGTCCTGACCACCTTCGACCTGGACGAGTACGTGTTCGGCGCGCTGCGCGCGGGCGCGGCGGGCTTCCTCCTCAAGGACAGCGAGGCGACCGAACTCCTGGCCGCGGTACGCACGGTGGCCCGTGGCGAGGGACTGATCGCCCCGGCGGTGACCCGGCGGCTGATCCACGAGTTCGGCCGGGTGCGGCCGCCCGAGCCGGTCAGCGGGCCCGGCACCGACCTCCTGGAGACGCTGACCCGGCGGGAGCGCGAGGTGTTGGGCGCGCTCGGCGAGGGGCTGTCGAACGCGGAGATCGCCACCCGCCTGACGATGGCGGAGGCTACGGTGAAGACGCACGTGAGCCGGTTGCTGGCGAAACTGGAGCTGCGCAGCCGGGTGCAGGCCGCGGTACTGGCGCAGGAGTGGGGCGTGAGCGCTCCCCCGCGACGGCCGTAACCGGAATCCTCCAATCTCACTTTGGTCCAGACCTATTGACCCAGTGGTCCAGACCTCCTTACGCTCCCTTCACATCTTTGGTGAGCGTGTCATGACAATGACGGCTTACCGGGCGGCGCACGTTTCGCGAAGATCTCAGCCCGATATCCGGACGACCCCCCATCCGGACCCGAGTATCCAGGAGCCCCTGCAGTGAGATCAGGAATCGTCAGACGCATCCGGCATACCCGGCACAGAACCACCGCGGCGCTCGTCGCGCTCGCGCTCCCCTTCGCCGCGCTCGTCGGCCTGGCCTCTCCCGCCCAGGCCGCCGAGTCCGCCACCGCCACCTACGTGAAGGCGGCCGACTGGGGCAGCGGCTACGAGGGCCGCTGGACCGTCAAGAACACGGGTGACACCACGCTGAACAGCTGGACCGTCGAGTGGGACGTCCCCTCCGGCACCACCGTCGGCTCCGGCTGGGACGCCACCATCACCGGCTCCGGCAACCACTACACCGCCAAGAACCTGAGCTGGAACGGCACGTTGGCCCCCGGCGCCAGCGTCACCTTCGGCTTCAACGGCACCGGCGGCGGCGCGCCGACCGGCTGTAAGCTCAACGGCGGCCCCTGTGACGGCAGCACGCAGCCCGGCGACACCCCGCCGAGCGCTCCTGGCATCCCCTCCGCCAGCGAGATCACCAACACCTCGGTGAAGCTGAGCTGGACCGCCGCCACCGACGACAAGGGCGTCAAGAACTACGACGTGCTGCGCGGCGGCACGACGATCGCCACCGTCACCGGCACCAGCTACACCGACACCGGCCTGACCGCCGGCACGGACTACTCGTACACCGTCAAGGCCCGCGACACCGCCGACCAGCTCGGCGCGGCGAGCGGCGCGCGCACCGTGCGTACCACCGGTGGCAACGGCGGCGAGCCCCCGGTCGGCGACGCCGTGAAGCTGGGCTACTTCACCAACTGGGGCGTCTACCAGCGCAACTACCACGTCAAGAACCTGGTGACCTCGGGCTCGGCCGAGAAGATCACGCACATCAACTACGCCTTCGGCAACGTCCAGGGCGGCAAGTGCACCATCGGTGACGGCTACGCCGACTACGAGAAGGCGTACACCGCCGACCAGAGCGTCGACGGCAAGGCCGACACGTGGGACCAGCCGCTGCGCGGCAACTTCAACCAGCTCCGCAAGCTCAAGGCCCAGTACCCGCACATCAAGGTGCTGTGGTCGTTCGGCGGTTGGACCTGGTCCGGCGGCTTCGGTGACGCGGTCAAGAACCCGGCCGCCTTCGCCGACTCCTGCTACAAGCTGGTCGAGGACCCGCGTTGGGCCGATGTCTTCGACGGCATCGACCTGGACTGGGAGTACCCGAACGCCTGCGGCCTGACCTGCGACACCAGCGGCCCGAACTCCATGACCGCCATGATGAAGGCGATGCGGGACAAGTTCGGCGCCAACAACCTGGTCACCGCCGCGATCTCCGCTGACGGCTCCAACGGCGGCAAGCTCGACGTCGCGGACTACGCCGGCGCCGCCCAGTACGCCGACTGGTACAACGTCATGACGTACGACTTCTTCGGCGCCTGGGACGCGAAGGGCCCGACGGCCCCGCACTCCCCGCTCACCTCCTACCCGGGCATCCCGAAGGAGGGCTTCAACTCCGACGCGGCCATCCAGAAGCTCAAGGGCAAGGGCATCCCGGCGAAGAAGCTGCTGCTCGGCATCGGCTTCTACGGCCGCGGCTGGACCGGCGTCACCCAGAAGGAGCCGGGCGGCACCGCCACCGGCGCGGGCCCGGGCAAGTACGAGGCGGGCATCGAGGACTACAAGGACCTCAAGGACCGCTGCCCGGCCAACGGCACCGTGGGCGGCACCGCGTACGCCCACTGCGGCACCCAGTGGTGGAGCTACGACACCCCGGCCACGATCAACGGGAAGATGTCGTACGTGAAGGACCAGAAGCTCGGCGGCTCGTTCTTCTGGGAGTTCAGCGGCGACACCGCCAACGGCGAACTGATGTCGGCCATCAACAGCGGCCTGCGCTAGTCGCACGACGCGGGGCCGCCACGGCGCGGCCCCGCCCGTCGGCGGCCCCGCCGGGCCGCCAGCACCACAGACAGCGTGGGTCCACCACGAACCGGACCGGGAAGGCGGCACCGCCCGCCGCCTTCCCGGTCCTTCGCCATGCCCGCGCCCCGCGTCTCCCACACGAGCGATCCGGCCCGGGAATCCCCACCAGGGCCGGGGGCGTTGCCACCACAGCCGCCCGCCCCCTCGCCCGGGAGAGACCCGCACATGCCGCAGCCGCAGATCGACGCCCTCGTCTTCGACGTACTCGGCACGCTCGTCGACGAACCCCGCGGCCTCCGGACCGGCCTGCGCCGACTCGCCCCCACCCATGACGAAGCCGAGACCGAGCGGCTCCTGACGCTGTGGCAGCGGCACATCGAGCGCCAACAGCGCCGCATGCTCGACGGCGAGCGCCCCTACGCGCCCAGCGACGTACTCGACCGGGAAGCCGCCCACCTCGTCGCCGACGCCGCGGGCGTCACCGACCCGACCGCCGTCGCCGCGCTGGCCCGCTCGGCCCGCGAGCTCCCACCCTGGCCCGACACGGCCACCGGCCTCGCCCGGCTCGCCGAGCGGTTCCCGCTGATCGGTCTCTCCAACGCGAGCCGTACGGCGCTGCTGGGCATCAACGCCCACGCGGGACTGCGCTGGCACCAGGCCCTGTCCGCCGAGGACGCCCGTACGTACAAGCCGGCCCCCGCCGTCTACGAGCTGGCCACCGCCGTCTCCGGACGGCCGCCGGAGCGCCTCCTGATGGTGGCCGCCCACGCCTGGGACCTCCGCGCGGCGCAGGCCGTCGGGCTGCGCACCGCCTACGTCGCCCGCCCCGTCGGCGACCCGCCCGCCCCCACGGACACCTTCGACCTCCACGCCGAAAGCCTGACCGCCCTGGCCGACCAACTCACCACTGGGTGAGGACGTGAGAAGCACGCGCTACCTGGGCCACATTGACCCTCCCCCCAGCTAACGCTGGGAGGTACCCCCAACCAACGAGGCGCCTTTATCTAAGCAACATTGACTCGTTGGCCCGGGGGCGCGGCTTCGAGCCAGGCCAGGAAGCCGGTGAGGGCGTCCTCGCTCATGGCGAGTTCGAGTCGGGTTCCCCGGTGGCGGCAGGCCAGGACCACCGCGTCGGAGAGGAGGGCGAGTTCCTCCTCGCCCTGCGGGGTGCGGCGGGCGATGACCTCGATGGCCGACCGTTCGAGCAGTCGGCGCGGGCGGGGCGCGTACGAGAAGACGCGGAACCACTCCACCCGGTCGCCGCTGTAGCGCGCGACCCCGTACACCCAGCCCTTGCCGCTCGGCTCCCCCGCGTCGGTGCGCGGTACCTCGGCGCCCTCGGGGGCGGCGGTCACGGCGGCGGTGTCCGGGCGCGGCGGCACGTCCCAGCGCAGGCTACAGTCGAACGTTCCGCCGGATCGCTGGATCAGTCGTCTCCGCAGCCCGAAGACGAAGAGCCCCAGCAGCACGAGTACGACGACCGCGCCGCTGACAAGCAGAGCGAGGACCATCTTCACCGACCTCCTCGCGTCATCCAGAAATCCCGCACCTGCATCGCCTCAGCCGCGGGCCGCTGGATCGAGGTCCAGCGGTGCCCGCGGCTGAGGATCGTACGTATCTGTGGCTGGCTCAGTGCGCGCCCGCCACCGCGCGCAGTCGGACCTCGGCGCGCCGCTCGGCGGCGTCGTCCGCCTCCGACTTGGCACGCTCCAACGCCCGCTCGGCACGCTGTACATCAATCTCGTCAGAAAGCTCCGCGATCTCCGCGAGCACCGACAGCTTGTCGTCGGCGAACGAGATGAACCCGCCGTGCACCGCGGCGATCACCGTCCCGCCGTCGCTCGTACGAATGGTCACCGGGCCCGACTCCAGCACACCGAGCAGCGGCTGGTGGCCGGGCATGACGCCGATGTCACCCGATGTGGTGCGCGCGATGACCAAGGTGGCCGCGCCGGACCAGACACTCCGGTCCGCAGCGACCAGCTCGACGTGCAGCTCAGCAGCCAACGTGGCTCCTCGGGTCTCCACCCGGCGGGTGCGCCGGATGTTGGGTCGAATTCTAGTGGGCGTGGCGGGAGGGACGGGACCACACCCGTCCCTCCCACTACGTCAGGCGTCAGGCGACGCCGAGCTCCTTGGCCTTGGCCTTGAGGTCGTCCAGGCCACCGCACATGAAGAACGCCTGCTCGGGGAAGTGGTCGAACTCACCGTCGGCGATCGAGTTGAACGCGCTGATCGACTCGTCCAGCGAGACGTCCGAGCCGTCGAGGCCGGTGAACTGCTTCGCCGCGTGGGTGTTCTGCGACAGGAAGCGCTCGATACGACGGGCGCGGTGGACGGTGAGCTTGTCCTCCTCGCCGAGCTCGTCGATGCCGAGGATCGCGATGATGTCCTGCAGGTCCTTGTACTTCTGCAGAATCCCCTTGACGCGGGAGGCGCAGTCGTAGTGCTCCTGCGAGATGTACCGCGGGTCCAGGATGCGGGACGTCGAGTCCAGCGGGTCCACCGCCGGGTAGATGCCCTTCTCCGAGATCGGCCGGGAGAGCACCGTCGTCGCGTCGAGGTGCGCGAAGGTGGTCGCCGGGGCCGGGTCGGTGAGGTCGTCGGCGGGGACGTAGATCGCCTGCATCGAGGTGATGGAGTGACCACGGGTCGAGGTGATGCGCTCCTGGAGGAGGCCCATCTCGTCCGCCAGGTTCGGCTGGTAACCCACCGCGGAGGGCATGCGGCCGAGCAGCGTGGAGACCTCGGAGCCGGCCTGCGTGAAGCGGAAGATGTTGTCGATGAAGAACAGCACGTCCTGCTTCTGGACGTCGCGGAAGTACTCGGCCATGGTGAGGCCGGCCAGCGCGACGCGCAGACGGGTGCCCGGGGGCTCGTCCATCTGGCCGAAGACCAGCGCGGTCTTGTCCAGCACGCCCGAGTCGGTCATCTCGTCGATGAGGTCGTTGCCCTCACGGGTGCGCTCGCCGACACCGGCGAACACGGAAACGCCCTCGTGCAGCTTGGCCACACGCATGATCATTTCCTGGATGAGGACGGTCTTGCCGACACCGGCGCCGCCGAACAGACCGATCTTGCCGCCCTTGACGTACGGGGTCAGCAGGTCGACGACCTTCAGGCCGGTCTCGAACATCTCGGTCTTGGACTCGAGCTGGTCGAAGTCGGGCGCCTTGCGGTGGATGGCCCAGCGCTCGGTGACGTCCTTCTCGGCCTCGGGCTCGTTGAGGATCTGGCCGAGGGTGTTGAACACCTTGCCCTTGGTGATGTCACCGACGGGCACGGTGATGCCGTCGCCGGTGTCGGTCACCGCGGCCTGGCGGACCAGGCCGTCGGTCGGCTGCATCGAGATGGCGCGGACGACGCCCTCGCCCAGGTGCTGGGCGACCTCGAGGGTCAGCGTCTTGAGCTTGCCGTCCTCGGCCGGGTCGGCGACCTCGACGGTCAGCGCGTTGTAGATCTCCGGCATCGCGTCGACGGGGAACTCCACGTCGACAACCGGGCCGATGACCCGCGCGACGCGGCCAGTGGCCACGCCGGCAGGAGCGGTCGGCTCAACAGTGGTGGTCATATCAGTCACTCCCCGCGGTCGCGTCGGCCAGGGCGCTCGCGCCACCGACGATCTCGCTGATTTCCTGGGTGATGTCGGCCTGACGGGCCGCATTGGCAAGCCGCGTGAGCGACTTGATGAGTTCTTCCGCGTTGTCGGTCGCCGACTTCATCGCGCGGCGCGTGGCGGCGTGCTTGGAGGCAGCCGACTGGAGCAGCGCGTTGTAGATCCGGCTCTCGACGTACCGCGGCAGCAGCGCGTCGAGGACCTCCTCGGCCGACGGTTCGAAGTCGAACAGCGGCAGGATCTGACCCTTGCCGGCGCCCGCCTTCTCCGCGTGCTCGGTGGCCTCGTCGATGCTCAGCGGCAGCAGCCGGACGTCGACCGGCGTCTGCGTCATCATCGACACGAACTCGGTGAAGATGATGTGCAGCTCATCGACACCGCCCTCGGCCGTATCGGTGGTCACGGCCTCGATCAGCGGGCCCGCGACCGTCTTGGCGTCCGCGTACGTCGGGTTGTCCGTGAAGCCCGTCCACGACTGCGTGACCGCGCGGTCACGGAAGCCGTAGTAGGCCACACCCTTGCGACCGACGATGTACGGCAGCACCTCCTTGCCCTCGGCGGTGAGCCGCTCGGTGAGCCGCTCGGCCGCCTTGATGGCGTTGGAGGAGTAGCCGCCGGCCAGACCGCGGTCGCTCGTGATGAGCAGCACGGCGGCCCGCGTCGGGCGCTCCACCTCGGTGGTCAGCGGGTGCCGGGTGTTGGAACCGGTGGCAACCGCCGTCACGGCGCGGGTGAGCTCGTTCGCGTACGGCGTGGAGGCGTCGACCTGACGCTGTGCCTTCACGATCCGTGACGCGGAGATCATCTCCATCGCCTTGGTGATCTTCTTGGTGGCGGTGACGGACTTGATGCGGCGCTTGTATACCCGTACCTGGGCGCCCATGCTCAGCCCTCACCCAGCAGCTTGCCGTCCGAGGTCTCGAACTGCCGCTTGAAGGAGGCGATGGCGTCGGCGACCGCCTGGAGCGTGTCGTCCGACATCTTGCCGCCCTCACGGATCGAGGTCAGCAGGTCCTTGTGCTCCCGGTGCAGGTAGTCAAGCAGCTCGCGCTCGAAGCGACGGATGTCCGCGACCGGCACGTCGTCCATCTTGCCGGAGGTACCGGCCCAGATCGAGACGACCTGGTCCTCGGTGGAGTACGGCGCGTACTGGCCCTGCTTGAGCAGCTCGACCATGCGCTTACCGCGCTCCAGCGACGCCTTGGAGGCCGCGTCCAGGTCGGAACCGAAGGCGGCGAACGCCTCCAGCTCGCGGAACTGGGCGAGGTCCACGCGGAGTCGACCCGAGACCTGGCGCATGGCCTTGTGCTGGGCCGAACCACCGACTCGGGAGACCGAGATACCGACGTTCAGCGCCGGCCGCTGGCCCGCGTTGAACAGGTCGGACTCCAGGAAGCACTGGCCGTCGGTGATGGAGATGACGTTGGTCGGGATGAACGCCGACACGTCGTTGGCCTTCGTCTCGACGATCGGCAGACCCGTCATCGAGCCGGCACCCAGCTCGTCCGAGAGCTTGGCGCAGCGCTCGAGGAGCCGCGAGTGCAGGTAGAAGACGTCACCCGGGTACGCCTCGCGGCCCGGCGGGCGGCGCAGCAGCAGGGACACGGCGCGGTAGGCGTCGGCCTGCTTCGAGAGGTCGTCGAAGACGATCAGGACGTGCTTGCCCTGGTACATCCAGTGCTGGCCGATGGCCGAGCCGGTGTACGGGGCGAGGTACTTGAAGCCCGCGGGGTCCGAGGCCGGAGCCGCGACGATCGTCGTGTACTCCAGCGCGCCCGCCTCCTCCAGCGCGCCGCGCACGCCGGCGATGGTGGAGCCCTTCTGGCCGACGGCGACGTAGATGCAGCGGACCTGCTTCTTGGGGTCGCCGGTGCGCCAGTTGTCCCGCTGGTTGATGATCGTGTCGACGGCCAGGGCGGTCTTGCCGGTCTGGCGGTCACCGATGATGAGCTGGCGCTGGCCGCGGCCGATCGGGGTCATCGCGTCGACGGCCTTGAGGCCGGTCTGCATCGGCTCGTGCACCGACTTACGCACCATGACGCCGGGAGCCTGCAGCTCCAGGGCGCGACGGCTTTCGGTCTCGATCTCGCCGAGGCCGTCGATCGGGTTGCCGAGCGGGTCGACGACGCGACCCAGGTAACCCTCGCCGACGGCTACCGAGAGGACCTCGCCGGTACGCGTGACCGGCTGGCCCTCCTCAATGCCGTTGAACTCGCCGAGGACGACCGCGCCGATCTCGCGCTCCTCAAGGTTGAGGGCGAGACCAAGGGTGCCGTCCTCGAACTTCAGCAGCTCGTTCGCCATGGCCGAGGGCAGCCCCTCGACCTTCGCGATGCCGTCACCGGCAACGCTGACCGTACCGACCTCCTCGCGCGAGGCCGCGTCCGGCGTGTACGCCTGGACAAAGTTCTCCAGTGCGTCCCGGATCTCCTCCGGCCGGATCGTGAGCTCCGCCATCTGGGTTCCCTGCTCTCCTTGTTGGGCCCGAAGTTTTTCTGGGGGGTCTGGGGGCTACCCCCCAGAGGACATCAGTCGGCCCAACTCGGGCCGCTAGCAATGCTTGTTGAGTTGGTGGCTGGTCAGCCGGCCATCCGACGGGCCGCCTCGTCGAGACGGTCCGCGATGCTGCCGTTGATCACCTCGTCGCCGATGCGCACCGTCACCCCGCCGAGGACGCTCGGGTCCACGTCGAGGTTGAGGTGCACCGCGCGCCCGTAGATCCGGGCGAGCGCACCGCTCAGGCGCTGCTTCTGCTGGTCAGAGAGCGGCACCGCGGAGGTGACGACGGCGACCACGCGGCTGCGACGGTCCGCGGCCAGCTTGGAGAGGGCTTCAAGACCCGCTTCCAGGCTACGTCCCCGAGGCTGGGTGACAAGACGGATCACCAGCCGCTCGGTGACGGGGTTGGCCCGACCGCCGAGCAGCGAGCGCAGCAGTTCGGCCTGAGCCGCCCTGGCGCCCTGGTGAGCGGCCTTGGCGGTCAGCGCGGCCCGCAGTTCGGCGGAGGAGGAGACGATCCGGCCGAACCGGAACACCTCGTCCTCCACGTCGTCGAGCGCGCCGGCGCGCTGCGCGGCGATGAGGTCGGCGCTGGCCGCCAGCTCCTCGACCGCGTCCACCAGGTCACGCGAGCGCGACCAGCGGGAGCGGACCATGCCGGAGACCAGGTCCAGGGACTCGCCGCCGAGCTGGCCGCCGACGAGCCGGCGCACCAGGTCGGCCTTGGCCTCGCCGGACTGCGCCGGGTCGGTCAGTGCCCGGCGCAGCGTCACCTCACGGTCGAGCAGCGTGGTGACGGCGGCCAGCTCCTCGGCGAGCTTCGCCGCGTCGACGGACGTGCTGTCCGTCAGCGCGTCGAGTCGCTCGCGTGCGGAGGCCAGCGCCTCGCGGCTCGCTCCGTTCATCGCGTGGCCTCGGCCTTCGTCGCGCTGTCCTCGAGTCCGTCGAGGAAGCGGTCGATGGTGCGGCTCTGCCGGGCGTTGTCCTCAAGGGCCTCGCCCACGAGCTTGCCGGCCAGTTCGGTGGCGAGCTTGCCCACGTCCTGGCGCAGCGAGAGCGCGGCCTGCTTGCGGTCGGCCTCGATCTGGGCGTGACCGGCGGCGATGATGTCCTCACGCTGCCGCTGGCCTTCCGCGCGCATCTCGGCGATGAGCGCGGCGCCCTGCTCCTGCGCCTCCTGGCGCAGGCGCGCGGCCTCGTGGCGGGCGTCAGCGAGCTGGGCCCGGTAGTCATCGAGAACCTGCTGCGCCTCGGCCTGGGTGGCCTCGGCCTTCTCCATGCCGCCTTCGATCGACGCCCGGCGCTCTTCCAGAACCTTGTTGATGTTCGGGAGGAGCTTCTTGGCGAGGAAGAGGAAGACGATTGCGAAGGCGATCAGGCCGATGACGAGCTCTGGGATCGGCGGGACGAGGGGGTTCTCGGCCTCCTCGGACGCCATCTGTACCAGGGCGTTCACATCAGTGCCTTTCGTCGAATCGACTGGGCTTTACGCCGTGATCAGCTGGTCGGGTAGACGAACGGCATGACCAGACCGATCAGGGCGAGCGCCTCACAGAAGGCGAAGCCGAGGATCTGGTTGGCGCGGATCAGACCGGCAGCCTCGGGCTGACGGGCGAGGGCCTGGGTGCCGTTACCGAAGATGATGCCGACGCCGACGCCGGGGCCGATGGCCGCGAGGCCGTAACCGATCGAGCCGAGGTTGCCCTTGAGTTCGACACCAGCAGCAATGGTCTGGAGAGCGGACATGCCGGTTCTTCCTTCTCTTTCACGGACCGGTGGGGGTTGGCCACCGGACGTCTATTGGACTGGGGGAGGCGGGTGCTCAGTGGTGCTCGGCGAGAGCGCCCTGCACATAGGTGGCGGCCAGCAGCACGAAGACGTACGCCTGGACGGCCTGGATGAAGAGCTCGAAGGCGGTCATCACGATGGTCAGCACGAAGGAGACGCCCGCGTAGGCGATGCCGATCCCGTTCAGCAGGTACCAGCTGGCGATGGTGAACATCAGCAGCAGCAGGTGACCGGCGAACATGTTCGCGAAGAGCCGGACCGCGTGTGTGAACGGCCGCACGATGACGTTGGACATGAACTCCAGGAACATGACTAGCGGCAGGACCCCGCCAAGGGACTTGTCGTAGCCGGTGATGTTCTTCATGCCGCCGATGAAGCCGTGCTTGCTGAAGGTGAGGTACATCCACAGCACGTAGACGATGAGCGCCATCGCGGCGGGGAAGGCGATGATCGAGGTCACCGGGAACTGGGCCACCGGGATGATCGACCAAAGGTTCATGATCCATACGAAGAAGAACAGCGAGACCATCAGGGGGACGTACTTCTCGCCCTCCTTCTTGCCGAGGGTCTCGTAGACGATGCCCTTGCGGACGAAGTCGTATCCCGCCTCGCCAATCATCTGCAGCTTGCCCGGGACGACCTTGGCCTTTCCGAAGGCCGCCCAGAAGAACCAGACGATGGCTACCGTTCCGAGCAGCGCCAACAGCATCGGCTTGTTGAACTCGAAGCTGCCGACGGTGAAGATCGGGTCGAAGGTGAACGAGTGAAGCCCTGGGGCCGGGAAGCCGCACCCGTCAAAGATGTGGCAATCGGTCTCGAAGGCGAGCGTCTGGTCAGAACTCACCGCGAGCTCCTTCAGCGTGGCGCATGGGTACGGCAACCTCGTTGTGTCGGCGCGGCACGGAGCCACGGAACGGCACTGGACTGGTCTTACGGATTAGGGGGCAGCTGGTCGGCGCTGGGCCGGGGCGGATCGCTGGCACCTGCCGCGATGGCCGCTGGTTGCGTCCCGGGACGTACGGGAGTTCAGCCGCCGGCGCCAGCTGTGCCGCAGATGGCACCGGACGATAGCAGGCGCTCGCGCGGACATTTATTCCGCCCCTACGTGTCACGTCGTGGACCCTGCGGTCTCTGACTTCTTGGCCTCGGGGGCCGTCGGATCGACGTAGAAGATCTTGGCTTTCATGTGCGCGCGAGCCTGGGCGCCGATCCACACGACGGTGGCGACGACCAACGTGATGGCGAACGCCCGGGGGTTGAAGAACGTGGCGTTCTTGAAGACGGCGACAAAAACCACCATCAGCAGAAGCTGGACCACGTACAACACGAGTCCAATGCCCTGAAAAAGCTGCGGAAGGGATTTGGCGACCCACTGCAGGACACCCAGCCCCATTCCCATGAGCGCGATCACCAGCACGACGCCGAAGACAGCACCGATCGCCCCCTTGCCACCCGCGAACACGGCGCTGGCCGCCACGGCGAGGGCGCCGACGGCAGCGGTGGGTACGGCGGTATGGAGGAGAATTCGGGCGTCATTCGACTGCATGGCGGCAGCTCCGGCTGGGCGAGAGGGCGGGCGTCGTCATGGACGAGCGTAGCCCGGGGCAAGGGATGACCTGGGACCCAAAGGACCTTCGCACTGGGGTCCTTGAGATCTCCGCATGGGATCTGTGCACCGGGTTTCGTGAACGGTATCACAAACTATTTGATGAGGTCTTTACCTACAAAGTGTGCTGGCCGTCACACGAAAGAGTTACTTACGTCACGTCCACCTGACGTCGGCAAGCAAGTCTGGTATGTGAGCGACACCTCGGGTCACCAGGCACGATGCGGGCGGAGCCACGCGAGGCACCCGCACCATGCCGTGCGCATCCTCGCATCCCGAACCGCGCGGGCATCCACGCGGCCCCCGGAACGCGCGGGTCCGGATCACCGGTGCGTGCTGATCTTGCGTCGCTGCGGCAGCCGCGAACGGTCGCCGACGGCGGTCGCGCCGTGGAACCCGCTGGGCACCGGCTCCCGCTCGTCGCCCCCGTCGGGCACGGCCTCCGGGTCGCTTCCCGGGGCGTCGGTCGCGGCGTGCGCGCCACGGCGCCGGCCGCGCCGGTAGCGGGGCGGGAACAGGCTCTCCGCCCAGCGCGGCGCGTGCGGCGTGAAGCGTGGCAGCAGCAGGAGCACCAGGCCGACGCCGCTCAGCGCGGCGATCGCCAGGACCACCCATACGCTCGCGGAGTTGACCGAGTAGGCCACGGCGCCGAAGGCGATCAGCGCGGACCAGAAGTACATGATGAGCACCGCGCGGCTGTGCGAGTGGCCGATCTCCAGGAGCCGGTGGTGCAGGTGGCCCCGGTCGGCGGCGAACGGCGACTGGCCGTTCCAGGTGCGTCGCACGATGGCCAGCACCAGGTCGGCGACGGGCACCGCGATCACCGTCAGCGGCAGCAGCAGCGGGATGTAGACGGGCACCATCGCGTGCACCGCGGCCCGCTCCGAGCCCGCGGACGAGTTGAGCAGGTCCGGGTCGACCTGGCCGGTGATCGAGATCGCGCCGGCGGCCATGACCAGGCCGATCAGCATCGAGCCCGAGTCGCCCATGAAGATGCGCGCCGGGTGCATGTTGTGCGGCAGGAACCCCAGGCACATGCCCATCAGGATCACCGCGAACAGCGTCGCCGGGGCCGCGGCCTCCACGCCGTAGCCGAACCACATCCGGTAGGCGTACATGAAGAACGCGGTGGCCGCGATGCAGACCATGCCGGAGGCCAGGCCGTCGAGCCCGTCCACGAAGTTGACGGCGTTGATGGTGATGACCACGAGCGCCACCGTCAGCAGCGTGCCCTGCATGGGGGTGAGCGAGACCGTGCCGACGCCGGGCACCGGAATCCACAGGATGGTCAGGCCCTGGAGGACCATCACGCCGGCGGCGATCATCTGGCCGCCCAGCTTGACCAGCGCGTCCACGCCCCACTTGTCGTCCAGCACGCCGAGCAGCCAGATCAGCCCGGCGCCCGAGAGCAGCGCGCGCGGCTCGTTGGAGATCTCGTAGACGCTCTTGAGGTTGGTCAGATGCGCGGCGACGAGCAGTCCCGCGCACAGCCCGCCGAACATCGCGATCCCGCCAAGTCGCGGGGTGGGTTCGCGGTGTACGTCGCGGGCGCGGATCTCGGGCATCGCCCCGGCCGCGATGGCGAACTTCCGCACCGGGCCGGTGAGCAGATAGGTGACCGCAGCCGTGACACACAGCGTCAGCAGGTATTCACGCACGGGCTGCCCCAGAGGTTTCGCTGGCCATCACAGCCCCACACCCTATGCGCGTCCGACCTTGTTCTGTGAACTTCAAGACAGACGCACGGGAGCCGTCAGTGGTTCCCGTCGTCGATCCGGGGTACGGCCGTGGCCGGATAGGGGGGAAAGCTCCCGGCCAGTTCCGCGACCTCCGCGCGGACCGCCCCGTCCTCCCGCAGGGCCGCCCCGATCAGCTCCCCGACCCGCTCCATCTCGGCCTCCGCCATGCCCTGCGTGGTGACCGCGGCGGTGCCCAGCCGCAGCCCCTTCACGTACCCGGCCGGCTGCCCGGGCTGGGGCAGCGCGCAGGTGTCGAGCACGATGCCGGCGGCGGCGAGCCGGCCGCGCGCGGTACGCCCGTCGAGGCCGAGGCCCGTGACGTCGGCGCTGATCAGATGGGTGTCGGTGCCCCCGGTCAGCAGCCCGAGCCCGATGCCGTCCAGCGCCCAGGCCAGCACGCGCGCGTTGTCGACGACGCGGTGCGCGTACGCGACGAACTCGGCTGTCGCCGCCTCCGCGAAGGCGACCGCCTTGGCGGCCACGGTGTGCATCTGCGCGCCGCCCTGGGTGAAGGGGAAGACCGCCCGGTCGATGCGTTCGGCCAGCGCGGCGTTGCACAAGATCAAGCCACCGCGCGGCCCGCGCAGCACCTTGTGCGTGGTGGCGCAGACCACATCCGCGTACGGCACCGGATTGGGCGCCGCGCCGCCGGCCACCAGGCCGATGGGGTGGGCCGCGTCCGCGATGAGGTAGGCGCCGCTCTCGTCGGCGATCTCCCGGAACGCGGCGTAGTCCGGGTGCCGGGGGTAGGAGATCGAGCCGCAGACGATCGCCTTGGGGCGGTGGGCCAGGGCCAGGGCGCGGACCTGGTCGTAGTCGATGAGGCCGGTGGCGCGGTCCAGGCCGTAGCCGACGAAGTCGAACCAGCGGCCGGAGAAGTTCGCCGACGAGCCGTGCGTGAGGTGTCCGCCGTGCGGCAGGTCCATCGCGAGGACCGTGTCGCCCGGGCGCAGCAGCGCGGCGTAGGCGGCCAGCACGGCGGAGGACCCCGAGTGCGGCTGGACGTTGGCGTGCTCGGCGCCGAACAGCGCCTTGGCCCGGTCGATGGCGATCCGCTCGGCGAGGTCCACCAGTTCGCAGCCGCCGTGGTGGCGGGCGCCGGGGTAGCCCTCGGCGTACTTGTTGGCCAGCGGCGAGCCGAGCGCGGCCAGCACTGCGCGGGAGGTGAAGTTCTCGGCCGCGATGAGTTGCAGCCCGTCGGACTGCCGCTCGACCTCTCCGAGCAGCACTCCCGCGATCTCCGGATCGACCCGGCGCAGCGCGTCGAGGTCGTTTCCCCAGGGGGTCTGTGGCAGGGACGTGGCGCTGACCGGCATGGCGAACCTTCCGGGCCGAGAGGGGCGTAAGGCCCAATGTAGGGCCGCCGTGCCGTGGCTGCCCGGTGTGCGCGCCGCCCAGTGCGGTCCGTCTCGGCGGGGGCGGATCGTCGCGCGCGGCTCGCACCCGGCAGACGGTGGGCGCCCGGGCCGCTGTGCGCTGCCGTATCGCCCGTACGGGTGAGGGGGTGCCCCCTGATCCCGGGCGGCGCTCGCGCGGCGGCACGCGCCCGCTCACCCCCGTGCGGGGCGGCGCTGTGGCGCGGGCCGCCGGCGGGGTCGGCCACCACCGCGGGCCGGGCTGTGCGGCCCGGACGGGCGGGCCCGGGCGGCGGGTCGTACCGGAGGCGCCGGGCTAGGGCTAGGCGGGGGCCGGTACCCCGGTCAGGGCCGTGACCACCGGGTCGAGGGCCTGGTTGATCTCTTCGCCGATGCTGCGGAAGAACGTGATGGGCGCCCCGTACGGGTCGTGCACCTCGTCCGCCTCCTCGTTCGGGGCCAGCAGCCAGCCGCGCAGCGCGGCGGCGGCCCGCACCAGCGCGCGGGCGCGCTCGACCACGCCGCCGACCTGCTCGGGGTCGGGCAGTGTCGCGGGGTCTATGGCCCGCACCAGCCGGGTGAACTCCTTGAGCGTGAAGGTGCGCAGGCCGGCCGAGTGCCCCATGGAGATGACCTGGGCCCGGTGGTCGCGGGTGGCGGTCAGCACCAGGTCGGCGCGGATGACGTGCTCGTCGAGGAGTTCGCGGCCCAGGAAGCCGTCCGGGTCCGCGCCGAAGTCGGCCAGCACGGTGGCGGCGTGCGCCTCCATCGGCGCGCCCTCGTGGCCCCAGGTGCCCGCGCTCTCCACGACGAGGCCGCCGATGTACGGGTCGCCGAGCCGGTGCGCCAGGGCGTGCCGGTTCAGCCGCTCGGTGATGGGCGAGCGGCACACGTTGCCGGTGCTGACGTGGAGGATGCGAAAGGCGCCCGCGCCGTGGCCCTGGCCACCGTCGCGGGAGAGGTCACCGTCCGCTATGCCACGCCCGTGGGGGGACGTCAATTGGCCACCTCAAGATCGGGCACGACCTCGCGCAGTTGGTCAGCGCTGAGGGCGCCCGCGCGCAGCAGCACCGGCACCCTGCCGGTCACGTCCACGATGGAGGACGGCACGGCGGCCGGCGTCGGCCCGGCGTCGAGGTAGACCGAGATGGAGTCGCCGAGCATGTCCTGGGCCGCGTCGCAGTCCTGCGGCGAGGGGTGGCCGGTCAGGTTGGCGCTGGAGACGGCCATCGGCCCGAACTCGGTCAGCAGCTCGATCGCCACCGGGTGCAGCGGCATCCGCACCGCGACCGTGCCCCGGGTCTCCCCCAGGTCCCAGGTCAGCGACGGCTGGTGGCGGGCCACCAGCGTGAGCGCGCCCGGCCAGAACGCGTCCACCAGCTCCCACGCCTGCTCGGAGAAGTCCGTGACCAGGCCGTGCAGCGTGTTCGGGGACCCCACGAGGACGGGTGAGGGCATGCCGCGCCCGCGGCCCTTGGCCTCCAGCAGATCGGCCACGGCCTCCGCGCTGAAGGCGTCGGCCCCGACCCCGTAGACGGTGTCGGTGGGCAGCACGACCAGTTCACCGCGGCGGATCGCGGACGCGGCCTCGCGCAGGCCGGTCTTGCGGTCGGTCGCGTCACCGCAGTCGTATCGCCGAGCCATTTAACGGACCTCCTCGTAACGGACCAATGTCTGCTGCTGCCGCGTCCTCGCGCGGCGCGGCGCGGCTTCGCCGCGCGGGCACTCGCTCGCCATGACACCCGTCATGGCATGGCCCGGCGCGCCGTGGCGAATCGGGGGCGGTTGTTCAGGTCGGGGTGGTCCGCGGCGTCCGCCCACCCCCGTTCCTCGGTGAAGATCCACGGCACCTGGCCGCCCTGGGTGTCGGCGTGTTCCACGACGACGACGCCGCCCGGGCGCAGCAGCCGGTGCGCGGTGCGCTCGATGCCGCGGATGGTGTCGAGGCCGTCCTCGCCGGAGAACAGCGCGAGCGAGGGGTCGTGGTCGCGGGCCTCGGGGGCGACGTACTCCCACTCGGTGAGCGGGACGTACGGCGGGTTACTGATCACGAGGTCGACCTGGCCGTCGAGTTCGGGGAGCGCGGTCAGGGCGTCCCCGTGGTGCAGGACGACGCGGGAGCCCTCGACGTTCTTGCGGGCCCACTGGAGCGCGCCCTCGTCGAGTTCCACGGCGTGCACGCGGGAGCGCGGCACCTCCTGGGCCAGGGCCAGGGCGATGGCCCCGGAGCCGGTGCACAGGTCGACGATGAGCGGCTCGACGACGTCCATGGCGCGGACCGCGTCTATGGCCCAGCCGACCACCGACTCGGTCTCCGGCCGGGGTACGAACACGCCGGGGCCCACGTGGAGTTCGAGGTAGCGGAAGAAGGCGCGCCCGGTGATGTGCTGGAGCGGCTCGCGCGCCTCGCGGCGGGCGACGGCTTCCCAGTACCGGGCGTCGAAGTCCGCGTCGGCGACGGCGTGCAGCTCGCCCCGCTTGACGCCGTGCACGAACGCGGCGAGTTCCTCCGCGTCGAAGCGCGGCGATGGCACACCCGCGTCGGCCAGTCGCTGGGTGGCCTGCGCCACCTCGGCGAGCAGCACGGACCGCGGATTCGGGGGGCGACCCCCGGGTGACTGCTGCACGGGCCCTCCTACTGGGCGGCGGCCAGCTTGGCCGCGGAGTCGGCGTCGACACACGCCTGGATGACCGCGTCCAGTTCGCCGTCGAGCACCTGGTCCAAGTTGTACGCCTTGAAGCCGACACGGTGGTCGGAGATCCGGTTCTCCGGGAAGTTGTACGTGCGGATGCGCTCGGACCGGTCCACCGTACGGACCTGGCTGCGGCGCGCGTCGGACGCCTCGCGCTCGGCTTCCTCCTGCGCCGCGGCCAGGAGCCGTGAGCGCAGGATACGCAGTGCCTGCTCCTTGTTCTGGAGCTGGCTCTTCTCGTTCTGGCACGAGACCACGATGCCGGTGGGCAGGTGGGTGATGCGCACCGCGGAGTCGGTGGTGTTGACGGACTGGCCGCCGGGGCCGGACGAGCGGTAGACGTCGATGCGCAGGTCGTTCGGCCCGATCTCGACCTCGACCTCCTCGGCCTCGGGCGTGACGAGGACGCCGGCGGCCGAGGTGTGGATGCGGCCCTGCGACTCGGTGGCGGGAACGCGCTGCACGCGGTGCACGCCGCCCTCGTACTTCAGCCGCGCCCACACGCCCTGGCCGGGCTCGGTGGCACCGCCACCGCCCTTGGTCTTGACCGCGACCTGGACGTCCTTGTAGCCACCGAGGTCGGACTCGTTGGCCTCGATGATCTCGGTCTTCCAGCCGACGCGCTCGGCGTAGCGCAGGTACATGCGCAGCAGGTCGCCGGCGAACAGCGCGGACTCCTCGCCGCCCTCGCCCGCCTTGACCTCCAGGATGACGTCCTTGTCGTCGCTCGGGTCGCGGGGTACGAGCAGCAGCCGCAGCTTCTCGGTGAGCCGCTCGCGGAGCTGCTCCTGCTCCTTGACCTCGTCGGCGAAGTCCGGGTCGTCGGCGGCCAGTTCGCGGGCGGCCTCGATGTCGTCGCCGGCGCGCTTCCAGTTGCAGTAGGTGGCGATGATCGGGGTCAGCTCCGCGTACCGCTTGTTCAGCCGCATCGCTTCCCGCTGGTCGCCGTGGACCGCGGGGTCGGCGAGCCGCTTCTCAAGGTCGGCATGTTCGCCGATCAGTTCCTCGACCGCCTCGAACATCGGGACTCGTTTCTCCGCAAGGGGTGCTGGGTGGGGGTGGGGCGTGGAGCGGGCCGGGCGCCGGCGGGCTGGGTGGCGGGGTGGCCGCTACGACAGAACGCCGGTCCTCGGCCACCCCGGTCGGGGCGGCCGGGAACCGGCGCCGGTTGGGTCGCTACTTCTTGGCGGACCCGGCGTTCTTGCCGAAGCGGGCCTCGAAGCGGGCCACGCGGCCACCCGTGTCGAGGATCTTCTGCTTGCCCGTGTAGAACGGGTGGCACTCGGAGCAGATGTCAGCACGGATGCTGCCACCGGTCATGGTGCTGCGAGTGGTGAACGACGCGCCACAGGTGCAGCTCACCTGGGTCTCGACGTACTCGGGGTGGATGTCGCGCTTCAAGGGAATCTCCTAGTTTTCGGGAGGGCACCGGGTCGCTGGGCCCCTTCGACCCGATGGGCAGGTCGGAAGGGAGGGCTGCCTGACGTGAACCGGAGCCGACGGACCAGTCTGCCAGCACTGGCCGTATCTCCCAAAACGAGACCGACCCGCCAGGTATTCCGCCCACCTGGCGCGGGCGCGGACGAGCCCCCGCGAGCGGGTCGCGGGGGCTCGTCGGGGCGTACGGGGCGGGGCCGGGGAGGGCCCGTGGGTCCCGCGCCGGAACAGGCGGGAGGCGGGCCGGCGAGGGCGGGCTGGCAGGGGCGGGGCCGGTGGGGGCGGGCCCGCCGCCTCCGCTCGTGCTCAGCCCTGGGCGATGGCCCTGGTCAGCGACGGTGTGGGCGTCGCGCTGGTGCGCGGCTCGGGGGAGGCGTCCTCCGGCTCGGCGTCGCCCTTGTCGCCGCCGACCACCTTGCCCGCCTCCGGCGGGTCGCCGACCGAGCCCTTGGTGGCCGACTTCGGGATCGGCTTGTCGGCCAGCAGCGCCTGCCACACCTGGTTCGCCTGCTCGGTCAGCGGCACCACCCGGTTGATGTCGATGGTGTCGTAGACCACGGGCAGCGTCACCATCGTCATGTGCTTGGAGTCGATGCCCTTGAGCCCGCGGGAGAAGCCCAGCAGCTTGTTGACCGAGGACAGCTCGGAGTCGGTGGTCAGCGCCTTGGTGGAGGTGTCGGCCAGGTCGTAGAGCTTCTTCGGGTTGCCGAAGACGTTGACGTCCTTGATCTGGTCGAGCAGGGCCTTGACGAACGCCTGCTGGAGCGCGATCCGCCCCAGGTCGGTGCCGTCGCCGACGCCGTGCCGGGTGCGGACCAGGCCGAGTGACTGTTCCCCGTTGAGGGTGTGGTCGCCCGGCTCCAGGTCGAGGTGGCTCTTCTTGTCCTTGATGGGCTTGGTGGTGGTGATGTCCACGCCGCCGAGCCGGTCTATGAGGTCCTTGAAGCCGGAGAAGTCGACCTCGATGTAGTGGTCCATGCGGATGCTGGTGATCGACTCGACCGTCTTGACGGCACACGCCGGGCCGCCGACCTCGTACGCGGTGTTGAACATGACCCGCTTCGCCGCCGGCGTCTCCTCGCCGTCCTTGGTGCACGAGGGCCGCTCGATGAGGGTGTCGCGCGGGATGCTGACGACGCTGGCCTTCTTCCGGCCCTCGTGGATGTGCACGATCATCGCGGTGTCGGAGCGGGCGCCGCCCTCGTCCTTGCCGTACTTGTCGTTCTTGCCGGCCCGCGAGTCCGAGCCGAGGACGAGGATGTCCATCGAGCCGTTGTCGACGTCCTCGGGGCGTTCGGTGCCGAGCGCGGCGTTGATGTCCACGCCGGTCAGGTTGCCGTTGAGCTTGTAGTAGAGGTAGCCGAGCGTCCCACCGCCGAACAGCACGAGGGCCGCGGCGACCCACGCGGTGGCCACCAGGGCCCGGCGTCGCTTGCTCGGCGCCTTGCGGCGTCTACCGGTGGCCTTTCGGCCATGGCGGCGCCGACCCGCCGACACGCTGTTGCTCTCGTCCGCCATGGGCTCCTCAGTCCTCGGTGGTTCCGCTACCCCCTGCCCGCCATACTTCTGGCGCGCCCCGTCGTGACTAGTCAGACGAGGGCTCGGGCGCCAGGGTTGCATAGCGTCGCCCACGGGAATTTCGCCCGTCTTCCGCCTCCCGAGCCCGCTCCGACGCCGGCCAGGACCCCGTTCACCTGCTGTTTCGCGAGCCTGACGCGACGGTTGCCCGCCAGATGGCCGGGAATCGCTGTGCTCCACGTCTCAGCGGATCGGCGAATCAACGCGGTCACCGATGTTTGACGCCCGGTGACGTGGTGCGGCGACACCCCGCGCCCGACGGCGTACGCGGCGCCGCCGGCGTGCGCCCAGCACGCGGAAGGGCCCCTTCCGTGCCGCGCGCGGTGACCGCGTGCGGTACGGAAGGGGCCCGAAGCCCGTGGGCGCCGCTCCCCGGTGCCGGCTGGCCGGCGGGAGGGCTGGGCGCCCGGTCGCCCGCCGTGGGGCGGCGGGCGGTGGAACGACCGGGTGGAGCGTCAGTCGTTGCCGTTGCCCGGTGCGGGCGTGGTCTTGGCGATCTGCATGAGGAACTCGGCGTTGGACTTGGTCTGCTTCATCTTGTCCAACAGCAGCTCGATGGCCTGCTGCGAGTCCAGCGCGTGCAGCACCCGGCGCAGCTTCCAGACGATCGCCAGCTCCTCGCTGCCGAGCAGGATCTCCTCCTTACGGGTGGAGGACGCGTCCACGTCCACCGCCGGGAAGATCCGCTTGTCGGAGAGCTTGCGGTCGAGCTTGAGCTCCATGTTGCCGGTGCCCTTGAACTCCTCGAAGATCACCTCGTCCATGCGCGAGCCGGTGTCGACCAGCGCGGTGGCCAGGATGGTCAGCGAGCCGCCGTCCTCGATGTTCCGCGCGGCGCCGAAGAACTTCTTCGGCGGGTAGAGCGCGGTGGAGTCCACACCACCGGACAGGATGCGCCCGGAGGCCGGCGCCGCGAGGTTGTACGCGCGGCCCAGACGGGTGATGGAGTCGAGCAGCACCACGACGTCGTGGCCCAGCTCCACCAGCCGCTTCGCCCGCTCGATGGCCAGCTCGGCGACGGTGGTGTGGTCCTCGGCCGGGCGGTCGAAGGTCGAGGAGATGACCTCGCCCTTGACCGACCGCTGCATGTCGGTGACCTCTTCGGGCCGCTCGTCCACGAGGACGACCATGAGGTGGCACTCGGGGCTGTTGTGCGTGATCGCGTTGGCGATCGCCTGCATGATCATGGTCTTGCCGGTCTTCGGCGGGGCCACGATCAGGCCACGCTGGCCCTTGCCGATCGGCGTCACCAGGTCGATGATCCGCGTGGTCAGCGCGCCGGACTCGGTCTCGAGGCGCAGCCGGTCCTGCGGGTACAGCGGCGTGAGCTTGCCGAACTCGGGACGGCCACGGCCGGTCTCGGGCGCCATGCCGTTGACCGAGTCGAGCCGTACCAGCGCGTTGAACTTCTCGCGCCGCTCGCCCTCGCGCGGCTGCCGCACGGCGCCGGTGACGTGGTCGCCCTTGCGCAGGCCGTTCTTGCGGACCTGGGCCAGCGAGACGTACACGTCGTTCGGGCCCGGCAGGTAGCCGGAGGTGCGGATGAACGCGTAGTTGTCGAGGATGTCCAGGATGCCCGCGACGGGGATCAGCACGTCGTCCTCGGCGACCTGCGGCTCGTTGCCGAAGTCCTCGCGGCCACGGCGCCCGCGCCGGTCGCGGTAGCGCCCGCGCCGACCGCGCCGGCCGCCCTCGAAGTCCTCGCCGTCCTCGTCGGCCCGCTGGCTCTGGCCACGGCCCTCGCGCTGCTGCCGGCCGCCACCGCCCTGGCCGCCGTCGTCGTTCTTGCCGCGCCGGCCCTCGCGCTCGCCGCGCTCGCCACGGTCGCCGCGCTCACCGCGCTCGCGCTGGTTGCCGCGCTCCCGGCGGTCGCCCTTCTGGCCGCGCTCGCCACGGTCGCCGCGCTCGCCCTTGGCGGGCTTGCCGTCGCCACCGTCGGCGTGGCCGGCCTCGCCCTTGGCATCGGAGCGGGTGTCCTGCTTGGTGTCGGACTTGCCCTGCGCCTGGCCGTCGGCCTGCGCGTCGGCGGCCTGCTCGGCGCCGTCCGGGCTGCCCGCCTGGGAGGTGGCGCGGCGCCGGCGGCGCTCGCTGACCGGGGCCTCGTCGCTGACCGGCTGGCCGGGGATGTCGATCTGCTGCTGAGCGGGGGCCTGCTCGGCCGCCTTCTCGGGCTGCTTGTCGGCTCCCTCGCCCGTACGGGCCTTGGAGGTCGCACGGCGCTTCGGCTTGGCCGGCGCCTCGGCGGCGGGCGCGGTCTCGGTGCTCTTGGCGGCACCGGAACTGGCCTGCTTCTCCTTGATGACCTCGATCAACTGGCTCTTCCGCATCCGCGCGGTGCCCTTGATGCCGAGGCTGGAGGCGAGCTGCTGGAGCTCCGCCAGGACCATGGCGTCAAGGCCGGTACCGGAACGGCGCCGCCGGGGGGCACTAGCAGTGGCACCGGTGGCAGGCGCGGCGGGAGCGTCCGTGGCGGGCGCGGCGGCATTGCCGACGGAGTTGTCGGTGTTGCCGGAGGCGTTCACGCCCATCAGATCGGTGGTGTCGCTCACGAAGGGTCCTTCCCTGGAGCGGGCGTCGGCCTGTCTGGCTCGGCGACCGGTTGTGCTGTCCGGCTGTGGTCCGTACCACGTGGACTGGGCCGGGGCGGTGGTCCGCCAGGACGGCGGAAAGATCGGTGCTGGGTCCGGCGCACGGTAGAGACGTATCACTCAGATCCGCCACGCCGATTCCGGAGCGTGCTCAAAACTGCTCAGGCAGGCTGCTCAGGCAGTTGGGGAGGCTCCCGGAAGAAGGGTGGTCCCGAATGGGGACGGTGAGCACTGCGCCTTTGCAACAGTCCAAAAGGCTGCAGGTGCAGACTTGAGGTTAACACTACCGGCTCCAACAAACATTCCCCCTCTCCAAGTCCGGCAATCGCATTTCAGCCAGGCCCGGGGTGGCCCCCCGGCCCCCGTGTGTCAGGCGAGCGGCAGGACGCTCGCGCCCCCCGCGTCGAGGGCCAGTCGGTTGGCCGCCCATCCCTCGCCCGCCAGTCGCGCGACCTTGTCCGCCGCGCCGCTCTCGGCCAGCGCGAGCACCGTGGGGCCCGCGCCGGAGATGACCGCGGGGACGCCGTCGGCGCGCAACCGGTTGACCAGGGCCACGCTCTCCGGCATGGCCGGCGCGCGGTACTCCTGGTGCAGCCGGTCCTCGGTCGCGGTCAGCAGTAGCTCAGGGCGCCTGGTCAGCGCCTCGACCAGCAGCGCGGCGCGTCCCGCGTTGGCCGCGGCGTCCACGTGCGGGACGGTGCGCGGCAGCAGTCCGCGGGCGGTTTCCGTCGATACGGCGCGAGCGGGCACGAAGACCACCGGAACGATGGAATCCGACGGCGTCATGCGGATGGCCCGCGCTACGCCGCCGTCCATCCACGACAGCGTGAAACCGCCGTACAGGCAGGCCGCGACGTTGTCCGGGTGGCCTTCGAGCTCGGTCGCCAGCTCAAGGAGGGCCTCGTCGCCGAGCCGCTCGGCGCCGCCTATGGTCACCGCGCGCGCGGCCACGATGCCCGCGCAGATCGCCGCGGCGGACGAGCCGAGTCCGCGGCCGTGCGGGATGCGGTTGGCGCACACCAGCTCCAGGCCCCGGGGCTGGCCGCCGAGCAGGTCGAACGCGGCCCGCAGGGAGCGTACGAGCAGGTGGTTTTCGTCGCGCGGGACGGTCTCCGCGCCCTCCCCCGCGATGTCGATGTGCAGCCCGGCGTCGGCGACCCGGACGACCACGTCGTCGTACAGACCCAGGGCCAGGCCGAGGGCGTCGAAGCCGGGGCCGAGATTGGCGCTGGTGGCAGGGGTGCGCACCCGGACGGCGGCGGCACGGAACGCTGGACCGGCCATCGCTCGATGACTCTCCTTGTGTGACTGCGGATGTGTGACGACAAGTGTGTGCGGGCTGCGGTGTGCGGGGCTGCGGTTTATCGAAGAAGTACGGAACACCGCGAGGGCCGTTTCGGCAATGCCGCACCGAGCCGATTGCTCAGCGGCGGGTGCTCTGCGACGGGGCGGATTCAGTACAGCCTATCGAAGGAAGGTTCTGTGGCGACATAGGGCGCACGGGAGGCGCACGATGCGTGTCGTGAGCCGTCCCGTGCTCCGTTATCCCCGCTTATCAGTGCCCAGCGGGATAAAACCTAGGGAATTCACGGGTATTCCGCGAGACCGTCGCCCAGTCCGCAGTTCACCGCTTACCCAAGGTTACGCCAGGTACGGGCCGAGGGTCAGGCCAGCCCGAGGCTGCCGGCCGCGGCGTCCGCGTCCACCGCCACGGTGACCGGCTGCGGCGCGCCCGCCACCGCCCAGTCCGGGTCCTTGAGGCCGTTGCCGGTGACCGTGCACACGATGCGCTGCCCCGGGTCGACCTTGCCCTGCTCGGCGGCCTTGAGCAGCCCGGCCACGCTGGCGGCCGACGCGGGCTCCACGAAGACGCCCTCCTGCGCGGCCAGCAGCCGGTAGGCGGCCAGGATTTGACGGTCGGTCACCTCGTCGATGAAGCCGCCGGACTGGTCGCGGGCGCGCTCGGCCTGCTCCCAGGAGGCCGGGTTGCCGATGCGGATCGCGGTGGCGATGGTGTGCGGGTCCTTGACCGGCTCGCCCCGCACGATCGGCGCCGAGCCGGACGCCTGGAAGCCCCACATGCGCGGCGTACGGGAGGAGACGGCCGCGTGACCCTGCGGGGACGGGGCGGCGTACTCCTGGTAGCCCTTCCAGTACGCGGTGATGTTGCCCGCGTTACCGACCGGCAGCACGTGGATGTCGGGGGCGTCCCCGAGCGCGTCGACGACCTCGAACGCGGCGGTCTTCTGACCCTCGATGCGCGCCGGATTGACCGAATTCACCAGGGCGACGGGGTACTTCTCGGACAGTTCGCGCGCCAGCGTGAGGCAGTCGTCGAAGTTGCCGTCCACCTGCAGGATGCGCGAGCCGTGCACCAGGGCCTGGCCCATCTTGCCCAGCGCGATCTTGCCTTGCGGCACCAGGACCGCGCACACCATGCCGGCGCGTACCGCGTATGCCGCGGCCGAGGCGGAGGTGTTGCCCGTTGAGGCGCAGATGACGGCCTTGGCGCCGGCCTCCTTGGCCTGGGTGATGGCCATCGTCATGCCGCGGTCCTTGAAGGACCCGGTCGGGTTCGCGCCCTCGACCTTGAGATGAACCTCACACCCGGTGCGCTCGGAGAGCACCTGCGCGGGGACCAGCGGCGTGCCGCCCTCGCGCAGTGTCACCACCGGGGTGTGCTCGCCGACCGGAAGCCGGTCCCGGTACTCCTCGATGACCCCGCGCCACTGGTGGGTGGTGCCCTGCCGAGCGCTGATGTTTGCGGACATTGCTTTCGTTACTCCCCTTCAACCCGCATGATGCTCGCGACGCCGCGTACCGTGTCGAGCTGCCGAAGCGTCTCCACGGTGGCCGAAAGCGCCGCGTCCGGCGCCCGGTGCGTCACCACGACCAGTGACGCCTCACCGTCCTTGCCCTGCTGGCGGACGGTGTCGATGGAGACGCCGTGCTCGGCGAAGACCTGGGCGACCTGAGCGAGGACACCCGGCTTGTCGGCGACGTCGAGACTGATGTGGTAGCGCGTGACCACCTCGCCCATGGGGCTGACGGGAAGCCGCGTGTACGCGGACTCGCCGGGGCCCGTGGTGTCGGCCAGTCGGTTGCGACAGGCGGCGACGAGGTCGCCGAGGACCGCCGACGCGGTGGGCGCGCCGCCGGCCCCGGGCCCGTAAAACATCAGCTGTCCCGCGGCCTCGGCCTCCACGAAGACCGCGTTGTACGCCTCGCGGACGGAGGCCAGCGGGTGGCTGAGCGGGATCATCGCCGGGTGCACCCGGGCGGTGACCGAGCGGCCGTCGCCGGCCCGCTCGCAGATCGCGAGCAGTTTTACGGTGCACCCCATCCGCTTCGCGGACGCGATGTCCGCGGCCGTCACCTCGGTGAGGCCCTCACGGTGCACGTCGTCCAGCCGTACCCGGGTGTGGAAGGCGATCCCGGCCAGGATCGCGGCCTTGGCGGCGGCGTCGAAACCCTCGACGTCGGCCGTCGGGTCGGCCTCCGCGTAGCCGAGCGCGGTGGCCTCGTCGAGCGCCTCGGAGTACCCGGCGCCGCTGGTGTCCATCTTGTCGAGGATGAAGTTGGTGGTGCCGTTGACGATGCCGAGCACCCGGTTCACGGTGTCCCCGGCCAGCGACTCGCGCAGCGGGCGCACTAGTGGGATGGCGCCGGCGACGGCCGCCTCGTAGTAGAGGTCGGCGCCCCGCTCCTCGGCCGCGGCGTGCAGCGCGGCGCCGTCCTCGGCGAGCAGCGCCTTGTTGGCCGACACCACGCTGGCGCCGTGCTCGAAGGCGGTGGTGATGAGGGTGCGGGCCGGCTCGATGCCGCCGATGACCTCGATGACCACATCGATGTCACCGCGTTTGACCAGCGCCGTCGCGTCGGTGGTGATCAGCTCGGCGGGCACGCCGGCGCGCACCCGGCCCGGGCGGCGCACCGCGATGCCGGCCAGTTCCACCGGGGCCCCGATGCGCGCCATGAGGTCGTCCGCGTGCGTCGTCATGATGCGCGCCACCTCTGAGCCGACCACACCGCAGCCCAGCAGCGCCACCTTCAACGGACGCGTACGCATCATCCGACCTCGTTTCCTCTTCTTTTACCGCACATACGTCGGCACCCAGTCTCACCCACCGGACGGGAGTTCCCTCCACCCGTCCAGTATCCGAGATGTCTATTTCGTCTGTCGGCATACCGCGCTTCCGCGCGCGGGGCTGGCCCGCTGCCGCCCCTCAATTGTCACCCGACGTCGAGCCTCATCAGGTCCTCCTCGGTCTCCCGCCGCACGATGACCTTGGCCGCCCCGTCGTTCACGGCGACCACCGGGGGCCGCAGCGCGTGGTTGTAGTTGCTGGCCATCGAGCGGCAGTAGGCGCCGGTGGCGGGCACCGCGATCAGATCGCCGGGCGCGACGTCGGCGGGCAGGAACGCGTCACGTACGACAATGTCGCCGGACTCACAGTGCTTGCCGACCACCCGGACCAGCATCGGCTCGGCGTCGGACGCGCGCGAGACGAGCGAGACGGAGTACTCGGCGTCGTAGAGCGCCGTACGGATGTTGTCCGACATGCCGCCGTCGACGCTGACATACGTACGCAGGCCCTCCAGCGGCTTGACCGTGCCGACCTCGTACAACGTGAACGCCGTCGGCCCCACGATGGCCCGCCCCGGCTCGACCGAGATCCGCGGCACCGCGAGCCCCGCGGCCTGGCACTCGCGCGTGACGATGCTGGTCAGCGAGGTCGCGATCTCGTGCGGTTCGCGCGGGTCGTCGTCCGATGTGTACGCGATGCCAAGCCCGCCGCCGAGGTCGATCTCGGGCAGTTCGACGCCGTGCTCGTCACGGATGTCGGCCAGCAGTTGCACGACGCGGCGCGCGGAGACCTCGAAGCCGGCCATGTCGAAGATCTGCGAGCCGATGTGCGAGTGGATGCCGATCAGCTCGAGGCCGTCCAGCTTGAGCGCCCGGCGCACCGCCTCGGCCGCCTGGCCGCCGGCCAGCGCGATGCCGAACTTCTGGTCCTCGTGCGCGGTCGCGATGAACTCGTGGGTGTGCGCCTCGACGCCGACGGTGACCCGGATCTGCACGCGCTGGCGCTTGCCGAGCCGCTCCGCGATGTGCGCGACGCGCACGATCTCCTGGAACGAGTCCAGCACGATCCGCCCGACACCCGCCTCGACGGCCCGCCGGATCTCCTCGGTGGACTTGTTGTTGCCGTGCAGCGCGATGCGCTCGGCGGGCATCCCCGCGGCCAGCGCCGTGGCCAGCTCGCCGGCCGAGCACACGTCGAGGTTGAGCCCCTCCTCGTGCAGCCACCGCACGACGGCCCGGGAGAGGAACGCCTTGCCCGCGTAGAACACGTCGGCCTCGCCCCCGAACGCCTGGTGCCAGGCCCGGCAGCGGGCCCGGAAGTCGCTCTCGTCCAGGACGTACGCCGGCGTGCCGAACTCCTCGGCGAGCGCCCGCACATCGAGCCCACCCACGCTGACCGCGCCGGTGTCGGTACGGGTCACCGTGCGGGCCCACACCTTGGGGTCGAGGGCGTTGAGGTCGGCGGGCGGCGCGAAGTAGTGGCCCTCGGGCAGCACGTCGGCGTGCCGGGGCCCGGCGGGGTGAGCGGATCGACTCATGGTTCTCAGGTCTCCTACAGCGACTCAGTCGGCTCAGAGGTGGGCGGGAGCGGAGATGCCGAGCAGGTTCAGGCCGTTTGCCAGCACCGTTCCGGCGGCTTCGGCGGTGGCCAGCCGGACGCGGTGCGCGGCCGAGGGTTTCTCCTCGCCGCGCGGCAGCGGGGCGCAGCCGTCGTGGAAGCGGAAGAAGGCGTCGGCGACGGCCGTCAGCTCCCGCGCCAACCGATCCGGAGCATGCCGCCGCGCGGCGGCCTCGACCACCCGCGGGTAGTCGGCCAGCAGGGCGAGCAGGGCCCCACGGGCGCGCGCGGCGGAGTCGTCGACGGTATCGGTAACGGCGTCAGCGACGTTGTCGGTGTCGGTGTCGGTGTCGAAGGGACCGTCGGCGTCAGGCTCGATGCCGAGGTCGCGGCCGTTGCGCAGCAGCGCGCGGACCCGCGCGTGGGCGTACCGCACGCGGAACAACGGGTTGCTCTCCCGCTGCGCCAGCACCTCGCTCGGATCGCAGCGCGGAACGTCATGCACGGCGGCGCTCAGCAACGCCCACCGCGCACCGTCCCGCCCCAGCGACTCCACGAGCTGGTCCAGCGTGCGACCCGGCTCACGTACGGAGAGGAGGACGGTCTCGATGGAGGGCCCGGCGCCGCTGGTGGTGGGGGTGGGAGTGGGAGTGGCGGCGAGGGAGGCGGCTCCTCCGCCGCTGGGCAGCACATCGACCTCGCCCCCACACGCGGTGACCAACCGCGCGATGACCTCGGCGAACAGCGCGCCCCGCGCCCCGTCCTGGTACCGCAGCCGCAACCTCGTCCCGACGAGCCCTTCGCCCTGCCCGTACGCCGCGCCCTGCGCGAGTACCTCCCGTACGAGCCCGGCGTGCGCCCCGGCGGCCACGGTGATGTTCACAAAGCCGGGCCCGGCGACCTCGACCCGCTCGATCCCGGGCTGCTCGGCCAGCCGGCGCCGCAGCACCTCCGCGACGTCCCGGGGCGCCTGCCCGGAGGCGGCGGCGAGCCGCAGGGCGACATGCGAGGCGAAGTCCCCACAACCGGGCCGGGGCGGCACCCGTACGATCCCCCGCCGCGCGCCACCGTCGGCTCCCCCGGCCTCGGCGACCAGCGGCGCGAGGGCCTCGTCCGGCACGGACAGCTCACCAGCCTCGACGGCGGAACGCACGACGTGCACGACGGTGCGAGAGAGCTGCGCGGGGGTCACGGGGCAAGCGTATGGGAGAAGGGGGGAGGCTTAGCGAACGGGTTTCCCGACGCGCCCCCGCCGTCGGGGCCGGGAACGACCTCTCCGGCGCGCGGTACTACGAGGTGAGGCGGCCAAAGGCTCAAGTGATCACGGACACGGTCAGCCGCACTCCACGCACGGCAGCCACCGCGCAGCGCCACGGTCGCGCAACCCGACGGCTGGAGCAGTAACGGTTCAACCACCGGGCCGAACGACGGGCTCAACACCTTCAGACGGCCCAGATCCGGGGCCGCCGTCGTCGTCACCTTCCTCCCCCGCCTCATGACCGGCGGCCTGTCGCACGAGTTGTCTCACGAGCCGCACCAGCTCGGCAGGCTCGAAGGGTTTCGCGAGGAACGCATCAACACCGGCAGACTGCCCGCTGTCGACATCCGACTGCGTGCAAGCGCTGACGATGGCGAGGGGAAGGTGTCGAGTACGCACGCCATCCCGTAGTCGAGCAGCGGTCAGCAACCCGTTGAGACGGGGCATCACCACGTCGAGGGTGACCACGTCGGGCCTTACGCGATGCACGATCTCCAGGCACTCGACACCATCAGCCGCGGTCACGACCTCGAACCCCTCTAGCTCAAGGTTGACCCTGATTAGCTGCCGGATGACCTTGTTGTCGTCGACAACAAGGACCCGGCCGGACACGCCAGGCACAACTCGAAGCGTAGGCGTGCGACTCCGACTGCGTCCGGGTTTTGCCCACTTCCGCCACGTGCGGGGGACCTTTCAGCGAGGCTCCCCACGATCCGCGACGAATGCGCTACAAGCGTGGGCCCGTCGTTCCGCTTCTCCCCGGCGCACCCTCCGCGGGTCCCCTGGACCCGCTGCTTGGGAGCGCCGGCTCGCTCCCCTCCCCCACCTCCTGCGGCGCCCTGTGGAGGGCGCACGAAAGGCGTTCATGGCCACCCCTCATGAGCTGGTAGTGTTCTCTCCGTCGCCAAGCAAGACGGCGGACACGCCCCCGTAGCTCAGGGGATAGAGCAACGGCCTCCGGAGCCGTGTGCGCAGGTTCGAATCCTGCCGGGGGCACAGTGTGTAACTGTAGCTGTGCCAGTGTGACAAGACCCCGCCGCCAGCGGAAACGCTGGCGGCGGGGTCCTTGTCTTGGCCCAGACACACCTTCCAGAGCACGGACGAGAGCTTCGAGGGCATCGCCACGTATCGTGCCTCGCGGCGGAGCCGACCAGCCCTGCGCTTTCCTGACCGTCATGCTGGCCTGCGGCCGAACCGTGAGTCGGCATGCGCCTGGGCGAACGTGAGCTTGTATAGCCTTCATTAATCGCCGGCCGCTAGCGGACAGACGAACCAGGTGGGGACCTCGTGGATGTGACCACACTCGCCGTTGCTCTCATCGGCGTCGGAGGAACACTGGGTGGCACTTTGGGGGGCGCAGTGCTCAGCCAGCGGGCCAATCGGGAGCAGGATCAGCGTGCCGAACGCGAACGGGAGCGAGAGCGGCACGAGCAAGCGATACAGACCAGGCGGGACTTGTACGCCCGCCTGAACACCACCGCCCGCGCCTACCGGGTCGCCGCCCGAGACGCCGTGGAGGCGGCCAAGCGTGGTGAGGACATAGACCCGGCTCTCCTCGAAAGCGCAAAGGAAGCCTGGGCGGATGAGTACTCCCTAGCGCAGATGACACTGGCGAAGGACATCCTGGATGTGGCCTCGACCCTCAACAGGGCTCTGGGGCTCGGGTATGCGGTCGTCAAGCATCTGCCTGGCAGCCCCGACCCCGACGAGGCCTTTCGGCGGGCAGACGCATGGTTCAGCGGCCCACTGTCCGACGGTGTCTACCTGCTACGGGTCACACTGAGGCACGACCTGGGAGTCGAGGTTGACTCGGACTTCGAGCAGACACGGGCGCAATTCCTCGCTGCGCTCGACAGTGCACGGGATGACCTCGCGCGCCACATGGCCGCAAGCGGAACCTGATCGGCCGGATCATCCGCCTGATCTCATGGCCGGACAGCACACGTGACGCAGCCTCGGGTGGCGGCGCCGGGGCACTGGTGGCCGTCCGCGGTGAGAGCCGCCACTCGACTGTTGCGCGATACATAGGACGACGGGCCCCGGCGCAAGCCAGCTGGCGACGCGCCTCACACGCTCATGCACAAGGGGAAACCGCCCTGCGGGCTCCCTACGCCAGGCACTCCCCTCACTCCTCCCCCGACTCCTTCGCCGTCCCCCCACGCGACCACGTCAGGCCCTCCATCTGTTCGATGCTCTGGTTGAACTCGATGAGGAGGCTGACGAACTGCTCGGTTTTCTCTTCCGACCAGCCCGTGACCTCGATGAGGCGGGTGGTGCCGGCGCGGCTGATGGTGCGGTCGGCCTCCAGGCGGTCGAGGCCGAGGGGGGTGGGGCGGAATTTGCGGGCCATGCCGCCGGCGGGGTCGGGGATGCGTTCGACCAGGCCGTTTTTGAGCATGGCGCTGACCTGGCGGTTGATGGTGGAGACGTCGACGTGGAAGGTCTGCGCCAGCTCCTTGAGGGTGAGTGGGTCGCCGGCTTCGAGGCGGGTCAGGAGGACGTAGGCGGAGCGGTCCAGGCTCTGGCCGATGCGGGGGCCGCGTGAGGCGACGAAGTGGCGGGAGAGGAGGGTCATCTCCCGCTCCAGGTCGCTCAGCCGTTGCTCTTGGTCGCTCATGACCTCGGTTGCCCTCTGTTTCGTCCCGGTTCGGTTCGCTCACCTCATCATCGCTGATGGGCTCACGATGTCGGGAGCACCGCCGACCATCGTTGTGCATTATGCATATTGTGTGTACTGTGCATATTGAGGGTTGCGTGCGGAGTGCCGAGCGGGTCTATCGGGTGTGTCCGGCGGCCGTGGCTCGGACTCGATGCGCGGGCCCGGCTCCGTGCCCGAGCCCGTAACCGAACCCCTCCCTCACCCATCAGCGCGCCCATGGCGGCGCCCCTGCGCGCAAGGAGTCCCAACGTTGTCAGCCACCTCTCCCCGTACGGTGGGGCCGGGCGTCGTGACGGGTGTGATCGCGTTGAGCGGTGTCGTCGTGTCGCTCATGCAGACGCTCGTCGTGCCGATCATTCCGCAGCTCCCGCGCCTGCTGGACGCCGAGCCGTCCGACGCGTCCTGGGTGATCACCGCCACGTTGCTCGCGGCGGCCGTGGTCACGCCGATCGCGGGGCGGCTCGGTGACATGTACGGCAAGCGCAAGGTGCTCGTCGGCAGTCTCGTGTCGCTGGTCGCGGGTTCCGTGTTGTGTGCCGTGTCCGATGCGCTGATACCGGTGATCGTCGGGCGGGTGTTGCAGGGGCTGGCCACCGGGGTGATCCCGGTGGGCATCAGCATGTTGCGGGATGTGTTGCCCGCGCAGCGGGTCGGTGGGGCCGTGGCGTTGGTCAGCGCGAGTTTGGGGGTGGGCGGGGCGATCGGGTTGCCGCTGTCCGCCGCCATCGTCGAGAACGCCGACTGGCACGTGTTGTTCTGGCTGGCCGCAGGGCTGGGGGCGGCGTGCCTGGCGCTGGTGGTCACGCTGTTGCCGGCGCCGCCGAGCCGGGCGGCCGAGCGGTTCGACACCGTGGGGGCGATCGGGCTCGCGGCAGGGTTGGTGCTGCTGTTGCTGCCGGTGACCAAGGGTGGCGACTGGGGGTGGACGAGCGGTAGCACACTCGGGTTGTTCGCGGGTGGCGTCGTGGTGCTGGTGTTGTGGGCGGCGTACGAGGTGCGGGTGGCGCAGCCGTTGGTGGATCTGCGGGTCACTGTGCGGCGGCCCGTGTTGTTCACCAACCTGGCCTCGATCCTGGTCGGCTTCGCCATGTACGCGATGTCGCTGACCCTGCCGCAGTTGCTCCAGTCGCCGGAGGCCACGGGGTACGGGCTCGGGCAGTCCACGCTCATGGCGGGGCTCGCGCTGGCGCCCGGTGGGCTGGTGATGATGGCCCTGTCGCCGGTCTCCACCCGGATCACCGCCCGGCACGGGGCCCGTACCTCGCTGCTGATCGGCGTCGCCGTCATCGGCCTCGGGTACGCGGTGGGCCTCTTCCTGATGGCCGAGGTGTGGCAGATCGTCCTGACGGCGGTGATCGTCAGTGGCGGTGTCGGCATCGCGTACGCCGCGATGCCCGCGCTGATCATGGACGCCGTGCCGGTGACCGAGACGGCGTCGGCCAACGGGGTCAACGCGCTCATGCGCTCGATCGGCACCTCCACCTCCAGCGCGGTCATGGCCGCGATCCTGGCGAACATGACGCTGCGCCTCGGGCCGGTCGAGGTGCCGACCGAGGACGGGTTCCGGGTCACGTACGTCGTCGCCATGGCCGCCGCGGCGGTCGGGTTGCTGCTCACCCTGGCCATCCCGCGCGCCGTCCGCGCCTCCGGTGCCACTGGCGCCACCGCCACCGCCCCGCAGGCTCCGCGTTCGGCCCCGGCCGATCTCCCGAGCAGCAACACCACCGAGACCCGCTGACCCGCCCCGTACGACGGAAGGATTGTTACGCGTCATGGAACATCTCAAGGACAAGGGCAAGGACAACGAGAACCCCACCGGTGAGGGCCGGTTGGCCGGCAAGGTCGCGGTCGTCACCGGGGCGGGGAGCGGGATCGGGCGGGCCGCCGCCGTGTTGATGAGCCGGCAGGGGGCCCGGGTCGTGGTCGCCGACTACGACGAGCCCGGCGCGCGGGAGACGGCGGAACTCGTGGTGGCATCGGGTGGGCGAGCGTTGCCGGTCACCGTGGACGTGACCGACGAGGGCTCCGTCGCCGCCATGGTGGACGCGGCCGTCGGCGAGTACGGGGCGCTGCACGTGCTCTGCAACCACGTCGGCGGGACCGATCCGCGCAAGGATCTGGACCTGTTGCGCATGGACATGGACGAGTTCGGTCGGGCCGTTGACCGTAACGTGCGCAGCACGCTGTGGGGAGCGCGGTACGCCGTGCCGCACATGATCCGCGCCGGCGGCGGCTCCATCATCAACACGGCCTCCGTCGCTGCGCTGGTGGGCGACGTGTTGCAGACCTCGTACGGCGCCGTCAAGGCGGCGGTGGTCAGCATCACGAAGTCGATCGCCGTCCAGTACGGGCCGCACAACGTGCGCTGCAACGCGATCGCTCCGGGCGCCGTCATGACCCCCGCCCTGGAGCAGAACCTGCCCGTGGACGTCATCGACTCCCTGAAGCGGGGCAACGCGCTGCCGTACCTGGGCGCTCCGGAGGACATCGGACACACCATGGTGTTCCTCGCCTCCGACGAGTCCCGCTATCTGACCGGTCAACTGCTTGTTGTGGACGGCGGTATGACCATGCAGTCCTCGGCCGCGCCGGGGCGGCGCGCCATGCTGCCCGGGTAGCGGGGGCGGAGGTGCGGTGAGGGCTCCGGGGGCGGTGAGAGTGGCGTACGGAGCCGTCGGTCGGCGGCGTACGGGGTGGTGGGCCGGCGGCGTACCGGGCGGTGCGGCGGGCGAGCGCGGACCGCTGCGGGTGCCTACGTAGAGTAGGGCTCATGTCCGAGGACACTCCCCTGATACAGAGCATGCGCGCGGCCGTGCGGGCCACGCCCGGTGATGTCGCGTTGCGGCTGCACCTCGCCGAGTTGTTGCTCGACGCTGGGCAGGCGGCCGGTGCCGTGGCCGAGGTCGCCGTGGCCCTGCAGCACGCGCCGGATCACGCGCAGGCGCGCGAACTCATGGCCCGCGCCATCGCCCCGCCGCCGCCCGCTCCGCCGCAGGTCGCGGCCACGGCGTCGGCCCCGGCGCCGGCCGGGACCGGTGCCGGGCCCGCCCAGGGGGCGCAGTGGTCCACCGCGGACGCGGGCACGCACACGGGCGCGGGCGCGAGCCCCACCACCGGCGCCCAGCCCGCCACGGGCGCGGGCACGCCCGCCGGCGCGAGCCCCACCCCGGACACGGGCCAGGCCACGGACGCCAGCCAGACCACGAACACCGGCGCCCCGCGCGGCGGGTTCGACTGGCAGGCGGCCGAGAACGAGGTCGGCGACGTCGTACCGCCGCGCTTCGTGGAGGCGCCGCTGACCGTGGACGGCAGCGGGGACCCGGGCGACGCCGACGCGTGGGAGGTGGCCGCGCCCGGGACGGTGCGGCTGGCCGACGTCGGCGGGATGCAGGACGTGAAGGAGCGGCTTGAGGCCGCGTTCCTGGCCCCGTTGCGCAACCCGGAGCTGCGCAAGCTGTACGGAAAGAGCCTGCGCGGCGGGCTGTTGTTGTACGGGCCGCCCGGGTGCGGCAAGACGTTCATCGCGCGGGCCGTCGCCGGGGAGCTGGGGGCCAACTTCCTGTCGGTCTCGGTCAACGACGTGCTGGACATGTGGATCGGCAACTCCGAGCGCAACATGCACGAGATCTTCCAGACGGCCCGCCGGCAGGCGCCGTGCGTGGTGTTCCTGGACGAGTTGGACGCGCTCGGCGGCAAGCGCAGCCGTACGCAGCACTCCGGGATGCGGAACACGGTCAACCAGTTGCTGACCGAGCTGGACGGGGTGGACGCCACCGCGAACGAGGGCGTGTTCGTGCTCGCCGCCACCAACGTGCCCTGGGACGTGGACATCGCGCTGCGCCGGCCCGGGCGCCTGGACCGTACGCTCCTCGTCCTGCCGCCCGACGCGCCGGCGCGCGAGGCCATCCTACGCTACCACCTCAAGGACCGGCCCATCGAGTCCGTCGACCTGGGCAAGCTCGTCAAGATCACGGACGGCCTGTCCGGCGCCGACCTGGCCCACGTGTGCGAGGCGGCGGCCGAGCACGCGCTGCTCGACTCGGCCCGTACCGGCACCGTGCGCCTGATCAACATGGCGGACCTGCTGCGCGCGGCCAAGGCCGTGGCGCCCTCGACGGAGCCGTGGTTCGCGACGGCGCGCAACGTGGCGATGTACGCCAACGAGGGCGGGACGTACGACGACCTGGTCGCCTACCTGAAGCGGAAGCGCAAGCTGTGACGACCGAGCATCCGTTGACGGCACAGGCCGGCGCCCTCATCGAACTCGAACGGTACGACGACGCCAAGGCGTTGCTGGCGCGGCGGCTCGCCGAGGACCCCACCGACGTACGGGCCTGGACCCGGCTCGGCCGGTGTCACCAGGGCACGAAGGACCACGCGGAGGCGCTGCGCGCGACGGACGAGGCGCTGGCCATCGCCCCCGAGGACTACAACGCGATGCTGCTGCGGGCGTACGTGCTGCGCAGCCTGCACCGGTGGGAGGAGGCGCAGCAGGCGGCGCGGGCTGCGATCGGCCTCAACTCCGAGTACTTCGCCGCGTACTCGCTGCTGGCCGAGTTGCTGTTCCTCCCGCCGCGCCAGGAGACCTGGCAGGAGGCGGTCGAGCTGGCCAGGGAGGCGGTGCGCCTCGGTCCCGAAGAGGTCAGTGCGTACATGACGCTGTGGAAGGTCGCCGCCGTCGCGCACGACACGGAGTGGATGGACCAGATCGAGCGGCGCATCCTGCAACTCGATCCGACGCATTCGCTCGCCCTGGAGAAGCAGACGGCCAAGGCCGCGAACGCGCCCGGCGTGCGGGCGGCCGACGCCGCCGAGATGTACGCCGGCGCGCTGGCCACCGCGCCCACCTCCTCGTCCCTGAGCTACGGCCTGGACCGCGCCACGTACCGGCTGCTGCGCGGCACCCGGTGGCTCGCGCTGATCTGCCTGGTGTGCGCGGGCGCGATGGTCAACCTGTTCCCGGAGGAGGGCGAGGCGCCGGAGTTGCCGGTGCCGATCGGTACCCGGCTGTGGGTGCTGGTGGTGATGGCGGCCATCTGGGCGTTCGGGGCCTTCCGGCGCTACCGGCGGTTGCGCGCCGGCGTGCAGCTCAACGTGCGCTCCGTGTTGCGGCGCGGCACCTGGTCCCGGATCGTCCTCGCGCAGGCGGCGCTGGCGCTGCTGTGCGGGCTGCTGATCGCGGAGGTGCCGTGGACGGAGCGTACGGTGCCGCAGATGTTGTTCTGGGTGGGCCTCGCGCCGACGGCCGCCACGATCTGGTTCGACCGGAAGAAGGCGAAGTGAGGGACCGCCGCGCTGGCTGAGCGGGGCTGCGGGAGGCTGGCCCGCGTTGGGTGGTCGGACGCGGCTAGTTGGGCCTGTCCGGCGGTTCTTGTCGGCGAGTACGGGGTGGCGCCATGAGCGAACACCGGCCCTAGCGGAGGACCTGCTCGATGTGGTGGTCGAGGACGCGTTGGGCGGCTTCCGAGGTGCGGTAGCCGAGGGCGATGTCCACGCCGAGGCTGGTGGCGAGGGACCAGCAGATGTCGGCGTCGGTACGTCCCTCGTCGTGCCGCTCGCTGCCCCGCTCCTCCCGGGCCGCCCGGATGAGGTCGGCGGTGAAGGTGAGCAACTCGTCGTCGCCCGGTGCCAGGAGCTTGGCCGTCGTCGGATCGGAGACCGCCCGGCCCGCGGTCACCAGCGCGAAGCGCATCAGCCGCGAGCTCTCCGCGGCCGGGCTGACCAGGGCGTACAGGCAGGCGCGGAGGATGGCCTCCGGGCTGGTCGTGTCGGCGGCCGTGACCGCGCTTTCAATGGTGGTGTTCACGGCCCGTGCGGCTCGGTCGAGGGCGTCGCGGATCAGGGCCTGCATCGAGGAGTAGTAGTGCTGGACCTGGCCCATGGAGACGCCCGCCTCCTCTGCCACCTTGCGTAGCGACACCTGCTCGATGCCGCCGCGTGCGGCCAGCGACCAGACGGCCTCGACGAGGCGCGTCCTGCGCGCTTCGTGATCCACGATCTTCGGCACGACGCCGCCACCTTCCTCGCCACCTTCACCATGCGATCGCATTGCGAAACCGGATGCCGTCCGTTTACAGTGCAAGTGCATGGTAAACGGCACCAGGCCGAGGAGAAACCCATGAAGTACGGCCTCTACCAGGCCCTGGGCATGGCCCTGCTCGTCATCGGAGCCCAGGGCGCGATCCGCCAACTCGCCGACCACGACAACGCCGGCCTGCTGGGTTGGCTACCGGGAGGCTTCGCCGCGAGCATCATCGTGTACGTACTGGCCGTCGTGATCGGCGTGGTCATCGCGGGGCGGGCTCACGAAGCCCGTAAGGCGGCTGACGACTGACTCGGCGTGGGGGATCCGCGCAGGCGTCTCCACAAGAAGACGAGCACACGGAGACGGCTAGGTGTTCTGCCCAGCTGATCACGGGCGAAGCCAGAGTCGGATCGAAGTGCCGGTGCCGGTGGCGGTGGCGGTGGCGGTGCCGTGGAAGACGTAGGCGCGCCTGTCGTATTCGCCGGCCACGGCCCTGGAGTTCCTCAGGGCGTGCAACGTCCGCTCAACTCCGTTCCTCCTCTTGCCGATCGTCTTGTCGAAGCCGGTGGGACGGCCGCCCCTGCCGCCCCGGCCCTGGCGGTGGACGCGCTGATTCTTCGGCTCGGGGGATGGTGTGCTTGATCCAGCGTCGCCGCAGGTAGCGGCGGTTGCGGCGGGAAGAGTACGCCTTGTCGCCACCGACATGGTCGGGACGGGTGCGAGGGTGGCCACCATCGAGGCGGCTCACCCGCATGCGGTCCATGACCGGGATGAGCCGTGGGGCGTCGCCCCACTGGCCAGGTGTGGCACCCCCGTGCGGTTGCGATACAGGTTCCCGTTGATGACCACTTCGGCGCGTTCGCGAGATCCCCCCACCCCAAGAGCATGCCAAGGATCAAGGGGCGGGCCGGTCACGTGATCCGCCGGACAGGCCCTAGCCATCCCGCCCCTCGCACGCGACGGGCATGCCCTCCACCAGTACGGCGGGGTCGACGGCAAGCAGCCGCGTACGGAGGGCGTGCACCAGGGCCACCCGGCCGAGGTCTTCGACGGGCGTCCAGGTGAGGCCGTGCCGCGCGCAGGGTGGGGCGGCGAACGCGTCGGCGGCCACGCGCCCGCCGTCCACGAAGAGGGCCAACTCTTCGGCCTGACCGGCCGCGGTGGCGGGTTGCTGGTCCACGGCGAGGAGGCGGAGCGGTGGCGGGGGCAGCGCGATGCCGAGGGCGGCGCCGGTGCGTTCGGCGGCGCGCTGGATCGACTCCCCTGGGCGCAGTACGACGCCCGGCGGGTACGGCACGCCGTCCCTGACCACCTGGAGCACGCGCGGCCACAGGCGGGCGGAGTCGAGCGGGTTACGGGTGTCGGCGGGGCAGTGGACCAGCAGGAACACCCACACCTGGCGGCCTGTCATGCGACCCGGACCCCCTCGATCCCCGCCAGCCCGGCGCACTCGCCGGGGCTGCGGTCGTCGAAGGTGATCAGCCCGGACGCCGCGCTTCCGTCCGACCAGAACCAGCCCTCGACGGTGTTGTACTCCACGCGCCGCCGGTTGGGGCACAGCACGTCGTACCGGAGGGCGGCGGGGTCGAACATCGACTGTTCGTAGGCAGCGTGGAACTCGGTGTCGGTGACCGGCACCCACCCGCCGTCCACGTACAGGAAGAACCGCAGGGCGACGCCGCGAACGATGACCCGGTGAGTACCTTCCGTCGTCATACGGCGCCCCCGGCGAGGTTCGCGGATACGGGTACAGACGCGGACCCGGACGTGTGCTGGCGGCGGTGGATCGGGCAGCGGCACGGGGGCCAGGCCGAGGTGGCGGCCCAGAGGTAGTCGTCCCGCCACACCCGCTCGCTGTCGACGGCGGTCACGCTGACGACAGCAGAGGCCGGATCGGGCGGGCCGACCTCCCCGGGGCGTCGCCGGTACACGCGCAGCGTCATCAGGTGTTCTCCCATGGTCGCAGCCCTCACGAAGGCGTTCTTCACCGTTGGTGATCGGTCGTCCACAAGCCTTGCTCAGCTCGTTCCCCACGGGCAGTAGTTCCGCGATGACTGCCTGATGACTGGCGGTGGCTACCATGAGTCCGCATGGGGACTCGGAACTTCGTGCGGCGTGCTCAGCAAATGCTGCGTGACCGGGGGCTGTCGATCAGGGCGGCGTCCCGCGCGATGAGTTACGACCCTGCCTACCTCACTCGGGTACTGGCCGGCAGACAGGCTCCTTCGGACGCCTTGGCCGTGGCGTTGGATCGGTTGCTGAGCGCCGACGGCGAACTGGTGTCGCTACTGGCAGCGTCTGCGCGTACGGACGAACCTGCGACTGCTTCCCTCGTGCGCATAAGCGACGTACGGGGTGCCGAGTTGGCCCGTGCCATCCGGGAGACGTCCCAGCGGCTGGTGGTTCTCGACAACGAGGACGGCGGGATGCCCATCGCCGACGCGGCCGCCCACGCCTACAGGACCGTCCACGCGCGGCTGAAGTGCGGTGACTACGAGTCGGCGTACAACCGGGACATTCGGTCCGCTGCCGCCGAGTTGGCGGAGATCGCGGGCTGGGCCCTGTTCGACGCCGAGAAGCACGACGCCGCCGAGCGCTACAACGACGCCGCGCTCGACCTGGCTCGGGTGAGTGGTGACCGAACCATGGAACTGCTGATCCTGCAGAACATCGCCATGGTGGCCGAGTGGCGAGGCCAGTACCGAAAGGCTCTCGACACGGCCAGCGGTGTGCTCGCCGGACGGTTGTCCTCGCGGGTCCGTGCGATGTTCCTCGTACGCGACGCCAAAGGGCGGTTCGGTACCGGCGACGCGGCGGGTGGCGCCCGGGCCCTCGACCAGGCCCGGGTACTCCTGGACGACGGGGCGCGCGACGACGACCCCGCGTGGGCGTGGTGGGTGTCCCACCAGGAGATCGACGGGCATCTCGGTTACGCCCTGTGGGCCACAGGTCGCCAACGCGAGGCCGTCCCCCACCTACGAGGCGCCCTGGAGTCCGCCGGCTCCGCGCGAGTCGGTTACCGGAGCATCAGCACCGCGCGACTGCTCGACTGCCTGATCCACGAGAGGGCCTGGCGGGAAGCGGAGGAACTCGCCGTCGGGCTGCACGACACGGCAGGAAAGACCGCGTCCGCGCGAACCCGCAACCTGTTGTCAGCGAGCGTACGGCGAGGTCTCCCGACGGCCCCACCGAGCGCGGGCGACGCGCTGGAGCACCTGGGTCACATCGTGAACAGCGACCCGCTCAGTCTCGACTGAACGGATTGATCAACCTGACTCGTGGTGGACGGAGTCCAGCGTGGCGAGGTCTTCCGCTGACAGGCGCAGGGAGCCGGTGGCCACGTTCTGGGTGAGGTGGTCGGGGTCGCCGGTGCCGGGGATGGCCAGGACGTGGGGGCCCTGGTGCAGGGTCCACGCCAGTCGGATCTGGGCTGTGCTCACGCCGCGTGCGCGGGCGATGGCGTGCACCTCCGGGTCGTGGTCGGTGGTCGCGCCGGCGGTGCGTCCGGTGCCGGCGATCGAGTAGAACGGCACGAACGCGATGTCTTGTTCGCCGCAGACGCGCAGAAACTCCCGCTGCTCGGGCGACGCGCCGATGCCGTGCATGTTCTGGACGCAGACCACCGGCGCGATGCTCTGAGCCTCGGCGAGGTGGTGGGGGTGGACGTTGGACAGGCCGAGGTGACGGATGAGTCCGGCCTGGCGCAGTTCGGCGAGTGCGCCGAAGCGTTCGGCGATGGAATCGGTGCCGACGATGCGCAGGTTCACCACGTCGAGGTGGTCGCGGCCGAGCTGGCGCAGGTTCTCCTCGACCTGGCCGCGCAGTTGCTCGGGGGTGGCATGCGGCAGCCACTGGCCGGAAGGGTCGCGGCCGGGGCCGACCTTGGTGGCGATGACGAGGTCGTCCCGGTAGGGAGCCAGGGCGCGGTTGATCAGTTCGTTGGCGGAGCGGAGGCGCGAGAAGTAGAACGCGGCGGTGTCGATGTGGTTCACGCCGAGCTCGACCGCGCGGCGCAGCACGCCCATCGCCTGGTCGCGGGCGCGCGGGACGGCGTCGGTGGCGAACGCCTCGCCGTGCTGCGGCAGGCGCATCGCGCCGAACCCGATTCGGTTGACCGTCAGGTCGCCGAGCTTCCAGGTGCCCGACGCCGCCGCGGTGATCGTCTGTGAGGTCATGGCGGGATGATCTGCGCGCGGTAGGGTGACCCGCCACTGATTCACGTATGCCTGAATCCGTTGAAGGGTGGTTGTCCTGGCCGAGCTGGCGTTCTCGACGAGCGATCTGGCGCAGGTGCGGTTCGCCGTCTCACCGATGTGGGAGGTCGCTCCCAGCTTCCGGCTGCTGAGGGCCGGCACCACGTATCCGGTCCACCGGCCCTGGGCCGACCAGGTACGCCCGCGCCTGTTGGCCTCCGGACTGGACCGGGGCTGGCTGTCCGAGCTGATCCCACCCACCGGCGGCTACGTCCCCGACTTTCTCAACCCGGCCCCCACCGGGCCGGCTCCCACTCCGGCGGCGGAACGGGAGGCGATCCGGGCGTCGCCCGCCGACCGGGTACGCCAGGACCTCGACCACCTGGCCCGCCACGAGGGCGGCCTCGGCCCCCGGCTGCGAGCCCTTCGCGACGACCCGCAAAGCTTCCTGCCCAGGGTCGCGGAGGAGCTGGCGGCGTACTGGGAGCTGGCACTCGCCCCCTACTGGGCGCGCGTCCGGGCAGTGCTGGACGCAGACATCCGCTACCGGGCCCGCCTGGCCGCCGAGCACGGCACCGGCCACCTCCTCAACGTCTTGCACACGTCGCTGAGCTGGGACGGCACCGCGCTGCGGATGACCCGCCGAAAGCAGCCGCTGACCCGCACCACAGCGGGCACGGGACTGCTGCTGATCCCCTCGGCCTTCACCGGCCCGGGACTGCGCACCCGGACGACACTGCCCGACCCGCCTCAACTCGCCTATCCAGCACGCGGCGTCGGCACACTGTGGGAGCCACGCTCCGTCACCCGGACCGACGCTCTCGCCGCCGTACTGGGCCGCTCCCGGACGCTGGTACTGACCGAGTTGGAGATCCCGGACTCCACCACCCGGCTCGCCCGCCGCACCGGCCTCTCCCCCGCCGGGGTGTCCCAGTGCCTCACCGCGCTACGCGACGCGGGCCTGGTCAGTGCACACCGAGCCGGCCGCTCCGTCCTCTACGCCCGCACCGCCGCGGCCGAAGCCCTCCTCCAGGCCGCCTCCGCCTGACCTCGTGTCGACCCGCCACTGATGGAATGCCCCGGCCTACTCAGGACGAGACGGTCTCGTTGTGGCGCGTGTGGGCGCGACGTACGGACCCTTCACCGATCCGCATGCCCAACTCCGCCCCCATGCTCCTGCTTCACTTGCCCCTGACATCAATGTGAGTGTTTAGGTTGACGCCATGCTGAAGCTCATCTTCATGATCAACCGCGTCGAGGGCATGTCGTACGAGCATTTCGTCGACCACCATCGGAATCGGCACGCACCGCTGTTCACCTCCATCCCGGAGGCGGAGCGCTACGTGCGCAGATACGCCGTATCGCACCCGGTCCCCGCCGAGAACTACCCGCCCCGGGCCTATGACGGCCTGACGGAGATCTGGTTCGAGGACTGGGAGGACCACGACGCCTTCTTCGCCTCCGACAACTACCGGACGCTGGTCAACCCCGACGAGGCACGCTTCATCGACATGGGCTCAGTGGCCGTGATGGTCACCGAGGAGAAGGAGGTCATCTGACGGGCCGGTCCGTCGGGCGGAAATGCGGGCGCAACTGACCAGCCCCCCACCGGGCCACGCCTAGACAGCGTCGTCGCCGTCTGCCCGGACCCAGGCTCATCCTGCGCCGAGGCCGGCCCCACCGGGGCGCCGGTCGTCGTGCCGGTCCTCGTGCGGCGCCGAGGACGGGAGCCGCGTCGAGCGGGCCCCGGTTGGACCTCGTTCGTGAACGAGTGTGAAGAAGGGCGACTTCGACGCCTGACGACCGCCCTACACGCCGGGGTGTGGGCGCTCGTTCGCCCACGCCTGCGCGGTGCGGAGGTTCTCGGCGATTCCTTCGGGGACATAGGCGAAGCCGTCCCACGCCTCCAGGGCCCTGGGCTCGTCGGGGCGGAGGTGGCTGGCTCCGGCGTGCAGCGGGCGGTGGCGACGGTAGACGTCCATGGGGGCCCGGCGCCGCTTCTCGTACGCGGCAAGCGGATCGTTGGCGTCTGCGCGTGAGGTGGCACGGGAGGGCTGGTTCGGGGGGCCGGGACGGCGGTGCTTGCCCATGCGCTCGATGGTCTCAGAGCCGCGATGGCGGTTCCGCGCACGGTGTCGTGTTCCCATGATCGCTTAGAGTGCCCAACGCAGGCTTACCTGACAGGCAAGGGGAGGGGCACCATGTTCGGTTCTTCCGTGCGGGTTCGGCGGGTGCTGGCCGGGGTTGCCGCGGTGGCGGCCGTGGGATCGGTGGCGGTGGCGGGGTCGCCTGGGGCGTTCGCCGCCGGAAGCGGGGAACGGGCGTCGGTGCGAGCCGCCGCGCACCAGGCCACGCAGGACGCGTTGGACGGGTTGGTGGAGGCCGGGATGCCCGGCGTGGCCGCGACGACGAAGACGGCGGACGGGAAGCAGTGGTTCGGGTCGGCGGGGTACGCCGACACCGGGACGGGGCGCGAGCGGAGCGCGGGTGATCACTTCCGGGCCGGGAGCATCACCAAGACGTTCATGGCCACCGTGCTGCTCCAGTTGGAGGCCGAGGGCGAGATCGACCTCGACGACTCGGTGGAGAAGTGGCTGCCCGGCGTGGTCAGGGGCGACGGGTACGACGCCAGCGGGATCAGCGTGCGGCAGATGCTCAACCACACCAGCGGCATCCACGACAGCGTGGAGACGCCGGAGTGGCAGGAGACCATGAACGGGCCCGGCTTCTTCAAGCACCGGTTCGACGTGAAGACGCCCGAGGAGATCGTGGCCATGGCCCTGAAGTACCCGCCGTACTTCAAGCCGGGCGACGGCTGGCACTACTCCAACACCAACTACGTGCTCGCCGGCATGGTCATCGAAGCGGTGACCGGTGACAGTTACGCGCACCAGGCCGAGCAGCGGATCATCAGGCCGCTCGGCCTCAAGCACACCTCGTTCCCCGGCACGCGCACCACGCTGCCCGCCCCGCACTCCGTCGGGTACTCCAAGCTCTACGCGCCGAACCCGGGCCCGGAGGTCTACGACGCCACCGAGTACAGCCCCACCTGGTCAGGCGCGACCGGCGAGATGATCAGCACCGGCGCGGACCTGAACACCTACTTCCGCGCCCTCACCCGGGGCAGGCTGCTGCCGAGGCAGCAGACGCGGGAGATGTTCACGACCGTGGAGACCGGTCAGCACTTCCGGTACGGGCTCGGGCTCATCGCGCGCGACCTGTCGTGTGGCGAGACGGTCTGGGGCCACGACGGGATCGTGTGGGGCTCGTTGACCAGCTCGGCCACGACGCGCGACGGGGCGCACTCGCTGACGTTCCAGATCAACGGCGACTGGCTGGCCGACGGCGCCCCGTACGAGCGGGTCTTCGAGGCCGAGTTCTGCGCCCCGGGGCAGACGATGCGGAAGTGATGGCGGGTACGTAGATCGTTCGCGGGGCGCGGGTCCCGGGTCGGGCTGTTCGCTCGGGCCGGGGCCCGTTGCCTTTGTGCGCGAACTGGCGCTATCGCTGGCGTAGTTGAGGGGCGCTGGTACGGGGGGCGGGCGGGGCCCCTGGCCACGGGGGAAGCTCTTGGGGCCCCGCCCAGTCGGTGTGGTCGCCGTGGGGGCGACCGGTGCGGCCGTCCGGAGGGGCGCGGCCGAGTGCGGTGGTTACGGTTCGTCCGGCTCGTCCGGCTCCTCGCGGGCGGGCGCGTCCGTGCCCGTGCCCGTACCCGCGCCCGGCTTGGGGCCGACGCTGGCGAGGCCGGCGACGGCCACCCGGGCGGCGCGGCTGAGGGCGAGGCGGAGTTCGTCGGCGGAGGCGTCGCGGGCCAGGCAGATCAGGGCCGTGTTCACCAGGGCGCCGACGAGGGCGCCCACCGCTGCCGCCGCCTCCGGCTCGGTCAGCTCGTCGCCGTACGCCTCCAACAGGGCGCCGGTGAGCTGGCGTTGGGCCTCGAAGAGCCAGTGCAGCGCGCGGGCCTGGAGCGCGGGGGACGAGAGGATGAGCCGGACGCGCAGCGAGGGCACCTCGCCGGTGAGGTCGGCCGCCGCGTCGGGCGAGACGACGGAGCCCTCCAGGGCGCGCAGCAGCAGGTGGGCGACGGTCTCCTGGGGGCGGCGGTCGGCGACCGCGCGCACCAGGGCGTCGACGCGCTGCTGGCTGTCGGCGAAGAGGACGTCGTCCTTGCCGGGGAAGTAGCTGAAGAAGGTGCGGGTCGAGACGTCGGCCGACGCGGCGATCTGGGCCACCGTCGTCTCCTCGTACCCCTGTTCCGCCACCAGGCGCACGGCGGCCTCTATGAGCGCGCGCCGCGTGCGCAGCTTCTTGCGCTCGCGGAGCCCCATGGGCTCCGAGGGGACAGCCGTCGTCTCGATCATGCGCACAGCCTACCCAAGTTTCGGCATCCCATGCATTTTTGCATCCCTTGCAGTTTTTCTCTGGCTGAGCTTTTATCAAAACATGGAGCGCTTACTACATTCCCTTGGTCGAATGTGTGCTGTCCGCCCCTGGCGCACGATCGGTGCCTGGCTGGTCGCGGCGGTCGCCCTGCTCGCCGTCGGGCAGGCGGCGGGCGGCACCTTCGTGAACGACTTCCGGGTGCCGGGCGTGGAGTCGCAGGAGGCCACGGACACCGCGCGGGACCACTTCCCCGCCTTCGGCGCCGTGGACTCGCAGATCGTGTGGCGGGCGCCGGACGGCACGCTGGACGATCCCGAGCGCTCCGCCGCCGTGCGGCGGATGCTGGCCGACATCGAGAAGCAGCCCGACGTCAGCAAGGTGGACCAGCCGCTGCCGAGCCCCAACGGCAAGGCCGCCACCACGACCGTCAGCTACGACCAGGAACTGGGCGACCTGGACAAGTCGCACTACGAGCGGCTTGACGAGGCCGCCGAGGGGGCTCGGGCGGCCGGGCTCGACGTCGAGTTCCGCGGCATGGTGATCGACCTGGGCACCGAGCCCACCACCAGCGCGGCCGAACTCGTCGGCGTCGGCGCCGCGTTGATCGTGCTCATCGTCGCCTTCGGCTCGCTGGTCGCGGCCGGCCTGCCGCTCGTCGTCGCCGCCATCGGCATCGTGGCCGGCACGGCGCTGGTGCTGCTGGTCGGCGCCGTCATCGACATCCCCACCTCGGCGCCGATCATCGCCGTGATGCTGGGGCTCGGCGCGGGCATCGACTACGCGCTGTTCATCCTGAGCCGGTTCCGGGCGCAGCTCGCCGCGGGCGACGTGCCCGCCGACGCCGCCGGGCACGCCTCGGCCGTCGCGGGGCACGCCGTCGTCTTCGCGGGCGGCACCGTGGTCGTGGCCATCCTCGGGCTGAGCTTCGCCGGCATCCCGTTCGTGGGCGCCATGGGCATCGCGGGCGCGATCACGGTCGGCGTGATGATGGTCGCCGCGCTGACCCTGTTGCCCGCGCTGCTCGGCCTGCTCGGGCACCGGGTCAACGCGCTGCCGCTGCCGAAGTTGCGGCGTACGGGTCGGGGGCGCGGCAAGACGGCGGGCGCCGCTGCCGCCGGCGGCGAGGGCGGGTCCGAGGGTCAGGGCGGGGGCGCGGACCTCACGCTCGACGCGCACGGGGTGGCCGCGCCGCCGACCGACTCGCGCGCCGCACGCTGGGGCGACCACGTGCACCGGCACCGGCTGCTGTACGCCTGCGGCGCCACGGCCGTGCTCATCGCGCTCACCGCTCCCCTGCTGTCGCTGCGGCTCGGCAACCCCGACGACGGCATCCAACCGCCCGACCTGACCCAGCGGCAGGCGTACGACCACATCGCCGACAACTTCGGGCCCGGCTGGAACGCGCCGCTGGTCATCACCGTCACCGACGCCGAGCGGGGTGGCGCCGAGGCGCTGGCCGCCGAGCTGAAGCGGGACCCCGAGGTCGCGCGGGTGACGGAGCCCGAGCGCAGCGACGACGGGGCGGCCTCGCTGGTGACCGTGGTCCCCCGGCACGCGCCGCAGGACAAGGAGGTCAGCGACCTCGTCCACCGCATCCGCGACGACCTCGCCCCGGAGGCGCTGGCGGACTCCGGGGGCCGGGCGCTGGTGGGCGGCTCCACGGCGCTTCAGATCGACATGGCCGACGTGGTCGGCGAGCGGTTGCCGTGGGTGGTGCTCGCGGTGGTGGGCGCCGGCACGCTGCTGCTGGTCGGCATGTTCCGGGCGCCGGTGGTCGCGCTCAAGGCGGCCGTGATGACGCTGTTGTCCATCGGGGTGTCCTTCGGCGTCATCACCGCGATGTTCCAGTGGGGTTGGGGCCTGGACCTGGTCGGCGTGGACAAGACGGTGCCGATCATGTCGGCGGTGCCGATGCTGCTGTTCGCCGTGTTGTTCGGGCTCTCGATGGACTACGAGGTGTTCCTGCTCTCGGCCATCCGCGAGTCGTACGAGAAGACGGGCGACCCGCGCCGCGCCGTCATCGCCGGCCTGTCCTCCACGGCGGGTGTGATCACAGCCGCGGCCATCATCATGGCCTGCGTGTTCCTGAGCTTCGTCTCGGTGCCGGAGACCCTCATCAAGATCATCGGCATCGGGCTGGCCACCGCCGTCGTCATCGACGCGACGCTGATCCGGATGGTGCTGGTGCCCGCCGTGATGGGGTTGCTCGGCGACGCGGCGTGGTGGCGCCCGGGACGCCGGAAGCAGGACGCCGCGGCCGTCGCCCCGGGTGGCGGCGGTGACGGTGGCCCCGGTGGGGCCGGGGGCGAGCGGGCCCCGGTCGGGAGGTGACGGACGCGCCCCGCCCACCGGTACGGAGCGGCGGGCGGGGCGTGGGCGTGGTGCGTCCAGCGGTGGAGGCCGCGTAATCGGCGGGCGCGGGGCGCGGGCGTGCGGAACGATGGCGGCGGGCCGGCCGCTCGGGGCCGGCCGCGGGCAGCGCCGGCTCGCCCGTACCGCACGTGAGGACGCAGCCTGATGGATGTACGTGTCGCGCACCGCCGCCTGTTGGGACGGTTGCTGCCCGCCGACGAGCCGGGCGACCTCGTCGTCCACGAGGGGCAGTTCCACCGGGTGGTGGTCGGCGCGGAGCGCGTCGTGTGCCTGCCGCGCAGCGACGCGGCGGCGGCCCGGCTGCCCGAGCGGGCGGCCGTGCTGCGCACGTTGGCCGGGCTCGACCTCGGGTTCCGTACGCCGGTGCCACTGCTCGCGGGCGAGCCGGCCCCCGACGGGCCGGGGTACCTGGTGCTGAGCCGGGTGCCCGGGGCGCCGTTGGACGCCGGGGCGGTGGTGGGGCCGGGGGTGGCCGATGTCGTGACCGACGCCGTGGCGGAGCAGTACGCGGCGCTGCTGACCGGGCTGGCCGTGGCCGGCGCCGACGCGGCGGTGCGCGTGGCGGTGCCGGCGGTCGAGGAGGACCGGTGGCGGCGGTTCGCGGAGCGGGTGCGCGCGGAGCTGTACGGCCTCATGACGGAGGCGGGGCGGCGCCGGGCGGAGCGGGAGTTGACCGCGCTCGACGGCCTGCCGTACCGCGCGGACGCGCTCGTGCACGGCGATCTGGGGGCCGAGAACGTGCTGTGGACCCGCGCGGACGACGGACTGCCCCGGCTGGGCGGCGTGGTGGACTGGGACGAGGTCGTCATCGGTGACCCGGCCGAGGACCTCGCGGCCGTCGGCGCCAGTTACGGAGCGGAGTTCGCGGGGCGGGTACGCGCGTACGGCGGTTGGACGCGGCCGGAGTGGGACGCCCGTATCGACGCCATCCGGGGCACGTTCGCCCTGCAACAGGCCCTGGCCGCGCACCAGGACGGTGACGCGGAGGAGTTGGCGGACGGGCTCGCCGGCTACCGGTGACGCGGGCGGGGCGGGCCCGCGTTCGCGAGCCCGCCCCGTGGTACCGCACCGTGTGGAGTGGGGGTCACTCCGCGACGTACGTGCGGCCCTCCCAGTCGAAGACGCGCAGCACCGCTCCGTGCTGCGAGACGGTCTCCTGGGTGGCGCGGAAGTGCTCGTAGCAGTTGCCCATGGAGAGCTTCAGGTGCGACTGCCGCTCGTCGACGTGCCGGGTGCGGGCCTCGTCCGCCAGGTGCACGGGGCCGCCGCGCAGCAGCGCGTTCGGTGTGGTGGTCGCGTTCGTGGTCATGGTCGTGGTGGTGGCCATGGGCGCTCCCTTGTCCTTTCGTGGATGGGTGTACGGGGTGGGGGGCGGCGGCTAGGCGGTCGCGGCGCCGGCCACGAGGGCCTCGACGGGCAGGCGGAGCCAGTAACTGCCGCGCTGGAACGGGTAGGTGGGCAGTTCCACCAGGCGCCCGCCGAGCCCGGCGTAGGACTGCCGCCAGTCCACCGGCACCCCGGCCGCGTGCAGGTGGGCCAGCGCGGACAGCAGCCCGGACCGGCTGCCGGCCGCGTCCAGGGCATTGGCCGGTAGCACGCCGTCCGCGACGCCCGCGAGGCCCGTGGTGCCCGTCGTCCAGCCAGCGGCCAGGCCGTCGGGCGCGGGGCCGAGCAGGAGCGAGCCGCCGGCGGCGCGGGAGGGCGCGGCCAACTCCTTGGCGCCCCAGTTGTGCGCCCAGTGCTCCGGGGTACGGAGCACGTCCGGGGTGACCGGCTCGCCGGTGACGGCGGACAGCAGCGGGATGGTGGGCGAACGCAGCTCCAGACCGTCCAGCGTGGCGCGGAGCGCGGCCGTGGCATCAGTGGCGGTGACATCGGCGTCGGTGTCGGTGGCGTCCGGGGCCTCGTCGGTACGGGCCAGGGCCAGCAGGAGTTCGACCGCGTCCTGCGGGCGCAGCACCTCGGCGGCGTACGCGGCGGCCAGGGCGCCCGGGCCCGCCCCGATGACCGAGGCCGGCGGCACGCCCCAGCCCTGGAGCAGCGTGAACAGCGCGCAGCCGACGGCGAAGGAGGCCGCGTGCGCGGTGGTGGGCGAGGGCGGCCAGGCACTGGTGTCGGTGCGCAGCGCCCAGTCCCGCGCCGAGTGCTCAAGCCTGGTGTCCAGGTGGGCGCAGACGGCGTCGAGCGCGTCGGCGAAGGCCGGGTAGGCGTCGTACAACTCGCGTACGCCGGGCAGGCCGGTGCCCGTGCCGGGCGGCAGGGCGGGGAAGCCGAACACGGCGGTGCCCTCGGTGGCCGCCGCCACGCCCTGGATGACGGTGCCGGAACCGTCGCGCGTCGTGCCGTCGGCCACCAGCCGCGCGAGGCCGGCCAGCAGGCCCGGCCGGTCGTCGGCGAGGACCACGGCGCGGTGCTCGAAGACGGCGCGGGAGGCGGCCAGCGACCAGCCGACGTCCGTGGGCGTCAGCTCGGGTTCGTCGGCGAGGTGGGCCCGCAGCCGCTCCGCCTGGGCCCGCAGGGCGGGCGCGGAGCGGGCGGAGAGCGGGAAGGCCAGCACGCCGGAGGCCGGCGCGACCGGCTGGGACGCGGTGGCCGGTTCGGCGGGCGGCTCCTCCACGATGATGTGCACCTTGGTGCCGCTGGCGCCGAACGAGGAGACGCCGGCGCGGCGCGGGCGCCCCGTCGCCGGCCACGGCACCGTCTCGGTCAGCAGCCGCACCGTGCCCGAGGACTGGTCGATGTGCGGCGACGGCTCCTCCGAGTGCAGCGACCTGGGCAGCACCCCGTGCCGCATGGCCAGCACCGTCTTGATCAGGCCGAGCACGCCGGATGCGGCCTGCGGGTGGCCGGTGTTGGACTTGTACGAGCCCAGCCACAGCGGCTGCTCCGGGTCGCGGCCCTCGCCGTAGGTGGTCAGCAGCGCCTGGGCCTCGATCGGGTCGCCGAGCGGCGTTCCCGTGCCGTGGCCCTCGACGGCGTCGACCTGGTGGGCGGTGAGCCCGGCGTCCGCCAGGGCCTGGCGGATGACGCGCTGCTGGGACGAGCCGTTGGGCGCGCCGAGGCCGTTGCTGACGCCGTTGTGGTTGACGGCGGAGCCACGGATGACGGCGAGCACCCGGTGGCCGCTGGCGCGGGCCGTGGACAGCTTCTCGACGAGCAGCATGCCCGCGCCCTCGCCCCAGCCGGTGCCGTCGGCGGCGGCCGAGAAGGACTTGCAGCGGCCGTCGGGCGCGGCGCCGACGCCCATGTCGGGCGAGACGGCGGGGTTGGCCAGCACCGAGGCGCCGCCGGCCAGGGCCATCACGCACTCGCCCTGCCGCACCGCCTGGGCGGCCAGGTGCAGCGCGACCGAGGAGGACGAGCAGCCGGTGTCCACGGTCAGGACGGGGCCCTCGAAGCCGAAGGTGTAGGCGATGCGGCCGGTGGCCACGGCCGGTGAGATGCCTCCGCTGAGGAAGGAGCGCGCCTCGTCGGGGACCTGTTGCAGGCCGGTCCAGTAGCCCTGCGAGAAGGTGCCGGCGAAGACGCCGACCCGGCTGCCGCGCAGCGTGTGCGGGGAGACCCCGGCGCGCTCGAACGCCTCCCAGGACATCTCCAGGAGCAGCCGGTGCTGCGGGTCCATGGCGATGGCCTCGGGCTCGCTGATGCCGAAGAACTCCGCGTCGAAGGAGGCCGCTTCGGCGAGGAACCCGCCCTCGCGCACGTACCGCATGCCCGGCACGTCCACGCCGGCGCCCTCCAGGGCCGCCACGTCCCAGCCACGGTCGGTGGGCAGCGGGCCGACGGCGTCGCGCTCGTCGGCGAGCAGTTGCCAGAGCTGTTCGGGGGTCTCCACTCCCCCGGGCGCCCGGCAGGCCATGCCGACGATGACGATCGGGTCGTCGTCCGGTGTGGTCGTCGCCTCAACCGCCGTGTGCGTGGCAGGCGTTGCCGCCTCGTCGGTGGTGTCGGTGAGGTGGCCGACGAGTTGTTCGCGTAGCTCACGGGCGAGCGCGGTGGGCGTCGGGTGGTCGAAGACGACGGTGGCGGGCAGCGTGAGCCCGGTGGCCGTCCCGATGCGGTTGCGCAGCTCGACCGAGGTCAGCGAGTCGAAGCCGAGGTCGCGGAAGGGCTTGCCGGGCTCCACGCCGTCCGGGCTGGCGTGCCCGAGGACGGCGGCGACGTGGCCGCGTACGAGGTCGAGCGCGACCCGGTCGCGGTCGGAGGCGGGGGCGGCGGCCAGCGTCTGGGCGAACGCGCCGTGCTCGCCGTCGGCCACGGCGCCGTGCCCGGTGCCGGTGGCGGGACCGGAGTCGGCGCTCAGCAGCTCCCTGAGGTCGGCCAGGTCGCGGAGCTGGGGGCGGGGGCGCGCGTCGAAGCCGCCGCCGCGCTGGGCGATCTCCTCCCATTCGATGAGGGCCATCGCCACGCACGTCTCGTCGTGGTCGAGGACCTGGCGCAGCGCGCGCAGCGCCAGCTCCGGCTCGATCTCGGAACCGCCCCGGCGGCGCAACTGCGCCTCGGCCTCGCCGGAGGCGATGCCGCCGCCGGCCCAGTGGCCCCAGGCGATGGCGGTGGCCGGGAGGCCCTGGGCGCGGCGGTGCCGGGCCAGCGCGTCGAGGTAGGCGTTGCCGGGCGCGTAGTTGCCCTGCCCCGGCACGCCGAACGTGCCGGCGAACGACGAGAACAGCACGAACGCCGACAGGTCCGCGTCCCGGGTCAGCTCGTGCAGGTTCTCCGCGCCGCGCACCTTGACCCGCAGCACCCGGTCGAGCTGGTCCAGGGTGAGCGAGTCGAGCACCGCGTCGTCCAGGACGGCGGCGGTGTGCACGACGGCGCCCAGCGGGCGGTCGGCGGGGACGGCGGCGAGCAGCGCGGCCAGTTCGGCGCGGTCGGTGATGTCGCACGCGGCGACGGTCACCTCGGCGCCCGCGGCCCGGAGTTCGGCCGCGAGGGCGTCGGCGCCGGGGGCGGCGGGCCCGCGCCGGCTGACGAGCAGCAGGTGCTCGGCCCCGTTGCCGGCCAGCCAGCGGGCGACGTGGCCGCCGAGCGCGCCGGTGCCACCGGTGATCAGTACAGTGCCACGGGGCGCCCAGGCGTGGTCCCGCGCCGGCTCGTGCCACGGGGCGCGCACCAGGCGGTTGGCGAAGACGCCTGCCGGGCGCACGGCCACCTGGTCCTCGCCGTCGAGCCCGGCGAGCACGTCGGCGAGCCGGCCACGGGAGCGCCGGTCCGCCGCCTGGGGCAGGTCGACCAGGCCGCCCCAGCGCTCGGGCACCTCCTCGGCCGCGACCCGGCCAAGGCCCCAGACCTGCGCCTGGAGCGGGTTGGTGAGCGGATCGGAGGGGCCGGTGGAGACGGCGCCACGGGTCGCGCACCACAGCGGCGCCGTTACGGCGGCGTCACCCAGCGCCTGGAGCAGCGTCTGGGTGGCGGCGAAGCCACGCGGGGTGGCGGGGTGCCGGGCGTGCGCCGACTCGTCCAACGGCAGCAGCGACAGCACGCCGGCCAGCTCGCCCGCCCCCTCCACGGCCCGGCGCACCACGGTGGCCAGCGCTGCCCGGTCGGCGCCGTCGGTGTCCGGGTCCACGTCCAGGCGGACGAGGCCGGCGCCGCGCTCGGTGAGGGCGGCGGTGGCGGCCTCGGCCCACGGGTCGCTCGCGTGGGCGGTGGGTACGACCAGCAGCCAGGTGCCGGTCAGCGCGCCGGCCGGGTGGGTGACCGGGCGCCAACTGGTCACGTACCGCCAGGAGTCGATGGTGTCCTGCTCGCGCTGGCCGCGCCGCCAGTCGGCGAGGGCGGGCACCAGCGCCTTGAGGGGTTCGCCGGAGACGCCGAGTTCGGCGGCGAGCCCGTCGAGGTCGGCGTTCTCGACGGCGGACCAGAACCGCTCGTCGGCGCCGCTGGCCGCCGCGCCGCCGGAGCGCTGGGCCCCGTGCTCGACGGGCGGCGCCTCCAGCCAGTACCGCTCACGCTGGAAGGCGTACGTGGGCAGGTCGACGGTGCGGGCCCCGGGGAACTGCGGCGCCCAGTCGATCCGCGCGCCGGCCACGTGCGCCTCGGCCAGCGAGGTCAGGAACCGCCGCGACCCGCCGTCGTCGCGCCGCAGCGACCCGACGGTGGTCACCGGCGCGTCCGCACCGGCCGTCTCCTGGATACTCATCGACAGCACCGGATGGGCCGCGCACTCCACGAAGAAGCCGAAGCCGTCCGCGATCAGCCGCTCCACGGTCGGCCCGAACCGCACCTCCTGCCGCAGGTTCCGCACCCAGTACGCCGCGTCGAGCCCAGCCGTGTCCACGGGCTCGGCCTCGACGGTCGAGTACAGCGGGATCTCGGCGGTACGCGGCACCACGCCGTCCAGGACACGCAGCAACTCGTCCCGGATGGACTCGACCTGCGGGGTGTGCGAGGCGTAGTCCACGGGGATGCGCTTGGCCCGCACCTCATCCGCCTCACAGCCGGCGATCAGCTCATCGAGGGCGGCGGGCTCGCCGGCGACGACGGTGGAGGCCGCGCCGTTCACGGCGGCGACCGCGATCCGCGCACCGTACGGGGCGATCCGCTCCTCCGCCTCGGAGCGCGGCAGGCCGAGCGAGACCATGCCGCCCTTGCCCGCGAGCCGCTGTCCGATCACCTTCGAGCGCAGGGCCACGACCCGCGCCCCGTCCTCCAACGACAACGCTCCGGCGACCACGGCAGCGGCGATCTCACCCTGCGAGTGACCCACCACGGCGGCCGGCTCAACCCCGTACGAACGCCACAGCTCGGCGAGGGAGACCATCACCGCCCACGAGATCGGCTGCACGACGTCAACCCGCTCCAGCGAACCGTCCAACTCGGCCGCGAAGTCCCAGTCGATGAACGGGGCCAACGCCTGGCCACACCGCGCCATCGACTCCGCGAACACCGGAGCCGACGCCATCAACTCCCGCGCCATGCCCACCCACTGCGCGCCCTGCCCCGGGAAGACGAAGACGGGGCGGGCCGTTCCGTCGGCGGTGCCACGGACGAGGTGGGGGGACTCGGCGCCCTCGGCGAGGAGGGTGAGGTGGTGCAGCAGGTCGTCCCGGTCGGTGCCGACGAGCGCCGCGCGGTGCGGGTGGGCGGTGCGAGTGGTGGCGAGGGAGAGGCCGAGGTCGGCGGCGGTCTGGGCCGGGTGGCGGCGCGCGTGGTCGAGCAGTCGGGTGGCCTGGTCGCGCAGCGCGGCGGGGCTCTTGGCGGACAGCAGCCAGGGCAGCGCCCCGGCGAGGCCCGGCGCCCCGTGCCCCGTGCCCCGTTCGGCCGGCTCCGTGCCCCGTGCTCCGTGCCCCGTGGCCGTGGCCCCGTGCCCCGTGCTCCGTGGTGTCGGCTCCGGGGCCTGCTCCAGGATGAGGTGGGCGTTGGTGCCGCTCATGCCGAACGAGGAGACGGCGGCCCGACGCGGGCGCCCCGTCTCGGGCCAGGGGCGGGCCTCGGTGAGGAGTTCGACGGCGCCGGCCGACCAGTCGATGTGCGGGGACGGCTCGTCCACGTGCAGCGTCTTGGGCAGCAGCCCGCCGCGCAGGGCCATCACCATCTTGATGACCCCGCCGATACCGGCCGCCGCCTGCGCGTGGCCCAGGTTGGACTTGATGGAGCCGAGCCACAGCGGGTGCGGCGTCTGCTCCGGGGTGCGCTTGCCGTACGTGGCGAGCAGCGCCTCCGCCTCGATCGGGTCACCGAGCCGGGTGCCGGTGCCGTGCGCCTCGACGGCGTCGACCTCGTGCGCGCCGAGTCGGGCGTCGTCCAGGGCCTGGCGGATGACGCGGCGCTGGGAGGGGCCGTTGGGGGCGGTGAGGCCGTTGCTGGCGCCGTCCTGGTTGACGGCCGAGCCGCGCAGCACGGCGAGCACCTGGTGACCGTTGCGTACGGCGTCCGACAGGCGCTCCACGAGCAGCACGCCGACGCCCTCGGACCAGCCGGTGCCGTCGGCGCTGGCGGCGAACGCCTTGCAGCGGCCGTCCGGGGCGAGCCCGCGCTGCCGGCTGAACTCCTGGAACACGCCGGGGCTCGACATGATCGTCGCGCCGCCCGCGAGGGCCAGGGTGCACTCGCCCCGGCGCAGCGCCTGCGCCGCCAGGTGCAGGGCGACCAGCGAGGACGAGCAGGCCGTGTCCACGGTGACGGCGGGGCCCTCAAGGCCCAGGGTGTAGGCGACGCGGCCCGACACGACGCTGGTGGCGGTGCCGGTGAGGGTGTAGCCCTGCACGTCCTCGGGGAGTTCGTCCAGGTCGGTGCCGTAGGCGGGGGCACCGGCGCCGATGTAGACGCCGGTCTTGCTGCCGCGCAGGGTCTCGGGCCTGATGCCGGACCGCTCCAGGGTCTCCCAGGCGGTCTCAAGAAGCAGCCGCTGCTGCGGGTCCATGGCGAGCGCCTCGCGGGGCGAGATGCCGAAGAACGCCGCGTCGAACTCGGTGGCGTCGTGGACGAAGCCGCCGTCGCTGACGTAGCTCGTGCCGTGCGTGGACAGCTCGGGGTCGGTCAGCGCGGCCAGGTCCCAGCCACGGTCGGTGGGCAGCGGGGACAGCGCGTCGGCGCCGTCCACGACGAGTTGCCACAGGTCCTCGGGCGTTGCCACGCCGCCGGGGAAGCGGCAGGCCATGCCGACGATGGCGATCGGCTCGCGCTGGGCGGCGAGGAGTTCCTCGTTGTGCTGGCGCAGCCGTTCGGCCTCGGTGACCGAGGCCCGGAGCGCTTCGACGATGGTTTCCGTTGAGGTGGCGGATCGTTGGGTGGTCATGTACGCACTCAGCTCCGGGGTCGCTTCAGGATTCGTTCTTGCGCAGCGCCATCTGGACGAGGTCGCCGACGTCCATGGCCGCGATGGACGCGGCGTCGGCCTTCTCGTCGCCATCGGCGGAGCCGTGGTCGAGGCCGGTGATACGCAGCAGGGTGTCCATGACGCCGGCGTCACGGAGCGTGGACAGGGGCAGGGCGGCCAGCGCCTGGCGGAACGCGACCTCCTGCGGATCGCCCTCGGCGCCCGCGCCGGGCGCGGCCTCGTCGCCGGTCGCGAGTTCGTCCGCCAGGTGGGCGGCGAGCGCGAGCGGCGTCGGGTGGTCGAAGACCACGGCCGCGGCCAGCTTGAGGCCGGTGGCCGCGCCGAGCCGGTTACGGAGTTCGACCGCGGTGAGCGAGTCGAAGCCCACGTCCCGGAAGGGCCGTTCGGCCTCGATGCCCTGGGCGTTGGCGTGGCCGAGGACGGTGGCGGCGTGGGTGCGTACGAGGTCGAGCAGGACGCGTTCGCGCTCGGCGCGCGGGGCGCGGGCCAGTCGCTGGGCGAGCGCGGCGGCGCCCGAAGTGTCGACGGCCGCGCTCGCGGCCCGCCGCTGCGGGGCCCGGACCAGGCCACGGAGGAGCGCCGGCACCTCCTCGGTGGCGGCCTTGGCGCGCCACATGCCGAGGTTGAACCTGGCCGGCAGCAGCATCGCGGCGTCCGCCGCCAGGGCCGCGTCGAACAGCGCGAGGCCCTGTTCGTTGCTGAGCGCCTGGACGCCGGAGCGGCTGACCCGGGCCAGGTCCTCGCGGCCCAGCTTGCCGGTCATGCCGCTGGCCTCCTCCCACAGACCCCAGGCCAGCGAGAGCGCGGGCAGGCCGTGCTCCCTGCGGCGCGCGGCGAGGGCGTCCAGGTAGGAGTTGGCCGCCGCGTAGTTGCCCTGCCCGGAGCCGCCGAGGACGCCGCCCATGGAGGAGAAGAGGACGAACGCGGCCAGGTCGTGCCCGGCGGTCAGCTCGTGCAGGTTGCGGGCCGCGTCCACCTTGGGCCGCAACACCCGCTCCACCTGCTCCTCGGTGAGCGAGCCGATGACCCCGTCGTCCACGACGCCGGCCACGTGTACCACCGCCGTCAGCGGGCGGTCCGCCGGGATGGCCGCGAGGGTCGCGGCCAGCGCGTCCCGGTCGGCCGCGTCACAGGCCACCAACTCCGGCTCCGCGCCCGCCTTGCGCAACTCGGCGAGGAGTTCGTCGGCCCCGTCGGCGGCCGGACCGCGCCGGCTGGTCAGCAGCAGGTGCCGTACGCCGTGCTCGGTGGCCAGGTGCCGGGCGACCAGGCCGCCGAGGGTGCCGGTGGCGCCGGTGACCAGCACCGTGCCGGCGTTGTTCCAGGCGGCCGGGACGGTGAGGACCACCTTGCCGACGTGCTTGGCCTGGCTGACGTGTCGGAACGCCTCGGGCGCACGGCGCACGTCCCAGGAGCGCACCGGCAGCGGGGTCAGCTCGCCGCGCGCGAGCAGGCCCACGACCTCGGTGAGCATGGCGCCGATCCGGTCCGGGCCGCTGGTGATCAGGTCGAAGGCGTTGTACGTGACGCCCTGGTGCCGGGCGGCGACGTCGGCGGGTTCGCGGATGTCGGTCTTGCCCATCTCCAGGAAGTGGCCACCGCGCGGCAGGAGGGCGAGCGAGGCGTCCACGTACTCCCCCGCCAACGAGTTCAGCACCACATCCACACCACGGCCCCCGGTCACGGCCAGGAACCGGTCCCGGAACTCCAACGAACGCGAGGACGCGATGTGGTCATCGGCCACCCCGAGCCCACGCAACACCTCCCACTTGGGCTCACTCGCCGTCGCGAACACCTCGGCACCACGCAACTTCGCCAACTGCACCGCCGCCATCCCCACACCACCAGCCGCCGCGTGGACGAGCACGGTGTCACCCGGGCCCACACCGGCCAGGTCCACCAGCCCCATCCACGCCGTCAGGAACACCACCGGAACGGTGGCGCCCTGCTCGTACGACCAGCCGGCGGGCAACGGGGCCAACAGGCGGTGGTCGGTGACGGCGTACGGGCCCATGGCGTCGGGAAGCAGGCCGAGCACGCGGTCGCCGGGGGCGAAGCCGGTGACGTCGGGGCCGGTCTCCAGGACGATGCCGGCGCCCTCGTTGCCGAGCGGCGGGGCGTCGCCCGGGTACATGCCGAGCGCGATGAGCACGTCGCGGAAGTTGAGTCCGGTGGCCCGTACGGCGACGCGCACCTCGCCGGCCGCCAGCGGCCGGCTCGCCTCCGGGTTGGCGGCCAGCTCCAGGTCGTCCAGGGTGCCGGAGCCGCCCCGTACGGCCAGGTGCCAGGGGCCATCGGCCGGCGGCAGCAGCGCGCCGTCGCCGGTGGCGCGGGCGAGTCGCGGTACGAACACCGCGTCACCCTGGACCCGCGTCTGCGGTTCGCCGCAGGCCAGCGCGGCGGCGAGGCCGGCGGCCGGCAGCGGGGCGAGGGCGGTGGGGTCGCCGTCGAGGGCCGGGGCGGCGGAGCCGGCCGCGACGGGCTGGACCGTGCCTTCGGCGTCGGACGCCTCGGCCACCTCGACGAGCAGCAGGCGGCCCGGGTTCTCCGACTGCGCGGAGCGCACCAGGCCCGCCGCCGCGGCGTGCGCGAGCAGGCCGTGCCGGGTGACGACGGCCAGCGTGGCGTCGGCGAACCGGTCGTCGGCCAGCCAGGCGCGAACCAGGTCGAGGGTGCCGGTCACGGCGGCCCGAACGTCCTCGGTGGGCGGCACCGGGGCGACCACCACGTCGGGCAGGTCGGCGGGGAGTTCGGTCAGGCTCGGCGCGTCCTGGCCGAGGATCGCGACCCGGCCCGGTGCGCGCGCTTCGCCCGCCGGAGCCGGCACCCAGTCCACGCGGAACAGCGCGTCGCGCACCTCGGCGTGCGCCTCGCGCAGCGCGCCGGCCGACACGGGGCGCAGCACCAGCGAGTCGACGGTGGCCACCGGGGCGCCGGTGGCGTCCGCGACGGTCACGCTCACCGCGTCGGTCCCGGACGGCGTGAGCCGCACCCGCACCGTCGCGGCGCCGTTCGCGTACAGCTCGACGCCGCTCCACGCGAACGGCAGCACCGACTGGCCGCTGGTGCGCAGCAGCCCGCCCAGGCCGATCGGGTGCAGCGCGGCGTCCAGGACGGCCGGGTGCAGCCCGAAGCCGGCCGCCTCGTTCGCCGCGTCGAGCGCGACCTCGGCGAAGACCTCCTCGCCCCGTCGCCACGCGGCCCGCAGGCCCTGGAAGGCCGGGCCGTAGAGCGAGCCGGCCTCGGCGAGCCGGGCGTAGAAGTCGGTCAGGTCGACCGGTTCGGCGTCCTGCGGCGGCCAGGCGGTCAGCGCGTACGGGGCGGCGGACCCGGCCGGGGACAGCTCGCCGACCGCGTGGCAGGACCACTCGCCCTCGGCGCCGTCGGCGCCGTCGGGGCGGGAGTGGACCCGCACGGGGCGGGTGCCGGACTCGGTGGGCTCGCCGACGGTGACCTGGAGCTGCACGCCGCCCCGTGCGGGCAGCAACAGCGGGGCCTGGAGGGTCAGTTCCTCGACGCGCCCGCAGCCGACCTCGTCGCCGGCGCGGACGGCCAGCTCCACGAAGGCCGTGCCGGGCAGCAGCACCGCGCCGGCCACGCGGTGGTCCGCGAGCCAGGGGTGGGTGTGCGTGGAGAGGCGGCCGGTGAGCAGCACGCCGCCGCCGTCGGCGAGCGGGACGGCCGCGCCGAGCAGCGGGTGCCCGGGCGAGGCGAGCCCGATGGCGGTGGCGTCGCCCCGGCTGGCGGAGGGCCGCAGCCAGTAGTGCTCGCGCTGGAAGGCGTAGGTGGGCAGGTCCACGGTCGCGGCGGCCGGGAAGAGCGCCGACCAGTCCACGGCGACGCCGTTGGCGTGCGCGCGGGCCAGCGCCTCGACGGCGGTGCGCGGCTCGGCCTTGTCCTTGCGCAGCAGCGGCACCAGCGTCGCTTCGGACGCGTCGGCCAGGCACTCCTGTGCCATGCCGGTCAGCGTCCCGTCGGCGCCGACCTCAAGGAGGACGGTGGCCCCGTCTGCGTGGAGTCGGCGTACGGCGTCGTGGAAGCGGACGGGCTCGCTGACGTGCCGTACCCAGTACTCCGGGTCGCTCCAGTCGCCGTCGATCCGGCCACCGGTGGTCACCACGCCAAGCTCCGGATTGCCGAAGGTGAGCCCGGCGACCACGGCGCGGAACTCGTCCAGCATTGGCGCCATCAGCGGCGAGTGGAACGCGTGGCTCACCCGCAACCGCTTCACCCGACGACCCAGGGCCCGGAACCGCTCCTCCAGCTCCGCGACCGCCGTCTCCGCACCGGAGACCACCACCGACGTGGGCCCGTTGACCGCCGCCACGCTCACCTGGTCCGTGTGCTCGGCCAGCGCCTCGGCCACCTCGACCTCGGACGCCTGAACCGCCAACATCGCGCCACCATCCGGCAACGCCTGCATCAACCGACCGCGCACGGCGACCAGTTGGCACGCGTCGGCCAGCGACAGCACCCCGGTCACGTGCGCCGCCGCGATCTCGCCCACCGAGTGGCCGGCGACCTGGGCCGGCCTGATGCCCCAGGACTCCAGGAGCCGGAACAGGGCCACTTCGAGGGCGAACAGGGCCGGCTGCGCGTACTCGGTACGCTCCAACACCGCCGCGTCCTCGCCCCACACCACCTCGCCCAACGGACGCGGCAGCGCACCGTCCAACTCCCCCACCACGGCGTCCCACGCCTCGGCGAAGGCCGGGAACGCCGCGTACAACTCGCGCCCCATCCCCAGGCGCTGGCTGCCCTGGCCGCCGAACAGCAGCGCGGTGCGGCCGGCGGTCGCCTGGCCGGTGACGGCGTCGGGGGTGGGGGTGTCGTCGGCGAGGTGGGCGAGGGCGGCGAGGAGTTCGGCGCGGGACTCGCCCAGTGCCACGGCGCGGTGGCTGAGGTCCGCGCGGGAGGCGGCCAGTGAGGCGCCGACGGCGGCCAGCGGCAGTTCGGGGTTGGCCTCCAGGTGGGCGAGCAGGCGCGCGGCCTGGGCGCGCAGCGCCGCTGTGCCACGGGCCGACAGCGGCCACGGGGTGACCGGCAGGGGCGCCGGGGCCCGGGCGGGCTCGGGGGTCGCGGGGGCCTCGGCCGGCGGGGCCTGCTCGATGATCACGTGGGCGTTGGTGCCGCTGACGCCGAACGAGGAGACGGCGGCCCGGCGCGGGGAGCCGGGCGCGGTCTCCCACGGGCGGTCCTCGGTGAGCAGCGCCACGGCGCCCGACGCCCAGTCGACCTCGGCCGTCGGCTCGTCCACGTGCAGCGTCCTGGGCAGCGTGCCCGCCCGCATCGCCAGCACCATCTTGATGATGCCGGCGACGCCGGCCGCGGCCTGGGTGTGCCCGAGGTTGGACTTGACGGAGCCCAGCCACAGCGGCTGGTCGGCGGCGCGCTGCTTGCCGTACGTGGCGAGCAGGGCCTGTGCCTCGATGGGGTCGCCCAGCGGGGTGCCGGTGCCGTGCGCCTCGACGGCGTCCACGTCGGCCGCGCTCAGCCCGGCGTTGGCGAGGGCGGCCTCGATGACGCGCTGCTGGGAGGGGCCGTTGGGGGCGGTGAGGCCGTTGCTGGCGCCGTCCTGGTTGATGGCCGAGCCTCGGACGACGGCGAGGACCTGGTGGCCGTTCCTGCGCGCGTCGGACAGCCGCTCCACGAGCAGCACGCCCACGCCCTCGGACCAGCCGGTGCCGTCGGCGCCCGCCGCGAACGCCTTGCAGCGGCCGTCCGGGGCGAGCCCGCGCTGCCGGCTGAACTCGACGAAGACCTCGGCGCCCGGCATCACGGCGACGCCGCCCGCCAGGGCCATGGTGCACTCGCCACCGCGCAGCGCCTGCACGGCCATGTGCAGGGCGACCAGCGAGGACGAGCAGGCGGTGTCGACGGTGACGGCCGGGCCCTCGAAGCCGAAGGTGTACGAGACGCGGCCGGAGAGCACGCTGGAGGCGTTGCCCGTCATGAGGTAGCCCTCGGCGCCCTCGGGCAGGTCCTGGAGGCCGGTGACGTAGCCGCGGTGGCCGGCGCCGACGAACACGCCGGTGGGCGTGGACTCCAGGCTGGCCGGGGCGATCCCGGCGCGCTCCAGGGCCTCCCAGGAGGTCTCCAGGAGCAGCCGCTGCTGCGGGTCCATGGCCAGTGCCTCGCGGGGCGAGATGCCGAAGAACGCGGCGTCGAACTCGGCCGCGTCGTAGAGGAACCCGCCCTCGCGGACGTACGTCTTGCCGGCGGCGTCCGGGTCCGGGTCGTACATCCCCTCCACGTCCCAGCCACGGTCGGTGGGGAAGCCGGCGATGGCGTCGCCGCCGGCCGCGAGCAACTCCCACAGCTCCTCGGGCGAGCGCACCCCGCCCGGCATCCGGCAGGCCATGCCGACGATGGCGATGGGCTCGTCGGACGCGGCGGCCGTGGCGCGCGCGGCGGGGGCCGCGTCGGCGGTGGTCGGGGCGCCGATGAGGGCGCCGCGCAGGTGACGGGCGAGGGCGTACGGCGTGGGGTGGTCGAAGACCAGGGTGGCGGGGAGCCTGAGCCCGGTCGCGGTGTTCAGCCGGTTGCGCAGGTCCACGGCGATGAGCGAGTCCACGCCCAGGTCCTTGAACGCCCGGTCCGGGTCGACGCCCTGCGGGTCGGGGTGGCCGAGCGCGGCGCCGGCGTGCGTACGGACCAGGGTGAGCAGTTCGCGGTCCTGGTCGGCCGCCGGGAGCGGGGCCAGGCGCTGGGCCAGCTCCGTCGCGCCGCCGGCGGCGGACGGGGCGCCGGCCGACGGGGCCGTGGCCGCTTCGATGGCGGCGCGGGCCTCGGGGACACCGGTGATCAGCGGGTAGGGGCGCACGGTGGTGGCGTTGGGGGCGATGGTGGCCCAGTCGATGTCCACGACACCGAGGACGGTGTCGCCCGAGGCGATGGCGCGCTCCAGGGAGGCGACGGCGCGTTCGGGGTCCATGGGCGGCACGCCGTCGGCGCGCAGCCGCTCCCCCACCTCGCCGTCGGCGAGGCCGCCGCCGCCCCACGAGCCCCACATCACGGAGGTCGCCGGCAGGCCCTGGGCCCGTCGGTGGGCGGCGAGGGCGTCCAGGTAGGTGTTGGCCGCCGCGTAGTTGGCCTGCCCGATGCTCGGGAAGACGCTGGCGAACGAGGAGAACAGCACGAACGCCGTCAGGTCGCGCCCGGCGGTCAGCTCGTGCAGGTGGGCGGCGGCGGTGGCCTTGGGGCGTACGACGCCGGCCACGCGCTCGGGGGTGAGGGAGTCCACGATGGTGTCGTCGAGGACGCCGGCCGCGTGGAAGACGGCCGTCAGGGGCCGGTCGGCGGGGAGGGCGTCGAGGGTGGCGGCGAGCGCGTCGCGGTCGGCGGCGTCGCAGGCGGCGATGGTGACGGCCGCGCCGAGCCCGGTCAGTTCCCGCTCCAGTTCGGCGGCGCCGGGCGCGTCCGGGCCCCGACGGCTGGTGAGCAGCAGGTGCTGGGCGCCGGCGCGGGCCAGCCAGCGGGCGACGTGCGCGCCGAGCGCGCCGGTGCCGCCGGTGATGAGGATGGTGCCGGGGCCCGGGCGCCAGGTAGCGGTCACGGGGCGGTCGGCGCCGCCCGCGCGCACCAGGCGGGCGGCGAACAGGCCGGCCGGGCGCACCGCGAGCTGGTCCTCGCCCGCGCCGCCGGCCAGCGCGGCGGCCAGGGCGCGCTGGGCCCGCTCGCCGGCGTCGGCGGGCAGGTCCACGACGCCGCCCCAGCGCTGCGGGTACTCCAGCGCGGCCACCCGGCCGACGCCCCAGACGGGGGCGGTGGCGGGGTGGGTGACGGGGTCGGCCTCGCCGGTGGAGACGGCGCCCCGGGTGGCGCACCACAGCGGGGCGTCCAGGCCGGCGTCGCCCATCGCCTGGAGCAGGGCCAGGGTGCCGAGGGTGCCGGCGGTGAGTTCGGGGTGCGCGGCGTTCGGGGTGGTGTCCAGGGCCAGCAGGGAGAGCACGCCGGCGACGGGGCCGTTCCCCGTGGTGGCCGTCTGCGCGGTGTCAGTCTGCTGTCCCGCGTCGGCACCGTGCCCCGTGTCGGCACCGTGCCCCGCGTCGGCCAGGACGGTGCGCAGGGTGTGGGCCAACTCCTCGCGGGAGGCCGACGGGTCCACGCGGACCCGCAGGACGTGCGCGCCGGCGCCGGTCAGGGCCCGGGCGGACGCGGCCAACCAGGCCGCGCCGTCGGCGCCGTACGCTCCGTCCGCTCCGGTCGCCCCGTCGTCAGCCGCGCCGTCGGCGCCCGCGCCGGGCAGCTCCGGGGTGAGCAGCAGCCAGGTGCCGGGCAGCGTGCCGGTGGCCGGAGTGGGCAGCGGCTGCCAGTCGAGCCGGTAGCGCCAGGAGTCGAGCACCGAGCGCTCGCGCTCCCGGCGCCGCCAGGCGGACAACGCCGGCAGCACGTCCGCCAGCGGCTGGTCGGCGCCGACGGCCAGCGCGTCGGTCAGGTCGGCCAGGTCCTCGCGCTCGACCGCGTCCCAGAACCGGTCCTCGTGCGCGTCCCGCCCACCACCGCTGGCCGCCGCGTCGCGCGCCTCCAGCCAGTACCGGTCGCGCTGGAAGGCGTACGTGGGCAGCTCCACCGTGCGCGCGCCGGCCAGCAGCGGCGCCCAGTCCACGGCGACGCCGCGCGCGTACGCCTCGGCGAGCGAGCGTACGAAGCGGTCCAACCCGCCCTCGTCGCGGCGCAGCGAACCGACGGCGGCGACCTCCGCCACGCCCGCCTGCTCGGCGGTCTCGCCGACCGCCATCGCGAGCACCGGGTGCGAGCTGGACTCGATGAACGTGCGGTGCCCCAGGTCGATCAGGTCCGCGATGACCTGCTGGAACTCGACGGTCTGGCGCAGGTTGCGTACCCAGTACGCGGCGTCGAGCCCGGCCGTGTCGAGCAGCGCCCCGTCCACCGTGGAGTAGAACGGCACGGCGGCCGGGCGCGGCGCGACCCCGTCCAGGACGCGCAGCAACTCGTCGCGGACGGAGTCCACCTGCGGAGAGTGCGAGGCGTAGTCCACGGGGATGCGCTTGGCGCGTACGTCGTCGGCCTCGCAGCCGGCCACCAGCTCGTCCAGCGCGGCGGGTTCACCGGCCACCACCGTGGACGACGCCCCGTTGACCGCGGCGACGGTGACCCGGCCGGCGTACGGGGCGATACGTTCCTCGGCCTCGGCGCGCGGCAGGCCCAGCGAGACCATGCCGCCCTGCCCGGCGAGGCGTTCGCCGATCACCTTCGAACGGAGCGCGACCACCCGCGCCCCGTCCTCGTACGACAGCGCACCGGCCACCACAGCGGCGGCGATCTCACCCTGCGAGTGACCCACCACCGCCGCCGGCTCAACCCCGTACGAACGCCACAGCTCGGCCAGCGAGACCATCACCGCCCACGAGATCGGCTGCACCACGTCAACCCGCTCCAGCGAGCCGTCCAACTCGGTCGCGAAGTCCCAGTCGATGAACGGGGCCAACGCCTGGCCACACCGCTCCATCGACTCCGCGAACACCGGAGCCGACACCATCAACTCCCGCGCCATGCCCACCCACTGGGCGCCCTGGCCCGGGAAGACGAAGACGGCCTTGCCGCCCTGCTGGGCCGCACCGACGGCGGCCGTCGGGGTGGCCTCCTCGCGGGCGACGGCGGCCAGGCCGGCCAGCAGCTCCGTACGGTCGGCTCCGACGACGACGGCGCGGTGCTCCAGGGCGGCCCGGGTGCGGACCAGCGAGGCGGCCACGTCCCGGGGCGCCAGCTCGGGGCGCTCGGTGAGGAAGGCGTGCAGCCGCAGCGCCTGCGCGCGCACCGCGGCGGGGCTCTTGCCCGCGACGACCCACGGCAGCACGCCCGCGACGGACGGGGCCGCGTCCCGCGTGCCGGGTGCCTGGGGTGCGGTGCCGGCGTCGGCTGCCCCGGGCTCGGCGTCGGACTCGGTCTCCGGCTCCAACTCCGGCTCGGGTGCCTGCTCCAGGATCACGTGCGCGTTGGTGCCACTGATCCCGAACGACGAGACACCAGCCCGCCACGGCTCCGCCTTCTCCGGCCACGGCCGCGCCTGGGTCAACAACGACACCGCACCCGCCGACCAGTCGATGTGCGGCGACGCCTCCTCCGCGTGCAACGTCCGGGGCAGTACCCCCTGCCGCAGCGACATCACCGTCTTGATCACACCAGCCACACCGGCCGCCGCCTGCGCGTGCCCGATGTTCGACTTGAACGAGCCGAGCCACAGCGGGCGGTCGGCGGGGCGGCCCTGGCCGTACGTGGCGAGCAGGGCCTGCGCCTCGATCGGGTCGCCGAGCGGGGTGCCGGTGCCGTGCGCCTCCACCGCGTCCACCTGGCCGGCGTTCAGCTTGGCGTTGATCAGCGCCTGGCGGATGACGCGCTCCTGCGCGGGGCCGCTCGGGGCGCTCAGCCCGTTGCTGGCACCGTCCTGGTTCACGGCCGAACCGCGCACCACCGCCAGCACCTGGTGCCCGTTCTTCCGCGCGTCCGAGAGCCGCTCGACCAGGAGGACCCCGACGCCCTCGGCCAGGCCCAGGCCGTCGGCGCCAGCGCCGAACGCCTTGCAGCGGCCGTCGCGGGACATGCCGCGCTGCCGGCTGAAGGCGACGAACCCGCCGGGGCTGGAGAGCACCGCGACGCCGCCGGCCAGCGCCATCGAGCAGTCGCCCTGTCGCAGCGCGTTGCAGGCCAGGTGCAGCGCGACCAGCGAGGACGAGCAGGCCGTGTCCAGGGTGACGGCCGGGCCCTCAAGGCCGAAGGTGTAGGCGATGCGGCCGGAGACGACGCTCGCGTTGGAGCCGGTCAGCAGGTGCCCCTCCAGGCCCTCGGGGGCGCTGGCGATGTCGGTGAAGTAGTCGGGGCGGTTGGAGCCGATGAAGGTGCCGATACGGCTGCCGCGCACGCTGCCCGGGTCGATGCCACTGCGCTCGAACACCTCCCAGGTGGTCTCCAGGAGCAGCCGCTGCTGCGGGTCCATCGCGACGGCCTCGCGCGGCGAGATGCCGAACACGTCCGGGTCGAACTCGGCGGCCTCGTAGAGGAACCCGCCGTCCTTGACGTAGCTCTTGCCGGGCGCGTCCGGGTCCGGGTCGTACAGCTCCTCCAGGTCCCAGCCTCGGTCCGTGGGGAACCCCGAGACGGCGTCGGCGCCCTCGTCGACCATCTGCCACAGGTCCTCGGGCGAGGCCACGCCGCCGGGGAAGCGGCAGGCCATGCCGACGATGGCGATGGGCTCGCCGGCCGCCTCCTCCACGCTGCGCAGGCGCTGCTTGGTCTCGTGCAGATCGGTCGTTACCCACTTGAGGTAGTCGCGGAGCGTCTCTTCTTTACTGGCCACTGGGTTCCCCTACGGAATTGTTCATGAAAGTGGGTAAGTCGAGGTGTCCCGCCCTTTCCGCTGCCGCTCGGATTTCCCCGTGGATTTCTCGACCGGCCGCGCCGCCTGATGTCGTTCGGCGGGCGCCGCCGCCGTGTCGCGGCGCGGCACTTGTCGCGTGCCGGTCGGTGCGGGCCGGCGCCGTTACGGGGCGCTGGCCAGCGGCCCGGGGCCGTCGGGCCCACGGGGATGCCGTACGGGGCCCGCCACGGGGCGCGCCGCTTCGAGCGGTGCGCGCCCCGGGCGGGGCGGTGCTGGAAAGGACCGGTTGGTGGTGCGGGGCGGGTTATTCCACGGCACTTCTCATGCGCGTCCCAATTCGTCACGGATGAAGGCGAACATTTCGTCGTCGGATGCCGTCTCCAGTCGGTCGGCGACGGATTCGCCGGCCTCGTTCTCGTCACCGCCGGTGACCTGGACCTGGCTGCCGGTCCACTGGGCGAGCAGGGCCCGTAGCCGTTCGGTGATGGCCTCGCGCCCCAGGTCGTCCACGTCGAGGTCGGTGAGGGCGGCGGCCATCCGGTCGATGTCGGTGTGCACGGACTCCGCGGTGGCGGCGCCCTCCTGGAGGAGTTCGGCCCGCAACAGGCCCACCAGGGCCTGCGGCGTGGGGTGGTCGAAGGCCAGGGTCGCCGGCAGCTTCAGCCCGGTGGCCCGGCCCAGCCGGTTGCGCAGCTCCACCGAGGTGAGCGAGTCGAAGCCCAGGTCGCGGAAGGGGTGTCCGGGCTTGACGTCGTCGGTGGTGGGGTGGCCGAGTACGGCCGCGGCGTGCGTGCGGACCAGGTCGAGCAGGATGCGCCCGCGCTCCTCGTCGGGCAGCGGCGCCAGGCGCTGGCGCAGCTCGGCCGCCGCCGCGGTGGTGCCGGCCGGCTCCGCCTCGGCCGCCTCGCGCAACCGCCGCATGACGCGGGTCGCCTCCGGCAGCGCGTCCAGCAGCCGGGTGGGGCGGGCCATGGTGAACAGGGCGACGAACTGTTCCCAGTCGATGTTGGCCAGGGCGATGAACGTGTCGTCGTTGTCCAGGGACTGCTTGAGCGCCGCGATGCCCAGGTCGGGTTCGAGGAACGGCAGGCCCTGCGCCTGCGCTCGCTCACTGATGGCCAGCCGCTCGGCGGCGTAGCTCTCCTTGATGTCCACCGGCCGCCACACGCCCCAGGCCATCGAGGTGGCGGCGAGGCCACGGGCGCGCCGCTGGTAGGCCATGGCGTCCAGGTGGGCGTTGGCCGCCGCGTACGCGCCGTGGTAGCCGCTGCCCCAGAACGCGGCGATCGAGGAGTAGAGCACGAACGCGTCCAGGGTGTCCTGGTCGAAGAGGCGGTCCAGGTGTTCGGCGCCCTCGACCTTGGCGGCGAACGCGTCGGCGAAGTCGGCCGGCCTGGCCTCGTCCAGCGGGCCGAGGTCGATGTGGGCGGCGGTGTGCACGACCGCGCGGATCGGCGGCCCGTCGGCCTCCACGCGCCGTACCAGGTCGGCGAGTTCGTCGTAGCTGGCGATGTCGCAGGCGGCGATGGTGACCCGGGCTCCGAGCGCGGTCAGCTCCCGCTCCAGTTCGGCGGCGCCGGGCGCGTCGGGCCCCCGGCGGCTGGTGAGGACCAGGTGCGCGGCCCCCCGCTGGGCGCACCAGCGGGCCAGCAGGGTGCCGAGCGCGCCGGTCCCGCCGGTGATGAGCACGGTGTCGCGGGGCTGCCAGTCGCGCACCGGCTCGCCGCCGCCGAGCAGGTCGCGCACCATGCGGCGGGCGAGCATGCCGGTGCCGCGCACGGCCACCTGGTCCTCGCCGTCGAGCCCGGCGATGACCGCGACGAGGCGGTCCAGCGCCCGCTCGTCGGCGTCGGCCGGCAGGTCGACCAGGCCGCCCCAGCGCGTGGCCTGCTCCAGCGCGGCGACCCGGCCCAGGCCCCACACCTGGGCCTGGACGCGGCTGGGGCGCGGGTCGGCGTCGTCCACGGCGACGCCGCCACGGGTCACGCACCACAGCGGCGCGGCCAACCCCGCGTCGCCGATGGCCTGGAGCAGCGCGAGAGAGCCCATCACGCCGGCGGACAGGGTGGCGTGGTCGGGGTGCGGCGAGGCGTCGTCCAGCGGCCACAGCGACAGCACGCCGGTCAGACCGGAGCCGTCGCCGACGACCTCGCCGAGCCGGGCGGTCAGCTTGGCCCGGTCGGCGTCGGCGGCCTCCACGTCGAGGCGTACGACGTCGGCCCCGTGCCGCTCCAGGGCGGCCAGCGCGCCCCGTACGGCGGGGTCGTCGGCGCGCTCCGTGGGCACGACGGCCAGCCAACCGCCGCGCAGCGCGGGTGCGGGCGCGTCGGGGACCGGGTGCCAGGCGATGGTGTAGCGCCAGGAGTCCACCTCGGACCGCTCCTGGTTGCGCCGTCGCCAGGCGGACAGCGCGGGCAGTACGGAGCGCAGCGGCTGCTCCGGGTCGACCTGGAGGGTCTCGGTCAGCCGGGCCAGGTCCGCGTCGTCCACGGCGTCCCAGAACGCGGCCTCGGCGGGGTCGCGGTGCGCGGCCTCGGGTCGTACGTCGCCGTCGGGCTCGATCCAGTACCGCTGGTGCTGGAAGGCGTACGTCGGCAGCTCCACGGTGCGGGCACTGGCGAGCAGCGGCGCCCAGGTGACGGCCACGCCGCCGGTGTACGCCTCGGCGAGCGAGGCCAGGAAGCGGCGCGGCCCGCCCTCGTCGCGGCGCAGCGAGCCGACGGCGACGATCTCGGCGGCCGGGCCGTCGGCGGCCCCGGCGCGCTCGGCGGTCTCGCCGATGGCCATGGTCAGCACCGGGTGCGCGCTGCACTCGACGAAGACGCCGTACCCGTGGTCGAGCAGGGCGCCCGTGGTGCGCTCGAACTCGACGCTCTGCCGCAGGTTGCGCACCCAGTACGCGGCGTCGAGCCCGGCCGTGTCCACCGGCTCCGCCTCGACCGTGGAGTAGAACGGCACTTCGGCCGAGCGCGGCGCGACCCCGTCCAGGACGCGCAGCAACTCGTCCCGGACCGACTCGACCTGCGGGGTGTGCGAGGCATAGTCCACGGGGATGCGCTTGGCCCGCACCTCGTCCGCCTCACAGCCGGCGACCAGCTCGTCCAGGGCGGCTGGCTCGCCGGCCACCACCGTGGCCGACGGCCCGTTGACGGCGGCGACGGTGATCCGCTCACCGTACCCGGCGATCCGCTCCTCGGCCGCCGCGCGCGGCAGGCCGAGCGAGACCATGCCGCCCTTGCCGGCGAGGCGTTCGCCGATCACCTTGGAACGGAGCGCGACCACCCGCGCCCCGTCCTCGTACGACAGCGCCCCGGCGACGACGGCCGCGGCGATCTCGCCCTGCGAGTGACCGACCACGGCGGCCGGCTCCACGCCGTACGAACGCCACAGCTCGGCGAGGGAGACCATCACCGCCCACGAGATCGGCTGTACGACGTCAACCCGCTCCAGCGAACCGTCCAGCTCGGCCGCGAAGTCCCAGTCGATGAACGGGGCCAACGCCTCGCCACACCGCCGCATCGACTCCGCGAACACCGGGGCCGAGGTCATCAACTCCCGTGCCATCCCCGCCCACTGGGCGCCCTGGCCCGGGAAGACGAAGACGGGGCGGTCGGCGGCGGGGGTGACGGTGCCACGGACCACGGCGGGGCCGCTGGTGCCGTCGGTGCCTCGGGCGAGCTGGTCGAGGCCGGCGAGGAGTTCCGTACGGTCCGCTCCGACGACCACCGCGCGGTGCTCCAGGGCGGCGCGGCCGCCGATCAGCGTGCCCGCCACGTCCAGCGGGTCCAGCTCCGGGTGCTCAGCCAGGTGGTCGCGGAGCCGGGCCGCCTGGGCGGTCAGTGCCCGCTCCGTCTTGCCGGCCACCACCCACGGCAGCGCCCCGTGCCCCGTGCCCCGCGCGTCGGCGTCGTCGGCCGGCGCGGGCCCGACGTGCGCGGCGTGTTCAGCGTTTTCAGCGTGTGCCTGTTCCACGATCACGTGGGCGTTGGTGCCGCCCATACCGAAGGCGGAGACACCGACGCGGCGCGGGCGGCCCGTCTCGGGCCACGGCCGCGCGGTGGACAGCGGCGAGACGGCGCCCGCCGACCAGTCCACCTCGGGCGTCGGCTCGTCGGCGTGCAGCGTCGCGGGCAGCACGCCGGCGCGCAGCGCGAGCACCGACTTGATGACGCCGCCGACGCCGGCCGCGGCCTGCGCGTGCCCGATGTTCGACTTGAGCGAGCCGATCCACAGCGGCTCGTCGCCGTCCCGGCCACGCCCGTACGTCGCGAGCAGGGCCTGCGCCTCGATCGGGTCGCCGAGCGTGGTGCCGGTGCCGTGCGTCTCGACGGCGTCGACGTGCGCGGCCGAGAGCCGGGCGTCGGCCAGGGCCGCCTCGATGACCCGCTCCTGGGAGGGGCCGCTCGGGGCGGTGAGGCCGTTGCTGGCACCGTCCTGGTTCACGGCGGAGCCCCGTACCACCGCGAGCACCTGGTGACCGTTGCGTACGGCGTCCGACAGGCGCTCCACGAGCAGCAGGCCGACGCCCTCGCCGAGGCCCATGCCGTCGGCGCCGGCGCCGAACGCCTTGCACCGGCCGTCGGCGGCCAGACCGCGCTGCCGGCTGAAGCCGACGAACTCGGCGGGCGTGGACATCACCGCGACGCCGCCCGCGACGGCCAGTTCGCACTCCTCGTTCCGCAGCGCCCGCACCGCCAGGTGCAGCGCGACCAGCGAGGACGAGCAGGCGGTGTCCAGGGTGATGGCGGGGCCCTCGAAGCCGAAGCTGTAGGCGACGCGGCCGGAGACGACGCTGGCGGCGCCACCCGTCAGCAGGTGGCCCTCGAAGCCCTCGGGGACCTGCTCGATGCCGGAGCGGTAGTCGAGCGGGTTGGCGCCGATGAAGGTGCCCACGCCCGCGCCGCGCAACGACAACGGGTCGATCCCGGCCCGCTCCAGCGTCTCCCAGGTCAGTTCGAGCACCAGCCGCTGCTGCGGGTCCATGGCCAGCGCCTCGCGCGGCGAGATGCCGAAGAGTCCGGCGTCGAACCGGTCGGCGTCCTCCAGGAACCCGCCCTCGGTGACGTAGCTGGTGCCCTCCCGGTCCGGGTCGGCGTCGTAGAGGGCGGCCAGGTCCCAACCACGGTTGGTGGGCAGGCCGGAGATGGCGTCGCCGCCTTCGGTGAGCAACCGCCACAGCTCCTCCGGGGAGCGCACCCCGCCGGGGAAACGGCAGGCCATCGAGACGATGGCGATCGGCTCCTGGCTACGCGACTCGACGCTGCGCAGCCGGCTCTGGGTCTGCTGGAGTTCGGTGGTGACGCGCTTGAGGTAGTCGAGGAGCTTCTGTTCGGTGTCGCCGCCGGGCGTGGCCTGCTGGGGCGCGGCGCCCGGGGCGGGCGTGGCCCGCCGGGCGTCGGGGGCCGGCTGGGGCGGGGTGGGCGTGGGCTCGTGGCTGGGCATGGTGGGTTTCTCCCGGGGAGGTCGATGTCGGGCCTGACGGTGGGGGGCGTTCCGGAATCCGGCGTTTCGGAATCAGGTCGTACCGAGCTCCCGGTCGATCAGGGCGAACATCTCGTCGGCGGTGGCCGACGCGACGTGCGTGGCCTCGTGGTCGGGGGCGGCCTCGGGTGCCGGCCGCGCGGTGGCGCCGGGCGCGGCCTCGGTCCACTTCCACAGCAGGTCCTGGAGCCGCTTGGCGATCTTGTCGTGGGTGGTGCCGTCGGCGGCGAGGCCGGTCAGGGTCTCCTCAAGCCGGTCCAGCTCGCCGAGGACGGGGCGCGCGGCCCCGTCGCCGTCCGCGTCCTCCGGCAGCAGCTCGGCGCGCAGCCTGCGGGCCAACGCGAGGGGCGTGGGGAAGTCGAAGACAAGCGTGGCGGGCAGCTTGAGCCCGGTGGCCGCGCCGAGCCGGTTGCGCAGCTCGACGGCGGTGAGCGAGTCGAAGCCCAGCTCGCGGAAGGCGCGGTGGGCGTCGATGGTCGCCCCGCCGTCGGCGTGCCCGAGCACGGCGGCGGCCTGGGTGCGCACCAACTCCTGGAGCGCGTGGTCCTGTTCGCCACGGCTCCTGCCGGCGAGGCCGGCGAGCAGCGGCGTCGCGTCGGCGTCCGCCGCGCCGTCCGCGCCGTCGGCCGACTCCGTGGCGGCCAGCCCCCGGCGCGCCTCGGGCACCTCGTCGATGAGGCGGCTGGGCCTGGCCATGGTGAACAGCGGCACGAACCGGCCCCACTCCACGTCGGCGACGGCCACGAACGTCTCGTCGTGGTCGAGCACCTGTCGCAGCGCGGTGAACGCCAGGTCCTTGTCGAGCAGCGGCAGGCCGTGCCGGCTGGAGCGCTCGTTCTTCAGGGTGCGCAGCTCCGTGTTGCGCTCGTCCCAGTCGTTGGCCGCGTCCCAGATGCCCCAGGAGACGGCCGTGCCGGGCAGGCCGCGCGCCCTGCGGTCCTCGGCGAGCGCGTCGAGGTGGGCGTTGGCCGCCGCGTACGCGCCGTGCTCGCCGCTGCCCCAGAACCCGGCGATCGAGGAGAACAGCACGAACGCGTCCAGCGTGTCCGTGGCGAACAGGGCGTCCAGGTGGTCGGCGCCGAGCGTCTTGGCCCGGCACACCTCCGCGTACCGCTCGGCGGTCGTCTCGGCGATGGTGCCCAGCTCGATGTGGGCCGCGGTGTGCACGACGGCGCGTACGGGGCTGCCGTCGCGCGCCAGCCCGTCCACGAGGGCGGCCAGGGCGTCCCGGTCGGAGACGTCACAGGCGGCGATGGTCACCCGGGCGCCACGGCCCCGCAGGTCGGCCTCCAACTCGGCGGCGCCCACCGCGTCCCGGCCCTTGCGGCTGGTCAGCACCAGGTGCTCGGCGCCACGGTCGGCCAGCCAGCGGGCCAGGTGGCCGCCGATGCCACCGGTTCCACCGGTGACGAGCACGGTGCCGCGCGGCCGCCAGGCGCGCGGGGCGCTGCGGTCGGCCAGCGGCGCGCGCACCATGCGGCGCGCGAGCGGGCCGGCGGCGCGCAGCGCGAGCTGGTCCTCGCCAGCACCGTCGCCGGCGAGCACCGCGCACAGCAGCCGCAGGGTCCTCTCGTCCGCCGCCACGTTGCCGGTCACCGCCGTGTTCCCGGTCACCGCGCTGTCGGTCGCCGTGCCGTCGGTCGCCGTCGCGCCGTCGGCCGTGGCGGGCAGGTCGACGAGTCCGCCCCACAGCCGGGGCTGTTCCAGCGCGGCGACCCGGCCGAGGCCCCACACCTGCGCCTGGAGCGCGCTCACCGAGCGGTCGGTCGCGGTCGCGGCGACCGCGCCCCGGGTCACGCACCACAGCCGCGCGCCCACCCCGAGCCCACCGGCCCGGCCGGGCCCGCCCGCCGCGTCGGCGGCGCCGTCGGCCGTAGCGTCGGTGGCTCCGTCGGTGGCTCCCTCGACCGCGCCGTGGGTGGCCCCGTCGGTGGCGCCGCGCCGCGTGGTCAGGTCGCCCAGCGCCTGGAGCAGGGCGAGCGTGCCCACGGCGCCCGCCGAGGTGCCCGCGTGCTCCGGGTGCGGGGCCTCGTCCAGCGCCCACAGCGAGACCACGCCGGCCAGTTCGGCGGCGTCCCCGACGGCCTCGGCGATCCGCGCGGCGAGCTTCTCGCGCTGCGCGTCGGCGGCGTCCACTACCAGCCGCAGCGGCTCGGCCCCGCGCTCACCCATGGCGCGCACCATCCCGGTCACCAGCGGGTCGTCGGCGTACGACGCGGGCAGCACCACCAGCCAGGTGCCCGCCAGTGTGCCCGGGAGCTTCGCCAGTTCGGTCTGCTGCCGCCAGGCAGCCCGGTAGCGCCAGGAGTCGATGACGGAGCGCTCGCGGCGCTGCCGCCGCCAGGTGGCGAGGGCCGGCAGCACCGCGCCCAACTCCTCCTGCCCGCCGTCCGCGCCCAGCGTCGCCGTCAGCTCCGCCAGGTCCTCGCGCTCGACGGCCGCCCAGAAGCGCTCCTCCACCGCGTCCTGCGGCGCACCAGCCGCCGCCCCGTCCGCGACCTGGCTCTCCAGCCAGTAGTGGCGACGCTGGAAGGCGTACGTCGGCAACTCCACCGACCGGGCCCCAAGCATCAGCGGCGTCCAGTCCACCCCCACGCCCGCCACGTGCGCCTCCGCCAGCGAGGCCACGTACCGCCCCAGCCCACCGTCATCACGCCGCAACGACCCGACAGTGGTCACCGAAGCGTCGGGGCCCGCCGTCTCCTGGATGCTCATCGACAACACCGGGTGCGCCGCGCACTCCACGAACACCCCGAAACCGTCCGCGATCAACCGCTCCACGGCCGGCCCGAACCGCACCTCCTGCCGCAGGTTCCGCACCCAGTACGCGGCGTCAAGGCCAGCCGTGTCCACCGGCTCCGCCTCCACCGTGGAGTACAGCGGGATCTCGGCCGAGCGCGGCGCCACGCCGTCCAACACCCGCAGCAACTCATCCCGGACCGACTCGACCTGCGGCGTGTGCGAGGCGTAATCCACCGGGATGCGCTTGGCCCGCACCTCATCCGCCTCACAACCAGCCACCAACTCATCAAGAGCGGCAGGCTCACCGGCGACGACGGTCGAGGCCGCACCGTTCACAGCCGCGACCGCGATCCGCGCACCGTACGGAGCGATCCGCTCCTCCGCCTCCACACGCGACAACCCGAGCGAGACCATCCCGCCCTTACCGGCAAGACGCTCACCGATCACCTTCGAACGGAGCGCGACCACCCGCGCCCCGTCGCTGAGCGACAACGCCCCAGCGACCACGGCACCCGCGATCTCACCCTGCGAGTGACCCACCACCGCCGCCGGCTCAACCCCGTACGAACGCCACAGCTCAGCAAGGGAGACCATCACCGCCCACGAGACGGGCTGCACCACATCAACCCGCTCCAGCGAGCCATCCACCTCAGCCGCGAAGTCCCAGTCAACGAACGGAGCCAACGCCTCACCACACCGCGCCATCGACTCCGCGAACACCGGAGCCGACGCCATCAACTCCCGCGCCATGCCCACCCACTGCGCACCCTGACCCGGGAAGACGAAGGTGGTCTTGCCGTGTGCGGTGGCCTGGCCCTGCACGAGGTGGGGGGCGGGCTGTTGGTGGGCGAGGGCAGTCAGGCCGGCGGTGAGGCTGGCCCGGTCGGTGCCGATGACGGCGGCACGGTGCGCGAAGTGGGCCCGCTCCGTGGCGAGCGAGTGGGCCACGTCGGCGGCGGCCAGGTCGGGGCGCGCCGCCAGCGCCTCGCGGAGGCGCTCCGCCTGGCCGCGCAGGGCGGCGGGGGTCTTGGCGGACAGCAACCAGGGCAGCGGCTGCCCCTCGGGCGCCGGCGGGGGCGCGGCCGGCGCGTCCGGGGCCTGTTCCAGTACGACGTGGGCGTTGGTGCCGCTCAGGCCGAAGGAGGAGACGGCGGCGCGGCGCGGGCGGTCGGTGGCCGGCCAGTCGGTGTGGTCGGTGAGCAGGGCGACGGCGCCGGTGGACCAGTCCACCTCGGGTGTCGCCCGCGCGACGTGCAGCGTCTTGGGCAGCAGTCCGTGCCGTAGCGCCTGCACCATCTTGATCACCCCGGCGGCGCCGGCGGCGGCCTGCGCGTGCCCGATGTTGGACTTCACGGAGCCGAGCCACAGCGGCTGGTCCGCGTCCCGGTCGCGCCCGTACGTCGCGAGCAGGGCCTGTGCCTCGATCGGGTCACCGAGCGTGGTGCCGGTGCCGTGCGCCTCCACGGCGTCCACCTCGTGGGCGTCCAGGCCAGCGTTGGCCAACGCCTGGCGGATGACGCGCTGTTGCGAGGGGCCGTTGGGGGCGGTGAGGCCGTTGCTGGCACCGTCCTGGTTGACGGCCGAGCCGCGCACCACCGCGAGTACCCGGTGGCCGTTGCGGCGGGCGTCCGAGAGCCGCTCGACGAGGAGCACGCCCACGCCCTCGGCGAGCCCGAAGCCGTCCGCGTCGGCGGCGAACGCCCGGCAGCGGCCGTCGGCCGACAGCCCGCGCTGCCGGCTGAACTCGGTGAACGCCGCGGGCGTCGACATGACCGTGACGCCGCCGGCGAGCGCGAGAGCGCACTCGCCGTTGCGCAGCGCCTGCGCGGCCAGGTGCAGCGCCACCAGGGACGACGAGCAGGCCGTGTCCAGGGTGACGGCGGGGCCCTCAAGGCCGAGGGTGTAGGCGATGCGGCCGGAGGCGACGCTGGCGGTGTTGCCGGTCATCCGGTAGCCCTCGGCCCCGTCGCCCGCGCCGTCGCCGTACGCGTAGTGGGTCAGGCCGGTGAACACCCCGGTGTGGGTGCCGCGCAGGGTGCCGGGGTCGATGCCCGCGCGCTCCAGCGCCTCCCAGGACGTCTCAAGCAGCAACCGCTGCTGCGGGTCCATGGCCAGCGCCTCGCGCGGCGAGATGCCGAAGAACTCCGCGTCGAACTCGGCGGCCTCGTGCAGGAACCCGCCCTCGCGCACGTACGTCCTGCCGGGCGCGTCCGGGTTCGGGTCGTACAGGCCCTCCACGTCCCAGCCGCGCCCGCCGGGCAGCGGCGAGATGGCGTCGCCGCCGGCGGCGACCAGGTCCCACAGTTCGTCGGGCGAGCTGATGCCGCCGGGGAAGCGGCAGGCCATGCCGACGATGGCGATCGGATCGTCATCGGTGCCGCCGGTGCCGGCGCGGGCGCCGGGGACCGGGAGCGCGCCGGGGGGCTGCTCGCCGGCGAGTTCGGCGACCAGGTGCGCGGCGAGCGCGGCCGGGTTCGGGTAGTCGAAGACGAGCGTGGCCGGCAGCTTGAGGCCGGTGCGGGTGATCAGCCGGTTGCGCAGTTCCACGGCGGTCAGCGAGTCGAAGCCGATCTGCCGGAAGGCGCGGCCCGGTTCGACGGCCGCGGGCGTGCCGTGGCCGAGTACGGCGGCGGCGTCGGCCCGGACCAGGTCGGTCAGCTCGCGCTCGGCGTCGGCCCGGGGCAGGGCAGCGACGCGGGCGGCGAGCCCGCCGGGCGCCCCGTCGGCCTCGGCCGCCGGGGCGGTGGCCGCCGACGCGAGTGCGGCGAGCGCGGCGCGGGCCTCCGGCACGCCCTCAAGGAGGCGGCTGGGCCGCTCCGTGGTGAAGACGACGGCGAACCGGTCCCAGCGCATGTCGATGACGACGGCGTTGGTCTCACCGGCGTCCAGGGCCCCCTGGAGCGCGGCGGTGGCCGCCTCCGGGTCCATGGCGAACACGCCGTGCCGGCGCGCCCGCTCCCCCACCTCGCCCTCGGCCATGCCGGAGCCGGCCCAGGTGCCCCAGGCGACGGCGGTCGCGGGCAGGCCCTGGGCGCGGCGCACCTCGGCGAGCGCGTCCAGGTGGGCGTTGCCCGGGGCGTAGTTGCCCAGGCCCGGGGTGCCGAGGACGGCGGTGAAGGACGAGAAGAGGACGAACGCCGACAGGTCGAGGTCGCGGGTCAGCTCGTGCAGGTTCTCCGCGCCGCGCGCCTTGACCCGCAGCACGCGCTCCACGCGCGCGTCGGTGAGCCCGTCGACCATGCCGTCGTCCAGGACGGCGGCGGTGTGCACGACGGAGGTCAGCGGATGCTCGGCGGGGACGCCGGCCAGCAGCGCGGCCAACTCGTCCCGCTCGGCGATGTCGCAGGCCGCGAGGGTGACGCGGGCACCGAGCGCGGTCAGCTCGCGCTCCAGCTCGGCCGCGCCGGGCGCGTCGGCGCCGCGACGGCTGACCAGCAGCAGGTGCTCGGCCCCGTTGCGGGCCAGCCAGCGGGCGACGTGCGCGCCGAGCGCGCCGGTGCCGCCGGTCACCAGGGTGGTGCCGCGCGGGGCCCAGCCCGCCTCGGCGCGCTCCGGGGCGGACGCGGCGGCGCGTACGAGTCGGCGCGCCCGCACGCCGCCCGGGCGGACGGCGAGCTGGTCCTCGCCGTCGATGCCGGTCAGGCAGGCGGCCAGCGCGGTCTGGGCGCGCTCGTCCACGGCGGCCGGCAGGTCGACGAGGCCGCCCCAGGTACGGGACTGCTCCAGGGCGACCACCCGGCCAAGGCCCCAGACCTGCGCCTGGGCCGCGCCCCGTACGCCCTCCCGCTCGTCGGTGGCCATCGCGGACTCGGTGGCGCACCACAGCGGCGCGTCGAACCCGCCGTCGCCGAGGGCCTGTACGAGGCGCAGGGTGGCGGCGTGGCCACGGGTGAGGGCGGTGTGGCCGGGCAGCGGGCGCTCGTCCACGGCGGTCAGCGCGAGCACCCCGGCCAGGTCGGTGACGCCCGCGCAGGCGGCCCGGAGGGCGTCGGCGAGCGCCGCGCGGTCGGTGGTCGCCGGGTCAACGGTCAGCGTGACGACGCGCGCGCCGGCCCGCTCCAGGGCGCGTTCGGCACCCTCGGCCCAGCCGCCGCGCGACCCCTCGGACCAGGCGTACGGGGCGTCGGTCGCCCCCGCCTCGGGCTCGGCACCCGCGTCGCCGGTGCCGGCGGCCGGGAGCGCCAGCAGCCAGGTGCCGGACAGGACGGGTGTGTCCAGGGTGGCGATGGGCTGCCAGGTGACGCGGTAGCGCCAGGAGTCGATGACGGAGCGCTCGCGGCGCTGCCGCCGCCAGGTGGCGAGAGCCGGCAGTACCGAGCCGAGCCCGTCGGGCCCGCTCTCGACGCCCAGCGTCGCCGCCAACTCCTCCAGGTCCTCGCGCTCGACGGCCGCCCAGAACCGCTCCTCCACCTCGTCCCGGGGCAGCGCCGCCGCGGTCGCCGTGGCCTCGGCGTCGGTCGCGTCGAGCCAGTACCGCTCGCGCTGGAAGGCGTACGTCGGCAGTTCGACGGCGCGCGCCCCGGCCAGCAGCGGCGTCCAGTCCACCCGTACGCCCGCCACGTGCGCCTCGGCCAGCGAGGCCACGTACCGCCCCAGCCCACCGTCATCACGCCGCAACGACCCGACAGTGGTCACCGAAGCGTCCGCGCCGGCCGTCTCCTGGATGCTCATCGACAGCACCGGATGCGCCGCGCACTCCACGAACACCCCGAAACCGTCCGCGATCAACCGCTCCACGGCCGGCCCGAACCGCACCTCCTGCCGCAGGTTCCGCACCCAGTACGCCGCGTCCAACCCCGCCGTGTCCACGGGCTCGGCCACCACGGTCGAGTAGAACGGCACCTCGGCCGAGCGCGGCGCCACCTCGGCCAGGACGCGCAACAGCTCGTCCCGGATCGACTCCACCTGCGGCGTGTGCGAGGCATAGTCCACGGGGATGCGCTTGGCCCGCACCTCATCCGCCTCACAACCAGCCACCAACTCATCAAGAGCGGCAGGCTCACCGGCGACGACGGTGGAGGCCGCACCGTTCACGGCCGCGACCGCGATCCGCGCACCGTACGGAGCGATCCGCTCCTCCGCCTCCACACGCGACAACCCGAGCGAGACCATCCCGCCCTTACCGGCAAGACGCTCACCGATCACCTTGGAACGGAGCGCCACCACCCGCGCCCCGTCCTCCAACGACAACGCCCCAGCGACCACGGCAGCCGCGATCTCACCCTGCGAGTGGCCCACCACGGCCGCCGGCTCAACCCCGTACGAACGCCACAGCTCAGCAAGGGAGACCATCACCGCCCACGAGATCGGCTGTACGACATCAACCCGCTCCAGCGAGCCATCCACCTCGGCCGCGAAGCCCCAGTCAACGAACGGAGCCAACGCCTCACCACACCGCCGCATCGACTCCGCGAAGACCGGGGTCGAGGCCATCAACTCCCGTGCCATACCCACCCACTGGGCACCCTGGCCCGGGAAGACGAAGACCTGGTTGCGGGCGCCGCCCGTGGTTTCGCCGGTGGTGACGTGGGGGGCGGGGCGGCCCTGGGCGAGGGCGGTGAGGCCGTCGAGGAGGGTGGCGCGGTCGTCCGCGACGACCACGGCGCGGTGGTCCAGGTCGGCGCGCGTGGTCGCCAGGGAGAGCGCGACGTCGCGGATGTCGGTCTCCGGGCGGTCGGCGAGGTACGCGCGGAGCCGGCCGGCCTGCGCGCGGAGCGCGACCGGGTTCTTGCCGGAGACGGGCCACGGGACGGGCCCGACCGCGCGCGTGCTCGTGGCCGGGGTGGTCGCCTCGGCGGCGTCGGGCGCCGTGGCGCCGGCCTCCTCCGGGGCGGCGTCCGACGGCGGCTCCTCGAGGATGACGTGGGCGTTGGTGCCGCTGACGCCGAACGAGGAGACGGCCGCCCGGCGCGGCGCGTCGGAGCGCGGCCACTCGCGGGCCTCGGTGAGCAGTTCGACGGCGCCCGACGTCCAGTCCACGTGCGGGGTCGGCGCGTCCACGTGCAGCGTTTTCGGCAGCAGCGCGTGCCGCATGGCCAGCACCATCTTGATGACGCCGCCGACACCGGCCGCGGCCTGGGTGTGGCCGATGTTGGACTTGAGGGAGCCGAGTCGGAGCGGGTCGGCTCCGGGCGCGCGCTGCCCGTAGGTGGCGAGCAGGGCGTGCGCCTCGATGGGGTCGCCGAGCCGTGTGCCGGTGCCGTGCGCCTCCACGGCGTCCACGTCCCCGACGCCGAGCCGCGCGTCGGACAGCGCCTGCCGGATGACGCGCTCCTGCGAGGGCCCGTTGGGGGCGGTGAGGCCGTTGCTGGCACCGTCCTGGTTGACGGCCGAGCCCCGTACCACCGCGAGCACCTGGTGGCCGTTCCTGCGCGCGTCGGACAGCCGCTCCACGAGCAGCACACCCACGCCCTCGGACCAACCCGTGCCGTCGGCCGCCGCCGCGAACGACTTGCACCGACCGTCGGCCGCAAGGCCGCGCTGCCGGCTGAACTCGACGAACAGCTCCGGCGTGGGCATCACGGTCACGCCGCCCGCGAGGGCGAACGAGCACTCGCCCTTGCGCAGCGCCTGCACGGCCAGGTGCAGCGCGACCAGCGACGAGGAGCACGCGGTGTCCACGGTGACGGCCGGGCCCTCAAGGCCGAGGGTGTACGAGACCCGGCCCGAGATGACGCTCGCGGCCTTGCCGGTCATCCCGTAGCCCTCGATGATCTCCGGCGCGGTGCGACCGAAGACGCCGTACCCGGGGTGGCCGGCGCCCATGAAGACGCCGCCGTCGCTGCCCGCCACCGACGACGGGTCGATCCCGGCCCGCTCCAGGACCTCCCAGGAGGTCTCCAGGAGCAGCCGCTGCTGCGGGTCCATGGCAAGGGCCTCGCGCGGCGAGATGCCGAAGAACTCCGCGTCGAACTCGGCCGCGTCGTGCAGGAACCCGCCCTCGCGCACGTAGCTGGTGCCCGGTGTGGACAGCTCCGGGTCGTACAGGGCGTCGGTGTCCCAACCCCGGTCCTCGGGGAACGGTGTGATCGCCGTCGCGCCCGCGTCGCCCCCCGTGGCCCCGTCCCCGCTCCGTACGGCCCCGTCGCCCGGCTCGGCGACGTCGGTGATCAGGCGCCACATGTCCTCGGGCGAGCGCACGCCGCCCGGGTAGCGGCAGGCCATGCCGACGATCGCGACGGGCTCCTGGTCGCGCTGCTCCATCTCCGCGATGCGGCGACGGGCGGTGCGGAGGTCGGTGGTGGCTCGCTTCAGATAATCGCGGAGTTTGTCTTCGTTGTTCACCGGGTTGTCACACCTATCCGAGTATCCGAAACGGCTTCAGGGAGTTTCGAGTTCGTTGTCGAGCAGGTCGAAGAGTTCGTCGTCGCTGGCCTCCCGCACGCTGGCGCCGTCCGGCCCGTCGTCGGGCTCCGTGCCGCCCTGGCCGCCCCAGCGGGCGAGCAGCGTGTGCAGGCGGGCGGTGACCTCGCCGCGCAGCGTCTCCTCGGCGGCGAGGGCGGCGAGGATGGCCTCCGCCTTGTCCAGTTCGCCCAGCGCGTCCCGGGTGGAGACCGTGGCGCCCTCGCCGAGCTGCCCGGCCAGGTGGCCGGCGAGCGCGAGCGGCGTGGGGTGGTCGAAGACCACCGCGGCTGGCAGCCGCAGGCCGGTGGCGGCGCCGATCCGGTTGCGCAGCTCGACGGCGGTCAGGGAGTCGAAGCCCACGTCGCGGAAGGCCCGTTCGGGCTCCACGGCCTGCGCCGAGGCGTGCCCGAGCACGGTCGCGGCGTGCGTGCGCACCAGGTCCAGTAGCAGCCGTTCGCGCTCCGCGCGCGGCGCGCCGGACAGCTTCCGCAGCAGGGCGTCAGCGCCGGACGCCTGCTCGGCGGCGCCGGCCGCGCTCCGGCGGGCCGGGGCGCGCACCAGGCCGCGCAGCAGCGGCGGTACGTCGGCGCCGCCGCCCGCGCGCGAGGCCAGGCCCGCCAGGTCGAGTCGGATCGGCACCAGCAGCGGCTCGTCGGCGGCGAGCGCCGCGTCGAACAGCCGCAGGCCGTCGGCGGGTGTCAGGGCCAGCGCCCCGGAGCGCCCGACGCGGGCCAGGTCCGCCTGGTCCAGGTGTTCGGTCATGGCGCTGGCCTGGTCCCACAGGCCCCAGGCCAGCGAGGCGGCGGGCAGCCCGAGGTCGTCCCTGCGGTGCCGGGCGAGCGCGTCGAGGTAGGCGTTGGCCGCGGCGTAGTTGGCCTGCCCCGGGGTGCCGAAGAGGCCGGAGGCGGAGGAGAAGAGGACGAACGCGGCCAGGTCGTGCCCGGCGGTCAGCTCGTGCAGGTTGCGGGCCGCGTCCACCTTGGGCCGCAGCACCCGCTCGACCTGCTCCTCGGTGAGCGAGGCGGCCAGCGCGTCGTCCACGACGCCGGCCACGTGCACGACGGCGGTCAGCGGCCGGTCGGCCGGGATCGCGTCGATGACGGCGGCCAGCGCGTCCCGGTCGGCCGCGTCGCAGGCCACCAACTCCGGCTCCGCGCCCGCCTCGCGCAACTCGGCGAGCAGTTCCTCCGCCCCGTCGGCGGCCGAACCGCGCCGGCTGGTCAGCAGCAGGTGCCGTACGCCGTGCTCCGTCGCCAGGTGCCGGGCGACCAGCCGGCCCAGGCCGCCGGTGGCGCCGGTGAGCAGCACCGTGCCGGGCTCGTCCCAGCGGCGGGGCATGGTCAACGCGACCTTGCCGACGTGCTTGGCCTGGCTGACGAAGCGGAACGCCTCCGGCGCGCGGCGCACGTCCCAGGAGCGCACCGGCAGCGGCGACAGCTCGCCGCGCGCCAGCAGGCCGACCACCTCGGTGAGCATGGCACCCAGGCGGTCCGGGCCGGCCTCGATGACGTCGAACGTCTGGTAGCGCACGCCGGGGTGACCGGCGGCGACGTCGGCGGGTTCGCGGATGTCGGTCTTGCCCATCTCCAGGAAGTGCCCACCGCGCGGCAGGAGGGCCAGCGAGGCGTCCACGTACTCCCCCGCCAACGAGTTGAGCACCACATCCACACCACGACCCCCGGTCACGGCCAGGAACCGGTCCCGGAACTCCAACGAACGCGAGGACGCGATGTGGTCATCGGCCACCCCGAGCCCACGCAACACCTCCCACTTGGGCTCACTCGCCGTCGCGAACACCTCGGCACCACGCAACTTCGCCAACTGCACCGCCGCCATCCCCACACCACCGGCCGCCGCGTGCACCAACACCGCATCACCCGGACCCACACCGGCCAGGTCCACCAGCCCCATCCACGCCGTCAGGAACACCACCGGAACGGTGGCGCCCTGCTCGTACGACCAGCCGACGGGCAACGGGGCCAACAGGCGGTGGTCGGTGACGGCCTGCGGGCCGAAGGCGCGCGGCACGATGCCCAGCACCCGGTCGCCGGGCGCGAGGTCGGGTACGCCGTCGCCCACGGCGAGCACGACACCGGCCGCCTCGTCGCCGAGGAAGGGCGTGGCCTCGCCCGGGTACATGCCGAGCGCGATCAGCGCGTCCCGGAAGTTCATGCCGGCGGCGCGCACGGCGATCCGCACCTGTCCGGGCGCGAGCGGCTCGGCCACCTCGGGGCGCGGCAGCAGGGCCAGGTTCTCCAGGGTGCCGGCCGCCGTGAAGTCGAGGTGCCAGGGCCCGTCGGCGGGCGGGGTGAGCCGCCCGTCCGCGCCGGCCCGGGCCAGCCGGGGCACCCACACCTCGCCACCGCGCACCCGCACGTGCGGCTCGGCGCCGCTCAGCGCGGCCTCGGGCAGGGCGGGTTCGAGGGCGTCGGCCTCGGCGGCGCCGCTGGCACCGTCGGGCTCGGCCCCGCGCTCCGTTGCTCCCTGCGCCGTCGCCCCGTGCCCCGGCGCCCCGTCGGGCAGTGGCTCCAGCTCCACCAGCAGGAAGCGGTCCGGGTGCTCCGCCTGTACGGAGCGGACCAGGCCCGCGACGGCGGCGTGGGCGAGGCGGTCGGCGCGGACCACGAAGGCGAGCCGGACGGCGGCCAGCCGTTCGTCGGCCAGCCAGGCCCGCACCAGCTCCAGGGCCCCGGCCACCTGAGCCCGTACGTCATCGGATTCCGGCGCCCGCCAGAGCGCCACGTCGGGCAGCTCGTCACCGAGCCCGGCCAGCGCGGCGAGCGCGCCCGGCGCCCCGTCGCCCGCACCGTCCCGGCCGTCGCCCAGCGGGGCCACCCGGACCGCGCCGGGGGCGAGCGCGTCGGCGGGCGCCGGCACCCACTCCACGCGGAACAGGGCGTCCCGGGTGGCGTCGTCCGTGGCGGCGCGCAGTTGCTCGGGGGTGACGGGGCGGGTGGCCAGCGTCTGGACGGCGGCCAGCGGCGCGCCGGCGGCGTCCGCCAGCTCGACGCCGAGCGCGCCGTCGCCCACGGGCGTCAGCCGCACCCGCGCGGCGCCGGCCCCGGAGGCGTACAGCTCGACGCCCGACCAAGCGAACGGCAGCCGCAGCGTCGCGCCGGGCCCGTCCAGCGTGTCGACCAGCGCCCCGTGCAGGGCGGAGTCGAGCAGCGCCGGGTGCAGCCCGAACCGCTCGGCCTCGTGGTCGCCGCCGTCCGGCAGGGTGACCTCCGCGTACACCTCGTCGCCCCGCCGCCAGGCGGCCCGCAGTCCCTGGAACGGCGGCCCGTACGTCGAGCCGATGGTCGCCAACCGGTCGTAGAAGCCGGTCAGGTCCACCGGCTCCGCGCCGGGCGGCGGCCAGGCGGTGAGGTCGAAGGCGGCGGCGCCCGTGGCGGGCGCGGCGGTCAGCGTGCCGCTGGCGTGACAGGTCCACGGGGCGTCGTCGCCCGCCCCGTCGGCGCGGGAGTAGATCCGTACGGGGCGCGCCCCGTCGTCCGTCGGCTCGCCGACGGCGACCTGGAGCCGCACGCCGCCGTGTTCCGGCAGCACCAGCGGCGCCCGCAACGTCAGTTCCTCGACGCGCCCGCAACCGACCTCGTCGCCGGCGCGGACGGCCAGCTCCACGAAGGCCGTGCCGGGCAGCAACACCGCGCCGCCCACCGCGTGGCCGGCCAACCAGCCGTGCGTGCGCAGCGAGATCCGCCCCGTCAGCAGCACCCCGCCGCCGTCGGCGAGTTCGACCGTGGCGCCCAGCAGCGGGTGCTCGGCCGAGCCCTGGCCCAGCGCCGTGGTGTCGCCCGGCGCTCCGGCCGACGGCAGCCAGTAGCGCTCGTGCTGGAAGGCGTAGGTGGGCAGCTCGACGGTGCGCGCCGGCCCGATGAGCGCGTCCCACCGCACCCGCACGCCGTTGACGTGAGCCCGGCCCAGGGCCTCCACGGCGCACTGCGCCTCGGGCCGCTCCCGGTGCAGGAGGGCCGCGCAGCGCACCGGCGCGCCGTCCTCGCTCTCGTCCAGGCACTCCTGGGCCAGGGCCGTCAGCGTCCCGTCGGCCCCGACCTCAAGGAGGAAGTCCAGGTCCCCTGCGACCAGTTGGCGTACGGCGTCGTGGAACCGTACGGGCTCGCTGACGTGCCCCACCCAGTACTCCGGATCGCTCCAGTCACCATCGACCCGACCACCGGTGGTCACCACGCCAAGCGCCGGCTTGCCGAAGGTGAGCCCGGCGACCACCGCGCGGAACTCGTCCACCATCGGCGCCATCAACGGCGAGTGGAACGCGTGACTCACCCGCAGCCGCTTCACCCGGCGACCCAGGGCCCGGAACCGCTCCGCGACCGCTTCGACGACCGCCTCAGCCCCCGAGACCACCACCGACGAGGGCCCGTTGACCGCCGCGACACTCACCTGGTCCGTGTGGTCGGCCAGCGCTTCGGCCACCTCGGCCTCGGACGCCTGAACGGCCAACATCGCCCCACCAGCCGGCAACGCCTGCATCAACCGGCCACGCGCCACCACCAGTTGGCACGCGTCGCCCAGCGACAGCACCCCGGCGACATGCGCCGCCGCGATCTCGCCCACCGAGTGGCCGGCGACGCGCTCCGGGACCACGCCCCACGACTCCACGAGCCGGAACAGCGCCACCTCGAAGGCGAACAGGGCCGGCTGCGCGTACTCGGTACGCTCCAACACCGCCGCGTCCTCACCCCACACCACCTCACCCAACGGACGCGGCAGCGCACCGTCCAACTCCGCCACCACCGCGTCCCACGCCTGCGCGAAGGCCGGGAACGCGGCGTGCAGCTCGCGCCCCATACCCAGGCGCTGGCTGCCCTGACCGCCGAACAGCAGCGCCGTCCTGCGGGCGCCACCGGCGCGGACGGCGCCGCGCACGGCGCCGGGGGCCTCGGTGTCGGCGGCGAGCGCCGCCAGGGCGTCGAGCAGGCCCGTGCGGTCGCTGGCGGCGACGACGGCGCGGTGGTCGAAGCGGGTGCGGGTGTGCAGCAGCGAGGCGGCGATGTCTGCGTCCGCGAGGTCGGGGCGGGCGGCGGCGAAATCGCGCAGCCGCTCCGCCTGGCCGCGCAGCGCCAGCGGGCTACGGGCCGAGATGACCCACGGGACGACGGGGGACGGTGCGCCGCCGGCCGCGCCGGGCGCGTGCTCCGTGCCCGGCTCCGTGCCCGGCGCCGTGGTGCCCGGCCGGGCGTCCGCCTCCGAGGGGGCCTCGATGATCACGTGGGTGTTGGTGCCGCTGACGCCGAACGAGGAGACGGCGGCCCGGCGCGGCGCGTCGGTCTGCGGCCAGTCGCGCGCCTCGGTGAGCAGTTCCAGGCCGCCCTGGGCCCAGTCGACCTTCGGGGTCGGCTCGTCCACGTGCAGCGTCCTGGGAAGTCGCCCGTGCCGCATCGCCTGGACCATCTTGATGACGCCGCCGACGCCGGCCGCGGCCTGCGCGTGGCCGATGTTGGACTTGAGGGAGCCCAGCCACAGCGGGCGCCCGGGGGCGCGGTCCTTTCCGTACGTGGCGAGGAGGGCCTGTGCCTCGATCGGGTCGCCGAGGGTGGTGCCCGTGCCGTGCGCCTCCACGGCGTCCACGTCCGCCGCCGCGAGCCCGGCGTCCGCCAGCGCCTGGCGGATGACGCGCTGCTGCGCCGGGCCGTTGGGGGCGGTCAGGCCGCTGGAAGCGCCGTCCTGGTTGACGGCGGTGCCACGGATGACGGCCAGCACGCGGCGGCCGTTGCGCCGCGCGTCGGAGAGCCGCTCCAGGAGCAGCATGCCCGAGCCCTCGGACCAGCCGGTGCCGTCGGCGGCCGCGGCGAAGGACTTGCACCGCCCGTCGTGCGACAGCCCGCGCTGGCGGCTGAACTCGACGTACACCTCGGGCGTCGCGAGCACCGTCACGCCGCCCGCGAGGGCGAGCGAGCACTCGCCACGGCGCAGCGACTGGGCCGCGAGATGCACGGCCACCAGGGACGAGGAGCAGGCGGTGTCCAGTGTGACGGCCGGGCCTTCGAGGCCGAGGGTGTAGGCGATCCGGCCGGAGAGCACGCTGCCCGCGTTGCCGATGCCGACGAACCCCTCGACGTCCCGGGGCACTTCGCCGATGGCCGCCCCGTAGTCGTGGTACATGATCCCGGCGTAGACGCCGGTCGGTGTGCCGGCCAGCGTCGTGGGGTCGATGCCGCCGCGCTCGACGGCCTCCCACGCGGTCTCCAGGAGCACCCGCTGCTGCGGGTCCATGGCAAGGGCCTCGCGGGGCGAGATGCCGAAGAAGCCGGCGTCGAACTGGTCGGCCCCGTCCAGGAAGCCGCCCTCGTCGACGTAGCTCCTGCCGCTGGCGTCCGGGTCCTGGTCGAACAGCTTCTCCAGGTCCCAGCCACGGTCGGTGGGGAAGGCCGACACCGCGTCGGTGCCGCTGGCGACGAGGTCCCACAGGTCCTCCGGGCCGCGCACGCCGCCCGGGTAGCGGCAGGCCATGCCGACGATCGCGATGGGCTCGGTGGCGCGCGCGGCGGCCTCCGCCTTCTCGCGGCGCAGCCGCTCGACCTCCTTGAGCGAGCTGCGCAGGGCACCGACGAGTTCGTCCGTGGACGTCTTGTTACTCACAGTTCGTTCTCCTGGGCCTTGCGGAGGAGGGCCTCCACGTCCATGTCGTCGATGTCGCCCGCCGCGTCGTCGGACTCGGCGGCACTGTTCGCGCCGGTGGCGGGCGCGGTGCCGTGCTCGGCGAGGCCGGCGAGCCGCAGCAGGTCGTCCATGACGCCGAGTTCGCTCAGCCGCTCCAGCGGGATGGTGGCCAGCGCCCGCCGCACCTGGTCCTCGGCGACCCCGTCGGGCAGACCGCCGGTCGGGGTGGCGGCGCCGTCCGGGGCCAGCTCGGCGAGGGTGTACCGGGCCAGGGCGGCCGGCGTCGGGTAGTCGAAGACGAGCGTGGCCGGCAGCCGCAGGCCGAGTTCGGCCGTGAGCCGGTTGCGCAGTTCGACCGCCATCAGCGAGTCCAGGCCCTGCTCGAGGAAGCCGGTGTCGGCCTCGACGGCGCGCGGCGTGCCGTGCCCGAGGACGGTGGCCACGTGCTCGCGCACCAGGTCGAGCAGGAGTTGCTCGCGCTCCTCGACCGGGGTCCGGGCGATCCGCCGCGACCACGGCTCGGCCGCGCCGGCCGCGTCGCCGCCCGCGCCGCCCGGCTGGGCGTCGCGTCGGGCGGGCGCCCGTACCAGGCCGCGCAGCAGCGGCGGCACCGGCTCCGTCGCGGCCCGCGACCGCAGCCCGGCCAGGTCCAGCCGTACGGGCGCGAGCAGCGCCTCGTCGGTGATCAGGGCCGCGTCGAGGAGGGCCAGGCTCTGGTCGGTGGGCATGGCCACGACGCCGGCCCGGCTGCCCCGTGCCAGGTCGCCACGGCCCAGGCCGCCGGTCATGCCGCTGGCCTGCTCCCACAGGCCCCAGGCCAGCGAGACGGCGTGCTCGCCGGTGGCGCGGCGGTGGTGGGCGAGGGCGTCCAGGAAGGTGTTGGCCGCCGCGTAGTTGGCCTGCCCGGCGCCGCCGATGAGGCCGCTGACCGAGGAGAAGAGCACGAACGCGGTCAGCCCCGAGCCCGCCGTGAGCCGGTGCAGGTGTTCGGCCGCGTCCGCCTTCGGGCGCAGCACGCGGGCGAGTTGGTCGGCGGTGAGCGAGGTGAGGACGCCGTCCTCGATGACGCCCGCGGTGTGGATGACGGCGGTCAGCGGGTGCTGGGCCGGGATGCTGTCCAGCACCGTGGCCAGCGCCCCGCCGTCGGCGGTGTCGCAGGCGATCAGGGCGACGTCGGCGCCGGCCTCGCGCAGCTCGGCCGCCAGCTCCGTGGCCCCGTCGGCTGCCGGGCCGCGCCGGCTGACCAGGGCGAGGTGGCGTACGCCGTGCGCGGCCACCAGGTGCCGGGCGACCAGGGCGCCGAGGGTGCCGGTGCCGCCGGTGACGAGCACCGTGCCGTTCGGGTCGAGCCGGCGCCCCGGCGCGGCCCCGTCGGAACCCGTGGCCGCGTCGGCCGTGGCGGCGTGCCGGGTCAGGCGCGGGGCGAGGACCTGGCCGTCGCGCAGGGCGAGTTGGGGCTCGCCGCAGCCGACGGCCGCGGGCAGCGCGGCCCGGGAGGCCGCCGCGCCGTCCAGGTCCACCAGGGCGAACCGGCCGGGGTGCTCGGTCTGCGCCGCGCGCAGCAGGCCCCACAGCGGGGCCGCCGCCAGGTCGGCCGGGTGCTCGTCGCCGGCCGCGACGGCGCCCGAGGTGACCAGGACCAGGCGCGAGTCGGCCCAGTTCTCGTCGGCCAACCACGCCCGCACGTCGGCCAGGACCCGGGCGGTCAACCGGTGCGCGGCGGCGGCCACCGGCGCGCCCTGCGCGCCCCGTGCCCCGTTACGCGCGGGCTCCGCGGCGTCCGCGCCCCGTGCCCCGTACTCCGCCTCGGCCAGGGCCCGTTCGCCCGTCACGCCCAGCACGACCGTGTCCGGGACGGCGCCGCCGTCCGCGACGGCCGCTCGCAGGGCGGCCAGGTCGGCGTAGCCGCACGGGTCGACGCCGGCCTCGGCCAGGGCCCGGACCAGGCCCAGCTCGTCGGCGCCGAGCACGGCCCACTGCTTGGCGGGCACGGCGCCGGGCAGGGCGCTCGTACGGGCCCACTCGACCCGGTAGAGCGCGTCCCCCGCGCCGCCGCGCGCCGCGCTGAGCTGGGCCGCGGACACGGGCCGGGTGGCCAGCGCCACCACCGACGCGACCGGGCGGCCGGCGCCGTCGGCCAGCTCCACGGCGAGCGTGTCGCCCGCGCCCGGCGCGAGCCGTACCCGCACCGTGCTGGCGCCCGGCGCGTACAGCCGCACCCCGCTCCAGGAGAACGGGAGCCGCACCTGGTCCCGGCCGCCGTCGAGCGGGCCGAGCAGGGCGCCGTGCAGCGCGGCGTCGAGCAGCGCGGGGTGCAGGCCGTACCCGCCCGGGGCGCCGTCGGCGCCCTCGGGGAGGGTGACCTCGGCGTAGACCTCGGTGCCGCGCCGCCAGGCGGCGCGCAGGCCCTGGAAGGCGGGCCCGTACGCGTAGCCGGCGTCGGCGAGCCAGGCGTAGAACCCGGAGACGTCCACCACGTCGGCGCCGGGCGGCGGCCAGGCCGCCGGGGCGCCGTCCTGGTCGGCGCGGAAGCCCGTGGCCGGGCCAGCGTCGTCGGCCGGGGTGAGGGCGCCGGTCGCGTGGCGGGTCCAGGGCGCGTCGGTGGCGTCGGCGGGGCGCGAGTAGACGTGTACGGGCCGCGTGCCCGCACCGTCCGGCTCCTCGACCACGACCTGTGTGCGCACCACCGCGTCGACGGGCAGCAACAGGGGCTCACGCAGGGTCAGTTCGTCGAGCTGCGCGCAGCCGACCTCCGCGCCGGCGCGCAGCGCCAGCTCCACGAAGGCCGTGCCGGGCAGCAGCACCACACCGCCCACCGCGTGGTCGGCCAGCCAGGGGTGGCTGGCCAGCGACAGGCTGCCCGTGCACACCAGGCCCCGCCCGTCGGCGAGCGGCACGGCCGCGCCGAGCAGCGGGTGGTCGGCGGCCGCGATGCCGGCTGCGGCGAGGTCCGCCCGGCTGCCGGTGGCCGAGTGCAGCCAGTAGTGCTCGCGCTGGAAGGCGTAGGTGGGCAGCGGTACGGCCTCGCCGGCGGGCAGCAGCCGGGTCCACGGCACGGCCGCCCCGTACGCGTACAGGTGTCCCAGGGCGGCGACGGCGGCCCGCGGCTCGGGCCGGTCCTTGCGCAGCGTGGGCACCAGGGCCACGTCCGACGCGTCGGCCAGGCACTCTTGCGCCAGGGCGGTGAGCGTGCCGTCCGCGCCCACCTCCAGGACGCGCGCCACGCCGAGGTCCGCCAACTCCCGTACCGCGTCCGCGAAGCGCACGGGCTCGCGGACGTGCCGCACCCAGTACTCCGGGTCGCTCCAGTCGCCGTCGCTCCGGCCGCCCGTCGTGACCACGCCGAGCGTGGGCGCGGCGTACGACAGCTCGGCCAGGACGGCGCGGAAGTCCGCCACCACCGGCTCCATGAGCGGCGAGTGGAAGGCGTGGCTGACCCGCAGCCGCCTGACCCGCCGGCCGGCGGCCTCGAAGTGCTCCGCGACCGCGTCGACCGCCGACTCGGCGCCGGAGATCACCACCGAAGCGGGGCCGTTGACGGCGGCGACGCTGGCCTGGTCGGCGTGGTCGGCCAGCGCCTCGGCGGCCTCGGCCTCGCTCGCTCGGACGGCCAGCATCGCGCCGCCGGCGGGCAGCGCCTGCATCAGGCGGCCCCGGGCCGCGACCAGTCGGCACGCGTCGGCCAGCGAGAGCACGCCGGCCACGTGCGCGGCCGCGATCTCGCCGACCGAGTGGCCGATCACGATGTCGGGCACCACGCCCCAGGACTCCAGCAGCCGGAACAGCGCCACCTCCAGGGCGAACAGCGCCGGCTGCGCGTACTCGGTGCGCTCCAGCTCCGCCGCGTCCTCGCCCCACACCACGTCGCCGAGCGGGCGCGGCAGCGCCCCGTCCAGCTCGGCGGCGACCGCGTCCCAGGCGGCGGCGAAGGCGGGGAAGGCGGCGTGCAGCGCGCGCCCCATGCCCAGCCGCTGGCTGCCCTGGCCGCCGAAGGCGACGGCGGTGCGGCCCGTGGTGGCCTGGCCGGTGGGCGCGGCGGGAGAGGCCGTGCCGGCGGCCAGGTCGGTCAGCGCGGCGGTCAGCTCCGCGCGGGTCGCGCCGAGCACCACCGCCCGGTGGTCGAAGACGGCACGACCGCGCACCAGGGACGCGGCGATGTCGGCGTCCGCGAGGTCGGGGTGGGCCTCGGCGAAGTCGCGCAGCCGCTCCGCCTGGCCGCGCAGCGCCCGCGGGCTCCGCGCCGAGAGCACCCACGGGACGAGTTCGCCCAGGGCCTGCCCTGCGGGCTCCAAGGTGGCGGCCGGCTCCGTGCCGGTCGGCGCCTCGGCTTCCCGCAGTGCGGGCGTGGCCTCGGGTGCCGCCTCTTCGAGGATCAGGTGCGCGTTGGTGCCGCTGATGCCGAAGGCGGAGACGGCGGCCCGGCGCGGGGCCCCGGTCCTTGGCCACGGGCGGGCCTGGTTGAGCAGGCGTACGGCGCCCGCGTCCCAGTCCACCTCGGGGCTGGGCTCGTCCGCGTGCAGGGTCCTGGGCAGCACGCCCTCGCGCATCGCGAGGACCGTCTTGATGACGCCGGCGATACCGGCCGCGGCCTGGGTGTGCCCGATGTTGGACTTGAGCGAGCTGAGCCACAGCGGCTCCTCGCCCGAGCGCTGCTGCCCGTACGTGGCCAGCAGCGCCTGCGCCTCGATCGGGTCACCCAGCGTCGTGCCCGTACCGTGCGCCTCCACCGCGTCCACGTCGCGGGCCGCCAGACCCGCGTTGGCCAGCGCCTGCCGGATGACGCGCTCCTGCGAGGGGCCGTTGGGGGCGCTGAGGCCGTTGCTGGCGCCGTCCTGGTTGGTGGCGGAGCCACGGATGACGGCGAGCACGGGGTGGCCGTTGCGGCGGGCGTCGGAGAGCCGCTCGACCAGGACCATGCCGGCGCCCTCGGACATCCCGATGCCGGCCGCGTCGGCGGCGAACGCCCGGCAGCGGCCGTCGCGGGCCAGGCCGCGCTGGCGGCTGAACCCGATCAGCGGCTGCGGCGTGGACATCACGGTCACGCCTCCGGCCAGGGCCATGGTGCACTCGCCGTTCCGTACCGCCGCCGCTGCCAGGTGCAGCGCCACCAGCGAGGAGGAGCAGGCGGTGTCCACGGTGACGGCCGGGCCCTCAAGGCCGAAGGTGTAGGCGACGCGGCCGGAGACGACGCTGTTGTGGCCGCCGGTCAGCAGGTGGCCCTCGTAGCCGTCGGGGACGCGGCCCACGCCGGCCCGGTAGTCGGAGGGGTTGGCGCCGACGAACGTGCCGGTCATGGAGCCCTTGAGGGCGTGCGGGTCGATGCCCGCCCGCTCCATGGCCTCCCACGCGGTCTCCAGCATCAGCCGCTGCTGCGGGTCCATGGCGCGCGCCTCGCGCGGCGACACGCCGAAGAAACCGGCGTCGAACTCCGCGGCCTCGTACAGGAACCCGCCCTCGCGGGCGTAGACGGTGCCCTCCCGCGCGGGGTCCGGGTCGTACAGGTTGGCCAGGTCCCAGCCCCGGTCGGTGGGGAAACCGGAGATGGCGTCCACCTCGTCGGTCACCAACCGCCACAGCTCCTCGGGCGAGTTGGCGCCGCCCGGGTAGCGGCAGGCCATCGAGACGATGACGACCGGGTCGTCGTCGTCGGCGGCGGAGGCCGCGGCGGGCACGGCGGCCGGCGCGGGCGCCGTGGCGGCGCCCGGCGCCTCGGTGGCCTCGTCGGCGAACAGCCGGGTGGCCAGGTAGCCGGCCAGGTCGAACGGCGACGGGTAGTCGAAGATCACCGTGGCGGGCAGCCGCAGCCCGGTGGCCGCGTTCAGCCGGTTGCGCAGGTCCACGGCGGTCAGCGAGTCGAAGCCGATGTCGCGGAAGGCGCGACCGGGTTCGACGCGCGCCCCCGACGCGTGCCCGAGCACGGCCGCGGCCTGCGCGCGCACCACGTCGGAAAGCTCCGCGACCCGCTCGTCCTCGCCCAGCTCCGCCAGCTTGCGGTGGAGCGCCGAGGTGTCGGCGTCGTCCGCGTCCCGCGCGGCGGCCTCCAACTGGCGGCGCGCCTCCGGGATCTCGCCGAGCAGCTTGCTGGGCCGGTAGGAGGTGAAGATGGTGGTGAAGCGTTCCCAGTCGATGTCGGCGATGGCCAGAGACGTCTCGTCGTGCTCCAGCGCCTGCCGCAGCGCGTCGCAGGCCGTGTCCGGCTCCAGCATCGGCAGGCCCTGCGCGCCGACCCGGTCGCTCAGCTCCTTGCGCTGCTCGGCGGCGCGCTCGTCCCAGTCGTGGAAGGCGTCCCAGATGCCCCAGGCCACCGAGGTGGCGGGCAGCCCCTGGGCGCGCCGCTGTTCGGCCAGCGCGTCCTGGTGGGCGTTGGCGGCGGCGTACGCGGCGTGGTCGCCACTGCCCCAGAAGCCGGCGATGGAGGAGAAGAACACGAACGCGTCCAGCTCCTCGCCCGCGAGCAGCTCGTGCAGGTGCTCGGAGCCGCCGACCTTGGCCGCGTACACGTCGTGGAAGTGCGCGGGGCTGGCCGACTCGATGGGGCTGAGGTCGGCGACGACGGCGGCGTGCATGACGGAGCGGATCGGCCGGCCCTCGGCCTTGAGCCGCTCGATGAGGGCGGCGACCGCGTCCCGGTCGGCGATGTCGCAGCCGACGACGGTGCCGCGCGCGCCCAGTTCGGCCAGCTCGGCCTCCAACTCGGCGGCGCCGGGCGCCTGCCGGCCGCGGCGGCTGGTGAGCACCAGGTCCTTGGCCCCGTTGCGGGCCAGCCAGCGGGCGAAGCACGCGCCGAGCGCGCCGGTGCCGCCGGTGATGAGCACGGTGCCGGCGTCGGGGCGCCAGGTGCGGGTGGGTCGGGCGGCGCCGAGCGGGGCGCGCACCATGCGGCGGGCGAGGGTGCCGGTGGCGCGCAGCGCGAGCTGGTCCTCGCCGGAGGGGTCCGCCAGGATGCCGGCCAGCCTGCGCAGCGTCCGCTCGTCCACGGCGGGTACGGGCACGGCCGGCGCGGCCCCGCCCCGCGACGGGGCGGCCTGTCCGGGGGCGGCCGGTGGCGTGCCCGTGGGGATGGGCAGGTCCACCAGGCCGCCCCAACGGCGCGGGTACTCAAGGGCCGCGACCCGGCCAAGGCCCCAGATCTGGGACTGCGCCAGGCTGGCCGGGGCGTCGGCGGGCCCGGTGGACACGCCGCCCTGAGTCAGGCACCACACCGGGGCCGCCACGTCCAGCGTGCCGAGCACCTGGAGCAGCGCGAGCGTGCCGGCGACGCCGTTCGGCAGCGACGGGTAGGTGGCGTGCGGGGACTCGTCGAAGGCCCACAGGGACAGCACGCCGCCGGGCGCCGGGTGCTCGGCCAGCAGCGCGCGCACCCGCTCCGTCAGCCGCTCGGGCTCGGCGTCGGCGCTGGTCACGGTCAACGGGGCGAGGTGGGCGCCCCGTTCGGCCAGGAAGCGGGTCAGCGACTCGGTCAGCTCGGTGTCGGCGTGCGCGGCCGGGACCACGAGCAGCCAGGTGCCGGACAGGACGGGCACGGCCGTGCCGGACACCGGCTGCCAGTCGATGGCGTACCGCCAGGAGTCGATGACGGAGCGCTCGCGGCGCTGCCGCCGCCAGGAGGACAGGGCGGGCAGCACCGCGCCCAGCTCGTCCCCGTCGCCGGCCACGCCGAGCGTCGCCGTCAGCTCCGCCAGGTCCCCGCGCTCGACGGCGGCCCAGAACGCCGCCTCCACCTCGTCGACCGCCCCATCCCTCTCGTCCGCGTCGGGCGCGGCGTCCTGGAGCCAGTAGCGCTCGCGCTGGAAGGCGTAGGTGGGCAGGTCCACCACGCGGGCGCCGGGGAACGCCGGGGCCCAGTCGACCGTCGCGCCGGCCACCTGGGCCTCAGCGAGCGAGGCCAGGAAGCGGTCCTGGCCGCCCTCGCCACGGCGCAGCGAGCCGACGGCCACGACCTCGGCGCCGTCGGCCCCGGCGCGCTCGGCGGTCTCGCCGACGGCCATGGTCAGCACCGGGTGCGCGCTGCACTCCACGAACAGGCGGTGCCCGTCCGCGATGAGCACGCCCGTGGTGCGCTCGAACTCCACGCTCCGGCTCAGGTTGCGCACCCAGTACGCGGCGTCGAGCCCGGCCGTGTCCAGCGGCGCCCCGTCCACGGTCGAGTAGAACGGCACCTGGGCCGAGCGCGGCGCCACGCCGTCCAGGACGCGCAGCAACTCGTCCCGGACCGTCTCGACCTGCGGGGTGTGCGAGGCGTAGTCCACGGGGACGCGCTTGACCCGTACGCCATCGGCCTCGCACGCCGCCACCAGCTCGTCCAACGCCGCCGGCTCGCCCGCGACCACCGTGGCCGACGGGCCGTTGACCACGGCGACGGTGACCCGTTCGCCGTACGCCGCGACGCGGGCCTCGGCCTCGGCGCGCGGCAGCCCGAGCGAGACCATCCCGCCCTTGCCCGCCAGCTCCTGGCGGATCACCCGGGACCGCAGCGCGACCACGCGCGCCCCGTCCTCCAGCGTGAGCCCGCCGGCGACCACGGCCGCCGCGATCTCACCCTGCGAGTGACCCACCACCGCGGCCGGCTCCACGCCGTACGAACGCCACAGCTCGGCGAGGGAGACCATCACCGCCCACGAGATCGGCTGTACGACGTCCACGCGCTCCAGCGAGCCGTCCAGCTCGGCGGCGAAGTCCCAGTCGATGAACGGGGCGAGAGCCTGACCACAGCGGGCCATCGACTCCGCGAAGACCGGGGCCGAGGCCATCAACTCCCGCGCCATGCCCACCCACTGGGCGCCCTGGCCCGGGAAGACGAAGACGGGGCGCGGGGCCTCCTCGGCGGCCTGGCCACGGACGACGGTGGCCGTGCCGGAATCGGCGTCGGCGCCGTCCAGGGTGTCGCGCTCCAGGACAGCGAGGCCCCGCACCAGCGCGGCCCGGTCGTGGCCGATGACGGCGGCGCGGTGTTCCAGGCCCCAGCGGGTGGTGGCCAGGGACCAGCCGACGTCGGCCGGGCTGAGCGCCGGGTCGGCCTCGACGAACTGGCGCAGGCGCGCGGCCTGGGCGCGCAGCGCCTCGGGCGTCCGGGCCGACACCAGCCACGGCACCGGCCGCTCGTTCGCGGCATCGGACGGGACCACGGCGGGCCGGGGCGCGGCGGACGGGGCGGGCGGGGCGGCCTGTTCGAGCACCACGTGCGCGTTGGTGCCGCTGACGCCGAAGGAGGAGACGGCGGCCCGGCGCGGGCGGTCCGGGGCGGGCCAGGGGCGGGCCTCGGTGAGCAGTTCGACGGCGCCGGCCGACCAGTCGATGTGCGGCGACGGCTCGTCCACGTGCAGCGTCTTGGGCAGCGTGCCGTCGCGCATCGCCATCACCATCTTGATGACGCCACCGACGCCGGCCGCCGCCTGGGAGTGACCGATGTTGGACTTGAACGAGCCCAGCCACAGCGGCTCGTCGCCCGCCCGCTGCTGCCCGTACGTCGCGAGCAGCGCGTGCGCCTCGATCGGGTCGCCCAGGGTGGTGCCGGTGCCGTGCGCCTCGACGGCGTCCACGTCGGCCGCGGAGACCCCGGCGTTGGCCAGCGCCTGCCGGATGACGCGTTCCTGCGAGGGCCCGTTGGGGGCGGTGAGGCCGTTGCTGGCACCGTCCTGGTTGACGGCCGAGCCCCGTACCACCGCGAGCACCTGGTGCCCGTTCTTCCGCGCGTCGGACAGCCGCTCCACGAGCAGCACGCCCACGCCCTCGGACCAACCGGTGCCGTCGGCCGCCGCCGCGAACGACTTGCACCGACCGTCGGCCGCCAGCCCCTGCTGCCGGCTGAACTCGGTGAACACGCTCGGCGTGGACAGCACCGTCACGCCGCCCGCGAGCGCGAGTTCGCACTCGCCCCGGCGCAGCGACTCGACCGCCAGGTGCAGCGCGACCAGCGACGAGGAGCAGGCGGTGTCCACGGTGACGGCCGGGCCCTCAAGCCCGTAGGTGTAGGCGAGCCGGCCGGTGACGACGCTGCCCGCGGTGCCGGTGGTCAGATAGCCCTCGACGCCCTCGGGGTAGCGCGCGACGCGGCTGGCGTAGTCGTGGTACATCACGCCGGCGAAGACGCCCGTACGGCTGCCGCGCAGCGTGGCCGGGTCGATGCCGGCGCGCTCGAAGACCTCCCAGGAGGTCTCGAGCAGCAACCGCTGCTGCGGGTCCATGGCAAGGGCCTCGCGCGGCGAGATGCCGAAGAACTCCGCGTCGAACTCGGCCGCGTCGTAGAGGAACCCGCCCTCGCCCACGTACGTGGTGCCCGCGCGCTGGCCCTCCGGGTCGACCAGGCTCGCCACGTCCCAACCACGGTCGGCGGGGAAGCCGGAGACGGCGTCGGTGCCCTCGGTGACCAGGCGCCACAGGTCCTCGGGCGAGCGGATGTCGCCGGGATAGCGGCAGGCCATGGCGACGATGGCGATCGGCTCGTCGGAGGCGGCGGCCGACGCCGTCTCGGCGGCGTGCTCGGCCGCCCGGGCGCGGCCCGCGTCGGCGTCGAGCTTGCCGCGCAGGAAGCGGGCCAGCTCGGCGGGGGTCGGGTAGTCGAAGACGACGGTGGCGGGCAGCTTCACGCCGCTGGCGGCGCCGAGCCGGTTGCGCAGTTCGACGGCGGCCAGCGAGTCGAAGCCGTGCTCGCGGAAGGAGCGGGAGGCGCTGATCGCCCCGGCCGACGCGTGGCCGAGTACGGCGCCCGCGTGCTCGCGCACCAGGTCCGTCACGAGCCGCTGCGCGTCACCCTCGGAGAGCCCGGCCAACCGGCCGGCGAGCGCCGAACCACCGGACGAGCCGGCGACAGCGCCGGTCGCCGCGTTGCGCGCGGCCCGCCGCTGCGGCACCCGCACCAGGCCGCGCAGCAGCGCCGGCACGTCGTCACCGGCCGCCAGGAGTTCGCGCGGGGCGAGGCGGGCGGGGACCAGGAGCGCGCTGCCGGCGCCGGTGCTGTCGGAGTCGGGGGCGGCGGGGTCGACGGGGGCGGCGGAGAGGGCGAGGGCGGCGTCGAAGAGGGCGAGCCCGTCGGCGGAGGAGAGCTGGCCGACGCCGGTACGGGCCAGGCGGCGCACGTCGCCGCCGTCCAGGTGCCCCGTCATGCCGCTGGCCTCGGCCCAGAAGCCCCAGGCGAGCGAGGTCGCGGCGAGGCCGGCGGCACGACGGCGGGCGGCGAGCGCGTCCAGGTAGGCGTTGGCGGCGGCGTAGTTGGCCTGACCCGCGGTGCCGAGGACACCGGCGACGGAGGAGAACAGCACGAACGCGGCCAGGTCGAGCCCCGCCGTCAGCTCGTGCAGGTGCAGCGCGGCGTCCGCCTTGGGGCGCAGCACGTTCTCCAGTTGCGCCTCGCTCAGCGCGGCCACGATGCCGTCGTCGAGCACACCGGCGGTGTGCAGCACGGCGGTCAGCGGGTGCGCGGCGGGCATGCCGGCCAGCAGCGCGGCCAGCGCGTCCCGGTCGGCGACGTCGCAGGCCACCACGGTGGCCGTGGCGCCCAGCTCGGCCAACTCGGCCACGAGTTCGGCCGCGCCGGCGGCGTCCGGGCCGCGACGGCTGGTCAACAACAGGTGCCGGACGTCGTGCTCGGCGACCAGGTGGCGGGCGAACAGCGCGCCGAGCGTGCCGGTGCCACCGGTGATCAGCACGGTGCCGGTCGGGTCCAGCGGCCGGGCCGCCGGGGCGGGCGCCGGGCTGACCCGGGCCAACCGGGGCACGGCGAACTCTTCACCTCGTAGGGCGAGTTGGGGCTCGCCGGTGGCGAGCGCCTGGGCCAGCGCGGCGCGCACGGGGCCCGTGACGACGGTGTCCGCCAGCCCGGTCACGGTCGCGCTCCCGGCGAACCAGTCCGCGTCCGCCTCGATGAGCACGAACCGTCCGGGGTGCTCCGTCTGCGCGGAGCGCACCAGGCCCCACACCGCCGCGTGGGCGGCGTACCCGGCGCGGGTGACCAGGGCCAGTCGGGAGTCGGCGAACCGCTCGTCGGCGAGCCAGCCCCGGACCAGGCCGAGGGCCTCGTCGAGCGCGGCGCGCAGCTCGTCCCCGGAGCGCAGCACGGCCACCAGGGCGGACGGCGCCTGGCCCGGCGCGCCGTCCGGCGCGGGGCCGGTGGTGACGGCCGCCAGGTCGGGGGCGTCCGCGCCCAGCACCACGAGCCCGTCCGGGGCCTGCGTCTCCCCCGCGCCGGTGGCCACGGCCTCGCCGGCCGGCAGCGGGGTCCAGGCCACCCGGTACAGCGCGTCGTGCCCGGCCGCCGGCGGGCGGCCCAGCGCCTCGGGGGCGACGGGGCGCAGCGTCAGCGACTCGACGGTGGCCACCGGGGCGCCGGAGGCGTCGGCGAGGTGCAGGGCCACCGTGTCGGGGCCGGTCGCGGTCATCCGTACCCGCGCCGTCGCGGCGCCGGTGGCGTGCAGCGTCACCCCGCTCCAGGCGAACGGCAGCCGCACCGGCTGGTCAGCGGCGCCGATGGCGTCCAACAGCGCGGTGTGCACGGCGGCGTCCAGGAGCGCCGGGTGCAGCCCGAACTGGTCAGCTCCCTCGGCGGACTCCAACTCCACCTCGGCGTACAGGTCCGCGCCCTGCCGCCAGGCGGCGCGCAGCCCCTGGAAGGCCGGGCCGTAGGCGTAGCCGAGCCCGGCGAGCCCGGCGTACGTCGCGTCCAGGGGCACCGGTTCGGCGCCCGGCGGCGGCCAGGCCGCGAGCGTCTGGCCCGCGCCGGGGGCCAGCGGCGCCAACACGCCGGTGGCGTGCCGGGTCCACGCCCCGTCGGCTCCGTCCGCCCCGTCGGCACCGTCGGTCTCGCCGTGGGCGCGCGCGGCGCCGTGCGGCGTGGTCGCGGGCTCCGGCCGCGCGTACAGGTGCAGCGGGCGGTGGCCTTCACCGTCCGCGTCGCCGACCACCACCTGGACCTGCACGCCGCCGCGCGCGGGCAGCGGCAGCGGGGCCTCCAGGGTCAGTTCCTCGATCCGGCCGCAGCCCACCTCGTCGCCGGCCCGTACGGCGAGTTCGACGAAGGCCGTGCCCGGCAGCAGCACCGTGCCCGCGACGGCGTGGTCGGCCAGCCACGGGTGGCTGGTCAGCGCGATCCGGCCGGTGAGCAGCGCGCCGCCGCCGTCGGCCAGGCTGACCGCCGCGCCGAGCAGCGGGTGCCCGGCCGCCGCGAGCCCGATGGCCGCCGCGTCGCCACGGCCGGCCGAGCGGCGCAGCCAGTAGCGGCGGCGCTGGAAGGCGTAGGTGGGCAGCTCCACGGTGCGCGCGTCGCCCAGCAGCGCGGACCAGTCGATGCCCGCGCCCGCCGCGTACGCCTCGGCGGCCGACAGCAGGAACCGGTCGGGCCCGCCCTCGTCGCGGCGCAGCGACCCGACGGCCACCGCGTCGGCGCCGGCGTCCTCGGCGGTCTCGCCGAGCGCCATCGCGAGCACCGGGTGCGCGCTGCACTCGATGAACAGGCCGTGCCCGTCGGCCAGCAGGCGCCGGGTGACCTGCTCGAACTCGACGGTCTGGCGCAGGTTGCGCACCCAGTACGCGGCGTCGAGCCCGGCCGTGTCCAGCGGTTCGGCGGTCACGGTCGAGTAGAACGGCACCGTCGCGGACCTCGGCGCGAGCCCCGCCAGGGCGGCCAGCAACTCGTCGCGGACGGAGTCCACCTGCGGCGAGTGCGAGGCGTAGTCCACGGGAATGCGCTTGGCCCGCACCTCGTCGGCCTCGCACCCGGCCACCAGCTCGTCCAGCGCCGCCGGCTCGCCGGCCACCACCGTCGACGAGGCCCCGTTGACGGCGGCGACCGCGACCCGGCCCGCGTACGGGGCGATACGTTCCTCGGCCTGGGCGCGCGGCAGGCCCAGCGAGACCATGCCGCCCTGCCCTGCCAGGCGTTCGCCGATCACCTTGGAACGGAGCGCGACCACCCGCGCCCCGTCCTCGTACGACAGCGCACCGGCGACGACGGCGGCGGCGATCTCACCCTGCGAGTGACCCACCACGGCCGACGGCCGCACGCCGTAGGCGCGCCACAGCTCGGCGAGCGAGACCATCACGGCCCACGAGACCGGCTGCACCACGTCGACGCGGTCGAGCCCGGGGGCGTCGGCCTCGCCACGGACGACCGCGCGCAACGACCAGTCGGTGTGCGGGGCCAGCGCCCGCGCGCAGCGCTCCATCGACGCCGCGAAGGCCGGCGAGGACTCCCACAGTTCGCGGGCCATGCCGGCCCACTGGGCGCCCTGCCCGGGGAAGACGAAGACCGTCCGGACGCCCTTGCGGGCGGCGCCGGTGGCGACGGCGGGCGACGCCTGGCCGTGGCCGGCCGCGGCCAGGCCGTCCAGGAGTGCCTGCCGGTCGGCCGCGACGACCACGGCCCGCTGGTCCAGCTCGGCCCGGGTGCGGACCAGCGAGGCGGCCACGTCACGCGGCGCCAGCCCGGGGCGCTCGGTGAGGAAGGCGTGCAGCCGCAGCGCCTGCGCGCGCAGCGCGTCCGGGTTGGCTCCGGAGACCACCCAGGGCACCGCGCCGGCGGTGGTGCCGACGCCGCCGGCCCCGTCCTCCGTGGCCCCGTGCTCCGTTGCCCCGTCGCGCTCCGTGGCCCCGTGCGGCGCGGGCTCGGCGTCCGCCGGTTCGGGCTCGGGTGCCTGCTCCAGGATCACGTGCGCGTTGGTGCCACTGATCCCGAACGAGGAGACACCCGCCCGCCACGGCTCCACCTTCTCCGGCCACGGCCGCGCCTGGGTCAACAACGACACCGCACCCGCCGACCAGTCGATGTGCGGCGACGCCTCCTCCGCGTGCAACGTCCGGGGCAACACACCCGCCCGCAACGACATCACCGTCTTGATCACACCAGCCACCCCAGCCGCCGCCTGCGCGTGCCCGATGTTGGACTTCAGCGAGCCGAGCCAGACCGGTTCCGCGTCCGGCTGCCGCTGGCCGTAGGTGGCCATCAGGGCGTGCGTCTCGATGGGGTCGCCGAGCCGGGTGCCGGTGCCGTGCGCCTCGACGGCGTCCACGTCGCGGGCCTCAAGCCGGGCGTCGGCCAGCGCCTGCCGGATGACGCGCTCCTGCGCGAGGTCGTTGGGGGCGGTGAGGCCGTTGCTGGCGCCGTCCTGGTTCACGGCCGAACCGCGCACCACCGCCAGCACCTGGTGCCCGTTCCTCCGCGCGTCCGAAAGCCGCTCCACGACCAGGACGGCCACGCCCTCACCGACGCCGAACCCGTCCGCGTCGGCGGAGAACGCCTTGCTGCGGCCGTCGGCCGCCAGGCCGCGCTGCCGGCTGAGGTCCACGACCCAGTTGGGGCTGGCCATCACGGTGACGCCGCCGGCCAGCGCCATCGAGCACTCGCCACGGCGCAGCGACCGCACGGCCAGGTGCAGGGCGACCAGCGACGAGGAGCACGCGGTGTCCACGGTGACGGCCGGGCCCTCGAGGCCGAGCGTGTACGCGATGCGCCCGGACATGACGCTGGTGGTGGTGCCGACCATGAGGTAGCCCTCCAGGTCGGCCGCCTCCGGGTCGCCCACGCGCGGCGCGTAGTCCTGCGGGATCGCGCCGACGAAGACGCCGGTGTCCGCGCCGCGCAGGGACGCCGGGTTGACCCCGGCCCGTTCGAACGCCTCCCAGGAGGTCTCCAGGAGCAGTCGCTGCTGCGGGTCCATGGCAAGGGCCTCGCGCGGCGAGATGCCGAAGAACTCCGCGTCGAACTCGCCCGCGCCGCTGAGGAACCCGCCCGCGCGCACGTAGCTGGTGCCCGGGCCGCCCATCTCCGGGTCGTAGAGCGCCTCCAGGTCCCAGTCCCGGTCGGCGGGCAGCGGCTGGATCGCGTCCCCGCCGTCGGCGACCAGCTTCCACAGGTCCTCGGGGGACTCGATGCCGCCGGGGAAGCGACAGGCCATGCCGACGATGGCGATCGGCTCGTGGTCGCGACCCTCGATGCCCTGCAGGCGCTGCTTGGTCTGGCGCAGGTCGGTGGTGACGAGCTTCAGGTAGTCGCGGAGCTTGTCTTCGTTGGAGGTCATGGAGGTTGGGCTCCCGGCGCGAGGAATGAGGGTGGCGGCAAGGGCGGAGGATCGGGGGATACGGGCTGTTCAGCCGATTCCGAGTTCCTTGTTGATGAGCGCGAACATCTCGTCGTCGGACGCGGACGCGAGTCCGTCACCCGCAGCGGGATCCGCGACGGGTCCGCCGTCGCTCGGGCCGGTCGCGTCGATCTTCCACAGCAGGTTGCGGAGTCGCTCCGAGACCCGGGTGCGGACGGTGTCATCGATCGCGCCGGCGGCGAGGTGGCGCTCCAGGCTCTCCACGTCCGCCCACAGGTCGGGGAGTTCGGACGCGGCGGACTGCGCCTGGTGGGGGAAGAGGTCGGTGTGGAGTTGGCGGGCCAGCTCCTGCGGCGTGGGGTGCCGATACAGGACCGTGCTGGGCAGCGACAGCCCGGTGGCCTCGCCCAGCACGTCGCGGAACTCCACGGCGGACAGCGAGGTCAGGCCGGCGTCACGGAACGACTTGTCCGGCTCGATGTCACCGGCCGTGCCGTGGCCGAGCACGGCCGCCGCGTGCTCGCGTACGAGGTCGAGCAGCGCGGCCTCGCGCTCGGGGGCGGGCGCCGTGGCCAACAGGGCCAGCGGCGAGCGCGGTTGGCCCGCCTCCCCGTCGCCGCCCCGCGCCCCGTGCGACGGGGCGGGCTCAGCCGGCGCTCCGTGCCCCGTGCCCCGTGCGGCGGTGTCGGGGGTGTCGGCGGCCCCGTGCTCCGTGCCCGGCGCGGCGCCGTCGGCCCCGTGCGGGGCCTCGTGCCCGGTGCCGGAACGGTCCGCGTCGGCCGGGTGGCCGGTGACGGGAGTGGCCCAGTGGGAGGTGCGCTGGAAGGCGTAGGTGGGCAGGTCCACGGGGCGGGCGCCGGGGAGGGCCGGGCTCCAGTCCACCGGGACGCCGGCGGCGAACGCGGCGGCCACCGAGCGCAGGAAGCGGTCCGGCCCGCCCTCGTCGCGGCGCAGCGACCCGACGACCGCGACCCGGCCCGCGCCACCCGCCCCGGCGCGCCCCGCCGCCTTGGCCGTCTCCTCGGCGACCGCCTCGGCCGTCTCCTCGATGCCCATGATCAGTACGGGGTGGCTGCTGGCCTCGACGAAGACGGTGTGCCCGTCGGCCAGCAGCAGCCGGGTGATCCGCTCGAAGTCGACGACCTCGCGCTCGTTGCGCAGCCAGTACGCCGCGTCCAGCGGCTCCGTGTCCGGTCGTACCCGGCCCTCGACGGTGGAGTAGAACGGCACCCTCGGGGGGCGCGGCGCGAGGTCGGCGAGGCCGGCGAGGAGTTCGTCGCCGATGGCGGCGACACCGGGCCCGTGCGAGGCGTAGTCCATCGGCAGCCGCTTGGTGCGGACGCCGTCCTCGGCGCAGCCAGCGGCGAGCGCGTCGAGGGCGGCGACCTCGCCGCCCACCACGGTGGACAGCGGCCCGTTGACGACGGCCACCGCGGCCCGGTCCGCGTACGGGGCGACGCGCGCACGCGCCTGCGCGTGGGGCAGTTCGACGGCGAGCATGCCGCCGTGGCCCGACAGGTGCGCGCCGATCAGCCTGGACCGCAGGGCCACCACGCGCGCCCCGTCCTCCAACGTGAGCGCGCCCGCGACGACGGCCGCCGCGATCTCGCCCTGCGAGTGACCGACCACCGCGGCCGGCTCCACGCCGTACGAGCGCCACAGCTCCGCCAGCGACACGGTCACCGCCCACAGCAGCGGTTGCACCACGTCGACGCGGTCCAGCGGGCCGTTCACGGCCGCCGCGAAGTCCCAGTCGACGTGCGGTGCCAGCGCCTCGCCGCAGCGGGCCATCCGCCGCGCGAACACCGGCGAGGTGGCCAGCAACTCCCGTGCCATGCCCACCCACTGCGCGCCCTGCCCGGGGAAGACCAGGACGGGCCGCACGGCGTCGCGCGCCACGCCCCGTACCAGGCCGGCGTCGCGCTCGCCCGCGGCGAGCGCCGCGAGGCCGGACACGAGGGCGTCCCGGTCCCTACCGACGACGACGGCGCGGTGCTCGAAGGCGGTACGGGTGGTGGCCAGCGCGTGCCCGATGTCCCGGTGGTCGTCCGCCGGGTGGGCCGCGACGTGCTCGCGCAGCCGCTCGGCCTGGGCGCGCAACGCCGCGCTACCGCGGGCGGTGAGCACCCAGGGCACGGGGCCGTCGGCGCGGGCGCCGTCGCCCGCCAGCACCGCGCCCGTCTCCCCCGCCGCGTCGGCCGCGTCCGTCTCGCCCGCCGTGTCGGCCGGGCCCCGCGCGGCGTCGTGCTCGGGGCCGTCCTCGGCGCCGTGTTCGGGCTCCGCGCCGGGCGGCTGGGCGAGGACCACGTGGCAGTTGGTGCCGCCCATGCCGAACGCGCTGACGCCGGCCAGCAACGGCCGCTCGGGGTGCGGCCAGGGGCCGCGCTCGGCCTGCACGCGCAGGCCAAGGCGGGCCAGCGGGATGTCGGGGTGCTCCCGGGTGAAGTGCGGGCTGGGGGGCAGCTCGCGGTGGCGCAGGCTGAGCACCGTCTTGACCAGCCCGACGAGACCGGCCGCCGCCTCCAGGTGGCCGACGTTGCTCTTGGCCGAGCCGACCCGCAGCGGGTCGCCCGGCGGGCGGCCCGCGCCGTAGACCGCGCCGAGCGCGGCCGCCTCGACCGGATCGCCGACGGCCGTGCCGGTGCCGTGCAGTTCGACGTACTGCACCCGCGCCGGGTCGGTCCCGGCCCGCTCGTGGGCCAGCCGCAGCACCTCCTCCTGGGCGGCGCGGCGCGGGGCGGTCAGGCTGTCGCCGCCACCGTCGTTGTTGACCGCGCTGCCGAGCAGCAGGCCGTGCACCACGTCGCCGTCGGCGCGCGCCGAGGCCAGCGGCTTGAGCACCACGACGGCGCCGCCCTCGCCCCGTACGTACCCGTCGGCACCGGCGTCGAAGGGGCGGCAGTGGCCGTCGGCCGACAGCGCGCCCATGGCCCGCGCGCCGGCGGTGGTCCCGGGCGTGACGATCAGGTTCACGCCGCCGACCAGCGCGACGGTGGACTCGCCCCGCCGCAGGCTCTCGCACGCCAGGTGGACGGCCACCAGCGACGAGGACTGGCCGGCGTCGACGCTGAGGCTGGGCCCGGTCAGGCCCATGGCGTACGAGACGCGGCCGGCGAGCACGCCGCGCTGGGCGCCGGCGAAGGCGTACGGGTCGACCGTGCCGTGGCCCAGGGTGAGGTGGGCGTACTCGTCCCACATGGCGGCGGTGAACACGCCGGTGCGGCCGGCGCGCAGGTGGTCGGGGTGGGTACGGGAGTGCTCGGTGGCCTCCCAGCACAGTTCGAGCATGAGGCGCTGGTGCGGGTCCATGGCGGCGGCCTCGCGGGGCGAGACGCCGAAGAACTCCGCGTCGAAGGTGTCCACGCGCTCCAGGTAGCCGGCCCGCTCCGGCTGGCCGGCGGCGGCGCCACCCTGGTGCGACCAGCGCCCCGCCGGCGCCGGGCCGACCGCGTCGCGCCCGGCGCCCAGGAGGTCCCAGAACGCGCCGGGCCCGGCCGCGCCGGGCAGCCGGCAGGCCATGCCCACCACGGCGATGGGCGCGACGTTCTCGTACGTCCTCATGCGAATCCCCCGGTGACGAAGTACCTGGCCGCGCGCCGGCCACGGGACGGCGGTCCAGCCGCCGTCACCGCCGCCGCTGCCGCGCGCGACTCCCTTCCGGCCCGGCTCGCGGTGAAGCGGGCCAGTTGCGCGGAAGGTTGGTGTTTTTGCCTTTCATTGGCCGAGCCATGCGAAGAATTGATCAGTCCGTACGACGATCCATGCATGGCCTTGACCGAGCCATGGGCATGATTCTGGGGTGAGGTGTGGGCGCGAAACCCTGGGGCGCGCCCCCAGCATCCACCCCAGCATCACGGCCGCGGCGTGGACTTCTGGGGTCAGACCCCGTCGACGGGCGCCACGTCGGTCGCTCCCCAGTAGGCGCGCATGTCCTCGATGAGCCCGTTGGCGTCGAACCGGAACACCGAGGTCACGTTGACGGCGAGCCGTCCGCCCGTGGGGTCCTGCGGGTTGCGGATGGTGGCCCGCAGGCCGGCCGCGACGTGCTGGTCGTCCTGCGATCCGGTGAGCGTGCCCGGGGTGTCCTGGGTGCCGAACTCCTCGACCACGCGCTGGAAGTAGGCCCGGATGGCCTCCTCGCCCTCCACGGGGCCGGTGCCGACCGGGTCCTCGACTCGGGCCCCCGGGGCGAACATCTTGCAGATGCCGTCCACGTCGCCGGCGTTGACCCTCTCGAAGTAGTCGAGCACCAGTCGCTTGCGCTCGGTCTCGTCAGGCATGAAGTCCTCCTGGTGTGGTGCGGTTGGTGTGGTTGGTGCGATGTGCGCGGGCCTCGCCGCCCGGCTGACCCGCGCCACGGCGCCCGGCCCCGGGCCCTCGGGACCACGGCGGCCCCGTGAGCCGACGCGGTGACCGGCGACGGCGCGCGCCGCGCCCCGGTGGTACGGGGCAGAGCCCGGAACGGGGCGTGCGCCACCGCGCCGCGGACAGCGGCCCGGGCGCGGCGCCCCGTGCTGGCTACGGCGCCGTGTGCCCCGTGTCCCGGCTCAGCGCCCCGTGCCCCGTGCACGGCGCCGCGGTGGATCGGCCCGGCCTCGCGCCCCGGGGGTGCCCCGGGGCGCTCGCCGTGCCGGCCGCGCGCCCTTCCGGGGCCCGGGGTCCGACACGGGGTACGGCGCGAAGGGGGGCACCGCCCGTGCGCCGCTCGCGAGCGGCGTGGACCGGGCGCCGGGGCGCGTGGGCGCGCATGCGGCACGGCCCCCGACTCGGGCGGGGGCCATGCTGCGATTCTGCGGGCCAACCACCCCGGAAAACCTCGGGTCACGCCCCAGCAGCAACCCCAGCCTTTGTGACCCTCACACCCTGGCCAGGGCGTCCCGCAACTCCCCCCGGGAGGCGATGCCGAGCTTGCGGTACGCCTGCCCCAGGTGCCACTCGACCGTCTTGACCGTGACGAAGAGCATGTGCGCGATCTCCTGGTTGCGCTTGCCCTCGGCCGCCAGCACCGACACCGAACGCTCCCTGGGGGTCAGCCCCGAGACCCCGGTGCGGGTGGGCACCCGGGCCCGTACGCCCATGGCCGCCAGCTCCACCCGCACCCGCTTGCCGAGCGCCGCCGCCCCGGTGGCGTCCGCGATCTCCGCCGCCTTCCGCAGCAGCGACCTGGCCTGGTCGGTCTGCCCGTGCTCGCGCAGCGCGGCGCCGCACTCGACCAGGGCCCGGCAGCGCTCCAACGCCGCGGGGCTGTCCCGCAACAGCGTCACCGCCTCCTCCAACTGCCGCAGCCCGGCCCGGCCGCCGGTGGCCAGGCCGCTGGCGACGAGCGCGCCGGCGATGGTGCGCGGGGTGCCGAAGCGGCGCGCGGCGGCCAGGCAGTCGGCCGCCAGTCGCCGCGCCTCCTCGGTGCGGCCGATACGGGCCAGCGCGGCGGCGGCCTCGGCCGCCGGGCTCAGCGCCGGGCAGTCGGTGCCCCACTCGCGCAGCGCCTCGGCGGCCCGCAGCAGGTCGCCGACGCCCGCCTCGGTCTCGCCCTGCGCGATCCGCAGCCGGCCCCGGGCCATGACCAGCGGGAGGTAGGGCGGTTGGCGGGAGATGTCGGCGCCGAGGCCGCAGCGGTCGATGACGCGCATGGCGATCCGGGTCTGCCCCTGGGCGACCAGCGCGTCGATGAGCGCGCCGGCCGCGAACGGCATGCCCATCGGCGGCACCCCGGCCTCGTCCGTGGACCCGAGCGCCAGCGAGCCGTCCGTCTCCGCCTCGGCCAGCATGCCGCGCTGGAACCGCACCCAGGCGTGCAGGGCCCGCAGGTCCACGGTGGCCAGGTGCATGCCGCGCTCCTCGGACTCGCGCAGCGCGTCCTCCAACAGCCGGTCGGCCTCCAGGAGCCGGTCGCAGCAGGCGAAGGCCAGCGCGATCAGCCAGCCCGCCTGCGCGCCGCCGTCCGGCGGGTCGATCAGCGGTCCCTGCAACAGCGCCCGTTCGCCGCTGGCCACCACCGCGTCGGCGGTGCCGCCGCTGATCAGGGCCTCGAACGTCTGCTGGGCGCCGACCAGCGCGGCGGTCGCGCCGGCCTCGCCGACCACGGTGCGGTCCAGCCGGCTCAGCTCGCGCATGGCCAGGGGCCTGGTGCGCGGGGTGAGTTGGGCGACCTTGACGATCTCCGAGTGCAGCCGCAGCTCCACGTCCCGGTCCAGGCCCCGCACCTCGTTGTGCACCTGTTGGAGCAGGGCTAACGCGTCCTCGTAGCGGGCCGCGGCGATCAGCGCGGCGCTCATGTCGACAACGATGCCGGCCCGGCGCACCGGGTCGTCCGTCAGCTCCAGCGCCTCCCCCAGGTGGCCCAGCGCCTCCGGGTCGCGCAGCCGCAGTTCGGCGCCGCCGAGCTGGGCGAGGAGCGCGGGCAGCGCGCTCGTGGGCGCCGGCTCGTTCAGCGCGCGGCGCAGCAGCGGCGCGGCGGCGGCCGGGTCGCCCGCCGCCAGGGCCTCGCGCCCGGCCGAGGCGATGACGCCGGCGGTCCAGGCGTCGCCGGACGGCGGCAGTGGCAGCAGCAGCGGGACGACCTGGGAGCTGGGGGCGCCGGCAGCGTGCAGGGCCTTGGCCGCGCGGGCGTGCGCCCGGTGCCGGTAGGGCAGCGGCAGGTGCTCGTAGATGGCGGTGCGCACGATGGGCTGGGCGAAGCGCAGCGGGGCCTGGTCGTGCACGATGCCGAGGTCCATCAGCGTGCTGATGGCGTCGGCCGCCTCGGCCGCGTCGAGTTCGGCGACGTGGGCGACGTGGGCCGCGTGCGGCGGAGCGGGCTCGCCGGGCGAGTCGAGCACGGCCAGGGCGCGGGCGAGCCGGGTGGCGTGCTCGGCCAGCGGCTCGGGCAGTTGCTGGAGCCGGCGCAGCACGACGCGGGCGATGTTGCGCGGCCCGGTGCGGGCGATGGCCCGCGCGTCGCCGGGCGCGCCGGCCCCGGCGTCGGCGAGGAGTTCGCGCAGGAAGAACGGGTTGCCGCCGGTGGCCGTGTAGCAGGCCCGTACGAACGCGTCGTCGGGCCCTGGCACCGCCAACGTGCCGGAGACGAAGGCGCGTACGCCCTCCTCGCTGAGCGCGCTCACCGGCATCAGGCGCGCGGAGGTGGAGGACAGCAACGCCTGGTTGATGTCGGCTCGTTGGCCGCCGTCCACCGACTCGGTGGCCGCGCACACCACGATGGCGTGCCCCTCCAGGCGGCCCTCCATGTAGTGCAGGAACTGGAGCGAGGAGACGTCGGCCCAGTGCAGGTCGTCCAGGAGCAGCAGCAACGGCGCGCGGCGGGCGAGGTGGACGCACATCCAGTACAGCCCGTGCAGTACGGCCTGCCGCTGCTCGGGCCCGGCGCCGGTGGCGACGCCGCCGGTGCCGTACTCGAAGAGGGGCGCCGCCAGTTGCGCGGGACCCGAGAGCACCGCGTCCCGCTCCTCCTGGCTGGCCGTGGCCAACCAGGGCTCGAAGAGCTGCCGCACGATGCCGTACGGGAACCCGGCCTCGAAGTCGCTCCCGCGCGCGAACAGCAGCACGAAACCCGCGTCCAGGGCCCGCTTCTTGGCCTCGTTGAGCAGGGCCGTTTTACCGAGGCCCAGGGCACCCTCAAATATCAGGAGCTGCCCGTCCCCGGCGTGACAGTTCTTGATCGCCGTATCGATTGCCTCGGATTCGCCATGCCGCTCAACAAAAGGACCGCGCTCAAGCCGCATTACGGTGCTCCCTCCACCCTTTCACAAAGAGATGGCCGCTCCGCGAATATGGATATCCCGCTTCAACTGCTTTTCGGAAACTAGATAGGGGAAGTCAGGAGTCACTTGCCAGCCGCGCGCAGGATGCAACACCGGCGCGCTGGCACGAAATTCGCCGAATGCGAATCGGTCTGCGGCCACGAAAAATAGGCGTAGCGTTGGAGCAAAACCGTCAAATCCCCCGTTGTCCCGCGCATTACCATACGCCCGGCAGGGTCGTGGCGGCGCTGCGCATTACTGATCCGACGCGGCCATCGTAACCCACGCGGCACAGCGGGCGAAGTATTAAGCCCGTCTGACCGAGACTTCCGAAGGGTCGTTCTTTGTCGCCTTCGCGAGGGAATAAGCGCCACCCTCATCACCCCCGTCGGACGTGGAGTTACACCGCGTAACACGGAAAGCCGTGCGGGACCCGGCGGGCCGTCCGTTTTCCGCACGCAGCGTCGCCTCCGCCCCCCGACGGAGGGGTGGGTACGCGCCCGGCCCTAAGCCCGACGGAGTAGGCCGGGTCCCCCACCGGCCCGACGCCGACATGAGCTGGGCGAACTAGCGTCAATGACGCCGGCGCCGGGATTTTTCGGCCCCTACCCGAGGAGTTGACCATGTCCACCACCCACGGATCGAGTGAACTGGATCTCACCGCCTATCTGGCGCGGATTCAGTGGTCGGGTGAACGCGTGGCGAACGCGCGGACGTTGCGCTCATTGCACCGCGCACACGTGCTCCACATACCCTTTGAGAACACCGAAGCGGTGAGCGGTTCGGTGCCCTCACTGGCCCTGCCCGACCTGGAGCACAAACTCGTCCGCTCGGCCCGTGGCGGCTACTGCTACGAACACAACACGCTGCTCGCGGCGGCGCTGCGCGCCTTCGGGTTCAAGGTGACCTACCTTGCCACCCGGGTACGGGTGAGCGTCCGCGGGGAAACCCCGACAAGACCGCGTACGCATATGGCGCTCATGGTCCACGTACCGGATGAGGAAACGCCCTATCTCGCCGATGTCGGATTCGGCACGACGGGGCTGTTGGAGGCCGTTCCGCTGGTGCCCGACACCGTCCGGGAGCGCGGCGCGTGGCGGGTGCGCCTGGTGCACGAGCCGCACGCGGGCCAACAGGATCTGTGGGTGCTGCAACTGGCGCCGAACGAGGGCCCCTGGGGCGATCTCTACGAGTTCACCGAGGAACCCTTCGAAGCCCCCGACTTCGAGGTCGCCAACTGGTTCGTGGCCACGTACCCGCGCTCCCCCTTCCGGCACCGCTTCTACGCGCAGCGCCCCGGCGTCGAATCCCATCTGGCCCTCTTCGACCGCCAACTCGTGCGCACGCACGGCGACGGCACCGTGCACGAGCGCGCGTTGCGCGACAACGCGGAGGTACTGCGCACCCTGGCCACCGACTTCGGCATCGAACTGCCGGCGGACACGGAACTCCCCGGCTGAGGCGCCCCGCCCGTACCGGCGCACGACCCCGGGAACGAACGGCCCCCGAAGCGTTCCGACCCGGGAGCGGACGGCCCCCGAAGCGCCCGGCCCGGGGGCGGACGGCGCCCCGAGCCGGGCGCACACCCTCGGTCACGGCCTCGGTACGGGCCCAAACGTCTCCCTCCCGTCCGGCGCGACTTCGCCTGCCTGCCGCACGCCGGCCACCCCGCGCGCCCACCATCTCCCCGGATCCGCACCCCCGCCTGGGAGAGACACATGAGTGCTGCACCCCCTTCGTCCAACGGCCTGGATCGGCGCCTGTTCCTGCAAGCGGCCGGCGTCGGCGTCGGCGCGCTGCTCGCCGGTGCCGGGTTGGCCGGTCAGGCCGAGGCGGCGGGGGGCGCTCCGCGGCTGCGCGAGGACCCGTTCCGACTCGGCGTGGCCAGCGGCGAGCCGGCCTCCGACGGCATCGTGCTGTGGACCAGGCTGGCGCCGCGGCCGTTGGCCGACGACGGGCACGGCGGCATGGCCCGCGCGGGCTACGACGTGCGCTGGCAGGTCGCCGAGGACGAGCGGTTCCGCCGCGTCGTACGCTCCGGCACCGCGCTCGCCCTGCCCGAGCTGGGCCACTCCGTGCACCCGTGGGTGCGCGGCCTGCGCCCGGGGCGGCAGTACTTCTACCGGTTCCAGGCCCAGGGCCACACCAGCCCCGTCGGCCGGTTCCGCACCGCGCCGGGCGCCGGCTCGCGCGCCGCGTTCAGCTTCGCCACCGCCTCCTGCCAGGCGTGGTACCACGGCCACTTCTCCGCCTACCGCGACCTGGTGGCCCAGGACCCCGACGTGGTGTTCTTCCTCGGCGACTACGTCTACGAGTACGGCATCACCGCCACCAACATGTGGCGCGACGCCCCGGCCCCCGGCCCCCGGCACGAGCTGGAGACCAACACCCTGGCCGACTACCGGGTGCGCTACTCCCTGTTCAAGTCCGACCCGGACCTCCAGGCGGCGCACGCGGCGGCGCCCTGGATACTCACCCCGGACGACCACGAGGTCCAGAACGACTACGCCGACGAGAAGTCCTACTACGGCCTGAGCGAGGAGGACTTCCTCCTCCGCCGGGCGGTGGCCTACCGCGCGTACTACGAGAACTGCCCGCTGCCGCCGCTCGCGCTGGCCCACGGCCCGGACGCGCGCCTGCACCGCCGACTGCGCTACGGCGGCCTCGCCACGCTGCACGTGCTCGACGGCCGCCAGTACCGCGACCCCAAGCCGGCGAACACCGAGGAGCAGTACGCGCCCGGCCGCTCCATGCTCGGGGCCGCGCAGGAACAGTGGCTCTACCACGGCCTGCGCACCGCCGACACCCGCTGGAACCTGCTGCTCCAGCAGGTCGGCATGGTCAAGGTGACCGAGAACCGGGTCGACCAGTGGGACGGCTACCCGGCCGCGCGGCAGCGGCTGCTCGACGTGCTCGGCGAGCGGGGCGTCGCGCCCTCCGTCGTCTTCACCGGCGACTGCCACCGCTCCATCGCCGGCGACCTGCTCGCCGACTTCGCCGACCCCGACTCCGCCGTCGTGAGCAGCGAGTTCCTCGGCACCTCGATCGCCTCCGACGGCGACGGCGCACCGAGCGACAACTACGCCAAGGACTGGATGCAGCACCCCTGGATGTCGTTCTACGACGGCCGTCGCGGCTACGTCCTGGGCCACGCCGACGCGGGCGCGGTCACCGCCGAGTACCGCGCCGTCCCCTACGTTCGCGCCGACAACCAGGCGGCCGGCATCTCCCTCGACCGCTTCCGCGTCGAGCACGGCCGCCCCGGCATGCAGAAGGTGAGCTGACCATGAGCGACACGACCGACCCGGCCACGACCGCCGCCAGCGCCACCCGCGCGGGGCGCGGGCGCTGGGACCACGCACCGGGCGCCGTCTCGGGCCTCACCGCCACCGGCGGGCTCGCCACCGTCGAACTGACCTGGCGCTCCCACCGCCCCCAGCGCGGGCAACTCGTGGACCACTACGAGGTGTACGTCTCCGAGCGCGCCGACCGCGGCGACCTCACCCACCCGGCGACGCTGCTCGGGCGCACCCTCTACCCGCACCTCAGCCACCGGGTGGGCCCCGAGCCACGGAAGCGGCACTACACCGTCGTCGCCGTCCTCTCCTCCGGCGCGCGCACCCGCCCGGCGCGCCCCGTGTCGGCCGCGAACGCGCGCTCCGTGGCGGCCGGCCGAGCGGTGGCGCGGGTCGGTGACTTCGACCACAAGGGCCTGGAGTTCGCCCTGTCACCGGACCAGAGCGCGCGCTACCGGACCGCCTTCCCGACCGGCGTCGACTACCGGTACGGCACCTCCACACCCGGCCGCGACTGGAGCTACCTCCACCCGGGCCCGAGCGACGCGTGGGGCGGCCGCAAGGAGCACACCTTCACGCTCCGCTTCGACCTGGCCGCCGCCCCCAAGGACGACCTGGCCTGCGCCCTGTGGCTGATCGACGCGCACGCGACCGCCGCCGGCGCCGCCGAGGTCACCCTCAACGGCCGCCCGGTGCGCACCCTCCAGTTCCAGGGCGGCGCTACCCGTGGCTCGCTCGAGGGCGACGCCACCCGCGTGGGCAGCGCGCTGCGGCCCTCGTACTACGAGTTCCCGGTGGCCGCCGACCTGTTCACGGCCGGCGAGAACGTGCTGCGGCTGCGCAAGACCAGCGGCTCCTGGATCGCGTACGACGCGCTGGGAATCTTCGCCGCCGAGTGAGCGCCGGGCAGAGCCCGGTCACCCCGCGCACCGGCACGCCGGCTCACCGGCCCGGGCTCGCCACACCCGGGCCGGTGCCGCGCTCCCGCCGGCCCCGGCGCTCGGGCGCGCCGTGCGGCTGACGGCGCGCCGCGCAGCGACGCATGGTGGTGAGCCCCGCCGGACAACGCGGCGACGCGCGTCGGGCCGCCGCGCCCGGCGCTACGTCCGCCGGGGCATCACCCGCCGCCCGAGCACCCACAGGTTCGCCAGGGCCAGCGCGGCGAGCGCGCCGCCGAACCAGAGCACGGCGGACAGGGCCACCCCGTCGGCGGCCCGCCCGCCGAGCAGCGCGCCCAGCGAGATCGCCAGGTTGAACACCGACACGAACAGCGCCGACCCCACCTCGCGCGCCTGCGGGGCGGCCCGCAGCATCCACGCCTGGGCGCTGACCGAGACGCCCCCGTACGCCAGCCCCCACACCACGAGCAGCACCGCCGCGCCGGGCGTGGACGCGCCGACGAGCGCGATCAGCACGACGGCGGTGGTCAGCAGCCCGGAGAGGGCCATCAGCGCGCCACGCGGGTCGCGCTGGGCGCGGGCGCCGGCCAGGAAGTTCCCGGTGATGCCGGCCACCCCGTACACCAGCAGCAGCGTGCTGATCAGCCCCGAGCCGACGCCGGATATCTCCTCCAGGACCGGGCGCACGTAGGTGTACGCGGCGAAGTGCCCGGTGACGAGGAGCGCCGTGGCGACGAGTCCGACCCGTAGCGTCGGGTCGCGCAGCAGCGCGGGCAACTCGCGCGGCCGGACCGATCTGGCCGCCGGCAGGGGCGGCAGCAGTACGGCCATCGCCACGAGCACCGCCAGCGCCAGCGCGCTCATCACCCAGAACGCGGCCCGCCAGGTGGCCAGGTCGCCGATGAGCGTGCCGACCGGCACGCCGAGCACCGAGGCCACCGCGATCCCGCTGAAGATCACCGAGGTGGCGGTGGCGACGGACCTCGCCGGCCCCAGCCGCACCGCGAGCCCCGCGGCGATGGCCCACACGCCGCCGATGCTCAGTCCCACCAGCACCCGCGCGGCGAGCAGTACGGGGAAGCTGGTCGCGAGGGCGGAGACCAGGTTGGCCCCGGCGAGCAGCGCCATCAGCGCGATCAGCACCCGCTTGCGGTCCAGCGCCCCGACGAACACGGCGAGCAGTGGGGCGGCGACCGCAGCGACCAGCCCCGGCAGCGTCATCGCCAGCCCCGCCGTGCCGTCGCTGACGTGCAACGTCGAGCTGATCGAGGTCAGCAGGCCGACCGGCAGCAGTTCGGTGGTGACCACGGCGAAGATGCCGACGGCCACCGACAGCACGGCCAGCCACTCCCGCTCCCCGGGACCTGGGGTGGTTGGCGCGGCTGGGGCGGTGGCGGGCGACGTGGGCGCGGTTTCGGAGGCGGTCGGGGGCGCGGCGGCGCCCGGCGCGTGCGCGGGCTTGCGGTTCTCGGACATGGCTCAAGCCTTGGTCCGGGCCCGACCGGGAACAACGCCGAACCCCTCATCCTTGAATGAGCCAGGCTCATCGATGGGCACGCGGGCGCCGGCTCGCGGTGCGGGCCGGCGCCTGGCGCGCCGCGCGCGGACGGGAAGGACGGGCGGCAGGGGTCCGCGCGAGGAGGGCTTGGGCATGAGCGGCGTGGAGATCCGGGAGCTGGAGTGCTTCCTGGTGCTGAGCGAGGAGCTGCACTTCGGCCGGGCCGCCGAGCGGCTGTACGTCTCGCAGAGCCGGGTCAGCCAGTTGCTCGGCGCCCTGGAACGGCGGATCGGGGGGCGCCTGTTGGAGCGCACCAGCCGCCGGGTGTCCCTGACCCCGCTCGGCGAGACCTTCCTGTCCGAGCTGCGGCCCACCTACGAGGCGCTGCGCGCCACGGTGGAACGGGCCCGCGTCAGCGCCCGGGGCGGCCTTGAGGGCACGCTGCGGGTGGGCTTCCTCGGCTCGGCCGACGAGCGCGTGATGGGGGCGCTCAGCGCCTTCCGCGAGCGCCACCCGTACTGCGAGGTGGCGCCGGTGGAGATCCCGCTGGCCGATCCGTTCGGGGCCGTGCGGCGCGGTGACGTGGACGCCGCGATCGTCTGCCTGCCGGTGGCGGAGCCCGACCTCGTGATCGGGTCCGTCTTCTCGCGGCAGCCGCAGTTGCTCGCCGTGCCGCTAGGCCATCCGCTGGCCGGGCGCGCCACGCTCGGCGCGGAGGAGCTCGCCGACTGTCGCCTGGTCGGCCTGCGCGGCCCCGCCCCCCGCTACTGGCGGGAGTTCATGGCCCCGACGACCACCCCGGGCGGGCGGCCCGTCGCGCCCGGGCCACGGGTGCGCACCCTCCAGGAGGGGCTGACCGCCGTGGCGGCCGGACTCGGCACCATGCTGCTCTGCGCCCCCACCGCCACCCACCAGAACCGACGCGACATCGCCTTCGTCCCGGTCACCGGCCTGCCGCCGTCGGCACTCGCGCTGATCTGGCCGCACTCGCGGGAGAGCGCGCGTCACCGCGCCCTGAGCCAGCTCATGGCCGACCAACTCGCCACCCCCGTCGGCGCGTAGCGCCTTCGCGCGAGGCGCCTCGGCGCGTGCCCCTGGGGCGCCCGTCGGGCCCGCCCGCCCCGAGGCAGGCCGGCGGTGGGCAGGCCGGCGATGGGTTGGCCGGATGGCGTCCATCCGCCATGTCCCCTCCCGGCCACCGGCGCGCGGCCTGAAACCGACGTACCGCCGCGGGGCGGCGCGCGCGCTCGCACGGTCGCGATCGGCGGCCGGTCAATTCACGCGATAACGAGTCCCGTTGAGATACGCGCTGTACTCGCGCGGCGACGTGGCGCGATTATGGCAACGCGTGACCGACCCGCACCGCAGTCCGAATTGCCGGAATTCCGGAGACCCGTCGAATTAGTTCGCCGGTCAACCGTCCATTCCACGGTATGGAACAACTTGCACCGGAGGTATTTGGGGTGCACACTGTTCCAAAGATTCGGAGCAACCTGCACCAGACTTCTCACCATGAGGAGGCAGCTCTTGAGCGCCATAGCGGGAACTCGCGACCAGTGCCGGCCCGATCTGACGCTGACGTACGCGGTACACAATGCCTTCCGGCGCGACGCGGCCCTGCTGATGTCTGCCTCCTACAGCGAAGACGTGCGCGACGGCGCGTCCATTCGCGCGGGCTGGGAGACATTCAAGCGGCATATGGCGATGCAGCGTTCCGCCAAGGACTCGGTGTTGTGGCCCGCGCTGCGCGCGCGACTGGCCGGCCGCCCCCGGGAGCTGGAACTCCTGGAGGCCATGGAGGCCGAGAACGCCGAGATGGACCCGTTGATCCGGAAGATCGACGCGGCCCTCTCGCACGACCGCCGCTTTCGGCTGCGCGAGTACGCCGAGGACTTCTCCACCTCGCTCCTGAGCCACCTCGACCACGAGGAGGCCGAGGCGCTTCCGCTCCTGCAAAGCGTGCTCAGCCAGCAGGAATGGCGCGCCTACTGCGACGAGCAGCGCCGCCAGGTCGGCTATAAGGGCGCCCCGTCCTTCTTCCCCTGGCTGCTCGACGGCGCGCCGGACAGCACCCGGAGGCAGATCCTGGACCTGCTCTCGCCGCCGCTGCGCTTCCTGTGCCGCACCGTGTGGCAGCCGCGCTACGAGCGCGTTCCGCACTGGGAGTTGGCCAGCGCCGCGTAAGGCGTTCCGCGAGGCCGGAACGCGCGAATCGGCCACCGGTTCCGCGGGTCACGCGCCGCACAACTCCCGTCACGCATAAGGTCGTTAGCACCCCTCTCCGTTCATCTCTTGAATACAGGCGGAACCCCCGACGCCCCCGCCGGCGCCGGGGGTTCTCGCGTGTCCCGGCATTGCGGATCGCCCCGTACGCCATCGTCACCGACCGGGTACGCTGATCCACTCCGCATCTGGCCTAGACCAGCGGGCCAAGGCGGTCGGCGACGGGGCGAATTAGGCAGTGGGATGGCCATCCACCGCAGAGCTGGAAGGACCATAGGTGCTCGGCTCAAAGCGGGTTACTATCTGGATCGTTCGAAGACCGAAGGCGCCCCATCATGCGGAACTATCGACTCACTGGTGAACTGTTGAACGACCGACTTGAGGTGACATAGACTGCCTGCTGGCTCCAGATTTGCTCGACTTTCAGCCACGGGGGGATGAACAGGCGGCGCAGCAAGGCCATACGAAAACAGGCACGACGGAACAGCGACGGACGCCCGTCCCCCAGCGGAGCGGCCCACACGGGGACCAGCGACAAGGCGAATCCCGGTGCTGTCATGGCGTCTTGTCTGCGTGGCCTCTCCACGCGTCCCTCTCATCGAGCCTCTCGTCACACTCTTCTGGAAGGTGAACGAGAACGTCATGGAATTTGCCATATTGGGCCCGCTTCGCATGAACGAACAGGGGCGTTCTTATACCCCGACCGCACCAAAACAACGGCAGCTTCTGGCCCTGCTGCTCCTCAACGCCAATCAGGTCGTTTCCACCAGCACCTGCATAGATGAACTGTGGGAAACCTCGCCACCCAACACGGCGCTGTCCACCCTGCAGTCCTATATCCTCCAACTGCGGCGCACACTGCGCAGAGTCCCGCGCATCGGCAGTTTACAAGCTGCGCGTCGCGTTCTGGAGACCCGCGATGGTGGCTATTTGCTCGCGGTCCGCAACGATGAACTCGACGTCAATATCTTCACGTCGCTGGTACGCGAGGGCCGTGCCCAACTGCACCGCGACGACCACACCGCGTCCGCGCTCCTGACCCGTGCGCTGACCATGTGGCAGGGTTCCGCGCTCTCCGACGTTCAGGCGGGTCCGGTACTCCGAGCCCACCTGGTGGGCCTGGAAGAGGACCGGATCAGCGTCCACGAACAGCGCATCGACGCGGACCTGCGACTGGGACGGCACCACGAACTCCTGGGCGAACTCAGCGCGTTGGTCACCAAGTACCCGACGCACGAGAACCTGCACGCGCAGCTCATGCTGGCTCTCTACCGCTCGGGCCGGCGCGCGCAGTCCCTTGAGGTCGTGAAGCGTTTGCGCCAGGTGCTGCACGATGAACTCGGCCTGGAACCGTCGCCGCGGATGCGCAATCTGCACCAGGCGGTACTGGCCTGCGACCCGGTCATCGACAGCCCCGCGGGCACCGACTCCGTCCTGGCGCTCGACCTCGCGCGCTACTCGTCGTCGCCCACCCTGCCCAACCAGCCATCGCCCACCCTTCACACCCCCCACCCCGCGTCGGTGCACGCGCACGCGCACGGCAAGTAGCGCCGTGGCGTAACCGTTTCCGCACACGCGGCGGATGGTCCGAACTCTCCCTCGGCCCGTCCGGGTCGTACGGGTGCTACGCGCGTTCCCACCGAGCGCGCGTACGCTCCAGCCCACGCGCACCGCTGCCCGATGTCCCTCTCGTCGGGCAGCTCGCGAACCTGCCCGACCGGCGGTGCGGCCAGGCTCGTCGCGCGGCCACATCGAAGTGACCACTGGTTCAGTTGGGGACGGTCCAGGTGTCGTTGCCGGCGAGGAGGGTGGCGAGGTCGCCCTTGCCTTGGGCTTCGATGGCTCGGTCGAGTTGGTCGCTCATCAACGTGTCGTAGACCGGGCGTTGCACGCTGCGGAGTACGCCGATGGGGGTGTGGTGGAGGGTGTCGGCGTCGGCGAGGCGGGTCAGGGCGAACGCGGTGGTCGGGGACACGGCCCGCGCATCATGGACCAACACCCCTTCCGTGCCCTCCTCCCGCACGTCCACCACCCGCAGGTCGCCTGTGGTCTGGTCGCGGACCACGCCCTTGGAGCCCAGTCCGTCCTCGGCGGGCACACCGAAGCGGATCGGTTGACCGTGTTCCAGTCGGATCACGGCCTCCAGCGCGCGTTCCTTGTCCTTAAGGACCTCAAAGGCACCGTCGTTGAAGATGTTGCAGTTCTGGTAGATCTCGACCAACGCCGTACCCGGATGCGCGGCCGCCGCCCGCAACACGCTCGTCAGGTGCTGCCGGTCTGAGTCCACCGTCCGAGCCACGAACGAAGCCTCGGCGCCCAGGGCGAGGGAGAGGGGGTTGAACGGGGCGTCCAGGGATCCCATCGGTGTCGACTTGGTGATCTTCCCGACCTCCGAGGTCGGGGAGTACTGGCCCTTGGTGAGCCCGTAGATCCGGTTGTTGAACAACAAGATCTTCAGGTTCACATTTCGCCGCAACGCGTGAATGAGATGGTTACCCCCGATGGACAGCGCGTCGCCATCCCCGGTGACCACCCAGACCGACAGGTCCCGTCGCGAGGTCGCCAACCCCGTCGCGATCGCCGGCGCTCGTCCGTGGATGGAGTGCATGCCGTAGGTGTTCATGTAGTACGGGAAACGACTGGAACACCCGATCCCGGACACGAACACGATGTTCTCCCGCGCCAGGCCCAACTCCGGCATGAAGCCCTGCACGGCCGCCAACACCGCGTAGTCCCCACACCCCGGACACCAACGCACTTCCTGATCGGACTTGAAGTCCTTCATCGACTGCTTGCCCTCAGCCCGCGGCACCAACGACAACAACCCCCGCCCCCCACCCTCAGGGGAAACAGCAGGCTCGCCAGCAACAGCGGATTGGACAGCACCGGCGGCAGGGGACGCTTGAGGTGTGGTGGGGTTAGGCATTGATGGCCTCCTTCAACGCGTTGGCCAACTCCTCGGCCTTGAACGGCATTCCGTTGACCTGGGTGTGGGAGCGGGCATCGATGGCGTACCGGGCGCGGATCAACGTCGCGAGCTGTCCCAGGTTCATCTCCGGGATCACCACCCGCTCATACGAGGCCAACACCTCACCCAGATTCGCTGGGAAGGGATTGATGTGCCGCAAGTGCGCCTGCGCCAACGCCACACCCTCACCCCGCAACCGTCGAACCGCCGCCGCGATCGGCCCATACGTCGAACCCCACCCCAACACCAACACCCGGGCACCGCCCGGGTCATCCACCCGCACGTCCTCCACCGCGATACCGTCGATCTTGGCCTGACGGGTACGGACCATCAACTCGTGATTCGCCGGATCGTAGGAAATGTTCCCACTACCATCCTGCTTCTCAATCCCACCGATCCGGTGTTCCAAGCCCGCCGTTCCCGGCACCGCCCACGGTCGCGCCAACGTCACCGCATCGCGTTTGTAGGGCCAAAAGACCCGCGACCCATCCGCCAACTCGTGATTCGGCCCTGAGGCGAACCGCACCCGCAAATCCGGCAACCCCTTCACATCCGGCACCCGCCAGGGCTCCGACCCGTTGGCCAAATACCCATCCGAGAGCAGGAACACCGGCGTGCGATACACCAACGCGATCCGCGCCGCCTCCACGGCCGCATCGAAACAGTCCGCCGGCGTCGAGGGAGCCACGATCGGTACCGGGGCCTCCCCGTTACGGCCGTACATGGCCTGCAACAAGTCCGCCTGCTCCGTCTTGGTCGGCAACCCCGTCGAGGGCCCACCCCGCTGGATATCCACCACCACCAACGGGAGTTCCAGGGAGACCGCGAGCCCGATCGTCTCCGATTTGAGCGCCACCCCAGGCCCCGAGGTCGTCGTCACCGCCAACGACCCACCAAAGGCCGCTCCCAACGCCGCCCCGATCCCCGCGATCTCATCCTCGGCCTGGAACGAGCGCACCCCGAAATTCTTGTGCCGCGAGAGCTCGTGCAAAATATCCGAGGCCGGCGTGATCGGATACGACCCCAGGAACAGGGGCAACTCCGCCTGCACCGAGGCCGCGATCAGGCCGTAGGCCAACGCCAGGTTCCCCGAGATGTTGCGATACAGGCCTGCGGTGAAGGCGGACGAGGCCGGGGCCACCTCATAGGAGACGGCGAAGTCCTCCGTGGTCTCCCCGAAGTTCCACCCCGCCCTGAAAGCGGTCACGTTCGCCTGCGCCAACTGCGGCTTCTTCGCGAACTTCTTCCGCAAGTACGCCTCAGTACCCTCCGTCGGGCGGTGGTACATCCACGACAACAGGCCCAGGGCGAACATGTTCTTACTCCGCTCGGCCTCCTTGCGACTGAGACCGAACTCCTTCAGCGCCTCGACCGTCAAGGTCGTCAACGGCACCCCGTGCACCTGGAACGAGTCCAGCGACCCGTCCTCCAACGGATGGCTCGCATATCCCACCTTCGCCATCGGGCGTTTGGTGAACTCGTCCGTGTTCACGATCAACACCGCACCCGGAGGCAGGTCCGCCACGTTCGCCTTCAACGCCGCCGGATTCATCGCGACCAACACATCCGGCGCGTCCCCCGGAGTCAGGATGTCATGATCCGCGAAATGCAACTGGAACGATGACACCCCCGGCAACGTTCCAGCCGGTGCCCGGATCTCCGCCGGGAAATTCGGCAACGTCGACAAGTCATTCCCGAACGACGCCGTCTCCGAAGTAAACCGATCACCCGTCAACTGCATACCATCACCCGAATCACCCGCGAAACGGATAATGACTCGGTGCAGTGTCTCGGTCGCCTTCTCGGGCGGCGGCCCGGCGGGGGACGGTGCCGTGCCCGAGGTGGGTTCGACGGCGGGGGGCGGGCGCGGGGTGACCTGGGGCGGCCGGGCTCATAGCGACTCGATGTCCTTCGAGGTCGGCAGACGGTGTCGGCAGTCGAATATGTAGCGGGCCGATGCGGCGATGGCCTCGTAGTCGAACTCGTCGTGATCGGTGACGATCAGGACGGCGTGCGCCCGGGAGACCTCCTCCGGGTCCGGCTTCACCTGGGTCAGCCCCGGTATGCCGGGCTCCTCGGTGACGTGCGGGTCGGCGAAGCGCACCGTGGCGCCGGCCTCGATCAGCAGCCTGGCGATGGGCAGCGCCGGCGACTCGCGGATGTCGCCGGTGCCCGGCTTGTAGGCCAGGCCGAGCATCAGGATGCGCGCGCCGGTCACCGTCTGGTGCCGCCGGTCCAGGCCCCGGGTCAGCTTGCGGACCACGTACTCCGGCATGGCGTTGTTCAGCTCGTCGGCCAGTTCCACCAGGCGGAACCGCTTGCTGGAGGCGCGCTCGACCTTCCACGACAGGTACAGCGGGTCCACCGGCAGGCAGTGGCCGCCGACCCCGGGGCCCGGGGTGAAGCGCATGAAGCCGAACGGCTTGGTCGCGGCCACCTCCAGGGCGTCCCACACGTCGACGCCGATGCCCTCGGCGTGCGTGGCCAACTCGTTGACCAGCGCGATGTTGACGTGCCGGAAGGTGTTCTCCATGACCTTCGCCAGCTCGGCGACGCGCGGGGCCTTCGCCAGCACCACCTCGTGCACGATGTCCGCGTAGAAGGCCCGCACCCGCTCCAGCGAGGCCGCGTCGATGCCCGAGACGACCTTGGGCGTGGTCTCGAAGGTCCACTCCGGGTTGCCGGGGTCGATCCGCTCGGGGCTGTACCCGAGGTGGAAGTCGGCGCCCGGCTCCAGTCCCGAGCCGTCGCGCAGGATCGGCGCGAGCACCTCCTCGGTGGTGCCCGGGTAGCTGGTCGACTCCAGGATGACGGTGGCACCCGGCCGCAGCCGGGCGGCCAGCGCCTTGCCCGCCGCCTCGATGAAGGACAGGTCCGGCACGCCCTCGTGCAGCGGGGTGGGAACGGTGATGACCGCGATGTCGAAGGCGTCCAGGTCCTCGGTGTCGATGCTCGCCCGGTACGTACCCCGGTCGATGACGGCGCCCAGGCGCTGCGAGGTGACGTCACCGACGAACGAGTCGCCCACGGCCAGCTTCTTCACGCGGGACTCGTCGGTGTCGTAGCCGACGACCTGGTATCCGTGCTCGGCCGCGGCCACGGCCAGCGGCAGGCCGACGTACCCCTGCCCCACTACGACCAGTTTCGTGGTCAAAGGACGCTCCCTAGTCGAAGAATTCACAGACCGAGTCGGCGATGTATTCCACCTGACTGTCGGAGAGGTGGGGCCAGATGGGGATGGCCAGGTTCTGGTCGCTGGCGCGCTGCGCGCCGGGCCACTGGACGCCCTCGGGCGCGTACCGCGCGAACGCGGGCTGGAGGGGCAGCGGCACCGGGTAGTAGACGTGCGTGCCGATGTCCTTCTCGCTCAGCCAGGCGCGCAGGTCCGCGCGCCGCTCCACGAGCAGCGAGTAGACGTAGTAGCAGCGGCCGTTGCGGCCGGCGGGCGGCGCGAGCACGCCCCGGCCGGCCAGCGGCTCGAAGCGTTCCGTGTAGTAGTCGGCGATGCGGGCCCGGCGCTCCAGGCGGTCCTCGAAGCCGGCGTGCCGGTGCAGTTGGAAGGCCGCGATGATCTCGTCGAACCGGCTGTTCTGGCCGATCTTGTGGTGCAGGAAGCGGGTGATGCCGTCCTGCCCGTGGTTGCGCAGCATCCGTACGGTGCGGCCCAGCTCCGGGTCGTCGGTGAGCACCGCGCCGCCCTCGCCGGCCGTGCCGAACGCCTTGACCTGGAAGAAGGAGAAGACGCCGAGGTCGCCCCAGCGGCCGGACGGCACGCCGTCGAGCACCGCGCCCTGGGCCACCGCCGCGTCCTCGATGACCTTCAGGCCCCGGTCGTGGGCGATCTTGTTGATGCGGGGCATGTCGGCCATGATCGAGAAGACGTGGGCGGGCATCACCGCGCGCGTCCGGCTCGTGATGAGCGCCTCGACCGAGTCCGGGTCGATCACCATCGTGTGCGGGTCGACGTCCGCGAAGACGGGCGTGGCGCCGAAGTTGGCGACCGAGCTGGCCACCGGCTGGCAGCAGAACGCCGGCACGATGACCTCGTCGCCGGGCCCGATCCCCAGGGCCTGCACGGCGAGGTTGAGGCCGCCGGTGCCGCTGGAGCAGGCGATCACGTGCTCCGCCTCGGTCGTGCGGCGCAGCTCCTCCTCCAGCTCGGCGGTGCGCCGACCGAGGATGAACTTCTGCTCGGCGTCCGTGCCCACCTCGAAGAGCAGATCCTTGAACGCCTGCCGGTCCGTCTCGAAGAGGTCCGGGGGGAAGAAGGGAATGGTGGCCATGTCATCGCCTTCCGGCGTAGAAGTCCGAGATGGCGGCGCAGACCGTCTCCAACTGCGCCTCGGTCAGGTCCGGGTACAGCGGCAGCGCCAGCGTCCGCTCGCAGGCCGCCTCGGCGTTGGGCAGGCTCCCGGGGCGCAGCCCGGTGTCCGTGCCGGCGAAGCAGGGCTGGGTGTGCAGCGGGCGCGGGTAGTACGTCTCGGTGCCGATGCCACGGGCCGTGAGGTGGGCGACCAGCTCGTCCCGGGCCTCGAACTCGACCTGGTAGACGTAGAAGACCGGCTCGGTCGGCACGTCGCGCGGCAGGACGCGCGGCACGGCGAGCACGCCGTCGGTCTCGCGCAGCCGCTCGGAGTAGGCCGCCGCCAGTTCGGCGCGGCGGGCGATGTCGCGCTCCAGGCGGGTCATCTTGGCGAGCAGGATGGCCGCCTGCACGTCGTCCATCTTGCTGTTGGTGCCGGAGACGCCGGAGAGGTTGGAGATGCCGGCGATGTGGTCGATGGTCTTGCCCATCCGACCGTGGTGGCGCAGCACGGCCGCCTGTTCGGCCAGCTCCTCGTCGTTGGTGAGGATCATGCCGGCGTCGCCGAGGGCGCCGAGCGTCTTGGTCGGGAAGAAGGAGAGCACGCCGCCGCGGCCGATGAGTCCGGCGTGGGTGCCGTCCCAGCGCATGCCGATCGCCTCGGCGCTGTCTTCGAGGAGCATGACGTCGTGCCGGCGGGCGACGTCTGACAGCGCTGTCAGGTCAACCAGTTGGTGGAAGAGGTGGGCCGGCATGATGGCCTTGGTCCGCTCGGTGATCAGCTCCTCGACCGAGGCGGCGTCCATCCCGTAGTCGCCGTCGTTGGTGATGTCCGCGAACACCGGCGTGGCGCCGGCGAGGCTGACGGCCGAGGCCGAGGCGAAGAAGGAGAAGGCCGGGACGATGACCTCGTCGCCGGGCCCGATGCCGGCGGCGCGGAGCAGGATCACCAGGGCGTCGGTGCCGCTGTTGACGGCGATGGCCCGTCCGGCACCTGTGTAGTCGGCGATGGCCCGCTCAAGCTCCGCCACCTTGCGGCCGTGGGAGAACTTGCCCCGGTCGAACACATCATCCGTATGTCGGGTGATGAGCGGCCATAGCTCCTTGAAGGACTCCGCCTGAGTGAAGAACGGAACCGGCGCGGCGGGAGCATCGGTAAGCGTGGACACCATGGGAGTGACGCTATGGAGCGGTTCTGTGACGTCGCTACGGACAAGAACTTGCCGGTAGCAGTCATTCCTGGCCAGCCGGTTGGAGCTGGGCGCTCCGTCGCCGAACCTGTCATACACAGGCGCTCCGGTCGGCGATACGGCAAGATCTTGCCAGCCGTCAGGGGCTTCCCCCGTCACGCGCGATCCCTCGCACGCGCCGCCCACACCTGGCGTGCACGAGCGGCTTCACTCCGTATTCAAGCTTCCACACGCCGTCCTGTACACCCCGTGTCGGATGTCCCACTCCGCCGGTCCACCTACCGGGACCGACCGGGCCGGCGCCGCTGGTCGTGCGCCCAGCATGGCGTAATCCCGCGTGTGTCGCCGCACGGCTCGCGGGCGGGCGTGGGGCAGAGGCGGAATCCCCCGGCCGGAGCGGCCGGCGGCCGGGCCGGCAAGCGGAGCTTGACCTCAACCGCGCTTCAGGTCCGAGGGTGGCCGCATGACGATCTCAGCGACGGACCAGGCGGCGGTGGGCGAGTGGATCAGGGGCGCGGCGCACCCCCTGCGCACCGCTGACCCGTTGGCGCCCCTGGACGACCTGCGCCCGCTCCTCGCCATGGTCGGTGAGCGGACGGCCGTGGCGGGGTTCGGCGCCGGGACCCGGGGCGCGCGCGAACTCCTCGCCCTCCAGGTGCGCGTCGCCCGACTGCTGCTGGCCGAGGCCGACTTCCGGGTGCTCGCCCTGGACCAGGACGCGGGGCTCGGCGCCGCGCTCGACGCGTACGTGCGCACCGGCGCCGGGGACGTCGCGGCGCTGCTCCAGGCCGCCGAACCGTTCTCCCGTACCGGCGAGACGCTCGCCCTCGTCCGCTGGCTGCGCGCCCTGCGGCAGACCCGGCCACGGGCCGCGCCGGGCGTCGTCGGGGTCAGCCCACGGGAGACGGGGGCTTCGGCGTACGACGCGGTGACCGACTACGTACGGCGGGCCGCGCCCGGGCGGCTGGCGGAGCTGGCGTCCCACTACGCCGAACTCCGCCCGCCCGGCGATGTCAGTGACCACACCCGCCGCTACCAGGCCCTGACCGACCGGCGGCCCTGGCGCGAGCGCGCGCGGGCGGCCCACGACCTGGTGGCGGCGGTGCCGGGGCACGACGGTCACGCCTGGGCGCGCTACCAGGCCCGGCTGATCGTCCAGTACCACGCGCTCCACGACCACGGCCACGACCCGCTGGACCCGCACAACATGGCCCACTACGAGTGGTACTTCGCCGAGAACGTGCTGTGGTGGCACCGGCACACCGGGCACCGGGTGCTGTTCTGGTCCTCCAGCTCGCACACGGCCAGGGCGCCCGGACGGGTCGTCAGCTTCCCGCCCAACCCGCCGGGGGCGTCCCCGAACGCCGGCAGCCACCTGCACGCGGACCTCGGGGACCGGTACCTGTCGATCGGCCTCACCTTCGGCACCGGCGAACTGGCCCCGTACACCGGGGCACCGCCCCACCGGGTCCCGGCTCCCGTGCCACCGCTGGTGGAAGCGGTCCTGGACGGCGCGGGGGCGGGCGACTTCCTGCTCGACCTGCGCCAGCGGGCGCCGCGGCGGGTCGCCGAGTGGCTGGCCCAGCCCGTCACGTCCCGGCTCGTCGGCCCGCGTCACGACCCGCGCCGCGACCCGGCCCACCACATGGCGGGCGGCTCGCTGGCCGAGTGGTTCGACGTCCTCGTCCACCGGCGGCGCGTGACACCGGCCCGCCCCCTCGACCCGGCCGGGCCCGCGCCGGCCGGCTGACGTTCGCCGCGCCTGGCGCCGCCGGGCGCCTGTCGCACGAGGCGGGTCGGGCAGGGGACGGGGTGGGTCAGCAAACAGGTGTGGTCAGGAGGCACCACGCAGGGGCGGCCAGTCGACGGGGGTCAGCACGTCCTCGACGGTCTCCGCGACGCAGTGTGCGGTCAGGCCGGCCTCGGCCAGCACCTCGTCGCGGCTGCCGTACTCGCAGAAGCGCTGTAACAGGCCGAAGTCGCGCACGGGCGTGGTCACTCCCGCGTCGCGGAGGGCTTGGGTGATGGCGGAGCCGACGCCGCCGACGCGGCCGTTGTCCTCCACCGTGGCCACCAACTCGTGCTCGGCCGCCAACCCCACCAACGCGGAGTTCACCGGCTTCACCCACCGCGGGTCGACCACCGTCACCCCCACCCCACGCTCCGCCAACAACGCCGCCGCCTCCAAGGAGACCTGCGCCATCGCCCCCACCGACACCAACAACACCCGCGACACACCCTGCGGCCGCGCCAACACATCCAACCCACCCACCGACGCCACCGGCTCGATATCCGCACCCACCGAGCCCTTGGGATAACGCACCACCGTCGGCGCGTCCTCCACCTCCACCGCCTCCCGCAACAACGCCCGCAACCGCGCACCATCCCGCGGCGCCGCCACCCGCAACCCCGGCACCACCTGCAAAATCGACATGTCCCACATACCGTTGTGCGACGGCCCGTCATTACCCGTCGCACCCGCGCGATCCAACGCGAACGTCACCCCACACCCATGCAACGCCACATCCATCAACACCTGGTCAAAGGCCCGGTTGAGGAACGTCGCGTACACCGCCACCACCGGATGCACCCCACCAAGGGCCAACCCCGCCGCCGACGTCACCGCGTGCTGCTCCGCGATGCCGACGTCGAAGACCCGCTTGGGATACGCCTTGGCGAACGCCTCCAACCCCACCGCTCGCGACATCGCCGCCGTGATCCCGACGATGTCCTCCCGCTCACCACCGAGCCTGACCATCTCCTCCGAGAACACCGACGTCCACGACGGACCGGGGGCCGGTTCGGCCGGTCGGGGCGCGCGGGCGGGGCCCAGGGGCGTGGTGGTGGGCCCGGGGTCCGGGTCGCCACGGGTGACGCAGTGCACGACGGCGGGCCCACCGAGCGCCTTGGCCCGGCGTAACGCCACCTCTAACGCCACCGCGTCCTGGCCGTCCAGCGGCCCGAAGTAGCCGAAGCCCAGGTCGTCGAAGAGGCTACGGGGCGTCGGCCGGTGCCGTTCCTCGGCCCGGGCCCGCTCCGGTGGCGCCTGGACCAGCGTGCCGCCACCGGAGGCGGCGGCGCCCGGCGGGGCGTCGGCCGGCGACCGCGCGGGGCGGTCGGGGACGGCGCGGCCGGGCGCGGGGCGTAGCAGCAGCCGGCGGTCGGTGAGTCCGTCGGCGGCGGGCGCGGGAGCGGGGGCGGGGACGGCCTCGTGGATCACGATCACCAGCGGCAGGTCGCGGCTGGCGGCCAGGTTGTTCAGGGCCTCCCAGGCCATGCCGCAGGCCAGCGCGTCCCAGTCGATCACCGCGACCACGTGCCGGTCGTGCAGGCCGCGCAGTCGGTGCGCCTTGGCGAAGCCGTCGGCGTAGGAGAGGGCGGTGGCCGTGCGGGCGTTCTCCACGGCCCCGTGCGGGGCCGCGTACCAGGTCGGTTCGGAGCGGTGGCGGCGCCGGGTGAAGTCCCTGCGCCCGGTGAGCAGTTCGTGGACGTACGCCTGGCGCCCGGTGTCCCACACCAGGCGGTCGCGCGGCGCGTCGAAGACCCGGTGCAGTGCGAGCGTCAGCTCCACCACGCCCAGATCGGGCCCGAGGTGCCCGGCCTGGCGCGGCACCGCCCGCCCGATGAACTCCCTGATCTCCGCGGCCAGCCCGGGGAGCCGGGACGCGGGGACGGCCCGCAGGGTGTCGGGGCCGGAGAGGGTGTCGAGCAGCGGTGCCACGGCCGGGCGCGGCCCGTCAGGGCGCAGGGTCAAAGCGCACCTCCATCTCGGGCTGTAGCCCGAGATCCGGCCCCGACGCCGTCTTGTCGACGTTGATCAGGATGTTGTAGTGGTTCGGGTAGTGGCAGGAGTCGAAGCCGAGCACGGTGCCGACCAGGTGGCCGTTGATGCGCACCTCGTCGCCCCGGTCGATGACGCCGCCACGGGCCAGCTCCACGAAGCCGAGGAAGCCGACCCGGTCGATGACGGCGCCGGTGCTGGTGTCGTCGTGGTCGGTGGTGACCAGCTCGTGCACCTCCTCACGGCGCACGCAGCGGCTGGCGAACTCGGTCAGCTCCATGCCCCGGTCGTCCCGCTTGTGCGTGAGGATCTTGACGAGTTCGCCGGTCACGGGGCGCTTGGCACCGTCTTCCGCGGGGTTCATCGGGCGCCTCCATCGGCGTGCCGCACGGTGGTGTTCTCGCTGCCGGCGCCGGCCGCCCCGGCCTCGCGCCGGTAGACGTCGGCCACCAGTTCCAGGGCGGCCAGGCCGCCGTGGCTTCGGTCCTCGCCCGCGCGCACGGCGGAGGCGAAGTCGCGCAGCACGCCCACGTACTCGTGCCACAGCGAGGTCTTGAACCCGTCGTGGCCGCCGAGCATGTCGGCGACGAGCACGGTGCCGTCGGCCAGGGTGAGTTCGACGTCCTTGGTCTCGCCGGGGTAGGCCCAGTCGAGCAGCACCCGCGCCGTCGCGCCCGACTCGGCGCGCAGTTCGACGGTGGCCTGTCGGTCGGTGCCCTGCGCGTCCCGTACGACCTTGGAGTCGGTGACCGTGACCTCGCCGACGATCTGCCGGACGGTGTCGAAGGCGTTGGGCCCGTTGTCGGCCACGCACCCGCCGCCGCAGCGCTCCGGGTCCAGGTACCAGTGGTCGTCGCCGGCGTGCTCCTCGATCATCTCCAGGTAGCGCACGGTCACGTGCCGGAGTTCGGCGCCGGCCGGGACGCGGGCGATGAGGTCCAGGACGTTGTCGTTGTAGCGGCGGTGGAAGGAGGTGAAGAGGACCACGCCCTTCTCGCGGGCCGCGCGGACCAGCTCGCGGCCGTCCTCGACCCGGGTGGCCAGCGGCTTCTCCACGCAGACCGGCAGCCCTGCGGCGATGAGGTCGCCACAGACCAGGGCGTGTACGTCGTTGGGCACGTTGACCACGACGGCGTCCAGGCCACCGGCGGCGATCATGTCCCGGTAGTCGGCGAAGGTGGGCACCTTCCCCTCGAACGGGGCCAGCGCGTCGGCCCGCAGGTCGCACACGGCCGCCAGCTCCACGTCGGGCAGCTCGTCGAACGCCTTCACGTAGAAGCGCGAGATGACGCCGAGTCCGACGATTCCCACGCGCAGCGCGCCACTCATGCGTCCACTCCAACCGGGACCTCAAGGCCCCATCGTTCGGCGACCTCGCGCAGTTCTCCGTAGAGCGCGGGCGTGATCGGTACGCCGCCGGCCCGGGCGGCCTCGGCGGTGGCGGCCTCGCGGGCGCCGGGGTAGCTCACGGGCTGGGCCGGGTCGATCGGCGGGCAGTCCAGCAGCGACTGGAAGAGGCCACCCGCCTGGGAGAGGAAGCCCTCCACCGGGCGCAGCGCGCCCGGTGCGACCACGATGGCCAGGATGCCGATGTCGTCGTCGCGTCCGGAGGGGCCGCCGGTGCCCTCGTACGCCTCGGGCGCGGGGCCGAGCCCGGCGCCGGGGACGAGCGCGGCCAACACCTCGACCAGCAGGGCGAGGCCGTACCCCTTGTACGCGCCGGTCTCCGGGCGCCCGCCGAGCCAGGTCGGGAAGCCGTCGCCGCGGTCGAGCGCGTGCGGGTCGGTGACCGGCTGGCCCTGCGCGTCGGTCAGCCAGCCCTCGGGTATGGACTGGCCCGCGCGCGCCGCCTGGCGGATCTTGCCGGTGGGCACGGCCGTGGTGGACATGTCCAGGCAGTACGGGGGCAGGTCGGGGCCGGCCGGGGACGCGATGCTCATCGGGTTGGTGCCGAGCATGGCGACCTTGCCACCCGGCGGCCTGGCGATGCGCTGGCCGCCGCAGTTGGAGGCCAGGATGCCGACCATGTCGCGCTCGGCGGCGCGCAGCGTGTGGTGGCCGGCGCAGCCGAAGTGGGTGGCGTCGCGCACCGAGACCAGGCCGATGCCGTACTCGGCGGCCCGGTCGGCGGCCAGGTCGATCGCCTCGCTGGCCAGCCACAGGCCGAGGCCCTTCTTGCCGTCCAGGAGCACGGAGGCGCCCTTGTCGGCGAGCACCTCGGGCTCGGCGTCCGGCTCGACCCGCTTGTCGTCGAAGAGCGGCAGGTAGAGCCGGGTCAGGTTGGTGAGGCCGTGGGAGCGCATGCCGGCCAGGTCCCCGTAGACCAGGGCCTTAGCGGCGGTGCGGGCGCGGCCGGTGGGCACGCCGCAGGCGGCGAAGACGTCGGCGGCGAAGCCGACCAGGTCCTCGTACGCGACGCGCGGGGCGCTCTCCTCGGCTGCTTGGGGCGACGCAGGTGTCATGACCTTCCGTTCCTGGCTAGGCGGTGCGGCTGGTGCTGCCGGCGGGGGTGGTGGCGCCCGCGGGCTGGTCGGGCGTCGTGGCGGCCGGGGCGGGCGGGTCGCCGGCCTCGCTGGCCCGGGCGAAGGAGGTGAGCAGCGCGCGGACGCCGGTGGCGAAGGACTCCAGGTCCGCGAGGTCGGCGTGTTCGCCGTCCGCGTGCGCGCCGTTGGCGTCGAGGTCGCCGGGCCCGTAGACGACGGTGTACGCGCCGGGCACGTCGTGCGTCCAGATGGCGTCGCAGGTGAACGCGTCGGCGTCGGCCGGCGCGTAGCGCAGCCCGGCGCCCTCGGTGAGCAGGCGCTCGGCCCACGGGTCGGTGCTGGCCAGCGCCGGCAGGCCGCGCTTGAGCCAGTCGAGCCGGGTGACCCGGGCCGCCTCGCGGGCGGTGAGGGCGAAGTCGGGCAGGTCGGCGAAGGTCTCGGTGAAGCTGGCGAGCCCGGCGCGCAGTTCGTCCTCGAGCGCCTGTTGCAGGGCGCGCCCGGCCTCCGTGGTCGGGTAGGCGAGGTTGAGCAGCAGGTGGCCGCTGCCGTACACCTTGTTGTGCAGGGTGCCGGTGTGCAGGCCGGCGACGCAGACCCGGCCGCCGGGCACTCGCCCGGGCAGGCGTCGGGCCAGGTGCTGGGCGAGGTGGCCGAGGAGGACGGTGGCGTTGTGGCCGCCGCCCGGCCGGTCGTCGATGGAGTCCTGGCCCGCGACGGATATTCGGGCGGTGGCCGCCGCGGTCGAGCGCGGCAGCAGGAGCTGGCGGGTGGGCTCACAGAAGACGTTGAGCCGCCCGGTGTAGCCGGCCGCCACCAGTGGGCGGGTGCCGAAGACGCCCATGGCGCCGCCCTCCTCGCCGGCGACGAGCTGGACGAGCACGCCGACGCGTTCGCCGAGCGCGGGCACCGCGGCGCGGGCCGCGCGCAACCCGGCGAGCAGGGCGACGGCGGGGCCCTTGGCGTCGATGGCGCCACGGCCGTGGAAGCGGCCGTCGGCGTAGCGGGGCGGCTCGAAGCCCGCGACGGTGTCCAGGTGGACGTTGAACATCACCGTCCGTTCGGGCGGCAGCTCGGGGCCGAGCCGCAGCACCATGCTGGGCTGGCACTCCAGGAAGTCGGGCGTGGCCGCCGCGGCCTCGCGCACGGTGACGGGCACGCCGTCGAGTTCGAGCACGGCCGGGTCGGCGGCGGCGTGGTGCACGACGGTGAAGCCGAGTTCGGCCGCGGCCTCCGCGTACGCGCGCTGGGCCGCCCACAGCTGCGGGCGCGGTCCGTCCGGGCCCACCTCCAGCGGGCCGGCGGTGGGCAGTCCGATCAGGCGCAGCAGCAGTTCGCGCTCGGCCGTCGTCAGGGTGACGTCGGCGGCGCCGGCTGCCTCGCCGGAGCGTGCGCCGGCGGATGTGGTGGGGCGTTCGGTGAGCGGGTCCCGCGCCGGGGCGTCGGTCACGCGCGCTCCCCCGCGAGCCGTGCGACCATCCGCTCCAGGGCCCGGCCGTACTCCACGAACGCGTCCACGCCGTCCTTGCCCTCGGTGGCCAGCGACTCGTGCGGGCGCACGTTGATGTGCGGCTCGATGGACCACACGCCGGTGTAGCCCCGGTCGAGGAGGTAGCGCAGCGAGTCCTCGACGCGGCAGCGCCCGTCGCCGGGCAGCAGGTAGCTGGCGTCCTCCGGGGTGCCGACGGCGTCCTTGATGTGCACGTGCTCGACGTACGGGGCGATCGTCGGGAGCAGGTCGTACGCCTCGTAGTCGTAGGCCACGCCGTTGCCGACGTCGAAGAGCAGGCGCAGCGCGGGGCTGTCGACCTCGGTCAGCAGCTCCCGCATGCGGGCGGCCTCGGTGCCGGCCCAGCCGGCGCAGTTCTCGTGCAGCAGGACGAGGCCGGCCTCCTCGGCGCGGGCGGCGAGCTTGCCCATCCGGGTGAGCACCTCCTGCCGCCAGTCGGCCTCGGAGAGCCCGTCGTTGGGGTAGGACATGACGCGCACGTAGCGGGTGCCGAGGCGGTGGCAGCGGTCGCCGAGGGCGTCGAGTTCGCGCAGGTCGGCGTCGAAGTCGGCGGTGATGGGCCGGCCCCAGTTGGCGATGCGGGAGTCCACGCAGGTCACCGTGAGGTCGGCGGCCGCGAGCCGGTCGACCAGGCGCTCGAAGGCGGCGTCGTCGAGGTCGGCCACCGCTGTGCCGTCCACGTTGCGCAGCTCGATGTGGCCCCAGCCGAGCGTGGTGAGCGCGCTGATCTGCTCGTCGAGCGAGGCGCCCGCCTCGTCGCCGATCCCGCACAGCGTGATCCCCGGCGGCACCGCGGTGCCCGCGCTGGTCCCGGTGGCGTCAACCGACATGGATGCTCCCGTTCTTCGTGGACGTGACCTGCTCCCCGGCCGCGGTCGGGCGCTCGTGCGCCGCCGGGCCGGCCGTCGTCGGCGCGGCGTCCGGTTCGGCCGCGGCGGCGTGTTGCTTGGCGCTCTCCAGGACCCGCACGACCTGGGCCTGGAGCTCGAAGTCGGCCGTGAAGTCGGTGCGCGCGGCGAACCCCCGGTAGGTGTCGAGGAGACAGGCGTCCAGGGCGTCGTCCTGGAAGATCTCGTACTCCTCGGGCAGCCCGATGGGGGTCACCCGCAGATGGGCGAAGTTGTCCTCGCCGCTGACCGGGTAGTGGCCGATCGCCCGGCCCGCGTCGAAGTCGAGCACCATGCTGCGCTCGCGCACCGGGGAGACCAGGTCGGAGACGATACGCGTGGTGGCGCCCGCGTCGTGCGCCAGCGTCAGTTCGGCGGTGCCCATCCGGGGCACGACGCGGTCGCCGCAGATGGCGTCGGACCAGGCGGCGTCGGTGACCGTGCCGCCGCCGGCCAGCCGCAGGGCGACGCCGACCGAGTGCGGCAGCTCCACGTCGAAGGCGGTGGGGTGGCTCGGGGTGGACAGCGAGCGGCGCAACCGGGGCTTGTGCTGGCGCACGGTGACGCGGCGCAGCGCGCCGAGCCGGCCGGAGCGCACGGTCTCGCTCAGCCGCGCGGTCAGCGTGCTGTGCAACCAGGGCGCGACGACGGCGAGCCGCAGGCCGTACGCGTCCCGCACGGCGCGGGTCTCGGCGACGGCCTCGCTGTCGACCCCGAGCGGCTTCTCGACCAGGAACTGGGTGAAGCCCAGCTCGGCGAGGTCGCGCAGCACCTCGGCGCGGTGGCCCGGGGGCGTGCACAGGTGGACGACGGTGGTCCTGGGGTCCAGCCGGGCGCGCGCCTCGGCGAGCGTGCCCACGGTGACCAGTCCGGGCGTCGCCTGGCCGGCCGGCAGGGGCGCCAGGTCGAAGCCGACCGGCGGGGCGGCGGCGAAGACGGAGCCGGCGACTGTGTTGTCACCGCCGGCACCGGCGTCCTGTCGCAGACGGCGGAGCACCGGCAGATGCAGCTCTCGTCCTGACCGTCCCAGCCCGACGAGCAGTGTGTGCAGCACCGCGAACTCCTCATGGATGCGCGTAGCGGGGCGACCACCGTACGCGAGGCGTGACCTGCGGGTCCTTAGCAGATAACTGCCTGGATTACCCCTTGGCCCGCACTCTCTTGCCATGGCAGGGACTTGCCCGGCTTCCTAGCCTGAGCCCCACACAAGCTGGGCGTGGGCGGCAGCGGAACGAGGTCCACGGAGGATACGAGGTCCACGGAGGGCGAAGAACGATATGAGCGTGACCGACCAGGCGTCCCAGGAAACCCAGGCGACTCAGGAGTCCAAGGATTCCAAGGAGTACGTCTTCGACCCCACCTGGGACCAGGAGACGGAGCGGCTGCGCGCCAACGAGGCCATCTGGGACCCGGGCACCATCGAGCGCCTGGAGCGGCTCGGCGTGGCCCCCGGCTGGCACGCCCTGGAGGTGGGCGCCGGTTCCGGGTCCATCGCCGGCTGGCTCGGCGAGCGGGTCGGGCCTACCGGGCGGGTGCTCGCCGCCGACCTGGAGACGGGGCGGCTCGAAGCGCTGCGGGCGCCGCACGTGGAGGTGGCCCGGATCGACATCCGCACCGAGGAACTGCCGGCGGAGTCCTTCGACCTCGTGCACTCGCGGATGGTGGTCCAGCATCTGGAGGACCGCCCCGCCGCGGTGGCCAACATGGTCCGCGCGCTCAAGCCGGGCGGCTGGCTCTTCCTTGAGGACACCGACTCGCTGCCGCTGTTCCGCAGCGCCACCTCGGAGGACTTCCTCCAGGACGTGCGGGCGGCCGGGTACGGGCTGATGCGCCGCTCGGGCCACGAGCCGCGCGGTGGCCACTTCGACCTCGAGGCGATGCTGGCCACCGAGCTGGAGGAGGTGTCGGCCGAGGGCCGGGCCGTCATGGTGCGGGGCGGCTCCTTCCAGGCCCGGCACTACCAGTTGTGGCTGGAGTTCATGAAGCCGCGCATCGTCGCCGAGGGCGAGGTGTCGGCGGAGCGGGTGGACGAGGCGCTGGCCGAGATGGGCGACCCGGCCCACCACTGGCTGACCCAGGTGCTCATCTCCAGCTTCGGCCGCAAGCCCAGGTAGCACGCCCGGCCCCGTCAGGCGCCGGCGGTGGCGTGCGCGAGCACGCCACCGCGCGGCGCCGGGGCCCGGCGCGTACCCCTCGCGGCGCGTGTCCACGGCGCCGCGCCCGCGCGCCGCGCGGGCGGCGCACCACCGTCGGCGCGCCACGGCCCCGCGCCGCGCCCACCGCGCGCCGGCCCGGGGCGTGCGCCGCGCTCCACCTCCGCACCACCGCGTACGCCCCAGCGCGTTCCCGGTCGGGCCCGTAGGACCCGGCCGGCTCGGTAAGACTCCGCACCACTCGTAGGACTGTCGGACGACAGCCCCGGGGTGGGGCATCGCGGCACCCCCACCCACGCCGACCGACGTCCCGCGCCGCGAACAGGCACCGATTCCCGCCGGCGTGCCCCGCACGCTCCGAGCACACCGGGAAGACACACCCACCACAACGCGAAGAAACCATCACAGAAGGCAGCATCCGTATGTCGCTGAACATCGCCGCGTCGCCGGTCGCCAAGGACCGCTTGAGCGCGTTCGTCAAGCTCGGCAAGCTCTCGTTCTACGACTACTACCTGAGCGCCTTCATCGTGTGGGCCGCGCTGCCCGGTGCGCTGACGTGGGACGGTACGACCTTCGCCGTCATCCTGCTCTACATAGCCGGCTACGTCGGCGTGGTGGCCGCCACCGTCGCGCTGGACGACGTCACGGGCATCCGGGACGGCAGCGACGCGCGCAACTACTCGCCGGAGTCCGGCGCGCTGCGCGACCTGTCCCGCAAGCCGCTGCTGAGCGGCGCGCTGACGGTGCGGCAGGCCGAGCTGTTCGGCTGGGGGGCGATGGCCTGGGGCGCGGTGATGTGGTCCCTGGTCTTCGTCATCGCACCGGAGAACTCGCTGTGGGTCGGGCTCCTGATGGTGGCGGTGCTGGTCTCCAACGTGCAGTACTCGTACGGCCTGAAGATCAGCTACAACTTCGGCCAGGAACTCATCCTGGTCAGCCCCGGCCTGGCCATCCTGATCCCCTACGTCCTGCTGACGGGCGAGGCGACGGGCCTGGTCATCCTGGAGTCGGTGCTGTTCGGCCTGTGGAGCCTGCTGGTCTCCATCTACTCCAACATGAACGACGTGGAGGGCGACCGGCTGGCCGGCCGGCGCAACCTCGCCACCCTCACCACCGCGCCGACCTACCGGAAGATCATCGTCGGGGCACACCTGCTGGAGCCGCTCGCGGTGGCGGTGGCCATCGCCGTGGGCGCCGTGCCGGTGTGGTTCGTCGCGCTGATGGTGCCGCTGTGGGCGATGCGGGTGTCGCAGGCCCGCTCGGGCGTGAGCCAGGGCAACCTGCTCCAGGCCCGCATGCTCGGCATCAAGCTGCACCGCTGGGGCGTTCCGGTGCTGCTGCTGGCGAACGTGCTGGCACTGCACGTGTGACCCGCGCGCGCAGCCGCCCGGAACCGAGCCGCCCCCGCAACCCCTGACCGTCCGCGACCGTCCCGCCTCCCCCGTGGCGGCGGGACGGTCGCGGACGACCACCACCCGGGCCCGCGCCACGCCCCCGTCGCCGCCCCCTCCCCCCGCCGCGCGCCGACCCTCGCCGACCGTGGTGACTGTGGCCCCGTCAGAAGCGTTGGTCGATACGGCCCCTCGCGCGACGGGTCCCTCCCGTCGCGCCCAACGCCCGTGCAGGAAGCCACACACGAAGCCGTTGGATGGCCGGCCGGAAAGATGTGGATCACGTTCCGGTGACATTCGGCAGTGGGTCAGGCATGGAACTGGCCACGTGGGGGAGGGTGTTCGGCGACCAGCGCCGAGCCTAGAACCGGACATGCCACCAATGTCCGGATCACCACGCCGGGCTGGCCCCCGCCGTGCCCGGGAAGTAACCCGGCGATCTATGGAACGACTTGCACCGGAGCCAGCGAGAGGTGCAGACTGCCCCATAGGTCTAGTGCAATCTGTTCCACAAGTCCTCGCACGGTGCTCCCCTCTCTCGCGCCGCCCGTCAGGAGATTCCGAAAATGCTCGACAGACTAGCGAGTCTGATCCTCCCCAGGCCAAAGAAAGTGCTGTTGGCCGTGCTGATCATCGCGCTCGCCGTCGGTGGTGCATCGATGGGTCTGACGGACCGGCTGACGATGGGTGGTTACGAGAACACCGACACCGAGTCGCACGAGACCGAGGAACTCCTGGAGAAGGAGTTCAAGCAAGGCACCCCCAACCTCTCCATCGTGGTGAGCGACCCGCGCGGCGTCGACGACCCCGCGGTGACCGCCGCTGGCCTGAAACTGACGAAGGGCCTCCAGGACCACGAGCACGTGGCGAACGTCGCCTCGTACTGGTCCATGGACCGGGCCCCCTCCCTCAAGGGCGAGTCGGGCAAGCAGGCGCTCGTCAGCGGTCGCATCCTCGGCGACTTCGACGAGGTCAACGACCGGGTGCAGGACCTGAAGAAGGAGTACTCGGGCAAGGTCGAGGGGCTCGACGTCGAACTGGGCGGCATCGCCCTGATGAACTTCGAGAACGTCGACCAGTCCGCCAAGGACGCCGCCACCGCGGAGACCCTGGTCTTCCCGCTGGTCCTGATCGTGCTGGTGGTCATCTTCGGCTCGCTCGTCGCGGCGGCCCTCCCGCTGGCCGTCGCGCTGGCCACGATGTTCCTCGTCTTCGGCCTGCTGTATCTGATCACCTTCGGGTTCGACGCCAACAACCTGCTGACCAACGTCACCACGCTGCTCGGCCTCGGCCTCGCGATCGACTACAGCCTGCTGTTCATCACGCGCTACCGCGAGGAACTCCAGCGCGGCCAGGAGACCGAGCCCGCCATCCGCGCCACCATGCGCCAAGTGGGCCGCACGGTCATCTTCTCCGCCGTGACGCTGGCCATCGCCTGTATGGCGCTGATGGTCATGCCGTTCGGGATGTTCCAGTCGATCGCCATCGGCGGCGCGGCCACCGCGCTGATGGCGGCGCTCGCCACGCTGGTCATCGTCCCCGCGCTGCTGGCCTGGGCCGGCCCGCGCATCGACAAGCTGCGCCTGGTCCGCCGCAAGCCGCGCCCGGTGACCGCCTCGCACGAGGGCGGCTGGCACCGGCTGGCCCTGTTCGTGATGCGCAAGCCCGTGCCGCTGGTGGTCGCGGTGCTCGCCCTGATGGCACTGCTCGGCTCCCCCGTCCGCGACCTGAACCTGCGCCTGCCGGACGAGCAGATCCTGCCCAAGTCGGCCCAGTCGGCCGAGGTCGCCCAGACGGTCCGCGAGGACTTCAACAACCGCGAGGCGCAGGCCATGCAGGTCGTCGCCGTGGACATCGGCAAGACGGCCGACCGCACGAACGACATCGCCGCCTACGCCACGCAGCTCTCCGCACTGCCCAACGTCGCCCGCGTTGACGCGCTGACCGGCAGCTACGCCGGCGGCAAGGAAGTCGCCCCGGCCACCCGGTTCTCGCAGCAGTACGGCACGGACTCGGCCACCTACCTCAGCGTGGTGCCCGCCGTTGACGGCCTCTCCCCCAAGGGCGAGGACATCGTCCGCGACATCCGGGACGCGGAGGCCCCGTTCCCGGTCAAGGTCGGTGGCCACCCGGCCATCTCCGTGGACACCTTCGACGTCTTCGCCGACAACCTGCCGATCGCCCTCGGCATCATGGCGATCGGCACCTACATCCTGCTCTTCCTGCTCACCGGCAGCCTGCTGCTCCCGCTGATGGCCATGCTGCTGAGCGTGCTGAGCCTGAGCGCCACCTTCGGCTCGCTGGTCTTCGTCTTCCAGGACGGCCACCTGCAGTGGCTGGTCGGCGACTTCATCAACACCGGCGCCATCAACTGGACGGTCCCGGTCCTCGTCGGCACCCTGGGCTTCGGCCTCTCGATGGACTACGCGGTCTTCATCCTCTCCCGCGTCAAGGAGGAGTACGACCGCACGGGCGACAACGAACTGGCCGTCGCCACCGGCCTGGAGCGCGTCGGCAAGGTCGTCACCTACGCGGCGATCATCCTGTCGCTGGTCTTCATCGTCATGCTGACCTCCGGCATCAGCTACATGAAGGCCCTGGGCCTCGGCGTGCCGCTCGCGATCCTGCTGGACGCCACGCTGATCCGCGGCATCCTGCTCCCCGCGTCGATGCGCCTGCTCGGCACCAGGAGCTGGTGGGCCCCGGGCCCGATGCGCAAGCTGCACGACCGGTTCGGCATCAGCGAGGGCGGCGACCCCGTGCCGGCGGCGCCCGGCGCGAGCGCCGGTGGCGACGTCACACCGGAGCGCACCGTGGACCGCGTCTAACAGACCCGCCGCGCGACCGACCCCCGTGGACGCGCGGCTTCCCAGCAGAGCCCCGCTCGCCGTTCGCCCGGCGAGCGGGGCTCTGCCATGTTCCGGGCACCCCACGCGCGGCCACCCCCTCACCCTCACCCCAGACCAGCGCCGCACCCGGCACGGCCCCCGATCGCCCGGACATCCGACGTCGGCCCGCCCGACCGCCCGGCGTTGCCCGCCAGCGTTGGCGGGCCACGCCGGGTCGCGCTAGCGGGTCCCGCCTGAGTGCTCCACCGCCCCCACCGCCGTGGTCGCCTCTGGCGCGGCGGGTGTGGCGGGTGTGGGTGGCGCGGGTACGGGGGCGGTACCGGGGGAGCCGGCGGGCCGCCAGGCACAGGTCATCTCCTCGGTATGGGCGAGGAGATGGTGTTGGTAGTGCGGGCCGGTGATGGGGCGGTCGGCGAGCAACGCCTCGGGCAGGTCGAAGGCCGCGACCAGGGTCAGCCCGTGGTCGGCCAGGCGGTCGAGCGACCGCTCCAACAGGGCGGCCAACTCGACGGCCTGCCCGCCGGTCAGTTCGCCCGAGCCGACGAGCAGCCCGCTGTGCTGGCCGATCCGCCGCAGGGTGAACAGTTGGTGCAGGTCGAGCAGGAGTTCACGGGCCAGCGGCGCGTCGGCCGCGACCGCCCAGTCGAGCAGGGCCGCCGCCGCGTCGTGCTCGGCCCGCGCCGTGACGGCGGCCAGCGCGTCGGGGGCGGCGGCGTTCCACCGCCGCAGGCGGTCGCCGGCGGGGGACGTACGCATCCTGGCCCGGGCCCGGGCCAGGTGCAGCCGTACGACCGAGGCCAACAGGGTCTGCCGGGCCGCCGGGTCGGTCAGGGCGCGAGCGGGCGCGTCGCCGTCGGGTGGCCCGGCCCGGCCCGGCGTCGGCGCGCGGCCGGTCACGGGGGCCGGCGGCGCGGACGGTTCGGCCAGCAGCAGTTCGGCCCCGGCCTTGGCCCACAGCGCGAGGTTGTCGCCCTCGGCGGTGATGGCGCCCTCCACGTCACCGAGCAGGGCCACCAGCCCGTTGACCGGGAGCAGCCCCTGAGCGCCGCAGCGCTCGCGGCTCTCGGTGATCAGGTCCCGCGCCCGCCAGGTGATCCACCCCTTGGCGATCGCCACCTGGCGCTCGGCCGCCTCGGCGTCGGCCGGGGTGCGGTCGACCCAGGCGGCCACGGTGGCCCGGTGCAGCGCGGTCATCGCGTACGTGGTGGCCAGGCCGTCGAGCAGGGGCCCGTGGTGTGTGCGGTGCGCCCACAGCGGGACGCGGTCGTCGGGGCGCGCGCCGGTGACGTGGCGGTGGTGGGCGTAGCGGAGGGCGGTGGCCAGTGCGGTGCGGGCGCCACCGACCGCGCTGGCCGCCATGCACAGCTTGCCCACCCCCACCCGGCCGATGGCGGCCAGGAACCGCTTGCGCCTGCTGCCGAAGGCGCTGGTGAAGGTGGCGTCGTCGGCCAGCCGCCCGTGCTCGCCGGTGAGCAGCGCCGAGCGCGGCAGCACGACGGTGTCGAACGAGGTGAGGCAGTGGTCCACCGGGCTGCCGGGGCGTAGCGGCAGGGGGCGGACGGTGATCCCGGGCAGCGGGCCGGCGGCGTCGGTGAGCGGGACCAGGAACAGGAAGACGCCGTGGTCCCGGCCCTCGACGAGCAACCGCGCCGCGACCAGGCCCGACTTCGGGCCGCCGACGGGACCGGTGTTGGGCATGAACTTCCGCGCCCCGGGGTGGGGCGTGTGCAGCGTGAAGGTGCGCTGGCCCGGGTCGTAGGTGGCCACCGTCTCCAGGGCGGCGGCATCGTTGCCGTGGGCCAGTTCGGTGCAGAGGAAGGTGCCGATCCGGCGCATCCGGAGGAAGTCGTCCAACGGGCGGTCGGGCCGCTGGTCGTGGTCGTGGAGGCTGCCGAGGAAGAGGTTGTAGTGGATGCCGGCCAGTACCGCCAGCGCGCCGTCGACCGGGGCCAGCCACTCGTGCAGGGCGGCCAGCGCGCGCGGGTCGGTGGCCACCTGGACGGGGTCGGTGGCCGCGCCGACGCGGCGTAACCTGCGGTAGGAGTCGGCTAACTGGTCGGATATCGCGGCATCGGCGCGCCGTCGCATGTCCGGGTCGGCGGCCAGCGTCCGCCAGGGCCGGTGGATCCGGTCGCGGTCGGGGCCGTAGAGCAGCCGGGTCAGCTCGGCGGTGGTGGCATGGGCCTCGGGCGGGCGAGGCGTGGCGCCCGCGGGTGGAGTGGTCGCGGGGGCCTGTGTGGCGGGAAGAGTGGTCACGAACCTAGTCATTGACGGAACACGACGTCGGCAACGGCCATGTGATCAACGCCACCGTCCACACGGGCCCGCCGCGCTCCCCCGCCCGGCTCCCCCTTGAGTTGAACCACGGTTGAGGTTCTACGGTCCTCGTATGACCAAGATCCTGGTGACCGGGGCGACCGGCACCGTAGGCAGGCACGTCGTCGCCGGGCTGGCGCGGGCGGACGTGGACGTACGGGCACTGGTGCGGGACCCGAGGGCGGCGAGGCTGCCGGGCGGGGTGGAGGCGGTACGGGGGAACCTGGGGGACCCGGACTCGCTGGCGGCGGCGGTGCGCGGGGTGGAGCGGGTGTACCTGATGTGGCCGGGGCTGCCGGTGGACCTGCGGGTGCTTGAGGTGATCACCGAGCGGGCCCAGCGGGTGGTCTACCTCTCGACGGACGTGGCCGACCTCGCGGACGACGAGGAGCCCACGTCGTACCACCAGGCCATCGAGCGCCACCTGCGGCACTCCGGGGTGACCTGGACCTTCCTGCGGGCCATCGACTTCGCGGCCAACGCGCTGCGCTGGGCGGACCAGGTACGGCGGGGCACGGTGCGCTATCCGTACGGGCAGGCCGCCAGGTCGCTCATCCACGAGCGGGACATCGCCGAGGTCGCCGTGCGCGCGCTCACCGCCGAGGGCGCCGACCGGCGGCGGCACGACGGGGTGGCCCACCTGCTCACCGGGCCGGCCGCGCTCACCCATGTCGAGCAGGTGCGGATCATCGGCGAGGTGATCGGGCGGGGGGTGCGCTGGGAGGAGATGTCGGCGGAGGTGGCGCGGGAGGAGTTCACCGCGGCGTGGGGGAACGCGGAGTTCGTGGCGGGCCGGCTGCGGGCCTGGAAGTCCTTCGTGGAGACCCCGGAGCGGGTCACCGACACGGTGGAGCGGCTGCTCGGGCGCCCCGCGCTGACGTTCCGCGAGTGGGTCACCGACCACGCGGACGCCTTCCGCTGAGGTACGGGCGGGCGGCGGCGAGCCGAAGGCCCCGCCCGCCGGCCTCAACGGGCCGGCGGGCGGGGCCCGTCGGTCGAGTCTCACGCGGGGGCGGCGGGCCGCCCGTGGGTCAGCGCCGGCCCGAGAGCCAGGCGTGCACCCGGTCCACCGCGAGCTTCGACGAGGCGACGGCGGCCTCGCTGCTCGGACGCAGGTAGAGCCAGTCGCCCGCGTACTCGATGGGCCGGGGCGAGCGGCGGACGAAGCGGCCGCGCAGCCGGAGCGCGGCCGGCGGGGCGGCGGGCAGGCCGTTGGGCCAGCGGACGATGTGGTGTCCGACGTACGCCGAGCGCAGGCCGTCGATGAAGTGGGTGCTCTCGTCCAACGCCCGCTCCAGCACCTCCTCGTCCGGCAGGTCGTACACCTCGTGCACGCGGCGCGGCGAGATCAGCAGGGTGACCAGGCCGCGGCCGGCCGGCACCCGGTCGGGGCACTTGTTGTGCTCGATGGTGCAGCCGGAGAAGAGCGAGTCCTCCTTCGGGCCGAGGACGACCGCGTACGAGCGCGGGTTGCTCGGGTCGCGGCGCGGCTCCAGCGGGCGGTCGAGGCGGACCGCGACGCGCATCATGGTGGTGAAGGTGGACGCCTCGATGAACGGCCGCTCGTCGTCCGGGAGTCCGGGGTGGACGGCGGGGATCTCCGGCGACGGCTGGGTGAGGACCGCGGCGCGCGCCGTCAGGTCGGTGCCGTCGGCGAAGTGGACGCGCACCTCGTCGCCCTCGCGCACCACGCGCTCCACCGAGCGCGACAGGTGCACCTTGACCCGGCTGGCCAGCGTGCGGGCCATGGTGTCCTGGCCGTCGCGGTAGGTCTGCCAGCGGAAGATGCCCTTGGTGCCCTGCATGATGGCCAGCAGCGGGGCCACCGTGCTGACCTCGGGCTGCCAGCCGAAGGCGGTGTGCGCGATCGGGGCGAGGCTGCGCTCGACCATCTCCTGGCCGTACCGGGCGCCGAACTCGGCGAGCGTCATGTTCCCGTACTTGGAGTTCTCCGGCCATTCCGGGTCGACCTGGCCCGAGCGGCGCATGCCGCCCAGCATCGAGCGGAAGGACTGGACGCGCCCGCTGACGGACAGGCCAGCGCCGAGCACCATGCCCTTGGGGTGCCCCACCCACGGGTGGTTGCGGCCCTGGTCCCACAGGCCGACCGGGTGCTCGATCTGGTGGATCTGGTTGCCCCGGTCCAGGCCGAGTTCCCTGATGAACTCCCAGGTGGCCGGGTAGCCGTACGGGGAGATCGTCTCCGCGCCACGGTCGGTGGTGTAGCCGTCGACGCGGCTGGAGCGCATCCGCCCACCGGGCGCGTCCTCGGACTCGAACACCTCCACCCGGTGGCCCTCTTGTGTCAACCGGTACGCGGTGGTCAGGCCGGCGATGCCGGCGCCGATCACCGCTATGTCGATGTCAGCCACTCCTGCTCCTCATACGCGTTGCTCCCGCGGGGCCCGGCCCCGGGTGCGCGGCGCGGGCGGCGTCGTGCCGCCCGCGTGCTCGCGCGGGCCGGTCCCGTCGGTTGGTGGTTCGTCGGTGGTTCGTCGTCTGCCGGGCGTCGCCGCGCGGCCACGCGGGCCGCGCCGCCCGTCCCCCGCCGGCCGGCCGCGAGCGGGCCGGCGGCGGCGTCCGGCGCGGGGCGTGGCCCCGCGCCGGACGCGAGGTCCCGTCAGGTCCAGCGGCCGGAGCCGATGGCCTCCTTGCTGCCCAGCACCTGTTCGCGCAGGTCGAGCCGGCGCACCTTCCAGGTCGCGGTGCGCGGCACCTGGTCCCAGGGCACGAGCTTCGGCTCGGCCATCGGGGGCAGCCCGGCGGTCGCGGCGGCCCACTCCTGCGGGTCGAGCGTGTCGTCGGCCATGGACAGCACGGGCACGGGCAGTTCGCCCGGCACGCCGAGCACGGTCACGTCGGAGGCGCGGGGCAGCCGGTCGAGCAGGATGCTCTCCAGCTCGATGCCGCTGGTGCCGGGGATGATGTCCACCTCGCGGTCGACCAGCTTGAGGCGGCCGAGCGCGTCCATCTCGCCGACGTCACCGGTGTTCCACCACTGGCCGTCGACCTTCTCCGCGTGCCGGTCGCTCTCGCCGACGTAGTCCAGGCACTGGGCCTTGGTGGCGACCATCATCAGCCCCGGCTCGCCCTTGGCGACCTTGCGGCCGGTCTCGATGTCGACGACCTTGACCTTGTTGAAGCCGGGCGAGGGCCAGCCGATGTCGCTGGTGACCGACGCGTCGTCGGAGATCTTCTTCATCCGGCTCCGGGTGAAGAGCGTGAAGCAGACCGGGCCGACCTCGCTCTGGCCCCAGCCCTGGAGCCACACCGGGAAGCGCCGCTTGGAGACGTTCAGGAAGGTGCGCACCGTGCGCGGGTGGATGGCGTCGAAGGTGCCGACGTACAGCCGCACCTGGCGGAAGATCTCCGGCCGCTGGTAGGCCAGCTCCTCCCAGCGCTGGAAGATGTTCGGGCACGCCTCAAGGGAGGTGGGCCGGTGCTCCTCGATCATCCGCTCGGCGACCTCGGGGTCGTGCTTGGAGATGATGACGATCTTCTTCGGGGCGAGCACGAACTGCCCCATCACCCACGAGACGATCCGGCCGTGCGCGAACGAGACGGAGGTGGCGGCCACGTCGCGGTGCTTGCTGGCCAGGACGGGGAAGCGGATGCGCTCCATCCGGGCCACGCCGCCCAGCAGCGAGTTGCCGGAGTGAACGACGAGCTTGGGCACGCCGGTGGTGCCGGAGCTGTGCATGATGAGCATGGACTCGTGCGGGGCGCGCAGCCGGGTCGGCGGGGCGTCGGCACCGTCGAGGTCGCTCAGCGTCAGCGCGTCCTTGGGGGCTCCGTCGCCCAGTTCGCCGAGGACGATCACCTTGGTGCCCGGGTCGCTCAGCTCGACGCCCGCCCGGGCGGCGGCGGCCAGCGCGGAGGGCGAGACCACCAGGACCGAGGGCTTCAGCTTGGCGATCATCGCGCGGTGGTTCTCCGGGGTGTTGGCCCCGGCGATGGTCGCGGGTATCGCCCCGAAGCGCGCCGCCGCGGCGGCGGCCAGCGTCATGTCCAGGTGGTTTTCCTTGACAATGGCCACGCGATCGCCCGCGCGGGCCCCCGCCGCATAAAGGCGGGCGGAGAAGTCCCGTACCGTGTGGGCGAGTTGTGCGGCGTCAAAACGCGTGCCCTGATCGGGGGCTATGTCAAAGGGCCGGTCCAGGTAAGCGACGGTCTGCTGCTTGGCCTGCGCGTGCCATTCAAACAGCTCAGCGATGTTCAGCGGGTGTTTCCGATAGGACATTCCAGCTCTCCCCACCTAGGAACGGGATTACCTTCACGACGGGCCGCGCGGGTGGCCGCGCAGCGTGCGTGCAGGCGCTGGTCGCCCGGGGTTATGAAGGCTAGAAGTTGTCACAAAGTAGGCTCCGACCTGCACGAATGGCCATAGCAAGCCCCATGGCAAGCTCCACCATGTCAGATAGCAAGAACTAGCCGCTACCGTGCGCGAGTACTTTCCCCAAGACTCGGTGGCCAGTTCGCTCAGGACGGGCCGATCCGCTCGGCGACACGTCGTACGGGGAATGGAGAGCGGCATGGCCAGCACGCGCCTCGATGTCTGCGTCATCGGGGTGGGCCCGCGCGGTCTCTCCGTCCTGGAACGGCTCTGTGCCAATGCCCGGCATTTTCCGGCACTCGGGGCGCTGACCGTGCACGTGGTCGATCCGCACGTGCCGGGCCCCGGGCAGGTATGGCGAACCGACCAGTCCCGGCACCTGTTGATGAATACCGTGGCCTGCCAGGTGACCGTCTTCACCGACGACAGCGTGGACATGGCGGGCCCGCTGGCCCCGGGCCCCAGTCTCTACGAGTGGGCCCGCGCGATCGGCGCGCGTGCCGCGGCGCCCCCCGGGTTCGTGCCCCCACAACCGGGCGCACGACGGGCGCACGAGGCACCCGCCAGCGCCGCCGAGCCCTCCGGCACGCCCTCCACGTCGCCCACGCCGCCAGGCCAGACATCGCGGACAGCGACACACGGCGCCTACGGCCTCCCGGACCCGGGCGACCCGATCGACGCCGCCACCCTGGCCGAGGCCGCCGCGCTGGGCCCGGACACCTATCCGACCCGCGCGCTGTACGGCAGCTACCTCATATGGGCCTTCGGGCGCGTCGTCGCCGGCGCCCCCGCGCGGGTCTCGGTCCGCGTGCACGCCGGGCGGGCCGTGGCGCTGGACGACGGGGTGGCGGGCACCCAGACCGTGACGCTGGAGGACGGCACCCGGCTCGAAGGGTTGGACGCGGTCGTCCTGGCCCAGGGCCACCTGCCCGTCGAGCCGTCGCCGGCACAGGCGGAGCTGGCCGGCTTCGCCGACCGGCACGGCCTGGTGTACGTGCCGCCGGCCAACCCGGCCGACGCCGACCTCTCGGGCGTCGAACCGGGCGACACCGTGCTGCTGCGCGGGCTCGGGCTCAACTTCTTCGATCACATGGCCCTGTTGACGCAGGGCCGTGGCGGCCGTTACGAGCGCCGCGCGGGCCGCCTGGTCTACCTGCCGTCGGGCCGGGAGCCACGGTTGTACGCCGGCTCGCGCCGGGGCATGCCGTACCACGCGCGGGGCGAGAACGAGAAGGGCGTCGAGGGCCGCCACGAGCCGTTCCTGCTCACCCCGGAGCTGATAGCCAAGCTGCGCGCGCAGGCGGCCGGCACCCCCGGGCTCGCCTTCCGCGAGACGCTGTGGCCGCTGGTGGCGCGCGAGGTCGAGACCGTCTACTACAGCGCGTTGCTGACCGCGCGCGGCGAGGCCGAACGGGTCGCCACGTTCCGGGAGCGCTACCTCGCGCACGCGGCGGACGGCGCGGCGACGGCGTACGACACCGCCCACCCCGATGACGCCCGCCCCGACACCGCCCGTGGCGCGTCCGGCAGCGCGGGCCAGCCGGCCGGCCCCGCGTCCGCCCACCCGCCGGTCAGCGCCGCCGACGCGGAGTTGCTGACCGCGTTCGGCATCCCACCGGCCGAGTGGTGGGACTGGTCGGCCATCGAGCAGCCCTACGCGGAGCGCGAGTTCAGCGGCCCGGACGACTTCCGGGACTGGCTGCTCGACCAGTTGCGCGGCGACCTGGCGGCCGCCCGGGCGGGCAACGTCAGCGGCCCGCTCAAGGCCGCCCTCGACGTCCTGCGCGACCTGCGCAACGAGCTGCGGCTCGCGGTCGACCACGGCGGCCTGAGCGGCGATTCCTACCGCGCCGACCTGGACCGCTGGTACACCCCGCTCAACGCCTACCTGTCCATCGGCCCGCCCGCCCGGCGCATCGAGGAGCTGGTGGCGCTGATCGAGGCGGGCACGCTGCGCGTGGCCGGGCCCGCGCTGCGGATCGAGGCCGACACTGACGCGGGCGCGTTCGTCGCCGAGTCGCCGGCCGTGCCCGGTTCGCGGGTCACCGCCCGGGTGTTGATCGAGGCGCGGCTGCCGGAGATCGACCTGCGCCGCACGGCCGATCCGCTGCTGCGCCACCTGCTCGCCACCGGCCAGTGCGCCCCGTACCGGCTGCCGGCCACGGACGGCACGGCGTACGAGACCGGCGGGCTGGCCGTCACCGAGCGCCCCTACCGACTGCTGGACGCGCACGGCGTGCCCCACCCGCGGCGGTTCGCGTACGGCGTGCCCACCGAGGCCGTGCACTGGGTGACGGCGGCCGGCATCCGGCCCGGCGTGGGCTCGGTGATCCTCAGCGACTCGGACGCCATCGCGCGGGCCGTGCTCGGTGACGACCCGACCCGCGCGCCGGACGCGCCGGCCCCGGCGCTCGCGGCGCGGGCGGCCGACCGATGAGCGCGGAAGGGGCGCGCGGCGACGAGTTCGCCGACGCGGGGCTGCTCTCGCCCGTGCGCGCCGGCACGCCCGTGGAGGCGGCCGTCACCGACCACGCCTGGCTCCAGGCCATGCTGGACGCGGAGGCGGCGTTGGCCAGGGCCCAGGCCCGGCTCGGCACGGTGCCGGCCACGGCGGCCCGGGCCATCAGCGACGCGGCGCGCGCCACGCACCTGGACCTGTTCGCGCTGGCCCGAAGCGCCCGCGAGGCGGCGAACCCGGTGGTCGGCCTCGTGCGGGAGTTCACCTCGGTGGTCGCCGCGCGCGACGCGGCGGCGGCCGAGTACGTGCACCGCGGCTCGACCAGCCAGGACATCTTCGACACCGGCGCGATGCTGGTCGCCGACCGGGCCCTCGGCCTGGTCATCCCCGATCTCGACCGGACCGCCGAGGCGCTGGCCGGCCTCGCCGAGCGGCACCGGGACACGGCCATGGCCGGCCGCACCCTGACCCTGCACGCCGTGCCCACCACCTTCGGTCTCAAGGCGGCCGGCTGGATGTGGCTCGTGCTCGACGCGGCGGAGCGGCTGCGCCGGGTGCGCGAACAGCTCCCGGTCCAACTCGGCGGCGCGGCCGGCACGCTGGCCGGCTACCTGGAGTACGCGGGACACGGGCACGGCTCGCCGGGCGCGGCCTCGTACGCGTACGAGCTGACCGCCGCCTTCGCCGCCGAGACCGGGTTGGCCCAGCCGGTGCTGCCCTGGCACGCGCTGCGCACCCCGATGGCCGACCTGGCCGCCGCGCTCGCCTTCACCTCGGGCGCGCTCGGCAAGATCGCCGTGGACGTGCAGTCGCTGACCCGGACCGAGGTCGGCGAGGTGCGTGAGGGCGCGGTCGCCGGGCGCGGCGCCTCGTCGGCGATGCCGCACAAGCGCAACCCGGTGCTGGCCACCGTGATCCGCTCCGCCGCGCTCCAGGTGCCGCAGCTCGCGGCCACGGTGACCGGTGCGATGGCCGTCGAGGACGAGCGGTCGGCCGGCGGCTGGCACGCCGAGTGGGAGCCCCTGCGCGCGTGTCTGCGGCTGACGGGCGGCGCGGCGGCGCACGCCGTGGAGCTGGCCGAGAACCTGGCCGTCGCCCACGACCGGATGCGCGCCAACCTCGACCTGACCGGCGGCCAGCTCGTCTCCGAACGGATCGCGGCGGCGCTGGCGCCGCTGCTCGGCAAGGCCACCGCCCGGCAGGTGCTCAGCCGGGCGTCCGCCGACGCCGCGGCCTCCGGACGCCCCCTTGAGGCCGTGCTCGGCGAGCTGCCCGAGGTGACCCGGCACCTGTCGGCCGCGCGCCTGGCCGACCTGGTCGAGCCGACGCACTACACCGGTGCCGCCGGCGCGCTGGTGGACCGCGCGCTGACCAGGCCGCGCCCCGGCCGCTGGCAGGACGTTGTCATGGCCCCGAGCAGCCCAGAACCGCAGGATTGACCCATGGACCGGGACAGGCGGGCGAAGGCCACCGCGACGCCGGCGCGTTGGCGCGCCGCGGCGGCCACGTCGCGCTGCCCAGGCGGCCGACCCGCCGCCGGAGCACGGCACCGTGCCGTACTCGCCGACCCCGCCGCCGCTCCCGGCGACCACTCAGACGACCACGACCGCACCACCGCGCACGCCGGGCGCTCGCAGCACGCACAGGCTCGTACGCACCGTCCACACGCCCCGGCCGGACCGGCCTCCGGGACGGGCCCGGGCGGCGGCGTCGTGGGCCGCTCCGCGCGGCAAACGCCCCGGCCGGCCCGGGTCGGCGTCCCGCGCGGCCCGGGTGACGGGGCCACCCCAGTCCCCCACCCCAGACGCGCCCCCGGCGCCCCACCCTGGCTCCCGCCCGCCACGGAGCAGACACCGCCACCGGGCAGCCACCTGAGATCCTTGCCGAGCCGCCAGACCGCCTAGCACGCCCAGATCACCCAGATCACCGTCGACGCGCCAGGCCGCGACCCGGGTGAGCCGGACGCGACAGCGCGACACCGTCGGCCACGGCGCCGACACCCGCACGACCACCACCGAGGACTCTGTCTTCCGCCATGCCGGGGAGCTTGTTGTGACATCCATCGAGGCGACGACCACCGTGGCCAACACCGACGCCGGTCGGGGCACACCGTCCCGTCAGGGCACACCGGGGGAGCTGCGCGACCGCATGCTCGCCCGGGTCGAGGAGCGGCTGGCGGCGCTGCTCGCGCAGGAGCGGGCGTACTGGAGCGAGCAGAACCCGGACGCGCTGGAGCTGGTGGACTGCGTCGGCGCCATGGTCGAAAGCGGCGGCAAGCGGCTGCGCCCGGCGTTCTGCATCGCGGCCTACCTCGCCGCCGGTGGCGACCCCGAGTCCCAGGTGGCCGTGGACGCCGCCGCCGCGCTGGAGTTGATGCACACCTCGGCGCTGCTCCACGACGACGTGCTGGACGAGTCGGAGCTGCGGCGCGGCGGGCCCACCGCGCACGTGCTGCACGCCACGCTGCACCGCGAGCGCGACTGGCACGGCGACGCCCGGCACTACGGGCAGAGCGTGGCGATGCTCGCCGGCAACCTCGCCATCGTCTACGCCGAGCGGCTGCTCGCCCACTGCCCGCCGGCCGCGCGCTCGGTGTGGGGCGAGCTGTCGACGGAGCTGATGGTGGGCCAGTTCCTGGACGTGCGGGCCGCCGCCAGGTTCCAGCCGGACATCCCGCTGGCCCGCTGGATAGCCCTGTTCAAGTCCGGCCGCTACACCGTCTACCGGCCGCTGGCGGTGGGCGCGATGCTGGCGGGCGGCTCGCCCGAGCTGCTGACCCCGTTCGAGGAGTACGGGCTCGCGCTCGGTGAGGCGTTCCAGTTGCGCGACGACCTGCTGGACGCGTTCGGCGACACGGACATCACGGGCAAGCCGGCCCGTCTCGACTTCAAGCAGCACAAGATGACGCTGTTGATGTCCTTCGCCCTCCAGGACGAGCCCGAGGTCAAGGCGCTGGTCGGTGACGACCTGCCGAACACGGACCCCGAGGAGTTGCACGCGCTGCTCCTGAAGACGGGCATGAAGGACCGCGTCGAGTCGGTCATCGAGGAGCGGCTGAAGGTCGCCAACGACGCGGTGAGCGCGGCGCTCCCGGCCGAGTGGGCCGCCGAGCTGCACGCGATGGCGCGGGCGGCGGCGTACCGGGTGAAGTGAGCCGGGCCCGCGCCCACCCCACCGCGTGCGCCGGGCGCGCGCTCGGGGCGGGGCGGGGCCGGCCGAAGCCGGTCAGGCTCGCTCGCAGGGCCGGCCAGCCGGGCGGGGCCGGGCGGGGCCGGTCAGCCCGGCCAGGACCGGCCGGGGTCAGGCAGAGCAGAAAAGCGCCGGGCCCGGCACCGTCGGGTGCGCCGGGCCCGGCAGGGTGGTGCGTGGTGCTATCCCGCGGCCGTCTGCTGCACGATGCGGGTGACGTGCACGCGGGAGGGGCACTCCAGCTTGTTCATCACCTGGCGCAGATGGTTGACGACCGTCCACTCCGACAGCTCGAGCGAGCGGGCGATCTGGCGGTTGGTCATGCCCTCGGCGACCAGCTCCGCGATCTGGTGCTGCCGGGGGGTGAGCCCGGCCAGCCTGGCGTCGGTCCCCGGGCCCTCGACGGGCTTGGGCACCGGCGCCGACAGCGCGGTGGCCAGCGCCGAGTAGAGCGTGGGCGTGTCCACCGCGGTGGCGGTCCGACCACTGTCACCGTCGGCCGCGTCCCCCGTGGCCTCCCGCAACTGGTCGGTCAGCGACCGCAGCGCGGCCCCGTCCGCGCTCGGCGGCAGCTCGTGCTGCTCCCGCAACGCCTTGGCCAGCCCCAACAACCGTAGGACGTGCGCTCGCTCCGTGCCGCCTCCGCTCGGCGCCGAGCGAGCCGCTGTCTCCAGCGCGAGCACCACATCGGCCGGGCCGCCGATGTACCGGGTGAGGATCTCCATGGCCTCGCGGACCGTGGTGTACGCCTCCGCCGACCGGCCGGTGGCCAGCCGTACCCGGGCCAGGTGGACCAGCGCGACGGCCCGGGCGTACGGCTCCTCCAGGGACCGCAACTCCTCCAGGGCCCGCACCAGCGGTGCGTCCGCCTCCGGCTTGCCGCTCGCGGCGCGTACCAGGGACAGCAGGCGCCGTGCGGCGGCCGCGTTCCTGACGTCGCCGATCGCGTCCAGCTCGGTCACGGCGAACTCGGCCTGCCGTTCGGCCGCCTCGTTGTCCCCCGCGCGCCGCAGCAGCTCCCCCTGGAGCGTGGCCACCCGGGCCCGCCCGCCGGGGTCCCCCGTGCCGCGGTAGAGCTCGGCGGCCCGGGTCAGCAACGCCCGGGCGCTCTGGAGCTCCTCGCCCGCCATCGCCCACCGACCCGCCGTCTCCAACGCGTCGGCCAGCAGCGCCGCGTCCCGCGCGTCCCGTACGTCGGCCGCCTCCAGGGCGGTGACGGAGCGGGACAGTATCCCCGCGGACTCGCGCAGCTCGTTGTGCACGACCCACGCCTCTTCGAGGGCGAGCAGCGTACGGACCGCGGTGGCGTGCTCCCCCTTGGCCTGGAGCCGCCGGATCGCGGTGCGGATGTCGGCCAGCCGGGTCTGCGCGAGCGCGAGCCAGTGGGCCCGCTCCTCCGCGATGCGCAGCCCGCGTTCGGCGGCGACGGCGAACTTCGCGTAGTGGTCGGCGTGCCGGTTCCGCGCCTCGGCCTGTTCCTCGGGGTCCTGCGCGAGCCGCTTGCGGTAGTAGTTGCGGGTCGCGGTGAGCATCCGGAACTCCGGCTCGCCCCCCTCCCGCTTGGCGCTCACCAACAGGCTCTTGTGCACCAGCGAATCCAACCTGCGCGCCGCCTGCATCAGCGACAGGTTGCCCAGTCGCTGCGCGGTGGGCAGGTCGATGGAGGTCTCGCACACCGCGAGTCGCTGGAGCAGCGCCCGCTCCTCGGCGGAGAGCGCCTGGTCGCCCCAGGACAGCGCCCCGGGTACCGACTGGTGACGGGTCGGCACGTCGAGGAGACGGCTGTTGTACGGGTGGGCCCCGCGCCGCAGTTGTTCGAGCAGCGCCCGCGGGCTGAGCGTGCCCACGGCCCGCGCGGTCACCTCGATGGCCAACGGCACGCCGTCGAGGAGTTCGCAGATCTCGGCGATGTTGTGCAGTTCGCCGCCGTGCAACACGTCGCTGCGGTAATGCGCCCGCACCCGGTCGATGAACAGTTGCACCGCCACCGAGCTGTACGGAGTCCGCCCCCCGGAACCCACGGGGAAGGGCGCCACGGGGAACAGGTGCTCGGCGTACACCTCAAGGGAAATGCGACTGGTCAGCAATACGCGTAGCGCCGGGCAAGCGCGCAGCAGCGCCGCTATGTCGGTGGACAGCAGCGGTGCCACGAGATCGCAGTTGTCCAGGACGAGCAGCAGCTCGCGATCGCCGATCTCGGAGCCGACCAGCTCCGGGAGGGCGAGCGCCGCCGCGTCACCGCCGATGCCGAGCGCCGCCGCCACCTGCCGCCAGGCGATGGTGCGGCTGCCCGTCGACGCGAGGTCGGCCTTGATGATGCCGTCGGCGGCATAGGGCACCGACGTGGCGAGCACGGCGTTCGCCAGTGCGCTCTTGCCCACGCCGGCGGGTCCGGTGATGGTCAGTAGCCGGATTCCGGGATCGTGCAGCATTCCGCAGAGTTCGGCAATTTCCCCTTCCCTTCCGAATAACCGGGCAGAACGGGGTTGGTGCATTTTCTCACGGTTCGTTACGGACAATATGGGAATTGCCTCGCAGACACCGCTATCCATGAGCTGGTTCACGAAATCACTCCCGCCATGACTTCAGGCCACGTCGCCTCCGGCCAAGGGCAGCAACACGAGCACACTCATCAGTCCTGTGACACCGGGCTCGCCAGACCCCCCGATGAGCGCCTCCGTTCGCTCTCCCCCGTGCGCGGTACAAGATGTTTCATAGAGCAGACTTCACCAGGGTCTGCGGCACGAATAGAGCGCCGCTGGAGTCTCACTGAAACATCTGGCCGTCGAGCATAGCGGGCTTTGCTTGTGCGTCGCGCCCGGACCCGGGCGCGCGAGGTCAGTCCGTGCCCCGGACCTGCGGAAGCGCGTAGGTGGCGAGGAAGCGGTCCGCGAGATCGGTTACATAGCCGTCATCGAACGTTCCGTTGAAAAACAGCCTCTTGAAGAGCATCGGGCCGGCCAGCTTGTCGATCGCGGCGTCCGTGGGCAGGTCCGGCGACAGCTCGCCCCGAACCTTCGCCGCCTCGACAATTTCCCGTATGAGTTCCGTACCTTTGCGGTGGCAATCTTCCAGGATGATGGCGCTGGCCCGGTCGGCCGCGGCCCGCTCGATCATCACTCGCAGCGCACGCTCGGCCACAGAATCGAGCAGCATGCTGCGAAACGCCTGCAATTCAGAGATCAAATCGGTCCGCAAGTCGCCCGTCGGCGCGCAATGTTCGACCTCGAAGGAGCGGGCGAGTACGTCACGGATCAACATGGCCGACTCCGGCCAATGCCGGTAAAGCGTGGTCCGGCCGACCCCGCTGCGCGCCGCCACGGCGACGTGCGTCACCGCGGCCCAACCGTCCTCGATCAGCAGTTGCTGCGCCGCCGTGAGCGCCGCGGCCCGGCTGCGCTCCGCACGCGGATCGGGCCCCCGGTGCGTCACACCGACCGCCGCGCCGTCCGTCTTCGCCATGCATCACGCTCCACGCTGAACTGACTAATGTGGAGCAGTTTGCACCAGACCCCTACTGGGCGCCTACCTCGCCCGCCCCCACGAGGGCTTTTTGGGCCTGGTCAAACCCCTATCGCGGCGCGAATTGAGCGCTGAGCGCGACCGGCGGGAAGCGCTGCGCGACGGCCGCCACCGCACCGCTGGACGCCCACGGCACGCGCGCCACGGGCCGCGCCCGCGCGGATACGGCACGGGCCGGCCCCGAGGGGCCGGCCCGCACGCTCGCGGATCAGTACGCGGCGCCCGCCACGGGCTCGGCCCGCCGCTCCGGGGTCAGCTCGCGCTGCGACTCCGGCGGCACCTCCACCGCGTACGCCCGCAGGAAGCCGTCGACCAACTCGGTCACGTAGTCGCGCTCGAAGCCGCTGTTGGCGACCAGCCGGCGGAAGAACATGGGCCCGAGCAGCAGCCCGATGGCCTCCTCCGTACCGAGCCGGGCCGGCAGGTCGCCCTGCTCGCGGCCGTGCTCGATGATCGCCGTCAGCACCTCGGCGCCCTTGTGCCGGCACTGCTCAAGGACCTCGGCGTACTCCGCGTCGATCGACGCCTGGTCGATGATCACGCGCAGCGCGCGGTCGCCGGTCGGGTTCTCCAGCAGGAGTTGGAAGGCCCGCAGCTCACAGATCAGGTCCTCGCGCAGGTCGCCCGTGCGGGAGGAGTGGTCGATCTGGAACAGCTGGGCGAGCAACTGGCGGATGAGCATCGCCGAGTCGGGCCAGTGCCGGTAGAGGGTGGTGCGGCCGACGCCGCTACGGGCCGCGACGGCAACATGGGTGACCGCCGCCCAGCCCTCTTCGATCAGCAGTTCCTGGGCAGCGGCGAGCGCCGCGGCCCGGCTCCGTTCCGCGCGCGGATCGGGCCCCCGGCCCGTCACGCCGACTGTCATACCGTCTTTGTCCACTGGCCTACACGCTCCCCGTGAGGGCTTCACCGCCGTGGAACGTCCGTACCACAGCCACGCTTAGCCCCCCGAGGATAGCAACGATCGACCATACGATCAGTTCCACGGATCGGACATAAACCGACCACAGGCCCGGTCGGCCCCGCCGCCACGGCCCCCGGAGGGCCGGGTCGGCCCGTTCACCGCCGGGCGGTCAGCGCTCGCGCAGCATGCACACCCGGGGCCAGCGGTCCAGGCCGATCTCCGCCTCCCGGCGCCGGATCTCCCGCAGCCCGGGCGTCACCTCGGCGTCGGACAGCACCCGGAACCCGCAGCGACGCGCGTAGTACGGCGCGTTCCACGGCACGTCCGCGAAGGTCGTGAGCGTCACCCCGGGCAGCCCCTCGGCCCCGGCGCGCGCCGCGAGGTGGTCGATGAGGCCGCGGCCGACCCCCTGGCGGGCCACGTCCGGGTGGACCGAGACCTGCTCGATGTGCAGCCGCCCGTCCACCGGGTCGGTCAGCCCGTACGCGACCGGCCAGTCCCCGTCGTCCACGACCACCCAGCAGCGCCCGGCCCGCTGGTAGTGGGTGAGCTCGGTGAGCGAGGGCGGTTCGTCGTCGGCGATCTCCGGCATGCCGATCGCCCGGAAGCTCTCCCCCGCCACCCGCTCGATGTCCCGCAGCACCGGAAGCTCGTCCCGGCGCGCCAACCTGTTGATCATGCGCCCATTCTGGGGCGGGGGCGCGGGTCGGGAAAGCGCGTTTCGCGGGCCCGGCTGCCGCGCGGGGCGGAACCGGGCCCGCGCCGGGCCCGTCAGCCGGCCTTCGCCGGGGCCTGCTCCGGATCGCTGTAGAACTGCCGGGCCCAGCGCCGGAACGGCATGACCGGGCCGTCCCCCTGCGCGAGCCGGGGCTGTTCCTGGTACCTGCTGTAGGCCCAGATGGCGGCGTCGCGGCGGATGTCCACGGCGGCGGCCGGGGCGAAGACGTACGGCGCCATGACGGCCACCAGCGAGGCGACCGGCCGGCGGCCGGAGCCCGTCGGCCGCAGGGCGACGGAGACCCGCATGTCGCTCCGGTCGGCCTCCACGGGCGTGACGGACATCCGGGCCCGCAGCTCGAAGCCGAACTTCATGGCGTCGGCCTCCACCCGGACGCTGCCGATCCCCTCCAGTGTCACGCGGATCGCGGGCAGGGTCGCGTACCGCTTGGCGCCCGCGCGCTCGCCACCGGGGCAGATCTCGTACTGGAACCGCATCAGGTGCCCGTCGGTCTCCTGGCCTCCCAGCGGGGCCATGCTGACCTTGTGCAGCGTGCCGAAGTGCCCGAAGTCGACGAAGTTCTCGGCGACGTCCTGCGGGTGGGCCGCCAGCGGGAACCGGGTGCACCGCGGCGTGCGGAACCCGTCCCCCATGATGCTCTCGACCTCCCACTGGGGTGCCTTCCCCTCGGCGTGGGACCAGACGAAGACGAGGTCGTCCACCTCGCGGAAGTCCAGGGTGGCCAGCCGGGCCTTGGGCGGCGGGGTGCCGTAGGCCGTCTTGACGCAGACCCCCTCCGGGTCGAACTGGAACTGGTGGAAGGGGCAGACGAGGTTGTCGCCGCGTACCGTCCCGCCGTGGCCCAGATGGGCCCCGAGGTGCGGACAGAACGGACGCGTCACGCTCAACCGGCCGCTCGTGGTGCGGTAGAGGACCACGTCCTCGCCCTTGAGCCGCCGGGCGAGCACCTTGCCGGGGCGCACCTCACCGCTGGTGGCCACGGCGAACCAGCCGTTGGCGTACGGAAGTTGGGGTTGTTCCTTGCTCGGCGACGGAGCGCGGGCCGGGTCCTTCGGGTCCCGCTCGCGCCGCTTCCACCTGCTCATGGTGCACCCTTCGTCACGCTCGTCATGTACGCCCGTCTCGTGCCGTACCGCTCGCTGGCGGCGTGGTGTGGTCGCGGCCCGGACGCTTCGGCCGCGCTCCGCGCCGCGCGTTTCGCTAGCCCGTGGGCTCCTCGGCGGCCGGCGGGTCGCCGGCGTCGGCCGCCCCCGCCCGTATGTCGGCGCTCCCCTCGGCGCTGTAGAACTGCCGCGACCAGCGGCGGAACTTCACGACCGGCCCGTCCCCCTTGGCCAGCCGTGGCTGCTGGGCGTACCTGCGGTGCTCCCAGATCGGGAAGTCCTTGCGCGTGTCGAACCAGAACAGCCAGGTCAGGACCCTGGCGGCGAGTTCGGCCGGCAGCCCGGCCGCGCCGCGCGGGCCGAGCCGGGCGCAGCGGGCGCTGGTGGTCAGGCGCAGGTCGACATGGGCGGAGTCCACGGGCGTGACGGCGAACCGGGTGCGCATCTGCAGGCCGAGCTTGGCCACCTCGATCTCCGTGTACCCGACGCCGATGCCCTGGACGACCACCTTGACCAGGGGCGCGACGGAGGACACCCGCGCGGAGTCGTCGGCGCCCTTGGCCGGGTGGAACCGGTAGGTGGTGCCCATCCGGTGGCCGTCGAACCAGGGCTCCTCGACCACCTCGTGCCGGATGCCGTGGATCGGCCCGAAGTGCCCGTAGTCCACGATGTTCTCGATGACGTCCTGCGGATACTCCACCAGCGCCCGGACCGTGGGGTACGGGCGGGAGAACCCCTCGCCCGAGCGGACGTCGAGTTCCCACTGCGGCGGCTTGCCCAGCGCGTGCCGCCACACGAACACCAGACCTTCGATCTCGCGGCACTCCAGGGTGGCCAGCCGGGCCTTGGCGGGCGGCGGCGTACCGTAGCCGGTGCGCACGCACGCCCCGTCCGGACCGAACTGGAAGTGGTGGAACGGGCAGCGGATGTCCTCGCCGCACACGGTGGCGCCGTAGCCGAGGTGGGCGCCCATGTGCGGGCAGTGCGCCATCGTCGCGCGGGCCTTCCCACTGGCCGACCGGTAGAGCACGACGTCCTCGTCCATCAGGCGCCGGGTCAGCACCTGCCCCCGCCGCAGCTCACCGCTGGTGGCGAGGGGGAACCAGCCGTCCGCGTACGGCCCCCTGGGGGCGAGCCGCGCCATCGAGGGTGGCAGGCCCGCCTCTCCCCGGTCGTACCAACCCGTCTTCCTGACCCGCATGCCGCCCCTTTCCGCGCTGCCGCCCTGGCTCGTCGGCGGCGCGTCACCGCACCGCCCGTGGCCTGTTGGCAGCCCTTCCCGACCGGGCGCTCACGGCAACCGGTGGGGCCGGAGCGGGTGGGGGCACGTAGGGGGCACGCGGGGCGGTCCCACGGCGGGGCGGCGTGGCGCGCCACCCGCCGGGGCGAGTGGGGCGACGAGCGTGGGGGTGGTTAGGGGAGCGCGCGGCGGGTGTCGGACGTCCGCGCGGGGCATGCCAGCGCGTCAGCCGCCAGCCGTCAACCGCGCCACCGTCTCGCGCAGTCCCGACCAGCCGGCCTCGGTGTCCGACGTGCGCTCGTGCGGCCCCCGGAACCAGGTCAGGTACTCGGCCACGTCTCCCAGGTCCCAGCGCAGCGCGTACAGGGCCAGCGCCGAGGGGTCCGGGGTGTGCCCGCTGGCCCGCGCGTACCGGTCCAGGTCGGCGGGGCCGGTGGCCACCAGCCACAGGTCGCGCTCGGGGTGGGCGAGCCGCACCGTGTCCCAGTCCACGAGCAGCGGCCGGCCGCCCGCGCGGCCCGAACCGGCGCGCCACAGCACGTTGCCCGGGTGCGGCTCGCCGTGGGTGACCACACGCCGCGCGCCCCGCCCGGCCACCTCGGCCGCCAACCCGTCGAACGCGGCCAGCCGCTCGCGCAGCGCGGCGGCGGCCCCGGCCACCAGTTCCCGCGCCGGCTCCGCGAACGGGCCGCCGTGCCACGGGCGCCCGCACTCGGCCAGCGCCCGCCGCAGCGCCTCGCCCGTGGGCGACTCCGGCGGGAGGTCGGCGAGGGGTTCGGGTACCGCGCTGCGGTGCAGGGTCGCCAGCAGGTCGAGCACCTCGCCACGCTCGTCCTGCGACAGCTCCTGCCCGAACGCGCCCGCCTCGCCGCTCTCGTACGGGAAGACGCTGATCGCGAACCGGGGGCCGAGGCGTTGGATGGCCGCGCCGTCCCGGCAGGTCAGCGGGGCCACGACAAAGTCGCGGCCCGGTTGGGCGCGCAGCGCGACGGCCGCCTCCATCGCCGCGCGCAACCCGGCGAAGGCGGCGTCCGGGCCGCTGCCCCACTGGTCCTTGTGCGTGAGGTCGGCGACGGTGACGAAGGCGCGGCGACCGGCGCCGGTCTCGGCGACCCAGTGGTAGTCGCCGAAGCCGACGGGCGCGTAGGTGAGGTGCGCGCCGCCCATCCCCCAGGCGTCGAGGGCCTGTCGCACGGCGCGCTCATCGAGATCGGGTCGGTCCTGCATGCCGCGACCGTAGCGGCGCCCTGTCCCCCACGCACGCCAGTTCCGCCCGCCGAGCGCCCTCCCGTGCGCCCCGGCGCCCCGACACCCCCGGCCGGCCACGCGCGCGGGCGGAGCGGGAGCGCGTGGGCGGGGCGGGAGCGCGTGTGGGCGCGCGCCGGTGCGCGGGGCGGGGGCGCGCTGCGTACGGGAGACGCGGCGCGCTTTGACCTCTGCCCGGCATGGGTAACTTACGTGCGTTTCACCACTGTTCACCCCGTGAGGCCCTCTCGCGGGCTACTTCGGAGGAAGTGCACCAGAAGCTATGGACCTCCACCTCACCGGCAAGAAGGCCCTCGTCACCGGCGCCAGCCGCGGCACCGGTCTCGCCATCACCAAGGCCCTGTTGGCGGAGGGTGTGCGCGTGGCCGGCTGCGCGCGCACCCTCACGCCCGCGCTGAAGGAATCCGGCGCCGTTCCGATCGCGTGCGACGTCACCGCGCCCGACGGGCCGCGCGACCTGGTCGCGGAGGCCGCGGACACGCTGGACGGGCTCGACTTCCTCGTCAACAACGTGGGTGGCAAGGACACCTACAACTCGGGCGGTTTCCTCGCCCTGGACGACGCCGAATGGCAGCGGACGCTGGACCTCAACTTCACCAGCGCCGTGCGCGTCACCCGGGCCGCCCTGCCGCACCTGCTGCGCCAAGGCGGCGTCATCGTCAACATCTCCTCGACGGCGGCCCGCGTCCCGGCGCCCACGACGGTGGACTACGGGGCGGCCAAGGCGGCGCTGAACGCGCTGACCAAGGCGCTGGACCAGGAGTTCGGACCGCAGGGAGTGCGGGCCCTGACCGTCTCGCCCGGCCCGATCAACATCGAGCGCTGGACCGACCCGGACGGCCCGGCGGCCATCCTGGCCGCGGCGTTCGGCGTCCCGCAGGACGAGGTGGTGGCCCACCTGCCGAAGCGCTTCGGGCTGACGACCGGGCACATCGCGGAGCCGGCCCACATCGGTTCGCTCGTCGCCTTCCTGCTCTCCGGCCAGGCGGCCAGCATCGCCGGTGCCGACGTCCGGGTGGACGACGGGCTGGTCAAGGCCGTCTGACAGCCACCCCCGACCCGCCACCGCCCCGCCGCACCCCGCCCCGCCCCGCCCCGCCCCGCCGCGCTCCGCGACGCCACGACGTGGCCCCGCCGGGTCGCCGCGGCGGCGGGGCGCGGACGTCAGGCCCCCACGGTGCCGTCGATGCCCTCGCGCAGGAAGTCGGCGTGCCCGTTGTGCCGCGCGTACTCGTGGATCAGGTGGAGCATGACCAGCCGCAGCGACACGTCCGTGCCCCAGCGGGGCTGGTGGCCGGTCACCTCCAGGGACGGGGCCGCCCGCTCGACGCGCCGGGCGTGCTCCACCTCGGCGCGCCAGGCGGCGAACGCCTCCGGCGCGGAGGCCGAGCGCGCGTCGTACGCCTCCTGGTAGTCGCCCTCGGCGGACCAGACGAGCGGGACGTCCTCGCCGCCGATCACCCGGCGGAACCAGGTGCGCTCCACCTCGGCCATGTGCCGCACCAGGCCGAGCAGGGTCAGTGTGGACGGCGGCATGGAGCGCTCGCGCAACTCCTCCTCGGTCAGGCCCGCGCACTTCATGGCGAGCGTGGCGCGGTGGAAGTCGAGGTAGGCGCGGAGCGTCTCGCGCTCGTCGCCGGTCATCGGCGGGTCGATCCGCCGGCTCCAGTCGGGTGGGACGAGGGACTCACTGCTCACGGCGGCACTCCGGTTCGGCAAGGGGCTCGGCTACGACTGAACAGCGCGCTCGCGGACGCCGGGGCGCGCTCGGCCCGGCCACGAGCGGGCGACCGGCACGCGGGGAGCGTACGCGAGACCCCCGCCGGCCCACCCGCCGGGCATGACGCCCCCGAGCCGCGCCACCCGGACCAGCGCGAAGGCGGGCCCCGCCCAGTTGTTACCGCATAGTCAACAACTTGCGCACAAGGGATTGACTGCCTTGCTGACACGCAGTCTCATAAGAGCGTGACCGCGGGTAACCCATCAGCGAGGTGTCCTCAGCCATGACTGCGACGATGAACGAGATCGAGATGCTCCGGGACGCCCTCGGACTGCTCAAGGACCGCGAGCAGGTGGCCGAGCGCCTCCTCGACTCCTCCGCCAAGCACTCCTTCGACCCGGACAAGGAGTTGGACTGGGACGCGCCCTTCGAGGAGGGCAAGTGGTTCTGGCCGCCGGAGCTGGTCTCGCTCTACGACACCCCGATGTGGCAGCGGATGTCGGAGGAGCAGCGGATACAGCTCTCCCGCCACGAGTCGGCGGCCCTGGCCTCGCTCGGCATCTGGTTCGAGATCATCCTCATGCAGCTCCTGATCCGGCACATCTACGACCGCCCGACCACCAGCGCGCACGTGCGGTACGCGCTGACCGAGATCGCCGACGAGTGCCGGCACTCGATGATGTTCGCGCGGCTCATCCAGAAGTCGGACGTCCCCGCGTACCCGGTCACGCGGCTGCACCACAACCTCGGTCGCCTCTTCAAGACCATCTCCACCACGCCGGGTTCCTTCACCGCCACCCTGCTGGGCGAGGAGATACTCGACTGGATGCAGCGGCTCACCTTCCCGGACGAGCGCATCCAGCCGCTGGTGCGCGGCGTCACCCGCATCCACGTCGTGGAGGAGGCCCGCCACGTGCGCTACGCGCGCGAGGAGTTGCGCCGCCAGATGGTGACCGCGCCGCGCTGGGAGGCCGAGTACACCCGGCTGGTCTCCGGCGAGTTCGCCCGCATCTTCTCCGTCGCCTTCATCAACCCGAAGGTCTACTCGGACGTCGGGCTCGACCGTCGGGAGGCCGTGGCCCAGGTCAAGGCCAGCGGCCACCGCCGCGAGGTGATGCAGACCGGCGCGAAGCGGCTGACGGACTTCCTGGACGACATCGGCGTGCTGCGCGGCGTGGGCCGCAAGCTGTGGCAGAGCAGCGGACTGCTGGCCTGACGCCACCCCCGCCGGCGCGGCACCGGCCACCTCGCACGGGTGGCCGGCCGCCGGGCCTCCCGTAGGTCCCGGCCCGTCGCCGCACCCGCCGGATAGGCTGCTCGTATGAGAGGCAGCCCTTCATGACCAGCGGCGGAACCGCCCCCGCGGCCACCGCACGGCCCGCGCCCCGTGGCGCCTACCGCAGGCTCAGCGTCGAGGAGCGCCGCGCCGAACTGCTCGCCGCGGCGCTCGGACTCTTCGCCCACCGCCCGCCGGAGGACGTCTCGTTGGACGACGTCGCGGCGGCGGCCGGCGCCTCCCGGCCGCTGGTCTACCGGTACTTCCCCGGCGGCAAGCAGCAGTTGTACGAGGCGGCCATCGGCAGCGCGGCCGAGCAGTTGCGGGGCTGCTTCACCGAGCCGCAGACCGGGCCGCCCACCCAGCGGCTGAGCCGGGTCCTGACCCGCTACCTCACCTTCGTGGACGAGCACGACGCGGGGTTCTCCGCGCTGCTCCGGGGCGGCGGCGTCGCCGAGACCTCCCGGACCAACGCCATCGTGGACGGCGTGCGCCGCGCCGCCGCCGAGCAGATCCTCATCCACCTCGGCACGCCCGAACCCGGCCCACGGCTGCGGATGATGGTGCGGGTGTGGATCACGGCGGTGGAGGCCGCGTCGCTCATCTGGCTCGACGAGGGGAAGCAGCCGCCGCTGGACGAGCTGCGCACCTGGCTGGTGGACCACTTCGTGGCGCTGCTGACGGCGACCGCCGCGCGCGACGAGGAGACCGCGCGGGTGGCGCGGGCGACCCTCGCGCTGGAGGGTTCGGAGGGCGCCGTCGCCGACCTGACCCGCCGCATCCTGCCCCTGGTCGACGACGCCGCGCACCTGCTCTGAGCCGGGCCCTCGCGCCCGCACCGAGCTGGCCCCTCGTCGCGTCCGCGCGGCCGCCCGCCGGGCCGCGCGGCCAGCACACCGCCACGGTTCGGAGCGGCGCCATCGATGTGACACTGGGGGCGTGAGAAGCGTAGAGACGCCCTTCGTCGGCGGGCCGCTGGACGGTCGCGTACTGCCGGTGCTGACCGGCGCGACCGGGCAGCCGCCCAGGACGTACGAGGTGCCGGTGCCCAACGACGACGGCACCCCGCCGACGGTGTACGTCTACGTCCGCGTCCCCGTCGCCCTCTCCCGCCGCCTCGGCGTGCCCCGGGGCTGGCAGTACGAGTACGCCCCGGAGGGCAGGCCGCGCGAGGGTCTCAAGTGGCCCTGGTCCCGCCCGAACCGCTGACCCACCGCGCCACCGGACTCCACCGCGCCTCCGGCGCACCACACCGCCCACCCGCAAGCCCGCACCACCCCCGCCCCGGCGGTGCGGGCGGTTGGCTGACGGCGGCGCGGCCCGGCCGCACGCCCCGGGACCAGCGGGTCCGGGGGCCGCACCCGCGCTTCAGTTTTGGTCCGGACCATTGACACTTCTGGTCTAGTCCTTGTTTGCTGCTTGCGCGGAGAGAGCCGCTTCCGCGCCTCCCTGGCCGTCCCCCACCCCACGGAAGCGCCTCTCCGCCTCGACCCCGTACGCCCCACCCGTACCGCTGTCGAAGCCCCCAAGGAGCCCCCATGCGCTCGCACCCCCCGTCCCCGTCCGCGCAGCCGCGGAAGATCGCTCGGCGTGCTGCTCGCCGCGGCGAGCGCCGTCGCCGCCACCGCGCTCACCCTCCCGTCCCCGGCGACGGCCGCCCCCGCCCCATCCGCCCCACCCGCAACATCGCGACCGGCCCCGGCACCCGCGCCCGCCGCCGCGCCGACCGCGCTCCCGGAACACGCCCTGGTCGGCTACCTGCACGCCAGCTTCGCCAACGGCTCCGGCTACACGCGGATGGCCGACGTCCCCAACAGCTGGGACATCATCGACCTGGCCTTCGGCGAGCCGACCTCCACCACCTCGGGCGACATCCGGTTCAGCCTCTGCCCCAAGAGCGAGTGCCCGAACGTGGAGACCGAGGAGGAGTTCAAGGCCGCCATCAAGGCGAAGCAGGCCGCCGGCAAGAAGGTCCTCATCTCCATCGGCGGCCAGAACGGCCAGGTCCGCCTGGAGTCCACCGGCGCCCGCGACAAGTTCGTCTCCTCGGTGAGCGCCATCATCGACCGCTACGGACTCGACGGCCTCGACATCGACTTCGAGGGCCACTCGCTCTCGCTGAACACCGGCGACACCGACTTCAAGAACCCGAAGACCCCCGCCATCGTGAACCTGATCTCGGCGGTCAAGACCCTGAAGGCCAAGTACGGGCCGGACTTCACGCTCACCATGGCGCCCGAAACGTTCTTCGTGCAGCTCGGCTACCAGTTCTACGGCTCCGGCCCCTGGGGCGGTCAGGACCCGCGCGCCGGCGCGTACCTGCCGGTCATCCACGCGCTGCGGGACGACCTGACGCTGCTGCACGTACAGGACTACAACTCGGGCCCGATCATGGGCCTGGACAACCAGCACCACTTCATGGGCGGCGCCGACTTCCACATCGCCATGACGGACATGCTGCTCACCGGCTTCCCCGTGGCCGGCAACAAGAACAACGTCTTCCCCGCGCTCAAGCCCTCCCAGGTCGCCATCGGCATGCCGGCCAGCACCCACGCGGGCAACGGGCACACCGCGCCCGGCGAGGTCACCAAGACCCTGAACTGCCTCACCAAGAAGACGGACTGCGGCAGCTACCAGACCCACGGCACCTGGCCCGCCCTGCGCGGCCTGATGACCTGGTCCATCAACTGGGACAACTTCAACAAGCGGGAGTTCTCGAAGAACTTCGACGCCTACTACGGGCGCGGATAGCCAGCCCGCGGGGCGGGACACCCCAGCGCCCGGTGAGCGGCGGGACGCCGACCGCCGCGCCACCCACCAGGCGCCCCGCCCCGGCCGCGCCGCCGACGACGGCCCCCACCGCGTCGCCGGCGCGGCCCCTGGCCGGGCCCGCGCCCGCCGCCCCGCCACTCAGGCGCGCCCGGTACGCCGAGCGGGTGAGCGAGCGGCCCCACCCCTCGCAAATATGCGGTTTATACGACTAACCGTGCCACGATCCGATGACCGGGCCACCGGGCCCGGGACCGTCGAGCCCGTGGAGGTGAGCCGTGCCGCGACACCGCGTACGAGGCGCGTACGCCCTCGCGCTCGCCGCGAGCGCCGGGCTCGCGCTGCCCGCGCCGCACGCCGTCGGCGCGCCACCCCCGGCCCCCGCGCCGCACCACGGACCCGACCGCACCACCGAACCCCCGCGCGCACCGGGCCCACACGCCGGCCCCCAGCGCGCGCCGGCACGCACGGCCGCGCCCGGGGGCGTACCCGTGAGCGTCCTGCTGGCCCAGCTCAAGACGCACTACCGCGCGACCGACGAGGCCAGCGCGCGCTACCGGGCCATCGAGCGTCAACTCGTCCGGCAACGGCGCACCACCCAGCGGCTGATGGCCCGGCTCGCCGAGGCCCGCACCGGGCTCGCCGCCGCCCGCGAGAGCGCCGGGCGGCTGGCCCGGCAGCAGTACCGGTACAGCCTCGGCTTCTCGCCGGCCGTCCGGCTGCTGCTCAGCGACAACCCGGGCCGGGTGCTGGACGAGGAGCACGAGCTGCGCCGTGCGGCCGGCCGCACGGCCGCCGTCGCGGCCCGGCTGGCCGACGCCGAGATCACCACGGACTACTACGCCACCCACGCCCGCCGGGCACTGGACCGCAGGCAGACGCTGGCCGACCGACACAAGCGCCAGCGCGACATCGTGCGCGCCCGGCTCGCCACCGTCGAACGCCTCCTGGCCTCCCTGACCGCCGACCGGCTCGCCGCGCTCCAGCGGCTTGAGACGTACGGCGCATACGGCGCCCCCGGCACCGCAGCGGCGCGCGATCCCGCTGCCGCCGGGGGCGCTCCGGCCACCGGCGCCCGGGGTCCCGCGAGCGCCCCGCCGGCGGCCCCGCCACGCGCCGGCGCGCGACCGGCCGGGCCGGCGGCCGGCGCCGCGCCCGGCACGCCGCCGGCCGCGGCCCGCCCGCGCGGCCGATAGCCCGCGCGAGGTGCCGGGCCGGGCGCGGCCCGCTCGCTACGCCGGCACCCCGGGCGCCGCCTCGCCGACCCGCGCGAGGTAGGCGGCGGCCAGGTCCGGGTCGTAGAAGTAGTGCTCGAAGTCCGCGGGGTCGTTGAAGCCGTTCGCGAAGCGGTCGGCGACCGGCTGCAGGTCGCCGGCCGCGCCGAACAGGTTCAGCACGTGCTCCGGCGGCGGGGCCAGCATCGCGTTGGTCCACTTGGTCACGTACTGCGCCGTCTGCCAGTACCGGTCGAAGGTCGCCTGCATCCACGCTGCGTCGAACGGCTGGTCGCCGCGCTCCAGGATGGAGGCGAGGTAGGAGGCGGCGCACTTGCTCGCGGAGTTGGAGCCCTGGCCGGTGATCGGGTCGTTGGCGACCACGACGTCGGCGACCCCGAGCACCACGCCGCCCGACGGCAGGTGCCCCACCGGCTGCCGCACGGTCGGCGCGTACCGGCCGGCGAGCGTGCCGCGCGCGTCCGTCAGCTCGACGGCGGTGGAGCGCGCGTACTCCCACGGCGTGAACTTCTTCAGCAGCTCCAGCGTCAGGGCCAGGTGCTCGTTCGGGTCCTTGACGCCCTGGAACGCGTCGAGCGGCCCGCCGGGGATGCCCTCCCAGAAGAGGATGTCGGCGCGGCCCGAGAGCGTCAGCGTCGGCATCACGAACAGTTCGCCGACGCCGGGCACCACGTTGCAGCGCACCGCGTCGAACTCGGGGTGCTCGGGGCGCGGCCCCATGCCGTGCACGTACGCGACGGACAGCGCCCGCTGCGGGGTCTCGTACGGCGAGCGGCTGGCGTCCCGGCCGAACATCGAGACCAGCTCGCCCTTGCCCGCGGCGACCATCACCAGGTCGTAGGCGCGGGAGAAGTAGTCGAGGTCCGAGACGGCCGCGCCGTGCACCACGAGCTGGCCGCCGCGCTCGGCGAACGTCTCCATCCAGCCGGCCATCTTCACCCGCTGGTCCACGGACTGGGCGATGCCGTCCAGCCTGCCGACCCAGTCGATCAGCCGGGTGGAGGAGCCGGTCGCCTCGTCGGGCGGCCCGGCGACCGACACCCCGAGCCCTTCAATGCGCGGCGCCTGGTCCTCCCAGAAGTTCAGCCGCAGATCGCGCTCGTGCTGCAGCGCCGTGTGGAACATGCACTGCGTGGACATCACCCGCCCGGTGCGTATCTCGTCAGCCGTGCGGTTGGACATCAGGGTGACCTCGTACCCGTGGGACTGCAGGCCGAGGGCGAGTTGCAGGCCGGACTGGCCGGCCCCGACGATGAGGATCTTCCGCATGACAGCTCTCTCTCACACAGCGCGACCCGGCGCCCGCCGCCCGCCCCCGGCGTGAACCGACGGGCGAGCGCGATCGCCGAGTCGACGACACGTACAACAACAAAGGGGGGATTCTCCGGCGGCGGCGCCGGCCACGGAAGGCGGCGGGGCTACGGCGTCCGCGCCCGGTCGCGCGGGGGGGGCGCGTCACTCCGGCGTGCGGTCCAGCGCGTAGCCGACCAGCGCGAGCAGCGTCTCCACCACCGTGTCCCGCCGCCGCGCGTCCATGATCACGATGGGCACGTGCGGCGGCACGGACAGCGCGTCGCGCACATCGTCGGCGGTGTACACCTCGGTGCCCTCGAAGTGGTTGACGGCCACGACGTAGGGCAGCCCGCCGCTCTCGAAGTAGTCGAGCGCGGGCCAGGAGTCCTCCAGGCGGCGGGTGTCGACCAGAACGATCGCGCCGATCGCGCCCCGCACTAGGTCGTCCCACATGAACCAGAACCGCTGCTGGCCCGGCGTTCCGAACAGGTAGAGAACCAGGTCGGACGCGAGGGTGAGGCGTCCGAAGTCCATCGCGACGGTGGTCGTGGTCTTGTGCGGAGTGGCCTCGATGTCGTCCACGTCCGCGCTGGCCTGCGTCATCAGCGCCTCGGTCTGGAGCGGGGTGATCTCCGAGACCGAGCCGACGAACGTCGTCTTTCCCACCCCGAACCCGCCGGCCACCACGATCTTCGTCGCGGTGGGCGCCCGGGAGCGGTCGAACTGCCAGCCCTGCAGGCCCTCCTCGGCGGCGAGCAGCCTCGCCACCTCGTCGGCCGCCGCGCGCTCGTCGAGGCCGACCACGCCGGCGGGCGCGCCGGCGTGCCCCACGATGTCGATGCTGCCGTCGATGCTCTCCTGCGTGCCGTCGTCGGCGCCGGCCAGGGCCCGTGCGCCAACCCGCGCCGCGCCACCGACGACGACGCCGGGAGCGGAGCCGTCCGCGGCGGCGGGGAGGCCGGTGGCGGGGAGGTCGGCGGCGGGGTCGCCCGTCGGGGCCCGGTCCGACGGCGGGTCCGCGACGGCGGGTATCGCCGTCACCGTTTCAGAGCCTGCGGAGTCCACCGAGCACCCTTTCCAGCAGCGCGCGGTCCGGCTGCCCAGGCTCCCGCCCGGCGCCGTAAACGCGGATCTTTCCCTGGTCGGCGAGGTCGCTGAGCAACACCCGCACGACGCCGAGCGGCATCTTGAGGAGCGCGGCCACCTCCGCCACCGAACGCATCCGGCGGCACAGCGCGACGATGGCCCTGATCTCCGGCAACACCCGGCTGTTCAGGCCGCCGGAGGTCAGCTCCCGCCGCTCCTCGGGCGCCTCCAACGCGGCCACGAACGTCTCGACCAGCAACACGTGCCCACACCGCGTCCGACCGCCCGTCAGACTGTACGGGCGCACGCGCGAGGGTCGCCGTCTCGGCAACTGGGAGGTCGCGCTCATCGCGCCGACTCCACCGACCTGCGCAGTTCGCTGCGCAGTTCCGGCGTGAGCACGTGCCCGGCCCGGCCGACGAACAGGGCCATGTGGTACGCCACCACGGTCATGTCGCAGTCGGGCGTCGCGTGCACGCCGAGCAGCGAGCCGTCGCTGATCGACATCACGAACAGGCTGCCCTGGTCCATCGCGACCATCGTCTGCTTGACGCTCCCACCGTCCATGAGCTGCGCCGCACCCAGCGTGAGGCTGCCGAGCCCGGAGACGATGGTGGCCAGGTCGGCGCTCGAACCCTTCGGCCCGTCCTGCCCCTGCGCCGGCTTGGCCGGCCTGGCCGCCGCCGCGGTCTCCTCCGGATCGGAGGAGAGCAACAACAGGCCGTCGGAGGAGACCACGGCCACCGACATGACCCCGGGCACCTCCTCCACCAGATTGGTCAGCAGCCAGTGCAGGTTGCGGGCCTCGTTGCTCAGCCCGTACGCCTGCGGCCTGGCCGGAGCCTCGGTCGGCGTCTCGGGGGGCGCCCCCCGGAACATTGCGGTCAACTGCGTGCCTCCTCGACGTTTCCACCCTCGTCCAGCGCCCCCGCTTGGTGTTGCGTGTCCCGTTGTCGCGCGTGCCGCTGTCGCGGCTGTCGATCCTCTGGCTGCCGACCGGTCGGCGGCTGGTCATGCCGCTCCTGGTCGTACGGCGATTGATGATGCTGCTCCTGGTCGTACGTGGGTTGGTCGGACTGCCCCGGCCCCCGGCCCTCGACGTGGTCCTGGCCGGGCGTTCGCCGGCTTCGCTCCGGCTCGCTCCCGTGCCCCGGCGCGGCGGCGTCGGGCGTGGCGGCGTGGGGCGTGGCGGCGTGGGCCGGCTGGTCGAGCGCCGGTGGTGCCTCGTGGTGCGGGGCCACGGGCGGTTCCTGCGCCTGGCCGGGCGGTGGCTGGTCACCCCGCTGGTCCCCCGGCGCGGGGCCGCTTCGCGCGGCCAGGCGCTCCGCGATCTCCGCCTCGGCGTCCCGGCGGCCGTCCCGCGCGCCCTGCTGGAACCCACCGAGCCGCCGCCGCAACATCTCCGCGTCGACCTTGCGCCGCTCGCCCGCCACGGGCTTGCGCGGCGCCACCACCCGCGGAGTCCGCTTGGGGAGGCCCTTGTCGGTACGGGGCCCGTCGGCGCGGGCGGCGTCGGCGTGCGCCTCGTCCGGGAGGGCGGCACCGCCTCGTGGACCCGAGGCGGCGAGCGGGCCACGCACGTCCGGGCTCACCGAACCCGGCTCCGCCGGACGCGGGGCGGAGGAGGTCCACAGGGTCGGTACGGGCTCACGCGGGGCGTCGGGCCGGGCGTCCGGCTCCTGGCGGGCCGAGCGCTCTATGGCCCGCTCGGCCGCGGCCACCAGCGGGTCACCCGCCGCCGTGGGCCCCTCCGCCGCGCTACGCGCCCGGGCTCGCGGCGGCGCGTCCGACCACTGACCGGGCGGTTCGGCGTCTCCGCGACCGCCGGCGGGCGGCCCGTCAGCGCGCGGGCCGGGCGTCGCCGGCTGTCCCTCGCGCTGGCTCGGCACCAGCGGCTCACCGTCCCCCGGCTCCGCCTCGCCGAGGCCGGGCCCCCACGGCTCGCCCGTCCACGGCATGGGACGGGCCTCGCCGGGCCGGTACTGCTCGGGGTGCTCGCGGCCGGCGAGCGGGGCGTTCGGCTCGGGGTGCGCGCGCCGCGCGCGCCGGCGCCCCGTCGGCTGGCCCGTCGCCGACGGGTCGTCACCCCAGGGCTCGGCACCGGGCGCTGCGGCGACACCGGACACCCGCGTGGCCGTCCCGGCACCCGAGAAGGTCGCCCCCCGGGGCACGGTGCCCTCGTCCCCGGGGGCGGCGTGGTCGGTGGGAGTCACGTGGGCGGCGGGGGGCGCGTGAGTGACGGGTGCGGCGTGCGCGGTCGGGGGCGCGTGCTCGGCGCCCGGGTCGTCGCCCACGGCGCGCACCCCGTCGTCGTGCGCCGCCGAACCATGCGCTGGCGAACCGTACGCGGCGGGGTCATGCGCGGCCGGGTCGTGTGACACCGGGTCGTGGGCCGTGCGGGAGGCGGCCGGGTCGTACGCGTCGGACTGGTCCAGGACGCCGGCTTCGGGCCCGGCCGCCTGACTCGTCGGCACGGGCGCGGTGTTCGGCACGGGCGCGGTGTGCGGTGCCGCCTCGCCGAGCTGCGCCGGCGCACCACCGGCGGGGTCCGTGCGCAGGGCCACCGAGCGCGCGCTTCCCGCCACGGCCGGCGGCTGCGGAAGGATCTGCCGAGGCAGCACGACGACCGCGGTGACCCCGCCCTGCTTCTGCTCGCGCAACTGGACCCGCACACCGTGCCGGGCCGCGAGCCGGGTGACCACGTACAGCCCGAGCCCCAACGGATCGTCAGGCTGCGGGCCCTGGCAGTAGTCCGGAACGGGGTCGGCGAGCCGGGCGTTCAGCTCGTCGAAGCGCTCCGGCGTCATGCTGATGCCCTCGTCCTGCACGGAGAGCATCACCTCGCCGCTCTCCATCAGCCAGCCGGAGACGTGCACCTCGGTGCCGGGCGGGGAGAACACGGTGGCGTTCTCCAGCAGCTCCGCGATCAGGTGGCTGATGCTGTCGGCCGCGAACCCGGCGACCTGCGCCTGCGGCGGCAGCGCCTGGATACGGATGCGCTGGTACCGCTCCACCTCACTGATCGCGGCGCGCAGCACGTCCAGCAACGGCACCGGCCCCGGGTGGTTGGACTGGCGCTCGGAGCCGGCGATGACGAGCAGGTTCTCGCTGTACCGGCGTATCCCGGTGGCGAGGTGGTCGAGCGTGAAGAGGGTGTCGAGCCGCTCCGGGTCCTGCTCGCTCTCCTCCATTGTCTCGATGACGGTCAGCTGCCGCTCCACCAGGCCGAGGGTGCGCAGGGCGAGGTTGACGAAGCTGCTGTGCACCCGGTCGCGGAGGCCGTCGAGTCGGGCCTGCACCTCGTCCCTGAGCCGGCGCAGTTCCTCGCACTCCTGCCGGATCTCGGCGATCTGCGCCGCGAGGTGCTGGCGCTCCTCGATCAGGTGGCCGCGCTCCGCGGCGAGCTTGGCGACCCGCGCGCGCTGGCTGCCCAGGTTCTCGTGGAGCTGGTTGACGGACTGTACGAGCCCGGCGAACTCGTCCCCACGGGCCGCGTCCCGACGCCCGAGGGTCACCGGTTCCGCGCTGGTCGGGTCCTCGACCAGGCGGCGGGCCCCGGCGCGCAGCGCGACCAGCGGGCGCGTCACCGAACGGGTCGTGCGCACACTCACGGCGATCGCGAGCAGCAGGCACCCGAGCAGCAGCGCGGCCCGCAGCTCCAGCGCGGTGATCTCGTCGTCGCGCGTCCGCTCCGCGCGCGTCAGCCCGTCAGCGGCCAACGCGGTCTCGGCGCCGCGCAGCCGGTCGACGCGGGCGGTGAGCGCGGCGTCGACCCGCTCCCGATCGAGCGCGAGGTCGGCGGCGGTGAGGCGGGGGGCGTCGGTGAGCTGGTCGAGGTAGTGCTCGGCCGCGGCGACGTCGCGGCCGGTGGCGGCGCGCTCCAGGCGCTTGCGGGCGGGCCCGGGGGCGAGCTGGGCGAAGTCCGCGAGCGCCGCCTCCTCGCGCAGTCGGGTGCGCTGCGCCGAGGCGGTGAGGTCCGGTTGGCGGCCACCGGAGGCCAGGGCTCCGAGCAACAGCGCCCGACTCCCGGACGCCTGTTCCACGGCGCGGCCCAGTGGGCCGAGGGAGCTGGGCTCGACCACGCCGGCGGCCCGGTACAGGGCCCGCACCACGCCGGTGTACGCGTCGAAGGTCTCGACGGCCGAACCGGGCCCCGACAGCGCTCGCTGCCGGGCCTTCGGCAGTCCGCCAAGCCGCTTGGTGGCGTCGGCGAACGTCACGGAGGCGTCGCTCGCGCTGTCGCGCAGCTCCCCGATCTGTCGGTCCACCCGGGCGCGCACGGCCTTCGACGCGCCCCCGCCGAGGGCGGCGGAGCGCCCGGTCGCCACGTACTCCGTCATCGCGTCGCGCTCGTCGGCCAGCGAGTGGGCGAGGGAGACGGCCGCCACGGCGGCCTCGGCGCGATCGACGCCGCGCTGGGCGTCCTGGACGTCACGGGTCGCCGTGACGAGGACGGGGGCTCCGGCCGCGATGACCGCGGCGGCGACCACGGTCACGGACACGACGAGTCGGTTGCGCACCCGTGCCCGACGCTCCGGCACGGGATTGCGCTCGCCCGGACTGCCCTTGCTGCCCCGAAGCCGTCTTTTCCGCACCGGTGCCCACATTCTTCTCTCGCCCGACCCACCGTGGTTCCAGGAGGTGACGACAGCTCCGCAGTTGCTCTGGGACCGTGCGCTCGACCGTGTGACGCCACGCTCGTACCCACTCCTGGTACGGAAACCGACCTTTCCAGTACCGCCGTGCGGCGGGCACGCATCGACAGCCCGGCCACTCGAACGAGTGAACATCAATCGGAAGTTGGCCATCAACTTGCACCACAGACCGCGCACGCGCGCTGACTCGACCAAGTGGAAAACACCACGGTGTCCTGACAGGATGCCCGCCCGCAGCCCTTCGGGGGCCAGTTCCGCGCGAATTAACCTCACCGAAACCCGCGAGAGCCCTTTGGTATGGGCCAATACCCGAACCCCTTTCGCCTCTCGGCGGGAGCGGATGACGGTCCGGCAGACTGGCGCCATGCGTCTCGATCTGGCCACCGCCCCCGGGGACCCCCAACGCCCCAACGAGGACTACGCGTCCATAGCCCTCCCGGCATCCGGGCAGGGCGGAGCGCTGGTACTCCTCGACGGCGTCACGCCCCCGCCGAACCCGTACGGGTGCGCCCACTCAGTCCCCTGGTTCACCGCCCGACTCGGTGGCGCCCTGCTCGAACTGTCCGGTTCGCGGCGGGATATGCCCCTCGCCGACTGCCTGGCGGCGGCGATCACCCGGACCGCCGACGCCCATCGCGACACATGTGACCTTTCTCATGTTCGTACGCCCCAGGCAACCGTGGTCGTCGTCCGCTGGGACGCCGACCACGTGGAGCACCTGGTGCTCTCCGACTCCTCCCTGCTGATCGAGTCGCCCGACGGCACGGTGACGCCGGTGCTCGACTCCCGGCTCGACGAACTACCGCACAGCGTGCGCGCCCTCCGCGCCGCCACCCGCGCGCTCCCCCACGGTTCGGCCGAGCGCCGCGCGGCGGGCGCCGAGTACGGGCGGGCCGTTGAGGCCCTGCGCAACGCCGAGGGCGGCTTCTTCACCGCCGCCGCCGACCCGGACGTCGCCCGCCGAGCCGTCACCGGCACCACCCCGCGCACCGAGGCGCGGGCCCTCGCGGCGCTCAGCGACGGGGCCACGCGCTGGGTCGAGATCTTCCGCGAGGGCGATTGGACGGAGAGCCTCGCCCTGCTCCGCAAGGAGGGTGCACAGGCCCTGCTCGATCGGGTACGGGTCGCGGAGGAAGCCGACCCGGACGGCGTCACCTTCCCCCGCGGCAAGCCGCACGACGACGCGACGGCGATCTACGCCGAGCTGTGACCGACCGCCACGCGATCGCCCTCTGAACCCCACCGGGTCAGAAGCACATGTGGGGGCCGTCCCCGCTTTGGGGGTTCGGGCCGGGTGGGCCGGTCTCCGCTGCAAGGTGGGTCGACCTTCGTGGCGACGGGCGGGGCGGGGCGGACGGTGAGCGGCGCGAGCTGAATCGGCCGCACTCCCCGCGCGCCCGGCCGCCCGGCTCTCGGCTACCGCTCGGGCGTCGGCTACCGCTCAGCCCCCGGCTACCGCTCGGGCGCGGCGGACTCACGGCCCGACTCCGGGGGCGGCTCCAGCCCTGGTGTGGCCGACTCCGTCTCGTGGCCGGCGTTGAGCCGGTGCAGCAGGCGGGCCAGCTCGGCCACCTCCGCGCGGTCCCAACCCTCCAGCCGCTGGGCGTAGCGGGCGCGCAGGCCGCCGCGCACCCGGGTGAACCTGGCCCTCCCCTCATCCGTCAGATGGACCAACCACGCCCGCCCGTCGTCCGGGTCGGGGACCCGACCGACGAGCCCGAGCCGCTCCAGTGCGCGCAGTTGGCGGCTCATGGTCGCCTTGCCGACACCGAAGTACGCGGCCAGGTCCGTGGCCCGCATCTGCCCGACCTCACCTAACCGGGCCAACAGTCCGTACGCGGCGGGCTCCAGGTCGGGATGCACCTCTCGCGCCATCTCGCCCAGGTTCGCGCGAGCGCGCCGGAGAAAGACGGACAACTCACGCTCAAGGGCCAGAAAGGCGCCGTCGACCCCCGCTCGACCCTCGCCGTCGCCAGTTCCCCCGACCCCGGTGTTGTGCACGTCAGCACCTCTCCGGCTTTTCAGCACGTGAAAGTCTCGTCGCGCCGCGACGCGTTGCCGCAGCTCCGCCAGTATTTTGCAGGAATACACCGCGACTCCACCCAGGACCTCTTCCCATTCCCCCATCTACGCCCGTAGAGTGGAAGCGTGACATGGTCATTACAAAGCCATGTCACATGTCCCCCACCGAGGCCATCGGAGGCATACCCATGCCCACGCACAGACCCGGTTCCCCCCGCCGCTCCCTCACCGCAGTGGTCGGGTTTCTCGCAACGTTCCTCGCCATGACGTTGGCGTTCACGCTGCCCGGTGCGGCCACCGCTGACGACCAGCCCATTCCCCACCCGGAAAAGGACTGGATGGGCTCCACCATCCTGGAACGGGAGGGCGGCAACCCCCACAATCAGCCCCCCTCCTCACGCGCCGCCTCCGTCGAGGGCGTCGACGTCAGTAGCCACCAGGGCAGCGTCAACTGGTCCTCGCTGTGGAACAGCGGGGTGCGCTGGGCGTACGTCAAGGCCACCGAGGGCCTGACGTACAAGAACCCGGACTTCGCCCAGCAGTACAACGGCTCCTTCAACGTGGGCATGATCCGTGGCGCCTACCACTTCGCGCTGCCCAACGTCTCCAGCGGAGCCCAGCAGGCGAACTACTTCGCCAGCAATGGTGGGGGCTGGTCGCGTGACGGCAAGACGCTTCCGGGGGCACTTGACCTGGAATACAACCCGTATGGCGCCACGTGTTACGGGTTGAGCCAGAGCGCGATGATCAACTGGGTGCGGGACTTCTTCAACACCTACAAGGCACGCACCGGTCGTGACGCCGTCATCTACACGTCCACCAGTTGGTGGAAGACCTGCACGGGTAATTACGCGGGCTTCGGCAACACCAATCCCCTGTGGGTTCCGCGCTATGGCTCGTCGGTGGGCGAACTTCCCGCTGGTTGGGGCTTCCACACCATGTGGCAGTACACCTCCACGGGGCCGATCGTTGGCGACCACAATCGCTTCAACGGTGCGTACGACCGCCTCAAGGCACTCGCCAACGGCTAATCGATCTCGCCGACATCCCGGCGTCGTGTTCGGAACGCTGTTATGCGACCCCCGTCGCACCGTTCTTCTCGCATCGCTCTTCCGTGATCGTGATTGCGTGAGATCACTTTCCAGCGCCCTCCCCCGGTGTTCGTGAGTGCGTCGGTCGCGGTCCCGGCGCCGTGCGGCCCTTCTCGCCCTCCGCGAGAGGGGCCGCACCCCGCTTCGCGCCCCCACTTCGGCGCCGTTGGCGCCACGCACTGCCTTTGACCCCATGTCAGTGGGTTCCACTACAGCCATACGGACAGGTCTGTCTGTATCCTGAAGAACGTTGGCGTAGGCTCCGGCGCGTACCTGACGCGGCACCGAGCCGGCGCCCGAACCAGGCACCCACCTCTTGGAGCGTGACGCATGGCTGGCAAGCGGTCTCCCGCTCGGAGTCGGATTCTGGATACCGCGACGGAGTTGTTCAACGCTCACGGCGTGCGTGGCGTGGGTGTGGACCGCATCATTGCCGAATCCGGCGTCGCCAAGGCGACCCTCTACGCTCACTTCCGCTCCAAGGACGATCTCGTCATCGCGTATCTCCACGGCGCCGACGGACTCTGGCGCGGTGCCCTGCGGGAGGCCGCGACCAGCGCCGGCTCCGACCCCCGCGAGCAGATACTCGGGCTGTTCGACGCGCTGCGCACCGCGACCATCTGCGACGGCTTCCGCGGCTGCGCCTTCATCAACACCGCGAGCGAGACGGAGCCCGGCACCGCCCCGCACGCCACCAGCGTCGAACACAAGCAAGCCGTGCGTGCCTGGCTGAGGGAGCTCACCGTCGCCGCGGGCGCCGACGATCCGGTCCTGTTGGCCCAGCAGCTCAGCGTGTTGATAGACGGCGTGATGTCCGCCGCGGCCCTGGAGCCGACGCCGGAGTTCACGGAAGCCGCGCGAGCGGCGGCCCGCACCCTCATCTCCGTCGCCTGCCCGGACCCCGCCATGGCCTAGCGGGGACGGGCCCGCCAGCTGGCGGGCGGTCCCCCAGTTGGCAGAGGCGCCAGCCTCCCGACCACCCGCCCGCGGTCACCCCTGCCTGAGCTTGCCCCGCGGGGCGGGGAACTTCGCTCGGCCTTCCCCACTATCGGCGACACCACCCTGGCCCCTACAGCCCTCGCGGGATCGCGGGATCGCGCGGAGGAGCGGGCGCCGGCTCCGGACGCGAAGGAGCCCGGCACGGCGAGGATGCCGTGCCGGGACCCGGGCGGAGAGGACGACGACACCTCGCGGGTGCCGCCGGCGCGCTCAGGCGGCCAGACTCGACTCCTCGGCGGCGGCCGGCACTATTCGGGCGGTCTCGGTCGTACCGCTGGTACGCAGGACGGCCCGGTAGGCGTCCTGCTGGGCCGTCAGCCCCGACTCGTCCATCCGGCGCGTCCCGTAGGCCACGAACGGCTCCTCGTACCGCATGCCGGTCACGCCTGCCGTGACGTCGAAGGGGCGCAGCAGGTCGGAGACGGAGAAGCGGTTCGCTCCCCCGGGCCTGTAGGCGTCGCTGGGGCCGCCCACGGTGGTCGCCACCCGCAGCGTCTTGCCGTGCAGGGCGGAGCCATCGGTGCCGTACGCGAACCCGTACACGAAGACCTCGTCGAGCCACTGCTTGAGCAACGGGGTCGCCGCGTACCAGTAGAAGGGGAACTGGAGCACGATCCGGTCGTGCTCCAGGAGCAGGCCCTGCTCGTGCGCGATGTCGATGCGCCCGTCGGGGTACGTGGCGTACAGGTCGTGGACCGTGACGCCGGCAACACTCCTGGCGGCATCGACGAGGGCCGTGTTGACGCGCGAGGTGGCCAACTGCGGATGAGCGAGGACAACCAGGGTGCGGGGCTCGGATGCCACGGAAGTCTCCTGTTCGGAGGCGATGCGTACGACCGGTGCGTGCAGCGAGGCCGCACGGGCGAGTTCAGTAGCGAACAGACAGGTCTGTCTGACACTCCAAAATTAACAGACAGACCTGTCTGCCTGTCAAGGTCATCGAGACAGTCAACGAGTCGTTCACCCTTTCGAGTTGACTGGCTGTCATGCGCTGCGCCAGTTGTCGGGACCTCGGGCGCCCCTCTCCCCTGCTGCCTTCCGTTTCCGAAGGTCAGGGGCCCCTGCCCGCGAGCTGAGCACCCTCGTACGCGTACGGGACGCTGACCTCGCGGGCGCCGTATAGCGACCCGTCACTTCGCGCTCCCATGGGGCTGACACGCCGAGGCCGGCGCCCCCCGCTCCACCGCGAGTGAAGGGGGAACGCCGGCCTCGGCGTCGCCGTTCGGGCACGGTCCGGCCGGGGTCAGGTCACGCGGCGACCTGCGTCCGGCTGTCCGCGCTCGCCACCAGGTCCGCGTCCGTGGCGGGGCTCAGCGCCAGCTCCAGCACCTGGCGCACGTCCGACACGGCGTGCACGTCCAACCGGTCGAGCACCTCGGCCGGAACGTCATCCAGGTCGGGCTCGTTCCGCTTGGGGATGACCACGGTCGTGATCCCGGCGCGGTGGGCGGCCAGCAGCTTCTGCTTGACCCCGCCGATCGGCAGCACCCGCCCGGTCAGCGACACCTCACCGGTCATCGCCACGTCCGGGCGCACCTGGCGGCCCGACAGCAGCGAGGCGAGGGCGGTGGTCATCGTGATGCCCGCGCTCGGCCCGTCCTTGGGCACCGCTCCGGCGGGCACGTGCAGGTGGACGCCGCGCTCCTTGAGATCGGCGACCGGCAGTTCCAGTTCGGCCCCGTGCGAGCGCAGGAAGGAGAGCGCGATCTGTGCGGACTCCTTCATGACGTCGCCGAGCTGTCCCGTCAACGTGAGCCCCGCGCCACCGGTCTCGGGGTCGGCCAGCGACGCCTCGACGTAGAGCACGTCACCGCCGGCGCCGGTGACCGCCAACCCGGTGACCACGCCGGGGACGGCGGTACGCCGCTCGGCCGGGTCCTGGGCGGCCTCGGGGGTGTGGTGCGGTCGGCCGATGAGCGGTCGCAGCTCGTCCGGGCCGATGGTGAAGGGCAGCTCCCGCTCGCCGAGCGCGTGCTGGGCCGCGACCTTGCGCAGCAGCCGCGCCACGTACCGCTCCAGGTTCCGTACGCCCGCCTCGCGCGTGTACTCGCCCGCCAGCTTGCGCAGCGCCGCGTCCTCCAGCGTGACCTCGCCCGGTTCGAGGCCCGCCCGCTCCAACTGGCGCGGCAGCAGGTGGTCGCGGGCGATGGTGACCTTCTCGTCCTCCGTGTAACCGTCCAGGCGCACCAGGTCCATCCGGTCGAGCAGCGCCTCGGGGATGGATTCGAGCACGTTGGCGGTGGCCAGGAACACCACGTCGGACAGGTCCAGTTCGACCTCCAGGTAGTGGTCCCGGAAGGTGTGGTTCTGCGCCGGGTCGAGCACCTCGAGGAGCGCGGCGGCGGGGTCGCCCCGGAAGTCGGAGCCGACCTTGTCGATCTCGTCCAGCAGGATCACCGGGTTCATCGAACCGGCCTCCTTGACGGCCCGTACGATCCGGCCCGGCAGGGCGCCCACGTAGGTACGCCGGTGGCCGCGGATCTCGGCTTCGTCCCGCACGCCACCGAGCGCGACCCGCACGAACTCGCGCCCCATGGCACGGGCCACCGACTCACCGAGCGAGGTCTTGCCGACGCCGGGAGGGCCGACGAGCGCGAGTACCGCGCCACCCCGACGGCCACCCACGACACCCAGGCCACGGTCCGCTCGCCGCTTGCGCACCGCGAGGTACTCGGTGATGCGCTCCTTCACGTCCACCAGTCCGGCGTGGTCGGCGTCCAGCACCTCCTTGGCGCCCCTGATGTCGTACGCGTCCTCGGTCCTGCGGTTCCACGGCAGTTCGAGAACGGTGTCCAGCCAGGTCCTGATCCAGCCACCCTCGGGACTCTGGTCGGAGGCCCGCTCCAGCTTGTCGACCTCCTTGAGCGCCGCCTCACGCACCTTCTCCGGCAGGTCAGCGGCCTCGATGCGGGTCCGGTAGTCGCCGGACTCGTCCTCACTGTCGCCGTTGAGCTCGGCGAGTTCCTTGCGTACCGCCTCAAGCTGGCGGCGCAGCAGGAACTCGCGCTGCTGCTTGTCGACGCCGTCCTGTACGTCCTTGGCGATGGACTCGGCCACGTCCTGCTCGGCCAGGTGCTCCCGGAGCCAGCCCATGGCGAGCTTGAGGCGCGCCACCGGGTCGAGGGTCTCCAGGAGTTCCAGGCGCTGGGTGATGGTGAGGAACGGGAAGTAGCCGGAGTTGTCGGCGAGCTGCGCGACGTCGTCGATCTGCTGCACCCGGTCCACGACCTGCCAGGCGCCCCGCTTGCGCAGCCAGCTCGTGGCCAGCGCCTTGTACTCCTTCATCAGCTCGGCCTGCGAGCCCGGCGAGATCTCGCTGGCATCCGGGCCGGTCTCCTCGACCGGGGTGCCCTCGATCCACAGAGCGGCCCCCGGCCCGGTGGTCCCTGCGCCGACCCGCACCCGGTGCACGCCACGGATGAGTGCGCCGGGGTCCCCGTCCGAGAGGCGGCCCACCTGCTCGACGGTGCCGAGCGTGCCCACCCCCGCGTACGTTCCCTCGATCCTCGGCACGAGCAGCACCTGCGGCTTTCCCGCACTCCCGGTGCCGTTCCCGCTGGACCTCGCGGCGGCCTGGGCCGCTTCCACGGCGGCTCGTACGTCCGCGTCCGTCAGATCGAGCGGCACCACCATGCCGGGCAGTACCACCTCGTCGTCGAGCGGCAGCACAGGCAGGGTGAGCGGTGTAGACAGCGAAGCCATGATCTCCCCTTCGGCAGGCAAGTTGAGCTACACACACTCAATGCATATGAGGCGCCTCGTGTTCCCTCACCTGTGTTCGCTGTGAGCGATCAGACGCCGTGGTGGCTCGGCCGACTGCTGGCCCATGTGGGCAAACCACTCGCCCGGCGGCTTTACTCCGCGCCTGATCCCGCGTTGAGCAGGAACTTTGCCTGGTTCCCCGGGCCGGCGAGGCGGGGACTGGGAGCGGGGCGGTGCTGACTGATGGTGTCGATTTCGGCGGCAGTCTTCGGAGGGGCGAGGCGGTGTCGGCCGGTCGGCCCCATTGGGCTGACGGTTCGGCGGAGCGGGTTGTCGGGGCGGCGGGCCATCGGGCCGTGGGTGTGGAGGCGCGGGGCGCCGCACGTGACGCTGGCAGACGGCCGGGGGCGTCTAGGTGCGTGGCGGAGCGCGGGTACCTGGTGGCACCGGCGCGCGCCCGGCCTCAGGCGGCGGCGGTCGGTACGCGCTGGCACGGACGGCTGTCGGTAGGTGCTGGCGCGGGCGGCGGTCGGTGCGCGCTTGCGGGTGGCGGCGGGGCGCTTCGGGACGGTGGCGCCCCGGGCGCCTACTGCGTTTTCAGTAGGTGGTCGTGTGGTTTCAGTAGGCCGCAGTGTCCGTAGCGGCATGACGACGGGACGGGCCCTCTCCCACGAGCCTTGAGAGGTCATCGCTTGTGGATAGGGAGACCCTGACGTGGCGACTTTTCTGTATCGGCTCGGCCGCGGCGCCTTTCGGCGACGCGGCAGGGTCGTCCTCATATGGCTGGGCGTGCTGGCCGCGGTAGTGGTGGGCGCCGCGGGGGCGTCGGGCCCCTCGGACGAGGAGTTCTCGATGCCGGGGATCGAATCGCAGAAGGCGTTCGATCTCATGGAGGAGCGCTTTCCCGGAACCGCCGCGGACGGCGCCACCGCCCAGGTCGTCTTCGTCGCCCCGGACGGGCAGAAGGTGACCGCCGGCGACGCGCGGAAGGCCGTCGAGGACGCGGTGGGCTCGCTGGGCGGCGGCCCGCAGGTGGCCGACGTCGAGGACCCGTTCGCGTCGGAGGCCGTCAGCGAGGACGGAGCGACCGCGTATGCGACCGTCACCTACGAGGTGGGTCCCTCCGAGGTGACCGACGCCAGCCGAACCGCGGTGGACGAGGCGGCGGAACAGGCACGGGCGGCGGGCCTGACGGTGGAGACCGGCGGGTCGGCGATGGACAGCGGCGGCGGGCCCGGCGGAACCGCGGAGATCGTGGGCCTCGCCGCGGCGGCGGTCGTGCTGCTGTTCACCTTCGGATCGCTGGCCGCCGCGGGACTGCCGCTGCTGACCGCGGTCGTGAGCGTCGCGGTGAGTCTGTTCGTCATCGTGCTGCTGGCGGGCCCGTTGGGGCTTTCGGCGGACACGCTCACCCTCGGCATGATGTTGGGCCTGGCGGTGGGCATCGACTACGCCCTGTTCGTGGTCTCCCGCTACCGCGAGGAGCGCGGGCGCGGCCTGCCGCCGCAGGAGGCGGCCGGGGTGGCGGTGGGAACCGCCGGATCGGCGGTCGTGTTCGCCGGGGTCACCGTGGTGATCGCGCTGGCGGGCCTGTCGGTCGTCGGCATTCCCACGCTGACCAAGATGGGCCTGGCCGCCGCTGGGGCCGTCACGGTCGCCGTACTGGTGGCCTTGACGGTCGTCCCCGCGCTGCTCGGCTTCTGGCCGAACGCGGTGCTGTCGCGCAAGGTACGCAAGGCCGGCACCACCACCCCTCGCGACGGCGGCGCGGGCGGGCGGGGCAACCTGGGCGCGCGTTGGGCCCGTTTCGTACTGCGCCGCCCGGTAGCGGTACTGGTCCTCGGCGTGGTGGGCCTGGGCGCGCTGGCCGTGCCGATGACGTCGCTGCAACTGGGCATGCCGGGTGACGAGGCCAAGTCCACCGCCACCACCGAACGACGGGCCTACGACGCGCTCGCCGAGGGCTTCGGCCCGGGCTTCAACGGTCCGCTCACCATCGTCGTGGACGCGAGGGAGGCGGCCGACCCGCGGGCGGCGGTACGCGCCATCAGCGACCGGATCAGCGCCACGGACGGCATCGTGTCGGTCTCGCGGGCCGGCTTCAACGAGGCCGGCGACACCGCCGTCTTCCGCGCCACCCCGTCCACCAGCCCAACGGACGAGAAGACCAAGGACCTGGTGGAGACGATCCGCCACGACCGGCCAGCGGTGGAGGAGCAGGCTTCGGCGACGTTCGAGGTCACCGGCACGACCGCGCTGAACATCGACATCGCGGCGAAGGTGCAGTCCGCGCTGGTGCCGTACCTGGCGGTGGTGGGCGGCCTGGCGGTGGTCCTGCTGCTGGTGGTCTTCCGGTCCGTGCTGGTACCGGTCAAGGCGGCCCTGGGCTTCGTCCTCTCGGTACTGGCCGCGCTGGGCGTGCTGGTACTGGTCTTCCAGGAGGGTCATGCGGCGGACCTCTTCGGAGTGGAGCAGACCGGGCCGATCATGAGTCTGATGCCGATCTTCATGATGGGTATCGTCTTCGGGCTGGCCATGGACTACGAGGTCTTCCTGGTCTCTCGCATGCGGGAGGCGTACACCCGCGGGGAAACCGCCGGTCAGGCGGTCGTGTCCGGGTTCCAGCACAGCGCCCGGGTGGTCACGGCCGCCGCGCTGATCATGGTCGCGGTCTTCTCGGGCTTCATCGGGGAGGACGGTTCGCTGATCAAGATGCTCGGGTTCAGCCTGGCGGCCGCGGTGCTCTTCGACGCCTTCGTGGTCCGCATGGCGATCGTGCCCGCCGTCCTGGCCCTGCTCGGCGACCGGGCCTGGTGGCTGCCGTCGTGGCTGGGCCGCCTGCTGCCCCGCGTCGACGTGGAGGGCGAGGGACTCGGTCACGCACGGCCCGACAGCCCGGGCCCGCACGCGGACGGATCGGTCGAAGCACGCGTGTGACCAACTCCCCCGCGAGACCGCCCGAGCGAGCTGCCTCGGGCGGTCCGCGCGCCCGCCGTCCTCATCAGCGACCATGGACCACGGCACGCCCCTTACGGAGACCACGATGATCAACCTCCTCGAACGGTACGCGGAACGCCACGCTCGGGCCGCCGACGTGGTGACCGCGGTGACGGTGTGCGTGTGCACTCTCCTCGGGGCTCGGATCAGCACCTCCGAGTCCTCACCTCCACCCGCGCTGTGGCCCGCCTGGATTCTCGTCGTCTCCGGAGTGGCCGTCCTTGCCTGTCGCAGCCACCCGCGCGCCACCCTCGCGGTCACCGCCACCGCGGCGGCCGTGCTGACCGCCCTGGGCTACCTGCCAAGTCCCCTGCTGTTGGCCCCCGTCATGACCGCCCTGTACTGGCTCGCCGCGCTCACCGACTCGCGCACCACCGCCCTCTACGGCTCGGCGACCATGGCCGTGCTGGTGGCCACCTCGCTCGCCGCCGCCCCGCTCGGCGACGACTTCATCCTGCGCACTGTGGGCACGGTGCTGTGGCTGCTGCTACCGGTGTCCCTGGGCGGCGGGAGCCGCTTCCGTCGCGCCTACCTCGAATCCGTCAAGGCCCGCGCCGCCCACGCCGAACGCACCCGCGAAGAGGAGGCCCGGCTCCGCGTCGCCGAGGAACGCATGCGCATCGCCCGCGAACTCCACGACGCCATCGCCCACCACATGGCCGTCGCCCACGCCCAGGCCGGCACCGCCGCCCACCTCGCTGACACCCATCCGGAACAGACCCGTGGAATCCTGACCGACCTGGTCGGAACCACCTCCTCCGCACTCCTGGAACTACGCGCCACGGTGGGTGTCCTACGCCAGACCGCCGACCCGGACACCGACCCGCTGGAGCCCACCCCGGGCCTGGACCGCCTCCCCGCGCTGGTCGCCGGCTGCGCATCGGCCGGCCTGACGGTCACGGTCAGCACCGAGGGGGAGGCTCAACCCCTGTCCCCGGGAGTGGACCTGACCGCCTACCGGATCATCCAGGAGGCCCTGACCAACGCGACGAAGCACGCGTCCGACCACGCGGCCCGAGTCCAGCTCCGCTACGAGGACGCACGCCTACTCATCACCGTCACCAACGACGGCACAGCCAACGGCGGAGCCGTCCCACCGGTGCCCGGCGGCGGGTACGGACTGATGGGCATGCGCGAGCGCGCCCACTCCATCGGCGGCGACCTACGCGCCGGCCCCCGCCTCGAAGGCGGCTTCGAAGTCGCCGCCGCCCTCCCCTTTCAGCCCCGCACCCTGGCGCAAGCCCCGACGGACCCTCCGACGGACGCCCCAGCCGGACCACGACACGAGGAAACCCGTTGACCATCCGCGTCCTGCTCGCTGACGACCAGGCCCTGCTGCGCGGCACCTTCCGGCTCCTGATCGACTCATGCGACGACATGGAGGTCGTCGGCGAGGCCGCCGACGGTCGTCAGGCGGTAGAACAGGCCCGCTCGCACCGGCCCGATGTCGTCCTCATGGATATTCGTATGCCCGGTGCCGACGGCCTCGCCGCCACCGCCAGCATCTGCGCGGACCCCGATCTCGCCAGCACCCGCGTCCTGATCCTGACCATGTTCGAGACTGAGGAGTACGTCGCCCAGGCGCTGCGGGTGGGCGCCAGCGGCTTCCTCGGCAAGTACGTCACCACGGACGCGCTACTGAACGGCATCCGCACCGTCGCCGCCGGCGAAGCCCTCCTGTCGCCCGGAGCCACCCAGGCTCTGATCACCCGTTTCCTCACCCTTCCCACCTCCGGTCCGCCCCTCGCCCCAGCCGAACGCCTCGCTGATCTCACCCCGCGCGAACAAGAAGTCACCGTTCTGGCAGCCCACGGCAAATCCAATGACCAGATCGCCCAGGAACTCGTCTTGAGCGTGCTGACCGTCCGCACCCACATCCAACGCGCCATGACCAAACTCGGCGCGCGTGACCGTGCTCAACTCGTCGTCATCGCCTACCAGAACGGCCTCGTACGCCCTGCGCCTCCCCACTCCTGACGCTTACGTCGTCCGTCCCCAACACGCCTTCGGGCGGGCGACTTTGGGCCGATGACACGGCGCTGATGCCGACCACCTGCCCAGCAGGCACAGCGGCCGTCGTTCGCGACGAGTACCCGGACTGCGACCCGCACCCCCGTAGCGGGCCAGCGCCAGACCACAGCAGTCGGGCTGTCGCGGAGCCGGTTGACACGCACCAGTCGCACGCGGCCGTGCCGACCGCGCTCGTGCGCCCAGCGCCGTGCCGTCACCTGTGCCGGCTTGTCGGAGACGTCACGCCTGCGCGGCGTACACCAGCTCCCAGACGTGACCGTCCAGGTCCTGGAAGCTGCCCCCGTACATCGGCCCCTCCCGCAGGGCCGGCTTCCACGGCTTGCCGCCAGCCGCTATGGCCCGAGCGACCGTGTCGTCCACTTCCTCCTTGGACTCCGCGGACAGACAGGTGATGACCTCGGTGACCCTCTTGGCGTCGGCGATGTCGCCGTTGACGAAGTCCTTGAAGCGGTCCTCTTCGAGGAGCATGACGAAGATGTTCTGCTCAACGATCATGCACGACGTCTTCTCGTCGGAGAACTCGTCGTTGAACTCGAAGCCCAACCGTCCGAAGAACTCCACGGATCGCTTGACGTCGCTGACCGGCAGGTTGATGAAGGCCGTACGCATCGCGGTGACTCCTCTGATCGATGACGACCCTGGCCACGCCGGCCAGGCACCGTGCCGCACTGGGACATCCCCGCAACCGCTCCAGGGGGCCGTGAAGACAAGGTAGCAAGCCTTACTCCTAAAAAACAAGTGGATGCTTTCTTTTCAGGAGTTGCTCGCGTAGGATGGCGCCATGGCCACGAAGCGGAGTTACCACGACGCATGCGGCACGGCGCATGCCCTCGACCTCGTCGGAGAACGCTGGGCCCTCCTGGTGGTGCGCGAACTCCTCCTGGGTCCCAAGCGATACGGCGACCTGCGCGCCGACCTGCCCGGCATCAGCACCAACGTCCTCTCCCACCGACTCGACGAGCTGGAGGAGGCAGGCGTCGTGTATCGCCGCACGCTTCCGCCTCCGGCCAACGCTCGGGTGTACGAACTCACCGAGTGGGGCCTTGAGCTGGAGCCGATCATTCGCGACCTCGGCCGCTGGGGAGCCCGGTCCCCCGCCCATCAGCGCGACGCGAGCATCAGCCCGACCTCGTTCGTCCTCTCTCTCAGGACGAACTTCGACCCCGAAGCGGCCAGCGGTGTCCAGGCGGTGTACGAGCTGCACCTGGGCCAGCACAGCTTCCACGCCAGGGTCGCGGACGGCGTGTTCGAGATCGACAGAGGTACAACGTCGGCGCCGGACGCGACGATAGAGGGGCCCCCTGACGCGCTCGCCTCCGTCATATACGGGGGGCGTGACATGACGGAGGCGACACATGCGAGCGACCTGGCCGTAAAGGGTGACCTGACCGCGGTCGAGCGCTTCCTCTCCCTCTTCTCACTCCCCGAGCCCGCTGCCCAATCCGACCAGAGGTAGCCCGCCCTGCTGGTGGGACCGTGCGCCGGCCACGGTTCCACCCGCCTACCTCATCAACCACCCGGCGGGGCGTCAGCGCTACCGCGGCGTCACCGCAGCTCTGGCCGCGCCACTGTCGCTCCGCGCGGATCAGCGCTGCTCTAGGTGCCGCGTCGATCGACTGCGCAGCGGCGACCAGCAGGCCAACCCGATGAGCACGGCGAGCACATGGCCCCAGTTCGTGAGGGGGTCAGCGAGTTCCATCAGGTCCCACGCGAGCACCGCCCCCAGGCTCACCAGAACCGCCCACCGAACCCATCGCACGAGGAGGCCAGCCAGCGCCGCCAGACTCGCCAACAGCCCATAGCTGATCCCGTAGTCGAGCCGATCAAGAGAGCTGGGCGGTAGATGACCGGAGGCCACGGAAGCGGCGACCGGCAACTCCGTGAACAGCGTGGCCAGCACATGCCCGAGTGCGAACACCGCAGCCGTGCGCCAAGCGCCCACCCGACGCTCCAGCGCGCCCAACACGAAAGGGAAGAGCACGATGGACGGTGACGTGAGTCCGCCCGCTACCCAGATACCGCTGGTTACCAGCGCGAACAGCGGCCGATGCGCGAGGTTCGAGGCGTCGGAGCTGGAACCCTCCAGCGCACCGTTCACCGCTCCCGGATCGCCCAACGTGACGAACAGGCCGGTGACCAGCAGCACGACGGCGTAGCAGAACGTGAAGGGCGTACGGGCGGGCCTCGGCAGGGCAGATGCCAGCCGCGCACCCCACTCCCGCCTGTCACGCCAGGCGAGGGCCGGGGACCACCCAGTGCCAGGGTTCGTCCGCCAACGTCTGGGCCGCGTCGCCGACTCTGGGCGAGGGCGTCGCCCGCCATCTCCCGTGCCGGGCACGGTGCGGCGCGAGGCCGCAGGTAGGTGGGGTGTGTTCGCCGTCGGCACCGCCGCCCGTGGTGCGGCGCTCACCTTCCCGGGCGGAGCGGCGTGAGGAGCGGTCGCATCTGATACGGCGACACACGAGGCGGTGTGCGCCATGGCGATATGGGGTGCATGGGACTCGCGGTGAGCGGGCGTCACGGCCACGGGACGAGTCGAGGGCCGCTCGATCTCGGCACGGGCGGCCTCAACTGCGGGTCGAGGGGCGAGGAAGTGTGAGGTCCCGGCGCTGGTCGTCGCGGCAGACCGCGCCGGAGGAGGGGGTGGCGTGACGGGTCGGCCGGAGAACGACGAGTCGGATGAGCCGGCCGGGCCGTCTGAGCCAGTGACCAAGGGCGCCGAGTCGAGCGATCCGGACGATGAGGCCGGGCCGATGGCGTCAAGTGAGAGTGCTTGGGAGGTACGCGGGCCAGGGGTGAGCGCGTGAGACGTGTGCGCGTGGGGCGTGAGTGCGTCCGACGGGGCCGGGTGGGAAGCGAGCACGTCCAGCGTGAGTGCGCGGAGCGCGGGCGCGCGAGGCGTGAGTGCGGCGCGGGCGGGTGTGGCGGTGGCAGGTGTAGGAGCGTGGCGCGCGGGGCGGTCCGACCGGGGCTCGTCGCGGGTTTCGTCGTACGGGAGAGGGGGGTGGTCGGACGTGAGGTTCGGAGGGGCGATAGCCCGGTCCCACGCGGTGCGGGGACGGGCGGAGCGAGACCAGGCGGAACCAGACCAGGCGAAGCGGGACCAGACCGAGCGGGGCCAGGCGGTGCGGCGCGGCGTATCGCCGGCCGACTCAGCGGGTGTCTTCGACCAGGTCACCGCCCTTGAAGCCCCTCTCACGAATGGCGCGGCCACGCGCCGCAAGGCTCCACCCTCTGCCAAACGGGAACCACATGCCCCAGGAAAGGAGTGTGATGATCGCCACTGTAGACAACCCCGCAGGGCTCGTTTTCATCGCCCGCTGGGTGGCGGGCTTACGGGCTCGCGCCGCGTTGGCCCGGCAACGCGTTCCTATCGCGTTGGACCGCCTCACCCGGCTGTGGCGAAAATGGCCCGGTTCCGCCCGTCAGCCTTGTGCCGCCACACCTTCGGAGGTCAGCGCCATGTCCGCCGCGCCGTACGAGTCCGCGCCGTATGAGTCTGTGCCGTACGAGTCCGCGCCGTATGACACCGATGACCGGCCGGTGACCGTCGAGCGTCGTGAGGGGCCCTACGGGGAGGTGGTGCTGCGGCGGCGTGGGCAGGGCGCGGAAGCCGTGTGGGAGATCATTGCCAATGGTTGCTTCCTGATGGACACCTCCGACGGCCGGTCCGAGCGGCTGCTGATCCGTGCCGCGCTGAACGCCCTCACGCAGGGTGCGGAGTCGGGCGCCCGCTCCGGCTCCGGTTCTGGCTCCGTTGGCGATGTCAGTGTCGCCCCGGCTGCGACCGGTGCCAGCTCGCCGACCACCGCTTCCGTACCGGCCGCGAGCGACGAGTTGGCGTCTGTGCTCGCTGCGGAGGCGCGGTGCGCGATACACGGCGGGGGGTCGGGCGGCGACTCGGGCGGGATGAGTGGCTCGCACATGCGGCGAGGCTCTCAGGACGTGGATTTTCGGCCCGCGGTGTTGATCGGGGGGCTGGGGGTCGGGTTCTCACTGGTCGAGGCGGTAGCAGAGCCGCGGTGGGGGCGCATCGTCGTCGCCGAGCGGGAACAGGCGGTCATCGACTGGCATCTGCGGGGACCGCTCGCCGAACTCACCGGGCCCGCCCTCGCCGACCCACGGACCGAGATCCTGCACACGGACCTGGTCGCCTATCTGCGCGGGCCGTCCCCCGACAGTGCCAACCACAGCGCCGCACCGAGTACCCAGCACGATGCCGACGAGCACGGTTCCGCCTCTCGGAGTGCGGGGCGGACCGCGCCCACACGGGACGGGGCGGCGATACCGGTGAGCGGTTCCCGCGCCTGCGACGCGGAGCAGAGGTACGACGCGCTGTGTCTGGATATCGACAATGGCCCGGACTGGACGGTGACCGAGGACAACGGCGGTCTGTACTCTCCCGCGGGGCTCGCGGCCTGCCGGGAGCGGCTCAACCCCGGCGGAGTGCTCGCGATCTGGTCCGCGCAGCCGTCGACAGCGTTTGAGGAGGCGTTGCGGAATGCCGGTTTCACGTCCGTACGGACGGAAGAGATCACCGTTGCCCGAGGCGTCCCAGACGTGGTTCACCTCGCGATTCGCGGTGCGTAGCCGAGCCAAGCACACTGCGTTTACGCTGCTTGCCAGCGAATGCTGCCTGGGTAGCCAGGGATGACCAACCCCGGCGCGCCAGGCAAGGGACAACGCAGCAGGGGCGGGCAGATGGAGCAGACACACAACGGCCTGGGCGGCACAGCGGGAGCTGCCAACGGGGCCAATGGGGCGCAGCGCCGGGTGCTCGTCGTAGAGGACGATCCCACGATCGTCGACGCCATAGCGGCTCGGCTGCGAGCCGAGGGATTCCAGGTGCGTACGGCCGGGGATGGGCCGGCCGCCGTGGACACGGCCGAGGCGTGGCAGCCCGATCTGCTGGTGCTCGATGTGATGCTGCCGGGGTTCGACGGACTTGAGGTGTGCCGTCGGGTCCAGGCGCAGCGACCGGTGCCGGTGCTCATGCTGACCGCGCGCGACGACGAGACCGACATGTTGGTGGGCCTCGGGGTCGGTGCCGACGACTACATGACGAAGCCGTTCTCGATGCGCGAACTGGCGGCGCGGGTTCACGTGCTCCTGCGCCGGGTGGAACGGGCGGCGCTCGCCGCGCACACGCCCCGTACGGGCATCCTGCGGCTCGGCGAGTTGGAGATCGATCACGCGCAGCGGCGGGTGCGGGTGCGGGGTTCGGACGTTCACCTCACGCCGACGGAGTTCGATCTGTTGGTCTGCCTGGCGAACACGCCTCGCGCGGTCCTCTCACGAGAGCAGTTGCTGGCCGAGGTGTGGGACTGGGCCGACGCGTCGGGCACGCGCACCGTGGACAGCCACATCAAGGCGCTGCGGCGCAAGATCGGCGCGGAGCGTATCCGTACGGTGCACGGCGTCGGGTACGCCTTGGAGACGCCGGCCGCATGAATGGTGAGCGCCGGGTCGGCTTGGCGGACCCGGCCGCCGCCCGCGATGCGCGCCTGGCACCGTCCGTGCGCGGGAGCACCCGTTGTCGGTTCGGGCACTCCTCCGGGGTGCGGCCGGTCGGCCCCGCGCGGCCCGTCGCTAGTGGCCGGCGGGCCGCCCGCGGCAGGCCATGGCCGGTCACCCGGAACGGGCAGGCCGCGTGTCAGGCCGGTCGGCGCCGCCGTGCCCGTGCGGCCGAGGACCTCCGACCAGAGGTTCGGCTCTGATCGACCGATCGCATCCGACTGACCGGCTGGTGGGGCCGGCCACGGGGTCGGGCGCGCCCGTGCCCACGACCATGCGCACGCCCCCGCACCATGCGGGCTGACCAGCGAACGGGGCCAAGCACCACATGAATGACATCCGCCCAGCCGCCCACGCGTGCGCCAGTTCGGGGAACGCTGTGTGGGGGCGAACTGTCTCGACCGGACCGGTGCGGCAAACGGTCGCTCCGGCCAGCGTCGCTGCGGATGCTGCGGCAGTTCTCGGTGCTGCGGCAGTGCTCGGTGCTGTGGCAGTGCTCGATGCCGTGGCGCTGCTCGATGCCGTGGCCTCGTCCGCCTACACCTCGCCCGCCGGCGCCTCGCCGACCTTCGTCGCGGCAGACGGTAGGCGCGGGGGGATGGACGAGTACGCCTCCTGGGGCACGGTCAGCACCGCGTGGCTGGCGGAGGGCGCCGCCGGGGCTCCGTGTGTCGGGCGTACTGCCGCGCGTTTGGCCTTCCGTGGTTCGGCCGGCGCCGCCACGGGTACGTGTGTCGCTCGCCTCGCGGCTCGGCCTGTCCGGGCGGTGCTTATCGCCGGTGTAGCGGTCCGCATCGAGGCCGAGGCCGGGGCCGGATTGGCCACGGCTGGCGAGGGCGTGCCCGGCCCGCAGGGGGCGCCGCGTCAGTCGAACGGAGCAGGCATGACGTACGCGACACGCGCGACATGCCCGAAGCCCGTGGCGGACGCCGCGTGCGCCGCGCACACCGCGTACACAGCGCCCGCGGCGAACGCGGCCAGCGCGGGACTCAGCCAGCAGGGCGCGGCCCCCACGATCGGCCCCATACGCGGAGTGCGGGCAATACGCACGGCACGCCCGGTCGCCCCAACCCGCCCGATTCCTCCAGCGTGCCCCGCCTTCCCGGCTTCCCCGGCGGGTCCCACCCGCCCAGTTCCCCGGCGAGCCCGGCGTCGGCCCCCGACCCGACGCCAACGACCACACACCAAGCCCGCAGCCCAGCACGCACGGCGCGCCCCAAGCTCCCGGAGGCCACTACGCCCACGCCACCCGCCACACCGACAACCCCCCGGACATCCCCTGCCCCCGCCGCACCCACCACTCCCCCGAACCCGACCTCCCCCTCCCCTGCCCCAGCCCTCGCGAGAGGCGCCGCCCGCACGAGACGCACAGCTCCCACAGGACGCACCACCCCCACGAGAGACACAGCTCCCACGGGATGCACCGCCCTCACAAGGGGCGCAGCTCCCACGGGACGCAGCACCGCCCCCGCCAACGGTGTCGTCCCCACAGGACACATCACCCCCACACGCCGCCCGAGGCACCCGTGAGGGCCGCGGGGACCCGCGGTACGGGCGTCGACAAGGGCGAGGGGCGGCTGGCGCGGGAGCGGTCGTGGCGCGGGGAGTGGCAGGAGTGGCGAAGGGAACGACATACGGAACGGCGGGAGCGGCGCGTGGACGAGCGAGGGTGGCGGATGCCGGTGCGAGGGTGGCGGATGCCGGTGCGAGGGCGGTGGGTGACGGAGTCGGCGGATCGCGCAGGGCAAAAGTGGCGGTTCCCGCGTGCCCGTAAGCGGGTCGCGGCGGCGCTGAGCTGGTTGTGGGAGGCGCTGCGCCCGCTTGATCCGTACCGTTCGGTGAAGGCCGCTCTGGGTGCGTTGGTGATCGTCTCGGTGATCATCACGACGCTGCTGGTGTTCGTGGCGGTGCGGTCGGAGACCGAGCTGCGGATCATCACGATCTTCTCGATCATCGCCTCGCTCCTGGTCACGCAGTTCGTGGCGCACGGTCTGACCGCGCCGCTGGACGAGATGACCGAGGTCACCCAGGCGATGGCGCACGGGAACTACACGCGGCGGGTGCGGGCGGCCGGCCGGCGGGACGAGTTCGGTGCCCTCGCGGCGTCGTTCAACCGCATGGCCGCCGACCTGGAGGCGGTCGACAGGCACCGTAAGGAACTGGTCGCCAACGTCTCGCACGAGCTGCGCACGCCGATCGCGGCGTTGCGCGCGGTGCTGGAGAACGTGGTGGACGGCGTTTCGGACGCCGATCCGGAGACGATGCGTACGGCGCTCAAGCAGACGGAGCGGCTCGGCCGGCTCGTGGAGCAGTTGCTCGACCTGTCGCGCCTCGACAACGGCGTGGTGCCGTTGCACGCGCGCTCCTTCGAGGTGTGGCCGTATCTGGCGGGCATCCTCAAGGAGGCCAGCATGGCCAGCGGGGCGCGCGCGGCGGCGGCCGGTTCGTCCGGGGTGAGCGCGCGCGGGGACGTGCACCTGCACCTGGACGTCTCGCCCCTCGACCTCACCGCGACGGCGGACACGGAGCGACTGCACCAGGTGGTGGCCAACCTGATCGACAACGCGATCAAGCACAGCCCCCGGCGCGGCCGGGTCACGGTGCGGGCGCGCGGCGGCGAGGCGCCACAGAGCCTGGTGCTCGAGGTGCTGGACGAGGGGCCGGGGATTCCCGAGGCCGAGCGGCACCGTGTCTTCGAGCGTTTCAACCGGGGCGGGCCCGAGCACAAGGGTCCCGGTAGCGACGGCGGCACCGGGCTCGGCCTGGCCATCGCTCGCTGGGCCGTGGATCTCCACGGAGGTCGGATCAGAGTGGCCGAATCCCCCCGGGGGTGCCGGATCCAGGTCACTCTTCCGGGCAACGTGCGGGAGGCACGTTGACGTATGGTCGGTGACGGAAGCACGCATTCGACCGAGTGCGGGCGCGGCGCGCCCTTGCCTGGTACGGGTGTCATGCGGGGAACCCCGTGTGTTTCCCGCCAAGTCATGCCTCGAAACCCGTCGATCAATGTGATGTATGCGACGCATGGCCCGTGCGGCCTGCACCAAACGTCCCAACAGGCGTAGCCTTTATTTCCGCTGTCCACCACCTTAGGAAGCGGAAGAGGGCGGTTGCCGCCGTGTCGCCACAGTCCCCCAACACTTCGAGCATCTCGACCGACCCCGACGGGCAGGGGAAGACCCCGCCCGCCGAGTTCGGACCCAATGAGTGGCTCGTCGACGAGATCTACCAGCAGTACCTCCAGGACCCGAACTCGGTAGACCGAGCCTGGTGGGACTTCTTCGCCGACTACAAGCCGGGCAAGGACGGGGCGTCGGCCCCGGCAGCGGCGGGGGGAGTAGCAGCTCCGCCGGGCCCGGGAACCGGGGCCGCACCGAACGCTTCCGCCCCGGCCACACCGCAGGCGCCCGCGAGCGCCCCCCAGGCCGCCGGGCAACCCGCGGCCAGCGCCCCGGCACCCGCCGCGGCGCAACCCGCCGCCGCGCAACCCGCGCCCGCGAAGGCGGAGCCGGCCAAGGCCGCGCCCGCCGCCAAGGCCGCGCCCGCCAAGGCCACCCCCGCCGACCGGCCGGCCCCCAAGCCCGCCGCGAAGCAGGAGACACCGAGCGCCGGGCCCGAGCTGGTGACGCTGCGCGGCCCGTCGGCCGCGGTCGCGAAGAACATGAACGCCTCGCTCGAACTGCCCACGGCCACGTCCGTGCGCGCGGTTCCGGTGAAGCTGCTGTTCGACAACCGCATCGTCATCAACAACCACCTCAAGCGCGCCCGCGGCGGCAAGGTGTCCTTCACGCACCTCATCGGCTTCGCCATGGTGCAGGCGCTGAAGGCCATGCCGTCGATGAACTACTCCTTCACGGAGAAGGACGGCAAGCCGACGCTGGTCAAGCCGGAGCACATCAACCTCGGCCTCGCCATCGACCTGGTCAAGCCCAACGGTGACCGGCAGCTCGTCGTCGCGGCGATCAAGAAGGCCGAGACGCTCAACTTCTTCGAGTTCTGGCAGGCGTACGAGGACATCGTCCGCCGGGCCCGGGACAACAAGCTGACGATGGAGGACTTCACCGGAGTCACCGCGTCGCTGACCAACCCGGGCGGCATCGGCACCGTGCACTCGGTGCCGCGGCTGATGCCCGGCCAGGGCCTGATCATCGGCGTCGGCGCGATGGACTACCCGGCGGAGTTCCAGGGCACCTCGCAGGACACCCTGAACCGCCTCGGTGTCGCCAAGGTCATGACGCTGACCAGCACCTACGACCACCGCGTGATCCAGGGCGCCGCCTCCGGCGAGTTCCTGCGCGTGATGAACCAGTTGCTGCTGGGCGAGAACGAGTTCTTCGACGACATCTTCAAGTCGCTGCGCATCCCGTACGAGCCGATCCGTTGGCTGCGGGACATCGACGCCTCGCACGACGACGATGTCACCAAGGCCGCCCGCGTCTTCGAGCTGATCCACTCCTACCGGGTCCGCGGCCACGTCATGGCCGACACCGACCCGCTGGAGTACCGCCAGCGCAAGCACCCCGACCTGGACATCACCGAGCACGGGCTCACGCTGTGGGACCTGGAGCGCGAGTTCGCGGTCGGCGGCTTCTCCGGCAAGTCGATGATGAAGCTGCGCGACATCCTCGGCGTGCTGCGGGACTCGTACTGCCGCACCACCGGCATCGAGTTCATGCACATCCAGGACCCGAAGCAGCGCAAGTGGATCCAGGACCGGGTGGAGCGCCCGCACTCCAAGCCGGAGCGCGAGGAGCAGCTGCGCATCCTGCGCCGGCTGAACGCGGCCGAGGCGTTCGAGACGTTCCTGCAGACCAAGTACGTCGGCCAGAAGCGGTTCTCGCTCGAGGGCGGCGAATCGGTCATCCCGCTGCTCGACGCCGTGATCGACTCGGCCGCCGAGGCGCGCCTGGACGAGGTCGTCATCGGCATGGCCCACCGTGGCCGGCTGAACGTGCTGGCCAACATCGTCGGCAAGTCGTACGCGCAGATCTTCCGGGAGTTCGAGGGCAACCTCGACCCGAAGTCGATGCACGGTTCCGGCGACGTGAAGTACCACCTGGGCGCCGAGGGCACCTTCACGGGCCTGGACGGCGAGCAGATCCAGGTCTCGCTGACCGCCAACCCCTCCCACCTGGAGGCGGTGGACCCGGTCGTCGAGGGTGTCGCGCGCGCCAAGCAGGACATCATCGGCAAGGGCGGCACGGACTTCACCGTGCTGCCGGTGGCGCTGCACGGTGACGCGGCCTTCGCGGGCCAGGGCGTCGTCGCGGAGACGCTGAACATGTCGCAGTTGCGCGGCTACCGCACCGGCGGCACCGTGCACATCGTCATCAACAACCAGGTCGGCTTCACCGCCGCCCCGGCCGCGTCCCGCTCCTCGATGTACGCCACCGACGTGGCCCGCATGATCGAGGCGCCGATCTTCCACGTGAACGGTGACGACCCGGAGGCCGTGGTCCGCGTCGCGCGGCTGGCCTTCGAGTTCCGCCAGGCGTTCAACAAGGACGTGGTCATCGACCTCATCTGCTACCGCCGCCGTGGCCACAACGAGACCGACAACCCCGGTTTCACCCAGCCGCTGATGTACGACCTGATCGACAAGAAGCGCTCGGTGCGCAAGCTGTACACCGAGTCGCTGATCGGCCGGGGCGACATCACGCTGGAGGAGGCCGAGCAGGCGCTGCAGGACTTCCAGGGTCAACTGGAGAAGGTCTTCACCGAGGTGCGGGACGCCACGTCGGCCCCCGCCCCGGCGGAGGTGCCGCAGCCGCAGGCCGAGTTCCCGGTGCACGTGGAGACCGCGGTCTCCCGGGAGGTCATCAAGCGGATCGCCGAGTCGCAGGTCAACGTGCCCGACCGGGTCACGGTCCACCCGCGGCTGCTGCCGCAGCTCCAGCGCCGGATGGCGATGATCGAGGACGACACGATCGACTGGGGCATGGGTGAGACGCTGGCCATCGGCTCGCTGCTGATGGAGGGCACGCCGGTGCGGCTCGCCGGCCAGGACTCGCGGCGCGGCACGTTCGGCCAGCGCCACGCGGTGCTGGTGGACCGGGAGACCGGCGAGGACTACACCCCGCTGCTCTACCTCTCCGAGGACCAGGCCCGGTACAACGTCTACGACTCGCTGCTGAGCGAGTACGCGGCGATGGGCTTCGAGTACGGCTACTCGCTGGCCCGGCCGGAGTCGCTGGTCATGTGGGAGGCGCAGTTCGGTGACTTCGTCAACGGCGCGCAGACCGTCGTGGACGAGTTCATCTCCTCCTCCGAGCAGAAGTGGGGCCAGACCTCCGGCGTCACGCTGCTGCTGCCGCACGGCTACGAGGGCCAGGGCCCGGACCACTCCTCGGCCCGCCCCGAGCGCTTCCTGCAGCTGTGCGCGCAGAACAACATGACCGTCGCCATGCCGACACTGCCGTCGAACTACTTCCACCTGCTGCGCTGGCAGGTGCACAACCCGCACCACAAGCCGCTGATCATCTTCACGCCGAAGATGCTGCTGCGGCTGAAGGCGGCGGCCTCCAAGACGGAGGAGTTCACCACCGGCGGCTTCCGCCCGGTGATCGGCGACCCGGTGGCCGAGGCCAACGCGGCGAACGTGCGCAAGGTCGTCTTCTGCTCCGGCAAGGTCTACTACGACCTGGTCGCCGAGCGGGACAAGCGGGGCGCGAACGACACGGCGCTGGTCCGTATCGAGCGGCTGTACCCGCTGCCCGGCAAGGAGCTCCAGGCCGAGATGGCCAAGTACCCGGGCGTGCAGCAGTACGTCTGGGCGCAGGAGGAGCCCGGCAACCAGGGCGCCTGGCCGTTCATCGCGCTGAACCTGATCGACCACCTGGACCTGGGCGTGGGCGCCGACCTGCCGCCGGCCGAGCGACTGCGTCGGGTCTCCCGGCCGCACTCCTCGTCCCCGGCCGTCGGTTCCAACAAGCGGCACCAGGCCGAGCAGCAGGCACTGGTCAACGAGGTGTTCGACCTCTAGTGGCGACGTGCGGCCGGCACCCGCTGAGAGCGGAAGCCGGCCGCGCGGGCCGTTGAAGCGGTACGAAGCAAGGGCCCGGCCCCGTTTCCGAACGGGGCCGGGCCCTCGCGCGTGGCGGGGGGCGGCTCCGAGGTGGCCCCGGGGCGCGGCGGGCTCGGAGCGGAAGACGAGGCGGGGGCGGCCCCCGGGGCGGCGCGGCGCTGGCGTCAGGTGGCGCGGGGCTCAAGCGGCGCGGGCGCGCAGCCTGCGGAGCATGCGGGCGTCCTCGAAGCCCACGTCCCGCGCGGCGGCCTCCACCGTCGCGCCGTGGCTGATCAGGTGCGCGGCGCGCTCCAGGCGCAGCGTCTGCTGGTAGCGCAGCGGAGTCAGGCCGCCGGTGGCGCGGCCGAAGAGCCGGGTCAGGGTGCGTTGGCTGACGCCGGCGTGGTCGGCCAGCCGGGCGAGCGTCAGGGGCTCGGTGAAGCGGGCGTCGATGAGGTCCTGGACGCGGTGGACGGTGTCGTCCAGGTGCGCGCGGTGCCGCAGCATGGCGCTGGTCTGCGGTTCGTGGCCGTTGCGGCGGGCGTAGACGACCATGCCGCGCGCGACCCGGGCGGCCAGCGCCGGGCCGTGTCGTACGGAGAGCAGGTGCAGCGCCAGGTCGATGCCGCTGGCGATGCCCGCCGAGGTCACCACCCGGTCGTCGGAGGTGAACAGCACGTCGCGGACGACGGTGGCCCGCGGGTAGCGGGCGGCCAGCTCGTCCTGGTGCGCGTGGTGGGTGGTGCAGCGGCGGCCGTCCAGGAGGCCGGCTCGGCCCAGCGCCTCCGCCCCGGCGCACACGCTGGCCACGGTGCCCCCCGCGGCGTGGTGCGCGCGCATCCGCTCCAGGAGCGCGGGGCCGGGGCCCGGCCCCGCGCGCAGCGTGGTCGTCTGCCAGCCGGGGACCACGACGAGGTCGCCCGGCCCCAGCGTCGGCCACCGGGTCCCGGCGGTCAGCGGCAGCCCCTGGGCGCTGGGTACGTCTTCGTGTTCGGCCACGTAACTGAGCCGGTAGGGCTGCCCGCAGCTCACCGCCGTGCCGAAGACCTGGGCCGGCCCGGCGACGTCGAGCAGGTGGACCTGGGGCAGCAGGACGAAGACGACGTGGCTCACCCGGTCGATGATCCCTGTTCGGCGGCCAGCTCCGCCACCGTCGCGATGCGGGCGAACCGGTCCCGCAGGGCCACCTCGGTGCGCTCGATGATCTCCTCGGCGCTGAGACCGCCGAGCGGGTTGGTGGTGGTGGCGTCGGTGACGAGGACGGCCGCGTACCCCAGGTCGCTGGCGAGCCGGGTGGTGGTCTCCACGCACTGTTCGGTACGGATGCCGCACAGCCACATCTCGCCCACGCCCGCGCGGGTCAGCAGGTGCTGGAGGTTGGTGGTGGTGAAGGCGTTGTGCACCGTCTTGCGCAGCACGGGCTCGTCGGGCGCCGGCTCGTCCAACTCCGCGAGGAAGCGGACGTGTCCCGAGTCGGGGTCGAAGGGGGTGCCGCTGCCGGGCGCGGTGTGCAGCACCCACACCACGAGGTCGCCGCTCGCGCGGGCGAGCCGGACCAGTCGGTTGACCGGCTCGGCGATCTTCGGGTTGCCGATCCGCTCCCACGAGGGGAGGGCGCGGAAGGATTCCTGGACATCGATGACGATGAGTGCTCGCTTCATGCCACCCATGGTGGCCAGCGCGTACGGGCGGTCGACAGGCCCGATCCAGGCTGGCGGCGGACCGATCTGGTCAGCCCGCCGCCGGCCCCGGGCCGGGCGGCGGCGCGAACGGCCGCCCGGCCGGGCCGGGCGGCGTGGCTAGTGCGCGTGGTTCTCGAAGTCCCAGAACGGCCTGGCCCGCGAGCGGGCCGAGATGGTGTGCACGTGCTGGGAGCCGAGGGTGTCGGAGAGCGCGCTCAGCGCCGCCTCCTCCACCTTCTCGGCCTGCTGCCGGTCGCGCAGCACGCGCAGGTCGGCCGCGAGCGCCACCTGACACGAGAGCGCCAACGGGTGCTGGGAGCCCAGGACCTCGGCGGCCAGTTGGCTGGTCCTGCGACTCAGCTCGGCGGCGCCCTCCGGGTCGCCCATCAGGTTGCGGGTCGCGGTGGCGTTGAGGGCGACGCCCAGCGTCCACGGGTGCCGCTCGCCGACCGCGGCGGTCATGGTGACCAGCGCCTCCTCGACCAGCATCGCCGACGGCTGCCGCTCCCCCGCGGCCCGCAGCACCAGCGCGTGGTTGACGGAGCTGCCGACGGCGTACGGGTGGCGGGGGCCGAGCATCTCGCGGTAGCGGTTGAGCACCCCCTCGCCCAGCCGGCGGGCCAGGTCCAGGTCACCGTGTTCGCGCTGCATGCAGCCGTAGCTGGAGGCGGCCATCAGCGTGAGCGGGTCGGTGTCGCCCAGCACCCGCTCGCAGCGCTCCAACACGTCGCCGAGCAGGGTGATGCCACGGGTGCGGTCCCCCTGCCGGTACAGACACATCGCCAGGTTGTGCTCGGCGCGCAGCGTCTGCGGGTTGTCGGGACCCATCACGTCCCGGTGCACCTCGACGCTCGGCTCCTGGATGGAGATGGCCTCCTCGTAGCGGCCGAGCAGGCGCAGGTCCCAGGCGTAGTTGATCTCGGAGAACAGGGTCCAGTTGTGCCGGGGGCGCAAGTGCTCGCGGCGGGCCTCCAGGGCGCGCCGGTCCATCTCCAGAGCCTCCGTGTACCGGCCGAGCACGCGGTAGGAGACGGCGAGGTTGTTCAGCGCGCCCAGCGTGCGCGAGTCCTGTTCGCCGACGAGGTCGGTGTACTCGCGCAGCACCGACTGCTGGAGGTCGAGCGCCTCGTCGTAGCGGGCGAGCGCGCGCAGGTCGGCGGCGAGCCCGGTGACCGCGCGCAGCAGGTCGAGGTCGTGTTCGCCGCGCTCGGCGCGCAGGTGGTCGGCGGCGGCCCGGTCGAGCTGCTCGGCCTCGGCGTACCGGCCGACCGAGCGCAGCAGGTTGACGTGGTGGTACGCGAGGTCCCAGACGCGCGGGTGGGTGGGGCCGAGCAGCTCGTGCCACTTCGGGGTGACCCGCTCGGCGATCTGGAGGCCGGTGCGGTACTCGCCGCTCAGGAAGAGGTAGCGCAGGCAGTTGAGGACCAGGCGCTGCACGGCGCCGTGCGTGCTGACGTAGGAGCCGGACGCCTCCAGGTGCGGGACGAGTTCCGCGTACCGGGGCCACAGCCGGGTGTCGGTGGGGCGGCCCGGGTCGGAGTTGGCCAGCGCCCGGCGGGCGACCCGGGAGTACTCGGCGCGGTCCTCCTCGGGCATGCCGGCCCGCACGGTCTGGTGGACCATGCGGTGCAGGTGCAGCACCTCGGTGCCGGCGGTGGGCTCGTCGGTGCCGTCCTCGGGGTTCTCGGTGCGCACCACCGAGTACTGCACGAGCTTGCTGATCGAGGACGTCCAGCGCAGCGGGTCGTCCATCAGGCCGCGCAACTGCTCGGGCAGGTCGCGGGCCGGCAGCTCGCGCAGCAGCCCGAGCGGGACCGGGCCCGGGGCGAAGAAGGAGCACAGCCGCAGCAGGTCGACCGCCTCGGGCACGGACTCCCGCAGCCGGTTGAGCAGTATCGAGAAGGCGGTGTAGTACGTCATGGGGAAGTCGGCCGCGACCTTGAGGCCCACCTCGATGTCGGCGCCGGTGCGCAGCAGTTCGATGTACTCCTCGACCGGCATGGTCGAGTCGTTGAGCGAGCCGGCGGTCTGGTCGAGGGCGAGCGGCAGGTCGCCCAGCGCGTCGGCGAGCAGGTCGGCCTCGTGCGCGGAGATGCGTCGCGCGCGGCGGCGGACGAAGGCCACGCTCTCCTCGCGCTCGTAGACGGGGATCTCGACCAGGGACGTGTTGTGCTCGTCCCAGTCCCGGTTCTGCGAGGTGATCAACACGTGGCCGGGGCCGCTGGGCAGCAGGTCGGCGACGGTCTCCGGGTCGTCGGCGCCGTCCAGGACGAGCAGCCAGCGGCTGTAGGGGGTGCCGCGGCGCAGCGCGTCGTGCACGGCGCGCAGCCGCTCGCCGTACTCGGGGCCGGCGCTCAGGCCGAGCGCGGGGGCGAGTTCGGCCAGCCGTTGGCGCAGCGTGCCGCGCTGGTCGGCGGGGACCCACCAGACCATGTCGTACTCGGAGCCGAAGCGGTACACGTACTCGGCGGCGGTCTGGGTCTTGCCGACGCCGGACATGCCGAGCAGCGTGACCACCGCGGCGCTGGCCTCGGCGCCGTTGAGCTGGTGGTAGATCTCGCTCAGCGCGCCCTCGCGTCCGGTGAAGCGGATGTTGCGGCGCGGCACGCCGCCCCAGACGCGCGGCTGGTCACGGGGGAAGCGGGGGCCGGTGGGCTCGGCGGCGGTGGCCGGGGCCGCGCTGTAGGGGGTGCCGAGGCGGGCCAGGAGCCTGCGCTCGGCCTCGCGGGGGCCCGCGACGCCGAGTTCGGTGACGTTGAGGGCCGCGGTCGCGGTGGGCATGGCGGCGTCGGTGACGGTGACGGCCGCGAACCGGTCGGTGTTGGGCGCGACGACGGTGCGCAGCGCGTGGTTCCACTGGTCGTGGGTGCGCGGGCCGAGCCGGAAGTACCAGTCGCTCAGCAGGAGGAGGATCCGCCCCTCGGCGAGCATCAGGTCGCGCAGCGCGTCTTCGAGCGGCGTCTCGACCGGCGGGTCCCAGCGCTGGAAGGCGACCCGGTGGCCGTGGCGTTCGAGCCGGTCACCGATCCAGGCGGCCCAGGCGCGGTTGAAGCCGGCGTAGCTGATGGTGACGGGCTGCCGTTCGGCGGCAGCAGGGGACTTGCGCACTACGGCCATCCGACCGTCTCCCTCGTGTTGCTCCATGCGATCTGAACAGCGCCCGGGTCCATCCGACGACCCGTCAGCCACTGTGTGGGGAACATACACCCGCGTTTCACCCCTGGGCAGTTCATCGTGTGTGCTGCCTCCGCCAGGTGAGACGGGCCGTTTCCACGTAGGCCGCCGCACGCGCCAGGTACCTCGCCGGCGGGGGCGTGCCCTTCATCCTCGTGTGCAGCGCGACCAGCTCCTCGAGTAACACCCTGCCAGCCGAGGTGAGTTGGCGCGAGCCCGACAGGGTGGGCAGTATCGCCCCCACCTGCTCGCGGCAGCGCGCGTGCTCGGCCCAGGCCAGGTCGCGCAGTTCCGGGTCGACCGGGGCGAGCGCCACCCGCTGCCAGTAGTCGGCCAGCGCCAGATGGGCGTACGCCCCGTGCAACAGGCCGTCGAAGGGGCGGGCGTCGGGGCGCCAGGGGGCCCAGTAGCGACGCGGGGGGCCGGCGGTGTGCAGCGGGGTGAGGTCGCTGACGGCGGCCAGCTTGGCGTGGTGCAGCTCGTGCACCAGCGTCGCCGCCAGCGTGGCGGGCCCGCCGGGCGCGCTGGCCAGCACGGCGCCGAACGCCTCGCGGCGGGTGCCGCTGGAGTGCGCGGCGCCGTCGGCGCGCCGCGCGGCCCCGGGCGGCCGGGTCATGGGGATGACGCAGCTCAACAGGCCGGCGTCCACCAGGGGGCGCTGCCCGGTCAGGGTCAGCAGGGGCAGCGCGGCGCGCCAGGTCGCGTGCCACCGCTCGCGCTGGCCCACGGTGAGCGTGCCGAAGTCGAACAGGCCGTGCTGCCGGGCCTCGTCGTCCACCGCGCGGTAGGGGTCGGCGTCGTCGAGGAGTATGCGTACGGGGCCGTCCGCCAGCGCGTGCACCGGGCGCCAGCGCGGGTCGTCCGAGCGCCAGCCGCCGCGCCCGTCGGGCCGCAGCACGGCCGGCGCGATGCCGGCCCCGGACACGGTCAGCACGCCCTCCGCGCCCCGCACCCACACGGTGTTCCCGGCGGCGGCGTACGGGCCGGGGCGGGCTGGGTGTGGGGCGGGGCCCGCCCCGCGGCGACCGGCGGGCGGTGGCTCGCCGCGTGGCGGGGGCGCGCTCGGAGCGGCGGGGCGCACTCGCAGGGCGCCGAGCGCGGGCAGCGTGACCTGGCCCGCCCGGACGGCCAGGCGGGTACGGAAGGTACGTCCGCCGCGCGCCGCCGCGGCCACGGCGAACCCCCCGAGGTGGGCGAGGTCCGCGGCGACCGCCGGCTGCCCGGGACGGCCGGCGCCGGCCGGTGGTGGCGGCTGCTGCGCGGGCGACAGCGGTGGCGGTCCGGTCAGGCCGCGTACGCAGCGCTCGGCCCAGGGGCCGGCCAGCGGGTAGTACAGGGCCGCGCGGGCCGCTTCGGGGGCGGCGCGGTCGACGTCTTCGAGGAGTGTCCAGTGCTCGTGGGCGAGCGCGGCGGCGGCGGGCGGGAGCACGGTGGCCGGCGCCGTGCGCACGGCGTCCAGGAGCAGCCGCAACAGCAGCAGGCGGCGGGCGTGTTGGCCGTCGACGAGGGCGCCGAGGGTTCGCGCCCCGCCGTCGGCCCGGCCGAGTTCGCGGAGCATCCACGTGGGGACCGGCTCGTTCACGCGCCCGCCGCCTCGGTGACGCGGCCCGCGATGTGCTCGATCAGGTGACGCAGGTCCGCGCAGTACACGGACGGGTGACGGAAGCCGGCGCCGGCGCCGTACCGGTGCGCGTAGTGGCCGCCGCCACAGACCCGCACCACGGGGCAGCGCAGGCAGTCGGCGGCGAGCGCGGCGGCGCCGGCCTGCCGGGCGGCGACGCCGGGGTGGGCCAGCGCGTCGTCGAAGGAGTGCCGGAAGACGTCGAGGCCGGTGGCTGCGGCGCCCTCGTACACGGACTTCAGCGCGTCGCTCTGCTCGATGGCGCCGTCGGTCTCCACCACCGCCGCCGTGAACGGCTGGAGGCCGAGCGACTCGGTCGCGGCCGGCAGCCCGAGCAGCAGCGCCAGACACTCCTCGAACAGCCGCACCCGCACCCGGCGCCGGTCCGCGCGCCACCACTGGTCGAAGACGGCGGCCAGCCACCGCCCGTACGGGGCCGCGCGGGCGGCGGACGAGGGGGCGCGGCCAAGGCCCGCGGCGGTCAGCCCGGGTGGCGGGGCGCTCCAGTTGCCGTGCGGGAGCAGGAAGTCCAGCATCGGCGGTTCGAAGGCGAGCAGCGACGCGTACACCTCGGCCGGGTCGCCGGCCACGTCCACGACGCACAGCACGCCGGCGTACGCCTCCGGGTGCCCGGCCAGCAGGCGCAGGCCGCGCGTCGCGGCCGTCCAGGACGGGCGGCCTGCGTGGTCGACCCGCTCCCGGTTGTGCCGCTCCAGGCCGCCGTCCAGGCTCACTCCGACGCGGATGCCGGCGGCGCGCAGGGTGCGCAGGCCGGCCTCGGTGAGCAGGGTGCCGTTGGTCTGGATGACGGCGTGCACCGCGCAGCTTGCCGGCACGGCCGCGCGCACCTGTCCGACGGTGGCGGCCAGGGCGTCGGCCCCGGCGAGCAGCGGCTCACCGCCGTGCAGGACGAGGGAGATCTCGCGCAGGCTGTGCGCGCTGGCGTGTTCGGCGATGCGGTGGGCGACCCGCGCGCGCACGGCGTCGCTGGCGCCGGCCGGCCGGTGGCGCCAGCCGCCGTCCGGGCCCGCGTAGAGGTAGCAGTAGCGGCAGTTGAGGTTGCACCGGCCGTTGACCTTGAGGATGAACTGCCGGAAGGGAACCCGTGGCGCACCGACGGCAGCGGGCCCGGCGCGGGCGTCGGGGGCCGGTGCCGGGGCCCGGTCCGCGGAGTGGGCCTGGGCGGGAAGCCGGGCGGGGGCGCGCGGAGCGGGCACGGGGATGGCCGCTCGGTGTGGGGCCGTGGCGGCGGTCGATACGGGCCGCCGCTCCCCCGCCGCTCCCTCCACTGCTCCTCATCCCCCTCACCGTCCCGCTGGGCGCTCCGGCGCCACCCCACCGCCACCTCGACCACACACCGCGCCGCGCACCCGTACCGCACCGCGCACGGCCCGCGACGCACGCTGTACCAGGCCCCCTCGGCCGTCTCCCGGCCCCACCGGCGCCGCCTGAGCGGTGCCCCGACTCGGCCGCGCGCGCCGCCCGTTGGCCCGCGCGCGGTGGGCGCCGCCCCCGGCGATGCCCCTCTGTCCACTACCCCACACGGCCGGGCGGAAAGCATGCCCGGAGGCGACCGGGCGGCTCCGCGCGGCCCACCGCGCGGCGAACGCGCCTGGTCACAGGCGTACGCCGGAGCACGCGGCGGCGCCACGGAGCGCGGCCGGGCCCGGCTTGGGCGCCGGTCGCGGCCCGGTGCGCCCGGGCGCGGAAGGCGCACCGGCGCTCGGGTGCGTCGGGTGAGTGCGCCGGTCGGGCGCCCCCGCTGTGGCGGCGGTCAGCAGGCGCTGTTGAACGCCCACAGCATTTCCCGTGGTTGGGCCACCCGGTCGCGCAGCTCGCCGAGCACCTCGTCGAGGACGGGATGCTCCAGCGTGCGCAGGGTGGCCAGATCGAGGCCGAGAACGTCCGGCAGCGGCCCCGCCGACCCCTCGGCCCCGGCCCGGCCCGTCTCGCCCGTGTGCTGTGCGGTTGCCTCGTGTGCAGTGCTGTCCCGGCTCATGTCAGCCTCACCCTCCCCGCGTCACGGCCCACCGGGCATTCCCCGACGGGTGGTGCTGGAAACACCCGCGTCCGTGGCGGGGGCCGCTATCGGCCGCGAGCGAGGTCCGCCAGGCGCTCGGCCGTGCGCCGGCCCAGCGCGCCGCCACCGTCCGGGAGCGCGCGCCACCGCGCGAGGGCCGACTCGTACGCGGTGCGCGCGGCCCGGGGACGCTGGCCCGTCTCGTAGACGACGCCGCGCCAGTGGTGCGCCGTAGCCGCCAGCCGCGCCGCCTCGGGGTCGACGGGGGCGCCGTCCGCGCGGGCCGGGCCCTGGCCCGGGTCGTCCGCGCTCGCGGCCTCCGCCGCCCGCCGGTACGCGTCGGCCGCCTGGTCGAGCCGCTCCGCGCGTCGGGTGTGCCGGTAGGTGCTGCGGTGGGCCTCGCCCAACTGGAGCCAGCAGCGGGCGCGCAGCAGCGGGTCGTCGGCGCCGTGCGCGGCGAGCCCGAACAGGTACTCCGCCTCGCGCAGGTCCACCAGGTCCTCGGCCTCGCGGTAGCGGATGGCCAGGGCGCGCCCCAGCATCATCAGCCGCTCCGGCAACCGGGGGTCGCCGGCCGGGGTCTCCATGCGACAGTCCCGCAGCACCCGTACCGCCTCGAAGACGTGAGCGTCGCCACCGGGCCGCTCGGCGCGCTCGATGAGCACCGTGCCCCACTCGGCGATCAGGTCGCTGTAGCCGGCGCGATCGCGGGTGAGCAGCCGGCTCGCCTCGGCGAACCGCTCGGCCGCCGCGTCCAGTTCGGCGACGTCGCCGCGCCCGGCGCCGGCCGCCTCGTACCGCCGCACGCACAGCCGCGCGTCACGGGCCAGGACCTCCGCGCGCAGCGGCCGGTCCGAAGCCAGGGCCAGCGCCTCGGCCACCAGTGCGGCGGCCTGCTCCGGCCCCTCCTCGGCGACCAGCAGCGCGTCCACCACGTCGAGCGCGGCCCGGGCGAGCACCTCGGCCGTCGCGCCCTCGGCTTCGAGCCCGGCGCGCCCGAGGTCCAGCGAGGTCGCGGCCTGCCGGGCGTAGGTGCGGGCGCGCTCGCGGTCGGGGGCCGCGCCGGCCAGCCGCAGCAGCGCCCGGCCGCGCGCCAGGGACAGCCCGCTGGGCTGCGGCAAGTTGGCCGGCCACGCGTCGGCGAACGCCTCCAGCATGCCGACGCTCTCCTCAAGCAGTCCGCTGTCGCCGCCCAGTCGCCACTGCTCCTCCAGGACGCGCACCCGGTCCAGGGTGACCGCGAGCGCCTCGCCGGGGGCGAGCCCGACCGTGGCGCACACCGCGGTGAACTCGCGGTCCGCGCGGCGCAGCAGGTCGAGCGCCGCCCGTGGGTCGCCGGCGGCGTCACGGTCGCCGGCGCCGGCGTGCAGCACCCGGGCCAGCACCGTGCGGGCGCGCACCGAGCCCGGGTAGGAGGCGGCGGTCTGCGCGGCGTCCTGCGCCTCGCGCAGCAGGTCGGCGCCACCGCGCAGCCGCCACAGGCGCAGCAGGTCCTGCGCGAGGTCGCTCCACAGCTCGGGGTCGATGCCCTGGGCGAGGGCGCGCTGTTGGGCCGCGGCGCGGCGCAGCAACTGGACGGCGTCCACCAAACTCTGCACCAGGCCGTCGGCCTCGAAGCGCTCGATGAGCAGCGCCGCCCGGCGCACCGCCAGCGAGCGGGGCGCCTCCTCGCGGGCGAGCGAGACGCCCTGGGCCGGGGTGTCCGGCATGAAGCGTTCCAGGACGCGCGCGGCGACCTCGGCGAAGGGCTGCGCCGGCCGGGCCGGGCCCGCGCCGTCCGCGTCGTCGACGGTGGCGGGCGCGGCCCCCGGTGCCTGCCCGTCGACCGAGAGCTGGGCGATGGCGAGGGCGGGGAAGTTGGGCCCGCCCTTGCCGAACCGCTGCTCCACGTACTCCGAGCAGTGCTTGAGCACGAGGAGGGCCTCGTCCCGGCCGAGGGAGGCGAGGAGTTCGTCGTGCACGCCGTCGGCGAACTCGTACCAGCGCCCGTCGCCGCCCGGCTCCCGTTCGCGGCGCCGCAGCAGCCCGCCGAGCAGCACCTCGGAGAGTTCGGCGGGGCCGGAGTCCGGCAGCATCGTGCGCTGGACGAGTTGCATGACGGGCAGGAACAGCGGGGCGGCGGCCAGGTAGACGGCGAGTTGGCCGGCGCCGGGCGACGCGGTGGCGCGGAACCGGCTGACGAGCTGGGTCGGTGACAGCGGCCCGCGCGACCTGGCCGGCGCGGCGGGCGCCTGGTCGGCCCGTACCCAGCCGACGGCGGCCTCCACGGGACCGGCCCCGGTGCCGGTCAGCAGCCGGGCCCAGGCGCCGAGCGCGGCCGGCGCCGGGGGCAGTACGGGGACCGGCGCGGCGCCCGCGCGCCGCTGCTCCTCGCGGCCCAGGCCGTAGCCGGCGGCTCCGGCGTCGGGGACGAAGTGCAGCGGCGCCGAGGAGGTCGGGCCCTGGCCACGGACCAGGGCGCCGAAGGAGGCGGGCAGCCGGGTGCGGGCCCACAGGCGCTGGGGCAGGGGTTGCAGGACCGCGACCGGGGCGTGCCGCAGCAGCCGGTACGCCAGCCGGTGGGCGGCGCCGCTGCGCCACAGCGGGCCCGCGCAGTCGCTGACCAGGACGGTGACCAGGCGTCCGGTCGGGTCGGTGAGCTGGTCGGCGGAGCGCAGCGGGGCCGCGCCCGGGTCGAAGTGGCGGCTGACGGCGGGCGTGCCGTCGGGCCCGTCGTGCAGGTACTGCACCGCGACGTCCCGGAAGGCTCCCAACTGGCCGAATACCTGTTGGAGTTCGCGCAGCAGGCGTTGCCAGACGTACATGGATGACGAGGCGTCCATGAGGAGTTGGAGCGAGGCGTCGCCGCGCGAGACGGGGCGGAACACGGGCAGCACCAGGCCGCCGGCGCGGGCGCTGTGGTCGGCCGTGGCCCCCTCGTCCAGGGCGCGGCGCAGCGGGGGCGCGGCGGCGCGGTAGCGCTGGAGGGGGCGCAGGGCGCGCTGGAGCTCCAGGGGCCGGGGCAGGGCCGCGGCCTCGGGCACGCGGATGGGCACGCCACCGGTCGGGGGCTTGGCGCCGGCCGGCGGCGGTCCGGCCTGCCGGGGCGCGGTGCCGGGGTAGAGGGGGACGCGGCTGGGGCGCGGGGCGGCCCGGCCGGGCTCGGGGCGGCCCGCGTCCGACGCCGGCGCCTCGGCGGGGCCGGGGCCCGCGGGGTCGGGGCCGCCGGCCCTGGCCCCGCGACCGGTGTCGGCCGGGAGTGGCGCGGTCAGGGGGTCGGTGGCCTGCGTGGTGGACTGGGGCCCCTGGTCGGGCCGCGCGTAGCGGGCGAGCCAGAGCGCGTCGGCGAGTTCGCCGTGCGCCGGGTCCAGGCCGGCGCCGCGCAGCACCTCGATGAGGTCCGCGAGCGGGCTTGCTGCGGCGCGGCGGGGCCGCGGGGCCGAGTCCTGCATGACATCACCTGGGCCGGTCGAGGCGTTGGATGAGCATGTCGGCGAGCCGGTTGCGGGTGGGTGGGGCGGCGTGGTGGGTGAGGTAGATGGCGTTCAGGAGCTGGTCGGTGGCCAGGAGTTCGCTGCGCGAGCGCTCCAGGAAGCGCAGCACGAGATCGTCGCCGACGCGTGCCAACTCCTCGCCCAGGTGCGCGCGCACGACGGTGGCCAGGCGTTCGTGGTCGGGCTGGCCGAGTTCGAGGTGGATGCAGCGGCGCAGCAGCGGGGCGGGGAAGTCACGCTCGCCGTTGCTGGTGAGGACGACGAACGGGAAGGCCCGGCAGCGCACCCGGCCGTCCCTGATGGTGACCTTGGCGCCGTCGTCGGTGAGCACGTCCACCTCGGGCTCGCGCTCGGCCAGCCGCTGGAGTTCCGGTATCTCGAACTCGCCTTCCTCCAGGACGTTCAGCAGGTCGTTGGGGAGGTCGATGTCGCTCTTGTCCAGCTCGTCGACGAGCAGCACGCGCGGCCCGGCGGTCGGCAGCAGCGCGGTGCCGAGCGGGCCGAGCCGGATGTAGCTACCGATGCCGCCGGGCACGCTGACCGGGCCGGTGCCGGCCGCCCGGCTGCTGGCGGCGATCTGGGTGTCCTGGAGGCGGGCGATGGCGTCGTACCGGTAGAGCCCGTCGTCCACCAGCGTGCTGCGGCTGACGATGGGCCAGCGCAGCACGCGGCCCAGGCCCAGTTCGTACGCGACGGCGTGGGCGAGGGTGGACTTGCCGGTGCCGGGGCTGCCGGTGACCAGGAGGGGGCGGCGCAGGTACAGCGCCGCGTTGATGATCTCCAACTCCTCGCCGCTCGGCCGGTGCAGGGCGGCCATGTGGCGGTAGGCGCCGAGTCTGCGGGTGGAGGCGCTGTCGGTGCCGGGGCCCGGCTCGACCAGCGGGGCGCCGTCGAAGTCGCGCCAGGGCGGCGGTTTGGGCAGCGCGGAGATGCCGGGGTGCGGCTCCCCGGTGCCCCGGTAGATCAGCCACTCGCTCGGGGCGCCGCGGCCACCACCGCCGCCACCGGTCTCGGGCGGCTCGGCGGCGTCGGGGCCGGGGTCCGGGTTGCTGTCAGGCACAGTCACAGCTTGCTCCTCGTCGCTCGGTTGTCGATGGCGGGAGCGCCGACCTTGACTCGACGGTATCGCTGAAAGGCGTCGAGCGTGGCGGGGACGCCCAGGGCGGGGTGCGACCGGTCGTCATGGCGCCTCCAGCGGCTGGTCGGTCCCCGGCAGCGGGCGCGTGGGGTCGTCGTACAGGAGGGCGACGCCCTCGGCCCAGTACGCCTCGGGGACGCCGTCCTCCAGGTCGGCGCGCAGGTGCCAGACGGTGCTGGGCAGTCGGTCGGCCTGCCCCGCGTGGGCGACCGTACCGGTCGCGCCCCGGTGGAAGTCCGCGCACACCCCGTCGCGGCCCACCGGTGCGCGTCGCCACAGCACCACGTCGTGCCCGCCGTCCATCACCTGGCGTAGGGCGCCCGGGTCGGCGCCCGGGTCGGCGGACCGGCACAGCACCGGGAGCAGGAAGCTGTCCCAGGCCAGCAGCTCGGCGACGGTGGGCACCGGCTCGGGCCGCCCGCCGTCGCAGTCGAGCACGAAGGGGCGCATGGGCCCCACGTGCGCCCGCTTCCACCGGGACTGGCGCGGCGTACTCACCTCGCCGACCTCACCTCCCGGCTCCGCGTCGTACGCCCCAACGCCCCCGTCCATGCCCACCGGGCCCGCCGGCTCGCGGTCGGCACAGCGCACCACGACCGGCCGCACGCTCCCCAGCGGCCGGTCCTCCCGGGGCGGCACCCGCCACTGGTCGACGGGGAAGCCCAACAGGGCGTACGGCAGGGCGACTTGCAGCGTCACCGGCCGGTTCGGCTCGTCGCCGCGCCGGAAGGACTCGCCCAGCGCCGCGCGCAGCCGCTCGGGCGGCTCGTCCAGGCCCCGGATGCCGAAGTCCTCGTCCACCGAGACGAGTTCCCCCGACGGGCGCGCCACACACACCCGCCAGTCGTAACTGCCGCGCTCCCAGCCGCGCGGGATGATCTCCAGCAGGGTGTGCGAGCGCGCGACGGTCTCCGAGGTCACCGGCGCCCGGCCGGCCGCGTCCACCTCACGCGGGCGCGCGCCCGGCGCGTCGAAGGCGTGCGGGCCCGGCCGGGAGTGGGTGACCTCGGCGGACGCCGCGTCCCGGCGCAGCCGCAGCCGCGCGGCCCGCTCACCGCTGAGCGCGTTGCGGAAGGCGCGGGGCAACTCGGCGTCGGCGGCGGCCCGAGCCGCCCAGTCGCCCAGCGCGCGCTCGACCCCCGGCGCCGCGGGGTAGGGCCGGTCAGCGGTCGCCACGTGCACCGCGTAGCGCAGCAGCGCCTCCAGTTCGTTCCGGCCCTGCCGCAGGTCGTACAGGAGGCCGAGGCCGTCCCGCCAGCCGCGCGGCGCGGGCAGTCGCCCCTCGTAGGACTGCCCGCGCAGGCCGGTCACCAGCTCGTCCAGGCCACGGGCGCTGACCGGGGGCGGCAACTCGGCGATCAGGCCGAGGAGTTCGACCCGCTGGCCCGGGGTGAGCGCGCGGCTCGCGGTGGCCCGCAGCTCGCTGAGGCCGTCGGTCCAGGTGGCGCGGCCGACGTGGTCGTTGCGGTGCTGGTCCGCGTGGTAGCGGTCGTGCGCGTGCATCACGCGCTGGTAGAGGTCCTGGCGCTCGTCGAGCACCGGCCCGGCCGGGGACGGCAGTCGGCGGAGTTGGACGACGGAGATCGCCAGGCCGCCGTCCCGGCCGTTGCCCCGCCTGGCCTTGAGCACGCCGATGACCTCGCCCCGGTCGAGGTCCACCAGCGGGCCGCCGGAGCAGCCTTCGGGGATCTCGTCCTCGTTGCCGAGCTTGAGCCGGCCGTCGGTACCCAGCTCGCCCCTGATGGTGCAGCGCCCGCTGATGTCCTCGATCTCGCCGTCCTCCTCGGTGCAGCCGAAGAAGGCGACTTCCTTACGGGTGAAGACCTTCGCGGTGCGCTCGGAGAGCCAGACGCAGCCGTGCGGCGCGGGCTCCAGCATGCGGATCAGGGCCAGGTCGGGCGCGGGCCACAGGCCGCCGGCCGGGTTCGTCTCCGGCTGCGCCCACTCGACGACGCCGGGCACGGTGCGCCCGCCGAAGCTCAGCCCCACCTCGCGCCCGCCTCCCCTCCCGCGCATGGCCACGTGGGCGCAGGTGAGCACCCAGTTCGGGGCGATGAAGAAGCCGCTGCCCCAGGGCCGCGGAGCGGGCCCGTCCGGGGCATACCCGGGGCCCGGCGCGTGGATGCGTACCGTCGCCGCGGCGATGAGGGGGGCCAGGGTCTCGAAGGGGTCCACGTCGGCGTCGTGTGCGCCCCCGGTGCTCACCCTCCTCACCCGCCCGAGCCGAGGTCGGCCGGCGGCCCGCCCTCCCACGTCAGGGACACGGTGATCGCCCCCTTGGCCTCGCCGTCCGCGAGCAGCCCCACGACCTTGCCGGCGCGGCCGGTGAGTTCGATACCGAAGGACACCGTGACCTGGTCGGGCCGCGCCTCGCGCAGCGCGTCGGCGAGCGACCGCGAGACGCCGGTGATCAGCGCGTCCAGGCTCTCCATCCGCGCCAGCACCCGGTCGGCGATCCCGGTGTCCGCGTAGCTTCCCCGTGCGCCCCCCGTGAGCTCCTCCGCGCCTGAAATACGCGCCCATACCGGTGTGCCATCCGGTAGTTCGACACGGGTGATGTCTTCGCTCATCTCGCCCCCGCTCCCCAGCCGTTGGAAAAGGCTAGCCGGCTGGTGGGTGCGGCGCGAGGGGCCGGACGCACGGCATCCGGACGGGGGGCGGGCCCGGCTTCGGCGGGCGCCGGCGCGAGCCGGGCGCGGGGCCGGGAGCGGGCGCCGAGTGGGGACGGAGCGGGGGCGGGGCGACCGGGACGGGGCAGCCGGGGCGAGGGGGTCGTGGTCGGTCGCCGCGACCGGGGGGGCCGGGGCGGGCCGGCACGCGGGCGGTGCCGGGTGGGTCGGAAGCGCGGTGAGGGCGGGGGCGGCGGGAGGCCCGGGGCGGGGGGCGGGGCCGGGGGGTGGTGCGGGGCAGCGCCTATCCTGGAGGGTGACGGCCGGACCCGTGCCAGCGGGGTCGGCCGGGTCCCATCGCCCCCTTACGTCTCTTGCGGAGCACGCCTTGTACTTCACCGACCGCGGCATCGAGGAACTGGAGAAGCGGCGCGGCGAGGAGGAGGTCACCTTCGAGTGGCTCGCCGAGCGGCTGCGCGAGTTCGTCGACCTCAACCCGGACTTCGAGATCCCGGTGGAGCGGCTGGCGACCTGGTTGGCCCGGCTGGACGACGAGGACGACGAGTAGCCCCGGGTCCCTGGGTGGCCGTGACGGGCGGCCGCCTGGGACCATGGCTCGGTGAACTCAGGACTGCCCGCCGGGTGGACGATCGAGCGCGTGCGCGCTCTTTCCGGAGATCCAAGCGCCGTCTCGCTCTCCTCCGACCGGCTCGTAGTCGTTGAGGTTGAGGTCGCCGGTCAGAACGACTACGAGCCGCTCCGGCCTGACGTGACTCTCGCGTTCCACGAGTTGTGCCTCGCGAGGGTCGACGACGAATGGTTCATGGGGCAGCTCGAGGATGACGGCGCGGTGATCTGCTGGGCGTCCTACGGATCTGACCTGGCTGAGGCCATCCGCAGCCTCTGAACGACGCTTCGCGTCCTCGGCCACGTTCGGCGCACGGCCTGGCCGAGCCGCCGCGTACGCCTCGTAGGGCGCCCGGCGTACGCCCCGCGCTACGCGCGCCACCCTCCGGCGGGGCCCTGACAGCACTGTGGTCACATCCGTCACGAAGTTCGAACATCTCCCGCACAACCTTTCGACCCCCTCGGCCCGTCTTGGATGCGGGGCGCACGCCGGTGCGCCGATGAGACGCCGTGGGCGGCGCGCAGCGCGCAGCCGCCAGTGGGGGGACCGCAATGCCGCACGACCGAATACGCCGTACGTTCCGCACATCCCGTACATTCCGCACGTCGCGCACGTCCGTTCCGGCCCTGGGCGCCCTCGCGGCGGCGCTGGCCGCGGGCGTGCTCGTACCGCCGGCCACCGGCGCCGGCACGGCCGCCGCGGCCGCGCCGAAGACCGTGTGCTCCTCGAAGAAGGCGGGGCTCGCCGCCAAGCTGGCCAAGGACGTCGACGCGGCGCTGAAGGGCCGGCGTACGACCGCCGCGGTGGCGCTGAACGACCCGAGCACGGGTACGGTCTGCACGCTGCGCGCCGACCAGAAGTACGACTCGGCCAGCGTGGTGAAGGTGACCGTGCTCGGCACCCTCCTGTGGGACGCCCAGAAGTCCAAGCGTTCGCTCACGCAGCGCGAGACCAAGCTCGCCACCGCCATGATCACCAAGTCGGACAACGACGCCACCACCGCGCTGTGGAAGCAGCTCGGCGTCACCCGGGTGAAGAACTTCCTGCGCGCGGCCGGCATGACCAAGACGGTGCCGGGCAGCGGCGGCTACTGGGGGCTCACCCAGATCACGGCGCGCGACGAGCAGCGGCTGCTGCACCTGGTCATGACCAAGAACACGGTGCTCACCGACGCGTCGCGGGCCTACGTCCGCAAGCTGATGAACCAGGTGGTCGCCGCGCAGCGCTGGGGCACCCCCGCGGGCGCGCCGAGCGGTACCAGGATCCACGTGAAGAACGGCTGGCTCTCCCGCGCCACGCACGGCTGGCGGGTGCACAGCATCGGCGCGTTCAGCAAGGACGGCAAGGACTACACGATCACCGTCCTCAGTCATGACAACCGCACCATGCAGGACGGCGTGAACACCATTCAGGCGGTGGCCAAGGCCGTCCACAAGGACCTGCGCCCGAGCACGGCGGGCGCGCGGTACGCGCCGACCCTGACCCCGCAGGAGACGATCCCGCTGGTGCCGCGCTAACCGGCGCGAAGCCTGCTCCCCACCCCCGGCCGGGCCGGCCCCGGCCCGGCCGGCCCGGTCGGCCCGGTACGGCCCCGACGGCCCGGCCCGCGCAGCGTGACCCGGCCCGCGCGCACCCGGCCAGCGCGGGCCCGCGCGCCGCTACCCGTCGCGCGCCCCGCCCCGCACCAGACCGGCCGCGCCGTCCGCCGTCAGCAGCGCGCCCAGCAGGGCCCAGGCCGGTCGGCCCCGGCGCAGGCCCCAGGCCGCGAGCGGTAGGCCGACGGCGAGTTGGGCCGCGCACACCGCGCCGGCCCGTGGGCCGCGCGGCCAGGACCCGCGGGACCCGCCGTCCAGGTTGTCCAACTCGGCCCGTACGGCGTCCCGCCAGCCGCGCCAGACCAGGGTCTCGGCGCCGGGGGCGGCCTGCGCGGCGGCGCGCAGTCGGGGTTCGGGCGCCCCGGGGGTGAGCCCGGGCGGCAGCCGCAGGCCCGCCCGGGAGACCACCGCGACGAGCCCGATCAGCCGCCGCGTGGCCGCCGCGACGGGCTCCTCGTCCGCCCCGGCGTGCGCCGAGTCGGCCGCCGCGGGGTTCGGGCCGGCGTGCGCCGGCGCCGCCCCGGTCAGCTCGTCCATGGCGGCGCCGTCCAGGACCGGGTCGAGGCCGAGCCGGGAGACCAGGGCGCGGGCGGCCTCGGGGTCGCCGGTCGGGGTCCCGCCGACCGGCCAGACGAAGGTCAGCGGGCGCCGGAAGCCGGACGCGACCGTGAACCCGGCCCCCTCGGCGCCCCACCACACCCCGATCACCGGCCAGGGCTCGCCGGCGGCGACCGTGCGGGCCAGGTCGGCGAGGTCGGTCGAGTCGGCGACCACAGGTCGCCGCTCCACCCCGCGGCGCCCGGTGGCCCGGGCCACCGCCCCGGAACCGGCGGCGGAGACGACGCCCCGCCCGGCCCGGCTGAGCGCGGCGACCCCGGGCCCCACCCTCGGCCGGGACCGCGCCGAGGCCGGGTCGGCCCGCGCCGCGCCCGGTGCGGCGGCCGGCTCGTCGGGCTCGGCGGGCAGCAGCACGCTCCAGCCCGCGCCGGCCGGGGCGAGCAGCAGCGGCGTCGGCAGGAGGCTGGCCGATGGGCGTACGTCGTCGGGGTCGGCCCGGCACAGCAGCAGCGCGCCACTGACGGGCCGGGGCCGCGGTACGCCGGGGCGGGGGGCAGAGAAGTCAGGCATGGTCACCACGCTAGGAGGGTTCATCCGGAATCAGGCCACTCGCCCGCATATACCCCGGAACAGCCGGAGTCCTCCCCAGACCAGCTCCCCCTCTTATGCCCCGGACTCCCGAGTCAAGCCCGATGTGCCCGCATGCGTTAGGCCCGATACGCCCGTACGAACAGCTCCGCCGCCTCCTCGCACAGCGTCGCCGCCTCCTCCTCGGCCAGCGGCTGGGTCCCGTACGTCGAGGCGTGCAGCCCGCGCTGCACCAGCAGGGCCACCAGTTGTCGCGCGGCGCCGCTCGGGTCGGGGACGGCCAGTTCGCCGCTCTCGGTGCGCCGCCGCAGCAGGTCGGCGCCCGCGGTGACGAGCGACTCCGGCTCGCCGTGCGCGCAGGCCGGCCGCAGCGACGGATAGCGCCCGGCCTCGGCGATGATCAGCCGGCGCAGCGCGGAGGCCCGCTCGTCGAGCAGCACGGTCAGCACCTGCCGGCCGTAGGCGGCGAGCGCGGTACGGGCGTCCGCCGGGGCGGGCGGCACGCCCCCGGGCGCCGGCGTGGGCACCGGCGGCCCCTCGCCACCGGGCGACCCGCCCGGTGGCTCGACCCCGGCCAGCGCTCCGGCTCGCGACCCGGCGGGCGCGGTCGGTGACGGGGCCGCGAACCGGGTGGCGACCCGGTCGCGCTCGCCCTCGACCGCCGCGAGGAACAGGCGTTCCTTGCCGCCGAAGTGGTTGTAGATGGTCTGTTTGGAGACGCCCGCCTCCTCCGCGATGGCGTCCACGCTGGCGCGGTCGTACCCCTCGCGCAGGAAGATCTCCACCGCCGCCTGGAGGATGGCCTCCCGTTTGGCCGCCAGCCGACCGGCCGGCCGCCCGACCGCGCCGCCTCGGCGTTCCTCGCGTGGCCCGTGCACCCGTTGCGCGCTCACGCCCGTCCTCCCCCGTCCGCGCGGGCACCCTCGGCCCCCGCCCGCACGTCGTCGCGTACCGGAGCCCGCCACGCGACCACCCGGGGCGCACGCCCGCGCGCCCCGGTCGCACAGCGACCACGGCCCCGAACGCGCACGCGCCCACCGTGCGTGACCGGCCTTGCCCTCGTGTGACCGCCGACTCTAGCCTTCACTCCGAGCGCGAACTAGACAGCGCAGTCCATGAAATGCGCGCCGGTCTCCCGAACGTTCTCGGGACGCCCGCTGGCTTCCTTCCCGCTCCCCGACTCCTCCTCTCCCGTCCGCCACCGTCAGGAGACGCCTCGATGACCGCACCGGTACACAGCGACGTCAGCACGCACCTCACGCTGGACCAGGAGGCCCAGGACCAGTTGTTCCGGGCCGCCCGCACCGCGAACACCTTCACCGACGAGCCGGTCACCGACGAACAGGTCGCCGCCATCTACGAGTTGGTCAAGTACGGCCCGACCTCGATGAACCAGCAGCCGCTGCGCGTGGTCCTGGTCCGCTCGGCCGAGGCGCGGGAGCGGCTGGTGCCGCACATGTCCCGTGGCAACCGGGCGAAGACCTCCACGGCGCCGCTGGTGGCGATGCTCGCCGCCGACCTCGACTTCCACGAGGAACTGCCCCGCCTGGTGCCGACCATGGACAACCCGCAGAAGGTCTTCGCCGACCCGGTCGTCCGGGCCGCCTCCGCGCGCTTCAACGCGGGCCTGCAGATCGGCTACTTCATCCTCGGCGTGCGGGCCGCCGGACTGGCCGCGGGCCCGATGTCGGGCTTCGACCCGGAGGGCGTCACCGCCGAGTTCTTCCCCGACGGCCGGCACCAGGCGCTGCTGGTGGTCAACATCGGCCGCCCCGGCCCCGACGCCTGGCGGGACCGCCTCCCCCGGCTCGCGTACGACGAGGTCGTGCGCTCCGTCTGAGGGCGGACACCCCGGCGCACGCGGGCTCGGCCCGCGTGCGCCGGCGCGTTCCGCGTGCGCGGAGGCGGCCGCGCGGGGCCGGGGCCGTGGCGGCCGGTTCGCCCGTCCGCCACGGCCCCGGCTCAGCTCTCGATCAGCCGGTGGAAGGCCACCGTGTCGAAGATGTCCTCCATCCGGGCCGCCCTGCCGTCGCGCATCGTCCACGAGTGCACGAAGTCCAACTCGGCCGTGGTGCCCCGGCGGGAGGTGACCTCGCGGGTGCCGAAGACGACCACCCGGTCCCCGTCCTCGACGAACTCCCGTGGGGCCAGCCGCATCCCGCCCAGCACGGCCGGCACCCGGGCCAGGAACTCCCGGATGCCCGCGTGCCCCAGCTTCGTGCCGCCGAGCCCGTACTCGGCCATGCCCTCGGGATGCACCCACTCCACGTCGGGCTGCATGACCGCGAGCACGGCCTCGATGTCGCGGCTGGCGAAGCCCGCGTACGCCGCGCGGATCGCCTGGATGTTCTGGGACGTCACCGGTGAACTCCTCGTTGGTGTGGCCTGGTTGCCTCGCGCTGGTGGCGCGTGTCGGTCGTACGGGTTCATGGCGTGCCGTGCTCTTTCGTGCGGCGTCCTGCCGTGCAGCGCTCTGCCGTGCCGCCGTTCTACCGTGTGGTGTCGGCTCGGTCGTCGCGGCGCGTCCGTCGGCCGGCGCGCCCCTACGCGCCCGCGTCGGCCAGCAACCGTTCCGGGTGGTGCGCCGCCAGCGTGCGGCGCAGGCCCTCGCGCCAGCCGACCACGCAGTCACCGATCAGGCCGCGCCGCACCGTCGGGTCGAAGGCGTACGTCTCGCGGGTGACCTCGCTGGGGACCAGGCGCGGCGCGACGCCGGTCAGCTCCTCCAGGTAGCGCAGGCAGTCGGTGATGCCGACCCGTTCGTCGCCGCCCCAGTTGACGATCGTGGCACCGGTGGTGGCCACCTCCCACAGCAGCGGCACCTGGCGGACCAGGTCGTCGGTGTGCAGCGGGGAACACCAGTTCTGCCCCTGGAGGGGCACCGCGATGGGTTCGCCGGCGAGCATGCGCCGGAAGTAGAGCATCGGGACGCCGCCGTAACCCCCGGGCCCGTACGCGATGTTGAGGCGCGCGATGGTCGTGGACAGTCCGAGGACCCGCGCGAAGGCGCGCGCCGCGCCCTCGGCGGCGATCTTGGCCACGGGGTAGGCGGGCAGCCAGTCGGCGACGCCGCCTAGCGGGTCGCTCTCGCGGTAGGCGTGGTCGAGGGTCTGCCGCGCGTACAGGGCGCCCGTGGAAACGTACAGGAACGCCTCGGCGCTCGCGCAGTGCGCCATGAGGCGGCCGGTGGAGACGGCGTTGGCGGCGACGGCCGCGTCGAAGTCGCCGTCCTCGCCGCGCCGCACGGCGCTGTGCAGCACGTGGGTGAAGTCCGTGGGCAGGCCGTCAAGGGCCGTCGGCGAGGTGTCGTTCATGTCCCAGTACCGGGTGGTGATGGAGCGCTCGGCGAGGGCGCGGGCCACGCCCGGGGTGCCGAAGCGGCCCAGGCACCACACCTCGTTGCGCTCGGCCAGCGCCTCGGCCACCGGCCGCGCCACCTGCCCGGTACCGCCTGTGACCAGGATCTTCTTGCCTTCCACCGGTTCTCCTCGGCTTGGTTCGGGGTTGGTTCGGTTGTCGTGCGCGACCGTCCACGGCCCTGGGTCGGGGCCGCCGTGGCCGCGCGGGATGCGCGCCGCCGTCTCACGGGCTCCCCTCGCCGAGGGCGTGGTCGAGTTCGCGGCGCAGGATCGCCTGGAAGGTGGCGACGTGGCGCGGGCCGAGCATCGTGTAGTGCTCGCCGGGCACCTCGATGTAACGATTCTGCGAGCGGGTGTGCTCGTCCCAGCGGCGCAGCTCGCGCGCCAACCAGTCCTCCTTGGTGCCGCGCAGCGGTACGGCGTAGAAGACGGTCATGGACCGCACCGTTCCGCTCGGCCGGTACTCGCGGCCGAGCGCGGTCAGGCCGCTGGCCAGACGCGCCCACGCGGTGAACTTCGGCAGGTCGAGATCGAGGTCGCGCAGCCGGCGCGGCGGGGCGAGGTCCAGGAGGCGGGCGAGGCGGTCCTCGGCGGGCAGGGCGCGCAGCTCGGCGGGGAGTTCGCGCGCGCGCCGCCGGTCGACGAGGTCGAGGAAGAGGGCCAGGTTGGTGGCGGTCTCCACGAAGTCCAGCTCGTCCATGCGGTACTTGATGTGCGGCGGCAGGTTGAGGCTCCCCACGAAACCCACCCGCTCCCCCAGCGCCTCCAGCCTCTTGGCGATCTCGAAGGCCACGGCACCGCCGTACGAGTAGCCGGCGATCGCGTACGGGCCGCGCGGCTGCCGGGCGCGGATGGCGCGCACGTACGTCTCGACCATCTCCGCGAAGCTGCCGAACGGCCGCTCCCCCTGGTTGAAGCCCCGTGCCCGCAGCGCGAAGAAGGGCCGGTCCCCGGCGAAGTAGCGGGCGAGGTTGACGAAGACCAGTACCTCACCGACGCCCGGGTGCACGCAGAACAGCGGGGTCTTGTCACCACCGGTCTGCAACGGCACGACCGGGTCGTACGCCTCGGGACCGGCCGCCACGGGCGGGCCGGCGTCCAGCCGCGCGGCGAGCTGGCGCACCGTGGGGGCGGTCAGCACGGTGATCACCGGCAGCTCGGCGACCGCGAGCCGGGTCGCGACCAGGCGGCGGAGCCGGAGGATGTCGAGCGAGGTGCCGCCGAGGTCGAAGAAGCTGGCGGTGGCGCTGACCCGGGCCGGCTCGCGCTCGAAGAGTTCGGCGTAGATGTCGGCGAGCGCCCGCTCGGTCGCCCCCTCGGGCGCCACGTGGCCGCCGAGTTGCTGCTCGGCCTCCGCGGCGACCTCGGCGATCACCGCGTCGTACGCCCCCGCCTCCAGCCGCTCCCGCATCCGCTGCCGCAGCGTCTTGCCCAGGCTGGTCTTCGGGAACGCGGAGGCGGGCAGCGGCAGCACGTGGGCCGGCCGGAAGCCCCAGTGCGCCACGACGGTGGCGCGCACGGCGTTCAGCAGCCGGTGCAGCGCGGCCCCGCTCGCCGAGGCCGGCTCCGGGCACAGGGCGACCACCAACTCCTCGGTGTCGTGGCCGGGTCGGCGGGTGGGGAAGGCCGCCACGTGGCCGGGGGCGACGCCGTCCAGGCGCTCGACGGCCGCCTCGATGTCGGCGCTGAAGTAGTTGACGCCGTTGACGATGACGCTGTCCTTGGCCCGGCCCACCAGGACGAGGTGCCCCGGCCCCGCCTCACCACCGACCAGCAGGCTGGGCACGCCGTCGCCGAGCCCGTCGATCCGGCCCAGGTCGCCGCTGCGGAACCAGCCGTCGGGGGTGTGCGCGCGGGCCGTGGCGTCCGGGTCCCGGTGGTAGCCGTCGGTGATCATCGGCCCGCGCAGTTGCAGCTCGCCCACCTCACCGGCCGGGCACACCCGCCCCCGGGCGTCGGCGACGCGGACGCGCAGCCCGCGCACGGGCTGCCCGAGCGAGGCGAACTCGCGGCCCGCGTCCACCCACGGGAAGCCGCGCGAGTAGACGCTGCCGGCGCAGGTCTCGGTCATGCCGAAGGCGGGCCACAGGGCGTCGCCGCGCAGCCCGTACGGGGCGTACCGGGCGAGGAACGCCTCGCCGGTGGCCCGCACGTTGGCCTCGCCGCCGCTCACGATGTGCCGCAGCGAACGCAGGTCGAGCCGCTCGGCGGCGGACGCGTCTGCGGCGCCGTCCATGGGGGCGGCGGCCTCGGGGGCACCGGCCGTGGGCGCCTCGGCCGCGTTGAGCAGACCGAGCAGGAAGTTCGGCGTGAAGGTCATCGTGACGCGGTGGCGGGAGATCAGCCGGAGGAACTCCATCGGATCGCCGAGCACGCGCGTGCTCGACACGTGGAACTGCTCGGCGCCCACCGCGAGCGGCAGCAGGTGGGCCTCAAGCAGCGCGGCCACGTGGTCGAACGCGATCCAGTTCAGCGTACGGTCGGCGCTGGTCAGGCGCTGCCGCTCGGCCTTGGCCGCCATCGAGGACAGCAGGTTGGCGTGGGTGAGGCGCACCGCCTTGGACCGCCCGGTGGAGCCCGAGGTGAGGACGAGCAGCGCGAGGCCGTCGGGGGCCACGGCCGCCGGCGCGGCGGCCGTTCCCACGGGCCTCGCGCTCCCCTCGGGCCCCGCGAGCCCCACAGCCTCCGGCTCGGCTTCGGCCCCCGCGCGCAGCTCGTCGAGGCGGACCATCCGCACCCGGGCCTCCGGTGGTGGCGCGCTGGCCACCGGGTCGGCGGTCAACAGCAGTGGACCGTCGAGGAGTTCGCCGAGGTGGACGAGGTGTTCCCGGGCGCGGTCCGCATCGTCGGGCAGGGGCGGCAGCGGGCAGGGCACGAAGCCGCCGAGCACGCAGCCCCAGAAGGCCGGGATCACCTCCCGTGGCCGGTCCAGGAGCAGCCCGACCGCGTCACCCGGGGCCAGACCGTGACGGGCGAGGCCGGCCGCGAGCCGCTCGGCGGCGGCGAGCAGGAACGGATATGGCTGAAAGGCACTCTCTCCCATCGGATCGTCTGGGAGGTAGCGAATGCCGGCATCGGGATGGCTCCGCGCTGCCTCGCGCAGCAGTCGGGCGACGGATTCCGGCCTCCTCGCCGCGTCCGGTGTCCCGACCGCGCACGGTGGGACCTCCGCCGATCCCACCGATCCCTCGCTCCGGTTCATCTCGGCTCCCCTCCGGAACTCCCCCGCCACCGCGGGGGTACTGCGCCGCCTCACGAGACCGTCCGTGACAGCCCGTCACCTTTCCTACGCGGGCCGCCACATGGGAGGAGAACGTAGCAGTGGCGAAGATTCGTGGGCCATCCGTCGGACACGGGTCTCCCCGCGCCCTCACCGCCCCCTCATCCCCCACCGAGCGGGGCCCCACCTCGGGGTGAGCCGGGCCCCAGCCGCCGAGCAACGCGTCGTGCCCACCCGCCGTGTCGCGCTGCCGCGCCGCGCCGCCATGCCGCTATGCCGCACCGGGCCGCCAGACCGCGCCACGACGGCGCTTGACTTCCGCCACCCGCGATATATCGTGTTGAGCAGTAGACGCGATATGTTGCGTCCATGCTCCAGCTGGGGAGGCCCCACATGACAGACCGGTCCGAGTGGTCGCTCAACGCGCCACGCAAGCTGACGTTCGACGCGCCGGTCACCGCGCTCCACGTGCGCGTCGTCGGCGGCACCGTCAACGTGGTCGGCACCGACACCGGCCCCGCCAGCCTGCACCTCTCCGAGATCGACGGCCCACCGCTGACGGTCAGCCTGGACCGAGGCGTGCTGAGCATCGCGTACGAGGACCTGCCCTGGCAGGGCTTCCTCAAGCTGCTGGACCGCAAGGGCTGGCAGCGCGCGGCGCACATCACCCTGACCGTGCCCACCGGGACCCGCGCCGAGGTGGGCACCGTGCACGCCACCGCCGTCGTCTCCGGGCTCAGCGGGCGCACCGAGGTGCGGGGCATCTCGGGCGACAGCACCCTGGTCGGGCTCACCGGCGAGGTGCGGGCCGACACCGTGTCGGGCAGCGTGGAGGCCCAGTCCCTCGGCGGGCGACTGCGCTTCAACTCCGTGTCGGGCGAGCTCACCGTCATCGACGGCACCGGTCCGGCCGTCAAGGCCGACTCGATCAGCGGGAACATGGTGCTGGACATCGCCCCCGCCGCCACCCCCGCCGACCTGCACCTGAACACCGTCTCCGGCGAGATCGCCATCCGCCTGCCGGACCCGGCGAACGTGGCCGTGGATGCCCAGACCACCAGCGGCCAACTCTCCAACGCCTTCGACGACCTCACGGTGGACGGCAGCCCCTGGAGCGGTCCGTGGGGCGCGTGGGCCTGCCCCGGTGGCGCCGGCGGCAAGATCACGGGAACACTGGGCACGGTGGGCGGGCGGCTGAAGGCCACCAGCATCTCGGGCGCCATCGCCGTCCTGCGCCGCCCGTCGACGGACGAGGGCGCGGCCCCCGACGGGCCCTCGGCGCCCACGGCGCCGGACGGACCGCCCGAGCCGGCCGTGCCCCGGCAACACGAACCCTCCGACCCTCCCCAGGCCAGCCCGTCCGACAAGAAGGTCCTCTGATGCCCCCCGTCTTCGCCCACGGCCGCCTGCGCCTGTACCTGCTCAAGCTGCTGGACGAGGCGCCGCGCCACGGCTACGAGGTCATTCGGCTGCTCGAAGAGCGCTTCCACGGCCTGTACGCGCCGTCCGCCGGCACCGTCTACCCCCGGCTGGCCAAGTTGGAGGCCGAGGGCCTGGTCACGCACGCCACCGAGGGCGGCCGCAAGGTCTACTCGCTCACCGACGCCGGCCGCGCCGAACTCTCCGACCGGGGCGGCGAACTGGCCGACCTGGAGCTGGAGATCCGCGAGTCGGTCGCGGAGTTGGCCGCCGAGATCCGCGAGGACGTACGGGGCTCCGCCAGCGATCTGCGCCGCCAGATGCGCGAGGCCGCCAGCCAGGCCCGGGCGACGGGCACGGCGCCTCCCTCGGCCGACGGCGGGCCGGGGCACCACGGCGACCAGCGGGTCGGACGGGAGGTCCCACACGGACCGGGGGGCCGGGGCCGTACGGCGGGCGCGGCCGGCGAGCCGGGGCGCGCGGCGGGCGGCGGTAAGGGCGGCGGGGCCCCGTGGGAGAGCGGACCGTGGGCTGATCCGGAGGCGTGGCGGCAGGCGCGGGAGGAGTTGCGGCGGGCCAAGGAGGAGTGGAAGGAACAGGCGCGCCGGGCCAAGGAGGAGAGCCGCCGGGCCAAGCAGGACGCCCAGCGCGCCCGCAGGGAGGCCAAGGACGCCCGGGACTTCGCGCGCGAGGAGGTCGAGCGGATCGCCCACCGGGTGCAGGAGCAGACCCAGGCGCACCTACGGGCCGGGGACTGGCAGGGCGCGCTGCGCGAGGGCCTGTCCGAGGTCACCCGGGCCATGACCCGCATGAGCCAGGCCGGCACCGGGCCGACCACCCCCGACCCGTCCCGTGCCGACACCGGCGCCGAGCCCACGGCTGAGCGCGCGCCCGACCCGTACGCCACGGCCGACGAGTCCCCGGACGCGACGGCCAGCGCCGGGGCGACCGCCGGGGCCGCTGACGCCACCGTGGGGCCGCTGCCCGACTGGGCCACGGCCGACGACGCCGGCTCCACCAACCCGGCCCGCGACCTGGAACGGCTGCTCGACCGGTTCCGCGACGGCGTCCGCGACGCCGCCCGCGACCACGGCGTCACCGCCGACCAACTCGCCGCTGTCCGTGCCCAGTTGGCGCACGCGGCGGCCCACGTGGACGGCGTACTGCGCGCCCGCCCCACGGAGTGAGGCCGACCGGGCCCGCGATCGAGCGCCGGGGGCGTTCGGTCGCGGGCCCGGTGGCGACGCGGTGGCCTGGAGCGCACGACGGGGCGGGGAGGTGGCTGGGCGACGGGGGCTCGGGGCGGCGTTGGGGGGCTCGGGAGGGCGTTGACTTCAACCAAGGTTGAGGTACCAGAGTCGGGGGCGCGGGCGATCGACGAGCCCGCGCCACACGACTCGCCAAGGAGCACGCCATGGTCACGCCGTTCCACCCCGTCACCCTGCCCGACATCACCCGCCCCGACGCCGGAACCATCCTGGCCAGCCGCTGGGTGGTCAGCGACCCCGCACACCAGCGACCAGCCGCCGACTCCGTCATCGACTCCTGGGAGCAGTTGGACCGCCCCGACGCCATGCTGACCCTGACCACCTACCTCAGCACCGACGGCGGACACGTCCTCAACTACGCCCAGTGGACCAACGACGAAGACCACCACACCTTCGTACGCACCCAACGCCCCGCCCTCATCCGCGCCATCGACGAGGAACTGCCCGGCATCGAACGCCCCGGCCTGACCCGCTACCGACTCCACGACAGCTACCGCGCCCCGACCGGCGGGGCCGAGGTCGGCGCCGTCGTGACGGTCAAGTTCGAGACGGACGGGCTCGACGCCCAGCGTCGCCTCGCCGACACGGTGATCGCCGGCCTGCGCGAGCACCCGGTGCCGGGCATGGTCGCGGCCCACTTCCACCTCAGTACGGACGGCACGGAGGTACTGAACTACGCGGAGTGGACGACGCTCGACGCCTGGCGCGCGTTCACCCGGGGCGGTACGTCGCGTGCGTTGGCTGAGACCATCGCCGCGCTGCCCGGCGTCCGGCCGCTCGGGCTCACGCCGTACCTCCCGTACCGCGGCGTGGTGAACGTTCCGGCACCGTGAGGCATCGCGTGCCGCGCGGACGGCGGCGGGCGGCGGGCCGTCAGGAGCGGGCCGTGCCGCCGGGCACGGGGGCCGGCTTCATGCGGACGGCGGCCCGCTGGTCGCGCCGGTATATAAACCAGAAGGCTCCGGCCACGCCGACGCACGCCGCGCACAGCCCCACCGGAATCCACACCTGGAGGCTCAGCCGGGTCTGCGAGGCGTAGGCCCAGCCCCGGCCGGCGAACACCGTGTCGCCCTTGGCCACCTCCGGGCCGTGGATGTCGCCCATGCTGGTGCGCCCGTCAGCGAACTGCCACTCCCCCTCGCAGTGCTCGGGCTCCGTGCCGAGGCCGCCGCCCTCCGCGCAGCGCGCGACCGTCCGTACGGTGGCGTCCTCGCCCGTGGCCAGTTGCTGGGCCTGTCGCCCGACGAAGAGGCCGACGACGCAGACGACGGCGAGCAGCAGCCCGATCGCGGACAGTAGCCCCCGCACGCCGCCGCGCTCCGCCGACCTCACGTGAGTTGGCCGCTCCGTATCCGGCGACGTACGCCTCACCCGTCTCCGTGTCTCGCTCAGCACCGCACACCCCCCTACGTACCGTACCCGCGGCGCCCATACCCGGCGAGAGCCGGCGAACACGCCGGCTGGCGCCGGGCGGCGGCGCCACCGGGTCGGCGGCCGGTCACCCGGGCGCACGCCCCGGCGCGCGACGGGCGGCGAGTGGACCGGCGCCGCTCACTCCGCCGCACGCAGCGCGTCGGAGGTGACCACGCGCAGGAACACCGGGACGGTGGCCACGACGGTCGCCGCGAAGACGAGGAACGCCCACCGCACGCCGCACCACTCGGCCAGCACGCCCATCAACCCGGCCCCCACCGGCAGCGCGCCCCAGCTCAGCAGCCTGGCCACACCGCTGTAGCGGCCCATCATGGCCTCGGGCACCAGGTTCTGCGCGATGAGACGGGCGTTGACGGTCCACAGCGTGCCGCCCATCCCGCCGACGAACGCGGACAGGGCGACGGCCCACAACTGTGTGGTGAGCGCGGGCACGGCCATCATCGCGAGGGTGCCCAGCAGGTCGGCGAACATCGCCCAGCGGCGGCCGAGCAGCCGGTTCACCCAGGTCGCCGTGGTCGCGCCGGCGAGCCCGCCCACGCCGAGCGCGCTCAGCACGATGCCGTACTCGTCGGCCGACAGGCCCATGGTCCGCGTCGCCACCAGCGGCATCAGCGCGAGCCAGGCGCCCCAACTCGCGCACAGCACGGTGAGGATCAGCGCCATGGTGCGCAACAGCCGCTGGCCCCACAGGTGCCGCAGCCCCTCGGCGATCTGCGCGTGCACGGCGGCGGCCGGGGCCTTGGACCGGTCGCCGCCGTCCAACGGGTCGGCGGGCGCGGCGGTGGCGGTGGCGGGCGCGCCGGTGGCAGTGGTGGCGGGCGCGCCGGCGTGCGCGGCGGTCCCGGGCGCGCTCCGCGCGGCCCGGAAGCGGCCGGTGAGCAGCAACAAAACCAGGCTGGCCGCGAGGTAGGTGACCCAGGTGGCGCCGAGCGCCACGCCGGTGCCCGCGGCGACGAGCAGGCCGCCCACGAAGGGGCCGCAGAACTCGTTGGCGACCGTCTCCGTCCCGGTGATCAGCGCGTTGGCGCGCTCGCGCGCCGGGCGCGGCACCACGGCCGGTATCAGGGCCGCCGCCGAGGTCAGCGCGATCACCTCGGCGACCCCGAGCACGAGGCCGGCCAGCGCGAGCCCCCAGAGCGTGATGCCGCCCGCCGCGAGGGCCAGCAGCAGCCCGCCGACGGCCAGCATGCGCATGCCGTCCGCCAGCCACAGCAGCCGGCGGCGGTCGGCCCGGTCGACCAGCACCCCGACGTGCAGCGCCACCAGCAACCAGGGCGCCGTCAGGGTGAGCGAGACGAGCGAGACATGCGCCGGTGACGTGGTGAGGTGGGCCGCCATCAGCGGCAGCGCGATCTTCGTGACCCCGTCCGCGAGGTTGGTGATCGCGGTGAAGACCAGCAGCACCGCGGTGTTCCGCGAGCGCGGCCGCGCCGCCCCGGCCGCCTCCCCCGCCCGCGTCGCCCCTGGCCGCGCGGCGGTCGCGGACGCGGACACCGTCGCGGCGGCACCGCTCGTGGTCGCGGCATCAACACTCATCGAACCGTCCCCCTCCATCACGTTTCCCTCGCCGACGGCGGTCCGGCGGGCCGCCCCGGGCTACACCGAGGGCCCACCAGCCCGCCGTAACCGGCTATCGCCTTTGACTGGTTAACGGGACGGAGCCTGACACGACCCACGAGCGCCGTCAACCGGTCAAGCGCTTGACCGGTTAGCCTTTGGGAGCGAGGTTGGAAGGGACAGGCGACGGAGCGCGGCGGGTGGCGGCGCGCGGTCGGCGCGCGAGGGAGGTGGCACGTGTACGAGGAACCGGCGACGGCCCGGCTCGTCGAGGCGTTCGCGAACACGGTCGACGTGGAGCTGGGCACCGACGACCTGAGCACCCCGGACCAGCTCACCGACTGGCTGGTCGGGCAGCACCTGTTGGCGCGCCCGCACCACGCCGGCCCCGACGACCTCGCGCTCGCCCTGCGGCTGCGCGGCGGGCTGCGCGAACGGCTCGGCGTACCGGTGGGCGACCAGCCCGCCGCCGCGCTGCTCGCCGACGCGGATCTGGCCCTGCGCGAGCTGCCGCTGCTCGCCACCGTGGGCGGAGCGCCCCCGGCCGCCGATCCCACGGCAACCACCGCCACCGGGCCAACGCAGGACGCCGCGCCAGCGCACGACGCCGACCCCGCGGCGGGCGTGGGAGCCGAGTCCGCCGCAGCGGAGACAGCGGCCGGGGGCGCGGGCGTGGGCCTGGCGCTGGTCCCCGCTCCCGGGTTGCCGCCGGTCCGGCGAGGGCTGGCCGCCGTGGCCGTCGCCTGGAGCGAGTTGGTGCTCGCCGGCGACGCCGCGCGCCTCAAGCGCTGCGCGGAACACGAGTGCGCGTGGGTCTTCTGGGACGTGTCCAAGAACCGCAGCCGACGCTGGTGCTCCATGCGCGTCTGTGGCAACCGCAACAAGGCCCGCCGCTTCGCAGCCAAGCGCGCCGTCGCCTCCTCGGCCACGACACGCCCGAACTGACCGCGCTCCAGCAAAATGTGACGCGCACTCACATCGCCTTGCCGGCCCGGACCGTACTCCCCGCGGAGTAGGTACATGACATGGCCGGTCGCGCCCCTTCCGCAACCTCCTTCGCCTCGCAGGCCGGGCACCGCCCGGCGTCCGCCACGGCCCCGCCCCGCGACCGGCGCCGGCCCCGTTCGCCGCCCCGCGCCCGGCGGTTGACCTGCCGGTATGGCCGACCGGGCGATACGGCACCACCCCGGCCGGCCGGCGCCGGCCCGGGTCGGACGCCGCGTGGAGGGGCGGCGTCCGGTGGGCCGGGCCGGGCCGGCACGCGCGGGCCCCGGGCGGGCGGTCCGCCATCCGCTCGCCGCCGGACCCGTCGTGCGCTCCGCAGGGCTGACTACGCCCGCCTTACGGAGGAGGCGTATCTCCGCCCTGGGCGGGTCGTGCGTGCGTCGCCCGTGAGATGTACTGGGAGGTCTACTGGCCGTGCCGCATCGTGCGGCGCGCACGACGCGGAAGAGGGAACCGTATGTCCTTGCCCGCCGCCATCACGGTGGAATTCGACTCCGCCGCCGGCGCCGACGAGTTGCTCGCGCAGGAGCTGGCCGACCTCGTGGACCCGCACCGGAGCCAGGAGTGGCCACCGGCCTCCAGGACGGCGCGACGACCGGCCCGGGTGGAGTCCCCACCGGCGATCGCGCGGGCGGACTCGGCCCGGGCCGACGCGTTCGCCTGCCGGGGCGTGGTGATCGTCCGTGGTGGGCGCGAACTCCTGGGCTGGGGACGGCTGTTACAGCCACCGGGCGAGTCGGCGGCGGTGGTCTTCGACCACACCCTGGCCACCGGAGTACGCAGACGACTGGCCCCCGGGCGCTACGGGACGCGCGAGGAGACCCCGGAACCCCCCCGCGCGGTCGAGCTGGTGACGCTGCTGCTGCGGCACGCCGCCGCCCGGGCCAAGGAGCTGGGCTTCGCCACCATCAACTGGAGCGGCCCCGACACCGGCCCCGCGGGGCGCGCCGCCGACGCGCTGGGGGCCCGCGTCGACGGGGAACTGGGCCGGCACTGGACGGTGCCCGACCTCAAGGCGTGGGCCCCGCCGTCCGGCCTGCCGCCGGCACTCCTGCGCGAGACCCCGCGCCCCTTTCCGCCGGGCCCGCACCCGGCCGTCGAGGCGTACGTCCGCCTGTACAACACCGTGCACGCCCAGCACGACCGCCGGTCCGGCCAGGTCCCCCCCGACCTCGTCGACGCCCTGCCGGAGCTGGAAGGGTCGGGCGGCGTGGCGGCGCGGTCCTGTCCCGGCGAACACGCGGTGCCCGAGCCGCCCTGGGACGCCGCCGGCGTCGACGCGTACCTGGCGCACCGCGCGCCGCAGGGCCACGTGCTCGACCTGCTCGGCGCCGACGGCTCGCTCACCGCCCAGTTCGCCGCCGACCTCATCGACGGTCGGGCCCTGCTGGAGGTCACCGCGCCGCTCGACACCTCACCGACCGAACTCGCCGCCGGCATCGCCGGGCTGATAGCCCACCTGCGCACCGCCAGCGCGGACGCGGCCGACCTCGACATCCGCGAGATAGCCGACCCGCCGCTGCGCCGCGCCGCGGAACTGCTCGGGGCGCGCATCACCAGCCGCTGGCAGGCGTACGCGCTGACGCTCTGAGGACGGGAACACGGGTGGTCCGGGGCCGCGCACCGCTCGGGCGGCCCCCACTCCCCCACCCCCGCCGTCCGTACGGAACGGTGAGGGAAGGTCGCACGCGGCTCCGCCCGACGCGCGCGCACGGCGGGCAGTGGCCCCAAGCCCGTCAGGTCATGTCACACCGTCAGGACGACCTTGCCGAACAGGTCGCCCTCCGCCATCTTCGCGAAGCCCTCGCGGGCCCGGTCCAGCGGGAGCACGGTGTCGATCACCGGGCGCACGCCGGTGGCCGCGCAGAAGTTCAGCAAGCCCTCCAACTCGTCCTTGGTGCCCATGGTCGAGCCGACCACCTTCAGCTCCAGGAAGAAGATGCGGTTCAACTCCGCGGCCTTGGGGCTCGGGCCCGAGGTGGCGCCGGAGATGACCAGGGTGCCGCCCGGCCGCAGCGACTTGACCGAGTGCGACCAGGTCGCCGCGCCCACCGTCTCGATCACGGCGTCCACCCGCTGCGGCAGCCGGGCGCCCGGCTCGACGGCCGCCACCGCCCCCAGCTCCATCGCCCGCGCGCGCTTGGCCTCGTCCCGGCTCGTCGCGTACACCCGCAGCCCGGCCGCCTTCGCCAGCACGATCGCCGCGGTCGCCACGCCCCCGCCGGCGCCCTGCACCAGCACGGAGTCGCCCGGGCGCACGCCGGCGTTGGTGAACAGCATGCGGTACGCGGTGAGCCACGCCGTCGGCAGGCAGGCGGCCTCCTCGAAGGACAGCTCCTTCGGCTTGCGCAGCACGTTCCACTCCGGCACCGCGACGCGCTCGGCGAAGGTGCCCTGGTAGCGCTCGGTGAGGATGGAGCGGGGCTCGTGCGCGCCGACGCCGTGTCCGCTCTGACCGATGACCGAGTGCAGCACGACCTCGTTGCCCTCGGCGTCGACGCCGGCCGCGTCGCAGCCGAGGATCATCGGCAGGCTCTCCTCGCCGAGCCCCACGCCGCGCAGCGACCACAGGTCGTGGTGGTTCAGCGACGCGGCCTTGACGCTGACGGTGGTCCAGCCGGCCCGGTCGGTGGGCTCGGGGCGGTCCCCCAACTCCAGTCCGGACAGCGGCTGGTCAGGGTCGATGCGAGCGGCGTAGGCAGCGAACATGCCCCGACCCTAGGCGCGCGCCGGGCCCGACGGAACCGGGCGACGGTGTGACGCTGCCCCCACCCCTCGCACGGCCCACACCCGGTGCCGTATTGGCCTGAACCAACGCCGCGCCGGCCCACCGCCCCCGCCTCCGGCCGCGTTGGGCCGCGCCGCCAGGCGCCCCCGACCCCCGGCGTACGCGCTCCCGTACGAGGGCGGGCCCACCCCCGACCTGGGAGTGGGCCCGCCTCACTGCCGGCGTGCGGCTCGCGCGCCGCGGCTAGCGGCGGGCGACGCCCTCCGCGCGCGCGGCGGCGGCCACGGCCGCGGTGACGGCGGGGGCCACCCGCTCGTCGAAGGGCGAGGGGATCACGCGGTCGGCGCTCAGCTCGTCGGCGACCACGGCCGCCAGCGCCTCGGCCGCCGCCAGCTTCATGCCCTCGGTGATCCGGGAGGCCCGGACCTGGAGGGCGCCGGCGAAGATGCCGGGGAAGGCCAGGACGTTGTTGATCTGGTTCGGGAAGTCGCTGCGGCCGGTGGCCACGACCGCGGCGTACTTGTGCGCCACGTCCGGGTGGATCTCCGGGTTCGGGTTGGCCATCGCGAAGATCATCGCGTCCTTGGCCATCGTCGCGACCGCGGACTCGGGGACGGTGCCGCCGGAGACGCCGATGAAGACGTCCGCGCCGTCCAGCGCCTGCTCCAGGGAGCCGGTCAGGCCCGCCTTGTTGGTGAAGCCGGCCAGGTCGCGCTTGACGTCGGTGAGGTCGGTGCGCTCGGCCGAGACGATGCCCTTGCGGTCGCAGACGGCGACGTCGCCGATGCCGGCCTCGACGAGGATCTTGGCGATGGCGACGCCGGCGGCGCCCGCGCCCGAGATGACGGCCCGCAGCCCGCCGAGCGGCCGGCCGGTGAGCTGCGCGGCGTTGCGCAGCGCGGCCAGCGTGACGACGGCGGTGCCGTGCTGGTCGTCGTGGAAGATGGGGATGTCGACGCGCTCCTGCAGCCGGCGCTCGATCTCGAAGCACCGCGGCGCGGAGATGTCCTCCAGGTTGATGCCGCCGAAGGAGGGCGCGAGCCGGGCGACGGTGTCGACGATCTCGTCGACGTCCCGGCAGTCGAGCGCGATCGGCACCGCGTCGACGCCGCCGAACTGCTTGAAGAGGATGGCCTTGCCCTCCATGACCGGGAGGGAGGCCTCCGGGCCGATGTCGCCAAGTCCGAGCACCGCGCTGCCGTCCGTCACCACGGCCACCACCTGGGACTTCCAGGTGTAGTCGTGGACGAGCTCGGGCTGTTCGGCGATCGCGCTGCACACCTTGGCGACACCGGGCGTGTAGGCGAGGGACAGGTCGTCCCGGTCGCGCATCGGCACGGTCGCCTGGACGGCCATCTTGCCGCCCCGGTGCAACGCGAAGGCCGGGTCGAAGAGTTCTTCGTCCGTCGTACCGTCGCTGTCGCTGCGAGGATTCACGATCTCCGCTGCCACTTTCTTGACCCCTTTGTCGTATATCTGGTGAGGGTAGCCGCCCCCTGTGTTGCGGAGCGGGCGGGCACCGCGTCCGCCTTCCGCCCCGCGGATAGCCGCGGCGGAGGTGGGCGAACGCCGGGCACGCCGCACACGTGCCCTGAGCCCCGGGTGAGGGGTGTAACCGTCTTTTTTACCGGAGAAGCGCACTCCCGAACGAGTGAGTTCCGTCGCGGTGCGATGCGGCAACCCCGCGTTAACACCGAAAGCAGGTCAATCGCTACCGAATATCCATGTACCGCGACACCGCGGTCACGCGGCGGTAGCCATTCCGTCACCCGGGCGTTTCCCGGTGCGCCGTCAGGACGTCATGACTGACGTCGTTCGGACACCGCACCGTGCGAGCTGCCCGTTATCCGATTTTGACCTCGCCGGCCCCCCATATGCGCTGGCCCGGATGGCAAGATGCCCCAATCACACACGGCCGCGACACCCGAAGGTGTGTGCCGGCCCCGTCGGTGCTTCCCTCATCCGCAGGAGGAACCAGTATGACCGCCAGCCGCTCTCGTCGGCCGGGCATGGCCACCCCTCGGACACCCAGGTCGTTCGCCGTCGCCGCCTTCGCGGTCACCGGCGCCCTGTTGCTGTCCGGCTGCGGCGATCAGCGGGACAAGGTGGACGGCTCCGCTTCCGGAAAGGGCCTCTTCAACAAGCTGCCAAAAAATGTCCAGAATGCGGGCGTGATCAAGGTCGGGTCGGATATCGCCTTCCCGCCGGTGGAATTCAAGAAGAGCGGACGGACCGTCGGCATCGACCCCGACCTCGCCGACGCGCTCGGCAAGGAGCTGGGCGTGCGGTTCGAGTTCGCCAACGGCACCTTCGACACCCTCCTCACCGGTCTGCGCTCCAAGCGGTACGACATCGCCATGTCGGCCATGACCGACACCAAGGAGCGCCAGGAGGGCATCGACCCCGAAAAGGGCAAGAAGGTCAGCGAGGGCGTCGACTTCGTCGACTATTTCCAGGCCGGCGTCTCGATCTACACGCGTAAGGGCAAGACCCAGTCCATCGAGACCTGGGACGACCTGTGCGGCAAGAAGATCGTCGTGCAGCGCGGCACCGTCTCCCACGACCTGGCCAAGGACCAGGTCAAGGCGTGCGAGGACAAGGGCAGGGGGACGATCGCCATCGAGGCGTTCGACAACGACGTACAGGCCCAGACCCGGCTGCGGGCCGGTGGCGCCGACGCCGCGGCGAGCGACTTCCCGGTCGCCGCGTACGCCGTGCAGACCTCGGGCGGCGGCAACGACTTCGAGATCGTCGGCGAGCAGGTCGAGGCCGCCCCGTACGGCGTGGCGATCAGCAAGGACAACACCCAGCTCCGGGACGCCCTCAAGGCCGCCTTCGACGAGATCATCAAGAACGGCGCGTACGAGAAGGTCCTCAAGAAGTGGGGCGTCGAGGCCGGCGCCGTCACCGAGGCGAAGATCAACGGCGGCTCCTGACCGCCCCGTTCGTGACGGTTCATGCTGAAAGGCAGCACCTGTGACTGTTGACATCGACAAGGTGACGGGGCCCTCGGGCGCCCCGGCTCCTGCCCCCGAGGCGATCAAGGCCATCCCGGTCCGGCACTACGGCCGCTGGGTCTCGGCGGTGATCGCGCTCGGCCTGCTCGGCCTGCTCGTCAACGCCTTCGCGCAGGGCAAGGTGAACTGGGGCGCCGTCCCCGACTACTTCTTCGACAAGGACATCCTCAAGGGCGTCCGCAACACGATCTGGCTCACGATCGTCGCGATGGCGCTCGGCGTGGCCCTCGGCGTCGTGCTCGCCGTGATGCGGCTGTCGAAGAACCCGGTCACCGCGTCCATCGCGTGGGCCTACATCTGGTTCTTCCGCGGCACCCCGGTCTACGTCCAGCTCCTCCTGTGGTTCAACCTCGGCCTGGTCTTCGAGTACATCAACCTCGGCCCCATCTACCAGGACGAGTGGGCGGACTTCATGACGCCGTTCCTGGCGGCGCTGCTCGGCCTCGGCCTCAACGAGGCCGCGTACATGGCGGAGATCTGCCGGGCCGGCATCCAGTCGGTGGACGAGGGGCAGACCGAGGCGTCGCACGCGCTGGGCATGAGCCAGGCCAAGACGCTGCGCCGGGTGGTGCTGCCGCAGGCGATGCGGGTGATCGTGCCGCCGACCGGCAACGAGTTCATCAACCTGCTCAAGACCACCTCGCTGGTGATCGCGGTGCAGTACTACGACCTGCTCCAGGCGGCCACCAACGTCGGCCAGACCTCGGGCGGCACGGTCGAGATGCTCTTCCTGGCGGCGATCTGGTACCTGGTGGTCACCAGCGTGCTGAGCATCGGCCAGTTCTACCTGGAGCGGCGGTTCGCCCGCGGCTCCCTGCGTCAACTGCCGCCCACGCCGTGGCAGAAGGTCAAGGCCAACGTGGGCTCGCTGAGCACCCGCGGCACGAAGGGGGGTGGCGGCGCGTGACCGCCATGGTCAAGGCCGAGGGCGTGCACAAGTCCTTCGGCGCGATCGAGGTACTCAAGGGCATCGACCTGGAGGTCGCCCCGCGCGAGGTGTTCTGCCTCATCGGCCCCTCGGGATCGGGCAAGTCCACGTTCCTGCGCTGCATCAACCACCTGGAGAAGATCAACGCCGGGCGGCTGTACGTCGACGGCGACCTGGTCGGCTACCGGCAGCAGGGCAACAAGCTCTACGAGCTGCGCGACCGCGAGGTCGCCGCGCAGCGCCGCGACATCGGCATGGTCTTCCAGCGCTTCAACCTCTTCCCGCACATGACCGCGGTGGAGAACGTGATGGAGGCGCCGGTCCAGGTCAAGCGGGAGTCCAAGGCGGTCGCCCGGGAGCGCGCACTGAAGCTGCTCGACCGGGTGGGCCTGGCCGACAAGGCCGGCAACTACCCGGCCCAGCTCTCCGGAGGACAGCAGCAGCGGGTGGCCATCGCGCGGGCGCTGGCCATGGAGCCCAAGCTGATGCTCTTCGACGAGCCGACCTCCGCGCTCGACCCGGAGCTGGTGGGCGACGTGCTCGACGTGATGCGCGACCTCGCCGAGTCCGGCATGACGATGATCGTCGTCACCCACGAGATGGGCTTCGCCCGCGAGGTCGGCGACGCGCTGGTCTTCATGGACGACGGCGTGGTGGTCGAGACCGGCCACCCGCGTGAGGTGCTGACCAACCCGCAGCACGAGCGCACGAAGTCGTTCCTGTCCAAGGTGCTGTGAGCGGCCGGCGCCAGACCCGGTTACCGGCCTCCCGGAGCCCGGCGCCCGCCCGGCCGGCGACGGCGGGGCGGCGGCGCGTGCGGATGAGGAGACAGACGCGACGGCGGCACGGGCCCACGCGGCCCGTGCCGCCCCCGCACGCCCGCCCACCTCGGCACGTACCCGGCTCCGGGGCGGCCGGCCACCCGCGCCGCCCGCGAAGCGGGGGCGGCGCGGGCCCGAGCCGTCGGACCTACTTGAGTCCGAGCACCACGGCGTCGGTGGCCGAGCACCACACCGGGCGGGCCTCGTCGAACCCGGCCGCGCGCAGCGCCGCCACGTGCCACTCCACCGACTCGTCGTTGCCGTCGTGGTCGTTGCTGACCTCGGTGGGGTTGTTGAAGATCTTGAACCGCTCGGCCGCAGGTCCGCCCAGCACCTCGTCGGCGGCGACCGCCCGCCACCACTCGGCCCAGTCCTGCACGCCCTCGGCCCGCTCGCGCTCCTGCCGGGCCTTGCGGAACCGCCGCTCCGCGGCGTTGATCCGGGGCGTGGACGGGACGGGCATATGGTCGGCGTTCATGAACACCCCGCCCTCCCGTACCAGCTCCGCGACCTGCCCGTACAGCGTGCTCAGCGCGTCGCTGTTCAGCCAGTGCAGCGCGGTCGCGGTGAGCACCGCGTCGTACGAGGCGTGCGGCAGCCTGCTCCGCCACTCGGGGTCCCGCAGGTCGGCGGTGACGAACTCGACGCGGCGCTCGTCCGCGAAGTACCCGCGCGCGATGGTCAGCAGCGCCGGGTCGAGGTCGACGCCGGTGCTGGTGGCCTCGGGGAAGCGGGCCAGCACGCGGTCGCTGATGCTGCCGGTGCCACAGGCGAGGTCGAGCACGCGCGGCGCCGGGCCGACCGCCGCCTCGACCATGTCGAGCATGGCCCGGAACCGCTCCTCGCGGTCCGGCATGTACCACTCCTGCTGCCGGTCCCAACTGGCCTGCCAGGCTCGCCAGTCAGCGCCCGCGGCCGTGATCGTCTCCGTCATCGCGACTCTCCCATGACCTCTACGTAATACCCTGACATCCAGAGCAGTCATTACCCACTGCACCGACGACCATAGACCGCCTCCGTAAGGACTACAAGTGGAACTGGCCTATTACTCGGATCTCGCCGTCCAACTCGTCAACAGCGAGGAGCCCGAGCGCGGCACCGACGGGCTCACCTCGGTCGAGGCCGTACGGGACCTGTTCGGCCCGAGCCAGCAGGTCGCGCGGCGGGCCACCGAGGCCGACGTGACCCGGCTGCGCGGGGTGCGGGGGCGACTGCGCGCCGTCTTCGAGGCGGCCGACCGAGGCGACGAGGTACTGGCCGTCGACCTGCTCAACGCGCTGCTGCTGGAGTTCCCGGTGAGCCCGCAGATTTCGGGCCACGAGGTACGGGACGAGGACGGCCGGCCCAAGTGGCACATGCACATCGCGGACTACGCCGCCAACGCGGGCGCCAGCTACGCGGCCACCGCCTCCATGGGACTCGCCTTCCACCTCACCGAGCTGGGCGCCGACCGGCTCGGCATCTGCGAGGCGTCACCGTGCCGCAACGCCTACCTCGACACGTCGACGAACCGTTCGCGCCGCTACTGCTCCGACCGCTGCGCCACGCGCGCGAACGTCGCCGCCTACCGCGCCCGCAAGCGCCTGGAGAGCGAGCGCTCCGAGCGCCCGGAGCGGCCGGCCAGCCGGCCGAACGGCCCCCGCCCCGAGCCCACCGGCCGCACCGCCGACGCCGCCCACGACAGCAGCCCCGCCACCGAGCGCTGACCGGCCCCCGGCGGCGGACGCAGCCGGGCCAGCGCCCGCGCGACCACCAGCTCGCCCGGGACGGCGCCGAACTCGCGACTGTCGTTGTGGACGTACGGGTTGTCCCCCTCCACCCACCAGCCTCCGGGCCGCCGCCCCACGACACGCTTGACGATCAGCAGGTCCTGCGCGAACGGATGGCGCAGCACGACCACGTCGCCGACCTGCACGCCCGCCCCGTACCGCACGACGAGCTGGTCACCCGGGCGCAGGGTGGGCACCATCGACGGGTTGTACACCTCGGCGAGACCGATTCGCAGCAGCCCGTGGCGCTCGCCGTCCTCCCCCTGCCCGCGCTCGCGGTCACGCTCCCGCGTCCGCTCCGGCATCACGGCACCTCCCGGTCCGTCGCTCCATCAGTCCCAGTCCGACACCGGACTTTTGTCCTAAGCCCCCCGGGCCACCCGAGAAAAGCCTTCCCCCACGGAGTAATCTCGCACCTGAGAAGACGATCACGAGGAAGGACAGCTCTATGCTTTCCCGCCTGTTCGCCCCCAAGGTAAAGGTCAGCGCCCACTGCGACCTTCCCTGCGGCGTGTACGACCCGGCCCAGGCCCGCATCGAGGCCGAGTCGGTCAAGGCAGTCCAGGAGAAGTACCAGGCCAACGAGGACGAGCACTTCCGCGCCCGCGCCACCATCATCAAGGAGCAGCGCGCGGAGCTGGCCAAGCACCACATCTCCGTGCTGTGGAGCGACTACTTCAAGCCCCCGCACTTCGAGAAGTACCCGGAGCTGCACCAGCTCATCAACGACACGCTGAAGGCCCTGAGCGCGGCCAAGGGCTCCACCGACCCCGCCACGGGTCAGAAGGCCCTGGACTACATCGCCCAGGTGGACAAGATCTTCTGGGAGACCAAGAAGGCCTGAGCCGCCGCCGGCTTCTTTCGGCCTCTTTTCGGCGAGCCCCCACCCGGCGCCCGCCCACGGCTCTCCCTCGCACCCGGTCCGCCCGCTGTCAGTAGTGACGGGGGGTGGGCCGGGTGCGGTCGTGTGGGGGGGCGGGGGGCCGCCGCCGGGAGGCGGCGGGTGGGGCGGGTCGCGTTACGGGGGGTCGGTTTCGCTCGGAGCGACCCGTGCGACAGCCCGCGTGGCGAGCAGCCGCCCAGCCCACTCACGTACCTCGACCAGGTGGCCGGCCCGAAGCCCGACGCGGGGGTCGGGTTGCACCAGGAGAGTCGCCGCGCCGCGAGCGGAGCGTTTCGCCGCCCAGTCGTGGTCGAGGGCGGTGAAGTCGTCGTCGATCCAGACGGCTGGGGCATCACCCAGCCAGGCATCGACGTGGTCGCGCTTCCAGAGGTAGCCATTGGGGTGGCTGGTGATGATCTGGGGACGTGGCAGGTCGACGTACGACAGGGTTGGAAGGCCGAGGAGCGGGCCGATGAGGGTGGTGGCGTCCTGCCGCCAGCTGCTGCACCAGACGGGGGCGACCAGGCCGGTGCGGATCACGTCCATGAGCAGGGGCCCGTGGGCGGGGTCGAGCCAGACGGTGACCGGGTTGTCGGCGCTGCGGCCGGCGGGAACGACGTCGTGGCGGGTGTGGGTGACCGGGGCCAAGCCGTCCGCGCCAGGGAAGGGTATGAGGACGCCGTCGATGTCGATGAGCAGGTAGGGCGGGCGCATCGGTCCTCCAGGGGAAGCCGGGCGAACGGCTGGTCAGAGCCTGCGAGCGCGGATCAGCAGGGTGGTGGGCCAGTGGCCCATGCGGGGGTCGTGGAACTCCTGGGCCGAGGTGAGCCAGAAGCCCGCTCGGCTGAGGTGCTTCTCCCAGCGGTCCGTGGAGAACTCCCAGCGGGCGATGGGGAGCCGGGCGCGGTCGGGGAGGGTGACGTGGTCGCGGCGAGGACGGTCGTCGCCGGAAGGGCTTCGACCGCCGCGCCGCGGGTGCGGGACGGAGAAGGCGAGCACCCGGCCAGGCGTGAGTCGCTGCGCGATGGCCGGCAGCAGGAGCTCAGGGGCGACGAGGCCCATGGCGCCGAAGACGGAGTAGATGGCGTCGAACCGCTCGTCGGAGGTGTGCAGGTAGTGCAGGGCGTGGCCGGCGACGAAGGTGAGGTTGTTCAGCCGTCCGTAGTGGGAACGGGCGCGGCGGATCTGAAGGCCGACCAGGTCGACGCCCGTGACGTGGGCGCCGATTGGGGCCTCCCCTGCTCGCGCGGAGCCGAGAGCTTGGGGAAGGGTGGCGAGGTGGGCGGCGTTGTGGCCGGGGCCGCAGCCGAGTTCCAGGAGCCGCTTGCCGCGCAGCTCAGGGCCGAGGATGTCAGCTCCGGGCCCTTGACCGGGTCTCGCGGTCCATTCCATCCGGGCGGGTACGGATAGGGGTTCGGCGAGGCCGGCGGCGGTGCGCTGGAGGGCGTGGGCGTGCCATGAGGATGCCTGGGCGAGCACGTCAGATCTCCAGGAGGCGGAGGACGTCGCTGAGGTGGCGGCGGACAGCCTTGATGTAGGCGGGGTCGGTGGCCGGGTCGTCGATCCAGCGGATGGACTGCTCCATGAACCACTCGACGGCCCACATGCGGTGCCAGCCCAGGGCCCAGTTCTCGGCGGCGAGCCCGCCGCGCGGGACGAGGGCGTCGGGGGTGCCGCCGGCGGTGACGTACTGCTCCAGAAAGACGCGCAGGCGCACGGGGTGCGGCGGATCGATGGTGCCGTGCCAGCTGGCGAGGTCGAGCAGGCCGGGGCCGGTGAAGGCGCGGGCGAAGTCGAGCAGCCGCCAGCCACGCTCGCCGATGTGGAGGCTGGTGGGGTGAAACTCGGAGTGCACCCAGCCGAAGGGAGCGATCGTCGCTCCGGCTGAGCGGGCCTCGCTGGCCTGGGTGACCCGGTCGAGTGCGTCCTCGACATCATCGGCGTCCTGCCACCGGTCGGCCTTGCGCAGCCGTTCGAGGTGTTCCAGCGCCCGGGCCGGCAGCGTCCGCAGCCGCTGCTGGTCGAGGACGGGCAAGGGCGGAGCCGTACGGCTGCCGTGCAGGATCACGGCCGCGGCGACGCCGTCGAGGTCGTCGGCCTCGCGGACGGACGGTCCGAGGTCCTCCATGAGCATGCCGAGCCATCCGTCCAGGACAGCGGAGGCTTGGACCTGGGGGACGGGAACACCGAGGGTGCGGGCCAGACGGAGGGCCTGGTCCTCGCCGTCGAACGGCTTCTTGGCGTACTTGAAGATGGCCGTGGAGCTGTCGGGGAAGGTGACCCGCTCGACGCCGGACATGGACCACACGCGCACCTCCTCCCGTGCGGCGGTGGTCTGGCCGGTCGCGGTGAGCAGGTTGTCGAGGAGTTCGGCGCTGGGGTTCGTCGTCACGTGGAGGCTCCGGGGGATGGCGGCGTCCGGGGCGGGCGAGGGGTGCCGGCTCGCCCCGGAGCCTGATCGGGTGGTGGTTACGCGGCGGGGTTCACGCGGTGGGCGTAGACCTGCTCGATCCAGCCCGCCTTGAACGCGGCGAGGTCGTCGCGGAAGTTCGCCATCGAGGCACCGTAGGGCGCGACCACGCCGCCGGACTGGTCCGGCACGGACTGGCAGCCGTGCACGAGCCGACCGCCGAGCGCGGCGTGGGCCTTGACGGACTCGATCCGGCGGTGCTCGTTGAACCAGCCGCCGTGGTAGACCTCGTCGAGCATCCCTCCCGTCTCGTCGTCCAGGTCGAAGATGACGGACGTGGCGGCGGGGAAGAACCAGCACGGGCCGACGTTGGAGATGTGCCCGTCCACCTCGACCTTGTTGAGCGCCATGAGCGTGGCCGCCTGGCGGAGCATCCGCAGGTGCTCGGCGGTGATCTGCGGCAGGCCGAGGCCGGCCAGGTGCTCGTCGCGGGAGAGGTAGGCGTACACCTCGTACGCGGTGACTAGGACGCGGGCCGCGTCGGACGTGGACTCGCTGTGCTGCTTGATGAAGTCGAGCGCGAGCTGCTCGACCGCGCTCTCGGTCGTCTCGTCCACGTCCAGGAGCTGAGCCTTGACCAGCTCCCAGTCGGCGACGAGCCAGGTGTTCGACTCGAAGCGGAAGAAGTACTCGGCCGGGTCGATGGTGATGCGCCGGCCGTCGACCTGGATGCCGGGCAGGCGGCTCCAGCGCGGGTCGAGCGCCTCGGGCAGCTCGACCGTGATGGCCGTGGTGTCGATGGTGGTCACCGTGTCTCCGTCTCTGATCGGCCGGGTTCGAGCACAGGAATGCCCGAGCCCGGTATGGGCGTACGGAACCTCGGGGCCGCCCGGACCAAGGGGAGCCCGGATCACGGGATCACGGTCGCGCCGTTCCGGGCGGCTGCTGACAAGTGAACCGGTGGTCACGCTCAGTGGGTACGGTGGAAGCCGGTTGAAGCGGTATACGCGGTTTACAGCTCCAGAAACGGAGACGATCGTGGCGGCGCAGAGAAGACCCAACTCCCTTCTGCGCGATGTCATCGGGACTGTCGGCTGCACCTACGAGGCCCTCGCCAGAGATGTGCGGCGCATCGCGGCCGAGAACGGCGAGATCCTCCAGACCAACAAGTCGGCCATCTCGCACTGGGTGAACGGCACCCGCACCCCGTCGGGCCGGGTAGGCCAGTACCTGGCCGAGGCGCTGTCCCGCCGAGCGGGGCGCACGATTACCCAGACCGAGATCGGCCTCCAGGTCGGCGATACCGATGCTCCGGCGGAATCCGACCCCGTCCTCGCCGCCACCGACCTGGGTCGGGCCGACGTCGAGCGCCGCCGCTTCCTCGCCATCGCGGCCTTCACCACCGCCGGCGTCGCCATGCCGCTCGGATACGACCACGAAGCCACCGCCCGCATGCTCCGCGCCCGCACCGGCACCGCCCGGGTCGGGACAGAGGACGTGGACGTCGTACGGCAGATCACCGCGGCCTTCAGCGCCGCCGACGAGCGCCTCGGCGGCGGGCACGGCCTGACCACCGTCACCGCTTACCTCGCCGACACAGCCGCCCCCATGCTGCGCGGACGCTTCCCAAGCGAAGCCTTACGCCGGGCCGCCTTCGGCGCCGTCGCCGAACTCGCCTACCTCGCAGGGTGGAAACACCACGACCTCGGCCAGGAAGGCGCCGCCCAGCGCTACTACCAGGTCGGCTACCAGCTCGCCTGCGAAGCCGACCCCCACGGCCACGCCGCCTGGATGATGCGCGCCCTCGCCCACCAAGCTCTGAGCCTCAAACAGCCCCACCACTGCGTCGACCTCGTCGAAGGCGCCCTCCGCGCAGGTCTCGGCCACGTCGACGGCCAGACCGAGGCGCTCCTTCACATCACCCACGCCCGCGCCTAAGCGGCCACCGACGAGAATCCGTCGGCCGCGCGCGCCCTGCTCGCCGCCGAAGACGCCCTCCTACGGGGCGACGGCCCCCAGCCCAGCTACTCCCGCGTCAGCGGCCCCGCCGCCGGCACCGTGGCCAGCCACACCGCCCGCACCCTGACCGACCTCGCCGACCACCTCGGCACCGAACAGCAGCACCGAGAGGCCCTCACCCGCTGGGACCCCGAGAAGTACAAGCGCGTCCACGCCCTCACCCACGCAGACCTCGGCGACAGCCTCGCTGCCCAGGCCCGCGCCGACGAAGCCGTCGCCGCCTGGAACCAGGCCCTAGTCCTCATGGAGGGCATGACCTCCGACCGGACCCGGAAGGCGATCACCTCAATCCGCTCCACGCTCGCGGTCTACCAGCGCCGTCGCGTTCCCGGCGCCGCAGATCTCACCCGCCGCGCCCGCGAGGCCCTCGCCTAGCATGCCCAACAACCCGCCCGACGAAGGGAACACCGTGACTCAGCAGACCGACGACCAGCCGAAGGCCCTCAAGCCGGCGCTCGAATCGATGACACTGCTGGTCGCCGCCGTCATCGTCCACGACAAGGCCACCAACCGCGTCGTCCTCCTCCAACGCAGCGAGAACGCCAAGTTCGGCCAGGGCACGTGGGACCTCCCCGTCGGCAAGAGCGAACCGGGCGAACCCATTACGGAGACCGCGGTCCGCGAGCTCTACGAGGAGACCGGCCTCACGGTGAAGCCCGAGTCCCTCAAGGTCGCCCACCTCATCCACGGCGCCTGGGGCGTTGAGGCCCCCAACGGCTTCCTCACGGTCGTCTTCATCACGCACGAGTGGGCCGGTGAGCCCGAGAACCGCGAACCGCGCAAGCACTCCCAGGTCGGCTGGGTCGACGCCGGCGCCATCCCCGAGAACTTCGTGGAGACCACCTCCAGCGCCCTCCAGCGCTATCTGACCGACGGACCCCAAGTATCGCTACACGGATGGAAGTAGGCGAGCGCTACTGCACTTGATCAGCCGATGTCAGATGATTGCCTGACAGGTGGGGAACGAGTCGAGTAGATCTGTGCAGGTGACCGACTCCCCTCTCCCCGAAGACTGCGAGCCCACCTCCTTCGTCGAGAAGACGAAGAACTGGTACGGAAAGCACAAGCCGAAAATCCGCATCGCCCTCGGCGTGACTCTGACCGTGGGCCTGGCGGTGGTCACCCGTCTCCACGAGAGGTACGACGCCGAGGACATTGGCGACTCCGAGTCGTTCTCTGATCGTGAAGCCACGGACGAGCCGCGTCAGGCCTTCCTCGACCCTGACCGCGACCCGTTCCTCCGCAGACTCCCCGCCGGTCAGCGCGCCAGCGGGGAGGCCAACGCGAGGTACAGGGAGCTGAGGGACTGCGACCTCCCTCCTGGTTACACCTGTGTTCGCCCGTGGTCCTTCGTACAGCCCCGCAAGTCACCGGCCAGCCCCCAATGCTGAGAGCATCGAAGCCCGAGTTGTCCACCGGCTTCTCTCGGGCCTCTTTTCGGCGAGCCCCCACCCGGCGCCCGCCCACGGCTCTTCCTCGCACCCGGTCCGCCCGCTGTCAGTAGTGACGGGGGGTGGGCCGGGTGCGGTCGTTCAGTGACCGGGCACCGACGCGCGCGTGCGCCCCGTCACCCACACCGCTCCCGCCAGCGCGCCGGCGCAGACCCCCGAGGTCGCCGCCGCCATCCGCACCGCCTGCGGTACGTCACGCACCGCCCTGCGCTCTCCGTCGGCCAGGACGCACACCGTGCGCAGGGTGTGGAACTGAACCTCGTAGTCCACCGCCCCCGACAACTGGGCCCGGCACGGGTGGTCATAGGGGAACGGGGCGGAGTCCGCCCCGCCGTCCTGCGCCGCCGAGACGGTCATCATGAGGTTCAAGGCTCCCAGCGCGTAGGCGGCCGTGGCCGTCGCGGCACAGGCGAAGGCGGCGGCGGCAGCGGCGCGCCGCCACCCGGTCCAGCGCCCGCCGCCCGGCAGAGCGGCGCGAAGGCACTGGAGTACGAGGAAGACGACCGCGGCGACCGCCGCGAGCAGCACCACCGGCACGAGGAAGATCACGACGTTCCCTTCGGCCGGTACTCCGCCGGCGCGGTCGTCGGCCGCGACGGCGGGCGCCGTGCCACACAGCGAGCGAGGTGCGGGCCGTCCAGAAGACCATGCCGCTGGCCGACGTGGTCACCCGGCCGAGGCCACCCCTGACCGCGCCGCGCGCCCGTAACGAGAAGACAGTCCGCCCCCGAAGCCGGCGGAACACGAGCCCTCCCCCGTCAGTCCCCCTCCACCCGCCGCGGCACCACCGTGATCGTCGTCGTCTCGGACCCGAGCGACCCGCCGCCGCTGCGCTCCACCGAGTAGGCGACGGCCACCGCCGTCTTCGCCGCCGCGAGCACCTCGGTGGGGACGACGAAGGCCATCTCGCGGCCGACCCAGGAGGTGGAGACGGGCGAGACGTCCGTGTAGAGGTCGCCGAAGGTGACCGTGATGACGTCACCCTTGGCCATGCCCGCGTACGGCGCGACCCTGACCGTCGCCCCGTACGGCGCGTCCGTCGCCGCGAGGGCTCCGTCGACCACGTCGTCCACCTCGGGGGCGGGCAGGTGGACGCTGTTGCCGTCAGCCGCTGATAGCTCGCTCATGGCGGGGCCCTCTCCGGGAAACCGACGATGCGGTGGCGGGCGACGGCGTCGGCGTGCGTCGCCGCTCTTCGGGGTGATCTTTCCGATGCTCGGCCGCTTCGACAAGGGGGCGAGAGCAGCCTGTTGGGCTCCGCCCGATTCGTCCCGGGGAGCGGACCGGCGCGCGGCAGGCGGCCGCCCGCCGGCCATCTCGTGGCCACCGGGAGGTCGCGCGGCGCGCGCCCGGCGGGCGCCGGCCGGGCGCCGGTCGCCGCGTCGCCGGCCGCCGCGTCGCCGGGGGCGTGGCGGGGCTCCGCCCGGAACGGGCGCCGCCGCGCCGCCCCGTGGCAACCCGCACCCGGCATACTGAGCGCTCCCTCACCTCGCAGGAGCCGCCGTGTCGATGATCCGCACCCTTCGGACTGCGGTCCGCATCGGGCGGCGGCGCCCGCGCGGCGTCGACCTCAGTCATCCGGCGCGCTCGCCGCTGGGCAGCGCCGTGGTCAACTGCGCGGTCTACCACGACGGCCAGCGCCAGCAGGGCGACCTCCCCGCCGCCGACGCCATCCGGCGGGTTCGCGAGGACCGGCCCGCGGTGCCCGCGCAGGGCACCGGCGGGCGGCGTCGGCCGCCGGGGTTCGTCTGGATCGGGCTGCACGAGCCCGCGTACGAGGAGTTCGCGGACGTCGCCGAGTTGTTCGGGCTGCACCCGCTGGCCGTGGCCAACGCCCTCCAGGCACACCAGCGCCCGAAGGTGGAACGGTACGCGGCGGACACGCTGTTCGCCGTGTTCAAGACGGTGCGGTACGTGGGGAACGACCGGTCCACGGCGAGCAGCGAGATCGTGGAGACCGGCGAGATCATGGCCTTCGTCGGGCCCGACTTCGTCATCACCATCCGGCACGGCGGACACGGCTCGCTCGGCCCGGTGCGCGAGGAGTTGGAGGCGCGGGCCGAACTCCTGGCCCACGGGCCGGCCGCCGTGCTGTACGCGATCGCCGACCACGTGGTGGACGACTACCTCGCCGTCACGGACTCCGTGCAGGACGACATCGACGCCGTGGAGAGCGAGGTGTTCGCGCCGACGCCGCAGGGCCGCACGCCGCGCCGGTTCGGCGGCGCAGACCGCGCGGACCGCTCCGGGCCGTCCGACCGCGCCGAGCACCTCGCCCAGGCCGGGCACATCGGCCGCACCGGCCGCGCCGGCCGCACCGACGAGGTGGAGCGGATCTACCAGCTCAAGCGCGAACTCCTGGAGCTCAAGCGCGCCGTGGCCCCGTTGGAACGCCCGCTGCACGCCCTGGCCACCCAGCCGTCCCGGCTCGTCGACGAGGACGTACGGGCGTACCTGCGGCACGTGGCCGACCGGCTGACGCGCGTGGCGGAGCAGGTCACCTCGTTCGACGACCTGCTGAACTCGATCCTGCAGGCCGGGCTCGCGCAGGTGACCGTCGCGCAGAACGAGGACCTGCGCCGGATCAGCGCCTGGGTGGCGATCATCGCCGTACCCACCATGGTCTGCGGCCTGTACGGCATGAACTTCGACCACATGCCGGAACTCGGCTGGAGCTACGGCTACCCGGTCGTGCTGGCCTCGCTCGTCGCCCTCTGCGTCCTGCTGCACCGCGCCTTCCGCCGCAGCGGCTGGCTCTGACCCGCGCGCCCCCGGCCACCGGTCTCAACCACCGGTCTCAGCCGCCGAGCCTGGTCCCCGGGCCTGGTCGCCGGCCCCGCCGGGCCCCAGACCGTTCACCTCCGGCCACGCCCGCGCCACCCCGCGTCCACCGACGGCCCTGAACATGCGTACGAGGAACGCCGTGCCGCGACGGCCCGTACGGCGCGTGCCGCCGGCCGCGCGCCGCTCGGCGCGCCCGCAGTGCCACCCCGCCCCAGCCGCGCCCCACGCGAGACGAGAGATCCACCGATGGCCTTACACCGCCGCATCGGGCGGCTCGGCCCCGCCGCCGTCACCCTGGCGGCGCTGGCCGGGCTCTCCGGCACCATCGCCCTCACCGCCACCGCGGCCCCGCCCGCGGGGCCGGGCCGTGACCTGCCGACCGACGGCCGTATCGACGGGCGAACCGGTGGCCACACCGATCACACCGGCCACACCGGCGACGCGCCCACCGCGTCGGACGGCGGCGCGCACGCGGGCGTGCACCGCGGGGCGCCCCGCCGGGCGGCCCCGTCCGGCGTGCCCGCCGGCGCCGTTTCCTCGCGGGCCGCGAGCGCGCCGTAGTCGGTCGTCACCCCCGCCACGCCAGGCCCAGAGGTACGACTCGCCGACGGTCGAGAGACATCCGACCGAACGTGGCACCACATCCAAAGGGCACGCACCACCATTCATGACTGCCGAAGACTCCAGATCTCGCCCCTGAACATTGGCGGATCGCACACCCACGCCCTGGCGAGCGGCCCGCAGACTGGTAGGCACTGCAACGGTGGGACGACGCCATCGACGTCCCCCTGCGTCCCGCCGCCAGCTCGGAGAAAGGGGCGCGTCCGCATGTCCGGCTCACGCGTGCTGGCCCTCGGCCATTACCAGCCCACCAGGGTGCTCACCAACGACGACCTGGCGAGGATGGTGGACACCAGCGACGAGTGGATTCGCAGCAGGGTCGGCATCCGTACCCGCCACATCATCGGCCCCGACGAGAGCGTCGACATGATGGCGGCGGAGGCGGCGGCCAAGGCGCTGGCAAGCAGCGGCCTCGCGCCCGCCGAGATCGATCTGGTGCTGGTCGCCACCTGCACGGCGGAAGGTCGCAGCCCCAACACGGCCGCCCGGGTCGCCGCCCGGCTCGGGCTCGGCTCGCCGGCCCTGATGGACATCAACGTCGTGTGCGCCGGCTTCACCCACGCCCTGGCCACCGCCGATCACGCGCTGCGCGCCGGGTCCGCGACGAAGGCCCTGGTCATCGGGGCTGAGGCGTTCACGTCGGTCGCCGACTGGACCGACCGCTCGACGTGCGTGCTCGTCGGGGACGGGGCGGGCGCCGCCGTGGTCGTGGCCTCCGAGGAACCGGGCATCGGCCCGGTGCTGTGGGGCTCGATGCCGGGGATGGGCGACGCCGTGCGGATCGAGGGCAGCCCCACCCGGTTCTCCCAGGAGGGCCAGAGCGTCTACCGCTGGGCCACCACGCAACTGCCGCCGCTGGCCAGGGCCGCCTGTCAGCGGGCCGGCATCGAGCCCGAGGATCTCGGGGCCGTGGTGCTCCACCAGGCGAACCTGCGGATCATCGAGCCGGTGGCGCGCAAGCTCGGCGCCGTCAACGCCGTGGTCGCCCGCGACGTCGTGGACTCCGGCAACACGTCGGCGGCCAGCATCCCGCTGGCCCTGTCCAAGCTGGTCGAGCGCCGCGAGATCCCGCCGGGCGCGCCGACCCTGCTGTTCGGCTTCGGCGGCAACCTCTCGTACGCCGGGCAGGTCATCGCCTGCCCTTGACGCCGGGCCCCGGCCGCCGGGACTGACCTGGCCGACCCGTTCCCGCCGGGACCGGGTCCGGACCGGGTCGCCGGCCGCCGCGGGCCCGCGGCGACATCCGGGGGGCGGGCCCCGCACTCGGGACGCCCGGGGTGCGGGTTCGGCGCCCCGAGGCAGGGGCTGAACACCCGCTGCGCGCGGGCGCGCGGGCTCAGAACACCGACCAGCCCGTGAGCGTGGTGAAGTGGTCGAGCGCGGCGACCCCGGCGACCGAGTTGCCGCGCGCGTCCAGGCCGGGGCACCACACGCACAGCGTGCACCGCCCGGGGATGACCGCGATGATGCCGCCCCCGACGCCGCTCTTGCCCGGCAGCCCGACCCGGTAGGCGAAGTTGCCCGCCGCGTCGTAGGTGCCGCAGGTCAGCATGACCGCGTTGACCTGCTTGGCCTCGCGCCGCGACAGCAGTCGGCTGCCGTCGGCGCGCAGCCCGTGGCGGGCCAGGAAGCCGCCGGCCAGCGCGAGGTCGCGGCAGCTCATCCGGATCGAGCACTGCCAGAAGTAGTGCTGCAGGACGGTGGGCACGGGGTTTTCCAGGTTGCCGTAGCTGGCCATGAAGTGCGCCAGGGCGGCGTTGCGGTCGCCGTGCTCGGTCTCGGAGAGCGCGACGGCCGGGTCGAAGGCCAGGTCCGGGTTGTCGCTCTCGGCCCGCAGGAAGTCCAACAGCGTGGTGCTCGCGTCGTCGGTGAGGCTCTGCAACCGATCGGTGACGACCAGCGCCCCGGCGTTGATGAACGGGTTGCGCGGCACGCCGTTCTCGTATTCGAGCTGCACCAGCGAGTTGAACGCGTTGCCGGACGGCTCTCGGCCCACCCGCTGCCAGATCGCCTCGCCGTCCCGCGCCAGGACCAGCGCCAGGCTGAAGGTCTTGGAGATGGACTGGACGGAGAACGGTTCCCGCCAGTCCCCCACCCCGTAGACCTCGCCGTTCATGTCGGCGACCGCCATGCCGAACTGCCCGGGGTCGACCGCGGCGAGGGCCGGTATGTACTGCGCCACCTGTCCCTGGCCCACCTGCGACCGGACCGCGGCGGCCACCACTTCCAACGCTCCCTGGTAGTCCACGTGCCCCCCGTGCTGTCGTGCGTACTGTCGTGTCCGTGCTCGCGGTGCGAGCGCGTCCCGGACGGGCTCGCCGAGGGACGTCGGCGCCATCATGCACTGCGTGGCACCACCGACCACACCGGCGTACGCCCCTGCCGTACGCGCCCCCCGATCCGCCCATCCGCCAACGGACAGCACCCCGCCCACCTGGGCCGGAGCCCGCCTCGTACCGGACCGAGCGGCCAGAACGGTTCGCACTGCTTCCGAACGGCTAGTCCGATGCCGAACGTTCCGGTACAAGCAGGTCATAGAGGCGGTTCGCGATCGGCGACCGCCGCGCACCGAACGGAGGCGGCCATGTCCCCACCCATGTCCGCGCGGGACTTCATCAACGCGCTGCGCGACGAGGGCCTACGAATCAAGGAAGTCGGCGACTGGGAGCACCACAACCGCGACCACAAGGGCCCCTGGGGCCCGGTGCACGGCGTCATGATCCACCACACCGTCACCTCGGGGGCCGAGGAGACGGTCAACCTGTGCCGCGACGGCCATCCGAGCCTGCCGGGCCCGCTGTGCCACGGCGTGATCACCAAGGACGGCACGGTGCACCTGGTCGGCTACGGCCGCGCCAACCACGCGGGGAGCGGCGACGACGACGTCCTGCGAGCCGTGATCGCCGAGAAGCGCCTCCCGCCCGACAACGAGAGCAACACCGACGGCAACCGCCACTTCTACGGCTTCGAGTGCGAGAACCTGGGCGACGGCGAGGACCCCTGGCCGGCGGCGCAACTGGAGGCCATAGAGCGCGCCGCCGCGGCCGTGTGCCGCCAGCACGGGTGGACCGAGCGCTCGGTCATCGGCCACCTCGAATGGCAGCCCGGCAAGGTGGACCCCAAGGGCTTCACCATGGACGACATGCGACAGCGCGTCGGGGAGCGACTGAAGTAGCGCGCCGGGCACAGCACCGCCACCCCCACCACTCCGGCGCTGTGCCCCACCCGGACCCCCCGGCGCCCCGCCCGCCCCGGACCGGCCGGACGCGCGACAGCGAGCCGACCTGGACGCCTGGCGGCGAGCAGGACCGGACCGGGCCGAACCGAACCGGCCCGACAATGGAACGGTGAGCAGCACCCCCGGCCCGCCTCAGCCGCCCCCGCACCCCGATCAGGCCCAGCCCCGCGACCGCGACCCACGCTCCGCGAACGCCGCTGACGACCGCGCCGGCGCGCGGCTCGACGCGCTGCGGCCCGCGCTGCCGTCGCCGCTCCAGGCGGTGGCCGACGCGCGGTTCGCCCGCCGCGGCGTGCGCCTGCTGCTCAAGCGGGACGACCTGATCCACCCGGACCTTCCCGGCAACAAGTGGCGCAAGCTGGAGCTCAACCTGCGCGCCGCCGCCGCGACGGGCCCGCGCCCCCTGCTGACGTTCGGCGGCGCCTACTCCAACCACCTGCGCGCCACGGCCGCCGCCGGCCGCCTCCTGGGCCTGGCCACCATCGGCGTCGTACGCGGCGACGAGCTGGCCGACCGGCCGCTCAACCCGGTCCTCGCACGGTGCGTCGTCGACGGCATGCGCCTGCACTTCCTCACCCGGTCCGCGTACCGGCGCAAGGCCGAGCCCGAGGTGCGCGAGGCCCTGCGCGCGCGGTTCGGCGACTGCTACGTCATACCCGAGGGTGGCAGCAACGCCCTGGCCGCCACCGGCTGCCGAACGCTCGGTCGCGAGCTGCGCGCGGCCCTCGACCCGGCCGACGGTCCGCACGTCGTCGGCGTCGCCTGCGGCACCGGCGGCACCCTGGCCGGCCTCGCGGCCGGACTCACCGACCATCCCTCGATCGATCCCACGTCCGGCCTCACGGTCGATCCCCCGATCAACCAGGCCGTCGGGCAACCTGCCCAGTGGACCGCCGAGCAGACCCCCGAGCCCGCTACCGAACGGGCCAACGCACGGGCCGCCGGCTCCGGGCCACGCCCGCGGGCCATCGGGTTCCCCGTGCTCAGGGGCGACTTCCTGGCGGCGGAGGTCCTCGCGCTCCAGACCGAGGCGTTCGGCGCCCGGGTCGGCGACTGGGAGCTGGACGGCCGGTTCCACTGCGGCGGGTACGCGCGTACGACACCCGAACTCGACACCTTCGCCGCGGACTTCGCCGACCGGCACGGCCTGGTCCTGGACCGGGTCTACGTCGCCAAGCTGCTCTACGGCCTGACCTCCCTGGTCGAAACGGGCGCCATCGCCGGCGGCAGCACCGTCACCGCGGTCATCACGGGCCCGGCCCCCGCACCGTGACCGACGTTTCCCGTGCCCCGGGCGGCGCTACTCGCCCTCCCCCTCGCGGTAGGCGGCCGCCTCCTCCAGGTCCAGCCGGCGCAGCAGCGTCCGTAGCATCTCGTCGTCGATGCGCCGCTCGTCCCGCAGCCGCACGAACACCTTCCGCTCCGTCTCGATGACCTCGCGCGAGAGCCGCCGGTAGGTCTCGTCCGCCGACTCGCCCGTCACCTCGCTCACCGTGCCGAGCCGCTCCCAGACGGCGTTGCGGCGCCGCTCCACGACCGTGCGCAGCCGGTCGGCCAACGGCTGCGGCAACTGGTTGCGCTCGTCGGCCAGCAACCGCGCCAGCCGCTCCTCGGCCGCCTGGGACGCCGCGCTCTGCGCCTGTGCCTCGGCCAGCGTCTCGGCCTGTACGTCGCGCCCGGGCAGCCGCAGCGCGCGAATCAGCGCCGGGAGCGTCAGCCCCTGCACGACCAGGGTGGCGATCACCGTGCTGAAGGTGAGCAGCAGCACGAGGTCGCGGGCCGGGAAGTGGTCCCCGCCGTGCGCGGCGGTGGGGATGGAGAACGCGATGGCCAGCGACACGACGCCGCGCATCCCGGCCCAGCCCACGATGGTCGGCGCGGTCCAGTTCACGTCGGGCTCCCGGCGTCTGATCCGCGCCGAGAGCAGGCGGGGCACGAAGGTGGCCGGGAAGACCCAGAGGTAGCGCACCACCACCACGGCCAGGAACACCGCCAGGGCGTACCAGAGCAGCTCGCCGGTCCCGTACCCGTCGAGCCCCCGCAGCACGACCGGTAGCTGCAGCCCGATCAGCGCGAAGACCGTCGACTCCAGGACGAAGGAGACCACCGCCCACACCGCGCGCTCCTGCAGCCTGGTCGCGAAGTCCACCTGCCAGAGCTGGTGCCCCAGGTGCAGCGCCACGACCACCACGGCCAGCACCCCCGACGCCTCGACCTGCTCGGCGACCGCGTACGCCACGAACGGGATGAGCAGCGAGAGCGTGTTCTGCAACAGCGGCTCGGTGAGCCGGGTGCGCAGCCAGTGCAGCGGCACCATCAGCACCACCCCGACGCCGACCCCGCCCACCGCGGCGACCAGGAACTCCCGCAGGCCCGAACCCCACGTGGCGCCCGTGCCGACCGCGGCGGCCAGCGCGACCTTGTACGCCGTGATCGCGGTCGCGTCATTGACCAGCGACTCACCCTGCAGGATGGTCGTGATCCGGGAGGGCAGCCCGGCCTTGCGCGCGATGGCGGTCGCGGCCACCGCGTCCGGCGGCGCGATCACCGCGCCGAGCACCAGCGCCGAGGTCAGCGGCAGGTCCGGCACCACGAGGTAGGCGATCCAGCCGACGGCGACCGTCGCGAAGAGCACGTAGCCGACCGAGAGCAGCGCGACCGACCGCGCGTTGGCGCGCAGGTCCAGGTAGGAGCTGTCCAGCGCGGCCGTGTGCAGCAGGGGCGGCAACAGCAGCGGCAGCACGACGTGCGGATCGAGCACGTACGCGGGCACGCCGGGCACGTACGAGGCCACAAGGCCGGCCGCCACCAGCAGCAGCGGCCCCGGCACGGAGGTGCGCCGCGCCGCGCCGGCGATCGCCGCGCTGCCCGCGATCAGCGTCAACAGGGGAACGACGTCCATCGGCCCACGCCCATCCCATCTCGCGACCCGTACGTCTCGCACGGCTCTGACGGCCCATGCTTCCCCCGCGTCACGCGGCCGCACCCGTCCCGCGCGCCCGAACAGCCCCCAACGCTCCGCCTGTTTCCGGCCACCCGAGCCACGCCCCCACCGCGCCCCGTCGGCTACGACGCCCCGCCCCGGGGCCGCCGCCGCTCCCCCGGCCACACCGGCCGCCGGCTGGTCGGGGGGGTGTGCCGACGCGTCTCGCGGCGCCGGCGCACGCCCGGCGCCCCGCGCCGCCCGGGCACCTCGTCACCCGCCCTCATCCGACGAAGCGACCTAATCTGGCCGTCATGAGCGAATGCGCCCACGCCGCCGAGCTGCCACGCCCCGAGCCCGCCGCCCAGAGCGAGACCTGCCCGGAGTGCGTCGCGGCCGGTACCCACCCCGTCCACCTGCGACTCTGCCTGACCTGCGGCCACGTAGGCTGCTGCGATTCCTCCCCGCGCCGGCACGCGTCGGCCCACCACGCGGCCACCGGCCACCCCGTCATGCGCTCCTTCGAACCGAACGAGGACTGGCGCTGGTGCTTCGTCGACCAGACCCTCGTCTGAGCCCTCGCCGGCCCCGGACCGGTCCCACGACGCACCCCCGGCCGGCCCGTGACCTGGCCCGACCCGCCGGCTGTCAGCGGCTCCCGCTACCTTTGGCCGCATGATCCGACCAGCAACGCCCGCCGACGTCCCCGTGATCCACACGATGATCCGCGAGCTCGCGGGGTACGAGCGCGAGCCGGACGCGGCCAAGGCCACCGAGGAGCAGCTCCACGAGGCGCTGTTCGGCGCGCACCCGGCGGTCTTCGGGCTGATAGCCGAGCAGCCCACCGAGCCGGCGGCCGGCGCGACGGGCTCCGGCGCGAGCGAGCCGGTCGGCTTCGCCCTGTGGTTCCGCAACTTCTCCACCTGGACCGGCACCCACGGCGTCTACCTGGAGGACCTGTACGTCCGCCCGGAGGCGCGCGGCGCCGGCCACGGCAAGGCGCTGCTGGCCGAGCTGGCGCGGATCTGCGTGGAGCGCGGGTATGAGCGCTGCGAATGGTCGGTCCTTGACTGGAACGCGCCGTCGATCGCGTTCTACGAGTCCATCGGCGCGAAGGCGATGGACGAGTGGACGGTGCGACGACTGACCGGCGCCCCGCTGCGGGAACTCGCGGCGTTCGCCGAGAAGAACGGCTGACCTCTCCCGCCACCCCGCGCTGACCAGGCACGACGCCCGTGAAACCGAGCGCGGACGGCGGGCGGGGTGAGCAACGCGACGCCATCTGTTTCGATTCGAGGCCGCCAACCCCTAGCCACTGTGCGTACTCATATGCTTACCATGAGTGACAGTCGCGTGCCTCCGGCCCCGTACTCACCCTGGGCGAGCCATGCTCCGTCCGGGCGACACGAGGCCACAGATCGCGATAGCGTCGCAGGCGAACCGTGTGCCGCGCCGGATCGTCCGCCTCCACCATAAGGGCTGACGGCCGGCGTTCATATCAGCTCAACCAGCTTGTGTCACCTTGGAGGTGAGGGTGTCCCAGATCGCAGGCGAGCCCGGGACCCAGGACTTCGTGGAAGTCCGGTTGCCCGCTGAGGGTGCCTACCTGTCGGTGCTGCGTACGGCCACAGCCGGCCTAGCGGCCCGTTTGGACTTCACCCTCGACGAGATCGAGGACCTGCGCATCGCCGTCGACGAAGCGTGCGCGATCCTCCTGCAACAAGCGGTTCCCGGCAGCGTCCTCAGTTGTGTTTTCCGATTGGTCGGCGACGCGCTACGGGTGACCGTCTCGGCGCCCACCACCGACGGCCGCGCTCCCGAGCGCGACACCTTCGCCTGGACGGTGCTCTCCGCGCTGGCCGGCGAGGTCGACTCGACGGTCGCCGACGACCGGACGGTCAGCATCAGCCTGCACAAGAAGCGCGGCGCCGGGCCCGGGCAGCCGTAACGGAAAGGGGGGCTCCGTGAGTACTGCATCATCGCGGGGGGTGCGCGCCCCGGCCATCCCGCAGCAGCCGGACGGGCCGCATCCCACGGACCCGGAGCCGACCGGCGACGGACCAGAGCGGGCGGACCACATGGATCAGCACCAGCACGCACAGCGGACCCACGATCCACAGGACCGAAGCGGCGCACGAGCGATGTTCATAGAGCTGCGCGAGCTCCCCGACGGTTCCCCCGAGCGGGCCGAACTCCGCAACAGCCTCGTACGCATGCACCTCCCCCTGGTGGAGCACCTCGCACGCCGCTTCCGCAACCGTGGGGAGCCCCTCGACGACCTGACCCAGGTCGCCACCATCGGACTGATCAAGTCGGTCGACCGGTTCGACCCCGACCGTGGCGTGGAGTTCTCCACGTACGCGACGCCCACGGTCGTCGGCGAGATCAAGCGCCACTTCCGCGACAAGGGCTGGGCCGTGCGCGTTCCGCGCCGGCTCCAGGAGCTGCGGCTGGCCCTGACCACGGCGACCGCGGAGCTGTCCCAGCGGCACGGCCGCGCCCCCACCGTGCACGAGCTGGCCGAGCATCTCGGCATCTCGGAGGAGGAGGTCCTGGAGGGGTTGGAGTCCGCCAACGCCTACAGCACCCTCTCCCTCGACGTCCCCGACACGGACGACGAGTCACCCGCCGTGGCCGACACCCTCGGAGCCGAGGACGAGGCCCTGGAGGGCGTGGAGTACCGGGAGTCCCTCAAGCCGCTGCTTGAGGACCTGCCGCCGCGCGAGAAGAAGATCCTGCTGCTGCGGTTCTTCGGCAACATGACCCAGTCGCAGATCGCCCAGGAGGTCGGCATCTCCCAGATGCACGTCTCCCGACTCCTCGCGCGCACCCTGGCCCAGCTCCGGGAGAAGCTCCTCGTGGAGGAGTAGGCGCGCCCCGCCCGGCGACCGGCGGCCCTGCCCAGCGGGGACGCCGGAGCCGCGGCCCGCGCCGCTGACGGCCGCGCCAGCGGTGTCCGGCAGTGGCCTGCAGCGCGGGCGGGTCCGTTACGCGTCCCGTGGCCCGATGCCGAGCGCCTCGGTGGCCGTGGGGTTGACGAGCAGCACGAGGGCTGCGAGGGCCGCCACACCGATAGCGATCCCGCCCGCGATCAGCGCGCCACCCGAGTTGATCAGCGTCCAGGCCACGGGCAACGCCATGATCTGCGTGATCATCGCCGGCCCCCGACTCCAGCGACGGCGCAGCCACAGCCCGCGCGCGGCCACCAGCGGCAGCGCGGCCAGCGCGAAGAAGACCACCGCGAGGATCTCCGCCTGCTTCGGGCTGTCCGGATCACCGGCCAGGCCCATCACCATCAGGTAGACCCCGTACGCGGCGAGCAGCGCGCCCTCGGCCGCGGTGATGACCGCGGCACCGGTGATCCGGGCCGGCCGCGGCCCGGACGGCGCCTGCGGGGCGTCCGAGGCCCCCCGCGCGCCCGAGGCGCCGGGCTCCCCGTCCCGCCCCGCCGCGCGCCCGCCCGCCGGGCCGCCGGCGCGGGCGGGTGTGACCGAAGACTCGTCCCGCGCGGCCGACTGGGGCGCGGCCTGGTCCGCGACGGCCTTCTTGGCCGGTCGCGTCTTCCTGGCCGCTGCCGCGGGCTTCTTGCCGCGCTGCGCGGGTCGGCGGTTCTGCTTGCTGCTCACCCCAGCAGGGTAGTGCGTCGGCGGCCTGCCACCACGGCCGCCGGGGGGCCGGCCAGCGCCGGCCCGTGGCCGTGCAACCACACCCAGGGGGTGGGGGCGGTATGAGCAGGTAGGTAGTCTGCATCGCATGCGCGCGCTTCTCGTGGTCAACCCGGCAGCAACCACCACCAGTGCCCGCACCCGTGATGTGCTGATCCACGCACTCGCCAGCGATCTCAAGCTGGAGGTCGCGAACACGGAGTACCGGGGGCACGCCCGCGATCTGGCCCGCCGGGCGGCCGAGAGCGGCACGTACGACGTGGTGGTGGCCCTCGGGGGCGACGGCACCGTCAACGAGGTGGTCAACGGGTTGCTGCACCACGGGCCCGCGCCGAGCGACCTGCCGCGGCTGGCGGTGGTCCCGGGCGGCTCCACCAACGTCTTCGCGCGGGCGCTGGGCCTGCCCAACCACGTCGTGGAGGCGACCGGCGCCCTGCTCGCCGCGCTCCGCGAGGGCAGCGAACGCACGGTGGGCCTCGGTCTCGCGGCCGGCACCCCCGGCTCCGCGGACGAGGCCGTGCCGGCGCGCTGGTTCACCTTCTGCGCGGGCTTCGGGTTCGACGCCGGGGTCATCGGCCGGGTCGAGCAGCAGCGCGAGCGCGGCAAGCGCTCGACCCACGCGCTGTACGTGCGGCAGGCGCTGCGGCAGTTCTTCGGCGAACCGCACCGCCGGCAGGGCACCATCACGATCGAACGGCCGGGTGAGGACCCGATCACCGACCTGGCGCTGTCGATAGTCTGCAACACCTCGCCGTGGACCTTCTTCGGCAACCGCCCGATCTACGCGTCGCCCAAGGCGTCCTTCGACACCGGCCTCGACGTGCTCGGACTGACCAAGCTGACGACCCCGGCGGTGACGCGCTACGCGACCCACCTACTGACGTCAACGCCCGAGCGCGGACCGCACGGCAAGCACGCGGTGTCACTGCACGACCTCGCCGACTTCACCTTGCAATCGCAGGCGCCGTTGCCCCTCCAGATGGACGGTGACCACCTGGGACTGCGTACGAGCGTGACGTTCACAGGCGTACGGCATGCACTGCGTGTGATTGTGTGAGTGGCAGGGCCAAAACTCCTTCCACTCGAACGTTTAGCCTGGCTTCCACCCTGTGGAAGTACGGCTGTGACTGAGGCGACACCGTGGATTCAAAAAAAACTTTCCGGAAGGGGTTGTATCCGCCGCCGAGGTTTGCGAGTCTCTTCATGGCGATCGGGACGGCCGCACCAGGCCCCCTTGAGAGCCCGAATCCCCCTCCTTATGACTTCAGGTCCGCACCGGGCAACTGGGCGGCGGCCCTTCCGTTGCGGGGGGATTCGTGAAAGCGTTCACATTCACAAGCAATGAACCCGCAATACGAGGAGATGGAGCAGCCATGGACTGGCGTCACAACGCCGTTTGCCGCGAGGAAGACCCCGAGCTGTTCTTCCCCATCGGCAACACCGGTCCTGCGCTGCTGCAGATCGAGGAAGCCAAGGCCGTCTGCCGTCGCTGCCCCGTCATGGAGCAGTGCCTGCAGTGGGCGCTGGAGTCCGGCCAGGACTCCGGCGTCTGGGGTGGCCTCAGCGAGGACGAGCGCCGCGCGATGAAGCGCCGCGCCGCTCGCAACCGGGCGCGCAACGCCAGCGCCTGACCCGCAGCCCCTCGGCCCCCGAGCCGCAGCGCGCAGTACCCCCGATGCTCTGCCAGGCTCCGCCCCCGGTCCCAGGACCGGGAGGTGCCAAGGGCGGTGCCCCCACAGCAACGTGAGCTTTGAGCCCCGGACCAGATGGGTCCGGGGCTCAGTGCTGTGCCCACCCGCCCCGATCGACCGGCTCCCCGCGCGCGTCCCCCGCCGCCCCTGCGGGCGCGCCAGGCCGCGCCAATCGTTGGGCGCGAGGCCGGGATTCCGTACACCGGAGCACGCGGCCGCCGCCGCACCGCTGACGTGATGTCCGGACAGCCGCGCCGCACAACGCCCCGCGCACGACCCGGAGGGCGTAGGCGTAGGCAACGGTCCGATATCGATCGACGACGCGCCCGCTCGCGAGCCCGGCCGCCGGCCGCCGCGCGGGCCCGCCGATCGGCCATCCGGGGCGCCGTGCGGCACCGCCGCCCATAACGAATGGGCGACTTTGCCTGACGTACCGTCAACTTCGCGTGTCGGTCTCGCTCCTGCGTACGTCCGTAGACCGGGCGAACATCGTTCGGCCGCACGTGCGACGCTCACGCCCGCGAACACCGTTGCCGAGGCGCGTCGCGGGCCGTTGCAGGCACCCATCGGGCTCGCGCGCACGGTTCGGCCTCCGGCGCCTCGGTGCCGGGCAGGCCGGGGGCGTGGGTTGCTAACCCCCGGATGCCGACCACCGAGGGCGTCAGCTCTTCTCCGCGCGCACCGGCAGGTCGAGGACGACCCGGGCGCCGCCGGTGGGGGCCGGGACCATGGTGAAGGTGCCGCCCAACTCCCCCTCCACCAGGGTCCGTACGATCTGCAGGCCGAGGTTCCCCGCCTCGCGCGGGTCGAAGCCCTCGGGCAGGCCGCGCCCATCGTCCTGCACGGTGACCAGCAACCGGCCTTCGGTCCTGGTGCCGCCGCGGACCGCGCCGACCTCGACCGTGCCCTGCTCACCTGGGCCAAAGCCATGCTCAAGTGCGTTCTGCAGCACCTCGGTGAGGACCATCGCGAGGGGCGTGGCCACCTCGGCGTCCAGGATGCCGAACCGTCCGGTGCGCCGGCCGGCGACGGTGCCGGGCGAGATTTCCGCGACCATGGCCAGCACCCGGTCGGCGATCTCGTCGAACTCGACGCGTTCGTCCAGGTTCTGCGACAGCGTCTCGTGCACGATCGCGATCGAACCCACCCTGCGCACGGCCTCGTTGAGCGCCTCGCGTCCCTGTTCCGAGTCCATCCGCCGGGCCTGGAGGCGCAGCAGGGCGGCCACGGTCTGCAGGTTGTTCTTCACCCGGTGGTGGATCTCGCGGATCGTGGCGTCCTTGGTGATCAGCTCCCGCTCCCTGCGGCGCAGTTCGGTGACGTCGCGCAGCAGCACGAGCGAGCCGATGTGGGAACCCTTGGGCTTGAGCGGAATGGCTCGCACCTGGATGACGCCCTCGTCACCCTCCACCTCGAACTCGCGCGGCGCCCAGCCGCTGGCCAGCTTGACCAGCGCCTCGTCCACCGGCCCACGGGCGGGGGCGAGTTCGGCGGTGGTACGGCCGAGGTGGTGCCCGACCAGGTCGGCGGCGAGGCCGAGCCGGTGGTAGGCGGAGAGGGCGTTGGGGCTCGCGTACTGCACGACGCCCTCCGCGTCGAGCCGGATCAGCCCGTCCCCCGCGCGCGGCGAGGCGTCCATGTCCACCTGCTGCCCGGGGAACGGGAAGGCCCCGGCGGCGATCATCTGGGCGAGGTCGGAGGCGCTCTGCAGGTACGTGAGCTCCAGCCGGCTCGGGGTCCGCACGGTGAGCAGGTTGGTGTTGCGGGCGATGACGCCGAGCACCCGGCCGTCGCGGCGGACCGGGATCGACTCCACCCGTACCGGCACCTCCTCGCGCCACTCCGGGTCCCCCTCGCGCACGATCCGTCCCTCGTCCAGCGCGGCGTCCAGCATCGGCCGGCGTCCGCGCGGGACGAGGTGTCCCACCATGTCGTCCTGGTACGAGGTCGGCCCGGTGTTGGGCCGCATCTGGGCAACCGAGACGTACCGCGTCCCGTCCCGGGTGGGCACCCACAGCACGAGGTCGGCGAAGGACAGGTCGGAGAGCAGCTGCCACTCCGAAACCAGCAGGTGGAGCCACTCAAGGTCGGAGTCGTCCAGAGCGGTGTGCTGGCGTACGAGATCGTTCATGGAGGGCACCCGGCGAGCCTACCCGGGCCCTCCCACGAGCCAGTCCGCGCACAGCCGTAGACAGCGGAGAATGGTCTAGTCCACAATGGCCGTACGCGACCTCCACTCTCCCGCACAGGAGAGTGGACCGAGGCTCACGGCGCTCTCTGCCCTGACCGCGCCGAAGCCTCAGGTCGGCCGAACCGGCCGATGCAACTCCGGGCTGCGGTGCCGGGCGGGTTGAGGGTCCCGCCCTGGCGCCGCGGCCCGCGGGTCTTTTCCGAGCCCACCGGCCTTCCCCGCGGGCGCGCCGACCCGCCACTCCACTCCCCTACGCGGCACCCGCGAGCACCGCGCCCAGCCCGCCCGTGCACGCCGGCGCTCAGCCGGGTATGTCACCCGTCTCCGCGGGCCAGGCCGCCATCGCCGTGTGGGCCACGATCTCCAGCGTCGCCCGGTCGACGCCGTCCCTGGCCTGCTGGGCCATGCCGTGGAGCACGACCGTGCAGTAGACGGCGAGGGCGTGCGCGTCGGTGTCGCTCGGCAGTACGCCCGCCTCTATGTCGGCGGCGATACGCCGCTCGACCGCCGCGATCCCCTTGTTCCGACGCTCGACCAGGCCTTGGGCGACTTCGTTGGACTGCGGGGTGCAGTTGGTCGCGGCGCTGATTAGCATGCACCCGCGCGGATACCCCGGCAGCGTCTGCCAGGCAGCGGCCTCGTGCAACATGCGCGCCACGGCGCGGCGCGCGGTCGGCTCCTCTTCCAGGGCACGGTCGATGAAGCTGCCGAACTCGCGCAGATAGGACTCGATGGCCTCCTCGAAGAGCGTCTTCTTGTCCCCGAAGGCCGCGTAGAGACTCGGCGCCTTCACGCCCATCGCCCGCGTCAGGTCGGCGATGGAGACCGCCTCGAAGCCGCGGTCCCAGAACTCTATGGTCGCGGCCCGCAGCGCCGCGTCCCGGTCGAAGGAGCGGGGCCTCCCCCGCCTCACCGTCCCCTCGGATCCCTCGTTCGTGGTAGCCATGACCCCATTCTATAGCGCCCACTAGATAATGTGCTACGGTCTTTATGTATCGACTCCTAAAGAAAGAGGGGGGCGTGACCATGGGCGCGCTCAAGGGCAAGACAGCGCTGGTCACCGGCGGCAGTCGGGGCATCGGGCGGGAGATCGCCGAGCGACTGGCGCGGGACGGCGCCAGAGTCGCGGTGCACTACGGGAGCAACGACGAGGCGGCCAAGGAGACGGTGACGGCCATCGAGGCGGCGGGCGGACAGGCGTTCGCGCTGCGGGCCGAGCTGGGCGTGCCGGGAGACGCGCAGGCCCTGTGGGCCGCCTTCGACGAGCAGGCGGACGGCCTCGACATCCTGGTGAACAACGCGGGGATCGTCGAGGCCGGCAAGCCGATCGCCGCCGTGACACCCGAAGCCTTCGACCACGTCTTCGCGGTCAACGCCAAGGCGCCGTTCTTCATCACCCAACTGGGTCTCCCGCGACTGCGGGACGGCGGGCGCATCGTCAACATCTCCACGGGGCTGACGCGCGGCGCCGCGACACCCGAGCTGATCTCCTACTCGATGACCAAGGGTGCCATCGACGTACTGACCCTGACCCTGGCCAAGGAGCTGGGCCCGCGCGGGATAACCGTGAACGCGGTGGCGCCGGGCGTGGTCGACACCGACATGAACGCGGCCTGGCTGCGCGGCGATGCCGAGACGTGGCAGGCCGTCGCCGCGGAGTCCCCGTTCAACCGCGTGGCCAAGGCCGACGACGTGGCCGACATCGTCGCCTTCCTCGCTTCCTCCGACAGCCGCTGGGTGACCGGCCAGTGGATCGACGCGACGGGAGGTGCGCTGCTGTAGCCCACGTGCGACGAGTCCTGGTGCGTTCGTCCCCCGTGGTCCGGTGTCGCCTTCGTGGGGAGGTGGCGTGCGGGTGGCCTGGTGGCGGGGCGGTGGTCCGCGGAGCCCACGGCGGGGGACGGCTTCGGGGGCCCGTGACCCAGGCGGGCGTACCGGGGGCGGGGTTGCTGCGGCAGGTGGGGGGGGGAGCCGGGGGGCGCGGGCCGGGGCTGGGGGACGAGCGGTGGCCGGAGGGCGGTGGTCGCCTCGCCGGAGGCTATGCCGGCGTGCTGGAGGACGGCCTGCGCGGGAGGCCGGGCTGCACGGGAGGTTACGTACACGGGGAGGCTGGCCTGCACGGGGAGGCTGGCTTGGCCAGGGGGTTGGCCGCGGTGAGCCTGCCGATGGCCCCGGGCTCGGGGGCGGGGCCGGGGGGCCGGGGGGGCCGGGGGCCGTCGAGGTGGCGGGGCGGCGAGGCGAGCCGTCGTGGCGGGGCGCCAAGGGGGGCCTGCCGTGGCGGGTTGCCAGGCTGGCCCGGCCCGACTAAGGCTGAGCCGGGCTGGGCGCAGGGGCGGGGAGGGTGGGCGAGGGGGAGGTTGTTGGGGGAGGGCCCCCACCCTCACCCAACAACCTCCCCCAACTCCCCCAGCCCCGCCCCCACCTCCACCAACACCCCAGCCAACGCCCCGCCGCAGCAACGCCTCCACCCCACCAACACCCCAGCCAACGCCCCGCCAACGCAACGCCCCAGCGCGCTACCGCCCCGTGATGACCTCGGCGGCGGCGCGGCCGCAGACGCGGGCGGCGCCGTGGGTGGCGATGTGCAGGGCGCCGACGGGGGCGGCCTGGGGGACGCCCATCTCGACCACGATCGTGTCGGGTCGCGCGGCGACCAGGGCGGCGAGAGCCTCGGTCATCCAGGTGTGGCGGTGGACGTCGCGTACGACCGCGACGATGGGGCGCTCCCCCGCGTTCGCGCACACCCGCGCGATGGTCTCGGGTACGCCGTGCTCGGTGACCCGCGCGTTGTTGAGGGCCTCGGTCTCGGTGCCGGGGAGCAGGCGGGCCAGTTCGGCCGCGACGCCCCACGGGGTGTCGTCGCCGACCGCGATGCTCGCCATCGGCGTGAAGGCGGCGACGTAGGCCGGCCGTGTGAGGGGGGCGGTGGCGCGCGGGCCGGCGGTCACGCGTACCGCGCGACGGGCGGCGTCGAGCCCCCCCTCGGGGGCGGCGGCCACGGACCGGGGCGGGCCCCCGGCCGATCCCGCGCCCCGGGCGTCCAGGCGGGCCCAGTCGGCCAGGGCACGGACCCGAGCCGCCGCGTCGGCGAGCCGCTCCTCCTTCAGCTCGCCGGCGCGGACGGCCTGGACGAGGGCGTCGCGCAGGCGTCGCACGGTTTCCTCGTCGGCCAGCCCACCGCCGACGCAGATGGCGTCCACTCCGGCGGCGAGGGCCAGTACGGTGCCGCGTTCCACACCGTACGCGGCGGAGATGGCCTTCATCTCGATGGCGTCGCTGATGATCAGCCCGTCGAAGCCGAAGCCGCCGTCGGCCACGGGGCGGCGCAGCAGTCCGTGCAGCGCCTCCGGGCTGAGGGTGGCGGGCCGGTTCGGGTCCAGCGCGGGCACCAGGATGTGGGCGCTCATGACGGCCTTGGTGCCGGCGGCCACGGCGGCCCGGAAGGGCACCAGGTCGCGGTCGGCCAGGACGTTCAGGTCGGCGTCGATGCGCGGCAGGTCGTGGTGGGAGTCCACGGCGGTGTCGCCGTGCCCGGGGAAGTGCTTGACGCTGGTGGCCACGCCGGCCGCCTGCATGCCTTCGACGTAGGCGGCGGTGTGCCGGGCCACCAGCTTCGGGTCGGCGCCGAAGGAGCGGACGCCGATGACCGGGTTGTCGGGGTTGGCGTTGACGTCGGCGGACGGCGCCCAGTCGAGGTTGACGCCGACCTCGGCGAGGCGGCGGCCGATCTCCCGGGCGACGGCGCGGGTGAGGTCGGGGTCGTCCACGGCGCCGAGGGCCAGGTTGCCGGGGAACGAGGAACCCTCGTTGACCTCAAGGCGGGTGACATCGCCACCCTCCTCGTCGATGGCCACCAGGAGGTCTCCGCGTTCCGCCCGCAGTTGTCCGGTGAGCGCGGCGACCTGTTCGGGCCGCTCGATGTTGCGGCCGAACAGGGCGACGGAGGCGAGCCCCTCGTCGATCCTGCGGAGCAGCCAGTCGGGGGCGGTGGTGGTGCCCCGGAAGCCCGGCTGGAGGACGGCGAGGGCGTCTCGGCTCAGGGAGTCGGTGCGGGCGGAGGCGGAGGTGGTGCTCATCGTGCGGTGTGTCCCTTGCGGTTAAGGCGCGTTGTCCCGTTATCCCTTGACGGCACCGGAGGTCAGGCCGCCGACGGCCCGGCGCTGCAGGAAGAGGAAGAGGATCAGGATCGGGAGGGCGAACAGGGAGGCGGCGGCCATGGTGGCGCCCCAGTCGTTGCCGAAGTTGCTCTGGAAGCTGTAGAGCCACACGGGCAGCGTCTGGGCCTGGTCCTGCTTGTTGAGGATCAGCACCATCGGGAACTCGTTCCAGGCGGTGATGAAGCCGAAGAGGGAGGTGGCCATCAGCCCGGGGGCGAGCAGCGGGAAGATCACCTTGCGGAACGCCTGGACGCGGGAGCAGCCGTCGACCATGGCGGACTCCTCCAGTTCCTTGGGCACCGCCGCGATGTAGTTCCGCAGCGTGAGGATGGTCAGGGGTAGCACCATGACCGTGTAGAAGAGGGTGAGGGGGACCAGGCTGTTGAGCATGTCAGCATCGCGCACCAGCATGTAGATCGCGATGACCATGACCTCCCAGGGGGCCATCTGGGCGATCATGAAGACCAGGATGACGCCCCGGCGGCCCTTGAACCGCATGCGGGCGATGGCGAACGAGGCGCCGAGCGCGACCAGCAGCGACAGGCCCACGGCCAGCAGCGTGACGGTGAGGGAGTTACGGACCAGCGTCCAGAAGTTGTCCGCGTTGACCGCTGTCTCGAAGTGTTCGAACGTCAACGAGGACGGGAACCAGACCGGGTCCTCGCTGAGGATGTCGCCGGTGGGCTTCAGGGCCGTGTTGAACATCCAGTACACGGGGAAGACGAACCCGATGAACAGGACGATCGCCGTCGCGTTGGGCCAGATGCGGCCGAGGAGTGAACGCTTCACAGCTCGTCCCTCTCTTGCTTCAAGACAATGCGGAGGTAGTACGACGTGAGGCCCAGCAGCACCAGGATGGTGAGCAGCGAGATGGCGGCGCCCATGCCGTAGTGCTGGTTTCCGACGCCCTCGACGAAGGCGTAGACCGGGAGGGTCTCGGTGAGCCGGTCGGGTCCGCCCTCGCTGAGCGCGAAGATCTGGGGCAGTGCCTTGAAGACCCAGATGACCTCAAGGAAGGTCGTGGCGAAGAGGAACGGCTTGATGAAGGGGAAGGTGACCGTGGTGAAGCTCTTCCAGGCGCCGGCGCCGTCGAGGGACGCGGCCTCGTAGAGCTCGTTCGGGATGGTGGTGGTCGCGGCGTACAGGCTCAGGGCCACGAAGGGCACGGACTGCCAGACGATCAGCAGGGTGATGACGAAGAAGGCGGAGAACTGGGAGCCGATCCAGTTGTAGTCGGCCATCGAGTGCCAGCCCAGCTTGTCCAGGACCCAGTTCACGACGCCGAAGCGCTGGGCGAACAGCCACTGGTACACGGTGGTGGCGGCGATGATGGGCATGGCCCACGCGAGCACCAGGCCGATCTGGAGCGTCAGCCGCATCTTCTTGCCGAGCCGGGCGAGCAGCAGGCCGACGAGGGTGCTGATCCCCATGATCAGGATGACGTTGACGCCGGTGAAGACGATCGAGCGACCGACGACGCGCCAGAACTCTTCGCTCTTGAGGGTCTCTTCGTAGTTGTCGAACCCGGTCCACTCGGTGAGCCGGCGGATCAACTGACGTCGGTTGACGTTCTGCAGGGACAGCGTGGCGTTCTTGACCATCGGCCAGCCGAGGAACACCAGGGTCGCGGCTAGCGCGGGGAGAAGCAGCACGTACGGCAGGAGATTGCCGCTGATCCCCTTCCGTTTCGCGTGTGGCCCGCCCTTGGGCGGTCCTCCGCTCTTGCGGACGGCAGTTCCCGGTGCCGTCTTCGCACGTTCGGTCTGCACAGACATGCTCGTCTTCTCTTCCTGGGCCGGACGTAGTCGGTGCGCTGCCGGGGGTGGCGTATCCCAACCCCCGGCAGCGTGCGCGTGTGAGCCTGCGGCTAGAGGTCCTGGCTCAGTCGCTTGTTGAGCTCGCCCTCGACCGACTTGGCGGCTTCCTCATGCGACTTGCCGTTGAGAACGGCGGTCATGTACGTCTTGATCGGGTTCGGGGTGTTCTCGACCGCGGCCCACTCGGGGATCAGCGGGGTGGTGCCACCCACGGTCGCCGGCGCCATGGCCTCGGCGGCCTTGTTGCCCTTGAGCTGGCTCTGCAGCGACTCCTTGTTCGGGATCACGCCGCCTTCCTTGGCGAGCTGGCCCTCGAACTTGTCGGAAAGCGCGATCTTCAGGAATTCCTTCGCGAGTTCCTGCTTGTCGCTGCCCTCGGCCACGGCCAGGTTGGAACCACCGAGGAAGACGCCCTCGGGCTTGTCCGCCGTCTCACCCGGGACGGTGAAGTAGCCGATGTCCTTTTCAATCTTCGGGTTGGCCTTGATGGCGGTGGCCGCTTCCCAGCCCATGCCGATGAAGGCGCCGGTCTTACCCTTGGCGAAGACCTCGGCCTGCTGCGGAGTGGCCTCGTCCTTGTCCTTGGGGGCCTGGCTGAAGGCGGCGTACTGCTTGTAGATGTCCATGGCCTTGCCGACCTTGGGGTCGGAAAGGTTGGAGACGTACTTGTCGCCGTCCTTCTTTACCAGCTCGGCGCCGGTGCCAATGGTGAGGCCGTCGAAGAAGTACCAGTTCTGGCCGGGCATGTAGATGGGCTCGGCGTCGGTCTTCTTGTCGATGGTGTCGAGCGCCTTGAAGAACTCGGTACGAGTCTTCGGCAGTTCCTTGATGCCGGCTTCGTCCCAGATCTTCTTGTTGTAGAGGACGACGCGGCTGACCGCGAACCACGGGGCCGCGTACTGCTTGCCGTCGAAGACGGAGGACGCGTTGATGTTCTCCGTCCAGTCGGCGCCGATCTCCTTCTTGAGGTCGGACAGGTCGGCCAGGCCCTCGGTCTGCGCGTAGGCAGGCGTCTGGGTGTTGCCGAGCTCGATGACGTCCGGCGGATTCGACTCAGAGAGTGCCGTGGTTATCTTCTGCTGAATTCCGTTCCACTGCTGAACTTCAAACTTCAGCTTGGCTCCGGTCTTCTTTTCGAAGGCAGCCGTTACGTCTTTGGTCCACCCGTCAGGCGTGGAACCGTCCATGGCCCAGACGGTCAGGGTTTCGCCCTTCCAGCCGTCCGCGCCGGAGCCTTTCTTGTCGTCGCTGTCAGACCCACAGGCCGCGACGCTCACCAACATGGCCGCGACACCCGTCGCCGCTATGAGCCCACGCTTCACAGCACTCTCCTCAAAGAACCGGAATTGGTCTTTAATGGTTTAGACCAGTTCCCGCAGCTTGGCCTAGACCTTTAGGGGTGTCAAGGGTGTATAAGAGTCGCTGTCAGGTCCGTTATCGGACCGACACCTGGGGCCCGCCAGCACGTTGATGAGGGTGCCCCGGGGCCCACCCATGCCACGATGTGAGCCGCGCTGCGTTGTCCGGGGAGACCCCCCGTACCTCCAGCCGAAGTAACGGAGGAGCCGGTGACGGCAACAGGATCGGAGTCGGGGCGTCACGCCATGGGGAGCGACGGGGGCACCGCCCAGAGCGCCGGCGGCGCGCTGGGCAACGGGAACGGGGCGGCTGCGAGCGGCACGCGCACCGCGCGCGTCCCCAAGTATTACCGACTCAAGCGCCACTTGCTGGAAATGACCGAAACCATGCCGCCGGGCACGCCGGTCCCTCCCGAGCGCACCCTGGCCGCCGAGTTCGACACCTCCCGTACGACGGTGCGCCAGGCGTTGCAGGAGCTGGTCGTCGAGGGGCGGCTTGAGCGCATCCAGGGCAAGGGCACCTTCGTCGCCAAGCCCAAGGTCTCCCAGGCGCTGCAACTGACCTCCTACACCGAGGACATGAAGGCCCAGGGACTGGAACCCACGTCCCAACTTCTGGACATCGGCTACGTCACGGCCGACGACCGGCTCGCCGGGCTGCTCGACATCACCGCCGGTGGCCGGGTGCTGCGCATCGAGCGGCTGCGACTGGCCAGCGGTGAGCCGATGGCCATCGAGACAACGCACCTGTCCGCCAAGCGCTTCCCGGCCCTGCGCCGCAGCCTGGTCAAGTACGCGTCGCTGTACACGGCGCTGGCCGAGGTCTACGACGTCCGCCTGGCCGAGGCCGAGGAGACCATCGAGACCTCGCTGGCCACCCCGCGCGAGGCGGGGCTGCTCGGCACGGACGTCGGGCTGCCGATGCTGATGCTCTCCCGGCACTCGCTGGACGCCAACGGCGAGCCGGTGGAGTGGGTGCGCTCGGTCTACCGCGGCGACCGGTACAAGTTCGTCGCCCGTCTGCGCCGTCCCGCGGACTGACCCGCCCCGCCGTGGCCCGCCCGCCGGGCCGGGCGCCGTGAGCGGGGCGGGCGCCCCACGCCGGGGCGCCCGCCGGATGCCCGGCCGCCGGCCCGCCCCGCGCCCCCCGCCTACGCGGCGGGCGCCGCGTGCGGTTCCAGGGCCCACACCCGCTCGGTGCGCAGCGGCCCCGTCCGGTGCAGGAACAGGCCGTGGCCGAGCGCGCCGAGCGGGGCGAGCTGCGAGCCGTAGCACTGCACCGCCAGGCGCTTGGTGGCCCACTCGGCGTCGTCGAGGCGCACCTCCCAGCGCGGGGTCAGCCGGAAGCGCTCCGCCAGGCTCCGGTAGGAGTCCCCGCGCTCGGGGTCGGCGGCGAGCGCCTGCTCGGCCCCGTCGGTGTTCCAGCCCGGGGTGTGCCCGGTGTAGGGCAGGTCGGCGTAGATCAGCGGCGGCGGCGCGCCCTGCGTGACGCGGGTCAGCAGTACCTGTTCGCGCACCAGGGCGTGGTGGTCCTGGCGGGTGCCCATCGGGGCGAGCACCTCGGTTTCGGCGGGCAGTTGGCGCAACCACTGGTCGAGGTGGCCGAGCTGGTCGGGGTTGCCGTACGGGCCGTCGGGGTGCGGCAGCGCGATCTGGGCCACCCCGAGCAGGCCGAGGGCCTGGGCGTCCTCGACCAGCCGGGCCGCGTGGGCCTCGTGTGGCGTGGTGAAGCCGCACATCTCGTCCCATTCGGAGACGGCGGCCCCGGGGTCCGGCGCCCCGCCGTAGGCGGTGACGACGGCGACCGGGCCGCGCAGCCTGGGGAGCACGGCCGCCAGCGACAGCACGGCGTCGTCGAAGTGTGGCGAGATGACGACGGTCCCCCACGGTGGCGTGCCGGGTTCGGGGGTGGTGGGCGTCGCTGCGGACGGGGGCGTCTCGGACATGGGCGTGCGGTCCTTTCTCAAGGGGAGCGGGCGGTGGCGTTGGCGGGCTGGGCCGCGCCGCGGCGCTGGACACCGTGATACGGCACGGGCGGTGACGGTGGAGCGGCGGGTCCACTTTGTGGACCGGTGCGGGCCTGGTTGGTACGGGCGTCCTGGCCGCTGATCAGGGGGTCAGCGGTGGAGGGTGGGGCGCCGGAGCTGGCAAAACCTTGGTCAAACGCGGTCCGGTCGCCCCGCGCGGATTCCGGCCGCGCTGGCGGCTGGTAAGCCGGCGCGGCTGGCACGCGTGACCCAGGCGGGGCAAGGCCGCGTGGCCGTGGCCGCCGCTTTTCGGCCAGGTCTCGCGCGGCCTGTGGGGGTGGCCGGCGCGGGGCGTCGGGTGCGGGAACGCGGGGTGCCGGCCCGGGAGTCGAGGCCGGCGGAGGCTTCCCTTCGCCTGGTCACCCGCGCGAGGATTTCCGCCTGCCGCCCGGCGTGGGCGGAGCCGAGGGGCGGCCCACCGAGCGGCTCACCGGCCGGACCGACGAACGGAGCGGACGGATCGGCGGGTTCCAGATGACGCGCGGACCGGGCCCGCGCCGCCAGAACTGGTACGCGCGTGACGTGTGAGGCCGAAGGGAAGGATGACCCGGTGTTGGCGAGGGCGAGGGGCGTCTCCGCGTTCCTGTTGTGGACTCGATGGACGCCACGCGGCACGCCCTCGGCCCGCAGTACCACCACGATGTCGAGCACGTTCAGGTCCCATCGCAGGCGTGGGGAAGCGGAGTTGAACCAGATGAAGGCGATCGTACGAGCCCTCGGGCAATTGGTCCAGACCACACCAGATGAGGAGTCAGCCGGGCGCATCGCGCCCGCGCGGTCCCATCTTCGGCCCCTGACCTGGGATGTCGCGGCGAGCTGTGGCGCTGTGGCGCCGGCTCGGAACGACGGCGGGTGTGCCCGGTGAGCACTCCCACCGCACGGAACATCTCCCCGCGCACCGTCCTGGTCTGGACCGCCGTCGCCCTCGTCGGCGCCCTCGGCTGGGCCATGCTCGCCCTCTCCCGGGGCGAGGAGGTCTCCGCCGCCTGGATGGTGGCGGCGGCCCTGGGCTCGTACGCCATCGCCTACCGCTTCTACTCGCGCTTCATCGTCACCAGGGTGCTGCGCGCCGACAAGACGCGGGCCACTCCGGCCGAGCGGCGCAACGACGGCGTCGACTTCCACCCGACCGACCGCCGCGTGCTGCTCGGCCACCACTTCGCGGCCATCGCGGGCGCGGGCCCGCTGGTCGGCCCGGTGTTGGCCGCGCAGATGGGCTATCTGCCGGGCACCATATGGATCGTCGTCGGCGTGATCTTCGCGGGCGCCGTGCAGGACATGGTGACGCTCTTCTTCTCCACCCGGCGAGACGGCAAGTCGCTCGGCCAGATGGCGCGCGAGGAGATCGGCCCGATCGGTGGCGCCGCGGCGCTGCTCTCGGTGTTCATCATCATGATCATCCTGCTGGCGGTGCTGGCGCTGATCGTCGTCAACGCGCTGGCCGAGTCCCCCTGGGGCACCTTCTCCATCGCGATGACCATCCCGATCGCGCTCGGCATGGGCTTCTACCTGCGCGTGCTGCGCCCCGGTCGGGTCACCGAGGTCTCGCTCATCGGCCTGGTCCTGCTGCTGCTGTCCATCGTGGGCGGCAACTGGGTGGCCGAGTCCTCCTGGGCCGACACCTTCACGCTGGACCACAGCACGCTGGTGCTGTGGATGGTGGCGTACGGGTTCATCGCCTCCGTGCTGCCGGTGTGGATGCTGCTGGCGCCGCGCGACTACCTGTCGACCTTCATGAAGATCGGCACCATCGGGCTGCTGGCCGTCGGCGTCATCTTCACACTGCCCACCCTCAAGATGGACGCCGTCACCGACTTCGCGGGCCGCGGCGACGGGCCGGTCTTCGCCGGGTCGCTGTTCCCCTTCGTGTTCATCACCATCGCCTGCGGCGCCCTCTCCGGCTTCCACGCGCTCATCGCCTCCGGCACCACGCCGAAGATGATCGAGAAGGAGACCCAGGTACGGATGATCGGCTACGGCGCCATGCTGATGGAGTCGTTCGTGGCCGTCATGGCCATGGTGGCCGCATCCATCATCGACCCGGGACTGTTCTTCGCGATGAACGCGCCGGCGGGCGTGGTCGGGGACACCGTCCAGTCCGCGTCGGAGGCGGTCGCCGGGCTCGGCTACTCCATCTCGCCCGAACAACTCGCCGCCGCGGCCAAGGCCGTGGAGGAGAGTTCGCTGCTCTCACGTACCGGCGGCGCTCCCACGCTGGCCGTGGGCGTGTCGGAGATCTTCTCCGACGTGATCGGCGGCGACAGCATGCGGGCGTTCTGGTACCACTTCGCGATCATGTTTGAGGCGTTGTTCATCCTCACCGCCCTGGACGCGGGCACCCGCGTCGGCCGGTTCATGCTCCAGGACATGCTGGGCAACGTCTACAAGCCGTTCCGGGACGTGAGCTGGAAGCCCGGTATCTGGATCTGCAGCGCGGTCGTGGTCGCCCTGTGGGGGTACTTCCTGTGGGTCGGCGTGCACGACCCGCTGGGCGGCGTCAACCAGCTCTTCCCGATCTTCGGCATCGCCAACCAGTTGCTGGCCGCCGTCGCGCTCGCGGTGTGCACCACGCTCCTGGTGAAGTCCGGGCGGCTCAAGTGGGCCTGGGTGACGGCGGTCCCGCTGGTCTGGGACGTGGTGGTGACACTGACCGCGAGTTGGCAGAAGATCTTCTCGGACGATCCGCGGGTGGGCTTCTTCAGCCAGCGCGAGCGCTACCAGGACGCCATCGACGCGGACAAGGTGCTCCCACCCGCGAAGAACATGGACGAGATGCACACGGTCGTCACCAACTCGACCGTGGACGGGGTGCTCTCCGCGCTGCTCGCCGTCCTCGTGATCGTCGTCATCGCGGACGCGGCCCGCACCTGCGTCCGGGCCATCCGCGACCCGGAGTCCGCCCGGCTCCACGAGGCGCCGTACGTCGAGTCGCGGATCGTGGCGCCGGCCGGGCTCGTGGCCACCCCCGAGGAGAAGCGGGAGCTGGCCGAGGCGGCCGCGGCGAGCGGCCGGCCCGAGCGCGCCCCCCAGGGCGGCCCCTCCGCCTGACCACCACCCGCGCGGCGGGCGAAGCCGACGCCACCCCGGCGCCCGGCCCGCCGCGCGGGCACCGATCACACCACGGGCCCGCCCACCCCGCGGGCACCACCCGCCAGCGTCCGCACCGACGAGGAGCCGATCGCGATGACCAACACCGCCGCGCGCCGGGCCGCGCACTGGGGCCGCCGAGTGCGCTGGTACGTACGCGAGTTCACCGGCGAGGGGACGTACGACCGGTACGTCGCGCACACCCGCCGGCAGCACCCCGACACCGAGCCGGCCAGTCGCGCCGAGTTCGAACGGCAACGGATGGACGAGCGCGAGGCGGACCCCCGCAACGGCTTCCGCTGCTGCTGACGCCGCCCCGCCCACGCGCCAGACGCCCGCCGACCGGCCGACCCCGCGCCCCGCGCCCCGCGCGCCACGGACTCACGCGTGGCGCGCGGGGCGCCGCCGTGCCTCCCCCCGCGCCCGCTGCGCTCCACCACGCGCCCGGCGCACGCCCACCGCGCGCCATGAACGGCGTCGGCGTCCGCTTCGGCTCCGGCTCCGGCTCCGGCTCCGGCTCCGGCGGTGAAGGCTGCCGACCGCTGCCGATCGGTCCCATCCCCACCGCCGTCGCGCGCCGCGCGGGCCGCATCCCATTCCCCCCTCTTCGGCCACTGATGTCCGCGCGACGATGACCGGCGCGCGTCGCGCACCGCTCCGCGCCGAGTGGGCCGCCAACACGCCGGAGACTGTGGCAAGCCACCAATCGAGGGGTCGGCGGCCAACCCGTTCGAGCCCTTCATGACGGGCCCGACGGGCACTCAGACCCCTGGATCGGTTAGCACATCCGTACGGGATTCACCGCGCCGCGACACAAGATGTGGGGGCACACGCCATCGCCGACACAAGATGTATGCTCGTGCTCGCTGTCGCCGCAGGGGAATCCGGTGCGAATCCGGAACTGTCCCGCAACGGTGTACGTGTGCCGTTTTGCGCGCCGTGAGTCCGAGGACCTGCCGACAGCGCGCCCATGGCCGGACACGCTTGCCGGCCCCGGGCGTCGCATACGTCCGGGCCCCGTGGGTTGGGCCGGTGGACGCCGCGTGGCATGCCCGACCACAGGTCGTGGCCCGCCCGTGCGCGCCTTCCGTTCCTCCCGCGCGGCCCCCTGCCGAGCGAGGGAGAGCCACCCGTGACCATCGCGCCAGCGGACCCCGTTTCACGCGAGTCCGTCTCAGAGTCAGCGGTCGAAGGAGCCGGCACCGCGCTGTTGCGCGTACTGACCGACCTCACCGCCGACCTGCCCGCCACCGACCCCGGGAAGGTCGCCGCCGCCGCGCTGCGCGGGCGCCATCCGGGTTCGGACGAGGCGGAGTTGCGGTCGCTCGCGACCGAGGCGGCGGCCGGTCTGATCGCCGAGGAGCCGCAGTACTCGCGGCTCGCCGCGCGGCTGCTGACCCGGGCCATCGCGGAGGAGGCCGCCGGGCAGGGCGCGGTGTCCTTCTCCGCCTCGGTCGCCGTCGGCCATCGCGAGGGGCTGATCGCGGACGAGACGGCGGACTTCGTCCGCGCCCACGCCGCGGCCCTGGACGCGCTGGTGGAGGAGACCAACGCGGCGCGGGCCGGGCACGGGATTGGCCAGGCCGACGACCGCTTCGGCTACTTCGGCCTGCGTACCCTGCACAGCCGCTACCTGCTGCGGCACCCGATCACCCGGCAGGTCGTCGAGACCCCGCAGCACTTCCTGCTGCGGGTGGCCTGCGGCCTGGCCGAGGAGGGCTCCGCGCGGGCGCTGGCCGACGTCAGCGAGCTGTACCGGCTCACCAGCTCGCTGGCGTACCTGCCCAGCTCCCCCACGCTCTTCAACTCCGGCACCCGGCACCCGCAGATGTCCTCCTGCTACCTGCTGGACTCGCCGCTGGACGAGCTGGACTCGATCTACGACCGGTACCACCAGGTCGCGCGCCTGTCGAAGCACGCGGGCGGCATCGGCCTGTCGTACTCGCGCATCCGCTCCCGGGGTTCGCTGATCCGCGGCACCAACGGGCACTCCAACGGCATCGTGCCGTTCCTGCGCACGCTCGACGCCTCGGTCGCCGCCGTCAACCAGGGCGGTCGGCGCAAGGGCGCGGCCTGCGTCTACCTGGAGACCTGGCACGCGGACATCGAGGAGTTCCTCGAACTGCGGGACAACACCGGCGAGGAGGCGCGGCGCACGCACAATCTCAACCTCGCGCACTGGATCCCGGACGAGTTCATGCGCCGGGTCGAGGCCGACGAGGACTGGTCGCTGTTCTCCCCCGCCGACGCGCCGGACCTGGTGGACCTGTGGGGCGAGGAGTTCGACGCCGCCTACCGCGCCGCCGAGGCCGCGGGCAAGGCCAGCAAGACGGTGCCCGCCCGGACGCTGTACGCGCGGATGATGCGTACCCTCGCGCAGACCGGCAACGGCTGGATGACGTTCAAGGACGCCGCCAACCGCACCGCCAACCAGACCGCCGAGCCCGGCGCGGTGATCCACTCGTCCAACCTGTGCACCGAGATCCTTGAGGTCACGAGCGACGGCGAGACCGCGGTCTGCAACCTCGGCTCGGTCAACCTCGCCGCCCACCTGCGCACGGACGTGGACCCGGCCCAGGTCGCCGACCCGATGGACGCGGTGGACTGGGAGCGCCTGGACCAGACGGTGCGCACCGCGGTCACCTTCCTGGACCGCGTGGTGGACATCAACTTCTACCCGACCGAGCAGGCCGGCGCCTCCAACTCCCGCTGGCGCCCGGTGGGCCTGGGCGTGATGGGCCTGCAGGACGTCTTCTTCCGGCTGCGGCTGCCCTTCGACTCGCCGCGGGCCAGGGAGCTGTCCACGCGGCTCGCCGAGCGGATCATGCTCGCGGCGTACGAGGCCTCCGCCGACCTCGCCGAGCGCCCCCGGGCCGGTTCCGACGCGCAGGCCCCCGTCGGCCCGCACCCGGCCTGGGCCGCCACCCGCACCGCGCGCGGCGTGCTGCACCCGGACCACTACCCGAGCGCCACCGCGCACTGGCCCGAGCGGTGGGACGCGCTGCGCGCGCGGATCGCCAGGACCGGCATGCGCAACTCGCTGCTGCTGGCCATCGCGCCGACCGCGACGATCGCCTCCATCGCGGGCGTGTACGAGTGCATCGAGCCGCAGGTCTCCAACCTCTTCAAGCGCGAGACGCTCAGCGGCGAGTTCCTCCAGGTCAACGCCTACCTGGTGGAGGACCTGAAGAAGCTCGGCGTGTGGGACGCGCAGTCCCGCGACGCGCTGCGCGAGGCCAACGGGTCGGTCCAGGACTTCGGCTGGGTCCCGCGGGAGGTGCGCGACCTGTACCGCACCGCCTGGGAGGTCCCGCAGCGCGCCCTGATCGACATGGCCGCCGACCGCACCCCGTACCTGGACCAGAGCCAGTCGCTCAACCTCTTCATGGCCCAGCCCACCATCGGCAAGCTCAGCTCGATGTACGCGTACGCCTGGAAGCGCGGCATCAAGACCACGTACTACCTGCGCTCGCGCCCGGCCACCCGGATCGCGCACTCGGCGCGCGGCGTGGACGCGGCGGCCAGCGCCCCCGTGCCCACCCAGCAGACGCCCGCCGAGGCCGACGCGATCGCCTGCTCTCTCGAAAACCCCGAATCCTGCGAGGCATGCCAGTGACCAGCCCGGCCACCACCGACACCACCAACGCCGCCAGCGAGGCGGTAAAGGCGGCGAAGAACCTGCTCGACCCGGGCTTCGAGCTGACCCTGCGGCCGATGCGCTACCCGGAGTTCTACGACCGCTACCGCGACGCGATCAAGAACACCTGGACCGTCGAGGAGGTCGACCTCCACTCCGACGTCGCCGACCTGGCCAAGCTCTCGCCGGGCGAGCAGCACATGATCGGCCGCCTGGTCGCGTTCTTCGCCACGGGCGACTCCATCGTGGCCAACAACCTCGTGCTGACGCTGTACAAGCACATCAACTCGCCCGAGGCCAGGCTGTACCTGTCGCGGCAGTTGTTCGAGGAGGCCGTGCACGTCCAGTTCTACCTGACGCTGCTCGACACCTACCTGCCCGACCCGGACGACCGTGCCGCGGCGTTCGACGCCGTGGAGAACATTCCCTCCATCCGCGAGAAGGCGCATTTCTGCTTCAAGTGGATCGACGAGGTGGAGAAGCTCGACCGGTTGGAGTCCAAGGCCGACCGGCGCCGCTTCCTACTCAACCTGATCTGCTTCGCCGCCTGCATCGAGGGCCTGTTCTTCTACGGGGCGTTCGCCTACGTGTACTGGTTCCGCTCCCGCGGCCTGCTGCACGGCCTGGCGACCGGCACCAACTGGGTCTTCCGCGACGAGTCCATGCACATGGAGTTCGCGTTCTCGGTCGTGGACACGGTCCGCGCGGAGGAGCCCGACCTCTTCGACGAGGAGATGGGCCGGCAGGTCACGGCGATGCTGGAGGAGGCCGTGGAGGCCGAGTTGCAGTTCGCGCGCGACCTGTGCGGCGAGGGGCTGCCCGGCATGAACACCGAGTCGATGCGCGCCTACCTGGAGTGCGTCGCCGACCAGCGGCTGCTCCGCCTTGGCCTGCCGGTCCGGTACGGCACGGAGAACCCCTTCTCCTTCATGGAGTTGCAGAACGTCCAGGAGCTGACGAACTTCTTCGAACGACGGGCCTCGGCCTACCAGGTCGCCGTGGAGGGCTCGGTCTCCTTCGACGACGAGTTCTAGGCACGGCTCGCGACACGGCTCCCGGCGCCGGCGCCGGACTCGTCTGACGCGGCGCGGGGCGCGCACCTTCGGGGCGCGCCCCGCGTCGCGTCACGTTGCTGCCAGGCACCGTCCTGCCAGGGTGGGACGGGGTGATCGGGCCCGTGGGGACGTGACGCCTCGCTAGCGTTTGGCCCATGCATGGTTCCCAATCTCCCGGCCAGCCCCCTGTCCCGGGCTCCAACCCTGACCCCGGTGCGCACCCGGCCGCGCCGTACGGCTACCCGCTGCCCCAGTTCCCGCCGGGGCCTGGCGTCCCGGCCGCGGCGCATCAGATGCCGGGCGTCGTACGGACCGCCCAGGTGCTGCTGTTCGTGGGGGCCGGGTTCTTCCTGTTCATCGCCGTCATGACGGGCCTCGCCGACGGCTCCCGGTCGGCGGGCCAGGTGACCGGGACCGGGTTGTTCTGGTTCGTCGGGGCGGGCTGCGCCTTCCGGTTCGGCACGGGGAAGCACGCGACGCGGGTCACCGCGATCGTCGTCGCCTCGATCGCCATCGCCACCGGCCTCGGCTCCATGCGGGAGCACCCCACCGGCCCGACGGCGCTCCTCGCGATCGTCGTCGTGGTCCTGCTGTCCCAGCGCGCCACCGGCGACTGGTTCCGCCGCCCACGCTGACCGCAGCCGGTACGGCCAACCCCCCGCGCCACCCGCCAGTTTGGCCAACCTCCTCGCGGCGACCCGGCCCGGTACGCCGACGGGCCGCCGCCCACCGGCGTACCGGTCGACGGCGGCCCGTGGCCGTGCCGTTACGGGGTGAATCAGGCGTTGGGCACCGTCTCGTAGCGCGGCGTGCCCTCTTCCATCTGGCGCAAGGCGTCCTTGCGGTCCCGCTTGGAGAGCCGGTCGATGTACAGGTAGCCGTACAGGTGGTCCGTCTCGTGCTGGAGGCAGCGCGCGAAGTAGCCCGTGCCCCGCACCTTGATCGGCTTGCCCTGGGCGTCCTGGCCGCGCACCTCGGCGTAGTCCGGGCGGGCGAGCGAGGCGTACGCGGTGGGCACCGAGAGGCAGCCCTCGTTGGAGTCGTCCAGGTTGCGGCGCTCGGCGGGCAGCTCGACCAGGACCGGGTTGCAGACGACGCCGACGTGGCGTACGCCCTCGTCGTCCATGCAGTCGTAGACGAAGACCTTGCGGTCCACGCCGATCTGGTTGGCGGCCAGGCCGACGCCCTCGGCCGCCCGCTGGCTGGCGAACATGTCGTCGATCAGCGCGGCCAGCTCGTCGTCGAAGGCCGTGACGTCCTGGCACTCCTTGTGCAGCACCGGGTTGCCCACCACGGTGATCGGGCGGGCCGTGCCGCGCTCGCGGTGCGCCTGCTCCCGCTCCGCGCAGTCCTGGGTGTCGATGACGAACCCGTCCTCCGCCTCCGGCAGTGAGGACCCCTCGTTCACCTGCTGGTCGGTCTCTTGCTGCGCCATGGTCCGCCGTAAGCCTTCCTGGAATCCCTGCTTCGTCGCCCTACAGGGTACGGGCATCGCCGGGCCCCCGGCCCGCGCTCGCCCGACCCGGGTCACGCCCGGGCCCCGGGCGGCCGTGCGCCGCCCGGCCTCAGCAGACCTCTTCCAGGTCCCGCCATTCGCGGGTGTCCGGGCTGTCCGCGACCCAGCCGTCGAGCAGGCCGCGCACCAGGCCGGCCGGGGCCGCGATGCCGCACTCGCGCTCGGGGACCCACAGCGATCCGGAGCCGGCCGTGCGGTGCCCGAGCGGGCCCGGGTGGCCCGGTTCGCTGTGGTCGTGCGGGTCCAGGTGCTCGCCGTCGCCCTCGTCGCTGGGCATCCGGCTCTCGGAGCAGGAGCGGCACAGCAGCCGCACCGACGACGACCAGTCCTCCGCCGCGAAGCCGGCGTCCGCCGCCAGCCGCTCCAGGGCGTCCCGGTCGGCCTCGCGGGCCGCCTCGATCAGCACGACCCAGGTCGGGACGGGCGAGGGCGCCCACAGCTCGATCTCGTCGAAGACCGGGTAGGACGGGCCGGCGGCGGTGGTGCGCTCCCCGTGCGGGACCCCGTCGTGCAGCACGACCTCGCCCCAGCGCCGGCCCGAGGAGGGCAGCGGGATGCTCAGCACCTCGATCCGGGCCGGGTCCAGGCGGCGGCCCCAGACGACCTCGGCCTCGCCCTCGGGCGAGAGCCGCACCGCCGCGCTGCCCAGGTCCATGTCCACCGGGGCGCTGCCGGGACCCGAGGTGGCCGCCTGGTCACCGCGCGTCTTCAGGCCGTACGCCTGCCAGGCCCGGCGGGCCAGCGGCCAGTCCTGGAGCGCGGTGGCCGCGATGCCCACGTTCCACCAGTCGGGGGCCCCGGAGTCCCGATCGAGGAGCGCGACGGCGCGCAGCCCGGCGGCGCGCGCCTGTTCCCAGTCGTGCCGGAACTTGTGCAGCAGGGCCAGGTTGAACCAGGACTCGGAGAGCCAGGGCTCCAGGTCGACGGCGCGCGTCAGCAGCGCGCCCGCGTCCTCGTACCGGCCGTCGCCGATGAGCGTGAACGCGCGGTCGGTGGCCTGCCGCCAGGAGGCGGATGGCCGGCGCCGCACCTTGCCGAAGATCCTCACGATTCCCGCCTGCCGATTGCTGCGTCGTTCCGCGCCGGTGCCCTTACGGGCGGCGTCGCCCTCCCTGACGACAACCTGCCACATCTTCACGGACATCTCAGCCCGGCCCCTGCGATTGCGTCGGAGCAGCGTGTGCGCTACTGCTCTCCTTGCCGCTGGCCTGGGCCGCGACACCCCCTGCTCCGCATCCAACCATGCCCATTCTGGGCCCCGCTCATTACCCACGGGTTGTGACAAGGGCCTGCCAGCTTCGCGGCCACCACACCACCGGACGGGCCGCCTGCCCGAACACATCCATGTCACGGAAGGTGAGTTCCGCAGGGCGGTATCAGGCGTCGGCGCCGCGACGCACCACCCGGGCCAGCGCGGCCACCACCTCCGGGTCGTACTCCCGCTCCGTCCCCTCCCACAGCCGCCCCAGCGCCCACGGCGCCCCACCCGCCGCCGCGCGCCCCTCGCCCACATCGCGCCCCGCGCGCCCGCCGGCGCGCTGCGCGGTGCCGCACACCCCGGTCGGCTCCCCGCGCGCGGGCACGCCAGGATCACCCGTGAGATCCGCGTACGCGTTGACCACTCGGATGACGCGTGCCGGCAGCGGCTGTTCGCGGTACGGGGCGGCCTGCCGCTCGACCGCTTCGGCGACCTCGGCGGGCATGCCCGTCTGGCGCACGACGGCGCCCCCGAGCCGGGCTATGCGCTGCGCCTCCGAGGCGGGCAGCGGCTCGGTGGCGCCGGCCGGGTACGGGTCCACCAGGGAGAGTTGGCCCACGTCGTGCAGGAGGGCCGCGTCCTCGATGACGGCGAGCGCGCGGCCGGGAAGGCCCAGCTCGCGGCCGACCGCACGGCCGAGCCGGGCGACCCGCCGCGCGTGGCCCGGCGGCGTGTAACCGGCGATCTCCGTGGCGCGGGCCAGCGAGGCGACGGTCTGCCGGTCGGCCTCGCGCCCGGCCGCGCGCCGGCGCACCGCCAACTGCGCGAGCAGCAGCGGCACACCGCAGAGCGGCAGCGCCCACTCCCCCGCCGTGGCCACCGCGAGGGCCAGCACCACCGACGCCGCGCACACCGCCGCCCCCACCACGTGCCGGGCCCGCAACTCCGCGCCGAGCAGGCGCGCGTACGGGCCGTCGCCGCGCGCCCGCGCGAACAGCGCGGTCAGCGCCGCCTCGCTCACTACCGCGACCCCGAAGAGCGCGAGCAGGCAGGGCACGACAAGCGAATGGGCGCCCGTGTGCGGCAACAACGGCGCTCCGTCGTGGGGGAGTTGGCATGCCAGGGCCGCGCAGGCGACCGCGAGCACCCGGCGCGCGATGCGCTCCGGGTGGGGCGACTGGCCGAGCGCGACGGGGAGCACGAGGCCGACCAGGCTGGCGGCGACGACGACCGCGACGGCCTGCGCCCAGCCGAACGGGCCCGTCACCAGGGCCACTTCACCGCCCGCGCCCGCCACCTCCCCGAGCGCCACGTAGGCGAGCGCGCCGGTCGTGGCCAGCGGGGCCGGCTCCCGGCACCGGGCCGGCGCGACCCGACAGCGGGCCGCCTCCCCGACGGCGATCAGCGCGCCGAAGGCGAGCGCCGTGCCCGGTGCCTCCACGCCGCGCCGGGCCGTCAGGCCGAGCGCGGCGACGGAGAGCGCGAGGGCGGCGCCGTAGGCGGCTACGAGGACGATGGCGGGGGCGGGGCCGGGGCCGGGAGCGGCGCGGGCTGGGGTGGCGGGGGCGCCGCCGGGGTGTTGGCGCTCGACCACGCGCGCCCGGCGCCGCTCGCGCCGCGCCCCTCGCTCCCCGCGCTCACCGGACGCGCCCGGCGCGGCGGGGCGCGCCGGCTGGTCCGGCGCGGAAGCGTCAGTCCTGGCCATCGGTCCGCAGGGCTCGACGCGCCGCGTGCGCGGGGGCGGTCACCGACCGCAGCGCGCCGGCGCACGGGAACGGGAGATCGCCGGGCATCTCGGGGACACCGCGCGCCCCCGACGAGCCCGGGGCCGTGGCCCCGTCCGCCGCCGGGCCGACCCGCTCCTCGGCCGCCCCGGGGAACGCGTCCCGCTCCGCGCCCACCTGCCACAACTCGCCTGACTCATCGCCCAGTTCACGCCTGCCCCAGGCGCGCTCGGTGTCGGGCGGACCGTCACACTCAGAGCCGCAACACTCGGTGCCGCAGCTCTCAGCGCCGCAACACTCGGCGCCGCAACACTCGGTCTCGTACGCGGCCCCGTAGGCGCCGGCGCACGCGCCGCCGTACGCGGCGCCCGGGTAGGCCGCGCCCGCGCGGTCGTGTGGCGCGTCGGCGTCGTCCCGATCGCTCGCCACCGCCCGCGCGTTGCCGCCGCCGCCCGCTCCCCCGCACGCACCGGCGCCCGCGGTGCCGGGCACGCCGTCGGACGCGGCGCCGAGTACGGGGGCCCCCACGCCGCACGCCGGCGCGGCGCCCGGCACGCCGCACGCGGCTTCCGCCGCCCCGTCGGGCTCGCCTGGTCCGTCGGCGGTGGCGCGCGAGCCGTCCGCCCCCGCCTCCTCGCCCGCCCCGGCCACTTCCGGGGCCACGGCATCGGGTCGCCAGCCGTGCCGGTCCAGCGCGCGGGCGAGGGCGCGCACCATGCGGGGGTCGAACTGCGAGCCGGCGCAGCGCCGGAGCTCCTCCACGGCCACGGACACCGGGCGCGCGCGGCGGTAGCTGCGGGTCGAGGTCATGGCGTCGAAGGCGTCGGCCACCGCCACCACCCGGGCCACCTCGGGGATGTCGCGCCCGGCGAGGCCGTGCGGATATCCACTGCCGTCCAGGCGCTCGTGGTGGTGCAGGATCGCCGACCGGGCCTCCGCCAGGCACGCGATGTCGCGCACCATCGCGTCCCCGTGCTCCGGATGCAGCTCGATGACGCAGCGTTCCTGCGGGGTCAACGGGCCGTTCTTGCGCAGCAGTCGGGTCGGCACGCCGAGCTTGCCGACATCGTGCAGCACCCCGGCCACCCGTAGCACCTCGAGGCGCTCCGCCGCCATTCCCAGCTCGCGGGCGATCAACACCGAGGCCGCGCCCACGCGTTCGCCGTGTCCGCGCGTGTAGCGGTCCTTGAGGTCGACGGCCTGCACCAGGGCGCGCACGGCCGCGTGGTGCGTGGCGCGCTCGGGGGCCCGGGGGCCGAAGGCCCAGCCGGCGACGGAGATCGGCACCAGCACGAGGAGCGCGGCCGACGGCCCGTAGGGGCTGTGCCACAGCAGCGCCATCACCAGCCCCACCAGCCCGTGCACGGCGTACGGGGCGCAGGAGCCACACAGGTCACGGGGGCGCCCCCGCTCCGCGCGGCGGCCACCGACAGCGGCTCGCGCCCCACGGTCCAGGCCCGCCTGGAGCAGCCCGTACGCGAGTGCCGCCCCGGTCGCGGGCAGGAGCGCGCGCGGCGCGTCGGCGGCGGCGAGGGCGGCCGGGCCGCCGAGCGCGGCGAAGGCCGTGGCGCTCCCGTACGTGGCGAGGGCGAGCCGGGCGGCGCGCCAGCCACGGCTGGCGGTGGCCGGTCCACCGCCCGGTTCGGCGGGCGCGGCCCGGCCGACGAGGGCGCCGGGGACGGGGACGAGCGCCGCGGCGGCGGGCGGCAACAGAAAAGCCCCGGCCAGGAGCGCGGGGCTGCACCAGTCGAAGGGCGGGCGGCTGGCCGGGGCGGTGGTGCCGTGCGGGGAGCGGCGGAGCGCGGCCCGACAGCCCGCGTACCCGAGCGCCAGCAGCGCCATCGGGAACCAGGCGTCGGCACCGGCGCCGCCGGGGCCCGCGACCGGCTCGGCGATGTCGCCGCCCAGCGCCGCGGACGGGGCGGCGACCAGGGCCGGAGCGGCGCAGTAGGCCGCCGCGCACACGGCACCGACGATGTAGAGGCGCGCGGTTTGCGGGAGCGTCCGCACGGTCCCCTCCTCCCCCCGGTCGCACGGGCTTCGACGTCAGGTTGGGGAGAATAGGACGGCCGCGTGGGAAAAACGTCCACTCAGGTGGAATCAGTCGCTCGGCGGGAACAGATACACACCTTCGGGTGACAGTCAGGTGGCGCGGCGGTGGCACCCGGCGCGGCGCCCGCCCACACGTTCGACACCCACTCGGACGCCACCCCATCGCGGACCCCACCGAACGCCGACGCCCCTTGTGCCGGCTCGCACCGGTAACCCCGGGCCCGCCCCCGCGCCCGCCCGGCCCGCCAACTACCGCGCACAGCGAGAGAGTTGGTCACGGATCACCCACCGCCCCGACACCGGGTACGAGGCCGACGGCCGACCGTCGGCACACATACGTCCGCCCCGCACGCCGGGCATGGGGATGCCGACGGCGTACGGGGCGGACGTACGTAAGGAATCGAAACGCCGGGCCACGCGGGCCCGAGAACCGGGCCGCGGCCGGGCGCCGTCAGTCGCGGGTGGCGCCCTCCGGGCCACCGCGCTCGACCGGACCGCTGCTCGGCGCGGCCTGGAGCGGCTGGGTCGCGGCGGCCTGGGTCGAGGCGGCGGCGGCCGCGCCGGTGGCCGGCGTGGAGCCGGCGGCCGAGGCTGAGCCGACAGTTGACGCCGAGTCCACGGGGCCAGACTCGCGGCCGGCGGTGTCGGGACCACTGACGCGGTGCAGCGGCCGGGCGGGGTCGGTCTCCAGCAACGCCTGGTCGGGCACGGTCTCGCCGGCCCTTATCAACTCGATCCGGCCCATCACCTTGGAGCGGAGGTCGGCCGGTACGTCGTCGTGGCCGCAGCAGCGCTTGACGAGCTTCTTCACCGCCTGCTCCAGGCCGTACTTCTCCAGACACGGCGAGCACGCGTCGATGTGCACCTCGAACTTGGCGCAGTCACCGTCGGGCATCTCGTGGTCAAGGAACTCATACAGGTGGTCGAGGACCTCAGAGCAGTCCGTCTCTCGCGGGTCACCACAGCTCATGAGCCCGAGCCTTTCCGATCGTGCGACTCTTCCCCTGACGATGCCGGGGAGACCCCACTCGACACAGCCCCCGCGCCCGCCGGCACCAGCCCGCGGCCACGGGCGTAGTCCTCCAGCAGACCGCGCAGTTGGCGGCGCCCACGGTGCAGTCGGGACATCACCGTACCGATGGGTGTACCCATGATGTCCGCGATCTCCTTGTAGGCAAAGCCCTCAACGTCGGCGAGATACACCGCGATGCGGAATTCCTCGGGGATCGCCTGCAGGGCCGACTTCACGTCGGAGTCCGGCAGGTGGTCGAGGGCCTGGGACTCGGCGGAGCGCAGGCCGGTCGACATGTGCGACTCGGCGCGCGCGAGCTGCCAGTCCTCGATCTCCTCGGCGGCACTGCGCTGCGGTTCGCGCTGCTTCTTGCGGTAGGAGTTGATGAACGTGTTGGTGAGGATGCGGTACAGCCACGCCTTGAGGTTGGTGCCCTCGCGGAACTGGTGGAAGGACGCGTACGCCTTGGCGTAGGTCTCCTGCACCAGGTCCTCGGCGTCGGCCGGGTTACGCGTCATCCGCAGCGCGGCCGAATACATCTGGTCAAGGAAGGTGAGGGCATCCCGCTCGAAACGGGCGTTCCGCTCGGCCGCGGTCTCGCTCCCGGCCCCGGCCACCTCGGCCTGGGCGGTCTCGTTCTCAACGTGGCTGACCTGGGCGGCGGCCTCCTGCCGCTCCGCGCCCGTCGAGCCCTGCGTCGTGCCGTCGGTCCCCGCGTCCGTCCCAGTGACCGGACCCACCTCCTCCAACACCGTAGCGAGACCGGATGCGGACCCGCTTGAATCGGAGAATAGACGACGATCCGGTCCGCCCGCCGCTCCAGCCAGCGTCGACTGGTCGACCCGAAGCTGCGACCACGCCAGGTCGGCGGTCTGCGGACGGGACGGGCAAGCAAGCGAACCCATGCGGGAAACTCCCATTCCTCGTGCTGATGCCGCTACGTTTCGATCCTTACGTCGGGCACAACATCCGCACTGCGGTTCGCATTCCCCGACTCAGTGAGCGATCCAATCCAGCCACTTCGCCACGGCTTCCGTGAGCACCGTCAGCGTCTCCTCCTGGGTACGGGCCGCCTTCTTCGGAACGGCGAAACCGTGATCGGCCTCCGGGACCTCCACGATCTCCGTACCGTCGGGGAACTCCTCGGGTCGGCCGAACGGGTCGCGTCCCCCCTGCACCACGAGCGTGGGCAGCCCGGCGTCCAGCAGCTCGGCGGCCCGGGACGACGCCGGCTTGCCGGGCGGGTGCAGCGGGAAGGAGAGGGCGAGCACCGCCCGGGCGCCCAGCTCCCGCCCCGTACGGCAGGCCGCCCGGGCCCCGGCGCTGCGCCCGCCGGCGACCACCGGCAGCCCGGGCCCGGTCAGCGCCGGCCACACCGCCCGCCAGCCCACGTCCAGCGTCTTCGGCGCGGGGGCGACCTTCTTCCCCGCGACCCGCCAGGGCTGCTCCACCAGGGCGACGCTCACGCCGCGCGGCGGCAGGGTCGCGGCCAGCGCCGCGAGGTCGCGCGCCTCGATACCGCCGCCCGCCCCGTGCCCCAGGGCCAGCACGGCGCGGGCGTCCGGCGCCCGGTGCCAGGTGATCCGCGCGTCGCCAGCGGGGGTCGGCACGGTCTCGGTCCGGGGGGCGGGTCCGGCCCCGCCCGCCCCGTTCGCTGTCGTCCGCATCCGCCCATCCTGCCCCGCGCGCCACCACGGCCCTACGCCACCCGCCCACGGGCACCCGATCCGGCGCGGGCGGGGCGCCTCGCGGGCGGCGGCCGACGGCCCCCGGGCAGCGGGCAGCGGGCAGCGGGCAGCGGGCGACGCTAGAAGAGCGTCTCCTCCTCCGGCGCCGCGAGTTCCTTCAGCAGCTCCGGGCCGTTGTTGCGGACGTTGCTCACGTCCGTGGTGACGGGGTAGGCGCGCAGCAGCCCGCCCGGCGGCGGCGCGAGCAGCGCGCGCAGGGACTCCTCGTCGGTGCGGGCCGGGTCGAGCCAGTCCGCCCAGCGGTCCGGGGTCAGCATGAGCGGCATGCGCGGGTGGATCTCCGCGAGCGAGGCCGGCCCGTCCGCGCCCGCCTCCCGGCCCGCCAGCGGCGTCGTCTCCGCCTCGGTCGTGATGACGGTGCACGTCGCCCACCAGGCCTGCGGGTGGTCGTCGGGCAGCGTGCGGTCCCGCCAGAACTCGTACAGGCCCGCCAGCGCCATCACCGAGCCGTCGGCCGGCGTGACGAAGTAGGGCTGTTTGCGCGTCCGCTTCTTGCGGCCCCGCTCCTCCAGTTGCCGCTCGTCGGCGCTGGTCACCCACTCGTAGTAGCCGTCCGCCGGCACCAGGCAGCGGCGTGCCTCGAAGGCGCGGCGGAACGACGGCTTCTCGTGCACGGTCTCGGCCCGCGCGTTGATCATCTTCGCGGCCCCCTCTGGCGACTTCGCCCAGGAGGGCACGAGCCCCCAGCGCAGCGGTCGGAGCTGGCGGACCGGCGTGCGGTCGGCGGACTGCTTGAGGGGCCGCTCCAGGACGGCGTAGACGTTCTTGGTGGGCGCCACGTTCCAGTCCGGGGCCAGCGCCTCGGTCGGCTCCCACTTGCCCACGTCGAACAGGTTGGCCAGGTCCTCTGGTTTCCGGCTCGCCGCGTACCGTCCGCACATCTCGCTACAACCCCTCCGACCGCACCGTTGCCCCATCCATGCTGCCGCACCCGGCCCCCGTTCCGTGCGCCGGTGGGCGGTGGGGCCGGCCACCGGCCTGGGCGGGCTCGCCGCGATACCGGAGCAACCGCCGCATTCCGGCCGGGGCGCCGACGGAACCGGGGCCGGCGCGCCCGCGTTTTTCCTACCGTCTGCCCGGAGGTGCCAGACTGCGGCACCACCGAGGCCGGCCCCGGTCCGACCACCGGCCGGGCCAGCCACCCACGCCCGGCCACGGGCGGCCGTACGGGCGGTGGTCCGCACCCCGCCCCGGCCCGACCAGCAGCGCCACCTGTCAACCAGCACCGTCCGACCTCACCCAGGCACCGCCCGGCACCGCCCGGCACCGACGTGAACCACCCAGCGCCCACCAGCGCCGATCGGGACCAAGGAGTCGCCCCCGCATGGACAGCACCAGCGCAACCGAGCTGTGGGACCGCGTCTTCGGCACCCAACCCGACCCCTCGCAGTGGCTGGTGGCGATCACCGGCCTGATCGCGCTCGCCACCGTCACCTCGCGCCTGACCTGGCGGCTGGCCCGTAACGCCATCACCATCGCCCACGAGGGCGGGCACGGGATCGTGGCGCTGCTCAGCGGGCGCCGCCTGGACGGCATACGGCTGCACTCCGACACCTCGGGGCTGACCGTCTCGCGCGGCAAGCCGACCGGAATCGGCATGATCCTGACCGCGGCGGCCGGCTACACCGCTCCCTCCCTGCTCGGCCTCGGCGGCGCCTGGCTGCTCGCCGCCGGCCACATCACGGCGCTGCTGTGGGGCGCGACGGCGCTCCTGGTGGCCATGCTGGTGATGATCCGCAACGCGTACGGGGCGCTGTCGGTGGTGGTCACCGGCGCGACCTTCCTGCTCGTCTCCTGGCTGACGGAACCGGAGGTGCAGGCGGCGTTCGCGTACGGGGTGGTGTGGTTCCTGCTGCTCGGCGGGGTCAGGCCACCGTTCGAGCTCCAGCGCAAGCGCCGGTACGGGCAGGCCGGGGACTCCGACCCGGACCAGCTCGCCCGCCTCACGAACGTGCCGGCGGCGCTGTGGATGTTCCTCTTCCACGCCGTCTCGCTGTGCTCGCTGATCGGCGGCGGGCGCTGGCTGCTCGACCTGTGAACGACTGTGGCGCCGGCCCCTCCTATCAGTGCCGTGTTACGGAGGGGTTTCACCGTTTTTGATCGAGAATCGTCGTCCGGCGGAGCCACTAAAGTAAGGCTCATGACCGGCACTGAGACATCCCCGGATGACGCCCTCGCGCTTTGGCCCGCTCCGCTCGCGCACGGAGCGGTCGACGCGACCGTCACCGTGCCCGGTTCCAAGTCCGTCACCAACCGCGGCCTGGTCCTCGCCGCACTCGCCGCCGAGCCCGGGTGGCTGCGCCGCCCGCTCCGCTCCCGCGACACCCTGCTGATGGCCGAGGCGCTGCGCGCCATGGGCGTCGGCATCGAGGAGACCATCGCGTCGAACTCCGCCGCCCCCGGCGAGCCCGGCGCCCCCGCCACCGGCGAGGCGTGGCGGGTCATCCCCGCGGGGCTGCACGGCCCGGCCACCGTGGACGTGGGCAACGCCGGTACGGTCATGCGCTTCCTGCCGCCGGTCGCCGCGCTCGCCGACGGGCCGGTCCGCTTCGACGGCGACGCCCGCTCCCACGAGCGCCCGCTGCACGGCGTGATCGACGCGCTGCGCGCCATCGGCGCCCGCATCGACGACGACGGGCGCGGCGCGCTCCCGCTGACCGTGCACGGCAACGGCAGCATCGACGGCGGCCCGGTCCGCATCGACGCGTCCTCGTCCTCGCAGTTCGTCAGCGCGCTGCTGCTCTCCGGCGCGCGCTTCAACCAGGGCGTCGAGGTGCGGCACGTCGGCTCCACACTGCCCTCGATGCCACACATCCGGATGACCGTGGACATGCTGCGCAGCGCCGGCGCGGCCGTGGACACCCCGGAGGCGGGCGGCGAGCCCGACGTGTGGCGGGTGGCGCCGAGCGCGCTGCTCGGCCGCGACCTGGTGGTCGAGCCCGACCTGTCCAACGCGGCCCCCTTCCTGGCCGCCGCGCTGGTCACCGGTGGCCGGGTGACCATCCCCGACTGGCCCGAGCACACCACCCAGCCCGGTGACGCGCTGCGCGAGATCTTCACCGAGATGGGCGGCTCCTGCGAGCTGGTCACCACGGCCGACGGCACCGCGCTGACCTTCACCGGCACCGGCCGCGTCCGCGGCATCGACGTCGACCTGCACGAGGTGGGCGAGCTGAGCCCGGTGATCGCCGCGGTCGCCGCGCTCGCCGACTCCGAGTCGGTGTTGCGGGGCATCGCCCACCTGCGGCTGCACGAGACCGACCGGCTCGCCGCGCTGGCCAAGGAGCTGAATGACCTGGGCGGCGACGTCACCGAGACGGCCGACGGGCTGCGCATCCGCCCGCGCCCGCTGCACGGCGGCATCTTCCACACCTACGAGGACCACCGGCTGGCCACCGCCGCCGCCGTGCTGGGCCTGACCGTCAGCGGCGTCCAGGTGGAGAACGTGGCCACCACCGCCAAGACCCTGCCCGACTTCCCCGGCCTGTGGACGGGGATGCTCGAAGCCACACCCGGGGCGGCCCCGATGCCGAGAGGCTGAGGCCGCGACGATGCGCCGCTACGGAAAGCACACCGACGAGGACGACGTACGCGTACGTCCGGGCCGCCGGGGCAGCCGCCCCCGCTCCAGCATCCGGCCCAAGCACGAGGACGCCGCGCCGGGCTTCGTCCTGACCGTGGACCGGGGCCGGATCACCTGCCTGGTCGACGGCCGCACCATCCACGCCATGAAGGCCCGCGAACTCGGCCGCAAGGGCGTCGTGGTCGGCGACCAGGTGGCCGTGGTCGGCGACCTGTCCGGCGCCAAGGACACCCTGGCCCGCATCGTGCGGGTCGAGCCGCGCAGCTCCGTGCTGCGCAGGACGGCCGACGACGACGATCCGTACGAGCGCGTGGTGGCCGCCAACGCCGACCAGCTCGCCATCGTGACCGCCCTGGCCGACCCCGAGCCCCGGCCCCGGCTCATCGACCGCTGCCTGGTGGCCGCCTTCGACGCGGGCCTGGAACCGCTGCTCGTGCTCACCAAGTCGGACCTGGCGCCGGCCGAGACGCTGCTGGCCACCTACGAGTTGCTCGACGTGCCGCACGTGGTGACCAACCGCGACGAACTGGCCGACGGGGCCGCCGCCGACCGGGTCAGGGAGCACCTCACGGGGCGGGTCACCGCCTTCGTCGGGCACTCCGGGGTCGGCAAGACGACGCTGGTCAACGCGCTGGTCCCGGAGCGCAAGCGAGCGGTGGGACACGTCAACGCGGTGACCGGGCGGGGGCGGCACACCACCACCTCCGCGCTCGCGCTGCCGCTGCCGACCGGCAGCGGCTGGGTGATCGACACCCCGGGCGTGCGCTCCTTCGGGCTGCACCACGTGGACCCGTCCCGCGTCATCCACGCCTTCCCTGACCTTGAGGCCGGTACGACGAACTGCCCGCGCGCGTGCAGCCACGACGAGCCGGACTGCGCGCTGGACGCCTGGGTCGCGGACGACCACGCCGACCCGGACCGGCTCTACTCGCTGCGCCGGCTGCTCGCCACCCGCGAGCGGCGCGAGGGCGACTGAGCGGGCGAAGGGGCCACGGCCGGCGGGTGCCGACCGGGTGAGCCAGGCCGGCGAGGACCGAGAGCACGCGCATAGCGCCCGGGAACACGGGGGCGACGTTTGCCCGTTGATCTCCGAGGTAGATGCATAATCGCACGCAGGCCGAACACAGGAGGCAATCTGATGGCGTGGCTGCTCGTCGTGGTCGCCGGTCTCCTGGAGACGGGCTTCGCCGTCTGTCTCAAGCTCTCCCACGGCTTCACCCGGCTGTGGCCGACGATCGCCTTCTGCGTCTTCGCGCTCGGCAGCTTCGGGCTGCTCACGCTCGCGCTGAAGAAGCTGGACGTGGGTCCGGCGTACGCGGTGTGGACCGGGATCGGGGCGGCGGGCACCGCCATCTACGGCATGGTCTTCCTGGGCGACCTGGTCTCCACCCTCAAGATCGTGTCGATCTCGCTGGTCATCGTGGGCGTCATCGGCCTCCAGCTCTCCGGCTCGGCGCACTGAGCCCCGGCGCACCGAGGCCCGCCGGGGGCGCGCCATCCGCACCACGCGAGCCCGGCGCACACGTCCCGCACGGCAAGCGCCCCTCGCTCCGCCCCGGGGCCTCCCGCACGAGCGCGGGTCAGTGCCGGGCGGGTCCGGCCTGTTGGCCTGCCGCCCAGCGCGGCGCCAACACCCGTCGGACCAGCGCCGCCGCCTCGTCGGGCGCGCCCGGGACGCTGACGTACGAGACGGCCAGCCGCGCTGCGGCCTCGCACGCCCAGGCCAACTCGGCCGTCGCCAGGGCCGGCCGGTCGGCGCAGATGGCCGCCAGACAACGGTCGCTGACCTGGCGCATCAGCTCACTGGGGCTCGGCAACGCCTCACCGGGCCCCGGCGCGTCGGCCCACGCGCCACCCCCCGACCACGCGCCCTCGCCGCCCCATCCGCCACCCGGTACCTCCCGCCTCGCCAGCCCCCGGTAGCCCGACAGGCCCGACTGCCCTGACAGGTTCGACTGCCCCGGCAGGCCCGACTGCCCCGACAGACCCGACGGGCGCGACCGCCCCCGCTGGCCCGGTTGACCCAGCGGGCCCTGCGGTGCCGGCTCGCCCGACTGCTCCACCGGGGCAGCGCCGAACGGGTGTCGTTGGCCGGGCAGCGCGCGGGGCCCGAAGGCCGCGGCCGGCAGCCGGTCGTTCCAGCAGCCGGTCAGCGCCGCGCGCACCAGCGCGTTGCCCCGGGCCACCCGTACGGTCCACGCGGCGGCCGCGGCCAGCCGGTCGGCGGGGCCGCGCGCGTCGTCGCCGGGCGCCAACGCCTGTTCCACGCCGCGCAGGTACGACTCGGTCTCGCGCCGTACCAGGGCTCTGGCCAGGCCGTCCTTGTTGCCGAACTCGTTGTAGAGGGTCTGCCGGGACACCCCGGCCGCGGCGGCCACGTCCACCATGCGCACCGCGCCCCACGGCCGGCGACCCACGGCGCGGAACGCCGCGCTCAGTAAGGCTTCACGCGCTGTAGGCACCCTTGCCTCCCAGGCTCGGACAGCTCATCCGGCTGCCGTGCGGCACAGAATTGACGCACCGACAGGCACTGTCAATAGCCCTCGCGAGCGCCGAATCGTCCCGCTTCGCCAAGGTAGTGTGCGAGCATGCCCGACTACCACGATGATCTGCGGCTCGCACAGGTGCTGGCGGACGCGGCCGACTCCGCGACCATGGAGCGGTTCAAGGCTCTGGACCTCAAGGTCGAGACTAAACCCGACATGACGCCCGTCAGCGAGGCCGACAAGGCCGCCGAGGAGCTGATCCGCTCCTCGCTCCAGCGCGCTCGGCCCCGGGACGCGGTGCTCGGCGAGGAGTTCGGCAGCGAGGGCTCGGGCCCGCGGCGCTGGGTCATCGACCCCATCGACGGCACGAAGAACTACGTGCGCGGGGTGCCGGTGTGGGCCACCCTGATCGCCCTGATGGAGCGCGGCGAGGGCGGCGACCGACCGGTGGTCGGCATGGTGTCGGCCCCCGCGCTCGGCCGTCGCTGGTGGGCGGCCGAGGGGCTCGGCGCGTACACCGGCCGCAACCTCTCGTCGGCCTCCCGGATCTCGGTGTCGAAGGTCGGCACGCTCTCCGACGCCTCGTTCGGGTACGCGTCACTCGGCGGCTGGGAGGAGCGCGGCAAGCTGAACGGCTTCCTCGACCTGACCCGCGCCTGCTGGCGCACCCGCGGCTACGGCGACTTCTGGCCGTACATGATGGTGGCCGAGGGCTCGATCGACCTGTGCGCCGAGCCGGAGTTGTCCCTGTGGGACATGGCCGCCAACGCGGTCATCGTGCAGGAGGCGGGCGGCCGGTTCACCGGCCTCGACGGCAGGCCCGGCCCGCACAGCGGGGACGCCGCCGCCTCCAACGGCCTGCTCCACGACGAACTCCTCAACCACCTCCAGTAGCCCCCGCGCGCCACGCGCTTCTCGCGGGCGCCGCACGCGCGCCCGCCCGGGCGCTCCATGTGCTCCGGCTCGATCCCTTGTCGCACCCGCCGCCTCATGTGAACATGAGAATCCGCCCGCTTGTGCGCTTGTGAACCTGTTCTCGTCGCACCCTCCCGTGCCCTCGGCCGAGCGGGCCCCAAGGAGGTGGCTCCATGCCCACGCTCGTCCGCGACGCCATGACCACGGTGGTCCTCACCATCGGCCCCGCCCACACCCTCCGTCAGGCCGCCCAGTTGATGGCGGCCCGCCGCGTCGGCGCCGCCGTCGTGCTCGACACCGACACCAGCGGGCTCGGCATCCTCACCGAGCGGGACATCCTCGTCTCGGTCGGCGCCGGCCAGGACCCCGACCACGAGAGAGCCCACGCCCACACCACGACCGACGTGGTCTTCGCCGCCCCCGGCTGGACCCTGACCGAGGCCGCGCAGGCCATGACGCGCGGCGGCTTCCGTCATCTGATCGTGCTCGACGAGCGCGAACCGGTCGGGCTCGTCTCCGTCCGCGACATCATCCGCTGTTGGTCCCGCGCCGAGGAGGCCACCGGCGCACTCGCCGGCTGACCCCGCGCGCCACGCGCCCCGCGAGCCGCGCCGCCCGGCCACCGACGCGCCGCCGCCCGGTCCACGCCCAGGGGCACGGCCGGGGGGTCGCGGAGGTCCGGGCACGCGAGGAGGCTGGACGCGCGAAGAGGTCCGGGTACGCGAAGAGGCCGGAGCCCCGTGGCGTTCGGCCTCTTCGGTTGTTACGGCAAGCGACTGTTCAGTCGCCCGCGCGGGGGACCACCGCCCACGGGGGTGGGGCGGTGGGCCCGCCACGCGGACGGCTCAGCCGCGGAGGGCCTGGACCGCGGCCTCCAGCCGCTTGCCGTAGTCCGCGTCCGCCTTGCGGAAGTTGGCGATGGCGCGCTCGATGATGTCCTCGCGCGTCACCCCGGAGATGGCGCCCGCCAGGTTGGCGATCAGGCGCTCCTTCTCGTCCTCGCTCATCAGCCGGTAGAGGTTGCCGGCCTGCACGAAGTCGTTGTCCTCGGCGTGCGAGGGCGTGGCCTCCTCGCCCGTGAGGCCGCTGACCGCGATCGGCTGCCACAGCGGGACGCTGGTCTGGGTCGGCCCGCCGAAGCTGTTGGGCTCGTAGTTCTTCGAACCGCCGTGCCGCCCGTCGTAGGCGAGGCCGTCACGGCTGTACGTGCGCGCCTCGGTGGCGTGCGGCCGGTTGACCGGCAGGTTGTCGGCGTTGATGCCCACCCGGTAGCGGTGCGCGTCGCCGTAGCCGAACAGGCGGCCCTGGAGCATCTTGTCCGGGGACGGGCCGATACCGGGCACGAAGTGCGCCGGCGAGAAGATCGACTGCTCGACCTCGGCGAAGATGTTCTGCGGGTTGCGGTTGAGCTCCAGCTTGCCGAACTCGACCAGCGGGTAGTCCGCGTGCGGCCAGACCTTGGTCAGGTCGAACGGGTTGAAGCGGTAGGTCGCCGCGTCGGCCGCGGGCATGATCTGCACGTACACGGTCCAGCTCGGGAACTCGCCGCGCTCGATGGCCTCCCGCAGGTCCCGCTGGTGGCTGTCGGGGTCCTTCCCGGCGAGCACCGCGGCCTCCTCGGCCGTCAGGTTCTTGATGCCCTGGTCGGTCTTGAAGTGGTACTTGACCCAGAAGACCTCGCCCGCCTCGTTGTTCCACTGGAAGGTGTGCGAGCCGAAGCCGTCCATGTGGCGGTACGAGGCCGGGATGCCACGGTCACCGAAGAGCCACGTCACCTGGTGCGTGGACTCGGGCGACAGGCCCCAGAAGTCGAAGACGTTGTCCGCCTCCTGCGAGCCGGTGTACGGGTCGCGCTTCTGGGTGTGGATGAAGTCGGGGAACTTGATGGCGTCCCGGATGAAGAACACCGGAGTGTTGTTGCCGACGAGGTCGTAGTTGCCCTCTTCGGTGTAGAACTTCAGCGCGAAGCCGCGCGGGTCGCGGACCGCGTCAGGCGCGCCCAGGTTGCCGGCCACGGTGGAGAAACGCAGGAAGGTCTCGGTCTGCTTGCCGACCTCGGAGAGGAACTTCGCGCGGGTGTACCGGGTCACGTCCGCGGTCACCGTGAAGGTGCCGTACGCGCCGGCTCCTCGGGCGTGCACCACACGCTCCGGAATGCGCTCCCGGTTGAAGTGCGCCAGCTTCTCCAACAGCAACTGGTCCTGCACCAACACCGGGCCGCCGACGCCCGCGGTCTCGCTGTTCTGGTTGTCGGCGACCGGCGCGCCGGCCTCCGTGGTCAGCGGCCCCGCCGACTGAGCCGTCTCGCCCTGAACCGTCACGTGCGCCTCCTGCGTATTCGTCCTGTCCCTTGGCCTGAGCCGTAACCGATCCTACATTGGACTTTGTCTAAGTCAAGAAGCGATGGAGAGACGTACAAAGTCTGTTCATGGACGCACACTGCTACCCTGGTTCCTATCTGACTGATAGGTGAATGGCATGAGTGACCTGCTAGAACGACTCCGGGGGCGCGGCTGGCGACTCACCGCCCAGCGACGCGTCGTGGCCGAGGTGCTCGACGGGGACCATGTGCACTACACCGCCGACGAGGTGCACGCCCGCGCATCGGAGCGCCTGCCCGAGATCTCCCGGGCGACCGTTTACAACACCCTCGGCGAGCTGGTGTCGCTCGGCGAGATCCTGGAGGTGAGCACGGACGGCCGCGCCAAGCGGTACGACCCCAACGCCCACCACGACCACCACCACCTGGTGTGCGGCCGCTGCGGCACCATCCGCGACGTACACCCCGCCGGCAATCCGCTCAGCGACCTCCCGGTGGTGGAGCGCTTCGGCTTCACCGTCACCGGCGTGGAGGTCACCTACCGCGGCACCTGCCCCTCCTGCACGGACACCTGACCCGGCCGTCCGCCGGCCGCGTGCGCCGCGCCGGCCACGCCCGCCGCGCACGGCCGCGGCCTCACAGCGGCTCGCTGTAGAACTGACGGGCCCAGCGGCGGAACCTGGTGATCGGCCCGTCCCCCTCCACCAGCCGGGGGCGCTCCAGATGGGCGATGTGCTTCCAGACGGGTACGTCCTTGTCGGCCTCAAGGCCGGAGGCGTACGTCACGGCCCTGGGCAGCAGCGCGGCCACCGCGCGTGCCGCCCCGGTGCGGCTGGGCCGGGTGTGCCGCACGGCGGCCGTCAGGCACATCCGCACGTGCCGCGGGTCCACCGGGGTGACGCAGAACCAGATGCGCAGCCGGAAGCCGTACTTCTCCGCCTCGCCGTACATGACCCCGAGGCCCTGCACGACCGTGCGGACCGACGGGCCGAAGGAGTACATACCGTTGCGCTGCCCGGCGGCCCGCCCGAGCCGGTAGGCCGTCTCCATCCGCGCCCCCTCGAACCGCGGCGGGTCGCTGATGTCGACAACGAGTCGGTGCAACGCGGCGAAGTGCCCGAAGTCGATGGCGTTCTCCATGAAGTCCTGCGGGTGCACGGCCAGGGTGCGGACACGCCGGTGCGGCCTCGGGAAGTCGGCCGCCGGCGGCACCTCGACCTCCCAGCTCGGCGGCAGCCCCTGGGCGTGCCGCCAGACGAAGACCAGTCCGTCGATCTCCCGGTGGTCAAGGCGGCCCAACCGCGCCCTGGGCGGCGCGGTGCCGTACCCGGTCCGGACGCAGGCGCCCTCCGGATCGAACTGGAAGCGGTGGAAGGGGCAGACCAGGTTCTCCCCGCGCACCGTCCCGCCGTGCCCCAGGTGCGCCCCGAGGTGCGGACAGTACGGACGTACGGCGCGCAGCCGCCCGCTGGCCGTGCGGTACAGCACCACGTCCTCGTCCGCCAGCCGCCGGTTGACCACCTTGCCCGGCCTCACCTCGTCGCTGGCCGCCATGAGGAACCAGCCGTCCGGATAGGGCGGGAGTGACACATGGGGCGAGGTGGCTGGCGCGGCGGCGACGCCAGGGGGTCCGTGGGGCGCGTCCGGCGGGGTCGACGGGCCCGGTCCGAGGTCCTGCATGGCGCACCTTTCGTGGGTGTCGTCGCCCGGGCGCCGTGGGTGCGGTGCGAGTGCGGTGGCGACGCGACCCGCGAGGCTGGGCGCGCGGGCAACGAGTGCCCGCGCGCCCAGCCTCGCGGCGGCCGGCTCCGGCAGAACGATTCGCCCGCGTCGCGTCACCGGAAGACGTGAACACTGGGCCGGGAGGTTTGCGCCCGACCACGCCGCCAAGGGGTCGAGAGGCCCAAGGCCAGGGGGCGCCCCACCCGCGCCCACGGGGCGCACACGGGCCCTCCCCACGGCTCCGCGCCAGAGAACAGCGGAACGACGGTCAGCGAAACGACCGGGCAGCGAAACGACGAAGGCCCGAATCCCTGATCGGGATTCGGGCCTCGTCTCGCGAGTAGCGGGGACAGGATTTGAACCTGCGACCTCTGGGTTATGAGCCCAGCGAGCTACCGAGCTGCTCCACCCCGCGTCGTTGTGTACTTACTGTAACCCCACCCCGACGACCAGGGCAAATCGCGGTCCCGCCGCCCCTCGCCGCCCCGCCTTCCCACCGCCCACGCACCTCGGCCCGGCCCGACGCGCGGCGGGGCTCGGCGCCCACCGGCGGCGCGCGCGGACCGCGTGCCTACGCGGTCTGCTCCTGCTGGAGCGCGTCCGCGAGCCGGGCCGCGCGCTCCGCGACCTGCGCGGGCCCCAGCTCGACCGCGCGGGCGCACCAACGCTGGCCCTCGGTCAGCGCCCCGCGCCGGGCCGCGAGCAGCGCGAGCCGCAGCGCGGCGCGGCCGTGCCCGGCGTTGGCGGCCCGGGTCCACCACAGCGCCGCCTCCGGCTCGCTGCCCTCGCGAGCCAGGAGCAGGCCCAGGTTGAAGGCGCCGTTGCGGCTGCCGGCCTTGGCCGCGGTGCGGTACCAGTGCGCGGCCTTCACCACGTCCCCGCGAGCGGACGCGAGCATGCCAACTCGAACCTGTGCGCGGCGGTGGCCCTGGCGGGCCGCCCGCTCGTACCACTCCTCGCACTCCGGCCGCTCCGGCTCGCGGTCCGTGCCGTTGCCGAGGCTCGCGCTCGGATCGACGACGGCCGGCCGGTCGAGCAGGGCGCCGAGCCGGAAGGCGGCCTCGGCGCTGCCACCCTCGGCCGCGCAGCGTAGATGCTTTTCGGCCGCCTCCTCGTCGCCCTCGCGCAGCAGCACGATCGCCACCTGGAGGGCGGCCTCGGTGTGCCCACCGGCGGCGGCGCGTACGTACCACTCGTGCGCCGTGCGCTCCGCGCCCCGCCCCGCGTGCAGGATGCCGAGGTTGAAGGCGGCGTCCACGCTGCCCGCCTCGGCGGCCTTGGAGAACCACGGCTCGGCCCCCGCCGCGTCCGAGCGCTGGAGCAGCAGCACGGCCAGCGCGTTCGCGGCCTCGCGGTGCCCCGCGTACGCCGCGCGCCGGTACCACTGCTCGGCCTGCGCGGTGCGCCCCTGGCTGGCGCAGAGCAGGCCGAGGTTGTAGGCGCCGTTGATGTCGCCCGCCTCCAGCGCCGCGCGGTACCAGCGCTCCGCGGTCTGCGGCTCGCCCCGGTCGGCGTGGAGCGCGCCCAGCGCGTTGGCCGCGTTGCCGTCGCCGTCCTGGGCGGCCCGGTGCCACCACACGGCCGCGCTGTCCAGGTCGCCGGCGTCGCGCAGCAGGAACGCGAGCGCGCAGGCGGCCCGCGGCTCGCCGTCCTCGGCCGACATCAGGTACCAGCGGCCGGCCTCCTTGGTCTCGCCGCGCTCCTCAAGCAGGGTGCCGAGGTGCAGCGCCGCGCGCCGGTGCCCGCGCGCCGCGGCCTGCCGGTACCAGCGCTCGGCCTCGCTCTGCTCGCCGTCGGCCCGGGCGGACCTGCCGCGCCCGTCGGGGTGGTGCTGCTCGCGCTCGCGCTTGTGCAGGATCTGCGCGAGTCGGTACGCGGCCTCGCGGTGACCGTGCTCGGCGGCGGCGCGAAACCATCGCTCGGCGCCCACGTCGCTGCGGTGCTCAAGCAGGTCGGCCAGGGCATAGGCGCCGAGCACGTGCCCCGACTCGGCGGACTGCCGCAGCCAGTACTCGGCGGCCGGCTCGTCGCCGCGCTCGCGGTGGTGCCGGCCGAGGGCGTGGGCGGCGGCGGCCGAGCCGGCGACGGCGGCGGTCCGCCACCAGCCGGCCGCCTCGTCGGCGTAGCCGCGCTGGTGCAGGAGGACGCCGAGGTTGTTGGCGGCGGCGCGGTCGCCGGCGACGCTGGCGGCACGGAGGTGTGGCTCGGCCCGGTCGAGGTCGCCGCGGCGCAGCAGCAGCGCGCCGAGAACGCTCATGGCGGCCGGGTCGCCGGCCTCGGCCGCCCGGCGGTGCACTGTCTCGAATTCGACGTCGGCGCCGTACGTGCTGCCCGCGATGTCCGCGGTGACGGCGTCCACTTCGCTCGCGCCGTCCAGCGCGAGTCCCGGCATGCTTTCGGCGCGCCCGTCGTCGGGCGCCGGCACAAGCCGCTCCTTCTCCAACAACCTCGCCCTGTCCCCCATGCGTTCCATCGTTGCACCACCCACAACCGGCGTACACCTGGTATACCGCAGGGGCGAGGTCAATTCGACGTTTTGTCGACTTCCCGACAGAACGACTTCTGAAACCGCAGTTGGAGCCAGTTCCGCGCTCTCTCCTCGGCGCGTCGCGCCGCTCGCCGCGCCACTCGTCGGGGCGCCCATCCCGCCGCTTGGGGACCGTGCGACACACCTGCCCGGGCAGCCGCACCGTACGCCGGGGAGGGCCACATGCCGGGACGGGCGGGCCGTAGACACGACAAGGCCCGAATCCCTGATGAGGATTCGGGCCTTGTCTTTCAAGTAGCGGGGACAGGATTTGAACCTGCGACCTCTGGGTTATGAGCCCAGCGAGCTACCGAGCTGCTCCACCCCGCGTCGGTGTTCCCTCAAGGTATCACGACGCGGGGTGGGCTCCTTCACCCGTTCGCTCTGTCCGGCGTCCGCTCGGGCTTGTCGGCTGGCTGGCCTCCGGTGTCGGCGGACGCCTGCTCGGCCCCGCCGCCCTTGTCGCCGCCGGCTCCGTCCTTGGCGGCGTCGTTCTTCCCGTCGCCCTTGCCGTCGCCCTTGGCCTTGTCCGCGGCGTCCTTCTCCGCCTTGGCCGCCCGGTCCAGCGCGTCCTTCAGGTCCTTCTGCGCCTTGCCGAACGCCTCCCAGTCCTGGGGTTCCTTCTGGAGCGCCTCCTGGCCCGCGGTGATGGCGTCCTGCGCGTCCTTCAGGGCCTGGCGCACCGTCGGGTCGCCCGACGGCTCGTCAGGTTCCTGGCCGTCACCCGGTGGCTTCGTCGGATCGGTGGGCTTCTGCTCGCCGAAGACGACGTCGAGCGCCTTGTCCAGCGAGTCCTCGAAGGCCGTCTGGTCGCCATAGGTCACCAGGACCTTCTTGAGCAGCGGATAGTTCGTCCCCGCGCCCCGGACGTACACCGGCTCCACGTACAGCAGCCCGTCGTCGAGCGGGACCGTCAGCAGGTTGCCGTACTCCACCGTCGAGTCGCCGCCCTTGAGGAGCCTGATGCTCTCGGCGATCTTCGGATCGGAGTTGAACTTGCTCTGCACCTGTTGTGGTCCGGAGACCGGGTTGTTCGGTCGCAGCTTCAGGATTCTGATCTTGCCGTAACCCTCGCTCTGCGCGTCCGCGTCCACCGCCATGAAGGCACTCAGGTTGTCCCGGTCGTTCGGCGTGAACGTGGTCGTCAGGGAGAACTTCTTCTCCTTCTGGTCCGGCATCTGCATGCTCAGGTAGTACGGCGGCACCGAGTTGACCTTGTTGGTCGGGTCGTCGGGAACCTGCCAGACCTCACTGCCGCTGTAGAACTGCTCCGGGTCCTGGACGTGGTAGCGGGTCAGCAGCTGGCGCTGCACCTTGAACAGGTCCTGCGGGTACCGCAGGTGGTCCATCAGGTCCTTGCTGATCTGGTCGCGGTCCTTGACCGTGCCCGGGAACGCCTTGCGCCACGTCTTGAGGACCGGGTCCTCGGTGTCCCACTCGTACAGCTTCACGGACCCGTCGTACGCGTCGACCGTGGCCTTGACCGAGTTGCGGATGTAGTTGACCTTGTTCTCCTGCGCCACGACCTCGCGCTGGCCGTCGGTCAGCGAGTCCTCCGTCGTGTCACCGAGGGTGGTGCGCGACGCGTACGGATAGCCGTTGGTCGTCGTGTACGCGTCCACGATCCACTGGATGCGGCCCTTGATGATCGCCGGGTAGGCGTCGCCGTCGATCGTCAGCCACGGGGCGACGGCCTCGACCCGCTCCTTCGGCGTGCGGTTGTACAGGATGCGCGAGCCCTCGCCGATGGCCCCCGAGTAGAGGATCTGCGGCTCGTTGAAGGACACCGCGTACGCCGCGCGGTTGAACGGGTTGTCGAGCTTGACGCCACTGTCGCCCTTGTACGTGGTCGTCTTCTCCTCGCCCTTGTCCCCGGAGTAGTCCAGCTCCTCCTGCGGGCCGCCCACGATCGAGTACTGCGTCGTCTTCTCGCCGTAGTAGATGCGCTGTTCGTAGTCGCCGAACTGGCCCTCCGACGGGAGGTTGCGCTCCATGAAGGCCGGGGCGCCGGTCTTGGTGGTGTCGGTGCCCTTGGCCGTCACGGCGCCGTAGCCGTGGGTGTACTTGAAGTGGTCGTTGATCCAGTTGCGCTCGGGGATGCCCTTGGTGTTGATCTCGCGCAGACCGATGACGGTGTCCTGGTCCTGGCCGTCCTTGGTCTTGTACCGGTCCACGTCCAGGGTCTGCGGGAACTGGTAGTAACCGCGGACCTGCTGGAGCTGCTGGACGGTGGGCGAGACCACGTTCGGGTCGAGCAGGCGCAGGCTGGCCGTGGAGTCGACCTTGGCGCGCAGCGTCTTGGGGTCCTTGCTGCTCTCGCCCTGGTAGTCCTTCACGTCCGTGTTGTCGATGCCGTACGCCTTGCGCGTGGCCTCGATGTTCTTCTTGATGTACGGCGCTTCCTTGGCCTGCTCGTTCGGCTGGACCTGGAACTTCTGCACGATCGCCGGGTAGAGCCCGCCGATCAGGATGGCCGAGAGCACCATCAGGCCGAAGCCGATCACCGGGAGCTGCCAGGTGCGCCGCCACAGCGTCGCGAAGAACAGCAGCGCGCAGATCACCGCGATGCAGAACAGGATGGTCTTCGCCGGCAGGTACGCGTTGGCGTCGACGTACTTCAGACCGGTCCAGTTGCCGGTCTCCTTCAGGTCGCTCGACTTCACCGCGAGCCCGTACCGGTCCAGCCAGTACGCGACGGCCTTGAGCGCGACGAAGATGCCGAGCAGCACCGACAGGTGGCCGGTGGCCGCCGCGGTGGCGCGCGCGCCGGGGCTGGTGATGCGCAGCCCGCCGTACAGGTAGTGCACCAGCGTGGCGGCGATGAGCGAGAGGACGGTGGCCGCGAAGCCGAAGCTCAGCAGGAAGCGGTACCAGGGCAGGTCGAACGCGTAGAACGACACGTCCTTGTGGAACTGTGCGTCCTTCTGGCCGAACGACACCCCGTTGACCCACAGCAGCCAGGTGCGCCACTGGCCCGATGCGGAGGCTCCGGAGATCAGGCCGACCAGCGCCGCGACGCCGATCAGCAGCCACTTCTTGTACGGGTCGATGCCCATCCGGTACCGGTCGAGCGACTGCTGCTCCAGCGACATCGCGCTCAGCGGCGGGCGCAGCCGGTGGGCCAGCCAGATGTTCACCCCGACGGCCACGGCCATGAGCAGGCCGAAGACGAAGAAGAGGCCGATCTTGGTCACCAACGTCGTCCTGAAGACGGACGAGTAGTGCACCGAGCGGTACCACAGCCAGTCCGTCCAGAACCCCGCGAACATGACGAAGCCCATGGCCAGCACGGCCAGGACGCCCAGCGTCATGAGCAGGGTCCGGACCCGCCGGGACGGTCGGCCGACTCTGATCCGTGGCCCGGTCGGGCCTCCGCCGCGGTCCGGCATCTGGAAAGCCAAGGTGCGCACCTCGAAGTTCGGTGTCGATGAAGCTTGGTGAAGCAGCCCCGAGATACTAGGGCCCACTGATGCAACTTACTCAGGCTTTACTCAGTTCCCGTTTTGGGGTCCGTTCAAGGCACGATATTGACCATGTCCAACCTTCCCCCGGATTCCACGCCCGCGCCCCCCATGGCCGCGAGCCCGCTCACCCGTGCCGTACTGGAGCTCGACGAGTACGCGGCCGGCCTCGGCTGGGACCAGCCGGCCCGGCTGTTCGCCCTGGTCGACACGGCCCGGCTGCGCGCCGACGAGCCGCAGCTCGCCGCGCAGCTCGGCCTCGAAGCCGACGGCCCGGCCGGCTCCCTGACCCCCATTGAGCAGGACGAGCTGCCGGCGGGCGCCGCGCTGGACGAGTTCCTCGCCACCATCGCCTGGCCCGACGCCGTGGCCGGCTGCGCCCTGGTCGTGGAGCGGCTGATGCTGCCGGCCACGGCCGAGACCAGCGTGCCGGAGGGCCTGGACGAGCGACAGTTGGCGGCCTGGGTCGCCAAGCAGCCCGGCCGCCAGGAGGTCCGCATGACGGTCGCGGTGCTGCGGGACGGCGCGCGCGAGTCGGCGCTGCGGCTGCGGGAGAAGGACTCCCCGACCGAGGTGTTGACCGGGGCCGACCTGGTGCCCGGGCTCGCGGAGGCGTTGGCCGCGACGTTCGAGGACTGACGGCCGCTCGCGCCCGGGCGCGGGCGATCGCGAGCCCCGTACGGCCGTCACCCGGCCGGACGGGGCTCGGGCTCCGCCCCGGCGACGGCCGATCGGGGGCGGTCGGGCGGGGCCGATGGAGCAGTGCGGCCAGCGGGTCGGCCAGCGGGGGCGGTGGGGCGCGGTCCGTGAGGCGGGGCGGGTCGGGCGCGGTCGCCGGTCAGCTCGTGGGGCAGCTCGGCAGTTGGTCCGTCTTCTTCTCGCGGATCATCCGCAGCGCGTCCATCGCGTCGTCCAGGTCGCCCACCTTGACCAGGGTGAGCCCGTCCGGGATGTCCCGGGAGGCGGTGGCGCAGTTGGCTTCCGGGGTCAGGAAGTAGGTGGCGCCCTTGTTCCGCGCGCCGACGGTCTTCATCGCGATGCCGCCGATGGGACCGACCTTGCCCGTCTCGTCGATGGTCCCGGTGCCCGCGACGAACTCCCCGCCGTTCAGGTCGCCGGGGGTCAGCTTGTCGATGATGCCGAGCGAGAACATCAGCCCGGCGCTGGGCCCGCCGACGTGCTCGACCTTGATGTCGATGTCGAAGGGGAACGTGTAGTCGACGGCCGCCTCGATGCCGATGATCGCCCGCTGCTCCTCCGGGGCCTTCATCGTGGTGAGGGTGACGTTCTTGGCGCCCTTGGGCTCCTTGCGCTGCTTCTCGGCCGCCGCGACCCGCTCCGCGGGGATCACCGTGAAGACCGTCTTCTCACCCGGCTTGTGCTGGCTGACGAGCTTGGCCACGTCGGACGGGTTGTGCACCGCCTTGCCGTCCACCGCCTTGATCGCGTCGCCGGCGTGCAGGTTGCCCTCGGCCGGGCCGCCCTTGACGACGCTGCCCACCACGATGTGCGAGCCGAGCTTGACGTCCAGCAGGTCGCGCTTCTTCAACTGGCGCAACGCGGCGACCTTGGCGGCCTCCTGGGACTGGCTGAACTCCTCGGCGTTCTCCTGGTTGACCTCGTCCGCGGACTTGTCGTCCGGGTAGAGCATCTCGCGCGGCACCACCAGCCGGTCGTGCGAGAGCCAGCCGTACATCGACTCGAAGAGGTTCATCTTGTACTCCGAGTTGGTGACCTGCACGGTGGTCATGTTCAGGTGACCGCTGGTGGGATAGGTCTTCTCGCCGTTGATCTGCAGCACCGTCTCGCCCTCGTGCTTCCCGAGCGTGTTGACCGTCAGGCCGGGGCTCATCTCCGCGTAGGGCACGGGTATCAGCACCCCCGCGCAGAGCAACGCGATGAGCGTCAGGAGCGAGGCGAGCAGCGTGGCGGTGCGGCGTGGCATGGAACGACAGTACGGGACGGGCCTGTGAGTTCACCTCCGGGGCCGCCCGCCCACGGGCCCGTACGGGGGCCGCTGGCGGCACGGGAGGCGGGCGGGTGTCGGCGGCTTCGCGGAGGCGTCACCGCGGCTTCACGGTGGTGCGGGCGCCCGGGCGGGCGCGGGGCCGGCCGCCCCACGCCCCGTGGCGGACCGGTGCGCGACCGTTCGATCGCGATCGCGAACGGTGGGCCAGCCGGGTGGTGCGGTCAGCTGGCGGTCAGACGGAGCTTGAACCGGAATGGGAGCGCTGCATCGCTTCACGGAACCGCTCGTACCCCGCGACCTCGGCGGCGTCCCCGGCCTTGCGGTCGCGGGCGGCCCAGGTGGTGTAGACGACGGCAGCGCCAGCGGCGATGAGCGGAATGATCAACCACACGAGGACACCCACAGCGGACTTCCAATCCCCTTACACACCCGCAACTGGCAGATGAGCAGATTAATCGTCTGCCAGGACAACGCTCACGGCAGGGGCCGGGTTACGCAACCGCACGAGCCTTCGTGCCTCGTCCGCGCCCCTGGAGCGCCTTCACCTCCCTAGACGCGCCCCGGGCCCGAAAGGATGCCTCAGACGCCGACCCATTCTTCCGTGCCGTCGCCGAACGTCTGGTGCTTCCAGATCGGCACCTCGGCCTTGAGGTCGTCGATCAGCCGGCGGCAGGCGGCGAACGCCTCCGCGCGGTGCGGGCAGGAGACGGCCACCACCACGGCCAGGTCGCCGACCGCGAGGTCACCCACGCGGTGCACGGCGGCCAGCGCGCGGACCGGGAAGTCGGCGACGACCTTCTCCGCCACCCGCCGCAGCTCCGCCGCGACGCTGGGGTGGGCCGAGTACCCGAGGCCGGTGACCTGGGCGTCGCCCGGCCCGTCGTGGTCGCGTACGGTGCCGACGAAGAGCGCCGTGCCGCCCGCCGCTGCGTCGCCGACCGCGGCGAACACCTCGTCCACCGAGAGCGGCGTCTCCCGGATGGCCAGCAGCCTGATGGGGTCGACCGCCGCGCGCTCCCCCGCCTGTGATGCGTCCGTGTGTGCCATGGCGCCCATCGTGCCCCACCCCGCGCCGGCCGCGACATCGACCCGGGCCCCTCACCCCGGCCGACCCGCGCGGGCCCGGCGCGCCGCCGCGGGCCGCCGCTAGAGGCGTCTGCGGGCCTTGCGCGCGCGGCGTACCAGCGCGGCGGTGCCCACCAGGGCGACCGTGGCACCGGCGGCGCCGAGCGTCGTCGCGTCCTTGCGGCCCAGCCGGCGGCCGGCCACCGTGCGGCGCCCCGCGACCTCCTCCAGGAGTTCGGCCAGCACCTCCTCGTTGGTCCACCGGGGCCGCCAGCCGGCGTCGTGCAGCCGGCTGCCGCTGACCACCCAGGGGTGCATGGTGTACGCGAGGTCGCCCGCCGGGGACGGGGTGAGGCCGAGCCGGTGCAGCCGGGACGCGGCGCCGAGGGCCACCGCCGACGGCAGCTCCATGCGTCGGATGCCGGACAGCTCCTCGACCTCCTCCTGCTCCAGCCAGCCGTCGCAACCGACGGCCAGCTCGCCCTCGGCCTTCTCGAGCACCGCGTACTCCAGGGCGCTGACCAGGTCGTCGACGTGGCAGAACTGCCAGGTGGGGCGCGATCCGGCGACCACGAGCAGCCGGGGCGACTCGAAGTAGCGGGTGAGGGCGGTGTCGGTGCCGCCGACCAGCAGCGCGGGGCGTACGACCGTGACATTGAGGCCAGGGTGAGCGCGGGGCGCGCGCCGGGCGAGCTGCTCGATCTCCAGCAGGTCACCGACGCCGGTGGCCTCGGCCGTGGCGCGCAGCTCGGCGTCCTCCGCAAGGGGTACGTCGTTGTCGGGCAGCGCCCCGTAGACCATGGCGGAGGTGCACAGCACGACGCGGCGCACCCCGGCCGCCGCGGCGGCGGTCAGCACGGTCTGGGTGCCGCGCACGTTGTACGCCGTCCTGGCCTCGGCGTCGGTCTCCAGGTCCAGGTCGGTGGCGAGGTGCACGACGACGTCGGCGCCGCGCAGTCTGTCGGCGATGATGGGATCGCGCACGTCCAGGACGTGCCAGCGCGCCTCGTCGACCTCGCCCCGGCGCTCGTCGATGGCCAGCACCCGCTTGACCTCGTCGGACTCGGCGAGCCTGCGGGTCAGCAGCGCGCCGACGCCCGACGCGGCGCCCGTGACGGCCACGACGGGCCGCCGCAGGGGCGCCGACGGCGGCTCCTGGCGGGCCGAATGCTCGGGGGGCGGATCGTTTCGCGCTGCGCGAACGGTCGGATCTGGGGAACTCACCGGGCGGCTCCAGCGGTTGTCTTCTGTACGTAAGAGAACTGACGCGTACGTACCAGGCGCTGTCCATCCTGCCGCAGGCATCCGGTCGGCGAAGCACCGAGCCCTGATAGCGGCTGGGTGTCTACGCTGGTGGTGTTGTCGGGCAGTCGCCGTCGGCCCCGAGCCGATGGCCCTACGAGCCGAGGAAACCCGTGAGTGACACCCCATTTGGATTTGGCCTTCCGCCGGAGGAGCCGGAGGACGGCGACGACGGCAAGAAGAAGGACAGCCAGGGCGGTGGCCCGGGACCCGCGAATCCGTTCGGCTTCGGCGGGGGCAGCGGCGCGGACAACCCGTTCGCCGCGATGTTCGGTTCGCTGAACCCGAACGACCTGGGCGCCGCCTTCCAGCAGCTCGGCCAGATGCTCTCGTACGAGGGCGGCCCGGTGAACTGGGACATGGCCAAGGACATCGCCCGGCAGACCGTGGCGCAGGGCGGCGCGGCCGGGCAGGGCGAGGGCCAGAGCAAGGACGTGAGCGTCGGCCCCAAGGAGCGGGCGGCGGTCGAGGAGGCCGTGCGCCTGGCGGACCTGTGGCTGGACGGCGTCACCTCGTTGCCGTCGGGCGCGGCGTCGGCGGTGGCCTGGAGCCGGGCCGAGTGGGTCGAGGCGACCCTGCCGGTCTGGAAGGACCTGGTGGACCCGGTCGCCGAGCAGGTCGGCTCGGCGATGGGCAACGTGCTGCCGGAGGAGATGCAGGCCATGGCCGGGCCGCTGCTCGGCATGATGCGCTCCATGGGCGGGGCGATGTTCGGCACCCAGATCGGCCAGGCCCTCGGCGTGCTCGCCGGCGAGGTCGTCGGCTCCACCGACGTCGGGCTGCCGCTCGGCCCCGCGGGCAAGGCGGCCCTGCTGCCGACCAACGTCGAGGCGTTCGGCGCGGGCCTTGGCGTACGGCAGGAGGAGGTGCGGCTCTACCTGGCGCTGCGCGAGGCGGCGCACCAGCGCCTCTTCGCCCACGTGCCGTGGCTGCGCTCGCACCTGTTCGGCGCGGTCGAGGGGTACGCGCGGGGCATCAAGGTGGACACCGCCAAGCTGGAGGACGCGGTCGGGCAGCTCGACCCGACCCACCCCGAGCAGCTTCAGGAGGCGCTCCAGCAGGGCATGTTCCAGCCCGAGGACACGCCGGAGCAGAAGGCGGCGCTGGCCCGGCTGGAGACCGCGTTGGCGCTGGTCGAGGGCTGGGTGGACGCGGTCGTGCACGCCGCCGCCGCGCCGCACCTGCCGTCCGCCGACGCGCTGCGCGAGACGCTGCGCCGCCGCCGCGCCAGCGGTGGGCCGGCCGAGCAAACCTTCGCCACGCTGATCGGCCTGGAGCTGCGGCCCCGGCGGCTGCGGGACGCGGCCCGGCTGTGGGCCTCGCTCACCGACGCCCGCGGCCTGGACGGCCGGGACGCGCTGTGGGAGCACCCGGACATGCTGCCCACCGCCGCCGACCTGGACGACCCGGACGGGTTCGTCCACCGCGAGCAGCTCGACTTCTCCGAGCTGGACAAGATGCTCGGCGAGGCGGCGAGCGGCCCGAACCTCAGCAAGGGCGACGCGGCCCCCGACGACCCGGCCACCGACCAGCGAGATGGCGAGCAGGGCGACGAGGGCGACGCCGGCGGCGAGCGCGGCCGGTGACGGCGCCGACGACGCTGCACGCGGCGGCCACCCGCGCGCTGCGCGAGTGGCCGGCGCCCGACGGGGAGCAGGAGCGGCTGCGGACGGCGTACGCGGAGCACCTGGCCGCGCACCCGGACGGGATGTGGAAGGCGTGCCGGGACGGGCACCTGACGGCCAGTGCCCTGGTCATCGACCCGGCCGGGGGGCGGGTGCTGCTCACGCTCCACCGCAAGCTGCGGATGTGGCTCCAGATGGGCGGCCACTGTGAGCCGCGGGACGCCACCCTCGCGGAGGCGGCCCTGCGCGAGGCGACCGAGGAGTCCGGCATCGCCGGGCTGACCCTGCTGCCGGGCGGCCCGGTGCGCCTGGACAAGCACCACACGCCGTGCGCCTGGCACCTGGACGTGCAGTACGCGGCGCTGGCGCCCGCCGACGCGCGGGCCACGGTGAGCGAGGAGTCTCTCGACGTGCGCTGGTTCGACTACGACCAGGTGGCCGCGGTGGCCGACGACTCGGTGGTACGTCTGGTGGAGCGCACCCGCGCACTGCTGTGAGCGACGGCGCGCGCCCCGGGGCACGACGGCCCGGGCCGGGGCGCGGCCGTACGCCGGTTGATGAGGTCGAGGCGCGCGGGGGGCCTGACCCGGCCGTCGCGCGCCCGCTGCCCGCGCTGACGCGCGACCGGCCGCGACACGACACCCGCCCGGCCCCCTGAGCAGCGGACGAGGCGAGCCGGCGGCGCGGCGCCGGGCCGGCTCGCCTCGGGGGGCGCCTGGGGTCAGCGGTTGTTCGACCAGACGTTGCCCTGGTTCTGGCCGCGCGCCCCCTGCTGACCCATGCCGAACTGGGCCGCGGCGCCCTGCCCCACCACCGCGTTCTGCGGCGGCAGCAACTCGCTGGGCTGGACGAGGGCGAACCCCTGGCCGAGGAAGCTGAGTTCCCAGCCCTCGCCGGTGTTGCCCCGGCGTCGCCACACACCCGACGAGTGGGTCTGCGCCTGCATCTGGACCCGCAGCGAGCTGGACCAGGCCACGATGGCGTCGGCGTCGGCGTTGACGTACTTGTCCGGCGTCACCTGGAGCACCAGCGGCTGTCCCGAGGTCATGAGCGCGACCTTGCCCTGGCCCGAGATGTTGAGGTTGTACTTGCCCGAGCCGGAGACGCCGAACTGGCTGTCCACCGCGATGGTCTCCCAGTGCAGCCCCGAGTCGAGCGCGAGGACGTACGCGCTGTCCACCGTGAGCCCCTCGTGGTCGACGTCCACCACGTGCACGTACTGCGCGAGGTTGGCGAAGTAGACGACTCCCTGTCCCGAGCAGCGCATCAGGTCGAGGCCCTCGCCGGTCTGGGCGCGCGAGCGGCGCTGGCCCGGCGTCTGGTACTCGCCGTCGAACTCGATGAGCCCCTGGTAGGCGACCATCGAACCCTTGCGGGCGAGGACGTCGTCGTGGCCGGTCAGGGAGACCCGCAGCAGTTGCGGGTTCTGCATCGCGTAGCGGTCCTGCGACTGGGACTCGGTGTGGCCGAAGAGCGGACTCTGCATGTCTTCTTCCCCCTCAGCCCCGCGCCCGGAGCCGGTCAGTGCTGTCCTCGCTGGGCTGGACCACGACGAAGCCCTGGCCGGAGAAGCCGAGCTGGTACGCCTCGCCACTGCCCCGGCCGATCATCGAGGACGCCTTGAAGCTGCGCTTCCCCTTCATCTTGAGGTTGGTCGACCAGGCGACCAGGGCGTCCGGGTCGACGTACGTCTCGTCCTCACCACGCCCGCAGTCCACCACGATCGGCGTACCGCGCGAGGTCAGGGCGACCCAACCGGTACCTGAGATGCCGACGTTGAACAGGCCCTGACCCGCGAACTTGGCCATGCCCTTGACGCGCTGCACACCCCACTGGAGATGCGCGTCGAAGGCGAGCAGGTTGGTGCCGTTGACCGAGAGCGAGTCGCCGGCCAGGTTGACGCAGACGACGTCGGCGCCGTAGTCGGCGAGGTAGAGGAGCCCGTCGCCGCTGCACTTCATCAGCGGCGCGCCCTCGCCGGTCAGCCACTGGGAGGCCATCTGGCGCACGGCGGGCGGGTTCGGCTCGTACTGGACGAAGCCCTCGTAGGCCACCATCGAGCCGGTGCGGGCGAACAGGTCCTGGCCGCTTTGCATGGCGACCTTGAGCATGCTGCTGCCGTGGTTCTCCATCCGCGCGGTGACGGGGGTCGGGGCGTAGCCCGAGAGCAGTTGCTGGTTCATGACGGGCTCCCTCAGACCTCGTAGGGCTGGACGACGATGAAGTTGCCGGGCGCGCCCCGGAACTGGAGGTTGACGGCCTCCCCGCTGTGGCCGGGGAAGGCGTTGCGGCGCAGCCGCACCTGGCTGGAGATGATCACCTGCGCGGCGGCCGACCAGGCGACGATGGCGTTGCTGTCGGCGAACGTGGTGGGCGTGACGGGAAGCACCACGGGCGTGCCCTGGGTCTTGACGATCACGGTCCCGGTGCCCTGGAACTGCATGGTGAACAGGGCGCCGCCGGGGATGCCGTGCCCTTCGATGCGGCGGACCTCGTGCTGGAGCGACTCGTCGAAGGCGAGCACGTTCTCGGCGGAGACGCAGATCGCGTCACCCTGGAGCTCGATGGGGTGCACCTCGGCCGCGTTCTCCGCGAAGAACACCTGGCCCTGCCCGGTGCAGCGCATGAGCTGCATCTCCTGGCCGGTCGCGTTGCCGACGACGCGGCCCCGGAACCCGGCGCCCTTGTAGCTGAAGTCGACCTTGCCCTGGTACAGCACCATCGTGCCCTGCTTGGCGAGCACGGGCTGCCCACCGATGCCGAGGTCGACCCGGACCAGGCGGGGGTTCTGCGGCGTCCAGCGCTGACCGGTCGGCGCCTCGCGGTACTTGGCGAGCGCGGCCTGCACGCCGGCGCCCGCCGGACCACCGGGCGCGCCGCCCTGTCCCGGGTAACCCTGCGGCTGGCCCGGCTGTGGCTGCTGCCCCGGGTAGCCCTGCGGCTGACCCGGCTGCGGCTGCCCGTACGGAGCGGGCGCGGGCTGCCCCGGGTAGCCCTGGACGCCGGGCTGACCGGGTCCCGCCTGGCCGGGGAAGGGCGCCGGCTGGCCCTGCGGCTGACCGTACGGGGCCTGCGGCGGCGCGGGCTGGCCCGGCGCGAACTGCCCGGGCGCGCCCTGACCAGCGCCCGGCGTGCCGTACGGCGCCGGCTGGCCGGGGTAGCCCGGCGGCGGGGCGGGCTGGGCCGGGGGCGGCACGGGGCCGCCGGGGGGAGTGAGGGGCGCGACCACGGTCGGGGCCGAGTGCATCGGCGCCTGCGGCTGCGCGGGGGCCGACGGCTGCGGGGCGGGGGCCTGCGGCTGGGGCGCCGGGGGTTGGGGCGCGGGGGCCTGCGACGGGCTGGCGGCGGGTGCGCCGAAGCTGGGCGCGGGGGCGGGCAGGGGTGCGGGTGCGGCGGAGGCTGCCTGGCCGCCGGGGGGCGCGAAGCCGGGGGCGGCGCCCTGCGCCGGCGCGGGCGCCGGGGCGGGCTCCTCCTCCGCGACCTCGCCGCCGAAGTTCTTGAGCAGCGCTTCGAGCCCGCCGTCGAAGCCCTGGCCGACGGCGGCGAACCGCCAGACGTCCTTGAGGTAGAAGTCGCCGAGCATCACCGCCCGCTCGGTGCTGAACTCCGCGCCGGTGAACGCGTACCGCGCGACCTCCTCGCCACCGGCGACGATGCGGATGTACCCGGGCCCGACCTGCGACATCTGCCCGGCACCGTCGATGGTCGCGGTGAACGACAGCTTCTGGATGTGCGACGGGATGCTGTCGAGCGTCACCCGGAAGGACTCGGTGTCCCCGGCCTGCGCGCCGAGCTGCTGGATCGCCTCCTCGGGCGACTTGGGCTGGTTGAAGAAGATGAAGTAACGGTCGTCGGAGAGTCGCTCATCGCCGTCGAGGCCGAAGCAACTGATGTCGAAGGACAGCCCGGGTCCGGCGATCTGCACGCCGACGTACAGGTCCCTCCCCGCCGTCAGATCGCTGATCTTGGCCTTGTGGCCGCGCTGGAATTCCCTGGCCATACGTAACGACCGTCCCCCATCCCGAAACCGTGAGTGCGTTGCGCGTCAGGCTAACCGCTGACGACACGGACGGGGGATACCGGGGCGACCGGGCCCGCTGGGGCGCGACCTCCCTGCCGCGCGCCCCACGGCCACGGGGACATCCCCCAAAAACAGGGAGGAAGCCCCCGGGAACGGAGCGGCGACGCCCGTGTCCGGCGACAGTGACCCGAGAGACGAATCCCTCCGCCCTCGCGGTTCCCACCCGGCCGGTACCCGGGCGTTCCGAAGGGTGCGGCGTCACGGCCCGGCGGGACGCGCATCGGCCCCGGGCGGGCGAGCGACGGCCTTCGACCGGGACCTCACCGGGACGCCTCGGGGTGGAAGGAGGGAGCGCGCGATGGACGACGGGGGCGCGCTACTCGCTGCGCGCTTCGGGCAGGTGCGGCAGCCGCCCCGCCGCGACGACGCCCTCCAGGTAGCCCCGCGCCCGTTCCGTACGGGGATAGGCGTCGAGGAGTCGCCAGAACGAGGGCCCGTGGCCGGGCACCAGGAGGTGGGCCAGCTCGTGCAACAGCACGTAGTCGAGCACGTACTCCGGCATGCCCTGCAACCGGTGCGAGAGTCGGATGCTGCCTTCGGCCGGGGTGCAGGACCCCCAGCGGGTGTTCTGGTTGGTGACCCAGCGCACCGTGTTCGGCGTGGCCCGCCCCGCCAGGTACTGCTCGGACAGGAGTTCCGCGCGGGCCGCCAGGTCGGCGTCGCCCAGCATCCGTTTGCTCTCCTGCGCGGCGAGCTTGTCGAGCATCACGCCCACCCAGCGCTGCTCCTCCGCCTCCGACATGCGGGCCGGCAGCAACACGATGGTGCGATCGCCCTCGCGGTAGGCGGAGACCGTCCGGCGCCGCCGGCTGCTCCGCCTGATCTCGACGGCGCTCGCCTGCGGGTCGCGCCGCTGGGGGCCAGGAGGGAGGCGGTTGGCTCTGGGAACGCTCTGCAACGGGGTTTCCCCGGCGGCACTCCCCCAGCTCGCGCTGGAGGAACCCTCACCCGGGCGGGCTCTCGACGAAAAGCGAGGGGATGGGTCGGCGGGCACGCCTCGACGTTACCCGCTAGCGGTACGCGAAGTCCCGCCCCGCACGCGGATGGCGATCGAACCACCCACCCGTCCGAGCAGCTTGTACGACTATCGCGGACCCCTGTGGATAACTTCCGACGGCGACCGCACGGACTGTCCATGCTGGGTCCACGGAGATCACCACGGCGATCACACGACAAGACGCCCGGACACCCGTCCTGCCCGCCCGAAGGCCGAGAAAGAGGGGAACCACCATGCGCTCCACGCACCCGACTCTGCCCCGCACCACCGCCTCGCGACCCGCGGCGACTCCGGGACGGCCGCCCCGGAGAAGGGTCGGGCCGAAAGCGGCCCCGCCCCCGACCCCGCCGTCGGGTTCGCGAGCGGGCCGGCCGGCGGCGGGGGACGCCGGCTGGTCGCCCTCCGACATGGCGCCGCCCACCAGCGAGACGGTGGAGCTGCCCTCGCATCCGCGGCTCAAGCCTGCGCTGCGCCGGGCGTGGCGCACCCGGGACACGGTGCAGCTCGGCATCGCCCGGGCCCATGCCGTGGTGGTCGGCCCGCTGGACACGGCGACCGCCAGCTTCATCGGCCTGCTCGACGGCACTCGGGGGCTGCCCCTGCTGCGCCAGGAGGCGCGGGCGATGGGCCTGCCGGAGGGACGGGCCGACGCCGTCGTGGCCCGCCTCGTCGCGGCCGGGGTGATCGACGACCCGTGGGCGAGCGAGGGCCCGGCCGCACTCGTCCGGGACGACCCGGGGGCGATGGAGCGCCTGCGGGCCGATCTCGCGGCCCTGTCGGTGCGCCACCCGGAGCCGGATGCCGGGCTGCGGCTGCTGGGGGCCAGGCGGGCCGCGCGCGTGCGGGTCCAAGGCGCCGGCCGCGTCGGGGCGGCGGTGGCGGCCCTGCTGTCGGCGTCCGGTGTCGGCCAGGTGGACGTGCAGGACGGCGGTTGCGTCGAGCCGTGGGACGTGCTGCCGGCGGGCACCGCACCGGACCAGGTCGGGGAGCGCCGGGACGCGGCGGCCCGCCGCCTGGTGCGGAGCGCGGCCCCCGCACGCCGCTCGCCGCGTGCCCCGACCGAGCCCCGTGGCCTGAGCCTGGTGGTGCTCGCCCCGCGCGACGGCCTGGGGGTGTACGCCCCGGAGCCGGACACCGCCGAGCCGCTGATCACCACGGGGACCCCGCATCTGTACGCCGGGGTGCTGGAGGGCACCGGGGTGGTCGGCCCCCTCGTGGTGCCGGGGGCGACCTGCTGCGCGGCGTGCATGGCCATCCGGCGCGCGGAGCGGGAGCCCGGCTGGCCCCGGCTGTTGGCCCAGTGGCAGTCGGGCCGTCGGGCGCCCGCCCCGGCCTGCGACGCGGCGCTGGCGACGACGGTGGCCGGGCTGGCCGCGGCGCAGGCCCTGGCCTTCCTCGACGGTGGGGCGCCGCCCAGCGTGGGGGCCCGGTTGGAGCTCACACTGCCGGGACTAGCCTGGGACCTGCGGCCCATCGCGCCGCACCCGGACTGCGCATGCGCCACGATGACCGCTTCGGTTGCGGGATATTCATCGAACAGTGAAGGGTCGCAGGCGACAATGTCCGGGTAGACCGGCGTCCGCTGGGTGGACGACGGGGGCCTGGGGTCCGCCCCGGGGGAACTCAGTTGGAGTTGGAGGGGCGCATGTCTGATCTACCCCGCAAGGCGGTCACCCGCACCGCCAAGCTGGCCGCACTGCCACTGGGTTTCGCGGGCCGGGCCACCTGGGGCCTTGGCAAGCGCATCGGTGGCCGGCCGGCGGAGATCGTCGCACGAGAGTTGCAACAGCGCACGGCCGAGCAGTTGTTCAAGGTGCTCGGCGAGCTCAAGGGCGGCGCCATGAAGCTCGGACAGGCGATGTCGGTCTTCGAGTCCGCGCTCCCCGAGGAGATCGCCAAGCCGTACCGGGCCGCGCTGACCAAGCTCCAGGAAGCCGCGCCCCCGATGCCCACCCGCTCGGTGCACGCGGCGCTGGCGAGCCGGCTCGGGGACGACTGGCGCGACCTGTTCCTGGAGTTCGACGACAAGCCGGCCGCGGCCGCCTCCATCGGCCAGGTGCACCGGGCCATCTGGCACGACGGGCGCTCTGTCGCGGTCAAGGTGCAGTACCCGGGCGCGGGCGAGGCGCTGCTCTCCGACCTCACCCAACTCGGCCGCCTCTCCCGGCTGCTCGGGCCCCTGGTGCCGGGCATCGAGGTCAAGCCGCTGATCGCCGAGTTGCGCGACCGGGTGTCCGAGGAGCTGGACTACGAGCTGGAGGCCGAGGCCCAGCGCACCTACGCGGAGGAGTTCGAGGGCGACCCGGACTTCACCGTCCCCGGTGTGGTCCACCAGTCCGACCAGGTACTGATCACCGAGTGGATGGAGGGAATACCGCTCTCCGAGGTGATCGCGAACGGTACGCGGGAGCAGCGCGACCGGGCGGGGCAACTGTTGACCCTGTTCCTGTTCTCGGGCGTCGCGCGCACCGGGCTGCTCCACGCCGACCCGCACCCGGGCAACTTCCGCCTGGTCGTGGGTGACGCGGAGGACGGGCCGCCGGAGCTGTGGAAGCTGGGCGTCATGGACTTCGGCACGGTGGACCGGCTGCCCGACGGCCTGCCGCCGCACATCGGCGTCACGCTGCGGATGCTGCTCGACGGCGAGGGCGACGAGGTGCAGGAGTTGCTGCGCGAGCAGGGGTTCATCAAGCCGGACCTCCAGCTCGACTCTGAGGCGCTCATGGACTACCTGCTCCCGATCATCGAGCCGGCCCAGCAGGAGGAGTTCACGTTCACCCGGGAGTGGATACGGGGCCAGGCGACCACCCTGGCCGACCGCCGCTCGCCCGCCTACGACCTGGGCCGACAGCTCAACCTGCCGCCCTCCTACCTGCTGATCCACCGGGTGAGCATGAGCACCATCGGAGTGCTGTCCCAACTCGGCGCCACGGTGCGGATGCGGGACGAGATCGAGGCGTGGGTGCCCGGGTTCGCGGTCGCGGACGAGGCAGCCGAGGACGAGTCGGCGGTCCCGGCACCGGAGGACGCCCCGGCAGCGCTGGAGCACGACATCGCGGAGGAGACCTCGGCCTGACCGACCCAGGTTCAGGCCCGGGCCCCCGCCCCGGGCCGGCCGACCACCTGACCGCCTCGGCCAGACCCGCCTCGCCCAGGCGCTGCCCCAGCCCGGGCGCTGCCTCAGCCGCGCGCCGCCTCACCGACCACGGCGCGGAAGTCCCCGACCTCGACCCCTGCCCCGGCCCTGGGCGGGACCGGTAGCGCGACCCGCGTCGAGACCCCAACGCCCCCGCCACCGCCGGCCCTTCGCCTTCGCCTTCGCCTTCGCACATAGCGAGCCGGACGACTCCGGCCAGACGACTCCGTCCTCGCCAGCCGTCCTCCGTCCGGATCCCGCGACCCCGCCGAAGCACCGGTGCGCGCTTCAACAACTCCCAGCCCACGCCACCCCACGGCACCACCTGCCACCCTGCGAGGCCTCGGTGAGCTTGGGGAACGATCCGGGCTACCACCAAGCCGAGTCGAGTCGTCCCTCGATGGCTCTGATGTTCTCGCGAGCACACGCTTCGCAGAAGTAATGACGGACGCCGTTCTCGACGGAGCAACTCCATGTCGGGGGCGTTCCGGAAGCCACGGCGCCGCAGTGGGCGCAGCGGACGGATTCGCCGTCGGGCGGCATCGGTTCACGTGACGTCTGGTCCACTCGCTGACGATAACTCCGCCCGTGGCGAGCGGCGGGACCAACGCGCCCCCTGATGAGCCGAGTGAAAACGCGCTGGGGGCGGGTCCTCTCGGACCCGCCCCCAGAATTCGGCACTATTCGTTGTTGTTGCGGGTTGGCGATCGCTCGTCCTCGGTCGTGGTGCGACATCGGAGGGACCTTCCTCCGGCCAAGGCCACGGTCGATCGCCGCGGACTACCGACCGTTCACCGGCCGACAGCCCTTCAGTTCATGACCGCCATGGCCAGGGCACGGCGGGCGCGCAACGACGCGCGCTCGGCCCGACGCTGCATGCGGCGGGCGGTGGCAAGGCGCACGGCCCTGCGTTCGGACTCAGCCTCGTGCAGGCGCTCGTGCATATGGGCACGAGCCAAGGCTTCTGGGATGAGTTGCATTTCGCGGGTCCTGTTCTGTCGCGCCTCGGGCGCGTCGGTGGTGTTGCGTGGGGGGTGAACCAGGGTCGGTTCGTCGGTGGTTGGCATCGTCGGGTCCTGCTTCTTGGGGTCGTGCGTCGCGGGGCGGTCGATGGTTCCGGGGGTGCTCATGCCACGACCGGGTTCTTGCGCGGGCGGCCACGGGGCCGCTTCCGAGCTACGACAACGCCTTGCACGAAGAGCTCACCGCCCCAGACGCCCCACGGCTCGCGCCGGTCCTTCGCCCCGGCGAGGCACGCCTCACGCAGCGGGCAGGTCTGGCACAGCGACTTGGCGTACTCGACGTCGGCGGGCGACTCGGCGAAGAAGACCTCCGGGTCGTACGAACGACAGGGCACGGCTTCGCCAAGGCTTTCGATGGCGTCATCCAACTCGGTCAGAGCGGTGAGCGGGGCCGGGGTCAAGGAGTCCTCCGAGGGGTCTGGCGGGGGGATCAGGTCGGTCGCGACGGACGGGGTGTGCGCCTTGAGTTGCACGGTGGTGACTTCCTCGTCTGTGTTGGCCCGGCTGGTGGCCGGGCTCTGCGTCTCCCCCCTGGGCGGCCAGGAGGGCAAATCAAAAGGGCCGCGAAACCCGGTGTGGGTTTCGCGGCCCTGGAAGGTGCCGACCTGATCGCCGATCAGGTTGGATCACTCCAGGGTTCAAGCCCGCGAGAGGCCCACATCTGGTGGTGCTTCGTCTGGTTTTCGGCACCATTAGCCGCTGCCATGGCGTAGGTCTCGGCCTGTGCCACTGCTGCCACTGCGGGTGCCTGGATCGGTCGCTCGATACCGAGCTCCCGAACTGGGAGGGTCGCCAGGGATTCCGTGCGCACGGCGGAGGTGCCAAAGCTGGCCAGGCCGAGGCTGGGCACGCCGACGGACACACCGGTGCCCTGCAGGGAGAAGCCGAGCGGGCAGGCGGCGACGACCGAGCGATCGGTCAGTTTGGTGGTGGCAATCAAGGTGATCATTTGGTCTTCGCCTCCTCTCGGCGTCTCGGGGCTCGTCCGTCAGGACCAGCCCAGGAAGGTCAGTACAACACGAATCCATCGGATCTCGGAAGGCCCGCTGTCTCCGTGTTCGGAAGGCTATGGGTACGCCCTCCGCACGCGCAAACTATTTTTTCGACGAGTTTTTCCCGGGCTCGTCCCGGCCCGCGAGATCCTCTCCGGCGCAGAGTGCGAGCACGTCAGAGCCGTACTTACGGAGCTTACACGCCACGACCCCGGGGATGGCGGAGAGCTGGGCCTCGGAGTCGGGGGCCGCCTCGGCGATGGCGAGCAGGGTCTTGTCGGTGAAGACGCAGAACGCGGGCTGACCCAGTTGGGCCGCCTGCTCCGCCCGCCACTCGACGAGTCGGTCGTAGAGCCCCTCGTCAAGCTCGGAGGGGCAGTCCTCGCACCGCATCAGCTTCATCTCGCCCGGGTCCGTCAGTGACCGACCGCACACCCGGCAGCGCACCGGCCCCCGGGGCCGGCGGCGGGGGCCGGTGCCCCGCTCCACGCCGCCGGTGGCCGTGGCGCCCAGGGCCGCCGAGCGGCGCGGGGCGGCGCTGCCTGAGCCGGGGCGCAGGCCGTCCAGGAAGCGGCTGGGTCGGCGGGAGGGGCGGCCCCCGGGCGAGCGGGACAGCGCCCACGAGAGCGTGAGGTGGCGGCGGGCCCGGGTGACGCCCACGTACAGCAGGCGGCGCTCCTCCTCGACCTGCTCGTCGCTCCGGGCGTGGTTGATCGGCAGCATGCCCTCGGTGAGCCCAACCAGGAACACCGCGTCCCACTCCAGGCCCTTGGCCGCGTGCAGTGAGGCCAACGTCACGCCCTCGACGGTGGGGGCGTGCTGGGCGGCGGCCCGCTCGTCCAGCTCGACCACGAAGTCGCGCAGGGTCGCCTGGGGCCGGGCCCGGACGAACTCCTCCGCGAGCCGCACCAGGGCCGCCAGCGACTCCCAGCGGTCCCGGACCGCGCCCGAGCCCGCCGGGGGCTGTGGCGCCCAGCCCCGGGTGCTCAGCACGGCGCGCACCTGGGAGGCCGTGTCGGCGTCCTCCATGCCCGGCGCGGCGCCTCCCGCGCGGGCCGCGCCCCGCAGCAGCAGCCCGGCCTCGCGCACCTCGGCCCGCTCGAAGAACCGCTCGGCGCCGCGCAACTGGTAGGCGATGCCCTGGTCGGCGAGCGCCTGCTCGTAGACCTCGGACTGGGCGTTTATGCGGTAGAGGACGGCGATCTCGCTGGCGGGGACGCCCGTGTCGAGGAGTTCGCGGATGCGGCGGGCGGCGCCCTCGGCCTCGGCGGGCTCGTCCGCGTACTCCGCGTAGCCCGGCTCGGGGCCCGGGTCGCGCTGGGAGATCAGCTCCAGGCGGTGCTCCGCGGCGCGGCCGCGCGCGCTGGCGAGCAGGCCGTTGGCCAGGTGGACGACCTGGGGCGTGGAGCGGTAGTCGCGGACCAGCTTGACGACGGTGGCCGACGGGTGGCGCGTGCGGAAGTGGAGCAGGTGGTCGGGGGTGGCGCCGGTGAAGGAGTAGATCGTCTGGCTGGCGTCACCCACGACGCACAGGCTGTCCCGGTCGCCGAGCCACAGGTCGAGCAGGCGCTGCTGGAGCGGGCTGACGTCCTGGTACTCGTCCACCACGAAGTGCTGGTACTGGCCGCGCACCTGGTCGGCGATGTCGGGCCGGTCCTGGAGGACGCCGACGGTGAGCAGCAGCACGTCCTCGAAGTCGATCACTCCGCGGTCCCGCTTGAGCTGCTCGTACATCGCGTAGATCCGGCTGGTCTCGGCCGGGTCGCGGGGGGCCTCGCGCGGGGACTTGGCGATGGCGGCCGGGTACTCCTCGGGGACGGTCTGGGTGACCTTGGACCACTCGATCTCGCTGGTGACGTCCCGCAGCTCGTTGCGGTCGAGGCGGATGGAGCAGCGCGCGCCGGCCTCGGCCACGAGCTGGGCCTTGCGCTCGACCAGCCGGGGCATCTCGCCGCCGATCGCCTTCGGCCAGAAGTAGTGGAGCTGGCGCAGCGCCGCCGAGTGGAACGTGCGCGCCTGCACGCCGCCCGCGCCGAGCTGGCGCAGCCGGCCGCGCATCTCGCCCGCCGCGCGGTTGGTGAAGGTCACGGCGAGGACGCTGGCGGGCTGGAGGATGCCCGCACGCACCCCGTACGCGATCCGGTGGGTGATGGCGCGGGTCTTGCCCGTGCCCGCGCCCGCGAGGACGCACACCGGGCCGTGCAGGGCCATGGCGACCTCGCGCTGCTCGGCGTCGAGGCCGTCGAGCACCGCGTCGGCGGAGTCCGGGGCGCTCGGGAAGAGCGCGGTGGGGTGTCCGCCGCCGGAAGCGAGGGGTGCGTTGCTTGCTGTCACCCCGCCATGCTGCCAGGTGCGGGGACGGGGGCGTCCCGGTTGTCCACAGCCCAAGGGTTGCGGTCGGATGAACCGATGATGGCGACGCGGGTGGCCGGTCTGCCCGTGGCGGCGGAGCCTCGGCGGGGAGAGCCCGGGAGGTGGGTCGGGCGGGCGGGAATGGCGGAGGGTGAGTGCGCGTTGTACGACCGTAATCACGCGACGCCAAGCCGAAGGAGCGCGAGGACCGATGTCGGGCACCGTGACGATGTACAGCACCTCCTGGTGCGGCTACTGCCGCCGTTTGAAGGGCCAGATGGACCGCGAGGGAATTGCGTACACCGAGATCAACATCGAGCAAGACCCGGAGTCGGCGAAGTTCGTGGAGCAGGTGAACAACGGCAACCAGCTCGTTCCGACCGTGCTGTTCCCGGACGGCTCGGCCCTCGCCAACCCGTCGTTGGCGCAGGTGAAGCAGAAGATCGGCGCCTGATCGCGCGCTCGTAGCCGGCCCGGTTCGACGTGGTGCCGGCGCGCGTGCCCGGATCGCCGGGGTGCCCCCACGGGGGTGCCCCGGCGATCCGCGTTCAGCGCGGGGGAAGAGGCCCGGGCCGGCCGCGGCGGGCGGCCAGGCGGGTCAGGGGGTCAGCGGCTTGCCGTACCAGAGTTCGATCAGCCGGCCGGCGATGGAGATGCCGTACGGCGGGAGCATCTCGCCCGACTCGTAGGCCGCGCGCAGCTCGTCGCGGGAGAACCAGCGGGCCTCGTGGATCTCCTCGCCGTCCACCTGGATCTGTGAGGTGGTGGCGCGCGCCATGAAGCCGAGCATCAGGCTGGACGGGAAGGGCCAGGGCTGGCTGCCGACGTACTCGACGTCGCCGACGGTCACGCCGACCTCCTCCGCCACCTCGCGGACGACGGCCTGCTCGATGGACTCGCCCGGTTCGACGAAGCCGGCCAGCGTGGAGAAGCGGCCCTCGGGCCAGTGCACCTGGCGACCGAGGAGCGCGCGGTCCTGGTCGTCGGTGACCAGCATGATCACCGCGGGGTCGGTGCGCGGGTAGTGCTCGGCGCCGCAGGCCGGGCAGCGGCGGATGTGGCCGGCCGCGGCGATGACGGTCCGCTCGCCGCAGCGCGAGCAGAAGCGGTGCAGCCGCTGCCAGTTCTCCAACGCGACGGCGTGCACCAGCAGGCCGGCGTCCCGCTCGGAGAGCAGCGCGCCCGCCTCGCGCAGCCCGGCCGGGCGCGCCGACTGATCGATGCGGCCGGGCAGCGCGTCCTTCTGGAGCGCGAAGTAGCGCACGCCGTCGGCGTCGGTGCCCAGGAAATAGCGGTGGGTCTCGGTGACGGGGGCCTCGAAGGCCGGCGTCATCACCAGTTCCGTGCGGCCGTCGGGGGTGTCGTCCACCAGGGCCTGGCCGCCGGAGACCACGAAGACGCGGGTGGTGGGGTGGCTCCAGGCGGCGGCCAGCCACGCCTCGTCCAGCCGGTGGTGGGCCGCGCGGTCCACGCCGCTCGGGGCCGTGAGCGGGATCGAGTGGCCGTTGGGTCGTTCGGTCCAGGTGGTCACGTTACTTCCAACTCCCCCTATGTGAACGGTTCATGGCTGTGCTCTCTTCCCGGCTCGGCGAAACGTTCTGGCGCGGCGCGCGTGTGTCCCCGGGCCGCCCCGGCCCCGGCCCACACCGACCACGCGCGCGGTCCCGGCCGCGCCCCGGTCCCGACCTGGCCGCGCGGCCCGCGCGAGCGCCTCGGCCCCACGTTCCGGGCGGCGCCCCCGGTCCCGCCCGGGGCCCCCGCGCCCCGTGCGACCGGGCGCCGGCCCGCTACCCGGCCACCGGCACCTTCCAGTGTTCGGCGAGGTCGGCCCAGAGGTAGGCGGCGCTCTCGACGCCCTTCATCAGGAGGTCCAGCTCGACCTTCTCGTTCGGGGCGTGCCAGCCGTCTGACGGCACCGAGATGCCCAGGAACAGCACGGGCGCGTCCAGCACGTCGCGCAGGTCGGCCGCCGGGCCCGAGCCGCCCTCGCGGGTGAAGCGCACCGGCTTGTCGAAGGCGCGGCCCATGGCCCGTACGACCGAACGCAGCGCCGGGTGGTCGAGCGGGGTCAGGCAGGGGCGGGTCGCGCCCCAGAAGGTGATCTCGTGCCGGATGCCGGCGGGCAGCCGCCCGGCCACCCACTCCCGCACCGCCTGCTGGATCTTCTCCGCGTCCTGTCCCTCCACCAAGCGGAAGGACAGCTTGAGCTGGGCGCTGGCGGGGACGATGGTCTTGCCGCCCGGCCCCTGGTAGCCGCCGCCGATGCCGTTGACCTCGGCGGTCGGCCGGGCCCAGACGCGCTCCAGGGTGGAGAACCCGGCCTCGCCGAAGGTGGCGTGCGAGTGCGCCGTGCGCAGCCACCGCGCCTCGTCGAACGGCAGCTCGGCGAAGAGTTCGCGCTCGCGGTCGGTCAGCTCCACCACCCCGTCGTAGAAGCCGGGGATGGCCACCCGCAGGTCCGCGTCGTGCAGCCCGGCGGCGAGCCGGGCGGCCTCCATGGCCGGGTTGGGGACGGCGCCGCCGAAGGAACCGGAGTGGATGTCCTGGTCAGGCCCGTACAGATCGATCTGGCAGTCGGCCAGGCCGCGCATCCCGGTGCAGACCGTCGGGGTGTCGGCGGACCACATGCCGGTGTCGGAGACGATCACCGCGTCGCAGCGCAGTCGGTCGGCGCGGGAGCGGATGAGGTCGGGGAAGTTCGGCGACCCGGACTCCTCCTCGCCCTCGATGAGCAGCTTGAGGTTGACGGCGGGCGCGCTGCGGCCGGTCGCGGCCAGGTGCGCGCGGACGCCGAGCGTGTGGAAGAGCACCTGTCCCTTGTCGTCGGCCGCGCCCCGCGCGTACAGCTTGCCGTCGTGGACCCGCGGCTCGAACGGCTCGCTGTGCCAGCCGTCCTCCAACGCGGCGGGCTGGACGTCGTGGTGGCCGTAGACCAGCACGGTGGGCGCCTCGGGGTCCCCGGACGGCCACTCGGCGAAGACCGCGGGGGCGCCCTCGGTCTCCCAGACCTCCGCCGTCACGAAACCCGTGGCCAGCAGCTTGTCCACCAGCCACTGGGCGCTGCGCCGGACGTCGCCGGCGCGGCCGGGGTCGGCCGATACGGAGGGGATGCGCAGCCATGCGGCGAGGTCGTCGAGGAACGCGGCACGGTGGGCTTCGACATAGGCGCGGACAGCGTCGTCCGGGGTGGTGCTCATGATGACGAGCCTATCCGCCCCGGGCGGCCCGGCTCGCCACGGTTCCGCGCCCCCGCGCACGGCCTCGCTCACCCTCCGCGCCCGCCCGTTTCCGCCCTGTTTCGCCCCTTGATCACCCGCTCCCGGCGGCCGGTGGCTCCGCGCGTGCCCGCCGTGGCCGGTGGTCACGCGTCGGGGCGCGGGCCGTGGGGCGGGGCGGGCTCGTCGCCGAGCAGCACGCGTTCGATCTCGGCCCGGCCGGGGAGCGGGTGCGGCCGCACGATGTCGCCGGTGCGGACGTAGAGGAAGGTGGCCGTGACGGCGGACAGCGGCAGGCCGTGCTGCTCGGCCCAGGCCAACCGGTACACGGCGAGCTGGAGCGGATCGGCGTCCTGCGCCCGGTTCGTCTTCCAGTCGACGATCTCGTACGTGTACGGGTGCGCCGCCGCCTCGTGCGGGGTCTCGTCGTACCGGGCCCCGCCGTGAGCGGACCCCTCGTGCGCGGTCTCGTCGTGACCGGTCTCACCGTGTCCGGTCTCGTCGGGCGCGACCGGCTCGGGGGTGGCCTCGGTGCCGGTGCCGGTCCCTGGGGCGGGGGCGCGGTAGCGGTAGACCGCGTCGATCCGGCCGCGGACCACCCGGCCGGCGAGCGTGAGCTGGAACGGCGCCTCGACGCGGTACGGCGTGCGCCGGGCGTACGGGGTGCGGTTGAACGCCTCCTTGAGCGCCTCCAGGTCTCCCCCGTCGTCGTCCGGTTCGCCGTACTCGTCCGCGCCCGGCAGGTCGTCCGGGCCGAGCAGGGGCAGCGGCAGGGCCTCGAACCGCGACTCGACCCAGGCGTGGAAGCGGGTGCCCCGGCGCGCCGCGGGCCTGGGCGGGCGCGGCATGGGGCGGGCCAGCTCGCGGGCGAAGCCGTCCGGGTCGGCGGCGAGCCGGAGCAGTTGGGTGGCGCTCAGCGCGGCGGGGACGAGCACGTCGCGCACGGTCGCGCGGGCCCGGCGCAGTTCGCCGGCGAGCGCGTCGAGGTCCCGGTCCCAGGACGCGGCGAGCCGGGCCTCCTCGGGCAGCAGCCGCCCACCCACCGGCTCCCCGGTCCGACCGGCGGCCGCGTCGTCGTACGGGTCGGTGCCGTACGGATCGGAGTCGTACGGATCGGAGTCGTACGGGTCGGTGCCGTACGGGTCGGCGTCGTCGGTGGGGGCGGCCGGTGGGGGCGTGCCGCGCTCCGGAGCCGGGGGCCGGGCGGCGGGGTGGCGCGCGTCGTGGCCGGACGGGGCCTCCGGGCCGGGGCCCGGGGCAGCGTCCGCGTGGGTCGGGGCGGCCTGCCGTACGAGGTGGGCGCGGACGGCCTCGGCCGCGCGGCGGCGGTGGGCCAGCGCCGTCGGGTCGAGCGGCAGCGGCCAGGTCCGGTCGGCGCGCGCCGTCGGGTCCTGGTCGTGCTCCGGATCCGGGTCGCGCAGCGCCGGGTTCTCCTCGCCCGGCTCCGGCGCGGGCGCCCAGGACTCGATCTCGCTGTCGCCCGCCTCGCAGTGCTCCCGCAGCGCCTCCAGGAAGGCGGACGGGCCGCGCGGCTTCTTCTGCGAGGGGCCCCACCAGTGGCCGGAGCCGAGCAGCAGGGAGCGGGGGCGGGTGAAGGTCACGTAGCCGAGGCGGAGTTCCTCGGTGCGCTGGTGCTCCTTCATCGCGGCCTTGAACGCGTTCAGCCCCCTGGCGTCCCAGCTCGCCACCGTGGGCAGGGTGTCGGCGTCGCCGCGCAGCGCGTGCGGCAGCACTCTGGCGCTGGCCGTCCAGGACTCGCGGGACTGTTCGCTCGGGAACGTCTTCGCGACCAGACCCGGCACCGCGACCACGTCCCACTCCAGCCCCTTGGACTTGTGCGCGGTGAGCACCTTCACCGTGTTCTCGCCGCCCGGGAGCGCGTTGTCCAGGCCCTTCTCGTACTGGGCGGCCGTGCGGAGGAAGCCGAGGAACGCCGGCAGCGTGGGCTCGCCCTCCAGCGCGGACGCGCCGCCCTGGCGGGTGGCGAACCCGGCGGCGACGTCCAGGAAGTTGCCGAGCGTCTCGCGGCGCCGGGCGGCCAGCGCGTGCGGCGACGCGGAGAGTTCCACCTCAAGGCCGGTCACCGTGAGGACGCGGTGCAGTACGTCCATGAGTGGGTCGCCGAGGGAGCGGCGCAGTTCGCGCAGTTCGGCGGCGAGCCGGGCGAAGCGGACGCGGGCCTGCGGGGAGAACGGCAGGTCGTGCGCCGCGTCGGCCCGGGCCCGGTCGGGGCCCGGGTCCCCAATGTGGTCCGCGTCCTGGCCGTGGTCGTGGCCTTGGTGCTGGTCGTGGTCGTGGCCCTGGTCGGGGTGGGCCGCGGCCGGGGTGTCGAGGACGAAGGTGTCGAGGGCGTCGGCCAGCGAGATGGCCTCGGCCGGGTCCACGCCCTCGACGGCCTCGGCCAGCCGGCGGTCGGCGTCCTGGTCGGGGCTCTCGTGGTCGCGCCGTACGAGGGAGCGCGCGCGGCGGCCGAGCAGCGCCAGGTCACGCGCCCCGATGCGCCAGCGCGGGCCGGTGAGCAGTCGTACCAGGGCCGCGTTGGCCGTCGGGTCCTGGAGCACCTCGCACACGGCGACCAGGTCGGCGACCTCGGGCAGGTGCAGCAGCCCGGACAGGCCCACCACCTCCACCGGGACGTCCCGGCTGACCAGCGCGGCGTGGATCTCGGCGAAGTCCACGGCCGTACGGCACAGCACCGCGATCTCCCCCGGTTCGGTGCCCGTACGCACCAGGTGGGCTATGGAGTCCGCGAGCCAGGCCATCTCGTCGGCGTGCGTGGGCAGCAGCGCGCAGCGCACCAGGCCGTCGCGCTCGGCGCCGGGCGCCGGGCGCAGCGCCTCCACGCCCGCGTGCCGGGCGCGCAACGGGGCCGCGAGCCGGTTGGCGAGCGCGAGCAGCCGGCCGCCGCTGCGCCGGTTCTCGCTGAGCGCGAACCGCTCGGCCGGGCCGCCCCGTACCGCCCCCGGGGCCTCGGCGGTGGGGGCGTCGGTGAGGGAAGGCGGACCGTCGGCGTGGGCGGGGCGGGTGGCCGCGCGGGGGAAGTGCTCCGGGAAGTCGTCCAGGTTGGCCACGGAGGCACCGCGCCAGCCGTAGATCGCCTGGCACGGGTCGCCCACGGCGGTCACGGCGTGCCCCACGCCCTCGCCGACTCCCCGCGCGCCCGGCGCGCCGTCACCCGGCGGCACCCGCTCGCCCGCCGGCACCCGCTCGTACGACGACGCCTGCTCACCCGGCGACGCTTGCTCGCCCGCGCCGAACAGGCTCGACAGCAGGAGCCGCTGGGCCACCGAAGTGTCCTGGTACTCGTCGAGGAGGACGACCGCGAACTCCGCGCGCAGCGCCCGGCCGACCTCGGGGTGGTTACGCGCCAGGGTCGCCGACAGGGCGATCTGGTCGCCGAAGTCGAGCAGGTCGAGGCGGCGCTTCTCGGCGCGGTAGCGGCCGACGAGGTCAAGCAGTTCGAGCCGGGCCCGGGCCGCGTCGGGCACCTTGCGCAGGTCGTCGTTGCTGAGCTTGACGGCGTCGAGCGCGGCGAGAAGCTCCGTGTCGTGCTCCCGCAGTCGCTCGACCGGGACCAGGTGCTCGGCCAGTTCGCCGTCCAGGGCGAGCAGGTCGGTCACCAGGTCGGCGAAGGAGCGGGTGAGCGCCGGATAGGGGCCGGGGGCGGTGCGCAGCACGCGCGCGGCGAGCTGGAACCGGGTGGCGTCGGCGAGCAGTCGCGCGCCGGGCTCGACGCCGATCCGCAACCCGTGGTCCTTCAGCAACTGCCCCGCGAACGCGTGGTACGTGGAGATCCGCGGCTCACCCGGAACCTCGTCCTCCGTACCGGCCAGGCCCGTTGCACCGGCCGGGGCTCCCCCGCCGCCCGGCTCGCCGACGCCGGCCCGCAGCAGCGCCTTGCGCACCCGCTCGGCCAGCTCGCCGGCCGCCTTGTTGGTGAAGGTCAGCCCCAGCACCTGCTCGGGCGCGACCTGGCCGGTGCCGACCAGCCAGACCACGCGCGCGGCCATCACCGTCGTCTTGCCGGAGCCGGCACCGGCCACGATCACCTGGGGGGCCAGCGGCGCGGTGACGCAGGCCATCTGCTCCGGGGTGAACGGGATGCCGAGCAACTCCTTGAGCTGCTCGGGGTCGGTGAGGTGTGCTGACACCCCAGTGAGGCTAATGCCCCGCACTGACAGGCCCCGCCGCATCGCGTCCCGCGCATCGGCGGCCGTGCGCCGCCTCCGGCCGGGCCCGCGCACCGCTCCTGCCCAGCCGCCGGGCGGCCGACGCCGTACCGCCCGCGCCTCGGCGCACCCACCCCGCACCGCACGCCCCGGCGCCACCCGAGTGACCAGAACCACCATCGCCGCACCGTGGGCGCTCCCGTGCGCGAGGAGCCGCCGCACGCCCACGCGAGCGCCGTACCCCCGCGCCCTGTACGCCTCCGCGCAGAGACAGCGCCAGACCCAGGCCCGGCCCCACGGCCGCCGGCCCGGGCGTGCCCCCGCGCGGTCACTCGACCACGTGGCGGCCCTCCGGGCGGGCGCCGCAGGAGGCGCGGAAGGCGCAGCGGTTGCAGTGCTCGCCGGTGGTCGGGGCGAAGCGCTCGTCGAGGACGCGGCCCGCCGCCGTGGCGAGCAGCTCGCCCACCCACTCCCCCGCCTCCCCGGCGTCCGTGGGCGTCGTAAGCGACTCCTGCGCCTGCACCTTCGGCAGCGCGTCGCCGCCCTCCTTGCGGGGCGCGCCCTGACGCAGCTGGACCAGTTCCGCGCCGCCGGGCTCCGGGCGGGCGCCGTCGAACAGGTCGTCCACCGCGCCCGCGCGCACCGCGAGCTGGTAGACGGCGAGCTGCGGGTGGTGGGCCACGGCGTCGCGGGTGACGGTCTGCTTGCCGGTCTTGAAGTCCACCACGTACGCGCGGCCCTCCGCGTCCGTCTCCACCCGGTCCATGGAGCCACGGATGCGTACCTGGTAGGCCGCCACGTCGAGGGTCACGTCGAAGGCGTGCTCGCTGCCGACGACGGTGCGCCCGCCGCGCTCCATCACGTGCCAGCGCAGGAAGCGTTCCAGCGCGGCGCGCGCGTTCTCCTTCTCCTGCCGCGACTTCCACGGCGCGTCGAAGGCCAGCGCGTCCCACACCGAGTCGAGCCGTTCCATCAGCACCGCGAGGTCGGCGGGGGTGCGGCCGGAGGCCACCTCGTCCGCGAGCACGTGCACGACGTTGCCGAAGCCCTGCGCCGCGGTGGACGGCGGCTCCGCCTTCACCTCACGGCCCAGGAACCACTGGAGGGAACAGGTGTTGACCAACTGGTCGAGCGCGCTGCCCGACAGGGTCACCGGCGCGTCCCGGTCGCGCAGCGGCGCCTCGGCGCGCGTGCGCTCCTCCAGGCCCCACCAGCGGTACGGGTGCGCCGCCGGCACCAGCGGGTGGCCCTCCTCGTCGCGCAGCGCCGCGAGCCGGGCCAGCCGCTGGGCGGCGGCGTCCCGCAGCGCCTCCGAGGCGGTCGGGTCGACGGTCGTGGCGCGCAACTCCGCGACGAGCGCGGAGACCGACAGCGGGCGGCGCGGGCGGTGCAGCACGTCCACCGGCTCCACGCCCAGTTCGGTCAGGAACCGCGACGGCTGGTCGCCGTCGTCGGCGGGGGCCCGCACGGCGGTCACCACCAGCCGCTCGCTGGCCCGCGTCGTGGCCACGTAGAACAGCCGCCGCTCCTCGGCCAGCAGCGCGCCGGGCGGCATCGGTTCGGCGATCCCGTCCCGGCCGATCCGGTCCGCCTCCAGGAGCGAACCCCGGCGCCGCAGGTCGGGCCACAGGCCCTCCTGCACGCCCGCGACGACCACCAGGCGCCACCGCAGGCCCTTGGAGCGGTGCGCGGTCAGCAGCCGCACGGCGTCGGGCCGCACCGCGCGGCGGGCCAGCGTGTCGGCGGCGATGTCCTGGGCGTCCAGCTCTTCGAGGAAGTTGAGGGCGCCACGGCCGCCGGTGCGCTCCTCCGCGCGCGCGGCCGTCTCGAACAGGGCGCACACCGCGTCCAGGTCCCGGTCCGCGTTGCGCCCCGCGGCCCCGCCGCGCCAGGCGGCGCGCTCCAGGCGCTGCGGCCACGGCGTGCCGTCCCACAGGCACCACAGGGCCTCCTCGGCGGTGCCGCCGCCGGCGAGCAGCTCGCGCGCCTTGCGCAGCAGCAGGCCGAGCCGCTGCGCGCCCCGCGCGTACGCCGGGTCGTGCGCCACGAGGCGCTCCGGCTCGGCCAGCGCCTCGGCGATCAGCACGTCGGAGGGGCGGGGTACGGCGCGCCCCGCGGCCCGCTCCTCGTCGCGCAGCGCCCGACCGAGGCGGCGCAGGTCGGCCGCGTCCATGCCGCCCAGCGGCGAGCCGAGCAGCGTGAGCGCGGTCTCCACGGAGAGCCAGCCGGTGCCGGGGCTGGCCACCGAGGCGGCCTCGGGGTCTGCGCCGGGGCCGGTGTCCGGAGTGGCGTCGGGCTCGGGGCCGGTGTCGGGCCCGGTGTGGGGGGCGGCGCCGGCGCGCGCGGGGGGCGTCGGCTCCGCACCCGGCCGGGGCTCGCCCGGTTCGGGCCCGGGCTCGGGCTCAGGCGCCGGTGCGGGCGCCGGGCGTTGGTGCGGCAGGTGCGGGCCCTGGTCGGGGCGCTGGGCCAGCACCGCCGTCGCTGCCGCGCGCAACGCGGTGAGCAGCGGCGCTACGGCCGGTTCGGTGCGCAGCGGGATGTCGTCGCCGTCGACCTCCACCGGCACCCCGGCGGTGGTCAGCGCGCGGCGCACGCCCGGCAGCGCCCGCGCGCCGGCGCGCACGAGCACGGCCATCTCGCTCCACGGCACCCCGTCCTCCAGGTGCGCGCGGCGCAGGATGTCGGCGACGTTGTCCAGCTCGGCGTTGGCCGTGGGGTACGTGTACGCCTCCACCCGGCCGCCGTCCCGGGCCGCCGTCAGGCCCCGGTGGGCGCGGGCGACGGCGGCCGGCAGCCGGAACAGCGGCATCCGGGCGGCCAGCGCCCGGGTCGCGGCCACCAGACGCTCGCGCGTGCGGTGGCAGGTGGCGAGCACGGCGACGTCGGCGGGCCGCCCGTCGGGGCGCGGGAAGGTGGCTGGGAAGTCGAGGATGCCGCCGACGTCCGCGCCACGGAAGGCGTAGATCGACTGGTCGGGGTCGCCGAACACGACCAGCGCGGTGCGCTCCGCCGCGCCCCGGCCACCGTCGCCCCGCGCACCGCCACCCTGGGCACCCCGCGCGCCACCCCGCACGGCGCCGCCGCGGGCGACCACGCCGCCGGCCAGCGCGCGCAGCAGCCGCACCTGGGCGACGTCCGTGTCCTGGTACTCGTCCACGTAGATCGCGTCGTAGGTGCCCGCCAGTTCGGTCGCCACCTCCGGCCGCCCGGCGAGGAGCACGGCGCGGTGCACCAGTTCCGCGTAGTCGAGCACGCCCTGCGCGTCGAGTACGTCCAGGTACTCGGCGAGGAAGTCGGCGGCGGCGCCCCAGTCGGGCCGGCCGGTGCGGGCGGCGAACGCACCGAGCGCCTTCGGGCCCAGACCCAGTTCGCGGCTGCGGGCCAGCACCGCCCGTACCTCGTCGGCGAAGCCACGGGTGGTCAGGCAGGCGCGCAGCTCGTCGGGCCAGCGCACCGCGGCCCGGCCCGCGCCCTCCAGCTCGGCCTGGCCGGCCAGCAGGTCGCGCACCACCACATCCTGCTCGGGGCCGGACAGCAGGCGCAGCGGGTCGGCGAACAGGTCGGCGTCCTGGTGGGCGCGGACCAGCGCGTAACAGAACGAGTGGAAGGTCGTCGCCCACGGCACCGCCACGCCGCCCACGCGCACGGCGAGTCGGTCGCGCAGGGCCACCGCCGCCTTGCGGCTGAAGGTCAGCACGAGGACGCGCTCCGGGTCGGTGCCCCGGCGTACGCGGGCGGCCACGGCCTCCACGAGCGTGGTCGTCTTCCCGGTGCCGGGCCCCGCCAGCACGAGCAACGGCCCGCCCGCGTGGTCAACCACGGCGCGCTGCCGGGCGTCCAGCACAGGAGGGGTGGCCGCCCCGGGGGGCGTACGCACCAGTCGGTAGCCGCCGGGGCCGGCGGCGCCGGGCGGCTCGAACGGGCCGGCGGCGTACGGCGCGTACCCGCGGGTCGCGGTGGCGGCGGGCGCCTCGGGCGCCGCGCCGGCCGACCGGGTCGCGGCGGGTGGCGCCGCCGCCTCGTGGCCGGGGTGCGGGGCGGGCGAGTCCATGGGCGACCCCGACCGCGGCCCCGGGGGCGAGTGTCGCGCTGGCGACGCCGGCCCGCGCCGGGGATGGGACGAGGAGGAGGAACTCACGTGGATCGCCGGTCCTGGTGGTTGTGCTGGGTGCCTTGCGGCCGTACGACGGATGGGGTCAAGCCGGGCCGGATCGCCGCCCGGGTGGGTCCGCAACCGGCCCCGGCGCGCCCGGCCCCGGTGGGGGCGCGCCGGGTGCTGGCCGGGGCGCGCCGGGCGGGGGCCGAGTGGTGAGGGCCGCCCCAGACGCTACGCCAGTGCCCGCGCCGGGCGCAGCGCCCGGCGCGCGGCGCCGGGTCGCCCCGTGGCCTCCCCCGGTCCACCCGCCCGTCACGCGCGGGACGCCTGACCCACCGGCCGGGCGCCGCCCGTCGGCCCGTCTTTCGGCGGCTGACCGGGCCACACCGCGCGCCACCGGGCGTGACTCCGGGCCCGGATCACGGGCGACGGCGGCAGGTGTCGGAGGCGGCGAAGGTGACGCATCCGACACCACCGCGTCCGACACCACCGCGGGCTCCACCCACACGAGCGCGCCCACGGCCGGGGCCGCTGGCGCGGCCGTCCCGCGCGGGCTCGCGGCGCCGGTCGGGCGGGGCGAGCCGACCACACGGGCGCCGGGCTTGCGGGCTCTTGTCCCGAACACGCCCGAGATGCCGCGTACGGGCGCGCCGCCCGGGGCCCCGGGCCGACGGTGGCGCACGCCGCGCGCCGTGGGTGGTGGCGGCAGCGCCCCGGAGTTCTCACGCCCGGTCGCCGGGCGGCGGCGGATTGCCGTCCCAGCGAGCCCGGCGCATGTCGACGCGGGGCAACGCGCCACCGGAGCGCGCCGCTCCACGGCCCCGACCAGCGCCGCGACGGGCCGTGCCCGGCCCGTCGGCACCGTCGGCCGGCTCGCTCTCGGGGGCGGGCCTGGCGCGCGCCGCCTCGCGCAGCGGCGTGCCCTCCGCCCGGTACCGGGCCAGCGCGCGCCGCTCGTGGCCGGGCAGCAGCGCGCCGTCCGCGCGCACCACGCGCCACCACGGCACCGCCGACCCGTACAGCGCCATCACGCGGCCGACCTGGCGCGGGCCGCCCACGCCACGGCCGCCGCCACCGGCCACCGGCGGCGCCTGCGGGTCAAGCTCCTCGGCCAGCCACTCTGCGACGTCGCCATAGGTCATCACCCGGCCGGGCGGAATCCGCTCCGCGACCGCCAACACCCGTTCGGCGTAGTCGGGGAGTTCGTCCGGCTCGGTTCGTTCCTCGCTCTCGCGGCTCATCCGCCTCATCCTGCCGCACCCCACCGACAGCCGGCCCCCGATATCACGCACTGTGCACGGCCGTGCTACGGGGCGTACCATCCGTATCTCGCGACCTCGAAGTACCCCCTGATGCCGTCCCCGGCCCAGCGGCCATGCCACCATCTTCCGGGCGGTGACAGGTGATACGAGATCAAGAAGAGACGACTGAGATGCAGGGTGCGCAGCCTCCGGAAGAGGACAGCGCCCCCGCCGCGCTGCCTCGCCCCGACGACTCCGACGACGCCGACACGGCCGAGAACGACGCCGACGCGGCCGGGAAACCCGACCGCGAGCGTTCCACGGGTGCCTCCGCCCCCGCCGAAGGCGCCCCTTCCGGCCCCGAGGGTGAAGCGCCGGCCGGCGCGCACCGCTGCGAGGACGGTGACCTGCACGCGGACCAAGTCTCCGGCGACGAACCGCTGCTTCCCGCCCGCGTGCACCGGCCCTCCGACCTGGTCAAGCTGGTACTCGGGGTGCTCGGCATCGCGCTCGTGCTGGCCGCCGCCGCCTTCGCCCACGGCACCACCGCGGGCCTGGAGAAGGACATCGGCAAGGGCGCCCGGCAGGCGCCCGACCTGCTGATCGAGTTCGCCGGCCTGGCCTCCAGCGTCGCCGTGCTCATCCTCCCGGTGGCCTTCGCCATGGAGCGGCTGATCAAGCGCGACGGGCTGCGGATCGCCGACGGCGTGCTCGCCGCCGTCCTCGCCCACGGCGTGTCGCTGGCCACCGACCTGTGGGTGGCCCGCTCGGCGCCCGACTCGGTGCGCGAGACGCTGACGCAGCAGTCCCCGGGCGGCGCGTTCTCCGACCCCGTGCACGGCTACCTCGCCCCCGTCATCGCGTACATGACGGCCGTCGGCATGGCCCGCCGGCCGCGCTGGCGCGTGGCCATGTGGGTGGTGCTGTTCCTCGACGCCTTCGCCGTCCTCGTCGGCCGCTACACGACGCCCTTCTCCATCCTGGTCACGGTGCTGATCGGCTGGACCGTCGCGTACGGCACGCTGTACGCGGTCGGTTCGCCCAACGTGCGGCCCACCGGGCAGCACCTGCTGCTCGGCCTGCGCCGGGTCGGGTTCAGCCCGGTCAGCGCGCTGCGCTGGGACGAGGGGGCCAGCGGCGAGCAGCCGCCCAACGCCGACCGGGGCCGCCGCTACCTGGTCACCCTGGAGGACGGTCCACCACTCGACGTCACCGTCGTGGACCGCGAGCAACAGGCCCAGGGCTTCTTCTACCGCACCTGGCAACGGCTCGCGCTGCGCTCCATCACCCAGCGCCGCGGCCTCCAGTCGCTGCGCCAGGCCCTCGAACAGGAGGCGCTGCTCGCGTACGCGGCCATCGCCGCCGGGGCGAACGCGCCCAAGCTCATCGCCACCTCCGAACTCGGGCCCGACGCGGTGATGCTGGTCTACGAGCACACCGGCGGCCGGACCCTCAACGCGCTCCCGGACGAGCGGATCACCGACGAGTTGCTGGAGGGCGCCTGGCGCCAGGTGCGGGCGCTCCAGTCGCGGCGGATCGCGCACCGCAGGCTGGAGGGCGACGCCATCCTGGTGGATCGTTCCGGCCGGGTGATCGTCTCGGACCTGCGCGGCGGCGAGATCGCGGCCGGTGACGTGGTGCTGCGGATGGACATCGCGCAGTTGCTCACCACCCTCGCGCTGCGGGTGGGCGCCGAGCGGTCGGTGGCCGCCGCGGTCGACGTCATCGGCCCGGACGCCGTCGCCGACAGCCTGCCGCTGCTCCAGCCGCTGGCCCTCAACCGCGTCACCCGGGCCACCCTGCGCCACCTCGGGCGCGAGCGCGCCGACCGCGAGCGCGAGGCGGTGCTCGCCGCGGCCCGCACCGAGAAGGAGGCCCGCGAGGCGGAGGCCGCCGCGGTCCGGGAGCAGGTCGACGCCCAGCCGCTGGACCGCAGGGCGCGCAAGGCGCTCAAGGCGGAGAAGCACGCCGAGAAGCAGGCCGAGAAACGGGCCATCGACGAGGCGCTCGAAGAGGCCCGCGAGGAGGACCTGCTCTCACAGATCCGGCAGCAGGTGCTGTTGGTGCGCCCGCAGGCGCCGATAGAGCCGGTCCGCCTGGAGCGCATCAAGCCGCGCACCCTGGTCAGCTTCTGCGCGGGCGCGTTCGCCGCGTACTTCCTGCTCTCCCAGTTCACCCACATCAAGCTGGGCCAGGTGGTCGGCGAGGCCAACTGGGCGTGGGTGGCGATCGCCCTGTTCTTCTCGGGCCTGACCTACGTCTGCGCGGCGATCAGCCTGCTGGGCTTCGTGCCGGAGAAGGTGCCCTTCGGGCGCACCGTGTTGGCGCAGGTCGCGGCGTCGTTCGCGAAGCTGGTCGCCCCGGCGGCCGTCGGCGGCGTCGCGTTGAACACGCGCTTCCTGCAACGCGCCGGGGTGCGCCCCGGGCAGGCGGTCGCCAGCGTCGGCGCCTCGCAACTCTTCGGCCTGGCCAGCCACGTGATCCTGCTCGGCACCTTCGGGTACATCACCGGCACCGAGCGCACCCCGACCCTCTCGCCGTCCCGTACGGTCATCGCCGGGCTGCTGACGGCGGCGGTGCTCGCGCTGGTGGTGACGGCCGTACCGGCGCTGCGCAGGTTCGTCTCCACGCGGGTGCGGTCGCTGTTCGCCGGGGTCATCCCGCGCATGCTGGACCTGCTCCAGCGCCCGCAGAAGCTGTTCGCCGGCGTCGGCGGGATGCTGCTGCTCACGGCCGCGTTCGTGATGTGCCTGGACTCCTCGATCCGGGCCTTCGACGGCGACCTCAGCTACGCGAGCATCGCCGTCGTCTTCCTCGCCGGCAACGCCCTGGGCTCCGCGGCGCCCACGCCCGGCGGTGTCGGCGCGGTCGAGGCGGCGCTCATCGCCGGCCTGACCTTCGCCGGCCTCCCGTACGACACGGCGGCCCCCGCGGTCCTGCTGTTCCGGCTGATGACCTTCTGGCTGCCGGTCCTCCCCGGCTGGCTCTCCTTCTCCTACCTGACCCGCAAGGAAGCGCTGTAGGCGACGGCGTACCCCCGGCCGCGCACGCCACCGGCCGGGGGTACGTTCGCGCGCGTCAGGCAGCGGCGCGCAGGTGCTCGCGCGCCCACGCCTCAAGGGTGGTCAGGGGTATGCCCAGCTCCCGGGCGAACTCCGGGCGCGCGGGCTGCGGGTGTTCGTTGAGGATGGCCTGTCCGAACCCGGCGTCGGGCATCCCGGCCTCGGTCGCCTCCTGTTCGGTCAACTCGGGCACCGCCAGCTCGACGCCGAGGCCCCGGGAGAGGACCCGGGCGATCTCCGTCACCGTGCGCCGGTCGCTGGCCAGCTCCAGTTCGACCCCGGCGAACCGCTCCGGCGCGGTCACGGCCGCGGCGGCGGCCGCGCCGATGTCCGCGACCGCGACCAGGGCCACCCGGGTGGCGGGACGCAGCAGTGTCACGAGGCCGCCCTCGACCCCTCGGGGGAAGACGATTCCCGCGGCCGGGAGCAGGTTCTCCATGAAGAAGCAGGGCTTGATGAGCGTCCAGCGCTCGAAGCCCGCCGCGCGCACCCGGTCCTGGATGCCGGCCTTGGCCGCGTAGTAGGGCTCCATCCAGGCCCAGCGGCCCGCCAGCCACGCGGCGTGCTGGCCGGCCCCGGACACGGAGGTGTGCACGAACTGCGGCACGCCGGCGGCCCGCGCGCCCTCGATCAGGTTGACCGCGTGTTCCACCTCGCCGGCGAAGCCGCGCCCGGCCAGGTCGGGCAGTTGGACGGAGAAGACGGCGCGAGCTCCCTCGGCGGCCCTGGCCACCGAGTCGCGGTCGTCGAGGTCGCCGGTGACGAGTTCGGCGCCGAGCGCGCGGACGGCGCGCGCCCGCTCGCTCGCGGGGTCGCGGACCAGCGCTCGGACGGGGACGCCGGCGGCCAGCAGGGCACGGGCGGTGGCGCCGCCCTGTCGGCCGGTGGCTCCGGTGACCAGGACGGGGGTGGTGTCGGCGGACATGACGCTCCTCGGTAGGGGCACACACAGCTAAATGGCGAGGCCCGCCATTTATGCTTCGGTACGATACGGAGGCCCCCACCACTTAGCAATCTCGGAGATGACGCCATGACCGGCCAGCGCGCGGACGCCCGGCGCAACTACGCGCGGATTCTCGCCGTGGCCGAGCAGGAGGTCGCCGCGCACGGCGCCGACGCCTCCCTGGAGCGGATCGCCCGCATCGCGGGGGTCGGCTCGGCCACCGTGCGCCGGCACTTCCCCGGCCGGCGCGCGCTGTTGGAGGCCGTGTTCGGCGAGCGGATCGCGGCCCTGGTCGCCCGGGCCGCCGAGCTGACCGAAGCGGCCGACGCGCGGGCCGCGCTCCTTGAGTGGCTGGGCGCCCTCACGACGTACGCGGCCTCCGCCCGGGGCATGGCCGACGCGCTGGTCCAGGACGGGCTGACCGCTCCCGAGGAGGTGGAGGACTGCTCGGCCAAGCTCGCCACGGCGGTCGAGCCGCTGGTGCGGCGGGCCGCCGCGACCGGCGGCCTGGCGCCGGACGTGACCGCGGCCGACCTGCTCACGCTCGTCACGGGCATCGCCCTGGCCACCGAGCGCCACCCGGACCCGGCCGCCGAGGCGCGGCGACTGCTCGGCCTCGTCGTGGCCGGGGTCAGCCCCGCGCGCTGACCGCCTGGCCGACGCCGCTCGGCCCCGCGTCCCGGCCGGCGGCGCTCCCGCCCGCTCGCCCCGGCGCCCCGCTCACCCGTCCGGCGCGCTGTGCGGGCAGCGGCCGGCGCCAGTGCGGACGATGGGCAGCAGCCGCACCGCGCACCGCCGCCCGGTGCGCCCACGCGAGAGGACGGCCATGCCCCGAGCGACCCGACCGGGCCCCCGCCGCGCGTCCGCCGGGGCCACGCGGCCGGCGCCCGCGACGGCACAGGGCCAGCGCGGCGGCCGGCTCGCGGGGCGGACGGACGGGGCGGAGCGGCCGGAGCAGCCGCGGCGACAGGGCCGGGCGCGGCGGGTGTGGCAGGTGAGCCGAGCGAGGCGGTCGGGCCACGGCGGGTCGACCTGGCCCCTGGCCCTGGCCCTGCTCCTGGTCGGCGGGGCCCTCGCGGGCTGCGGGGACGGCGGGGGCGAGGAGCACCCGACGTCCCTGGCGCGACAGAAGCTCGCCTGGGGACGGTGCCCGGAGCCGGCCGATGGCGAGGAGGGCGCGGGCACCCCGGCGCCGGGCCCGCCCTGGGAGTGCGCCACGCTGCGCGCGCCGCTGGACCACGCCGAGCCGCGCGGCGAGACCATCGACATCGCCCTCATCCGCGCCCCGGCCACCGACCGGGCGCGCCGGATCGGCTCGCTGGTCTACAACTTCGGCGGCCCCGGCGGCTCCGGCGTCAGCGCCCTGCCGGCCTTCGCCGAGGACTACCGCGACCTGCGCACCCGTTACGACCTGGTCAGCTTCGACCCGCGCGGGGTCGGCCGCAGCAGCGGGGTGCGCTGCCTGAGCGACGCGGACCTGGACGCGTACCACGCCGCCGACACCACCCCGGACGACGCCCGCGAGACCCGGGCCCTGGAGACCCGCAAGCGCGAGTACGCCGCGGGCTGCGAGGAGCGCTCCGGGAAGGTGCTCGCGCACGTCGGCACCGTCAACGCCGCCCGCGACATGGACCTGATGCGGCGCGTGCTCGGCGACGCCAGGCTGCACTACTTCGGCGTCTCCTACGGCACCGAACTCGGCGGCGTCTACGCCCACCTGTACCCGCGCCGGGTCGGCCGGGCCGTGTTCGACGCCGTCGTGGACCCGGGCCAGGACCCGGTGAGCGGCGCCCTGGGGCAGGCCAGGGGGTTCCAGCGGGCGCTGGAGAACTACCTGCGCGCCTGCCCCGCCGACGCGGACGACTGCCTGACCGGCGAGGAGATCACCGCGCTGCTCCGCCGGCTGGACCGCGACCCGCTGCCCGGCGCCGGTGGTCGGACCCTGACCCAGTCGCTGGCCAGCGACGGCATCGCGCAGGCGCTGTACACCGAGGACTTCTGGGAGTACCTGACACAGGGGCTGCGCGACGCGGCCGACGGGGACGGCACGACGCTGCTCGCCCTCGGCGACCTGATGAACGGGCGCGGCGAACAGGGCCGCTACAGCACCCTGCAGTCCGCCCTGACCGCCATCACCTGCGCCGACTACCGACAGCGCTACACGGCGGCGGACGTGCGAGCGCGGCTGCCGGAGTTCCGCGCGGCGTCCCCGGTCTTCGGCGAGTACCTGGCCTGGGGCCTGCTCCAGTGCCGGCACTGGCCCACGGCCGGCACCTGGCGCACCCCGGACGTGCGCGCCCCCGGCGCCGCCCCGATCCTGGTCGTCGGCACCACCGGCGACCCGGCGACGCCGTACGAGGGGGCCCGGCGGATGGCCCGCGCGCTGGGCCCGGGCGTGGGCATCGAGGTGACGTACCGGGGCGAGGGGCACGGCGCGTACGGCGGCGGCAGCCGGTGCGTGCGGCGCACCGTGGACGCGTACCTGCTGGCGGGGACGGTGCCGCCCAGCGGGACGACGTGCTCGTGAGGCGCGGGTGACGGCGTGGCGGCACGGGGACGTCAGCGGTGCGGGAAGGGGCGTTTAGGATCGCTTTCCATGTCACGCCATATACGGAGCACGGCCCTGGCCTCAGCCGCTCTCATGATCGTGGTCGGCGCCACGGTGGCCGGATGCGGGGGCGGTGACGAGGAGGCGGGCGGCGAGCGGCGCGAGTCCTCCACCGGTACGCCGTTGCCTCCCGTACCGGTCGACCCCAACCTGCCGAAGCAGCTCACCGGTCAACAGGTGCAGTGGAAGGCGTGCGCGGCGCCGACGGTGCTCCAGGGCGGGGGCGAGAAGCCCGGCGACGCCTGGCAGTGCGGCACGCTCAAGGCCCCGCTGGACTACGCGAAGCCGGGGGGCGAGACCATCGACCTCGCCCTCATCCGCAAGCCGGCCGCCGAGACCGACCGGCGCATCGGCTCGCTCGTCTTCAACTTCGGCGGCCCCGGCGGCTCCGGCGTCGCCACCCTGCCCGACTTCGCCGAGGACTACACGCGCCTGGGCGAGCGCTACGACCTGGTGAGCTTCGACCCGCGCGGGGTCGGCGAGAGCGCCGGCGTCACCTGCACAAGCGACGCGGAGCGGGACGCGTCGGCCGAGGTGGACGGCACGCCCGACGACGCCGCGGAGCTGGAGCGGGGCCTGGCCGACTCGCGCGCGTACGCGGCGGCCTGTCAGCGCGCGTCCGGCAAGGTCCTGGCGCATGTGGACACCGAGAACGCCGCCCGCGACCTGGACCTGATGCGGCAGGTGCTGCGCGACCGCAAGCTGCACTACTTCGGCATCTCCTACGGCACCGAACTCGGCGGCACCTACGCCCACCTGTTCCCCAAGAACGTCGGCCGGGCCGTGCTGGACGCGGTCGTCGACCCGACCAGCGACACCAGGGCGGGCGCGCTCGCCCACGCGCGGGGCTTCCAGCGCGCCCTGGACAACTACCTGAAGGACTGCGCCGGCAAGGGCGCGAAGTGCCCGGTGGGCGACGACCCGGCCGAGGGGCGCGAGCTGATCGCGGCCCTGCTGGGGGCGTTGGACGGGGAACCGCTGCCGACCGACGACGGCGACCGCGAACTCACCCAGGGCCAGGCCCTCAGCGGCATCGCCACCGCGCTGTACAACAAGGAGAACTGGAAGTACCTCTCGCTCGGCCTCCAGGAGGCCATCGAGGCGGAGCGGGGCACGATACTGCTGGCGCTGGCCGACTCCATGGCGGGCCGCGACGAGAGCGGCCGCTACGACAACGGCCAGCCCGCCAACTCCGCCATCACCTGCCGGGACACGCGCCAGCGCTTCACCCCCGAGCAGGTGCGGGCCGAGCTGCCGGCCTTCCGCAAGGTCTCCCCGATCTTCGGCGAGTTCATGGCCTGGGGCATGCTCGGGTGCACCGACTGGCCGGTGCCGGGGTTGCGCGAGCACCCCGAGGTCAGCGCCCCCGGCGCGGCCCCGATCCTGGTCATCGGCACCACCGGCGACCCGGCGACGCCGTACGAGGGCGCGCGCACCATGGCCAGCGAACTCGGCGAGGGCGTCGGCGTCGAGCTGACGTACCGCGGCGAGGGGCACGGCGCGTACAACAGCGGCGACGAGTGCACGGTGCGCACCGTGAACGACTACCTCATCGACGGCACCGTGCCGCCGAACGGCACCACCTGCGGCTAGCGGTCGGCCGCCGCCAGCCCACCCAGCGCCGCGGGCAGTTCGCCCGTGTGCAGCACCCCGAGGCGCTGGGTGGCGCGGGTCAGCGCCACGTAGAGGTCGCTGACCGGGTAACCGGCCGGCTCCACGACGAGGACCGTGTCGAACTCCAGGCCCTTGGCCTGCCGCGGGTCGAGCAGCACCACCTCCCGGGTCAGATCGGGCGTGGGCCCGTGGCCCGCGTCCGGCAGCTCGGCGAGCAGCCCGGCGTGCAGCTCGGCCGGGGCGATCACCGCGACCCGGCCACCGGCCCGGGCCACCGCCGCCTGGCGCGCGACGGCCGCGGCCAGCTCCGCCGGTTCGGCGCGCAGCGCCCAGGGCCGCACCCCGGTGGAGCGCACCGACCCCGGCGCCTGGAACGCGGGGTCGTGCGCCCGCAGGAACGCGGCGGCCACCTCCATGATCTCGGCGGGCGTGCGGTAGTTGACGCCCAGCCGCACGTGCTCCCAGCGGTCGCCCACGTACGGCGCGAGGATGCGCTCCCACGAGCCGAGCCCGGCGGGGTCCGCCGTCTGGGCCGGGTCGCCGACCAGCGTCATGGAGCGCGTCGGCACCCGCCGCATCAGCAGTCGCCAGGCCATCGCCGACAGCTCCTGCGCCTCGTCCACCACGATGTGGCCGAACGCCCAGGTCCGGTCGGCCGCCGCGCGCTCGGCCGCGCTGCGGTGGTCGGCCTCCTCGTGCCGCTCGGCCATCCGCTCGGCGTCGATGATGTCGTGCGCCGCGAGCACCTCGGACTCCTCGTCCTCGAACTCGTACGTCTCCGAGCCCGCCGACAGCTCCAGCACGTTCTGCGCGTACGCGATCCGCTCCTGGCGCGCGGCCTCGGCCGCGGCGCGGGCCGCGCTGTCGTCCTCGCCGAGGAGTTCGGCCGCCTCGTCCAACAGGGGCACGTCGGCCTCGGTCCAGGCCCCGCCCTCGCGTCGGATCAGCGCGGCCGACGTCTCGTCCAGGTGGGTCGGCTCGGCGAGGAAGTCGGCGACGAACTCCTGCGGGGTGAGCGTCGGCCACAGTTCGTCGATGGCCGCGTGCACCTCGTGGCTGGTCGCGATCTCCTTGCCCAACTGGGCCAGGTCGTCGGGCCCGAGCAGGTTGGGCCCACCGAACGGGTCGGCGCCGATCCGCTCGGCCAGTTGCGCGGTGAGCGCGTCGATGACGTGGAAGGCGAAGGTGGGCCGGGCCAGGTTGTGCGGCAGTCGGCTCTCGCGGGCCCGCCAGCGCGCGTCCTCGGCCATGGCCCGGTCCAACTGGAGCGTCCCGTACCCCTCGTGGTCGACCTCCAGGGCCGACTCCGGCACGGTCTGCCGGTCCCGCAACGCCTTGGCCAGCACGTCGGCCATCGCGGCCCGCCCCTTGACCTCGGCGGCGGCCGGGCTGTCGGTGCCGGTGGCACGCACCCCGGGGAAGAGTTCGCCGAGGGTGGCCAGCAGTACGCCGGTCTCGCCGAGCGAGGGCAGCACGTCGCCGATGTAGCTCAGGAAGGCCGGGTTCGGGCCGACGATCAGCACGGCGCGGCGGGCCAGCAGCTCGCGGTGCTCGTACAGCAGGTACGCCGCCCGGTGCAGCGCGACGACGGTTTTGCCGGTGCCGGGGCCACCCTCGACGACCAGGACGCCCTGGTGCGGCGCCCGGATGATGCGGTCCTGCTCGGCCTGGATGGTACGGACGATGTCGTGCATCCGCCCGGTGCGCGCCGCGTCCAGCGAGGCCAGCAGCACCTCGTCGGCGTCGGCGCCCTCGTGGCCGGTGCGGGTCGGGTCCGCCAGGTCCATCAGCTCGTCGTGCAGCGCGGTGACGGTGCGCCCCTCGGTGCTGATGTGCCGCCTGCGCCGCAGGCCCATCGGGGAATGCCCGGTGGCCAGGTAGAAGGGCCGCGCGACATCCGCCCGCCAGTCGATTACCAAGGGTGTACGGGACGCGTCGTCCTGGCGAATTCCGATACGCCCGATGTGATGACTCCGGCCGTCCCGGAAGTCGAGGCGACCGAAACAGAGTCCGTTCTCCCCCGCGTTGATCGCACTGATCAGCCCGGCCTGCTCGGCCACCTGCACATCCCGCTCAAGCCTGGCCTGCAAACCGTTCCCCACCTGCACGAGCGCGGCCCGCATCGCCTCCTCGGCCTGCTCCCTGAGCTGATCGAGCCGGGCATAGAGGCCAGTGATGAATTGCTGTTCCTGCCGCATTTCCTCGGTTGACAATTCCACTCCCGACGCGTTATGCTTCCCGCAGATGACTTGAATTCGTGTTTCTCTTCAACGAAGACACGAAGAACCAAATATACGCAGAGATAAGCCCCGGATGTCAATTCATCCGGGGCTTATCTCTTTTCGCATACGCCGCCTCGGACGGTGGTGGAGGCGGTACGTGGGCGGCGCGGGCGACGGGCGGCGCGGCCCTCGGCCGGGCACGCGCCGGGGCCGGGTCCGCCGCCGGCTGACGGTGGACCCGGCCCCTGTGCCGCGTGCCGCTGACCGCGTGGCGCCGCCGTGGGTCGCGGGGCGCGCCGCGCGGTCAGTAGACCGGCTTCTCCGGCTCGATCTGGTGGACCCAGCCGATCACGCCGCCGCCCACGTGCACCGCGTCCGCGAAGCCCGCGGACTTGAGCACGGCGAGCACCTCGGCCGACCGGACGCCCGTCTTGCAGTGCAAGACGATCTTCTTGTCCTGTGGAAGGCCCTGCAGGGCGTCGCCCATCAGGAACTCGTTCTTCGGGACCAACCGGGCGCCGGGGATGGAGACGATCTCGTACTCGTTCGGCTCGCGGACGTCGATGATCTCGATGCCCTCGCCGTCGTCGATCCACTGCTTGAGCTGCTTGGGCGTGATGGTCGAACCCTGCGCCGCCTCCTGGGCCTCCTCCGAGACCACGCCGCAGAACGCCTCGTAGTCGATCAGCTCGGTGACCGTCGCGTTCGGACCGCAGACCGCGCAGTCGGGGTCCTTGCGGACCTTGACCTGGCGGTAGGTCATCTCCAGGGCGTCGTAGATCATCAGGCGGCCGACCAGCGGCTCACCGATGCCGGCGAGCAGCTTGATGGCCTCGTTGACCTGGATCGAGCCGATCGAGGCGCACAACACCCCGAGCACGCCGCCCTCGGCGCAGGAGGGCACCATGCCCGGCGGCGGGGGCTCCGGGTACAGGCAGCGGTAGCACGGGCCGTGCTCGCTCCAGAACACGGACGCCTGGCCGTCGAAGCGGTAGATCGAACCCCACACGTACGGCTTGTTCAACAGCACGCACGCGTCGTTGACCAGGTAACGCGTGGCGAAGTTGTCCGTGCCGTCCACGATCAGGTCGTACTGGGAGAAGATCTCCATCACGTTCTCCGCCTCAAGGCGGTCCTCGTGCAGCACGACGTTCACGTACGGGTTGATGCCAAGGACGGTGTCGCGGGCGGACTCCGCCTTGGAGCGGCCGATGTCGGCCTGGCTGTGGATGATCTGGCGCTGCAGGTTCGACTCGTCGACCTCGTCGAACTCCACGATGCCGAGCGTGCCGACACCGGCGGCCGCCATGTACATCAGGGCGGGCGAGCCGAGGCCGCCCGCGCCCACACAGAGCACCTTGGCGTTCTTCAGTCGCTTCTGCCCGTCCATTCCCACATCGGGAATGATCAGGTGACGCGAGTACCTGCGGACCTCGTCCACGGTGAGCTCGGCAGCCGGCTCGACCAGGGGTGGCAGCGACACGGGGAACTCCGTAGTTGATGGGAGCAGCGTTGTTCTTCTGGTAACACTGCCACGCGGTGTCTCATTCCGTGACACCAGGTCCGATGCGCGAGACGATTTCGTCCCAGTAGCCGGGCAGCGTCTCCCACGCGTCGGCCTGGCCGTGGCCCTGCCGGTCGGTGAAGTAGATGGTGCCCGCTCCCTGCCAGCGCGCGATGCGCAGCGCCTCGTCCAGATGCGTGCGGGGCACGCCGTGCACCAGGTGGCAGAACCGCTCGGGCGGGTGGTCGGCCGTCCACGCGGCGGCCTGCGACCACCGGTAGTCGGCCCACTGCCCGGAGAAGGTCACCAACTGGTCGGCGCTCTCCACGTAGCTCGGATGCGGGTGCGTGCCGTGCGCGAACACCAGGTACGCCGGCGCGCGCAGGGCGCGCAGGGTGGTCGCGATCCGGCGCACCTCGGCCAGGCCCGGCCGCTCGGTGGGACATCGATCCAGGTAGAAGCCGTCCACCTGGTACCACTCCAGGAAGCGGTGCGCGTCCGAGAGCAGTTCGCCGAACGGGCGGGTGCCGAACCGCACGTCGAGGTGGCCGAGCACCCGGCCGCGCGCCTCGTGTAGCCGGGCCGCCGCAGCCAGGCAGTGCGGGTCGGGGCGGGCGCCGGGCCCGCGCGCCACGTTGAGCACCGCCCAGTGCAACGGGGTGTACGGGCGGGCCAGTTCGGCCCACTCGGCCGGCGCCACCAGCGGGTGCGCGCAGCCGGGCACCCCGAAGCCGAGCCGGCCCGCCACCGCGCCGGGACGCCGGGTACCGGTGGAGGTCACATACGGCATGCCGCCTCCATCCAGATGTCGGCCAGGGATTCCTCCAGGCCGATCCGCGTCCGCCAGCCCAGCCGATCGCGCGCGGTACGCACGTCCGCCTGCTGCCAACTGCCACAACCGTCCGGGTAGACGTGCCCGACGGGCCCCGTCGGGTGGTCGGACCCGTGCTCGCCCCGGCCGTGCCCGGGGCCGTGGCCGGGCCCGCCCACGGGGCCGTGGCCGGCGCCGAGCGGCCCGTGTCCGCCGGCGTGCGCCAGGCCGGAGGGCTGGGCGGGGTGCGGCACGGAGCGCAGCGGGTGCGACCCGCCCTCCATGTCGTGCAACGCGCCGCCGAAGCCCGCCACCCGGGCCAGCACGGCGGCGGCGTCCCGCATCCGCACGGCGCGGCCGGTGCCGATGTTCACCACACCCTGGGCAGCCGACAACGATGCCGCGTGGACGGCCCGCGCCACGTCGCGTACGTCGACGAAATCGCGCTGCGCGCCGAGCCCGGGAAACCTCAGCTCGTTGTCGCCGGCCTGCATCGCGCGCCGCATGGTGTCGGCGAGCCGACCGAGCGGCGACCCGGGCGGCGTGCCGGGCCCGACCGGCGAGAACACGCGCAGCACGATGGCGTCGAGCCCGGAGCCGAGGACCAGCTCCGTCGCGGCCAGCTTGCTCACCCCGTACGGGCCGCCCGGGCGCGGAATGGCGTCCTCCGCGGTGGACGAGCCGGGCTGCGACGGCCCGTACTCCGCGGAGCAGCCGAGCTGCACCAGGCGCGCGCCGCAGCCGCTGCGCCGCAGCGACTCGCAGATGGTGGCGACGGCCACCGTGTTGTGCCGGGTCAGCTCCCGGGCGCCGCCGCGCGTCGTGCCCGCGCAGTTGATCACCACGCCGGGGTGGACGGCGTCCAGGAAGCGGGTCAGCGCCCCGGGGCTGCCGGTGGACAGGTCGAACCGGACGTCGGCCGCGTCGCCCCGGCCGAGTTCGGTGAGCTGCACCGCCGGGTCGGCGAGCAGATGGTCGGCGACGTAGCGCCCGATGTAACCACTGGAGCCGAGCAGGAGTACGCGCATCAGCCGCGCCCCCGTTCCGTGGAGCCGCCGACGAGCGGGGCGCCGGCGGCGCGCCGGCACTGGTGACGGGCCGCCCCGGCGGGCCGGGTGGCCCCGGGCGTTCCGGCCGCTCGGCGGGTGGGGCGGTCGACGCGATGGTGGGTCATCTCGCTTGCTCCTTGTGAGGGTTGCGCCGCCCCCGGCCCGGTGGGCCGGGAGGTGCGGCGGCGGAGGTCGTGGGTCGTGCGCCGGCTTGCGTGGCGCACGCGGTGCCAGCGGCGTGCGCCCTACGGGGACACGGCCGGGCCACGGGATCGCCGCGCCCAGCCCTCGCACGGCGCGGGGCTGCCCGCGCCGATCTCCCGTGGCACCGCGCCGCGACGGCGGACGCCGTCGGTCGCCGTACGCGTGGACGTGGCGTCCCGCACCGGGGTGCGGTGAGTGCCGGGGTCGGGGGCGGCGGGGTGACCGCCCCGGGTGGCCGGGCCCGTGTCGTACGCGCGCGGGCGTGCGCCGGCCGGCGGGTGGGTGTCGATGGCGTGCGCCCAGGGGCGGGTGAGCGCGCCGAGCGCGTACGCGCCCAGCACCAGCGCGCCGGTGGCGCAGGCGAGAGTGGTCACGGCCGCGGGCCCGCCGACCGCGACCAGGCGCTCGACCGGTCGGGCCAGCCCCGCGCACCGGGGCGCTTCGGCGGCCAGCGCGGTCGCCACCGCCAACGCCTCGATCCCGCAGGCCAGCGCGAGCCCGCGACGCGCGGCGCGGCGGAACCCGTGCGCGGCCAGCAGGCGCGCGACGAACAGCAGCAGACCGAGCGCGCCGGCGGCGAGCGCGGCCCCGGGTCCGAAGCCGGGTCGCGGCCCGAACCCGTGCCATGTCAGGGCGCACCAGGCCGTGGCGAGCAGCGCGCCGAGCGCGCACCCGAACAGCGTCAGCGCGCCCACGAACGCCCCGCGCGCGCCCGCCGCGAACGTCGCCAACTCCCGGCTCGCCCACAGCCCGTGCCGGGCGCGCGCGGCGAACCACCGCGCGCACCAGACGGCGGGCGGCCACGCGCCGATGAGCGCCGCCACGCCCACCGCGCCGGGCGCCACCTGCCGCCAGCCCTCGGACCCCCACCACGCGTGGAGTTCAGGCCACGCGTGGAGGTCGGGCCATCCGTGGAGGTCGGGCCACGTGTGCGGGACGGGCCAGCCGTCGGGGCCCGGGGGGCGTAGGTACGGCGGCTGCCCGGTGCGCCAGCCGGCACCGAGCGTGCCCGCGAGCGCCTCGGTGAGCAGCCAGTTCCCGCCCAGCAGGAACCCGAACAGCCAGCACCACCACACCGGCCCGAGCCCCCACCGCCACGGCACGCGGCGAGACCGACGCGACGCGGAGGCCGAGGCCGGCTCCCAACACCCCGCCTCGCGCCCCGGCGCACCGTCGCACCCCGAACCGCCCGCGCGCGGGCGGTTCGCGCGGGGGGTGCTCGCGCGAGGGCAGGCGGGGGGCGCCCCGGCGGCGGGCCGCGCCGGCGGACCGTACGGCGAGCCCCCGGGTGCGGCGTGCCCGCACGGCGCGTTCCCGACCGGGACGTGCCCGTATGGGGCGTGCTCGAACGGTCCGTACGCATACGGGGCGTACGCGTCGGCGTGCGAGGTGGGGTACGGGTACGCCGTGGCGGCGGGCGGGGTGGCGGGGCCGTACGGGCTGGCGGCGAGTGCGCCGAGGGGGCTGGTCCGGGTGGCTCTGGCGGTCGGCGGTGGTGCCGTGTCGTCCGCCAGTGCGCCGGCGCGCGGCGTTCTGGCGTACAACTCCTCGGCCAGCGAGAACACGTCGCGGTGCCGGTAGCGCGAGGCGGAGCGGTCGCCGACCCCGCGCGCCTCAAGTCCCGCGGCGATCTCCCACGGGTCGACGGCCCGCTCGCACAGCTCGCGGTGCTGGTGCAGCAACTGCCGCACCGGGTCGACGTACCTCCCGCGCCGCCGCTCCCCGGGGGCGCCCGGGCCCGGCGCGCCAGCGCCGGCCGACCGCGCGGGGGCGGGCTCCTCGTCGTCCGACTGCACGGGGGCCGGCCCACCTCCCTCCGACCGCCCACCGTCCGACGGCGCGGCGTCCGCACGCCCGACGGCCGTCGCGACAACCGACATCGCGGCGGACACCATCGGAGCGGGCGCCGCCGAGGCGGTCGGGCCGTCGTCGGTCGGGTCGGCGGGGTGGGGGCGTGGGTCGAGGGGGGCCGGGTGGCGGGGTGCGGAAGCGGACGGTTCCGCATCGGGCGGCGCGCCCCGCCCGCCGGGGGCACGCGCCTCCCCCGTGGTCTCGGCCGTCGGGCGGCGCTCCGTAGCGCCGGCCAGCGGGGCGGGCCCGGCGTGGTGCGCGGGGCGCGGGCCGCGCTCGGGCGCGGTCACGGCGGCGGGCGACGGGCTGGCCGCCGGCTGCGGATTGGCGGTGGGCGGCGGGTTAGCGGCGGCCTCGGCCGAGGGCGGGTTGTCGGGGGCCCGCTCGGGCGGCGTCATGCTTCGGCCCCCTTTCGCTTTCTCGATCGGCCCCGCGGCGCCTCAGCCACCTCGATACGGGGCGCGCCCGCGCACGCCGTCAGCGGCGGGGCCGCGGCGTCGGATCGCCTCGCCCAGTCCGGCGCGGCGCGGCCCGCTGCCTCGCGCGCCGGCGCGCCACCCGCGCGGCCCGGCGCCGTCCAGCGGCCCGGCACGTGTGCCTCCGCCGGGTGCGCGAACGGCAACGGGCCACCGTCGGCGCTCACCTCCGCGTCGGCGCGGCGCACCGGGGCGTGCGACATCAGCTCCAGGTAGATGCCGCGGAACGCCGCGGCGTTGTGCTCGGCGTCGAAGAGTTCCAGCGCCCGGGAACGGGCCGCGGCGCCGAGGCGCTCCCGGCGCACGCCGTCGCGCAGCAGCGTCAGACACGCCGCCGCCAGCGCGCGCGGGTTGCGCGGCGGCACCAGCAACCCGGTGCCCCCCACCACCTCGGCCACCGCGCCGACGTCCGTCGACACCGTGGCCCGCCCGTGGAGCATCGCCTCGACCAGCCCGACCGGGTCCCCGTCGGCCAGGCTCGACAGCACGACGACGCTGGCGGCGGCGTACGTCTCCGACAGGTTCGGCGCGTCCCAGTCGCCCAGCGTCTCGAAGGAGACCGGGCTCCGGCCCGCCGCGTGCGCGTGCGGCGCCTCGTCGGGGAAGAGTTGCGCGGCGAGCGCGGCGCACTGCGCCCGGTAGGCCGCCGCACCGAGCGGCCCGGCGCCGGCCCGGGGCCCGTGGCCATCGGTACCGGGCCACGGCCCGCGACCGTCGGCGCCGGCGCCGTATGCACCGCACCACGGCGCCCCGGCGGTGCGCCGGGCGTACCCGCCGGCGCCATGGCGCGCACCGGCGCGCGCCGCGCGGCGCCAGGCGCGACGCGATACGCCCTCCCGGCGCCCCCGCGCCACGCCGCCACTGACCGCCGCCGCGCATCCGAGGCCGATCCGCCCGGCCGCCGCGCAGCCACCACCGCGCGCCACCGCCACCGCGCAGGCCAACGGCGTCGCGGCGGCGTGCCCCGGCGGCCTCGCCGCGACCATCCCGTGCCCCGGCGGCCCCGCCGCGACCATCCCGTACCCCGGCGCCCCGTACCCCGGCGATCCGCACGCGACCGATCCGCACGCCAGCGATCCGTACGCCCCCACCTCACAGCCAAGCGACCCGCAACCGAGCCCGTAACCGAACGGGCCGGAGCCGAGCGGACCGCACACCGCCTCCGGGGTCGGCCGCCCGTGCGCCATCGCCAGCGGTGTGGGGGTGTCGAGGTGGGCCGTGTCGGGCGGGCAGGTGGCGAGGGCGCCCGGCGCGCCGGGGGCGGCCGGTCCGGTGTCCACGATCCGCAGTCGGGCGCCGGGCTCGTCGCGGCGCACCTCGGCGAACGCGTGCAGCAGTCCGATCAGGTCCCGCGTGGGCTCGACGCGGCCGACCCACAGCAGCGTGCGGCCGTCGTCGGCCGCGTGGTCGTTGCCCGTGCCGTCGTCGCCCACGGCGGCGAACCGGCGCGCGTCCAGGCCCGGGTAGACCGTCCGCACCCGCGCCGGGGCGGCGCCGCAACGCTCCTGCCAGCGTCGGGTGTGCGCGCCGCCGGCCGTGACGAGGTCGGCGCGCGCGTAGACCTCGGCGGTCAACTGGCGGTGGAACGAGGCGATCAGGGCGCGCACCGGCGCGGAGTGCGCGGTGTGACCCGGCGGCGACACCGGGTCGGTCGGGTCGGGGGAAAGGGAGGTGAGGTAGTGCTCGCGCAGCCGCGAGCCGTGCTCGGTGACCAGCAGCGGCGTCCCGAAGAAGCGCTTGGCCAGCAGTCCCGGCAGCGCGGCGAGCCCGCCCGACGTGGCGTGGCACAGGTCCACGCCGGCCAGGCCGCGCCCCGGCCACGGGCCCCCGGCCGCGTCGGGACCCCGCTCGGCCCCGTACCAGTCGAGCGAGAGCGGGCGCAGCGCGCGCTCCAGGTAGCGCAGGACGGTGAGCAGGTCGGCGACGCTCGCGCGGTGCGCGTCGCCCATGGCGCCCGGCGCGCGACAGGCGGCCTCCAGCAGCCGGGCCGCCGCGTCGGAGCGGATCGCCGACGCCAACCCGCCGCGCTCCCGGGCCAGTTCGGCAAGCCCGTAGAGGCCGTCGGCGAAGGTACGGGAGGGGACGGCGTACCCGCCGGGGCGCTCGGGGGGCGCGTCGGAACCGGGGGGACGTGGGGCGTCGTGTCCCACAGTGGCGAAACGGTCCGCCTGGCGCGCGCGGCGCGCCGCTCCCGCACGACCCCGCACCGGCCCCGCCGGCACGCCGCCACCCACGCCGGCGTCCGAGCCGGCGCTCGCCCCGGCCCGCGCACCGGGCTCCGCCCCGGCCTCCGTACGGGCCTCGCCGCCGGCCGCGCCGTGCGTTAAGGAGTCCGCCCCGACGCCGCACGCGACGCCCGTCGCATCGGCCTCCGCCACCTCGCCGCCCGACGCCCCGCCGCCCGGGATGTCGACGGCCGGCGGTTCGACGGCCGGTGGTTCGACGGCCGCCGCGCTGATGGCTCGCGCGAGGCGGCCGAAGTGCTGGGCGAACAGCGCGCGCTCGCGGCGTCGGTAGGGGCGCGCGGGGCCCGGCATCGACGCGTACGGGGGCTCGCCCCACAGCGGCGCGGTGCGCACCCGGCGCACCTGGCTCGGCAGTGGCAGCCAGCCGGCGGACTCCTGCCCGGCGCTACGGCTGAGCGCGCAGACCTCGAACTCGTGCTGGGCCAGCTCGCGTACGAGCCGGTCGCACCACCGCCGTTCCGCACCGTTCGCGTACGGATAACCACCTTCGGTCAGCAGTCCCACGCGCACGTTCGCACCCCGATCTCCCTGGTAGGCAGCCGCCGTGAGGCAGCGGCAGCACGCTATGCGCGGGGCGGGGCGGCGCGACGGACGGTTGTCCGTCGCGCCACCAGAAGGGGTGAACAGCCGTAACTTTTACGGCCAGTCGGCGTTGCGAGGCGCTATACGACGGCCCCCACCCGCTCGCTCGACACGGCCTCCGCCGGCCGTTCCGCCCCTGCCAGCAGGGGCACCGCCGCCAGCAGGGAACGGGTGTACGGGTGTTGCGGATCGTCGTACACGGCGTCCGTCTCGCCCTCCTCGACGATCCGGCCACCGCGCATGACGGCGACCCGGTCGCTCACCTGTCGTACGACGGCCAGGTCGTGGGCGATGAAGATCAGCGCGAGGCCCAGCTCGCGCTGGAGGTCGCCGAGCAGCCGCACGATCTGGGCCTGCGTCGTGACGTCGAGCGCGGAGACCGGCTCGTCACAGACGATGAGCCGGGGCTCGGGCGCCAGCGCCCGCGCGATGCCGACCCGTTGCCGCTGGCCACCGCTGAACTCGTGCGGGTAGCGGTGGTACCAGTCGGGGTCGAGGCCGACCCGCTCCAGCAGCCCGCGCACCCGCGCGACGATCTCCGGCCCGGTCAGCTTCCCCGCGGCGCGCAGCGGGTCGGCGATGGACTCGCCGATGCTGCGGCGCGGGTTCAGGGACGCCACCGGGTCCTGGAAGACCATCTGCAACTCGCTGCGGAACGGGCGCAGTTCGCGCTCGCGCAGCCCGCCGATCTCGCGGCCCCGGTAGCGCAGCGAACCGCCGGACGGCTCCAGGAGGCGGACGATCATCCGGCCCAGCGTCGTCTTGCCGCTGCCGGACTCACCGACGACGCCCAGCGTCTCGCCGGCGCGCAGCGTCAGCGAGACGTCGTCCACCGCGACCGTGCGGGCCCGCCGCTTGCCGAACTCCCGGCGCAGCCCGTCCACCTCCAACAGCAGTTCGGTCTCCGCCGCTCCGCTCGCCTCCCGGTCCGCCTCGGCGGCCGTGGCCGGCGCGGGGTGGGCGGGGCCCGTGTCCACCACGTGCGCCACGTCCGACGTCGCGGTCGCGGCCTTCGGCTCGCCACCGGGGGCGGCCTCGGCGGCGGCTCCGGCGACGGCTCCGGCGACGGTCGCGGGCGCCGTCCCGGCGGTGGTCCCGGCCTCGCTCCGGCTCTCCGCCGGCGCGGGGAACGGGACCCGGGCTCGGTCCCCGCGCGCCTGTTCGACACGTGGCACCGCCGCGAGCAGCGCACGGGTGTACGGCTCGCGCGGGGCGCTGAGCACCGCGTTGACCGGGCCGCGCTCGACCTCCCGGCCCGCGCGCATGACCAGCAGGTCGTCCACGCTGGAGGCGGCGACCCCGAGGTCGTGCGTGACCAGGAGCAGGCCCATGCCCGTCTCGGCCCGCAGTTCGGCCAGCAGCGCGAGGATCTGGGCCTGCACGGTGACGTCGAGCGCCGTGGTGGGCTCGTCGGCGATCAGCAGCCGTGGCTCGCACGAGAGCGCCATCGCGATCAGCGCGCGCTGCCGCATGCCGCCGCTGAACTCGTGCGGCCGGGACCGGGAGCGGCGCGCCGCGTCCGGGATGCCGACGCGGTCGAGCACCTCGACGGCGCGGGCGCGCGCCGCGCGCCGGGACGCGTCCCGGTGGTGCACCCGGTACACCTCGGCGATCTGGTCGCCGATCGCCAGGTACGGGTCGAGCGAGGAGAGCGGGTCCTGGAAGACCATGGCCGCCACCCCGCCGCGTATCCGGCGCAGCGCCGCGTCGTCGGCCGTGAGCACGTCCCGCCCCGCGACCCGCACCGCGCCGCTGACCTGGGCGCCGGTGCCTCGGTGCAGGTCGAGCAGGGCGAACGCCACGGTGCTCTTGCCCGACCCGGACTCCCCGACGATGCCGAGCGCGGCGCCCGGCTCCAGCGTGAAGGAGAGCCCGTCCACGGCCCGTACGGTCGCCGTCCCGGCGTCGGGCCCGGAGGCCGTGCCCCCGCCGTCCGCCGCCGGGAAGCCGACGCTGAGGTTCTCGACCCGCACCAGCGGCTCCGGCCGCGCCGTAGCCGGCTCGGGACCGGTCGCGGTCTCGATCGCGGTCTCGGTCGCGTTCTGCCCGGGCCCGGGCCCGGGTCCGACCTTGGTCGCGTTCCGCTCGGTTGTGGCCTCTACTGACCGTTGTTCGCTCATGTCAGGGTCACCCTCCGATCGGTTGCCGCATAGAGAAGGTCGGCGACGATATTGGCGATGACCACGGCCGCGCCGGTGACCAGCACGACGGCGACCACGACCGGCAGGTCGATGGTCCGCACCGAGTGCACCAGCAACTGGCCGAGCCCCGGCAGCCCGAAGAGCGTCTCGGTGAGCATCGCGCTGCCGAACAGCGACCCGAGGTCGAGCGCGGTCAGCGCGATCACCGGTGGCAGCGCCCCGCGCAGGGCGTGCCGCCCCACGATGGCGCGCTCGGAGACCCCGTAGGCGCGGAAGGTGCGGATGTGGTCGTCGGCCAGCGTCTCCAGCAGGGAGCTGCGGGTCAGCCGCGCGTACTTGGCCGACTCGATGAGCGCGAGCGCGGTCCACGGCAGCAGCATGTTCCACGCCCACTGCTCGGGGTTCTCGGTCAGCGGCACGTACGAGGGGAAGGGCAGCCAGCGCAGTTGGGCGCAGAAGAGCATGAGCAGCAGCAGCCCGATGATGAACACCGGCGTCGCCGTCCCCGCCAGCGTGAACCAGGTGAGCAACCGCTCGGTGATCCCGCCCCGGCGCAGCGCCGAGAGCAACCCGGTGCCGACGCCGAGGATCAGCCACAGCACCATGGCGCCGAGGGCCAGCGACGCGGTGACGGGCAGCCGCTGCGAGATCAGCTCGGTGACCTGCTGGTCGTTCTGGTACGAGAGGCCGAAGCAGGGGGCGTCGCAGTGCAGGACCGCGGTGCCGGTGGAGAAGTCCTGCCCGGCGAACAGGCCCTGGAGGAAGTGCCAGTAGCGCACCGGCAGCGGGTCGTCGAGACGCAGTTGGTCGCGGACCTGTGCCAGTTGCTCCGGGTTGCAGCGCGGGCCACAGGCCAGCTTGGCCGGGTCGCCGGGCACGGCGTAGAACATCGCGTACACGACGATCGACAGCACGAACAGCACCAGGACGGCGCCGGCCACCCGGCGCAGCAGATACGGGATCATGCCGGGCCTCCCTTCTGAGCGGTGCCAGGCGTCTCCGACACACCGGGCACACCGGCCCCGCCGGACGCACCGGCCTTGCCGGGTCCACTGGCCTGGCCGGACGCACCGGCCTCGCTGACCTTGCCGACCGCACCGGCCTTGCCGAGCGCGGCGACCGCACCGACCGCGCCGGACCTGCCCGCCTTGCGGGCGCGCCGCCTGCCGGCGCCGAGCCGGGACGCCTCGCGCGGGTCGAGCGCCACCCGCAGGGCGTCGCCGAGGACCGTGAACGCGAGCACGGTGAGGAACAGCAGGCCGGCCGGGAGCAGGACGTAGGCCGGGTCGGCCCGGAACCAGGTCGTCGCCGTCGAGAGCATCTGCCCCCAGGACGGCGTGGGCGGTCGGATGCCGACGCCGAGGAAGGAGAGCGCGGCCTCGGCCACGATGTTGCTCGGCAGCAGGATCGCCGAGTAGGTGATGACGGGCGCGGCGAGCGAGGGCAGCAGTTCGCGGCGGGCGACCCGGAAGGGCCCCGAGCCGCCGAGCCGCGCCGCGGCGACGAAGTCGAGCTTCTTCAGCGACAGCGTCTGGGCCCGTACCACGCGCGCCGTGCCGGCCCAGCCGAACAGCGCGATGACCAGCACGAGCAGCAGCGGGCGGGGGAAGTCCGCGGGCACCACGGCCGTCAGCGCGATCACGAACGCCAGCATGGGCAGCGCGATGAACACGTCGCTGACGTGGCTGAGCAGCCCGTCCACGAACCGGCTGCCGAACCCGGCCGCGATGCCGATGACCACGCCGATCAGCACCTGGAGCACGGTGGCGCCGACGGCCACCACGAGCGAGACGCGGGCCCCGTAGACGAGGCGGATGAACAGGTCGCGCCCGGTGCCCGGCTCCACGCCGAGCCAGTGCTCGGCGCTGACGCCGCCCCAGGTGCCGGTGGGCACGCCGCCACGGGCCGAGTCCACCAGGTCGTCGTGGTACGTGTTGGGGTCCTGGCCGGTGAGCGCCGACAGCAGCGGCGCGGCCAGGGCGAGCAGGACGAGCAGGGCCAGCCCGGCGCCGGCGACCACGGCGGCCTTGCGCGCCCGCAGCCGCCGCCACACCTGGCGGGCCCCCGAGGCGGGGGCCGGGGCCCCCGCCTGGGTCGTGACCAACACGTCGCTGGTCACGAGGTCTCCTCGCGGGCCGCGCGGGGCGCGACCCGTGCGGTGGTCGTGCGCACCCGGATCACCGGACCGCGACCTGCGAGACGTCGAGCACGCCGGTCCAGTCGCTGATCACGATGTTCTTGACGTCCTTGCCGTAGAGCCGCTTGTAGACCGGGTGGAACAGCGGCACGGACAGCGCCTGCTCGCCGATCTTCTTGTCCAGCGCGCCCCACCGCTTGGCCGCGGCCTTCAGGTCGGTCAGCTTGTTGATGGCGTCGATCTCGGCGTTGACGGCCTTGTCGTCGAGCTGCGCGTGGTTGTAGTTGGAGCCGTCCTTGACGATCTGGCGGCCGTCGTAGATCGGTGCCAGGAACGGGCCGCCGGCGGGCCAGTCGGCGCCCCAGGCGGCGAGGAAGAAGCCGGGCGCGTCCTTCACGCTCTTGGTCTTCTCGCTGTAGTCGTTGTCCTCCAGGCCCTGGAGCTTGACCGTGATGCCGGCCTTCTTCAGCCCCTCCTGTACGGCGGTGGCCACCTCGGGGCTGGTCGCGAAGTCCTTGGCGGTGGAGTGGGTGAGGGTGATCGTCAGACCGTCCTCGTAGCCCGCCTCGGCCAGCAGCTTCTTCGCCTTGTCCGGGGCGCCGGTGGGGCCCGCGGGGAAGTGGTCGTAGGGGGTGTGGCCGAAGAACTCGCGCTCGGGCAGGAAGGTGGTGGCCGGCTCGGCGAGCGAGGAGCCGCCGGCGGCGTTGACCACGCTGGTGCGGTTGATGGCGTGGCTGATGGCCTGCCGCACCTTGGGGTTGTCGAACGGCTTGACCTTCGGGTTGAACGCCAGGTAGTTGGTGTACCCGAAGTGCCCGGTGCCGACCCGGCCCGCCAGCTCCTTGTCGCCGCTGACCTGCGCGAGTTCGGCCGGGCCCAGGTTGGTGTCGGTGGTCACCGCGGCGGCGTCGGCCCCGGAGCCGGTGGACAGCCGCTGGTTGATGACGGCCGAGTCGAGCCCGGCCTTGACCTCCACCTTGTCCGGGTAGGCGTGCCGCTCCGCGTCGGTCTTCTCCGACCAGTGCGGGTTGCGCTCCAGCGTCATCCGCTCGCCGTCGCCGACGTTCTTGACGACCTTGTACGGGCCGGAGGAGATCGGGTGGTTCTCGTACGCGGTGCCCTTGTCCTTGTCCTTCGGCACCGGCGCGAACTGGGTCTGCGTCGCCACGAACGGGAAGTCGCCCTCGGGCTTGCGCAGGTGGAAGACGATGGTCTTCTCGTCGGGCGTCTCGATCGAGTCGAGCCCCTTCTTGTCCTTGTACGGGCCCTGGTAGGTGTCGCCGCCGATCAGCCAGTCGCGCAGGTAGGGCGCGCCGCCGGACAGCTCGGCCGCGAACGAGCGCTCGATGCCGTACTTGATGTCCGCCGTGGTGATCTTGGAGCCGTCCTCGTACTTGAGGTCGTCCTTGAGGGTGTACGTCCACACGGTGGCGTTCTTGCTCGGCCTGCCGGTGTCGGTGGCCAGGTCGGGCACGACCTTGGCGCCGGCCGCGCCGTCCTCGCGGTTGCGGGTGGTCAGGGTGCGGAAGACGAGCCCGGGGATGTTGCCGCCGCCCGAGGTGTAGAGCCGGGCCGGGTCGAAGTCCGTCTGGGCCTGGGAGTTGAGGATGGTGAGCGTGCCGCCCTTCTGGGGCGCGCCCTCGCTCCCGCCCCCGGCGCCCTTGCTGTCACTGTCCTCGGGTCCGCAGGCGGCCACGCCGCCGAGCAGAACGACGCTGACGGCCGCCGCGGCCACGCGGCGGGATATGAGGGGCAGTTGACGCATGACGAAGTACGCCTTTCGCAGCAGGAGGCATCCGGAGCGCGGCGGGCGGAGGTGGGCCCCGTCAGTCGACGGGTCGGACCGCCACCGGGCGGATGCGGAATGAGGGAGACGGCGGTGAGGCCGTGTGACGCGCGATGCGGTGCGCGGGCGGGGCGGGCCGGTCCTGAGTCCGCGTCAGGCGGAAGTCAGGTGACGCTGGCCCTGGCGACAGTGAATGTCGGCGACGGCGTGTCCGGTCACGCCAATGAGCGCCAGCTCGAAGCTGGCGATCTCGATGGCAGGACGACGCGACATGCGCAGAAGACTGAACGATTTTTCGCCACCTGGCAAAGATGTCTCATATAAGGAGACAGTGAGTATCGCCATGCGGGACGGCCGCCCGCCCGGCCAACGCCGCCCCACGCCCGCCGCAACGCGGCGCGTCGGCGAGCGAAACCCCTGGTGACGGGCGTGGCGGCGGCTCGCCCCACCGCCGAACGCCACTGGCGGAGCCGTTCCACCGCGCCGCGACGCACGCCCGTGGAGGAGCCCGTCGGCCCCGTTCGGCGACCGGCGCCGTGCCCCGCCACCGCCGCCTCCGTGACGCCAACGCCCGGGGCACGGAGCCCCCGCGCGCCGCGCGCCGCGCCCGCTACCGGCCTCGCTTGTCCTTCGCGCCGTCCGGGTACGGCCAGGCGTTCACCCGGCAGGTGGCGTCGTCGGTGTGCAGCAGCTTGGTCTGCTGCATCATCACCGGCGCCAGCGCCCCGTCGCTCGGGCACCCCTCGTGGTCCCGGCCGAGCCGGTGCCCCACCTCGTGGTTGATGAGCATCTGCCGGTAGACCGTCGTCTGGTCGTCGCGGAACGTCTTCGCGCCCTGGGCCCACCGATAGGCGTTGATCATGATGCGCTCGGTGGCCGCCGAGTCGCACGAGACGTTGTCCTGTGTGATGTCCAGGCCGGACTTGGCGCACCAGGTGGCCGTCGTCCCGGGGCTGGCCAGACTGATCACGAAGCGCGCCGACCCGGAGGAGACCCGCTCGAAAGTGCGCTGCCCGCCCCGGCCCCAACTGCGCTCATCGTTCAGTGTCTTGTGTACGGCCTTCGCGAACAGCTCTGCCTCCAGCGGCAGTTCGCTCTCCACGTCCACCCGGTAGCGCACCACCTCGCCCCGGCCCGGCGCCTTGTCGCCCCCCGGCACGGTGGTGAACTTGCCCGGCCCCTTCAGCTTCGGGTCCAGCGGGTACTTGGTCGCCAACTTCTCCTCGTACGAGGGCGGGGGCGGCGGCGGGGCCGGCGTGGGGCGCCCGTCCGAGCGCGACGCCTCGCCGCCCCCGGTCCGCTCCGTGGCGCCGCCGGGCTGGGCCGTGTCGGCGTCCTGCGGGTCGGCGGTCACCTGGCCGGCCACCACGATCGCGAGCACCGTGGTCACCGCCGCGGCGGCGATCCCGGTGAACGTGCGACCCCTGCCACCGGCCGGCGGCGCGGCGCGCCCGGCCCGTCCACGGCCGGGCCGCCCCGTGTCGTCACCGGCGCTCGCCGAGCCGCCGGCGGCCGGGTCCGTACCCTCGCCCGCTGGCTCGCGCGCCGGCGTGCCCGACTCCTGACGGTCCTCGGTCCCGGCCACGGCCTCCCTGGCCGAGGGCACACCGGCGCCCGCGGCCGGGCCGCGACGGCCTCGCCCGGTGTCCGCGTCGCCGGCCTCGCCGGCGTTGGGCCCGTCGAACGCCTCCAGGTACTCCCGGCGCGGCCCGGGAACGCCTCCGCGCACCGGCACGCGCCCCGCGTCCGCCGGGTCGGCGCCGGCCGCCCCGCGACCGGCCACGTTCCGACCGTCCGCGCCGCGACCGACCCACCGCCGAGGAGAGCCGCCCAACGCGCCCCAGCCGCCGGGCTCGCGCTGCTCGGGATGCCCACCGGGGCCGCCGCCGGTCGCGGTGCCGTCGTGCGCCGGGGTGCCGTGCGGCGGGGTGGTGGCGGGCTCGGCCGGGCCCCGCGAGCGCGGAGCGCCGACGCGCGGCACGCCACGGGCCGGGGTGCCGTCGGCGTACGGGACGCCGTGCGCCGGGGTGTCCGCGGGGGCCGGCGCGACGCGCGGTGCGCCCTCACCGGTCGCGGGGGCCGTGGCGGCCTGCGGGAACGTCTCTCCGTACCCCCCGGGCGCGGCCGGTCTGGGGCCGGGCGGCGCGGGGCGTGGGCCGGGTACGCCGGAGCGCCCGTCGCGGGGCCGCGGGCCGCGCGCGCTGTGCCTACCCACGCGCAGCAGCGCCCCTGCTCGCGCCCTGCCCCGCGGCGGGCCCGGTGGGCCGCGCCGGGCGCCGGCCCGGGGCACCCTCGGCTTCGTCAGACTCCACGGGCTCCACCTTCGCGCGCAGTTCCAGGTCGTTCAGCAGTTCACGGAAGGCTCGCGCCACCGTTTCGGGGTACTCCATCATCGCGACGTGCCCCGCGTCGAGGAGGGTCAGCAGCCGGGCGTCCCGGAAGGCGGCCTGTGCGCGCCGGGCCATCCGCAACGAGATGAGCTGGTCCCGCATGCCGTACACCAGCAGCGTCGGCGCGAGCACCCGCTCCGCCTGCCGCCACAGCGAGTGCTGGCCACCGAGGGTGTAGGAGTCGACCACGCCCCGCGCCGAGCGCGCCAGCACGTCCCAGAAGTACGGGAGGGCCAGCCGCCGCTCGAACTCGGCGACGGCGGCCGCCAGGTGTTGCGGGTCCACTCTCGTGGGATCGCCGTAACACAGCGCCAGCAGTTCGTGGGTGCGCCGCTCGGCCGTCCAGTCCCTGGTCAGGCGGCGGAAGAGGCGGGTGACGCCCGGCACCGCGAGCAGCGCGGTGGGCAGCGCCGTGCGCTGGGGCGGCACCTCGGGCAGCGCGGGCGAGACGAGGGTGACCGTGCGCACCAGGTCGGGCCGCGCGGCGGCGACCCGGGTGACGACCGCGCCGCCCATCGAGTTGCCGAACAGGTGCACCGGACCGCGCCCGCCCGCCTCGATGAGCCGGACCACGGCCCTGGCATGGCTCGCCAGCGAGTACGTGCCGTCCTCGGGCGGCGGCGAGAAGCCGAACCCGGGCAGGTCGACGGCCTCGCCGTCCACCACGTCCGTCAACTCGGCCATCAGCAGCGACCAGTTGTCGGAGGAGCCGCCGAGGCCGTGCACGTACAGGGCGGGCGGCAGGTCCGCGCGGTCGGGCGCCCGGGAGCGCACCGCCAGCGTGTACCCGGCCAGCCGCACCTCGCGCAGCCGCTCGCCGGCACGGGCCGGCTCGCCCGGCACCGACGCGGGCGCGCTGCACGGCCTTGGCGAGTCGGTGGAAGACATGGAGCAATGTTACGAGACGATCACGTGGCACGTTCGTGTGTTCGCCATCACGGGTACGAACGACCACGTCATCCGCCATTCCCCTTACCTCCCCCTTCCTCTCCGTACCTCCTCACTCGCCCCACCCGCCTGACGCGCCCCGCGCACCCCTGCCATACCGCTCCGAGCAGCGCGTCGGCGCCGTGCTGCGGAAGCGTGGCCGTGGGAGTGCGCCGGGCCGCGCACGCGGTCGCGGCGCATAGCGCGCGACAGCGACCCCTCGTAGGCTCGTATAGAGGGCGCTCGCCCTGGAAAGGGGAGCCATATGCCCATCGAGCCCATTGATCCGACCGATCTGACCGAGCCCATCGATCCCACCGATCCGGAGCACTTTCCCGACGAGGAGCCGACCACGGACACCGACGGCGACCGGAGCGTCGAGGCGCCCGAGGCGGACAGCGCCGAGCAGCGCGCCGCCCTCGCACCCGACCGGGACGAGCAGCCCATCGACCTCGACCCGACGGCGGCGAACCCCGCCGACGTCGCCGAGCAGCACCGGATCGTGGAGACCGACGAAGAGGACTACCGATGATCCATCCCTTTTGTCGGCTTCCCCCGGTGCCCGGTCCGTGAAATTCTCCGCACGGGCCGCGCGCGCCTCGGTTACCCAAAAGTACGATGGCGGGCGCGGTGAACACCGTGCACGGAACGACCCACCTGGGAGGCGGCGTGACAGCCATCGAGCAGACCGAGGCGCGCCCACGAGGCACGCGCCTGCCGCGCCGAGCCCGACGTCATCAGCTCCTGGGCGCTGCCCAGGAGGTCTTCGTCGCGCAGGGCTACCACGCCGCGGCGATGGACGACATCGCCGAGCGCGCCGGGGTCAGCAAGCCGGTGCTCTACCAGCACTTCCCTGGCAAGCTCGACCTCTACCTGGCCCTGCTGGACCAGCACTGTGAGGCGCTGTTGCAGGCGGTGCGCACCGCGCTCGCCTCGACGACCGACAACAAGCTGCGCGTCACGGCGACGATGGACGCGTACTTCGCCTACGTCGAGGCCGAGGGCGGCGCCTTCCGCCTCGTCTTCGAGTCCGACCTGACCAACGAGCCCGCGGTGCGCGAGCGCGTGGACCGCGTCTCGCTCCAGTGCGCCGAGGCGATCTCCGAGGTGATCGCCGAGGACACCGGGCTGCCGTCCGACCAGTCCATGCTGCTGGCCGTCGCGCTCGGCGGCGTCTCGCAGGTCGTCGCGCGCTACTGGCTCTCCAGCGAGAGCGACATCCCGCGCGACACCGCGGTGCAGCTCGTGACCTCGCTGGCCTGGCGGGGCATCGCGGGCTTCCCGCTGCACGGCGCGGACGGCCAGGGCCCGGAGGCGGGCTAGCCGTACCGACCCGCGGCCCGCCGGCCCGACCGGCGGGCCGCCCCCGGCACCGCGCCAGGCGCCCGCGCCGGCCGCCGTCACCGGTGGCCGGCGCGGGCGTCGCGCACGCGCCGGGCCGCTCGCGCGCCCGCGCGCGACGGTGATCGTCCACGGACCCCCGGACCCGCCGCGCGATGCGGCTAATGTGTCCGTACGGCGCGGGAACCGCGCACCTCTCCTGGCCGGTGGCCAGGGGAAACCCGGACCGTCGGAGGGACATGGCCGTGGAGGTCAAGATCGGCGTGCAGCACGCGCCTCGCGAGATCGTCTTGGAGAGCGAGCAGTCTGCCGAGGAGGTGGAGCGCGCCGTCGCGGACGCGCTCGGTGGCAAGGCGCAGTTGCTGAGCCTGGTGGACGAGCACGGCCGCAGGGTCCTCGTTCCGGCCGACCGGCTCGCCTACGTGGAGATCGGTGAGCAGTCGGCCCGCAAGGTCGGTTTCAGCGCGCTCTGAGACCCGGGCTCCGCTCTTCCGGCCCTCGGGCCACAGCAGTCCGGCCCTCGGGCCACAGCAGACGACGGCGGGGCCGGTGGATCAGTCCACCGGCCCCGCCGTCGATGTGTCGACAAAGATTGTCACCGGCGCGCGCAGGGTAGTACGGCTGGGACCGATTTGCGACTGCTCTACGGCTCGCGCGGGAGGAAAAGCACATGATCCTGGAAGCGCTCTGTTCGGTACTGATCGGCCTCGCCGTCGCCGTCGCGGCGCTCCGCTGGTTGCCGCGGCAACTGCCGTCGACCCCGCTGGTCCTGTCCACCGGCCCCGGCGCCGCGCTGTTCGGCGCCCTGCTCGGACACTCGGTGCTCGGCGACGGCCACCCCACGGCGACCCTGACGACCTCGCTGATCATGGCCGTGGCCCTGCTGTCGCTCCTCGTCCGCCGCCCCAGTGGGCGGCTGCGCCGCTCCGCGGCGGCCTGAGGAGCCACCGGAGTCCGACGGTCCAGTCCGACGGCTCAGCTCGACGACCAGGCACACACGCGCCCCGCGCCCCGGCCCCACGGCCGGGGCGTGCCGCTGTGCGGCCGGCCGCGTCAGGCCGAGAGGCCGAGCGCGGCCATCCGCTTGGTGTGTGCCTCGGTGATCCGCGAGAACATCCGGCCGACCTCGGCCAGGTCGAAGCCGTCGGCCACGCCGCCCACCAGCATCGTGGAGAGCGCGTCGCGGTCGGCGACCACCCGCTGCGCCTGCGAGAGCGCCTCACCCATCAGCCGCCGCGCCCACAGCGCCAGCCGTCCGCCGACCCGCGGGTCGGCCTGGATGGCGGCGCGCACCTTCTCCACCGCGAAGGACGCGTGCCCGGTGTCGTCCAGCACCTGGAGCACCAGGTCGCGGGTGTCGGTGTCGAGCCGGGTGGCCACCTCGCGGTAGAAGTCGCTGGCGATCGAGTCGCCGACGTACGCCTTGACCAGGCCCTCGAGCCAGTCTGACGGCGCCGTCTGGCGGTGGAACTCGTCCAGCGCGGCGGCGAAGGGCTCCATGGCCTCGTTCGGCTCCGCCTCGATCGCCGCGATCCGGTCCCGCAACCGCTCGAAGTGGTGGAACTCGGCCGACGCCATCTTCGCCAGCTCCGCCTTGTCGTCGATGGTCGGCGCGAGCTTGGCGTCCTCCGCGAGCCGTTCGAAGGCGGCCAGCTCGCCGTAGGCGAGGGCGCCGAGCAGGTCGATGACCGCGGCCCGGTACTGCGGCTCAGCGGACGCCTGCGCCCAGTCCTGGGCGGCGATACCGGTGCTCTCGGGGGCGTCGTCGGGCGTGCTGTCAGCGGCGTTGGGCGTCTCCATGACGCGCACAATAGTCCGCCTGGGGGCACGCGGAAGCCCCTGGTCAGCCCCGGCGGCCCCGGGCGGAGCGGAGTGTGTTCATCGTCGCACTCAAACAAGCCTCCGGATGGAGCGCCGTATCCGGGGTACAGTGGTAAAGAGCCCGCCCATTATCGGCGGGTCGTTCCACGCATGCGGATGCCCGGTCGGTGGCCCGATCGGCTCCAAATCGACCGCCCTCCACGCGGCGCGTATGAGACATACGTACGGCGAGAGGGAACCGCTCGCGGTGTGCGCGCCTGAGCGGAGGCAGTGGTCCCGCGCCATCCGGCCCGTCCCCGGTCGGCCAAGTACCCGGTGCGGTACGACCCCCTTCGCCGCCTCGCGCCGCGTCTCACAGAAGAGGCAAGCATCCTGTCTACGTTCAGAGAACTCGGGATTCTCCCCGAGACCGCCGAGGCCCTTGAGGCCGTCGGCATCACGTCCCCCTTCCCCATTCAGGAGATGACGCTCCCGGTGGCCCTCAGCGGCTCCGACGTCATCGGTCAGGCCAAGACCGGCACCGGCAAGACGCTCGGCTTCGGCCTCCCCCTGCTGGAGCGGGTCACCGTGCCCGCCGACGTCGAGGCCGGCCGGGCCACGCCCGACCAGCTCTCCGACGCCCCGCAGGCGCTCGTGGTCGTCCCCACCCGCGAGCTGTGCCAGCAGGTGACCAACGACCTGCTGACCGCCGGCAAGGTACGTAACGTGCGCGTCCTGTCGATCTACGGCGGCCGGGCCTACGAGCCCCAGGTCGAGGCGCTCAGGAAGGGCGTCGACGTGATCGTCGGCACCCCGGGCCGCCTGCTCGACCTCGCCGGGCAGAAGAAGCTCAACCTCTCCGAGATCCGTGGCCTCGTCCTCGACGAGGCCGACGAGATGTTGGACCTGGGCTTCCTGCCCGACGTCGAGAAGATCATCCAGTTCCTGCCGGCCCGCCGGCAGACCATGCTGTTCTCGGCGACCATGCCGGGCGCGGTCATCTCGCTCGCGCGCCGCTACATGTCGCAGCCCACGCACATCCGCGCCACCGCGCCGGACGACGAGGGCCAGACGGTCGCCAACATCAAGCAGCACGTCTTCCGCGCCCACTCCATGGACAAGCCGGAGATGGTCGCGCGCATCCTGCAGGCCGACGGGCGCGGCCTGGCGATGATCTTCTGCCGTACCAAGCGCACCGCCGCCGACATCGCCGAGCAGCTCTCGCGCCGGGGCTTCGCCTCCGGCGCCGTCCACGGCGACCTCGGCCAGGGCGCCCGCGAGCAGGCGCTGCGCGCCTTCCGCAACGGCAAGGTCGACGTCCTGGTCTGCACCGACGTCGCGGCCCGCGGCATCGATGTCGAGGGCGTGACCCACGTCATCAACTACCAGTCCCCCGAGGACGAGAAGACCTACCTGCACCGCATCGGCCGCACCGGCCGCGCGGGCAACTCCGGCATCGCGATCACCCTGGTGGACTGGGACGACATCCCCCGCTGGAAGCTGATCAACAAGGCGCTCGACCTGCCGTTCGACGAGCCCGAGGAGACGTACTCCACCTCGGAGCACCTCTACGAGCTGCTGTCCATCCCGGCCGGCACCAAGGGCATACTGCCGCGGGCCGAGCGGACCAGGGCCGGGCTCGCCGCCGAGGAGGTCGAGGACCTCGGCGAGACCGGCGGCCGGGCCGCGCGCGGTCGCAAGCCCGCCGCCGCCCCGGCGGAGCGCGAGCGTCCGGCGCGCACCCGCCCGCCGCGCCAGCGCCGGCGCACCCGCGGCGGCCAGGACCTGGACGGCGCGGCCGACGCCACGGCGACCGCCACGGAGGCCACGACCACGGCCAAGGCCGGCGAGGCCCTGGACGCGGCCGACGGCACCGCCGCCACCGCCGAGCCGGGCGTCGTGCGCCAGCCGCGCCGCCGCCGGCGCACCCGCTCCGGGGCCGCCGAGGCCAAGCCGGTGACGGACGTCGCGACCGAGGCCGGCGCGCCCGACAGCGCCGCCGGCGCCGAGGCCAGCGCCCCGGCGAAGCGGTCGCGCCCGGCCCGCAAGACCGCCGCGCCCCGTACCGCCGCGGCCACCACCGGCGAGGCGGGCGGCGGCGAGGCCGGCGAGGCCCCGGCCAAGCCGCGCCGCCGTCGCACCCGCAGCCGCAGCGCGGCCGGCTCCGAGGCCGCTCAGGAGAGCTGACCCGCGCACCCCGCACGGCACCGAGGCCGAGGGCCCGACGACGCACCCAGCGTCCCGGGCCCTCGGCCTTCGCGCTGCCCGCGCGCCCACCCGCACCCGCCGGGCGACTCCGTCGGCGCGCCCACCCGCGCCGGCCAAGGACCTCGCGCCGGCCGAACACCCCGCCCCGGCACCCGCGCCCGCGCGCGGGGAACGGCGGGCGCCGGGGCGGGCGCGGCGGGGCGAACCTCTGGCGAACGAGCCCGTTGCCGGCCGGCCGACGTCGCCACCCCGGGTTAGCCTCGACCGCATGAGCAGGCCGCCCCACCTCGACCTCCCGCCGCACGCCCGGGCCTACGCCCTGCCCACCGAGCGCGGCGCCTTCGCGGTGCACGACGCGCTGCCCGAGGGAGCGACGGTCGGGACGGCGCTGCTGTTGCCGGGCTTCACCGGCAGCAAGGAGGACTTCATCACGCTGCTCGCGCCGCTGGCCGAGGCCGGGTTCCGGGTGGTGGCCGTGGACGGCCGCGGGCAGTACGAGAGCGACGGCCCGGCCGACGAGTCGGCGTACGCGCGCGCGGAGTTGGCCCTGGACGTGCTGGCGCAGGCCGCCGCGGTCGGCGACGGCCGCCCCGTACACCTGCTCGGGCACTCGCTGGGGGGCCTCATCGCCCGCTCCGCCGTGCTGCGCGAACCGGCGGCGTTCGCCTCTCTCACGTTGATGAGCGCGGGGCCCGCCGCGGTGGTCGAGAGCCAGCAGGCCAGGTTGCGGATGCTGACCGAGGCGCTGGCGGCGTGGGAGATGCCCGAGGTGTGGCGGGCGATGCGGCGGCTCGATCCGCCGGAGGCCGCCGACGCGAGCGAGCCGGCGGCCGTGCGGGAGTTCCTCCAGCGCCGCTGGCTGGCCACCCGCCGGGAGCAACTGGCGGGCACCGCGCGGCAGTTGATGACCGAGGAGGACCGCGTGGCGGAGCTGGCCGAGGTGGCGTTGCCGATGCACGTGCTGTCCGGCGCCGTCGACTACGTCTGGCCCGTGTCGCGGATGGACGCGATGGCGGCCAGGCTCGGGGCCCACCGCACCGTGATCGACGGCGCGGAGCACTCCCCCGCGGTCGACCGGCCGGCCGAGACGGCCCGCGCCCTGGTCGACTTCTGGCGCGCGGCGGGCCCGCGCCCCGGCGACCGCGCGCCGGGCGCCGCCCGGCCGAGCCCGCGCGCGCCCGCGCCCTGACCGGCGCGCGACCCGGCTGCCAATCCGCCAATATTCCCGCTCTGACCAGCGGAAATCCGTCGCCGCCAGGGCCTGACCGCGACGGTTGCGGTCGGCGGTCCCGGCAGGTCACGCTTCATGACGCTCCGTGTACCGCGGGGTTACAGGACTCGTCGTCCCCGATGACCCGGTAGAAAGCGAGAGGTCCGATGCGGGCAGCGTTCATGTACGAGGCCGGAGACCTGCGTGTCCTGGACGCGCCGGACCCGGTGATCGAGCGGCCAACCGACGCGGTCGTGCGCATCCTGCGCTCCTGCGTGTGCGGCACCGACCTGCACCCCTACCACTCCATGACCGCCGACGAGGCGCCCCGGGCGATGGGCCACGAATTTATCGGCGTCGTCGAGGAACTCGGCTCCGACGTCTCCGGCTTCCGCCGCGGCGACCTGGTGGTCTCCCCGTTCTTCTTCGCCGACAACACCTGCGAGTACTGCCGCGCCGGCCTGCACACCGCCTGCCCGAACGGCGGCTGGTACAGCGCGGACGGCGTCAACGGCGCCCAGGCCGAGGCCGCGCGCGTCCCGCAGGCCCAGGGCACGCTGGTGAAGCTGCCGGCCGACGCGGACGACGCGCTGCTCTCGTCGCTGCTGACCCTCGCCGACGTGTACGGCACCGGCTACCACGCCGCCAAGCAGGCCGGCGTGCGCCCCGGCGACACGGTCACGGTGATCGGGGACGGCGCGGTCGGCCTGCTCGCCGTCCTGTCGGCCAAACAACTCGGCGCGGAGCGGATCATCCTGATGGGCCGCCACAAGGACCGCACCGACATCGGCCGCCTCTTCGGCGCCACCGACGTCGTCCCCGAGCGCGGCGAGGAGGGCATCGCCACCGTCCGCGAGCTGACCGGCGGCCACGGCACGCGCGCCGTCCTGGAGGCCGTCGGTCACCTGCCGGCGTACGAGATGGCCGTCGGCGCCGTGCGCGCCGGCGGCGTGATCAGCCGGGTCGGGGTGCCGCAGTACGAGCAGGCGCCGGTCGGCTTCGACAGCCTGTTCGGCTCGAACGTCACGCTGACCGGCGGGCCCGCGCCGGTGCGCGCCTACATCGACGCGCTGTTGCCCGGCGTGCTGGACGGCACGGTCGACCCCGGCCGCGTCTTCGACCGCACCCTCTCGCTTGAGGAGACCCCCGAGGCGTACCGGGCGATGGACCGGCGCGAGGCGCTCAAGGTCATGATCACGCCCTGAGCCACCGCCGCGGGCCACGGCCGCGTGGCGGCCCGCCGTGCCCACCACGCGCGGCGACGGGCCCCACGCGGGCGGCGCCGGCCCGCCGCCACGGGCCCGCCGACGCCCGCGCGAGGCCCGCGCGGCGCTTGTCCAGGGGTCAGTACTGCGCCTGCAGGTGGTCCCAGAACCCGTCCCGTACCGCCCGGCGCAGGTCGGCGTGGGCCCGTAGCGAGAGCTGGAGCAGCGCCTCGGCCTCGATGAGCAGCTCCTGGTCGACCGAGCCCGGCAGGTAGGGGTGGCCGGGCAGCAGGTCGGCGAGGGCGCCCCGGCCACGGCTGGCCAGCCACTGCGCGGCGACCTGCGCCCCGACGAAGCGCACGTCCTCGCGGCTGGGCAGGTGGCCGGGCCCGGCCTCGCCGGCGAGGTCGGTGACCACGGCCCGGCGCATCACGTACGGCTTGCAGAACTCCAGGTCGAAGGTGCGCTGGCTGTCGACCTCCCAGAGCAGCGGCTCGGCCTGATTGCGCCCGGTGGCCGCCTCGATGCCCCACAGGTGCACCCGGGCCCCGTAGCCCTGGGCCGCCTCCACCGCCGAGACCAGGTCCTCGTCGCCGCCGACGAGCACGGCGTCGCCGATCGCCCGGTGCCGCGCGAGGGACTCCAGGTCGGTGCGGATCAGCGAGTCGACGCCCTTCTGCTGGTTGTTGGCGTTGAGGTTGCCGAGCCTGACCTTGACGTCGGGCAGCTCGGCGATGCGCTGCTGTTCGGTGGTGTGGATGCGCCGGCGCGCGCCGTCGTACCAGTACACCCTCAACAGCCGGCTGTCCGGGAAGATCGTGCGGGCCCGGTCGATGTACGCCTCGATCAGGCCCTCGGTGTCCAGTTCGAAGGCCCTGCGGTCCTCGGTGCCGGTGACCAGCCGGCCGGCCGCCGCGTACACGTACCCGGCGTCCACGAAGATCGCGTGCGTGGAGGGCGTCGTGGCGACCTCGGCCAGCACCCGCTGGAGCAGTTCGTTGGTGCGCTCGATCCCCGCGGCGATCGCAGCCAGATCGGCCCCGCCCGGGGGCTCGACGTCATGCATGGCGGCCCCTTCCGGGCCGTGACGCAGCAAACAAGACCACTCCTGTTACGTGCCAGTAATTAGCATGTCGAAAAATTTCCTTAGCGTAGGGAATGTTTGCTCGGGGCAACTCGTTGTTCCCATGTGAACGCCTCGCAAGGTGGCGAGGCGTTCGACTACTCACAGTTCTCCTCAGGAGGATCAGACGAAGGGAGAAGCCTTGCGCTTCGAGATCATGCGCCTTGACGACATCGACGGCACCGCCGTGGAGAGCACTGTCGTGGACGCCGCCTCCGTCAACCGGATCGTGCAGCAGGCCGCCTCCGTCGGCCAGCGCATCTACATCCGTCCAGCCGACTCCGCCGCCCGGTAACACGACCGGTCGCCGCACGACGACGCAGCCCATCGCGAGGCGCCCCCGTACCACCACACGGTACGGGGGCGCCTCGCGTCGTCGTACGCCAGCCGCCGCAGACCCCTCCCCACACACTCCCCGCGTCCGGCGCGAGCCTTCGCTCCCCCGGCGCGTACGCCCGCGCATCGAGGCGCGGGCCCGGCGCTCGACGCCTGCGAACGCCCGTCCGAACGACGACCGCGCCCCGACCCCGGGGACACGGGATCGGGGCGCGGCGGTACGGGCGGCGGGCCGTGGGCGTCAGGCCGCCTGGATGAACTGGGTGATCCCGTTCGCGATCTGCTGGACGGCGATGGCCGAGAGCATCATGCCGGCCAGCCGGGTCACCAGCACCACGCCGCCGTCCTTGATGACCCGGATGATCAGCAGCGAATAGCGCATGACCAGCCAGAGCACCACGTGCATGGCCACGATCGCGGACCACACCGAGAGCTGACCGCCGAACCCGTCGGCGTGCTGCACCGCCAGGATCACCGAGACGATCGCGCCGGGCCCAGCCAGCAGCGGCATGCCCAACGGCACGAGCGCCACGTTGACGTCCTTGGTTTGGGTCGGCTCCTCGGACTTGCCGGTCAGCAGGTCGAGGGCGATGAGCAGCAGGAGCAGCCCGCCCGCGACCATCAGCGCCGGCACCGACACGTGCAGGTAGTCCAGGATCTGCTGGCCGCAGATGCCGAAGAGGGTGATGACGCTGAACGCCACGGTCGCCGCCTGCCACGCCATCTTGCGCTGCACCTTCAGGGGGCGCCCGGAGGTCAGCCCGAGGAAGATCGGCGTGATGCCAGGGGGGTCCATGATGACGAAGAGGGTGAGGAAGAGGGAGCCGAAGAGAGCGAAGTCGAACACGATGTGCCTTGCGAGGAAAGAGCCGGGGCCTGGGACAGGCCAGGGGGCGGAGCGGATGGGACAGGGCCGGACGAAACGAACGGGAGGGGGACGAGGGAGGTGAGGGCAGGGAGACGTGGGGGCGGTAGCGGGGCGCCCCGCGGGGGCCCGTAACGCGCCGACGGCGGGGGCGCGGCCCCGCGCACGCCGGCGGGCGCGACCACGCCGGCACCAAGGCGCACACCGGACCCCACCCAATCGGGCGAGGGCGCGGCAGGGCGCGCGGGACGCGTGTCAGTGGGCGTGTGACGGCCGCTGACGGCCTGGAGGGCGGGGCCGCACCCGGCACGAAGCGCGGGGCCGAGCGGTGGCTACGGGGCGCGGACGGGCTCAGCCACCGGTGCCCGGCACCGGGAAGGCGCCGGTCGCACGGCGGATGATCTCGCCGTAGACCTCCGGGTCGGTGGTGTACTCGCCGAGGCGACAGGTCTTGCGGCTGCCGTGGTAGTCGCTGGAGCCGGTGGCGAGCAGTCCGAGGTCGGCGGCGAGGCCACGCAACGTGTCCCGCGTCGGCTCGTCGTGGTCCATGTGGTCGACCTCGATGCCGTCCAGGCCCGCCGACGCCAGCTCGGCTATCGCGCTCTCGGGCACGCACTGGCCCCGCTTGAGCGCCAACGGGTGGGCGCAGACGGTGACCCCGCCGGCGGCCTTGACCAGGCGGATCGCGTCGAAGGGGTCCAGCTCGTGCTTCTCGACATAGGCCCGCCCGTCGTTGGCGAGCCACTGCGGGGTGAAGGCGTCGGAGACGCTGGGCACGATGCCGAGTTCGACCATGGCGGCGGCCACGTGCGGCCGGCCGACCGCGCCGTCGCCGGCGATCCGCGCGACCTGCTCCCAGGTCACGGGCGCGCCGAGGGCGCGCAGCTTGTCCACCATGGCCCGGGCGCGCGGCACCCGGTCGTCCCGGACCAGCTCGCGCTCGCGGGCCAGCTCGGGCTCGTGCGGGTCGAAGAGGTAGGCCAGCAGGTGCAGGCTGACGCTGTCGGGCGCGTCGCCCTCCGCGCCGGAGCCGCCGGGCAGCCGCAGCCGGCAGGAGAGTTCGGCGCCGGTGACCAGGGTGAGCCCGGCCGGCAGCGCCCGGCGCGCCTGGTCGTACCCGGCGACGGTGTCGTGGTCGGTCAGCGCGACGACGTCCAAACCGCTGGCCGCGGCGTTGCGCACCAGCTCAGCGGGGGTGTCCGTGCCGTCGGACGCGGTGGAGTGGGTGTGCAGGTCGATGCGCACGACGCGGACTCCAGGGCGGTCTCGGGGGACGACGGGGGACGTCTTCACTGTACCGGGGCATAGCGGCACCTCCGGCCACACAGTCGTACGAGAGGAGCACCCCGCGCCCGACGGGTACGGCCGGCCCGGCCGCGCCGACGCGCTGTCGGCTCCCCGTCACACCGCGCCCCGGGCGACGTCGGGGGCCGCGCGGTCCGCGCCGGCCCGCCCAGTCCACGCCGGCCACGCGATCCGCGCCGGCCGCACCGCCCGCTCAGGACAGCACGCGCGGCGACAGCGCGCCGCACGGCAGCAGGTCCACCTCGGCGCCGGCGTCCCGCAGGTCGGTGAGGACGAACTCGTCGTAGAGCAGTACGCCGGCCTGCTCGGGCCAGACGATCACCCACAGCCACAGGCCACGGGCCTCGCCGGCGAAGACGGCGCGGTCCTCGGGGGCGCCGCTGACGTGCCACAGCGGGGTGGGTCGGCCCGCGGCGTGCACCTTGGTGTGCGGGGGGCGGTCGACGCACATCATGGGGCCCGGGTCGAGGCCGTCGATCCCCGCGTACCGGGCGCCGAGGCCGACGCCGAGCTCCTCCGCGACCAGCAGCATCTCGCCGGCGCCGCCCAGTGGGCCGGGGCCCGAGCAGGCCACGGCGGTGGCCCGGCCGCCGCTGCGGTCGTCGCCGGCGGAGACGACGCCGGTGAACAGCCAGCCGACCGGCAGCGGCCACGGCATCCAGACCGGCACCTGGGCGCGGTTGACCACGACGGCGAGCGCCTCGACGCTCGGCGGCACGACCGGCTGGAGCGGATGCACGGTTCCGTGCACCCCGCACTGCCAGGAGTCGGCGAACAGTCCGGGCGCCCGCACCCGGCCACCACACTTCGGGCAACTGGGTTCGCCCCTCATAGTCGTCAACGGTCCTCCCCCCTCGCCGCCGCGTCAAGGACGATCACCCGTCCGGCACGACTCACTGGGCAGAACTAGATGCAGCTTGCATTAGTTAGCTCAGCTAACTTAATGTGTGTAATTACCAACGATCTCTGTACGACGCGAGACCCAAGGAGAAGGGCATGCACAGCGCGCGTGACGACGCCGACGAGGACCCCTTCGACGCCGGCAGCGGCCGGGGCCGGGGCATCCCGCACCAGCCGAAGGCGGTCTGGGCGACCGCCGGCGCCTCGGTCGTGGCCTTCATGGGCATCGGCCTGGTCGACCCGATCCTGCCGTCCATCGCGGGCGGCCTGCACGCCTCGCCCAGCCAGGTGTCCCTGCTGTTCACCTCGTACTTCCTGATCACCGCCGTGGCCATGCTGGTCACCGGGTACGTCTCCAGCCGCATCGGGGGGCGCAGGACGCTGTTGGTCGGGCTCGCGCTGGTGGTCGTCTTCGCGGCGCTCTCGGGCACCGCGACCTCGGTCGGCCAACTCGTCGGCTTCCGCGCCGGCTGGGGCCTGGGCAACGCGCTCTTCGTCTCCACGGCACTGGCCGTCATCGTGGGCGCGGCGCACCCCGTGGGCCCGCGCGGCGCGGACGGGAAGCACGCGAGCGGCAGCGCGACGGCGATCCTGCTGTACGAGTCGGCGCTCGGGCTCGGCATGGCCTGCGGGCCGCTGCTCGGCGCGGTCCTCGGCGACATGAAGTGGCGCTACCCGTTCTTCGGCACCGCGGTGCTGATGGCGGTCGGCTTCCTGGCCATCAGCGTCTTCCTGCGCGAACAGCCCGTGCCGGCCCGCAAGACGGCGCTGCTCGACCCGTTGCGGGCGCTCGGGCACGGCGGGCTCGCCTCGGCCGCCGTCTCGGCCTTCTTCTACAACTACGCGTTCTTCACCGTGCTGGCCTTCACGCCGTTCGTGCTCGACATGTCGCCGTACCGCTCGGGCGCGGTCTTCTTCGCCTGGGGCGCGCTGCTCGCCGTCTTCTCGGTGCTGGTCGCGCCCCGGCTCCAGGAGCGGTACGGCTCGCTACGGGTGCTCGCGGCCTCGCTGGTGCTGATGGGCGCCGACCTGGTGGTCCTCGGCTACGGCGACCACACCACGGCCATCGCCTGCACCATCGCGTCGGGCGCGTTCATCGGCGTCAACAACACGGTCTACACCGAACTCGCGCTCGGCGTGTCGGACGCGCCGCGCCCGGTGGCCAGCGCGGGGTACAACTTCGTCCGCTGGTTCGCCGCCGCCGCGGCGCCCTACCTGGCGCCCAAGATCGAGGAGTGGAGCGACCCGCACGTGCCGTTCGTGGTCGCCGCCGCCGCGGCCCTGGTCGGCGCCGGCATCGTGGTGGCCCGCCGCTCGGCCCTCACGCTGCGGGCCGAGGAGCTCGAACCGGCGCACGCGACGCGGGACGGCGTCGGCGTCTTCGCCGAGCAGCCGCCGCGCCCGGCGCCGGCGGCCGAGTGACGCCCCAACCGCGTTTCCCCAAGGCTCCGTTGACCCCCGTGGGCCAGCCACCGCACAAGCGTCCGGGGTGTGTTTGCTCACCCTGGCGCGCCTCGCGTCGATCCCAACGCCGAGGCCGATACGGGGAGTTGGCCGGCCTTCAGTCCTCCAGCGAGACCGAGCGGCGCAGCGGGTCGCGCAGGTCCGTGCCGCGCGCCAGCCAGCGGGCCTCCAGGGCGGCCGCGCCGTGCACCCGCTTCCACGCCGCCTCGTTCGCCGTCATCGGCAGCAGCGGCAGGAACCGCACCGGGTCCATGGGCGCCGGCAGCTCCAGGTCCTCCACCAGGCCGCCGGGCTCGGCCACCAGGACGGAGCTGAACGGCGCCCCGGGCCACAGCGGCTCGCCCACGTCCAGCGAGCCACCCGGCGCCACGATCACGCCCTCGACCTGCGGCGACGCGGCCAGTACGGCCAGCGGGCGAAGCGCCTTGTCGGTGTCGGCCCGCCGCGCCCGCACGGTCAGCAGCAGTTCGGCGCGGGGCCCGCGCACCGGGTCGGCCAGCGGGTCCGCGGGGTCCGCCATGGGCTGGCCCGACATGCCGAGGGTGGCGTAGCGCACGACGCCGGCCCCGCCACGGTCGCCGGCGGCGTCGCCCGTGAAGCGCAGCACCTCGATGCGATCGGTGCCGACGAAGGTGATGGCGGCGCGGGCGTCCGGCTCGCCCAGCGCCATCCGCAACCGGGCCTCGACCAGCTCAAGAACATTCGCCATGCGGCGAGCATAGAACCCGTATCGAAGAGGCAAAGCGGCACGCCGGGGTCATACACCCCTGGTAGCCTTGGCGCCTGATCAGGGACTTACGTCGTCCCCTACGGGGGACCGGCCGGAGGAGGTGGGGCTGCGGTGGATCCTAGTCGACCGTGCAGTACCGACTGTTCTCCCGTCCTCTCGCTCGGGACGCGCCCCTTCTCTCGGTGATCTGCTGCCTTCCGTACCCGGCTGCCACGGGGTGAAACCCCACGCCGGCAAGGAAGTTGAGGAGTCTTTCGCGCCCGCGCCTTTCGCACGGAAGAGCATGCCCTACCGCTTCATTCCGTCTTTCCGTGTTCCGCCACCCGTGGAACACGTCAGCGCCCAGCTCATGGAGTGCCATCCGCTTTGCGGACGTACGGCTCGATGACGCACCGTACGTCCACCTTCCGGATCGCGCTGCGCCCCGCGCTCTGCCGCTGACGACCGGCCCGCTGAGGAGTCCGTATGTCGATGATTCGTGACCTGCGCGCAGCCGTCCGCCCCGCCCTGCGGCGAGGGCATTCCGTAAACGAGTACGACACCACCCGCGATCCGTCCGTCACCAGCGCCGTCGTGGACTGCGGTGTCTACCGCGACGGCCGGCGGGTCAGCGACCACGTCAGCCCGACCGAGGCGATGGCCCGGGTGCGCGCCGAAGGGGGCTTCGCCTGGATCGGGCTGCACGAGCCGACGGAGCGCGAGTTCTCCGGCATCGCGCAGGAGTTCGGGCTGCACCCGCTGGCCGTCGAGGACGCCGTCCACGCCCACCAGCGGCCCAAGCTGGAGCGGTACGACGACACGCTGTTCACCGTCTTCAAGACCATCCACTACGTCGAGCACGCGGAACTCACCGCCACCAGCGAGATCGTCGAGACCGGCGAGGTGATGTGCTTCACCGGTCGGGACTTCATCGTCACCGTCCGGCACGGCGGCCAGGGCTCGCTGCGTGCCCTGCGCCACCGCCTCCAGGACGACCCCGACCTGCTGGCCAAGGGCCCGTCGGCGGTGCTGCACGCCATCGCCGACCAGGTGGTGGACGGGTACATCGCGGTGGCCGACGCCGTGCAGGACGACATCGACGAGGTGGAGATCGACGTCTTCTCCGCCACCAACGGCGCCACCAAGGGCGGTCGCGCCTCCGCGCGCGGCGGCGACGCGGGCCGGATCTACCAGCTCAAGCGCGAGGTGCTGGAGTTCAAGCGGGCCGTCTCACCGCTGCTGCGGCCGATGCAGTTGCTGAGCGAGCGCCCGATGCGGCTGGTCGACCCGGACATCCAGAAGTACTTCCGGGACGTCGCCGACCACCTGGCCCGGGTCAACGAGCAGGTGCTCTCCTTCGACGACCTGCTCAACTCGATCCTCCAGGCCAACCTGGCACAGGCGACCGTCGCGCAGAACGAGGACATGCGCAAGATCACCGCGTGGGCGGCCATCATCGCCGTGCCCACGATGATCTGCGGCGTGTACGGCATGAACTTCGAGCACATGCCGGAGCTGCGCTGGAAGTACGGCTACCCGGCGGTGCTCACCCTCATCGTGGGCATCTGTTTCACCATTCACCGCGGCTTCAAGCGCAACGGCTGGCTGTAGCTCTCGCGTACCGGCCGGCCCGGGGCCCGCGCGGGCCGGCCGACGAGAGCGTGTCTCGGCCCGGGCCACCGCCGGGGCGCGGCGGTGGGCCGGTCGGGCTCAGCCGCCGCGCCTGCCCCGGCCGTCCAGGACGACCAGGGCCAGGCCGAGCAGGATGATGCCGAGCGCGGGGTAGGCGGCGGCCGGCGGGTGTTGGCCGAGCCACAGGGCCGCGATCAGCGCCGCGCCCGGCGTCTCCAGGAGGATGCCGGTCGAGGTGATCGCCGGGCCCAGGCCGCGCACCACGCGGTTGAGCAGCGAGTGGCCGAGCAACTGGGCGGTCAGCGTCAGCACGGCCAGCTTCAGCCAGGTCTCCCCGCTGTAGCCGCCGAGCCGCACGCCGGCTACGAGGCAGACCACCAGGAGCGCGGCGGCCGCGGTGGCGTAGCAGACGCAGGTGTACGCGGTGGTGCTCACCGTCCGCCGGACCTCGGCGCCGACCAGCATGTAGCCGGCGCCCGCCATGCCGCCGGCCAGGGCGAGGGCGTCGCCCGCGAGGGCGCGCGGCGACAGCGAGAGGTCCACGCCGGTGAGCAGCAGCACGCCGAGGAAGGCCACCGTGACGCCGGCCCACACCAGGCCCGACGAGCGCTGGCCGCGCAGCCGCAGCAGCACGGTGGTCCAGATCGGCGTGGTGGTGGCCAGGGCGATCGAGGAGGACACCGACGTCATGTGCAGGCTCGGCAGCCAGAGCCCGAAGTGCAGCGCCAGCAACACACCCGCGGCGGCCGACAGGCCCACCGCCCGCGCGCCCGTCGCGCGCAGCTCGGCCCGGTGGCGCAGCAGCGCGACCGGGGCGAGCACGCCGACGGCCAGGACGTTGCGCCACAGGGCGACGGCCAGCGCGGGGGCCGCGGTCGCCGCGATGAGCGGGGCCGACAGCGAGATGCCGGCGATGGCGACGCCGAGCAGGGCGAGGTCGAGCGACAGCGGCCCGCCGCCCCCGCCGGCGGCGGGGGCGGTCGCGGAGCGTGGGGCGAGGCCGCCTGATTTGGCCGGTCGAAGGCGCACGGCCACAGAGTAAGGCGTGCCGCACTGGGACGGTACTGGCACGTCCCGCGCGTGCGGCCGGTTCCGCCCCGCACCCCGTGGCCCCCGGCGCGTGGCGTGCCGGGGCCGGTGCGGAGGGCCGGGAGGCGCGGAGGCGCTGGTCCGGGGCGGGGCGGGCGGCGTACGGCGGGCGTACGGCCCGCTGTCAGCGCCGCGACCAACCCATAAGCTGGGTTCATGACGCACAGCGTGGAGCAGGCCCTCACGGATCGGGCGCTGATCGAAGAGGCGACGAAGAAGTCCGGCCTGATCTGGGTGCTGGGTGACGCCGGTGCCACCCGGAGCGCGCCGCGCGCGCTGTGGCACGTGTGGCACGAGGGCGCCGCCACGCTGGTCGGCTCGTACGAGCCCGACGCCGGCTCCGCCGACGCGCGCGACGGCGCCCCGTCGCGCGGCATGGGGCTCATGGAGCAGCCGCTGGACGGCCTCGGGCTGACCGACGGCGGGACCGCGGCGGTGACGGTGCGCAGCAAGGACAAGGGCGGACGCCTGGTGGGCTGGACGGCCCGGGTGGTGGAGCTGGCGCCGCGCGGCGAGGCGTGGGAGGCCGCCGTGGCCGAGCTCAAGCCGAAGCGGCTCAACGCACCCGACTCGGCGCAGGTCGTCGAGCGCTGGGCGCGCGAGTGCCGGGTGCTGCGCCTGGAGCCGGCCCCGGCCCCGCTGGCCGCGCTGCCGGACGGCTCGCTGGTCGCCGCCCCGGTCCCCACCCCGGCCACCACCCGGAAGCCGATGCCCGAGGCGCTGCCCAAGCTGCTGCGCCGGCGCGCCCGTAAGAACGCCCGCGGGAACCCGCGCTGAGCGGTTCGCCCCCACGGGCACGGCAGGCGTCAGGAGCGCGGGCCGGGCTCAGGAACGCAGGCCGCCGTCGACCCGGAGCACCGTCCCGGTCACGTACGAGGAGCGGTCGCTGAGCAGCCAGGCGGCGGCCTCGGCGATCTCGACGGGGTCGGCCGCGCGGCGCAGCGGGGTCCGGGCGTTGAGGCGTTCGATGGTGCCGGGGGACGCGACGTCCCAGTCGTACATCATCTCGGTCAGCGTGGTGCCCGGGGCGATGGCGTTGACGCGGATGCCCTCGGGGCCGTAGGTGATGGCGGCGGATTCGGTGAGGCTGTTGACGGCCCGCTTCATCGCGGCGTAGGCGGCCAGTTCGGAGTTGCCCATGAGGCTGCCGACGCTGGAGGTGTTGACGATGGCGCCCGTGCCCGAGGTGGCCCGGATCGCGGCGACCTCGGCGGCCATGGCCTGCCAGGTGCCCTTGAGGTTGACGGCGTAGACGCGGTCCAGTTCGGTCAGTGGCACCTGGTCCAGTGGGCCGGGCGGGGCGCCGGTGGCACCGTTGTTGAAGGCCGCGTCGAGCCGGCCGTACAGCTCGACGGCGCGTTCCACGGCGGCGTGCACGCTGTCGCCGTCGGCCAGGTCACATGGCGTGTACTCGGCGATGCCACCGGCGGCTCTGATGTCCTCGGTCACCGTCTTGAGTTCGTCCTGTGCCCGGGACGCGAGCAGGACGTGGGCGCCCTCCCGGGCGAACAGGCGTGCCGCCGCGGCGCCGATGCCGCGGCCCGCGCCGATGACTAACGCGACCTTGCCGGCCAGCAGGTTCGCGGGCTCCTGCTCCCGGCGCAGCGGGGCGGTCGTGGCGGAGGTGGTGGACGTGGTGGGTGCGGTGGCTGTGGTGTTCATGGTGGCAAGGCTATGAAAATCGGCCACGCCCAACCAGGGCGCCGCCGACCTGACGAACCCCTAAAAGGCCGCACACCGGATACGCGGACGGACGAGAGTCGGCCAGTCGCCGCCCGTCGGGTGTCGCGTGCGGTCAGCCGTCGCTCTGCGGCAACTGCTGTCCGTAGTCGACCAGTTCGCTCTTGGGTGGCGCGGTGAGGGAGAAGTCCTTGTTCCAGTCGGTGAGTTGGATGACGCCCGCGCCGCCCGCGCGGTGCAGGCGCAGCGGGTAGGGGGTGCCGCGCAGCGAGACGTCCAGCGTGCCGCCGTTGCCCCGGTCGCCGGTGACCCGGATGGTGGGCACGCCACCCACGTTGGCCCGCACGCCGCTGGTGATCTCACCATGCAGCCCGAGCAACCCGTCGAGCAGCATGGCCTTGTCGGTGAAGCCACTGAGCTGCTTGTACGCGGGGTCGCCGGCGGGGACCTTCACGTACTTGCCGTCCAGCTTCCTGGCCGCCGCCCGGTCCGCCGCGGAGCCGCCGTCCTTGCCGGAGCCGGCCGCGGGGGTCGCGTCGCCGCCCTGTTCGTGGACCCAGAAGTCGGCGCCGGCCTTGAGGTACAGCTCCTTGTCGATGCGCAGCAGTTGGAAGGTGCTGCCCTTGGTGGAGACCTGGCCGGTGCCGCCGTCGCCCTTGAGCCGCATGTCGAGGGTGTACGTACGGCCCTTGCTGACGACGTTGCCGGTCAGGTGGACCGCGCCGGCGCGTTCGGCGGCCTGGCGCGCCCTGGCCTCGATCCTGTCGGCGGGAAGCTTGCCGACGCCGTTGGTGCCCGCGTCGGGGTCCTTCTTCTTCTCGCCGTCGCCGCCGCAGCCGGCGAGCGTCGCGACGGCCAGTCCCGCGCAGGTCGCCGCAGCGAGAGCCGTCTTCCAGGTGCGCACGTCCGCTCTGCCTCCTGATGCCGGTGCACGGGCAGCGTACCGGTGCCGTGTGAGCACGATGACAGCGCACCGTGAGGGAAGGTGGCGCTTTCGGGAATACGACTGAGCGAAGCGCCGCGCGCCGGATCGAAACGGAATAACCGTCACGTATCAGATATCGACCGCGATCGCCCGGCGAACGCCCCCGGCCCGCCGGGGCCACCGCGTAGGGAAGCGCGGGCTATCAACTGATATTCGTGGATTCCTGGATACAAGGAGGTATACAGAGGTACCCGAGATGGTCGGACCCCGCGCCGTCGGCAGGTGACGGCCAACTCGGGTCCGTTCGTGAAAGGAGGCGCGTGGCATGGGAGCGGCAGCCCCGCGCGTGTTCGTCTCGCACCTGGCCGGTGTCGCCGTGTTCGACCCCAACGGGGACCCGGTGGGCCGGGTGCGGGACCTGGTGGCGATGCTCGGACTCGGCCACCGGCCGCCGCGCGTCCTCGGCCTGGTCGTCGAGGTGGTCAGCCGGCGCCGGATCTTCCTGCCGATGACCCGGGTCACCGGCGTGGAGTCGGGCCAGGTGATCACCACCGGCGTGGTCAACATGCGCCGCTTCGAGCAGCGCCCGACCGAGACCCTGGTCCTCGGCGAGCTGCTCGACCGCCGGGTCACGCTGGTGGAGACCGGTGAGGAGGTGACCGTCCTCGACGTGGCGGTGGCCCAGTTGCCGGCCCGCCGCGACTGGGAGATCGACAAGGTCTTCGTACGGCGCGGCAAGGCCCCCACGCTGCGCGACAGGTGGCCCGGGGGCGGCCGGCGGTCCGGGGAGGCGCTGACCGTCGAGTGGTCGGCGGTGACGGGCTTCTCGCTGGACGAGTCGGGGCAGGGCGCCGAGAGCCTGCTGGCCACTTTCGAGCAGTTGCGCCCCGCCGACCTGGCCAGCGTGCTGCACCACCTCACGGCCAAGCGGCGGGCCGAGGTGGCCGCCGCGCTCGACGACGACCGGCTCGCGGACGTCCTGGAGGAGCTGCCCGACGACGACAAGGTGGAGATCCTGGGCAAGCTCCAGGAGGAGCGCGCGGCCGACGTGCTGGAGGCGATGGACCCGGACGACGCCGCCGACCTGCTCTCCGAACTCCCGGAGGAGGACAAGGAGCGGCTGCTCACGCTGATGCGCCCACGGGACGCCGCGGACATGCGCCGGCTGCTGTCGTACGAGGAGCGCACCGCGGGCGGGCTGATGACCACCGAGCCGATCGTGCTGCTGCCGGACGCGACGGTGGCGGACGCGCTGGCCCGGGTGCGCAACCCCGACCTGTCCCCCGCGCTGGCCGCCCAGGTGTACGTGTGCCGGGCGCCCGACGAGACGCCCACCGGCAAGTACCTGGGCACGGTGCACTTCCAGCGACTGCTGCGGGACCCGCCGTTCACGCTGGTCAGCTCGCTCGTGGACAGCGACCTGAGCCCGCTGCCGCCGGACACCGGGCTGCCGGAGGTCACCAGCTACCTCGCCGCGTACAACATGGTCGCCGCGCCCGTCGTGGACGCCAGCGGAGCGCTGCTCGGCGCGGTGACCGTGGACGACGTGCTCGACCACCTGCTGCCCGACGACTGGCGCGAGCGCGAACTACACGGCGCGAGCGTCCCCGACCTGCCGGAGGTGACCGATGGCCGGTGAGCGCATCCGCCTGGACCAACCCCGCGAGCCGCGGCGCAGCCTGCTGCCGCGCTGGGACCCGGAGGCGTTCGGCCGCGTCTCCGAGCGCACGGCGCGCTTTTTGGGCACCGGACGGTTCATCGTCTGGATGTCGGTGGTCATCGTGCTGTGGGTGGTGTGGAACACCAGCGCCCCGGCCGACCTGCGCTTCGACAACTACCCCTTCATCTTCCTGACCCTCGCGCTCTCCCTCCAGGCGTCGTACGCGGCCCCGCTGATCCTGCTCGCGCAGAACCGCCAGGACGACCGGGACCGGGTCAACCTCGAACAGGACCGCAAGCAGAACGAGCGCAGCATCGCCGACACCGAGTACTTGACCCGGGAGATCGCCGCGCTGCGGCTCGGCCTCGGCGAGGTGGCGACCCGGGACTGGATCCGCTCGGAGTTCGAGGACCTGGTGCGGGAGCTGGAGCGGCAGCGCGCCGCCAACGCCGACCAGCCGGCGCCGCGGCGGCAGACCGGCCACCGCGAGCACGCCCGGGCCGACGAATGGGCCGCCGAGCACGGCCCCGACGTCGCCGAGGCCACCCACGAGCAGTCGCCCCGGGGCGGCGCGGCCCGCGGCCGGGGCAGGCCACCGCGCGACGGCCGACCGCGCGGGACGGGCGGGCCACAGGGACCGGGCGGCGCCGAGGACCGAGGCGGCCCACGGGGCTGAAGCGGACCCCTGCGGGGCTGAGCCGGCGCCGGGGGCTGAGGGGCCCCCGGCGCGCGGGCGGGACATCCGCGCGGCAGCCCGGCTATTCCCGGCATACGGCGCCCTCGGGCGTGAGGAAAGCGACCGTCCACAGGCTTTCCCGCGCACTGGGCGCGCGCCGTACCATCGGGGCATGGCTACCGAAACGACCGGCCCTCACGGCGCCGCTCCCGCCGAAGAGGCGGTCCGCGACGCGCTCGCGACGGTGAACGACCCGGAGATCCACCGCCCGATCACCGAACTCGGGATGGTCAAATCGGTGGAGATCGCCCCGGACGGGGCGGTGGCGGTCGCGGTCTACCTGACGGTCGCCGGCTGCCCGATGCGCGACACGATCACCAGCTCGGTGCGCGAGGCGGTGGCCAGGGTCCCCGGCGTGAGCGACGTCAGCGTCGAGCTGGACGTGATGAGCGACGAACAGCGCAAGGAGCTGGCCAGCTCGCTGCGCGGCGGACAGGCCGAGCGCGAGGTCCCGTTCGCCAAGCCCGGCTCGCTGACCCGGGTGTACGCGGTGGCCTCCGGCAAGGGCGGCGTCGGCAAGTCGTCCGTGACGGTCAACCTGGCGGCGGCGATGGCCGCTGACGGCCTGAAGGTCGGCGTCGTGGACGCGGACATCTACGGCCACTCGGTCCCCCGCATGCTCGGCGCCTCCGGCCGGCCGACCCAGGTCGAGAACATGATCATGCCGCCGTCGGCGAACGGCGTGAAGGTCATCTCCATCGGCATGTTCACCCCGGGCAACGCCCCGGTGGTCTGGCGCGGGCCGATGCTGCACCGAGCGCTCCAGCAGTTCCTCGCGGACGTCTTCTGGGGCGACCTGGACGTGCTGCTGCTCGACCTGCCGCCGGGCACCGGCGACATCGCCATCTCGGTGGCCCAGTTGGTGCCCAACGCGGAGATCCTGGTGGTCACGACGCCGCAGCAGGCCGCGGCCGAGGTCGCCGAGCGCGCCGGGTCCATCGCCGTGCAGACCCACCAGAAGATCGTCGGCGTGGTCGAGAACATGTCCGGGCTGCCCTGCCCGCACTGCGACGAGATGGTGGACGTCTTCGGCACGGGCGGCGGTCAGACCGTCGCCGACGGCCTGACCCGCACGACCGGCGCGACGGTGCCGGTGCTCGGCGCCATCCCCATCGACGTGCGGCTGCGCGAGGGCGGCGACGAGGGCAAGCCCGTCGTCCTGACCGACCCCGAGTCCCCGGCGGGCAGCGCGCTGCGCTCCATCGCGGGCAAGCTCGGTGGCCGCCAGCGCGGCCTGGCCGGCCTGTCGCTGGGCATCACCCCGCGCAACAAGTTCTAGTACGCACCCGGCGGCTGCTCCCGGGCGGGCCCCCCGCCTCGGAGCAGCCGCCGGGTATCCCGTTCCACTCGTCTCCGGATCACACCGACGACGGGCCAGCCCTTCCACCGGGAGGCGTAGGCCCCGTACGCCATGTGCCGCAGCGATTCCCTCGGGCGCGTAGCCGCCGCCGGTCGGCCCGGTCCGCCTGCCCCCGGTCAGGCCCTACCCGATACCGCGCCCACACCTCGCCCGGAACCGGGACCGGAACGGCCGTGCCGGCACGGCACCGCGTCGGTCACGCCGGAGCCGGTGCTCCCGCGCCCCCGCCATCACGGGGCCGACGCCCCTACGCGTATGTCGTGATGTCCTTGACCACGGAGAACCCGAGCCCGTAGGCGCTCATCCCGCGCCCGTAGGCCCCGACGTGCACGCCCTCGCGGGCCGAACCGGCGAGCACCCAGCCGTACTCGGACTCGCGGTAGTGGAAGTCGGTCGGCACGCCGTCCACGGGCAGCGTGAGCCGCGACCACGCGGGGCCGCCGAGGTCGTCCGCCAGCTCCCAGGCGATCGCGGTCTGCTGGTCGAGCCAGTCCTGCCGCAGCGCCCGCTCCATCTGGGACGGCCAGGTGCACGAGAGCAGCCCCGAGCCCGCCAGCCAGGCGGCCGACGAGACGGAGGTCGCCTCCAGCATCCCGGTGCCGTCCGCGCTGCGCCGCACCGGGCGGCTGGCCACCGTCACGACGACGGCGAAGCGCTGCTTGTCCCGGCTCTCCGCGGTGGTCTCCACCTTCAGCGAGGGCTCCTCGCCGTGCCCGGTCGCGCCGTGCTCCACGGTGCCGTCGGCCGCCGCGCCCACCTGCATCAACCAGCGGGGCCCGGCGAACGCCTCGTCGAGGCCGTACCAGGGGAAGGCGGCCATCAGGTAGCCGTCGACCGTCCTGCGCACCGCGGCCGGCATGCCCTGCCGCACCGCCGCGGCGTCCTCCCCGGGCACGCCCGGAGTCGACTCCGCGTCCTGCACGTCTGTCCGACTCGTCGTCTCCATCTGCGCGGAGCCTCCTCGTTGCCCTACGTCGTGGCGGCCCGCCCCCCTTCAGGCGACCTCACCTGGACACAGGGAGGATAGCCATACAGGTCGGCCCGAATGGGATCAGGTGGCGTCCGAGTCGAAGGGTGGCCGGTCGTCGCGCTCCGGCTTGTCGCGCTTGCGCAGCAGGTCAGAGCCGCCGGACGAGGGGGCGGAGTCGACTCCGCCAACGGTGTCGCGCGTCTGCGTCACGTCGCCGACCTCGGCCATCTCCTTGCTGAAGTCGAAACCGTTGCGGATCTCCTTCAGGCCCAGCTCGTCCTTGTCGAGCAGGTGCTTGCGCGCGAACGTCTTGGGGTTCAGGTCCTCGAACTCGAAGTCCTTGAAGTCCGGGCCCAACTCTGTCCGGATGTCTTCCTTCGCACTGTCCGAGAACTCCCGGACCTTACGGATGAAACGGGCGGCATCCTGGATCACCTTGGGCAGCTTGTCCGGGCCGAAGATGAGCACCGCAAGGATGATGAGAGCGATCAGCTCTAGGGGTCCTATGTCGAAGAACACCTTGCAGCTCCTTGATGCGTCCGTGGCCAACGGTCCAGGCCATCCAACACGGTACCTGCCTCACGGTGAGGTACGGGAGACGGCCAGACCAACATCAGACCAAGCGCCGCGCCCCGACGAACCCGACGGAACCCGCCCCTCGCGCGGCGTGTTCCCCGCTCCCCACCGCCCCGCGACCCCTTGAATCACCGCCCCGGCGGCCCCGGCACACGCCGCGCGCCGCCGGGCCGACCTTCTCCGCACAGCAAACTCCGGGTGACGCCCGGCGCACAACCCCGCCTCCGGCACCACCGCGCTGTCACAGACGCCACACGCGCCACCGCCCGGCCCACCGCCCGACCCGGGGGCCGGCCCGTCCGGCCGGGGGTCGGCCCGTTCGGTCAGCGGTCCATGTCGCTCGCGGAGCCCAGCGGCAGTTCGACGGTGCGCTCGTCGCCGTCCCGCTCCAGCGTCAGCTTCAGCCGGTCACCGGGCCGGTGGCTACGGATCTTGACGATCAGTTCCTGGCCGCTCTGCACCGGCACGCCGTCCACCTTGGTGATCACGTCGCCCGACCGGATGCCCGCCTTGTCGCCGGGCCCGCCCTCGGTCACCGCGGGACCGTCGCTGCCGGACTCCGCGACCCGCGCGCCCTCGCCCCGGAACTTCATGTCGAGCGTGACGCCGATCACCGGGTGCGTCGCCTTGCCGGTGTTGATCAGCTCCTCCGCGACCCGCTTGCCCTGGTTGATCGGGATCGCGAAGCCCAGGCCGATGCTGCCACCCTGACCGCCGCCGAGCCCACCGTCGTTCGCGGCGCGGATCACGCTGTTGATGCCGATCACCTGCGCGTCGGCGTTCACCAGCGGACCACCGGAGTTGCCGGGGTTGATCGGCGCGTCGGTCTGCAACGCGTCCACGTACGAGATGTCGCTGCCGTCGACCTTCTCGCCGCCCGCCGTGATCGGGCGGCCCTTGGCGCTGATGATCCCGGAGGTGACCGTGCCCGCCAGGTCGTACGGGGCGCCGATGGCCACCACCGGGTCGCCGACCCGCACGGAGTCGGAGTTGCCGAGGGCCAGCGGCTTGAGCCCGGTGACGCCCTGGACCCGGATGACCGCCAGGTCGTACCCGGCGTCCCGACCGACGATCTTGGCCCGGGCGGTCTGGCCGCCGTTGAACGTCACCGATATGGCCGCGTCCGAGTCGCCCTGGTCGGCCGGCTCCACGACGTGGTTGTTGGTCAGGATGTTGCCGCGCTTGTCGAGCACGAAGCCGGTCCCCGTACCCCGCTCGCCGGCGCCCTTGACGTGGATGGTCACCACGCTGGGCAGCGCCCGGGCCGCGATGCCGGCGATGCTGTCCGGGTCCCTGGCCTGCTGGGTGTCGGACGGGGCCTGCGGCAGATGGATCTGCTCGCTGTCGCCGGTCTCCCGCTCCAGGTAGACCCCGATGCCGCCGCCGATGCCGCCGGCCAGCAGCGCGAGCAGTAGCGCGCCGATCACCAGCGGGCCACGCCGCCGCGCCGCCCGCGCCGGACCCGGCTGCCCGGCGCCGGCCGCCACCGGCGCGCGCCACGGGTCGTAGTGCTGCCACTGCGCGCCAGCCTGGGCCTCGTGCCCGGCCTGCGCGGCGTACACCCCCGGCGCCTGCGGCGGGGCCGGCTGCCCGGCGGCGGGCTGGGGGTGCTGGTGCGCGGGGTACGGCTGGGGGCCGGGCGTCGGGTGCGCCGGCATCGCGGTGCCGTGCGCGGGCGTCATCCCGGGGTGCGGTGGGTTCGCGTGGTGCGGGGGCACGTGGGTGCCGTGCGCCGGCGTGGCCACCGGGTGCTGCACGGGCGGCGCCGGCGCCCACGGGCCCGGCTCGCCGTAGGGCGGCGTGCTGTACGGATCGGGCTCGTGCCGGGGCCTGGGCCGCTCCACCGGCGCGCCCTCGTCCGCCACCCCGGCGGGTGCGGCAGCGCCGTCCGAGGTCGTGCCCTCCGTGATCGTGCCGTCCGTGGTCGAGCCGTCCGTGGTCGTGCCGCCAGCGGCGTCGTCGGAGGTCGTGGCCGGGCGTACGTCGGGCTCCGGGGTCTGGTCCGCTGGCCGTGGGGCCTGGCTCGGCGCCGCCTTGGCCAGTTCGAAGTCCGTACCCGAGGCGTCGGGCGCCGAGGGCGCCGCGCCGGCCGTGGCGTCCGACGCCTCGCCCGCCTGGGTGCCCGCCGCGTCGCGCTCCACGGCGGCGTGGGCCGCGTCGGTACGCGTCGGGTCCTGGCCCGCGGGCTGCTCCGGCGTGGGCTCGTCCGCCACGTGCGGGGTCTCGTCCGCCGCGCGTGGGGCCTCGTCCGCCGCGTGCGGTTGTCCCGCGAAGCCCATGTGCGGACGGCTCCACCACTTCGGCTTCGGCCTCGGGGTCTTCCCGTCGTTCATGCTCTCCCCACAGTTCGCCCGCGGTCCCGGCGCGGGCCGCGCTCCCGACGGGCGTGCTTCGCCACTCCCGGTCGGCGCGACCCACTGGCGATTCAATCAGGTCTGCCCGAACCCGCGCAGTGGGCCGGTCAGGCCGCGCCGTGGGCCGGCCCCGACCGGCGGGGGCCGACCCACGGCGCGTCGTGCTCTCGTGCCCGTCCTGGTCGACGGTCAGCGGGGGCTGCCGCCCAGGTCCGCCCCGGCGCCGGTCAGCGGCGTCGACTGGCTGGCCGGGTGCGAGGGGACGTCCATCTGGGTGGGCGCCGGGGCCACCTGCCGCTCGCGCGCCTCGGGCTGACCGGCTGGCGAACGGGCCGCCAGCGACAGCACCGGATGGAGCAGCGGCGGTAGCGCGCTGCCCATCGAGTGCGGCGGCGCCTCGTGCGCGCGCGGCCGCACGCCGGGGTGGGTGGTCGCGGTGGGCGGCGCCGTGAGGGGCAGGCCGGTGCGCGGGTCGAGCTGCGCCGAGCGCTCGCCACTGGCCGAGAAGAACCCCATCGACCGGCGGGCGTTCTCCTGCGCCCCGGCCCAGGTGCGGTCCCCGCCGTCCGTACGCAGCGGCGTGGTCGCGGTGCCGTTGCCCTCACCCCGGCCACCGGGCGAATCCACCGCGGCGTCCAGGGGCAGCGCACCGCCGAGCGCGACGGCGGCCAGTGACACGGCGCCGGCCGCGGCGAAGGCGAACCGCCTGCTGCGGGGCAGCGAGCGGTCCACCTCGTGTATCCGGAAGCCGCGCTCACGAGGGGTCGGGGCACTCGCCGGCAGGAACGCGAACGTTTCCTCGCGCGGGTCAAAAGGGTCCCGGTCGCGCGCCGGGCCGTCGAGCGGGGAGCGCTCGTCGTCGCCGGTGAGCGTGCCGGCGGGCAGGTTCTGGAGCCGCGCGAGGAACCCCTCGGACGGCGGGGGCGGCGCCGCCTGGGCGAACATGTTCTTCAGCCGTCGCTGTTCGTCGGCCTCCGCCTTGCAGCGGGGACACGTCGCCAGGTGCGCGAGCACCCGCTCGCGCGCATCATGTCCCAACTCGCCGTCGACCAGTGCCGCGAGGCGGTCGCCGAGGTGCTGCTCGGCGGGGGACTGACCGCCTGATCCGGTCACGCGATCCCTACCTCCCCGCTGAGCCCCGGCGCGGCCGGGGACACCGAGGCGACCGCGCGCTGCTCAGCGCGGGCCGATGGGGAACGGTGCTGGAGGGCCTTGCGCAGGTGCGACCGACCGCGGTGGATGCGGCTGCGCACCGTGCCGAGCTTGACGCCGAGCGTCGCGGCGATCTCCTCGTACGAGAGGCCCTCGATGTCGCAGAGCACCACGGCGGCCCGGAACTCCGGCGCGAGGGTGTCCAGCGCCTGCTGGACGTCGGCGTCGAAGTGGGTGTCGTTGAAGTGCTGCTGCGGGGAGGGCTCGCGGCTGGGCAGCCGCTCGGCCGCGTCGTCGCCGAGCGCGTCGAAGCGGATGCGCTGCCGGCGGCGGACCATGTCCAGGAACAGGTTGGTCGTGATGCGGTGCAGCCAGCCCTCGAAGGTGCCCGGCGTGTACGTCGACAGGGAGCGGAAAACCCGGACGAACACTTCCTGGGTCAGGTCTTCGGCGTCGTGCTGGTTACCAGTGAGACGGTAAGCGAGGCGATAGACCCGTGCGCTGTGGGTGCTGACGATCTCCTCCCAGGTGGGAGGGGTCCACGCCTGCGAATCCGCATCGGTGGCGAAAGTCGCGGTAGCTGCGGATTCGGTAGTGCGGAAACGGTCAGCGGTGTTTGTCACGGATTTCGGCTCGTCCGTCGGCCCGCGAAAGCGCCGCAGCACTCCTCGGCCACCGGTCGCAGCCGCACCTCCCCTGTCGGCTCTGGTGGTCTCCAGTAGAGCCCCTACCATATCCACCTCGCCCGTTAGCTCCGGATAAGCAATATTGACCTGCATTTGGACTTGATCGTTCAGTGCTCGCGCGATCTATCCGTCCCCTTTCAACGCCCGGTCCCATCTGCGGGTTCCCGAGCGCAGCGGATACAGTCACCGTTGCGTCAACTACGGGGACAGGAGAGGGCCATTACCGGCAACCGGCAGACGAGCTGGGCGTTCGCCGAGGCGTACGGCGTCGAGCACATCGACGACACAGCGCTGCGCTGGGCTCGCGAGCGGGCTCGGGAGGCGGGGCTGCGTTCGGTGTCCTCGGGCACGGGCGCCGCGCTGCGCCTGCTCGCCGCCACCGCCGACGCCAAGGCCGTGGCCGAGATCGGCACCGGGACCGGCGTCTCCGGCATCCACCTCCTGCACGGCATGCGGCCCGACGGCGTCCTGACGACGGTGGACCTGGAGCCCGAGCGGCAGCAGTTCGCCCGGCAGGCGTTCCGCGCGGCGGGCTTCGCCGGGAACCGGGCCCGCTTCATCCCCGGCCGCGCGCTCGACGTGCTGCCCCGGCTCGCCGACGGCGGGTACGACCTCGTCTTCTGTGACGCGGATCGCGCCGAGTGCCTCGACTACCTCGCCGAATCGTTGCGCCTGCTACGCCCCGGCGGACTGGTCTGCTTCGAGGGCGTGTTCGCCGACGGCCGCACGGTGGAGTCGGCCGCCCAGCCGACGGAGGTGCTGCGGCTGCGCGAGCTGCTGCGCGCCGTGCGCGAGTCGACGGTGCTCCAGCCGTCCCTGCTCCCGGTGGGCGACGGTCTGCTGTGCGCGGTCAAGCGCGGCTGACCGGTCACCCTTCTCTATAGGGGGCTTCTCGCCGCGCCTCCCCACACCGGTCGCCACGGGCGCGTCCCCGACACCATTCGCCACGCGCGCCGCGCCGGCCCCGCCCACTCCCCACGCCGCGCCGGGCCCCGCCCACTCCCTCGCGCCACGGGCTCCACCCATTCCCCGCGCCGGGCCCCCGCCCGCTCCCTCGCGCCACGGTCCCCACCCACTCCCCGTGCCACGGCCCCCACCCACCCCCCCGTGCCGCGAATGGCGCGGAAGCGCCCGCGGTGCCGGAGCCTCCGGGCCGTGCAATCAGCCATCGGAGCCCGGCCGGAGCGGCCGGAGCAACCGGTTCAAACCGCGCGAATACCCCGCCCCACGGGCAGAGACGAAGGTCACGTCGCGTGGCGGCCCCACGGCGTCGTGGGGCCCGGAACGGGTGCGGGCGAGGGGTGCGGGCCGGGGGAAGCGGAGGACGGCGGGCGGCGGTTCCGGTACCCGGCGCGGCCTCGGCGGGCGGGGCAGCCCTCAGCGGGCGGGGCGGGCGTCGGCGCGGTGCGCCGGACTCGGGACAGGCGCGGGCCAGAGAGGTCGGGCCGGGACCGGCACGGGGTGGGGCGGGCGCGGAAGTGGGCGTGGTCCGGTGCGGGGCCGGCCCCGACGGGCGGCGCGAACGCCGCTGCCCCGGCTCCTGGTTCTCACCAGTGACCGGGGCAGTGCGCATGATTCCTGTGGCCCGCTGCTAGCCGACGACCTTCTTCAGTGCGTCGCCCAGCGCGTCGGCCTCGTCCGGTGTCAGCTCGACGACGAGTCGACCGCCGCCTTCGAGCGGAACGCGCATGACGATGCCCCGCCCCTCCTTGGTCACCTCGAGCGGGCCGTCGCCCGTCCGCGGCTTCATGGCCGCCATGCTCGTTCCCCTTCCTGAAACCAGCTCATCGCAGCCGACAACCTAGGTGTCACCGGCATCGAACACATTGCTTCCCCGCCATTATCCCGCATGCCATGACCCGATGACCAACGGCGGCGGTCATCGCCTTCGTGCCCGACTCCCCCAAAACCACTCAATTCGGCGATCGGGCCGCGATCCCGCGCGACGGCTCGGCCCGAACGGTAGGTCGGTTCTTTGACGCAGGTCACATGACGGGCGTGCGGATCTCCGGCATGCTGATCGCGGACCGCGGGAGCCTACACCGACCTCCGCGCCCCGGCCGGCCGGCGTATACACGGGCTGATCGGAACGCGGCGGTCCGCGACCGGGCCACGGCGGTGGCTCCGGCCGGCCACGGCGGCTCGGTACGGGCCGCGCGGGCCGCCGGCACCCCGCCGCGTGGCACCGCGGTCCCCGCGCGGCGACCCCGACCGGGGCGGGCCGAGGCGCGGCGCACCGTGGCCCCGGACGACGCCGCCCGTACGTCCCACGGGCCCGCGGACCGCGGGCGCGACGGACCCACGGACCCATACGGAGGGGACCCACCCATGGCCGACACCGTGCTCTACGACGTGACCGATGGACTCGCGACGATCACCCTCAACCGTCCCGACGCCATGAACGCGCTCAACACCGAGCTGAAGGTGGCCCTGCGTGACACCCTGCGGCAGGCCGCCGACGACCCGGCCGTACGCGCCGTGCTGCTGACCGGCAGCGGGCGCGCCTTCTGCGTCGGGCAGGACCTCAAGGAGCACATCGAGCGGCTGCACGACGACGCGGTGCGCGCATCGGGCGCCACCATGGACACCGTCAAGGAGCACTACAACCCGATCGTCGCGGCCATCGCCGGGATGCCGAAGCCGGTCGTCGCCGGGGTCAACGGCGTCGCGGCGGGCGCCGGCGCGGGCTTCGCCTTCGCCGCGGACTACCGCGTCGTCGCCGACACCGCCTCGTTCAACACCTCCTTCGCCGGGGTCGCCCTCAGCGCGGACTCGGGCGTCTCCTGGACGCTGCCCCGGCTCATCGGCCACGGCAGGGCGGCCGAACTCATGCTCTTCCCCCGCTCCGTCAAGGCCGACGAGGCCGCCGGCCTCGGCATCGCGAACACGGTGGTCCCGGCCGCCGAACTCGCCGCCGAGGCAACGAAGATCGCCCGCCGGCTCGCCGACGGGCCCACCGTCGCCTACGCCGCGATCAAGGAGTCCCTCGCCTACGCGGCCGGCCACGGCCTGCTCGACACGCTGGCCAAGGAGGACGAACTCCAGGCCAGGGCGGGCGCGTCGGAGGACCACCGGATCGCCGTGGACGCGTTCGTGAAGAAGGAGAAGCCCACCTTCCTGGGCCGCTGACCCCCACGCACGCGCCGCCCGCGCACCCCCGCGTTCCGCACCGCGCCCGCACGCCGCATCCGTACCACGCGCCGCGTACGCACCGCACACGGCGACGCGCCGGGCCCCCCGCGCCCGCACCGCGCCCGCCCCGCGCCCGCCCCGCATTCGCCCCAACGGGCCGTGGGGCGGGCGCGGTCGGCGTTAGCCGCGCTGGCCGGCCCGCCGCACGTGGCAGTCGGCCAGGTGGTCGTTGACCAGGCCGCACGCCTGCATGAGGGCGTAGGCCGTGGTCGGTCCGACGAAGCGGAAACCGCGCTTCTTGAGGTCGCGGGCGAGGGCGGTGGACTCCGGCGTTATCGCGGGCACCTCCTCCGGGGTGCGTGGCGCCGGGCGGTCGGCGTGGTCCGGCGCGTACGACCAGATCAGCTCGTCCAGCTCGCCCTCGGCCAGTTCGGCGGCCACCGTGGCGTTGTGGATCACCGCCGTGATCTTGGACCGGTTGCGGATGATGCCCGGGTCGGCGAGGAGGCGCCGCACGTCCTCGTCCGTGAACTCGGCCACCGCCTTGATCCGGAAGCCCGCGAACGCCGCCCGGAAGCCCTCGCGCCGGCGCAGGACCGTGATCCACGACAGGCCGGACTGGAAGGCCTCCAGGCTCAGCCGCTCGTAGAGCGCGTCGTCCCCGCGCACCGGGCGGCCCCACTCGTGGTCGTGGTAGGCGCGGTAGTCCTCCATCGACTCCGCCCCCAGCCCCCACGCACACCGCAGCAGGCCGTCGGGCCCCGCCTCCGCCCCCACCGAGATCCCCGTCTCGCTCATGCCCGCTCCCCCTCTTCCTCGCCCCGGCCCGCGCGACCCGACCCGGGCTCGGCCGCCCGCGTCCCGGGCTCGCCGCCGTCACCGTCGCCGGCGACGGGCTCGGCTCCCCCGTCAGGCTTGCCCGCCTCGTCGGACACGGCTCCCTCGTCGGACGAGACACCCCCGTCGGGCACGGCGCTGTCCCGTGGGGGCTCGGGCCGCTTCGCCACGGCCGGCGCGCTCGCGGCGGGAGCGGGCGACGCGCCACCCGCGTCGCCGGTAGCGCCGGTACCGCCGGCGCCCGGCCGAGGGGCGTCGGCGGCGCGCGCGGCGGCCGGGTCGCCTATCAGCCCGGGGCCCGCGTACGCCCTGGCGTCGGTGCCGGCGACGACGGCCTCCAGCTCGGCGATCCGGGCGTCCCGCTCGGCCAGTTCGGCGCCGAGCCGGCCGAGCGCGTCGTCCACCTCCGCCATCCGGTACCCCCGCAGGGCCAGCGGCAGCCGCAGCGCGTCGATGTCCGCGCGGTCCACCGGCCGGTCCTCGGGCAGCGGGTCGAGGAGCCGATCCGGCTGTGCCTCGGGCAGTGCCGCGCCGTCGCCACCGCCGACCACGACGAGCGTCACCGCCCCGACGACCGCGACGAGCGCGATGAGCAAGAACCAGAACACGACGTCTCCCCGAGGTGCATCCGCGATTCAACAGCCTCGATCGTGCCATGCCCCACTGACACCGTCGCCGTACGCCGCAGCGGTTAGGGTCGCTGCCGGACCACGGACGAGGGAGTTAGGCAATGTTGCGGCTGGGACGGCGCCGGTTCGACACGCACGAGCCGGTGATCATGGCGATCGTGAACCGTACGCCGGACTCCTTCTACGACCAGGGGGCGACCTTCCGGGACGAGCCCGCGCTGGACCGCGTCGAGCAGGCGGTGTCGGAGGGGGCCGCCATCATCGACATCGGTGGGGTCAAGGCGGGCCCCGGCGAGGAGGTGAGCGCGGCGGAGGAGGCGCGGCGCACGGTCGGGTTCGTCGCCGAGGTCCGACGGCGCCACCCCGACGTGGTGATCAGCGTCGACACCTGGCGGCACGAGGTCGGCGAGGCGGTCTGCGAGGCCGGCGCCGACCTGCTCAACGACGCGTGGGGCGGGGTCGACCCGAAGCTGGCCGAGGTCGCCGCCCGGTACGACGTGGGCCTGGTGTGCACGCACGCCGGCGGCGCCGAGCCCAGGACCCGGCCGCACCGGATCGCCTACGACGACGTGATGGCCGACATCCTGCGGGTCACGCTCGGCCTCGCCGAGCGCGCCGCCGCGCTCGGCGTGCGCCGCGACGCCATCCTGATCGACCCCGGGCACGACTTCGGCAAGAACACCCGCCACTCGCTGGAGGCCACCCGCCGGCTGGAGGAGATGACCGCGACCGGCTGGCCGGTGCTCGTCTCGCTCTCCAACAAAGATTTCGTCGGCGAGACGCTCGACAAGCCGGTCAAGGAGCGGGTGATCGGCACCCTGGCCACCACGGCGGTCTCGGCCTGGCTCGGCGCGCGGGTCTACCGGGTGCACGAGGTGGCCGAGACCCGACAGGTGCTGGACATGGTGGCCGCCATCGCGGGCCACCGGGCCCCGGCCGTGGCCCGCCGCGGCCTGGCCTGACGAGCCGCCCGCCGCGACCGGCTCCGCGCCCCGCGGCGACCGGCCCCGCGCCCCGCCGCGCGGCCCGGCGCCCTCGGGCGCGGAGCCGCCGGCAGGGGCCGGTCAGCGGGCCCTCAGACGCCCGTCTCCTTGCTGACCAGCGCGACCGCCTCGTCCACGTCGTCCGAGACGTGGAACAGGTCCAGGTCCCTGGGCGACGCCTTGCCCTGGGCGATCAGCGTGTTCTTCATCCAGTCCACCAGCCCCTCCCAGTAGGCGGTGCCGAACAGGACGATCGGGAAGCGGGTCACCTTGCGGGTCTGGACCAGGGTGAGCGCCTCGAACAGCTCGTCCAGCGTGCCGAGCCCGCCCGGCAGGACCACGAAGCCCTGCGCGTACTTCACGAACATCGTCTTGCGCACGAAGAAGTACCGGAAGTTCACCCCGATATCGACGTAACGGTTCAGGCCCTGCTCAAACGGCAGCTCGATGCCGAGTCCGACCGAGACCCCACCGGCCTCGTACGCCCCCCGGTTCGCGGCCTCCATCGCGCCGGGCCCGCCGCCGGTGATCACCGCGAAGCCGGCGTCCACGAGCGCCCGCCCGATCCGCACCCCCGCCTCGTACTCGGGCGTGTCCGGGGCCGTGCGCGCCGAACCGAACACGCTGACCGCCGGGCCCAGTTCGGCCAGGGCACCGAAGCCCTCGACGAACTCCGACTGGATGCGCAGCACCCGGAACGGGTCCTCGTGCACCCAGCCGCTGCCGCCGTGGGTGTCGAGGAGGTGTTGGTCCGTCGTGCCCGACTGCATCTGACCCCGGCGACGCACCACTGGCCCAAGGCGCTGCTCCCGCTGCGGGGCTTGCTCCCCCGGCGTACGTCCGGTCTCGGTAGGCGTGCGCCCGTTCTCGGCATTGGCCATATGCGCTCCCTTCGCGTGCTCCTCCCCCCGCCGGGCGGGGGGAGGACCTGTGCGCTTCAGCGTATGCCTCCTGCCGGGCCGACCAGCGGGGTTTCACATGAGCAAGGCCAGCGGTACGCGTGCGGGACGGGCACCAGCCACCGCGCGTTCAGGCCAACCGCGCGACCAACCGCGCCCCGGTCGTCACGCCGGTGGCGTGGGCCAACGCGGCCGGCTCAGGCCGTCAGCCAGGCGCGCAGCCGCTCCTCGGCGCGCAGGATGGCGCTGACCGAAACGTGCTCCTCGCGGGTGTGGGCCAGCTTCGGGTCGCCCGGGCCGTAGTTGACCGCGGGCACCCCGAGCGCGGAGAAGCGGGCGACGTCGGTCCAGCCGTACTTGGGGCCGACCTCGGCGCCGACCGCGGCGACGAACGCCGCGGCGGCCGGGTGCGCCAGGCCCGGCAGCGCGCCGGGCGAGCTGTCGGTGAGGACGACGTCGTACCCGTCGAAGACCTCGCGTACGTGCGCGAGCGCCTCCTCCTCCGAGCGGTCCGGGGCGAAGCGGAAGTTGACGGTCACGGCGCAGGCGTCGGGGATCACGTTGCCGGCGTGGCCGCCCTCGATCCGTACCGCGTTCAGGCCCTCGCGGTAGGTGAGGCCGTCGATGGCCACGCTGCGCGGCTCGTACCGGGAGAGCCGGTCCAGGATCGGCGCCGCGTGGTGGATGGCGTTGTCGCCGAGCCAGCTGCGCGCCGAGTGGGCGCGCCTGCCGGTCGTCTCGACGCGCACCCGCAGCGTGCCCTGGCAGCCGCCCTCGACCTGGCCCTCGGTGCCTTCGAGCAGCACCGCGAAGTCGCCGGCCAGCCAGTCGCGGTGCTTCTCGGCCAGTCGCCGCAGACCGTTCAGCTCGGCGGCGACCTCCTCGTTGTCGTAGAAGACGAACGTCAGGTCGCGGTTGGGTTCGGGCACCGTGGCCGCGATCCGCAACTGCACGGCCACGCCCGACTTCATGTCGGAGCTGCCGCAGCCCCAGAGCAGCTTCTCGCCGTCGGCGGACTCGGTCAGGCGCGAGGGCACGTTGTCGGCGATCGGCACGGTGTCGATGTGGCCGGCGAGCACCACGCGCTCGGCGCGCCCGAGGTCGGTCCGCGCGACCATGGCGTTCCCGTCCCGGTCCACGCGCAGGTGCGGCAGGTCGCGCAGCGCGCGCTCGATGGCGTCCGCCAGCGGCTTCTCCTCGCCGCTCACGGAGGCGAAGTCGACGAGGCGGGCGGTCAGCTCGGCGGCGTCCACGGACAGGTCAAGTGCGGGGTGCTCATGCTCCATGAGTGTGACCCTACGGGGTGCCGCGCCGGCCGTCCCAGCGCGCCCGCGCCCGGCGATCCGCCCTCCGCTCGCGTGCGCGCGCCCGTGCGCCGCACGGGAAGTCGGGCGGACGGTGACGCCCCGACCAGGCCCTCGGCCCCTGCCGTGGCGGGCGCACGCACTCCAGTACGGTGTGACGCGTGTCCCTCCCCTTCCTCCGCAACCGCGCCCGGCGGGCGCGCGCCGGGGTGGCGTGCGCGGTTCTCCTCGCGCTGATCGGGTACGCGACGGCGCACGTGCTGACCGGTGGCGGCGGCCCGCCCCGCTGCGTCGTACGGGCCGACGGCGAGCGGCTCGAACTCGATCCGGAGCAGTCGCGCCACGCGGCCACCATCGCGGCCGTCGCCGCGTCGCGCGGCCTGCCCGACCGGGCGGTGACCATCGCGCTCGCCACCGCCATGCAGGAGTCGGGGCTGCACAACATCCGGCGCGGCGACCGCGATTCGCTGGGCCTCTTCCAGCAGCGCCCCTCGCAGGGCTGGGGCACCACGCGGCAGATCCTCGACCCGGTCTACGCGTCCGGCAAGTTCTTCGACGACCTGGTGAAGGTGCCCGGCTACTCGCGGCTGCCGCTGACCGTCGCGGCGCAGCGCGTGCAGTTCAGCGGCTTCCCGCAGGCGTACGCGAAGCACGAGGCGAAGGCCCGGTTGCTGACCGCGTCACTGACCGGTCACCTAGCGGGCTCCTTCCGCTGCCCGGCGCTGCCGGACGACGGGGAGCCCGGTGACCCGCGCCGGCTGCGGGCGCTGATCGCGCGGGAGTTCGGGCCGGTGGTGGGCGGGCCGAGCGCCGACGGGAGCGGTGACCAGGCGCGGCGGACCGGGAACGCCGCCACCGAGCTGGGCGGCATCGGCGAGCCGGACACCGGCGCCGGCCGCGACGGTGCGACCGACGGCGACGCTTCCCCCACGGCCCCCGCCGAGGAGGCGACGGGCGCGGCGGGCCCGCCAGGACCGGGCGCGCGACCGGGCACGGCGGACGGGGACGCGGGTAGCTCCGAGGTGCGCGTCCCGGTGCGGACGACGGCCCCGGGCGGCGATCCGCGGCAGCGCGGCTGGGAGTTGGCGCACTGGGCGCTGGCGCACGCCGGCGAACTGCGCATCGCGCGCATCTCCTTCGACGGCCGGGAATGGTCGGCGAGCGCGTCGGAAAAGGGTTGGCGAACGGTTTCCCGAAAGGGCGCCCATTCCGGGGATTCGGCTGCGGGGAATTCCCGGACAGAGGTACGCATCGAACTCGCTCGGTGAATCCGGCGCGCGCGGTGATTTCGACGGGCCCTCGCGAGTCGCTCCCCGCTCTCGCCGCCGTCCAACGGCCGCCCCCGCCGGGGGCCCGGCAGGCGCGGCACGCCGGAGGCCCACGCGCGGGACAGCGCGCCCGTCTTCCCGCTCAGCCACCGCCCCACGACGCCACACATCACCCGGCCCGCGATACGCCGCCGCGCGCGCGGCCCCCCGCGTCGGGGCCAGGCGTCACGAAGCACGTCGGCGCGTGCTGCGGGCCCTTTGTGGGTGGGGCGCCGGTAATTGGCATGCTCCAACTGGCGCGATAATGCGACACATTAACAATTCATTACCTTGCGAAACCGCAACTTTCCGAGTCCTCACGCGGTAGTCACTACGTCCACGCGCTGGACACCCACATCAGGCGTCGCACATTCAGATGTCGCGCACCAGACGTATCCGCATGACACCGTCGAAGGAGCACTATGTCCCTCCCCCTCAAGCGTCGGATCGCCCGGGCCGCGCTGTTGGTCGCCGCGGGCGCGGCTCCCCTGGTCGGCGCCGGGGTGGCGCAGGCGGCCCCCGCGCCGTCCCCGAACGACCTGGCCGGCCCCCCGCTGGGCCAGGCGGTGGACGACACCTCGCGGGAGGCCACGCGGACCGCGGGCGAGGTCGGCGGCGGACTCGTCGAGAAGGCCGGGCCCGCGGCGGGCAGGGTCGTGGGCCCGCTCGGCAGGAAGGCGGTCAGGCCGGCCGAGGAGGCGCAACAGCTCGCGGCCAAGGCGCTCCCCCAGGCCCCCTACCAGCAGAGCGGCCAGCCCCCCATGGGCAGTCTGCTGGAGGGCGCCCTCTCGCCCGACAACCTCACCGGCACCGGCCTGCCGATCGGCTGACGCGGCCCCCACCGTGGGCCCCGTCTCCCCCACGGCGGGGCTCGCGACCGTTCCCGACGCGGCCGACGGGCCCGGCGAGCGCCTTCCTGACGGAGCGCTCGCCGGGCCCGTTTCGCGTACCCGCACACCGGGCGCCGAGCCCCGCCGGCTCCCGACGAGGCCCGGACCGGCCCGGGCTGGGCCGGGCGTCAGGGGTGTCAGTCCCCCAGCCGGGCGCCAGCCCTCCAGGCGGGCGTCAGCCCTTGAGGCGGGCGACCGCCGCCGCGACCCGCTCGTCCGTCGCCGTCACGGCGACCCGTACGAAGCGCTCCCCCGCCGGCCCGTAGAAGTCGCCCGGGGCCACCAGGATGCCGCGCCCGGCCAGGTCGCCCACGGTCTCCCAGCACGGCTCGTCGCGCGTGGCCCACAGGTAGAGCGACGCCTCGCTGTGTTCGATGCGGAAGCCGTACGCCTCCAGCGCGCCGCGCAGCGCCGCGCGCCGGCGGGCGTACCGCTCCCGCTGCTCGGCGACGTGCGTGTCGTCGCCCAGCGCCACGACGGTGGCCGCCTGCACCGGGGCGGGCGTCATCAGCCCGCTGTGCTTGCGGATCACGAGGAGTTCGCGCAGCACGGCCGCGTCGCCGGCCAGGAAGGCCGCGCGGTAGCCGGCCAGGTTGGAGCGCTTGGAGAGCGAGTGGACGGCGACGAGGCCGTCGAAGGAGCCGCCGCACACGTCCTCGCGCAGCACCGAGACCGGCTCGGCGTCCCAGCCGAGTTCCAGGTAGCACTCGTCGCTGACCAGCAGCACCCCGTGCCGCCTGGCCCACGCCACGGCCCGGCGCAGTTCGTCGACGCCCATGACGCGGCCGGTCGGGTTGGACGGCGAGTTGAGCCACAACAGCCTGAGCCCCGCCGGGTCGAACGCGGCCAGCCTGGCGTCGTCGGCGAAGAGGTCCTCGTCGTACGGGACGGGCTCGGCCCGCGCGAGCCGCGCGCCGACCTCGTACGTCGGGTAGGCCAGGCGCGGGAAGGCGACCCGGTCGCCGGTGCCGAGCCCGAGCTGCGTCGGCAGGGCGGCCACCAGTTCCTTCGACCCGACGACCGGCAGCACCTGCGCGTGCTCCACCTCGCGGGCGCCGAGCCGGCGCTCGACCCAGCCGGCGATGGCGTCGCGGAGCGCGACGGTCCCCCACACGGTGGGGTAGCCGGGGCTGTCGGCCGCGTCGGTCAGGGCGCGCTGGATCGCGGCGGGGACCGGGTCCACCGGGGTACCGACCGAGAGGTCCACGATGCCGTCCGGGTGACTGGTCGCGGTGGCCTTGTACGGCTCAAGCCGGTCCCAGGGGAAGACGGGAAGGCGGTCGGTGACGGGGGACACGGTGCCTCGTTTCCTGTGATGCCTGTGGTGTCTGTGGTGCTGGTGGCTGTGACGCCTGCGATGGCCGCTGGGCCAATGGCTGTGACGGTCGTGATGGCTGTGATGGCTGTGATGGCTCTGGTGGCACGGGGTCGCGTGCCGCAGCTGCGGCGTGGGCCGCCCCGGTCACGCTGCTCGCATGTCCCGGCCCGTACGCGACGGCCCGGAAAACGTCTCGGCCCCGTGCGGCCCGTCGCGCGCGCCACGGGGGCGGGGAGGGCCGTACGGGACCGAGACCGCGCTCTTCGCGCGGAGCCTGGCGGGGCCGGACGAGGTCAGCGGTCACTCGTCACGGCCGCGGATCACTCGTCGTGGCTCTGCGGCGGGAGCGCTGCGATGAAGGGGTGGTCCCGCTCGATCAGGCCGAGCTTCGAGGCCCCACCGGGCGAGCCGAGCTCGTCGAAGAACTCCACGTTCGCCTTGTAGTAGTCCTTCCACTCCTCGGGAGTGTCATCCTCGTAGAAGATGGCCTCGACCGGGCAGACCGGCTCACACGCACCGCAGTCGACGCATTCGTCAGGATGGATGTACAAGGACCGCGAGCCCTCGTAAATGCAGTCGACGGGGCATTCCTCGATGCAGGCCTTGTCCTTCAGGTCAACACAAGGCTCCGCGATGACGTAGGTCACGCTGTCGTTCCTCCTCGGTAGGGCTGGCGGGACCGGTGTTTGTGTGGCCCCGCCGCGTGGCGCGCGGGAGCGCGGCGTCGTCGATGCCCACACCTAGTATCTCCGTTCCGGGGCAGGAGACGAACATGAGGGGCGGACAGAGCTGTGGAGTTCACCACGGGCGGACGACTTGAGGTCCGAATTTCCCCCGCTGACGTGGGAAAACGCGTATCGGTGCGACGCCTGAACGATCCAGGGGGTGGGCCCCAGAAGTTCACCGACACGGTAGGGGTCCTTGCATCCTGGACTGGGGGTGTGGTGCGGATCACGCGTAAGACCGGCGAGGATGTCCGCATCGCGGAGAACACGCTCGTGGCGGGCAAGGTCATCCCGTCCGTGCCCGGCGCCCGCCCCGGTTCGCCGCCCGCCCGCCGGCGCGGCCCGGCCGCCGACGCGATGGAGATCGACCGGATCGCCGCCCGCTCCTGGCCCCCGGCCGAGCGGGCCCGGCTGGCGCCCGCCGGCGCCGACCCCGCAGCGGGGCTGGCCTCCGGCTCGGGCTGGGAGCTGCGCGCGGCCGGTGGCTTCACCCGGCGCGCCAACTCCGTGTTCCCGCTGAGCGACCCCGGCCTGCCGCTCGACGAGGCGCTGCGCCGGGTGCGGGCATGGTACGCCGAGCGCGGACTCCCCGCGTACTTCCACGTCAGCGAGGGCGCCACGGCCGAGCAGGACGCGCTGGCCAGCGAGCTGGCCCGGCGCGGCTGGACGAACGAGGGCACGGCCGAGGTCTGGACGGCGGCCCTGGCGCCGCTGGCCGACCGGGACCCGGCGCCGTTCCCGGCCGACGACGCCTTCCCGGCCGACGACGCCCCGCCGCCCTCGGCACACGGCGCCGGGACCGCCTCGGGATCGGGCTCGGGCTCGGACCCGGTGGAGCCGCGGGGCGAGCTGTCGCGCACGCTCAGCGACGCCTGGCTGGCCCGCTACCAGCGGTTCGGGACGCCGGCGCCGGAGAGCCTCACGGTGCTCTCGGGCGGGCCCTCGGTGTGGTTCGCCACCGTCTGGGCCGGCCAGGAGGCGGCGGCGATCGGGCGGTGCGTGGTGGACGGGCGCTGGGCCGGGTTCGCCGCGGTCGAGGTGGCGCCCGAACACCGGCGCCGGGGTCTGGCCACCGCCGTGATGGCCGCCCTGTCCCGCGCCGCGCTGGCCGAGGGCGCCTCGGCGGCCTACCTCCAGGTCGAGGCGGACAACGCGCACGCCCACGCGCTCTACGAAGGGCTCGGCTTCCGCCCGCACCACCCCTATCACTACTTCCGCGCCCCACGGGACGACGCCCGCTGAGCGGGTACGCGGCAGGGTACGAGGCACGTATGTACGACACCACGGAACGAAGGCGACGATTCGCCGAAGCGGCGCGCGAGGAGCGTCCCGACCTCGCGCTGCTGTGCCTCCTGGTGGGCGCGGAGGCCGACGCGGAGCTGGGCGAGGCGGGCGTGGACGCGGCCCAGATCGAGCTGGACCGGCTGGCCGGGCTGCTGCCCTTCGCACCGGGCGGCCCGCGGGACTGGGCCAGCGCCACCGCCAGCCTGCTGGGCGAGGAGTGCGGCTTCCACGGCACCCCGGCCGACTACCGGCGCCTGGACTCCTCACTCCTGCACGAGGTGCTGCGCCGCCGCCGGGGGCTGCCCATCCTGCTGTCCGTGGTCTGGCTGGAGGTGGCCAGACGGGCGGGCGCGCCGGTGTACGGGGTCGCCCTGCCGGGCCACTTCGTGGTCGGGTTCGGCGACCCGGCCGGCGCGCACGCGCTGGTGGACCCGTTCGACGGCGGCCGACCGCTGACGGACGAGGACGCGGGGCTGCTGGTGGCGGGCGCCACGGGGGCGCCGCTGTCACCCGCGCTGCTCGCCCCGGCCGAGCCGCTGGAGATCGTCCTGCGGGTGCTGAACAACATCCGCGCCTGGGCCGCCGCCCGCCCCGAGCGCACCGACGTCCAGCTCTGGGCGGTCGAGCTGTCCCTGCTGCTGCCGAGCCACCCGGCGCGGCTGCGCTACGAACGGGGCCAGCTCCTGGTCCAGCGCGGCGACTTCCGGGGCGGGGCGGCGGAGATGGAGCAGTACGCGGCCGTCATCTCGGCCATGGAGCCCAGCTCCGCCGAGACGGTACGCCGCCAGGCCCGCGCGGCCCGGTCCCTGCTCAACTAGCGGCAGCCGGGCAGCGGCCCGGCCACCGGTCCACCGGGCGGCGCGCCCACCACACGGCGCGCCCGACGGCCCGGTCGGCGACGTGGCGCACACGACGACGGGGCCCCGGGCCAGTTGCCCGGGGCCCCGTCGTCGGGTCGGCGCGTCAGGGGACGGCGCGTGTCAGGGCAGTGCGCGTCACCCCAGGGTCGTGTTCGGGATGACCACCGTGCGCTCGGCCACCGTCTTGCCGGTGAGCGCGCGCCCCATGGCACCCGCAACGTCCGTCGGGCTGACCGGGGTCTTGGAGCCGTCGCCCCGCTCGACCAGCACGCCGTCGAAGGTGCTGCCGTAGAGCTGCTTTATGGCGTCCAGGTCGTAGTGCTCGACCAGCTTGCCGTCGACCACCCGCATGGACAGGATCTGCGGCAGCGAGCGGTCCGGGCCGAACTGGATCTCCCGGCCGCCCGCCTGAACGGTGATCAGGCCCGACATCGCCGGCTCGGCGAACGTCTTCATCTTGCGGTCGACCTCGGCGTCCGAGACCTTGGGCTGCCTGGTCGTGCTCGGCAGCGCCACCGCCCGGTTCTCGCCGGTCTCGGCCCGCTCCCGGTACGCCTGGGCCACGGCGTCCACCGACTTGTCGGCGTCCAGGCCCTTGCCGGCCTTGCCGTGGACCGGCACCGCCCGGCCGGGCTCGAAGGTGATGGTGCCTTCGCGCGCCGAACCCGAGCCCTCGCCCGCGAGTCGCCCGAGGGCGTCCCGCAGCTTCTCCTCGTCGACCTTGACCTTGGCCTCGGCCTCCCGGGTGCCGCCGAACAGCGAGCCGATGACGGTGACCGGGTTGTAGTCGCGCCCGGCGGTGTCCCGCACGGTGGCCTCGGTGTCGATCGACAGGCCCGCGACGGACGGCTTGAGCTCCAGTTGCTCGCCGTCCACGGAGACCTTCATCGGCGCGGTGGTGCGGTTGCCGAGCTGGGTGTCCAGCTTCTTGACCGCCTCCTCCTTCGAGGTCCCGCCGATGTCGATGCCGAGCACGGTGGTCCCGTTGGGCACGTCCGCGTGGCCGAGCACCAGCCCCGCCCCGTACGCCACGCACACCACGCCGACGATGCCCACGCCCGCCATGACGAGCTTGGACCGGCCCTTCTTCTTGGGCTTGCTCCCACCGCCGCTGGGGGCGGGGGCCGGGGCGGCCGGCTTGGGGCTCTGCTGGCTCGCAGGCGGCTCGCCCGCGCCGCCGGGCGCCGTCGCGGGTACGCCGCTGACCACCGTGTTACCGGAGACCGGCGGGCCGCTCGGGCGCTTGCCGGCGGCGAGCGCGTCCAGCGCCGCCTTGGCCTCGCGCTCGCTGTCGGTGAGTTCGGGCTCGCCGGGCAGCCGGTTCGCGGCCTGCCCGCCGCGGGTGGTCGCGCCGAGGCCGCCGGACGCGCCGGCGCCCGGGCCGGGGGGCGCGCCGGCGCCGGTGGCGGGCGCGGCCGGTGCCTTCTTCGCCTTCTTGGGGGGCTGCTGCGGCGTCAGCCGGGCCGTGTCGCCGGCAGCGCCGGCCGTGCCGGGCCGCTCGAAGTCGTGCTGGCTCGGCCCGCCGGCGCCGCCCGGGCCGTCGAACGGCCCGCCGGGCGTGTCGAAGCCGGGCCCGGCCGGTCCGCCGGGGCCGCTGCCCAGCGCGCCGGGCGCGTCGAAGGGGCCGCCGCCGGTCGGGGGCGGGCCGGCCGGTCCGCCGGGCGTGTCGAAGCCGTCGTAGCGGCCGGGTCCGTCGAAGGGGCCACCGCTCACCGGGGCGCCGGTCGGCGCGTCGAAGGGCGCTCCCGGCGCGTCGGGGCCGGGAGCCGTGCCGGCGGACGGGCCGGACCCGGGCGCGAAGTCCGGCGGCGAGACGGGCATGTCGCCGGTGGCGGGCCCGCCGGTCGCGCCGGCGGGGCCGGCCTGGTCCGCGGCGTCCTGGCCGCCGAGCCAGGGGCTGGCGAAGCCGTCCGCCGGCGTGTCGGTGCGTACCGGCCAGTCGTCGTACGGGAGGTCGCTGCGGTCGCGAGGCCGCAGGGGGCCCGGGTCGGCGCCGTCGACGCCACCGGGCTCGGGCGCGGAGCCCGGAAAGGTGCCCAGCGGGTCGGTGAGCGGATCGGGCAGCGGGTCGGTGAGGGGGCCCGGCAGCGGGTCGGTGAGCGGATCGCCCTGCCCGCCACCAGGGCCGCCGGGACCGGCGCCGTGCTGGCCGTCGGCGTAGTCGGGGTAGTACGGCTGTCCGCCGCCCTGGCCGGTCCCGCCGGTGCCGAACGGGTCGGGCCCGGCGAAGTCGGCGCGTCCACCGGGGGCGCCCTGGTCCGGGTAGCCGCCCTGGCCGGCGGAGTCCTTCGAGCCGGTGCGTCCCGCGTACCCGTCGTCGTACGCGCCGTCGCCCGGCAGGCCGTCCGCGCCGAAGGCGGGGAAGGGCTGCGTGGTCTCCTGGGTGGTCTCCGGCGTCGGCGCGCTCGGCGCGGCGGCGGCCGGGGGCGAGGCCCCGGCCTGGGTGTTCCTGGGCTTCCTGGGGGCGAACCAGTCGCTGGTCCGCTCGCTCGCCTTGCGCTCGCCCTCGCCCGGGCCCGGGTCGCCCGGACCGGCGAGGGAGCCGGAGCCGGAGGCGGTGCCGCCGGCCGGGCCCACGGCCGAGGCGGGGGTGCCGGGAGCGGTGGGGGCCGCCGGGGAGGGAGCCGAACCGGAGCCGGGAGCGGAACCGCCGGGGCGACCGGCGCCGCGCGCCTGGCCACCGGGGCGCGCGCCGCCCGACCCGCCGGCCTTCGCGCCGCCCGGGCGCTGCCCGCCGCGACCGGACTCGCGCGCCGCGCCAGAAGCGGAACCGCTGCCGGAGCCCGCCGAGTCGTCGTCGCCGACCGGCTTCCGCACCACGACCGGAGGGATCGGCCGCGAACCCGGGATGTTGATCCGGATGCGGGTGGTCAGCGTCGTCTCGGTCTTCGGCTCCTCGGGCACGCGCGGCGCCCGGGGGCCGTCCGCGTCGGCGTTGTCGTACGGGGCCTCCTGGGTCGGGTGCGGCGACGGATACTGGCGCGATCCGTACGGCGGGGTACCCGAGGGGTACGCGGCGTCGCCGCGCCCCTGGGGCCCGGAGGACGAACTGTCAGATTCACGGCTCAAAGCAGGTTCTCCCAGTTAGCTCCGCCGCCCCCCATCTCGCGCTGGGGTTCCCCATGCCGTAGGCCAGGGGAGGCTCGGCGGCGCGCACCACCATACTGGGCACGGCCGACCGACACCTGTCGGCCGCCGTTTCCCCAGTCCCGGCGCGTGCGCGGCGGCGCGCCCAGCGTCATCTGTACGTCACACCCAAAAGGTGACGTCATTTCCCAAGTCGGGTCGCCGGGGCCGGCGGTTGCGGAACCTTCGGCACCGTGGCACACATCACACCGGCGAACATCCCGCCCAGCAGGAAGAGATACGAGCCGACACCCGACCCGAACACGAAGTCACCCTCGGGCCGGGTCGCGGTCAGGAACAGCACGACCATCAGCCATCCGCCGGCGGGCGACCAGGCGCCGGCGCGTGCCCGGGTGGCGTGCAGACCGCCGTAGCACAGGGCCGCGAGGCCGAGCAGGGCCAGCAGCAACCCGCCGGGGAACCACGCCGATTGGACCAGCGCGCCGGCGATGCCGACGACCGCGCCGACGACGACCAGCAGGGCGTACGCGGCGATCCGCAGTGGGCGCAGCGGCTTGGCCAGCCAGGCGCCACCCCCGGCCACCCCACCTCCGACGCCCGCACCCGCGCCGGAACCCGCGCTCGCCCGGGCGGCGCTGCGCGCGGGCGTACGACCGGCGCCTCCGCCCGTACCGGCTCCCTTCGCCGACGCCTTGGCAGCGCCCTGTGACGTTCCCTTGGCCGAACCGGCGCCCTTAGTCGAGCCCTTGGCCGCGCCCCCAGTTGGGCCCTTGGCCGCTCCCTTGGTTGAGCCCTTGGCCGTTCCCTTGGTGGGGCCCTTGGCACCGCCCTTCGCCACGCTCGCGCCCTTGCCGGCGCTCGCTCCCGCGCCCGCGCTCACGTGGCCACCCCCGCGAACAGGTCGTCCTCGCGGCCCGGCCACGCGGTGTCGCCGTCCGCGACGGCCCGGCCCGGGCCGCGCCGCCCCCGCGCGAGGCGGTAGAACTCCGTGGTCAACAGCGGCTGACCGAGGTCGTTCGAGAGGGCGAAGAAGTCGCCGCTCACGGTGATCTGCGTGGCGTGGGCCCGCATCGCCGCGGCCTTCGCCGCCGCGTGCGCCGATCCGTCGATCACCGTCGTCACCTCGTCGTCCTCGACCACGCCCGGCAGGTCGGCCAGCGCGGCGGTGCCGGCGAACGGGGCGCCGCCCGGCGTGTCGGCCAGCTTGTGCGCGCGTGCCAGGCCCAGTTCGGCCACCGAGCGGGGGACGCAGTTCCAGTAGACCTTGTCGATCTCGTGCGGATCGCCCAGGTCGCGGCGGAACCCGCGCTCCGCGGCCAGCTCCGCGGCGCGCGTCGCCACCCGGTGCGCCTTGATGTGGTCGGGGTGGCCGTAGCCGCCGTGCGGGTCGTAGGTGACGAGCACCTGCGGCCTGACCTCGCGGACGACCTCGACCAGGTGGGCCGCCGCCTCGTCCGTGTCGGCCTGCCAGAACGCCCCGGGGCGCCGGTTGTGCGGCAGGCCCATCATCCCCGAGTCGCGGTACCGGCCGGCGCCGCCGAGCAGCCGGTGGTCGCTGACCCCGAGCGCGGCCATCGCCGCGGTCAGCTCGCCCGCCCGGTGGGCGCCGAGCGCGCTGGCGGGTCTGGGGTCCAGCGGGTCGGCAGTGGCCGGGTCGGCGGCGAGGTGGGCCAGGTCGGCGGGGATCACCTCGCCCTCCTCGCCGAGGGTGCAGGTCACCAGCGTCACGTGCACGCCGGCGGCCGCGTACGCGGCCATCGTGGCGCCGTTGTTGATCGACTCGTCGTCCGGGTGCGCGTGCACCAGGAGCAGACGACGAGCGGGAAGGACGGTCATGGGAACAGCCTACGAGTCCGCCTCCCGACCCGGGCCCCCCGGCGGCCGCCGGCGTGCGCCCCGGCGTCCGGCCCCGGGCGCGCGACGGCGCCGGGCCCGCTCCGAGCGGTGCCCGGGCCGCACTGCCGCGCGGGACGGCGAGACCCGCGCCGGGCAACGCTCCGGCGCGGCGGTGGCCTCGCCGGAGTGGTGGCCCGGTCAGGGCGCGTACGAGGGCGGTCGGCCCTGAGGGGGAGAACCCGCCGGAACCCGCGACTAGAACCTGATGTCGCCGATGACGTCGGCGACGCTGGTGCCCAGCTCGTCGATCGTGGGCGCCATGGACGAGCCGGCGAGATAGAAGCCCAGCATCACGCAGACCACGGCGTGTCCCGCTTTGAGGCCGTTCTTCTTGACCAGCAGGACCGTGATGACGCCCAGCAGCAGCACCGCCGAAACTGACAGCACCACGGCGGCTCACCTCCAGATTCATCCGTCGACGACTACTGGCCGCCGTTCAATGGTGTTTCCCGACAAGGTCCTTGCTACCGAACCCCCGCCACGCCCCGCGCGACCCCGCGCGCGACCCGGCGAACGTCCGCCCCTCATACGCTCCGTGCGCCGCACCGCACGAGGAGCTACCCCGCTCTCCGCCCGTTCATCCACGCCACCACCGCTCCACGCTCCCCACGGCAAGTACCGACGCCGCAGGCCATCCGGCACCACGAGCCCCGGCAACACCGGGGCCGGCGGGCCAACTTGAGTCATACCCACCATGCGGTCGGGATCATAACTTTCCACCGGCCCGCACATCTCGGTGTGTGGGGGCATGACAGGGGCGCATGCTTGTTCGCATGTGCCACCTCACCGGTTCCGTCCAACCACCGGACGGGCCCGGCCCCCCGCGCTGAGCCACCCGCCGCCCGGTCCGCGCGCCCCACCGCACCACCCCGGCGCGCCGCGGCCCGCCCGACCCGGCCGCACCCCTACGCGGCAGGGGCGGCGCCCCGGCGTATCCCGGCGCGCGACGGCCGCTCCCCCTCGCCCGCCCGGCACCGCGCCGGGACCCGGGCCGCGGCCCGCCCCGGCGCGGGGGCGGCCCGTAGGCTCGGCCCCATGACCGGACACCTCTCGTTTCCTCGACAGCACGCGCGGACGCAGCGCTTCACCCTCGGGGCGCCGCGCGCGTTCAGCGTGTCCCCGGACGGCGCGCGCGTCGTCTTCCTGCGCTCGCGGCACGGCACCGACCGGGCGAACCTGCTCTGGGTGCTCGACGTGGCGCAGGGGCGGGAGTACCCGGCCGCCGACCCGGCCGTGTTGCTCGGCGGCGCGGGCGAGGAGTTGTCGGCCGAGGAGCGGGCCCGGCGCGAGCGCAGCCGCGAGGGCGCGGCCGGCGTCGTCGGCTACGCGACCGACGGTGCGGTCGAGTTGGCGGCCTTCGCCCTGTCGGGTCGGCTCTTCGTCGCCGAGCTGCGCGCGGGCACCACGCGGGAGTTGTCGCCGGCCGCCGGGCACGGGCCGGTGGTGGACCCGCGCCCGTCCCCCGACGGACGGCACGTCGCGTACGCGGCGGGCGGCACGCTCTACGTCGTCGGCAGCGACGGCGCGGCCGACCGGGCGCTGGCCGAGCCGGAGGGCCGGGACGTCACGTACGGCCTCGCGGAGTTCATCGCGGCCGAGGAGATGGACCGCTCGCGCGGCTTCTGGTGGTCGCCGAACAGCGACGCGCTGCTGGTCGCGCGGGTGGACGAGTCCCCCGTACGGCGCTGGTGGATCGCCGACCCGGCCAACCCGGACCGGGAGCCGACCGAGGTGGCCTACCCGGCGGCCGGCACGCCCAACGCCGTCGTGACGCTCGCGCTGATCGGCCTGGACGGCACACGCACCGAGGTGACCTGGGACCACGGGCGGTTCCCGTACCTGGCCCGGGTGCACTGGTCGGCCGACGGCCCGCCGCTGCTCCTGGTGCAGGCCCGCGACCAGCGCACCCAGCGCTACCTGACGGTCGACACCGCCACCGGCGAGACGCGCACCGTGCACGCGGACGAGGACGACGCGTGGCTCGACCTCTTCCCCGGGGTGCCCGCCTGGACCCCGGACGGGCGGTTGGTCCGGATCGCCGACGAGGCCGGCGCGCGCGTGCTGATGGTCGGCGACCAGCGGCTCACCTCGGACGCCCTGCACGTCAGGGCGGTGCTCGACATCGGCGAACGGGACGTGCTGTTCTCCGCCGCGCCCGGTGATGGCGCCGGCCTGCCGCGGGTGCCCGGCGAGATCGGCGTCTACCGGGCGTGGTTCCGCGCCGGCGGTGACAGGCCCGGCGCCGGCCCGCTGCCCAACGTGCCCGGCGGCTGCGAACCGATCGCGCTCTCCGCCGACCCCGCCGTGACCTCCGCGGTGCGCGGCGGCGACGTACTGGTGCTGCCCTCGCTGGGGCTGGCCGAGCCGGGCGTGCGGGTGACGGTCGTACGGGCCGACGACGAGCGCGCGCCGGCCGACTGGGAGCGCCTGACCGAGATCGCCAGCCACGCGGAGCGCCCGGTCCTGACCGCCGCCCCGCGCCTGGTCTTCGCCGGCGAGCGGAACATCCCCTGCGCCGTGCTGCTGCCCACCGGGTACGCGAGCGGGGACGGGCCGCTGCCGGTCCTGATGGACCCGTACGGCGGGCCGCACGGGCAGCGGGTGCTCGCGGCGCACAACGCGTACCTGACCTCGCAGTGGTTCGCTGACCAAGGCTTCGCGGTGATCGTGGCGGACGGCCGCGGTACCCCGGGCCGCTCCCCCGGCTGGGAGAAGGCGATCCGGCACGAGGTGGCGGCGGTGACGCTCCAGGACCAGGTGGACGCGCTGCACGCCCTCGCCGACCGCTTCCCGCTCGACCTCGGGCGGGTCGCCATCCGTGGCTGGTCGTACGGCGGGTTGCTCGCCGGCCTGGCCGGGCTGCGTCGCCCGGACGTCTTCCACGCGGCGATCGTCGGCGCCCCGGTCACCGACCAGCGGCTGTACGACACGCACTACACGGAGCGCTACCTGGGCCACCCGGACGAGCAGCCCGAGGTGTACGCGCGCAACTCGCTGGTCACCGACGAGGGTCTGGTCGAGGCGGCCGAGCCGGCCCGCCCGATGATGATCATCCACGGCCTCGCCGACGACAACGTGGTGGTGGCCCACACGCTGCGGCTCTCCTCCGCCCTGCTCGCGGCCGGCCGCCCGCACGAGGTGGTGCCGCTGTCCGGCGTCACCCACATGACGCCGCAGGAACAGGTGGCGGAGAATTTGCTGCTGCTCCAGGTGGACTTCCTGCGCCGCTCGCTGGGACTGCCGGGTGGCGACGATGTGGCGGGTGGCCCGACCACGGAGGGCAGCGCGGCCTAACCGCCTGGCGCGTCGCCCGTGCCACCGCGCGGGTGACGCGCGCCCGCCTGCCGCGGGTGGGCCCGGCCGCGACCGGGCGGGTTCGAGGGTGGCGGCTCCACCGACAGCGGCGGGCCCGCCGGGGGTGGCGGGCTCAGCGAGGGTGGCGGGCTTGACGGGCGCGGTGGGCTCGTGGGGAGCGGCGGGCCCACCGGGCGCGGCGGACGTGCGGGAAGCGGCGGGGCGCCGTGGCCTGCCGCCGGGTGGCCTCCTGCCTCGGTACGTCCCGGCGGGTAGCTCGGTGGTAGCGGCCCCCAGCCGCCCGACGGCCCCGGTACGTGGCCAGCACTCTGTGAGACCAGCGCGAGGAGCGCCACCAGACCGGCGAGGAGTTCCACGAAGGGCAGGTAGGTAAATAGCCCGCTGTCCAGACGATCCCAGAGGCCGAGCTCGAGGTGGTGCGACATGCTGCTGACCCCGTGGGCAGTGACCAGGAAGGCGGCTGTCAGGCCGAACGGCCGGGCATGAGGGGCCCGTCTCCGAACTCGGATGCCCGCCACGATCGCGAACAGCGCCACCACCGCGGCGGGCCAGCTGTAGGGCTGACCGAGGAGCGAGGAGAGAAGCAGCACCCCGACGAGAGATTCCTTGTAGGTCTCCCAGCCTGACGGCGCCATGAGTCGCAGCTGCCACAAGATCAGCAGGACACCGGTGCCGCCCAAAGCCACGAACGCCGTTCTCCCCGCGCCCGGCGTCAGCTCGGCCAACCGGGCCGGCGGGACCGTACCGTGCCCTTGCCCGATCGCCGGCGGCGCCTGCCGCCCCGCGTCGCGCGAGCCGATGACCGTCATTAACAGCACCACGCTGGCCAATACCGCCGACCAGCAGGTGAACTGCGCTCGGGCCACCGTGCCGCTGGAGATGCCGTCCATCCAGTCGGCGTGCAGGTTCCACAGGCTGGGCAGCCGCAGCGCGATGGTGGTCACCGCGACCGCGACCAGGGCGCTGCCCGCGACCGCGGAGCGCCTGACGCTCAGGCCGGTCACCACGTACAGCACGAGCAGGACCAGGTCGTAGTAGGACGAGGCGACGACGCCGCTCGCGTCCACCCGGTAGGGCAGGTTGACCCACACCCACCACAGCCCGGCCCCGTCGACGACGTTGTTCAGGTCCCGGATGATCCAGGCCAGCGAGATGGTCGCGAACAGCGCGCAGTACAGCGCCCCGAAGTTTCGTACCTCACGCGTGATGGACCGTCGCTCACCCATGTTGGCCGCCCCCTGACCACCCCCGCGGGCGGCGACGCCGCCCGGCACCGCAGGGTTACCCAAGGGCCCGCGCCCTCAAGAGCGCCGGTGGCGGGTCGGCCGGATTACGTCGGTCGGTCGCGTCCGCCCGCCGCGCGCGATCAGTTGGCGGCCCGCCTACCAGGAGCCGGGCGGGTTCGCGGGCGGTGGGCCCGCCGGGGGCGGAGGCGGCGGGGCGCCGTAGCCGCCGCCCTGATAGCCGCCCTGCTGGTCACCCTGGTATTCGCCCTGGTAACCACCCTGATAGCCGCCGCCCTGCTGGCCGCCCGGATAGCCGTCCTGGTAGCCACCGGCCGGTTGGCCACCCTGATAGCCGCCGGCCGGCGGGTAGTCGCGGGGCGAGGGGGTCGGGCCGTAGCCGTCGGGGGTGGCGTAGCCGTCGCCGCCGTGGCCCGGTGTGGGCTGGGGGCCCCAGCCGGGTGGCGGGCCCGTGACGTGCTCGGGTCCTCGCGGGGCCAGCGCGAGGAGGGCCACCAGGCCGGCGGCGACCTGTACGAAGGACGACCACACGTACAGCTTCTGACTGGTGGCCAGCTTGTCCATGACGTCGAGGACCTCGAGCTTGAAGATGATCGACAGGTCACCGACCGAGTACGCGATGACCAGGAGGGCGGCGACCAGGCCCAGCGGCCGGACGTAGGGCGCCCGGCGCAGCGCGAGGGCGCCGGCCACCACCGCCAATAGCGCGACGAACCAACCGACCCAGCCGGTGGGCTGGCCGAGGACCGTCAGGAGGTAGCGCTCCCCGGTGAGCTGTCGCTTGTACGCCTCCCAGCCCCGGTCCTGGGCGTAGTAGATCTGCCAGCCGATCAGGACCAGGCCGATGCCGCCGAGGAAGGCGAAGGCCGCCCCCGCCCCGCCGGGCGTGGGCTCGGCGAGCCGCGCGGGCGGGGCCGTGCCGTACCGCTGCTGGTCGGTCGCCGGGGGTCGCTGCCGGGCCGCGTTGCGCGCGACGACGACCGCCAACAGCACCGCCACGCTGATCAACACCGCCGACCAGCACGTGAGTTGCGCCCGGGTGGCTATGCCGCCGGGCATGCCCTCCATCCAGTCGGCGTGCAGGTTCCACAGGCTGGGCAACCGCAGCGCGATGGTGGCCACCGCGACGGTGACCAGGGCGCTGGCGGCGACGGCGGAGTGCATGACGATCAGGCCGGTCGCCACGTAGAGCACGAGCAGGACCAGGTCGTAGTAGGACGAGGTGACCAGGCCCCCGCTGTAGGGGGAGGTCCCCAGCCCGACCCAGTACCACCACACGGTGGACGCCTCGTCGACCTCGTTCAGGTCCCGGATGATCCAGGCCAGCGAGACGGCCGCGAACACGGCGCAGTACAGCGCGCCGAAGATCCGTAACCCACGCCCGATGGTTTGCTGTTCACTCACGTTGGCCGCCCCCCTGACTGCCCCGCTCGGGCAGCGGCACCGCCCGGCACGAGGGGTCTACCCAGCGTGCGGGCGATCTAGTGCGCCGGCGGCGACGAGGTCGGAAAAAGTCTCGGCGCCCCGGGGACCTCCCGCTTTCCGTGGCCGTGCGCTCCTGTCGGCGACGCGCTCCCCTATCGGCGTGATCGGGTGCGATGGCGTGTACTGGCGGCGAAACGGCCCGGAAATCAACGGGTTTAAAGAGATTTTAGTGGCGTCTGTCGCCTTTCCGTACAGCCTGTCAAGCACGCGCCCACCTCGATCTGCAAAACCTTCGCTCAAGAAGGTGGCAGCCGCCCGGTATCCGTTCGACGCCCCCTTGACCGAGCTGGGAATTCATTGCGACAGTCCCGCTCATCCGGCGGCGCGTAGCGGCGTCCGCGGGTAGTCCACGAGCACGGCACACCCAGTGAGAAGTGCGGGGGCGCTACGCGATGACGAGTCCATTCCAGGCCGCTGCCGCAGGGCCCGAACCCGCCGCCGGCGGCGTGCCACCGGGCCCGGGACGGGTGACGAAAGAGAGCGGTCCGGGCGAGCCGGTGGTGGCCAAGGAGTTGGTCGGCCGCTCACCCCGGCAATTGATGTGGCGCCGCTTTCGGCGCGACCGGGCGGGCGTGGTCGCCGCCCTCGTGGTGCTGTTCTTCTTCGCCGTCGCGCTGCTGGCACCGGTGATCTCGTGGCTGTACGGAAAGGACGCGTACACCACCTACGGCCTGGACCGGCCGGAACTCCTCGACCCGGTCAGCGGCTATCCGATGAAACCCAACGGCGGGATAGATGGCGAGTTCTGGTTCGGAATTGAACCGAAACTCGGCCGCGATGTGCTGATGCAGCTCGTCTACGGCATTCGCACCTCGTTGCTCATCGGTCTCGCCGCCACCGTGCTCTCCACGGTCACCGGCATCGTCATCGGAGTGGCCGCCGGATATCTCGGCGGGCGCACCGACTACTTCCTTGGCCGGCTCATCGATCTGCTGCTCTCCTTTCCGCAGCAGTTGTTCTTCGTGGCCTTCATGCCGGTGGTCACCGCGCTTTTCGTGAGCCCGGAGAAGGAAACACCCACCTATTTACGGGTGACGGCGCTGGTCCTGGTGTTGTGGCTGCTCGGGTGGATGCAGTTGGCCCGGCTGCTGCGCGGCCAGGTGCTCTCGCTGCGGGAGCGGGAGTTCATCGAGGCGGCCCGGGTGACCGGGGCGTCCCCGTGGCGGATCATCCGCAAGGAGTTGTTGCCCAATCTGGGCACGCCGATCCTGGTGCAGTCCACGCTGATGCTCCCCATGTTCGTGACCGCCGAGGCGGGCCTCTCCTTCCTCGGCGTCGGGATCGTAGAGCCGACCCCGGACTGGGGGCGGATGTTCGCCAAGGGGGCCGAGTTCTACGAGGGCGACATCACCTACATGTTCTTCCCCGGCGTGGCGATGGTGGTCTTCGTCGTGGCCTTCAACCTGCTCGGGGACTCCGTCCGGGACGCCATGGACCCGAAGACCACCCGATGAGCCGGCCGCCGAAAAGACGCCGAGGTAACCGCGGACCGGCCCGCTCGGCCCCGTAGCCCGGCGGTGCCAGTCGGCGCGCCCGACAGTGACCGGCGTAACCAGGCAACACCAGGCAGACAGTGCGCAGCAGTGTTCGTCCGACGAGGCAGGTGGATGCACAGCCATGACGGTCAACCGCACATCGAAAGTCAGAACCCGTGCCATCGCGCTGGCCGCCGGGGCCCTGGTGCTCGCGGCGTGCAGCGAGGGCGGCGGGTCCGGCAGCGACCGCTCGACGGAGCCGACGATGCGGGCCCACGGCATCACCCTGGGCAGCGCGGCCGACTCCACCGGCCCCGCGAAGGAGGTGCCCGGCGCGAAGAAGGGCGGCACGGTACGGGTCCTGCAACGTGACGCGTACGAGTACCTGGACCCCGGGCAGATCTACGTCACCGACGAGCTGATCATGCAGACCGTCTACAACCGGACGCTGACCAGCTACCAGGTGGACGACAAGACGGGGAAGACGAAGCTGGTCGGCGACCTCGCGACCGACATCGGCAGGTCGTCGGAGGGCGGCCGGACCTGGACGTACACGCTCAAGGACGGGCTGAAGTTCGAGGACGGCACGCCCATCACCTCGCGGGACGTGCGGCACTCCATCGAGCGGCTGTACGCGAAGTACCAGACCAACGGGCCCCTCTACCTCCAGCAGTGGCTCTCGGGCGAGGGGCAGACCTTCCGCGAGGCGCTGCCGGACGGCCCGTACGGCGGGGACCACCTGCCGGCGTCGGTGCTCGACACGCCGGACGAGAAGACCATCGTCTTCCACTTCGACCAGCCGCGCGCCGAGGTGCCGTTCGCGGTGGCCATGCCGAACATCGGCGCGGTGCCGCCGGGCAAGGACAAGAAGGAGGGGTACAACAAGGCGCCGGTGGCCTCGGGCCCGTACAAGGTCGCCGACTTCAAGCCGGGCAAGGGCATCACGTTCGTACGCAACAAGCACTGGGACCCGAAGACCGACCCGATCCGGCACCAGTACGTGGACCGCTTCGAGGTGTCCTTCGGCCACCAGTGGACGGACTCCACGCGCCGCCTCCTCGCCGACCAGGGCGCCGACAAACAGGCCATGACCTGGAACAACGCGGTGGACCCGGCGCAGATCTCCACCGTGTTGAAGGACCGGGGGGCGATGGCGCGCTCGTTGACCCGCACCCAGCCGTACGTGGACGTCGTCAGCATCAACACCAGCCGGGTCAAGAACAAGAAGGTCCGCGAGGCACTGGCCTGGGCGTTCCCGGGCGGCCAGTACCTCCAGCAGTACGGCGGGCCCAAGGCCGGCGAGATCGCCGGATCGCTGGTCGGGCCCACCCTCAAGGGCCACAACCCCGACTTCGACCCGTTCCAGAAGCGGAAGTACCCCGGCGGCAACATCAAGAAGGCGAAGGAGTTGCTGAAGGAGGCGGGCGAGGAGGGCTACCGGATCGTCTACGCGTACGGCAACGACAAGCCCGGGCAGGACGCGTCGGTCGTCGTGGAACGGGCCCTGGAGGCGGCCGGATTCCAGGTGGAGAAGAAGGAGCTGGACCGTGGCACGTACTACACGCAGATCGGCAAGGTGAACAACACCTACGACCTGTACCGCTCCTCGTGGAGCGCCGACTGGCCCTCGGGCTCGACGGTGGTCCCGCCGGTCTACGGCGGCGAGAACGTCCACGACAGCTCGCCCAACTACTCCCACCTCAACTCCCCCGCGATCAACAAGGAGATCGAGCGGATCGAGCGGATCGAGGACCTGAACAAGGCCGCCCCCGAATGGGTCAGGCTGGCCGAACGCGTGCTGACCGAGGAGATCCCGCAGGTCCCGGTCTTCTACAACCGGCTGTTCACGCTGTGGGGTTCGGGCATCGGCGGGGTCAAGTTCCACGAGCCGTACGGCGCGGTCGACCCGACGGCCGTGTTCGTGAAGTGACGCCCCCCGCGCGCGGTGGACGGCCGCGCTCGCGCCGTGCTGGCCGTCCACCGCGCGCCGGGAACGTGATCGTGCAGTGACCGCGCCCGCCCGGGGCCCGCGCCCCCGACCCGGAGACCCGCGATGCCATGCTGAGATTCCTCATCCGCCGCTCCCTCGGCGCGGTCGTGATCCTCGTCCTGATCAGTGCGATCACGTTCTTCCTCTTCTTCGCGCTGCCCGCCGACCCCGCCAAGCTGGCCTGCGGGAAGAACTGCGACCCGGCGTCCCTGGCCCTCATCAACGAGAACCTCGGCCTCGACAAGCCGATCCCCGTGCAGTACTGGGAGTTCATGGTCGGCATCGTCGCGGGCCGGGACTTCCCCGTCGGGCACTGCGACGCGCCGTGCTTCGGCTACTCCTTCGTCAACCAGGAGCCGGTGTGGCCCACCATCGTGGACCGCTTCCCCACCACGCTCTCGCTAGCGCTCGGCGCGGCCGTGGTCTTCCTGGTGATGGGCGTGGGGATCGGGATGATCGCCGCGTGGCGGCGCGGCACCTGGGTCGACAAGCTCTTCAGCTCGCTCTCGCTGCTCGGTCAGTCGCTCCAGGTCTACTTCGTGGGCGTGCTGTGCCTGGCCTGGTTCGTCAGCGGACTGTCGATCATGGAGCAGCCTGCGTACCACCCGATCACCGAGAACCCCGCCAGGTGGTTCAGCGGCATGCTGCTGCCCTGGCTGGTCCTCTCGCTGATCTTCATGGCCAACTACAGCCGGATGACCCGCTCGCAGCTGGTCGAGCAGTTGCACGAGGACCACGTGCGCACCGCCCGCGCCAAGGGCCTGTCCGGGCGCACGGTCTTCTTCCGGTACGCCTGGCGCGGGGCGATCGCGCCCATCGTGACCATCTTCGGCATGGACCTGGGCTCGCTGCTCGGCGGCGCCATGATCACCGAGTACACGTTCACGCTGCACGGCGTCGGCCGGCTGGCGGTGGACTCGGTCCGCCTCACGGACCTGCCCATGCTGATGGGCGTGATGCTGATCAGCTCAGCGGCGATCGTGGTGTTCACCATCGTCGTGGACGCCCTGTACGCCGTCATCGACCCGCGCGTGCGCCTCGCCTAGGAGGGCTGACCCAGATGACCACCGTCACCCGTGGCGCGCCGGCGCCCGCGCCGGGCGCGGCCGGCGGCTACCTGTCCGTACGCGACCTCCGGGTGCGCTTCGCCACCGAGGACGGCACCGTGAAGGCGGTGGACGGGCTCTCCTTCGACCTGGAGCGGGGCCGCACGCTCGGCATCGTCGGCGAGTCCGGCTCGGGCAAGTCCGTCACCAACCTCACCGTGCTCGGCCTGCACGACCCGCGCACCACCACCGTGGAGGGCCGGATCCTGCTGGACGGCCAGGAGTTGACCGGCGCCGGCGAGCGCGCGCTGGAACGCCTGCGCGGCAACAAGATGGCGATGATCTTCCAGGACCCGCTGACCGCGCTCTCCCCGTACTACACGGTCGGCCGGCAGATCGCCGAGCCGTACCGTAAGCACACCGGCGCGACCAAGCGGGCGGCGCGGCAGCGCGCCATCGAGATGCTGGCCAAGGTCGGCATTCCGCACGCGCGGCGGCGCGTGGACGACTACCCGCACCAGTTCTCCGGCGGCATGCGCCAGCGCGCGATGATCGCCATGGCGCTGATCTGCGACCCCGACCTCCTGATCGCCGACGAGCCGACCACCGCCCTCGACGTCACGGTGCAGGCCCAGATCCTCGACCTGCTCGGCGACCTCCAGCAGGAGTTCGGCTCGGCGATCATCCTGATCACCCACGACCTCGGCGTGGTGGCCAACACGGCCGACGACCTGCTGGTGATGTACGCGGGCCGCGCGGTGGAGCGCGGAACCGTACGCGAGGTCCTGTCCGCGCCCCAACACCCTTACACCTGGGGTCTGTTGGACTCCATGCCCACCCTGGCCGGCGCCGTGGACACCCCACTGACCCCCATCCCCGGCGCCCCACCCAGCCTGCTCGCCCCACCCTCCGGCTGCCCCTTCCACCCGCGCTGCGGGTACGCCGCCGTGGTGGGTGGCGACCGCTGCGCGACGGAGCGCCCGGCACTGCCCTCAGGCCGGGGGGCCGCGTGCCACCTGGGCCCGGAGCGCGCGGGCGCCGTGCGGCGGGGTGGGCCGGACGCCGTCCGGCGGGGTGGCGGCGGGTCCGCGGGCGCCGGCCCGGCGGGGGCGACACGTACGGACGACGGTCCGGCGCCTACGGACGGCCCGGCACCTACGAACGATCCGCCCGGCGGAGGCCCGGTCAACAAGGAGCCGGGCGGGGACCCGAGCCGGGGAGGGGACCGATGACGCGGGACACGGCCACGGGGTGGCCCACCGAACAGGACGCGCGCGAGGGGCGGCCGGTGGGGAACGAACCCGCGCTCGGCGAGCCACTCCTCGTGGCCGAGCGGCTGACCAAGCACTTCCCGATCACGGGCGGCTTCCCGTTCCAGCGGAAGGTCGGTGCCGTACAGGCAGTGGACGGCATCGACCTGGCGGTGCACGCCGGCGAGAGCTTCGGCCTGGTCGGCGAGTCGGGGTGCGGCAAGTCCACCACCGGACGGCTGCTGACCCGCCTGCTCGAACCGACCGCCGGCCGCATCAGCTACCGGGGCCAGGACATCACGCACGCCGACCGCAAGGCCCTGGCCCCGATCCGCTCCGAGATCCAGATGATCTTCCAGGACCCGTACTCGTCCCTCAACCCCCGGCAGACGGTCGGCGCGATCATCTCCGGCCCGATGGAGATCAACCGCATCCGGCCACCCGGCGGCCGGGAGGCCCGGGTGCGCGAACTCCTGGAGACGGTGGGCCTCAGCCCCGAGCACTACAACCGCTTCCCGCACGAGTTCTCCGGCGGCCAACGCCAACGCATCGGCGTGGCCCGCGCCCTCGCCCTGAACCCCCGCCTCATCGTCGCCGACGAGCCCGTCTCCGCCCTCGACGTCTCCATCCAGGCCCAGGTCATCAACCTGCTCCAGCGCCTGCGCGCCGAACTCGGCATCGCCTTCGTCTTCATCGCCCACGACCTGGCGGTGGTCCGGCACTTCTCGCAACGGGTGGCGGTGATGTACCTCGGCAAGATCGTCGAGGTGGGCGACCGCGAGTCCATCTACGCCCACCCCCGCCACCCGTACACCCACGCCCTACTGTCGGCGGTCCCGGACGCGACGGAGTTCCTCGCGGAGGGCGGGCCGACGACGGACTCCCCCGCCAACGACCCCACCTACGGCGCTGCCCGCCCCGCCCGTCCCGCAGGCGGCGGACGCATCCGCCTCGCCGGCGACGTCCCCTCACCCATCCGCCCGCCGTCGGGCTGCCGCTTCCGCACCCGCTGCTGGAAGGCGCGCGACCGCTGCGCGTCGGAGGAACCACCCCTGACCCACATCCCCGGCAACCAGCCGGGCCACCTCGTGGCCTGCCACTTCCCGGAGGACCCGACGACCGAGCGCGGCGAGGAGGTGATTCTCGATCCGGCGTTGCGGGGTGGGGGTGTGGCGAAGGCTCGTGGTGCGGAGGGGTGAGGAGATCCTGTCGCCATCGCCCGCCCGACCCGCACCTGCCGTGCAGAACGTCGTTCGCTCTACGATGCGTTCAACCTCGCCGTCATCCGCACGGCTAGCGAAAAGCCCCGGTACGTGAGCACTTCGACCCAGCTCCGCGAGACGTTGGCGGACAGCCTCACCGAGACCGGCGCACTCACGGACCCCGAGTGGCGAAGGGCCGTCAGCGCGGTGCCGCGTGATTTGTTCGCGGGGGCCTACTTCAGGCCGGTGCCGGGCACCGTACCGACCAGCTATCGACCTGTCCGCGAAGGCGACCCCGGATGGTTGGAGGGGATCTACTCCGACGAGACGCTGATCACCCAACTGGACGGGCTGACCCGCCCCGACGATGTGGCGGAGGGGGCCGCGATCGGTTCCCCCTCCTCCTCGTCAACCCTGCCGTCTCTGGTGCTGCGCATGTGGCAACAGCTCGGCGTCGAAGCCGGTCACCGGGTGTTGGAGATCGGCACCGGCACCGGATACTCGACCGCCCTCGGCGCGCACCACCTCGGGGACGCCAATATCACCAGCATCGAATACGACCCTGTGGTCGGCGGTGCCGCCGCTGTGGCGCTCAGGGCGGCCGGCTTCGCACCACGGCTGATCATCGGTGACGGACTGCGCGGCGATCCGGACGGAGGCCCGTACGACCGACTGATCGCCACGTGCTCGGTCCGGTACGTCCCGCTGCCGTGGCTACACCAGGTCCGGCCGAGCGGGAAGATCCTCGTCACTCTCTCTGGTTGGAGTCTCGCCAACGCCCTCGTCTTGCTGGATGTGACCGGCCCCGGGGAGGCAACCGGTCGGTTCCTGCCCGGCTACACCAGCTTCATGATCGCCCGGCCGCACGACCGCCCGCCCCGGCCGGCGCTGGCGCTGCTGCCGGGAGACGAGCGCCCGAGCGAGATCGACCCGACGAAGCTCGACGACTGGACCGGAGGCTGGGTAGCGCAGCTCGCGGCACCGTCGGCCGAACGCCTGGGTACTGGCGCGGAACAGATCCTCTGGGACGTGTCCACCGGCTCACAGGCTCGGACGGCTCCCAGCCCTGATGGCGGCTGGACCGTCGTACAGCGGGGTCCCGTCCGCCTGTGGGATCAGGTGGAGCGGGCCGTGGAGCAGTGGCAGGCCGCCGGCGAACCGCACCAGGAAGGGTTCGGCATCACGATCTCGCCCGCCGGTCAGCGGGTGTGGCTCGGCACCGAGGCCGGCCCCGGGTGGGATCTGCCGATCTGACGCGCTCCCGGCCCGGGCCCACGGCAACGTCACCAAGCACAGGTTACGACCGTCCCCGGCGACGCCGCCGGACCGGAGCTGTCACCCGGCTGCCCTAGAGCCCCCCAGCGGGCGAACCGCTCGTAGACGGTCTGCCACGGCCCATACCGCTCGGGCAGGTCGCGCCGAGGAGCCCCGGTCCGTAGCCGCCACAGCACGCCGTGGACCACCTGCCGGTGATCACGCCACGGACGGCCCCGTCCGTCCACCTGGGGCAAAAGGGGCTCTATCCGCCCCCATGCCGCATCCGTCAACTCACCTCGACTTACCACAAGGTCAATTATCAGACCGGCTATAGAGTCCTGCCTGTGGTGAATCATCAGGACGAGACCAGGACGGCCTACGACGGAGTCGTCGAGCTGTACGCATCGCTGTTCGCAAACCGGCTGGAGACACAGCCTTTCTCCCGGACCATGATCGGCACCTTCGCCGAACTGGTGCGCGCGACGGGCAACCCGCGGGCAGCGGACGTCGGGTGCGGTCCCGGACATCTGACAGCCATGCTGCACGAACTGGGCCTGGACGCCTTCGGACTCGACCTCGCCCCCGGCATGATCGACCACGCCCGGCAGGCCCATCCGGCGCTGCGCTTCCAGGAGGCGCGGATGGAATCCCTGCCGATCGAGGACGCCACGCTCGGCGGCGTACTGGCCCACTACTCGATGATCCACACTCCTCCGGGAGAACTGCCGGAACTGCTCGCCGAGCAGGCACGCGTCCTGGCGCCGGATGGCCTGCTCCTGGTCTCCTTCTTCGGGACCGACGAACAAGAACCGGTCCGCTTCGACCACAAGGTGGCGCCTGCCTACAGCTGGCCGGCGGATCGCCTGGCCGAACTGCTGGCCGACGCCGAGCTCGTTCCCTTCGCCCGGTTGCTCCACGATCCAGCCTCCGAAAGGGGCTTCCTCGACGCCCATCTGCTGGCCCGCCGTTCGTAGGCCCTGCCCGGTAATCCCCGCCGGACGGTCGGCGCACCTCCCGATTGCCAACTCAGCCGAACCTCGCTGATTGGACGGGAATTGTCAGACAGGCTCTAGCCGAGTCACCTCGCTCAGCCGTCGGAGGTGGGTGTGGCGGAGGTATCAGGTTCGCGGAAACAGCGAGAGTAGACCGCGAAGGAAATCAGGGGCTCGTGACCGTCCAGACCCTTGCGCCAGGTGATCTCCGCCTGGGTACGACTTTCGAGGTGTACGGCGAGGATCTCCAGATTGCGGTTCCGGCTGGAGTCGGTTCCCTGCTTGACGATCTTCCATCCACGTTGCGGAAGCCCGTCCGCGAGATTGCGCATGGCTCGTTCCAGGACCTTGTTCTCCACGCCGTAGAGCGACCAGGGATGCCGAACGCTCCGATACGAGTCGTCCCCGCCCCCCTTCACCCGACACGGGCTCGCCATGGGTCCGGGCTTCGTGACCTTCCCCCTGACCCGGAGGACATCGAGGAGTTCCCTGGACAGGGACCCGACCTCGCCCTCCACTTCCGCGCTCCGTCGATCTCTCGGTTGGTAGTCCCCAGCACTCGCCCTATCCCGCGCGTGGGAGCATCCCGTGACCAACGAGAGCGCCAGACAGAGGCCAACTCCCCACCGGGCAACCTTGCGACGACGCCAGTTCACCAACTTGCTTCCCGCTTCAACGCGACGTCCCCGTACCTTCCGACAATCACGTTCGCCATGATGTTGGCCCCGAATTCGGGGTCGGTGGGAAGGACGCCGTCACCCCCCGCCCCTCGGCGGCCGCTTCCGCGATAGCGATCACTCTACGGAGGTCGCCCCCTGGCACCACAACTGGACGGCGCGCTACCGCATTTGGTGAAGATCGGGCGGTGGAATCGGGAACTCCGACCGCTGTGCAGCCATGGAAAGGAGTGAGGGGCCGCTGGGCCCCTTCGACCGGGTCGCGCCGTGTGCGGTGTGGCGGGCGGCCTGGGCGAGATGCACGTCGAGAGGACGTACGGTGAGTTTGCTCAGCACGGATTCCGGTGCTGCCGGCCGATCGCGGGCCGGTCTGGTCGTCAGCGCGGCCCTGGCCGTCACAGCAGTCACGGCCACCGCGGCACCAGTGGTCGCGGCCTCCCCGGGCGGGGGCCCGGCCGAGGGCCGGACGGCGGCCCAGGTAGGGATCGCCCACCCGTCGGCCGCGCTCGGCGCCGGACCGATCAGCCGCACCGCGAGCGGCCACCACGCGTTCGAGCCCGGGCGCGCCGGCCGCCCCGCCGGGACCCCGCACGCCACCCCCGCCCACCCGTCCGCCGGCCCGGCGTCGCGCGCCGCCGGCTGGCAGGAGAGAACGGTGGCCGAGCCGGACGCCACGGGCATCCGGCTGACGCGCGTGGACGCGCACGTCACGTGGGCGTCGGGGATGCGCTTCGACTGGTACGGGGACAACTTCGCCTTCGTACCCACCCTGTGGGAGCGCGACGACCGCAAGGGCAACGGGTGGAAGGAGCGGGCGACCATACCCGGGCCAAACGGGTACAACGAGCGGTGGAACGACGTGGACGCCTCGTCCAGCCGCAGTGCGGTGCTGGTCGGCGACTACCACGAGCCGTCCGGCGGCGTGGTCAACCAGCGTTGGAACGGCCGGGCCTGGAAGAACTCGGTGGCCCCGGTACCCAAGGACACGATCGGTGCGGGCTTCCTGGCCGTCGACGCGCGCACCGCGACCGACGCCTGGGCGACGGGCTGGGCCCAGGTCCCCACCAACGACCAGAACGACAGCAAGAACGTGGGCCTGCTCAGCCACTGGAACGGCACCCGCTGGACCACGGCGAAGCTGCCCGCCATCGGCGGTGACCGGGACGGCTGGCACCTGGTCACGGTGACCGCACTGGCCGCCAACGACGTGTGGGCGGCGGGCTCGGTGTACGGCGACGCCGGCACCCGGCCGCTCCTCCTGCACTTCGACGGCAAGAGCTGGCGCGAGGTGCGGGTGCCGGACCTCGGTGACGTACAGGCCCAGTTCGACGCGCTCGCGCCCGGCCCGGGCGGCGTGGTGTGGGCCGGCGGCACGACCAAGGCGGCCGACGGCACCCGGAGCGGTTTCGCGCTGCGGTACGCGAACGGCACCTGGACCCGTAAGCCGCTGCCGGCCGGCACAGCGCCGGTGGCCGCGGTGACCGTCAACGGGGACGCGCCGGTGTTCGTGGTCGTCGAGGGCGAGGAGCGGACCGACGCGTTGCAGGGCAACGCCACGGGCACCCGCTGGACCTCGCTCGGCCTGGCCGACGCCGCCGCGCCGCCGCTGAACGGCTTTGACGTACTGGTCTCGGGCAAGACCATCGACGTGCTGGGACACCGCCCGCCCTCGGACGGCACCGGACGCATCGGCTACCCGGTCGTCCTGACCAAGACCGTCACGCCCTGACGAGACCGTCGGACCGGCAGACCGGTGGAACGGCGGCTGGGGAACGGGTCCCGCAGCGGCCTGAGGGCCGGGGCGGTCTCAGTGAGCAGCCAACCTCGTACGGCGTGAAGGCCATTCCACCGGCCTGGTAATGGAAGAACCCCCAACCGTCTGGTTGGGGGTTCTTCGGGTGTCGGTGGGCAACGGCTTACGCGCCGCCGAAGTCCCCCGCCTTGACGCCTGCCACGAAGGCGTTCCACGCGGCCGGCTCGAAGGCCAGGGTCGGGCCGCTGGGGTCCTTCGAGTCCCGGACGGGCACGATGCCAGTGGAGGTCGCATGAGTAGGGGCCCACTCGATGCACTGCCCCTCGCCCGCGCTGTACGTGCTCTTGACCCATACCGGGCCGGTGCCGTTCATCTGCCGTGGTCCTCCCTGATCTCGCGCATCATCTCCAGCGACTCCGCTTCGGGGAGCGCCGCCATCCGTAGTCGGTCGAAATTGCCGACTGCGGAAGCCACCACGTCCGGCGCCTCGTCCACCTGCCCACCATGGGTGGGTGTCTCGGCGTACACGACGTGCGGCTTGCCTTCCAACGCAAGCAGCGTAAACGGCAGATGGGAGGGAGCGGCACCCGCTTTGTACGGCAACACCTGGAGGGTCACGTGGGGCGACCGTGCAAGCGCGATCAGGTGATCAAGCTGAGCGGCCATGACGGAGGCACCTCCCACGCAGGTGCGAAGCACCGCCTCATGCATGATCACCCACAGCAGAGGCGGGTTCTCTCGCTCCAATACCGCCTGACGGCGCATGCGAAGTTCGACACGCGCTCTGATCTGGTCATCGGTCTCGCGTGGGAAGTGGGCGCGCATGACCGCCGCCGTGTAGTCCGGCGTTTGAAGCAGCCCCATGAGGAACGTGCAGGAGTAGTCGGTGACTCCCGACGCTGATTCCTCCAGCGAGATGTAGGGGACGAACCACGCTGGATGTCCCTGCTTGGCCAGCTTGTTCCGGAGCCTCCTGTACACCGCAGGAGTACCGACTACTCGATCCATGGCTATGGCGAACGCCTCCGACGCGAGCACGGTGCCGTTTTCCACCTTCGACACCTGGCTCTGCCCGAAGTGCAGCTCGTCCGCGAACCTCTCCTGCGACATGGCCAGGGATTCGCGCAGCGCTCGCACCTCGTCACCGAAGTAGGCGGCGGCGCCCTTTGGCCGGGCGAGGATCTCCTCGTTCATCTGTGCAACTCCCCGTTATGGAGGACGGGTTGGAATGGCGGCTGACCTGGAATCTTAGCCCCCGCAGGGGCAACGCTTGTAGGCAATCGATCACAACCGGTGATCGCCAGCTCTACAGGGAACTCGACCTTGGAACACAAGATGACCTTGCGGGTCTACCAAGCGCGCGTCGGGGAGGAGTCCGCCCCCGACGGTCCGCCGTCCGTCGTCACCGTCGACTCCGACGCCGTCTTCCGGGAGGACTTCGCGTACGCCGCCACCGCCGCCTGGCCCCCGTGCCGCTGCCCGCTCCACCGCGCCGAGGCGGCGCTCCACCGCGTGGGGACGGCTCCCCAGCGCGCGCAGGCCGCGTCCCGAGCCCCGGAGGCGACCCCGTGATCCGGCCCCGTGACTGGCGCCCGCGCAGCGCACTCCGGTGCCAGGTCTGCCGTGACCTCATGGTGCGCCGACAGCGCGCCCGCGCTCGCCGTGACGACGACGCGTACGTGCAGGCGAGTGCCGAACTCGACCAGCACGTCAGGGAGCGTCACGCTCCCCCACGGCACCCGGGCGGTGCGGTGTGACCGACGCGCTTCTGACGCCCCGACAGACGTGGGTGCACCTGCTCGTCTGGTGTCCCGCCGACACCTCCAACCCGCGCGAGGAGGACCAGTTGTGGCCGCGCGTCCTCCAGGTCGCGCGGGGTGACGAGGCGGGGCCGCCCGGGGTCGTGCTCCGGCCCGGGGAGCCGGTGCGGCACGCCGCCGAACGGGTCGCCGGCGCGCTCGGGCTCACGCTCCCGCCGCTGCGGTTGCTCGCCGTGGACCAGCAGCCCGCCGAGGGCGACGACCTCGAACAGCTCGGCCTCGTGCTCGACGGTGGCCGACTGGCCGCCAACGCCCTCCGCTCGTGTGACTGCGACAGCGCCCACGAACTGGTGTGGACGCCCGTGGGCGAGCTGGGCCGGGTGGCGCTGGTCCACGCGCTGCGTACGCTCCTGCTGGACGAACGGCCAGCCGTGCTGTGGCAGGGGCTGCCCGCCGCCCGTGGAAGCGGCCCGGGCGCCGGCACGTGGTGAGCGGCGAGCGTACGCCCGAACGGCGGGCGCGGCCACGCGGGCCCGCCGCGCGGGGAACGGCTCAGTTCTGGGCGCGCAGCACGGCCCGGGCGATCTGTCGGATCTCGCTCACGACGGGGCGATCCCGGTTCGCGGCGAACCAGGTGAGGGCCATGCTGCACGGCGACAGGTCCACCACGTCGCGGTAGACGACGCCCGGACGCGGATAGAAGTCACGGGCGGAGGCGGGCAGGAAGCCGATCGCCTGCCCACGGGCGATGGCGTGCAGGACGCCCTCGACGTCGAAGGTGAGCGGACCGTACTTCACGGGCACGTTGTCGGGGCGCGGGCTGGCGGTCCAGAAGTCGCGCCAGACCTGCGGCGACTCCGGCGACATGGTCACCATGGTGTGGTCCGAGAGGTGCGCGAGGGTGAGGGTGTCCTCGGCGGCCAGCGGGTCGTTGGCCGGGAGGCAGACGACCCGGGGTTCCTCCATCAGGTGCAGGCTCTGGATGTGTTCGGGCGCGGGCGGGCGGAGGAAGGCCACGTCCACGTCGCCGCACGAGAGCGCCTGATACTGGTTGATGAAGTTGAGGCTGCGCATCTCGATGACGAGTTCGGGGTGGCGCTTGTGGAGTTCGTCGAGGATGGCGTTGGTGTGTGGCATGGCGGGCTCGGCACTGACCGTACCGATGACGACCCGCCCGGCTATCTCCCGCGACCGCGACTGCGCCACCTGCCGCAGGTTGGCCATGGCCTCCGCCACGGCCCGCGCCTCGGGCAGCAGGGCCCGCCCGGACGAGGTCAGGTCCACGGCACGACTGGTGCGGTCGACCAACTGGAGCCCCAACCGCTCCTCCAGCGCGCGGATCTGCTTGCTGAACGCCGGCTGCGACATGAACAGCCTGGCGGCGGCGCGGCCGAAGTGCAGTTCCTCCGCCAGCACCAGAAACAGCCGGAGTTGATGGACGCTCGGGTCCGCCGCCCCTTTCACCGTGCGCTGGAGGGGGAGGTCCCTGTCGTCGTCTGCGGTCATGGAGGAAAACTACTGAACCACCAGACGAACCCGGGTGCGTGACCCGAGGCGCCCGGCCGTTCCACGTCGCCGGTCAGGCCCGTTCAGCAAGCAGCCAGGGCGCGCCGTAACGCCTCCCGGTGTTCCCACGTCCAGGGCGCGTCCCGTAGCTCCGGGGGAAGCCCGGCGAGCCCCGCCGTGATGTGGTCCACCGCGTCCGCGTGACGGCCCAGCCCGAGATGCGCGAGGCCCATGTTCAGGCGGTTGAACTCCGGGGTGAGCCAGTAGGCCGTTTCCGGTGGGGGGAGGGAGGCCGCGGCGTCCGTCAGCCGTTCCGCGTCCTCGACCATGCGCAGGGCCTCGTCCCGTTCGCCCAGCTCCGCCATTCCGGCGGCGGCCTGCAACATGTCACCGAGCCGCTGGGCGGGGTGGGCGCCCGGCGTGCGAGCCGCGGCCGTGTACCAGCGGGCGACACCTACGGGCCTGCCTTGCTGGCGGGCGAGATAGCCCTTGAAGTTGAGGGCTTGCGCGGCCAGTGTCCCGTCCTGGATCTCGTCCGCCAACTCCACCGCCGTGTCGAGGAACGTGGTCGCGCGGGCATCCTGTCGGTCCTGGGCGAGCATCCACCCGCCGAACTGGACGAACTCCGACGCCACTGCCGTGAGCTGGTCGCGGTACGGGCCCCGGGCGCCCTTGAGCGTGCGGGTGACCACCCGTATCTGCACCAGGGTTGCCGGGATGATCGACTCTGGGCGCATCGCGTCGTCAAGCCGTCGGTAGGCGGCGAGCACGCCGGCCAACGCCTCCACCGTCCCGGCGTCCAGCCGGGAGGGGTTCGCAACGCTGCGGGACACCCGTGAGTCGCCGTCCGGGTCGAGCAACGTGTCCGCCAGCGCCCCACCGGTCGACAGGAGATCGTCCAGCGCTTCGGCGAGCCTGCGCGACGGCCGCTGCTTCCCGCCGAGGACGCGGGACAGATAGGCGGGGTCGTAGTGGGTGGCGCGGGCGGCGGCCTTTATCGAGTAACCGTTGTCGCGGAGAAGGCGGCGGGCGAGATCAGCGAAGTCGTCACGCATCGAGCCTCACTACGTGGAGGATGACCGGTGGTCCAAGCGTAGTCACCGTTGGTCAACTCCCGCGTGAGCGTGCGGCGCGCGCATCGTGGTCAACATGAGCGATGACGTCCGCACGCGCCGGGTCACGTACGGGAGTGACGCACCCACCGGTGACGGCCGGCTCCCTCAGAGTTTGCCCTCCACGACAACCGTGCGGTGCCCCCCGAGCGCGCGCGAGAGCCCTTCGAGGAAGCCGGGGCTGAGGTCGGGCCAGTCCCAGAACTCGAAACCGAGGTAGCCGAAGGCGAAGTAGCCGTCCGACCAGGTCCACGCGGTCAGGTCAGCGGGGCGTCGGCAATGCGGGCAGGTGACCTCCGCGCTGCCCGTGTCGCTCCAGTCGCTGATGGCCTCACCGAAGGGTTCCCACGCGCCGTCGATCTCCTCCAGCCGGTCGGTGTAGAAGTCCGCCCGCCCGGCACAGTGGGGGCACACCGCGAACCTGGGTTCGCCCTGACCGCAGTTGAACACGGTGCGGCTGGTCTCGATCCTGAGTCCGTCGCTGGGCTCCCAGTCCTCCTGACCGACCGCCTTGGCCCAGGAGGGACCGGGCGGATGCCCCAACGGCGCCCCGAGGACACAGTCGGTGCGCTCGGCCCGCACTATCTCCTCCTTGACCAGCCAGGCGAGCCCACTGTCCGCCAGGGTGTGGGCGTCCGCCCGCGTGGCATCGAGGTCGACGACGGTCTGAAAGTAGTTCCCCATGGGGCAACACAGTAGAAGCGGCCACCGACAGCACGTCACCGAGCCCGTTCATCGGCTCCGGCAGTACGAGGTGCCGCGCTACCAGCCCGCCGACTGAGATGCTCGACTACCCGGCCGCCAACAGGTCGACAGTCGAACCGACTTACTCACTCGAGGAGTTGACCATGGACGACAACACCCCACACGGCGGTGGCGGCGACGGAGGCGACGGTCTGCCGGGGCAGCCGTGGCCCGGTCCGCCCGCCCCGCCCACGCCGGACGGCGGGCCCGGCGTCCCCAATCCCCCCAAGAAGGCGGCGGACACGCCGTGACCGCGCACACCCATCGCGAGCGCTCCGGCCACGCCGAACTCGGACGCCGCCTGGCCGCGGCGGGCGTCCTTGCCCCGGCCTGGGCCCCCGCCTTCGCGGACGTGCCCCGGGCGGCGTTTCTGCCCGAGGTCATGTGGCCCTTCGACATGGCGGCGGGCACCAGCGTGGCCGTCTCCCGGGTGGACGATCCGGATGCCTGGCAGGCGTACGCGGACGCGGACGTGCCCGTGGTCACCCAGTGGGACGACGGGGCGCACAGCGGCCGGGAGCCCGGGCGGGTGCCCACGTCCTCGGCGTCGATGCCGAGCGTGGTCTTCCGGATGCTGGCGGACCTGGGCGTACGCCCGGGTGACCGGGTGTTGGAGGTCGGCACCGGGACCGGGTGGAACGCGGCGCTGCTCGCGCACCGGGCCGGCGCGGGGAACGTCGTCAGCGTGGAGGTGGACGGCGCGGTGGCCGCGCGTGCGCGGGGCGCCCTGGAACGGTTCGGGGCCGGGGTGCGGGTGGTGCGCGGGGACGGCTACGCGGGGCACCGCGAAGGCGCGCCGTACGACCGGGTCATCGTCACCGCCGGGGTGCGGCGGGTCCCGTTCGCCTGGGTGCGGCAGACGCGGCCGGGCGGGCTGGTCGTCCTCCCCTGGGGGACCGACTACGGCAACGGTGACGGCGTCGCCCGCCTCACGGTCGCGCGGGATGGGCGGAGCGCGGCGGGGCCCTTCACCGGGCCCGTGGAGTTCATGAAACTCCGGGCCCAGCGGTTGGCGCCGGTCGCGCACGGCGAGTACGTGACGGGCGGGCCGGAGGAACGGGACGCCTCGACCACGGAGCTGACGGAGGACGCGTTTCTCGGGGAGCGGTTCGCGCCGCAGCGGTTCGCCGTCGGGCTGCGGGTGCCGCGCTGTCAGCACGTCGTCGCGGAGCGGCGGGACGGATCGCGGCCGGTGTGGTTCTACGGGCTCGACGATCGCTCGTGGGCGTGCGTGCTGTTCCGGGACGGTGCCGGCGCCCGGGTCTGGCAGTCGGGGCCGCGCCGGCTCTGGGACGAGGTCGAGGCCGCCTACCGGTGGTGGGAGAGCGAGGGCGGGCCGGGGCACGAGCGGTTCGGGCTGACCGTGACGGCCGACGGGCAGGCCGCCTGGCTGGACAGCCCGGACCGTTCCTGGCCCGTCTGAAGCCGGAGGCGCCGGGCGTCACACGCCCGAGCCCGCCCCCCGCCCGGGCGGCGCCTCCCCCGGCCCCGCCCCCGGCTCGGGCGGCTGCGGACCGGGCTCCTCGCCCGGGTCACCCGACCCGCCCGACCCGCCCGGCCCGGCCGGCTCACCTGGCGTACCCCGCGCGCCCGCCGCGCCCGCCGCATCCGGCGCACCCGACCCGGCCGACTCCCCCGACCCCGCCGGCCGCGTGGGCTCCACGTTCGGGACCACGTCCCGTTCCTCCGCGAAGTGGCAGGCCGAGTCGTGCGCCACCGGGCCCGTGAGGTCGCGGAACTCGGCGGGGACGGCGAGCAGGGGGACCTCCAGGGCGCAGCGTTCCCGGGCCTTCCAGCAGCGGGTGCGGAAGCGGCAGCCGGAGGGTGGGTTGGCCGGGGACGGGACCTCGCCGGTGAGCAGGATGCGGGTGCGGTGTTCGCGGGCCTCGGGGTTGGGGACGGGGACGGCGGAGAGCAGGGCCTGGGTGTACGGGTGGGTGGGGTGGTCGTAGATCTCGGTCTCGGTGCCGACCTCGACCAGCCGGCCGAGGTACATCACCGCGACCCGGTCGGAGATGTGCCGGACCACCGACAGGTCGTGCGCGATGAAGACGTAGCTGAGGTCGAACTCCGCCTGGAGCTTCTCCAGCAGGTTGACGACCTGGGCCTGGACCGAGACGTCGAGGGCCGAGACGGGTTCGTCGGCGACGATGATCTCCGGGCGCAGGGCGAGGCCGCGGGCGATGCCGATGCGTTGGCGCTGGCCGCCGGAGAACTGGTGCGGGTAGCGGTTGATGTACTCCGGGTTGAGGCCGACGACGTCCAACAACTCCTGTACTTTGCGCCGGCGTTCGCCCTTGGGCGCGACCTCGGGGTGGATGTCGTACGGCTCGCCGATGATGTCGCCGACCGTCATGCGCGGGTTGAGCGAGGTGTACGGGTCCTGGAAGACCATCTGGATGTTGCGGCGTACGGCCTTCAGGGCGCGGCCCGACAGGCGGCTGATGTCCTCGCCGCGGTAGCGGATCTGGCCGCGGGTGGGGCGTTCGAGGTGGACCAGGAGTTTGGCGACGGTGGACTTGCCGCAGCCCGACTCGCCGACGATGCCCAGCGTCTCGCCGGGGGCGAGTTCGAAGGAGACGCCGTCGACCGCCTTGACCGCGCCGATCTGCCGCTTGATGACGACGCCCTGGGTGAGCGGGTAGTGCTTGACGAGGTCGCGTACCTCCAGGATCGGCTCACTCGTCATTCAGGGTCTCCTCCCAGAAGTGGCAGGCGCTGGTCCGGCCGCCCCCGCCGGCGCCGCTCGCGTCGGGACTACCCGCGTCGGGACCGCCCGCGTCGGCCACGCTGCCCGGGTCGGTCACCTCGTACAGCGGTGGGCGGTCCACGCGGCACACGTCCCGGGCGCGCGGGCAGCGTGGGTGGAAGGGGCAGCCGGGTGGGATGTGCATGAGGTTGGGTGGCAGGCCCTTGATGGCGTACAGCTCCTGGCCCTTCTGGTCCACGCGCGGGATGGAGTCGAGCAGGCCGCGGGTGTACGGGTGGGCCGGGGCGCGGTAGAGGTCGTGCACGGACGCGTTCTCCACGATGCGGCCGGCGTACATCACCGCGATGGTGTCGGCGACGTCGGCGACCACGCCCAGGTCGTGGGTGATGAGGATCAGGCCCATGTCCAGCTCGCGGCGCAGTTCGGCGAGCAGCTCCATGACCTGGGCCTGCACGGTCACGTCGAGCGCGGTGGTGGGCTCGTCCGCGATGATCAGGGCGGGTTCGAGCGCCATCGCCATGGCGATCATGATGCGTTGGCGCATGCCGCCGGAGAACTGGTGCGGGTAGTCGCCCACGCGCTGCGCGGCGGCCGGGATGCGTACCCGGTCCATGAGTTCGACCGCGCGCTGGCGGGCCGCCTTGCGGGACAGGCCGCGGTGCACCTCGAACATCTCGCCGAGTTGTGCGCCGACCGAGACGACCGGGTTCAGCGCGGACAGCGCGTCCTGGAAGATCATCGCCATCTGGGCGCCGCGCACCTTGCGCCGTTCCTCGCGGCCGAGGGTGAGCAGGTCGCGGCCCTGGAAGCGGACCTGGCCTGCGGTGACGTAGCCGGGGGGCGAGTCGAGGATGCCCATCACGGCCTGGGCCGTGACCGACTTGCCCGAGCCCGACTCGCCGAGCACGGCGAGCGTCTCGCCGGCCCGGACGGCGTAGCTGACGCCGTTGACGGCCTGCGAGACACCGTCCCGCAGCCGGAACTCGACGTGCAGGTCGCGTACGTCGAGCAGGGGTTCGACGGGTGCTTCGGTGACGGACCTGGGGCTTGGCTCGTTGACGACGGTCACCTGCGGGGCTCCTCAGCGCAGCTTGGGGTCGAGGGCGTCGCGGACCGCGTCGCCGAGCATGATGAAGGCCAGCACGGTGATGCTGAGCGCGCCGGCCGGCCACAGCAGCATGTGCGGGGCGTTGCGGATGTGGGTGGAGGCGGCCGAGATGTCGATCCCCCAGGAGACGGTCGGGGGTTTGAGGCCCACGCCGAGGTAGGAGAGCGTGGCCTCCAGGGAGATGTAGGTGCCGAGCGCGATGGTGGCCACGACGATGACCGGGGCCACCGCGTTGGGCGCGATGTGGCGCAGCAGCAGCCGCCCGTTGCTGGCGCCGAGCGCCCGGGCGGCCTGCACGTAGTCGTTCTGCTTGACGGTGACGACCGAGCCGCGCGCGATGCGGGAGATCTGTGGCCAGCCGAGCAGCACGATGAAGCCGACCACCGGCCACACCGAGCCGCTGGTGATCACGGACAGGAAGACCAGGCCGCCGAGGACGATCGGGATGCCGAAGAAGATGTCGGCGACCCGGGAGAGCACCGCGTCGCCCCAGCCGCCGAAGAAGCCGGCGAGTCCGCCGAGCAGGCTGCCGAGCAGGGCGGCGCCGGCGGTGGCGCACACGCCGACGACGATGGAGGCGCGGGCCCCGTAGACGACCCGGGTGTACAGGTCGCGGCCCTGCACGTCGTAGCCGAACGGGTGGCCCGGCTCGGCGCCCTCCTGCGCCTTGGCCAGGTTGGCCTTGTACGGGCTGCCGCTGGCGATGAGCGAGGGCCAGATCGCGATGACGATCAGGAACAGGATGATCAGCGCGGAGATGATGAAGACCGGGTTGCGCCGCAGGTCGCGCCAGGCGTCCGACCACAGGCTGCCCACCCTGGCCTCGGGCCCGGGCCCGGGCCCGCCGGACGGCTGCCCGCCCTCCAGGGTCTGGGCCTCGCTGCTGGCCAGGTCGAGGGCGGGGCCACCGGTGGGGGCGACGGCGGTGTGCGGGTCGGGCGGCAGGCCACGGGCGCCCGGCCCGCGCGGGGGTTCAGGCATAGCGAATCCTCGGGTCGAGCACGGCGTAGAGGAGGTCGACGAGCAGGTTGGCGACCAGGAAGACCAGGACCAGCACGGTGACGAAGCCGACGACGGTGGGCGAGTTCTGTCGCAGGACGCCCTGGTAGAGCTGGTAGCCGACGCCGTGGATGTTGAAGATCCGCTCGGTGACCAGGGCGCCGCCCATCAGGCCGCCGATGTCGGTGCCGATGAAGGTGACCACCGGGATCAGCGAGTTGCGCAGCAGGTGCCGGGTGATGACGCGGTGCCGGGGCAGGCCCTTGGCCAGGGCGGTGCGTACGTAGTCGGCGCGGACGTTCTCGGCGATCGAGGTGCGGGTCAGGCGGGTGACGTAGGCGAGCGAGACCAGGCCGACGACGACGCCGGGCAGCAGGAGTTCGTTCAGTGGGGCGTCGGGCGAGACGGTGGGGCTGACGGTGTTCCACTTGATGCCGCACAGGTACTGGAGGACGTAGCCGCTGACGAACGTCGGGATGGAGATGACGATGAGGCTCAGCAGCAGCACCGTGGTGTCGATGGCCCGGCCCCGGCGCAGGCCGCTGAGGACGCCGAGGGTGATGCCGATGAGGATCTCGAAGGCGATGGCCACCAGGGTCAGGCGCACCGTCACCGGCCAGGCGTCCGCCATGAGTTCGGTGACGGGCTGGCCGTTGAAGGCGGTGCCGAAGTCACCCTGGAAGATCTGCCCCATGTAGTGCAGGTACTGCTTCCACAGCGGCTCGTCCAGGTAGAGATCCTTGCGGATCTGCGCGGCGGTGGCGGGGTCGGGCGCCCGGTCGCCGAAGAGCGCGGCCACCGGGTCGCCGAGCGCGTACACCATGAAGAAGATCAGGAACGTGCTGCCGATGAACACCGGGATCATCTGGAGCAGCCGCCGGATCACATAGCGTCCCATGAGGGCTCCGGGGGGAGGGGGTTGGTGCGGCGGGTGGGGCCGGGGGCCGGGCGGGCGGCGGCCCGGCGCGCGGGCCCGGGCGGCTTCGCCGGGGCACGGGCGCGCCGAGCCGGGCGCTAGCTGACCTTGATCTCGTTGTAGACCGGCACGCTGAACGCGTTCAGGCGTACGTCGCTGAGCCGGTCCGAGTAGCCCGCGTTGCCGTTCTGGTACCAGAGCGGGATGCCGGGCATGTCCTTGGCCAGCACCTTCTCGGCGTCCTGGAAGAGGCTGACGGCCTTGGCCCTGTCGGTCTCGGCGTTGGCCCGGTCCACCAGTCCGTCGAACTCCTCGCTGCTGTAACCGCCGTCGTTGGAGGAGGCGTTGGTGTAGAACATCGGTTGCAGGAAGTTCTGGATCAGCGGGTAGTCCATCTGCCAGCCGGCGCGGAACGGGCCGCGCATCTGCCGGTCGGTGATCTTGTTGCGGAAGTCGGCGAAGGTCCCGATGGAGGTGCCGACGCAGGCGTTCTCCTTGTCCAGCGCGTTGTTGATGCTGTTGCACACCGCGTCCACCCAGTCCTTGTGGGAGCCGGTGTCGGCGTTGTACGTGATCGTCATCTTGCCGCCGGGCAGGCCGCCGCCCTCCTCGATGAGCTGCTTGGCCTTCTTCGGGTCGTACTCGCACGCGTCACCGCACAGCCCCGCCTTGTAGCCGCCGTCGGCGCCGAGCACCGGCGAGGTCCAGTCGGTGGCCGGGGTGCGGGTCTTCTCGAAGATCCGCTCGGTGATCTGCTCGCGGTCGATGGCCATCGACAGGCCGCGCCGCACCTTCTCGGAGTCCGCCGTGTTCCACCGCTTGTCGTACATCGGGAAGGTGAGGGTCTGGATGATGCCGGCCGGCTGGTTGATGTACCGGTCGCCCAGGTCCTGCTTCACGTTCTTGAGCTGCGCGGCGGGGATGTCGTCGGCCAGGTCGAGGTTGCCGCCCTGCAGGTCGGTGTAGGCGGTGCCGACGTCGGTGTAGACCCGCAGCTCGACGCCCCCGTTCTGGGCCTTGTCCGGCCCGCCGTACTTGTCCCACTTCTTGAGCCGCATGGACGTGCCCTTCTTGTACGAGTCCACGCGGTACGGGCCGTTGCCGACGGGCTTGCTCACCCAGGCGTCGTGGTCGTCGAAGAAGGCTCGGGGCAGTGGCGCGAACGCGGCGTAGCCCAGCGTCTCGGGCCAGGTCGAGAACTTCTGGGTGAGCTGGACGGTGAAGGTGGTGTCGTTCTTCACCTGAAGCCCGGACAGCGTCTTGGCGCTGGCCTTGCCCGAGGTGGGGTGGACCTTGTCGTACCCCTTGATGTACTCGAAGAAGTAGGCGTTCTTCTGCTTGTTGTCGAGCAGCGCGCCGTAGTTCCAGGCGTCCACGAAGGACTTGGCGGTGACCTTCTCACCGTTCTGGAAGGTCCAGCCCTTCTTGATGGTGACGGTGTAGTTCTGCGAGTCCCTGGTCTCGATCTTCTGGGCCAGCATGTCCTGGGCCTTGCCGGTCTTCGGGTCGTACCGCTTGAGCCCGCGGAAGATCATGTCCAGGACCTTGCCGCCCTGCACCTCGTTGGTGTTCGCCGGCTCCAGGGGGTTCTGCGGGTCCCCCCACGAGGACCGCACGGTGCCCGTCCCGTCGCCGCCTCCGCCGCTGTCCCCGCCTCCGCCGCCACAGCCGGCGGCCACCATCGCGGCGGCCAGCCCGCAGACGGCCCACTTGGCGCGCCTGACTCCGCGCATGGAGCCTCCTCAAGGTCCCGAAGCACACTTAGGACCCGATATCACCCCGCGCGATCTTGCCCCGCACGCCGAGCGCGGCTATCCGGGTCGCGGGCTGGGCCAGGTGGGGGGCGCTGCCGCGCGGGCGGTCGGGGGGGTGCGGGGTGCGCTGCCGCGCGGGGCCGGGGTGGGCTGCCGCGCGGGGCCGGGGTGGCGGGTGCGCTGCCGCGCGAGCGGTCGGGGGCGGGGTGCGCTGCCGCGCGAGGCCGGGGTGGGCTGCCGCGCGGGCGGACGGGATGTGGGGGGGGCGCTGCCGCGCGAGCGGTTGGGGTGCGGGGCGCGTAGCCGCGCGGGGCGGCTACGTAAACGCGTGGACGCCGCGACCGTCGTCCCGTTACGCTGCGGCACCATGTCCAGCCCCGAGGCGTCCAGACGCTAGCCACCGGTCATCCGGTGGCTTCCCGCGTCGCCGCACCGTAGCCCCGCCCTGACCGGGCCCGGGCTCCGTCGGCCGTGGTGGACGCGGCACCCGCCTCGCTCGCGTGGGGCCGGGCCGCGCTCGCCGTAGCGGGCTGCTTCCCTTCGTACGTGGCGTCGCGCACGGCACGCCATCGGATCACCGCGTTACGGGTTCTTCTCCCTCATCCCAGCCGTCGGCACGCCCGGTGCCCGCGGCGGTGGGTCTCTCGCGCGGTAGCCGCGCGCCTCCCGGTCGGGCCGCCGAGCCGATGTGCTCGCGCCCCTGTCGCGGAAGCGCCGCGCCCCGCCGCCGCGTCGCCGACCACCACCGCCGACACCACCGGCACCGGCCTTCCGGCGGTTGTGATCCGTCCGACGCTTCGGAGTCTCGCCGTGCCCCTTTCGCTCTACATGCTGGGCCTCGCCGTGTTCGCCCAGGGAACCTCTGAGTTCATGCTGTCCGGCCTGTTGCCGGACATCGCCCGTGACCTCGACGTGTCCGTGTCCACCGCGGGGACGCTGACCTCGGCGTTCGCCGTGGGAATGATGATCGGCGCGCCGTTGATGGCCCTGGTCAGCATGCGCTGGTCGCGCCGGCGCGCGCTGCTGGTGTTCCTGAACGCGTTCCTGGTCCTGCACGTCATCGGCGCCGTGACCACGAGCTTCCCGGTGCTGCTCGGCACCCGGGTGCTCGCGGCGCTGGCCAACGCCGGTTTCCTCGCGGTGGCGCTGGCCACCGCGACCAGTCTGGCCCCGCCGAACGCCAAGGCCCGGGCCACCTCCGTGCTGCTCGGCGGCGTCACCGTGGCCTGCGTCGCGGGCGTGCCCGGCGGCGCGCTGCTCGGCCAACTCTGGGGCTGGCGCGCCGCGTTCTGGGCCGTGGCCGCGGTTTCGGCGCCGGCCGTGTTCGCCATCGTGCGTGCCGTGCCCGCGACGGCGGGCGCGGCGGCGGGCCCGGTCAGCGCGCGCGACGAACTGCGCGCCCTGCGCGCGCCGCGCCTCTCCGTCGTGCTGCTGCTCGGCGCGCTGGTCAACGGGGCGACGTTCTGCGCGCTGACCTACCTCGCCTCGGTGGCCACCGAGGTCACCGGCCTCGGCGAGGGGTGGTTGCCGGTGCTGCTCGCGCTGTTCGGCGTGGGCTCGTTCCTCGGCGTGACGTTCAGCGGCCGGGTGGCCGACAGCCGTCCGCTGCCGCTGCTGCTGGCGGGTGGCGCGGCGCTGCTCGTCGGCTGGGCGGCGTTCGCGCTGACGGCCGGCAACGCGGTGGCCACGGTGGCGTTCGTACTGGTCCAGGGCACGCTGTCGTTCGCCGTCGGCTCCACGCTGATCGCGCGGGCGCTGTACGCGGCGGGCGCGGCGCCCACCCTCGGTGGAAGCTTCGCCACGGCCGCATTCAACGTGGGCGCCGCGGTCGGCCCCGTGGCCGGCGCCCTGGCCATCGGCGCGGGCGCCGGCTACCGCGCGCCCCTGTGGGTCAGCGCCCTGCTCGTCGCCCTCGCGTTCGCCGTGGCGGGTGTGGCCACGGCCGTACGCCGGGGCTCGGCGGGCGAGCGCGGTGATCAGGCACCGACCGCGTGAGCCGAGGGGGCGGCCGTCCCGGTCGGGCCGGCCGCCCCGTGAGCCGGCCCCCTACTCGGGCCGTACGGTCAGGAAGTCCGCGAGGGAGGAGGCCAGCGCCCTCGGCGCCTCCTCGGCCACGTGGTGCCCGGAGTCGATGCCGTGGCCCCGTACGTCCGGTGCCCACCGGCGCCAGATCCGCAACGGGTCCCCGTACAGGTCCTCCAGGTCGTCCCGCAGCGACCACAGGACCAGGGCCGGGCACCGTACGTGCCTCCCGGCGGCGCGGTCCTCCTCCTCGTGTCGCCGGTCGACGGTGAGGCCGGCCCGGTAGTCCTCCAACATCGCCCGCACCACGTCGGGGTCGCGCGTGGCCGCGCGCCACTCGTCGTGGTTCTCCTGGCCCATGCTCAGCGGATCGCCGTGGTACCAGCGGTCCGGGTCGGCGTTGATGACCCGCTCGGGGATGTCCGGCTGGGCGAAGAAGAACCAGTGCCACCACTGCGTGGCGAACTCGGCCGTGATGCGGGACAGGTGCTCGCTGATGGGAAGGCAGTCGATCAGCGCCACCCGCGAGACCGCGTCGGGGTGGTCGAGCGCGAGGCGCAGCGCGACGGCGCCGCCCCGGTCGTGTCCGGCGAGCGCGAAGCGGGTGTGGCCGAGCGAGCGCATCACCTCGACCACGTCACCGGCGACGGCCCGCTTGGAGTACCCGGTGTGGTCCGCGGTGGGCGCCGGGCCGGTGGACCGGCCGTACCCCCGGAGGTCCGGGCAGACCACGGTGAAGCCGCCCTGGACCAGGAGCGGGGCGACCCGGTGCCAGGTCGCCGACGTCCGGGGATGGCCGTGCAGCAGCACCACCGGCGGCCCCTGCCCGCCGTGCCGTACGAAGATCGACGCATCGCCGACCCGGACCCGTTCGGCCTCGAAGCCCTCGAACAAGGCTCACACCTCCGCACTCGTCGCCACACCGCCCGCCACGTCCGCCGGTCGGGAGCGGCCTCGCGCTCCCCCGGTCGGAAGCGACCACGCACTCACCCACGTGCCCACGTACCTCACCGGACGCCGGGCCGACAGGCGGCGGCGCGGCCGGCCTCCGCGTCGGCGGGTGCTGGACCGACACGGCCTTCCGTCTGCCCCCTGGGGCGCCGTGAACACACCCTCCCGTTCGCGGCGCGCCGCCGAAGCCCCCACCCCCGCTGTCGCCGCCCGGCGGGTACGGGGCCCCCATGCTGTCGGGCCCGGCGAGTACGGGGCCCACCCACGCTGTCGCGCCCGGCGAGTACGGGGCCCACCCACCCCGCCTGGCCTGGGCTCGACGCGCAGTCATACGCGTGGGACGCGTTCGCCCGGGTACTCGGGCCGCCGTGTTCCTCTTAGATCTCGTCCCCATCCCCGGCCGCCGCGCGGGTCCGTCGCGCGGCCGGCCGGATCACACCCCACGCGTGCGGCGCCCGCCCGACCCGGCGCCCACGACCACCCACCGACCGGCCACGCCACGGCCCTCCCGGGCGCCGGTGCGCGTACCGCGCCGCACCCACCCGACGGGCCCTGGCGCACGGCCGGGCGCGAGCGCCGGGCCCGCGTCGGGTCCGCGCCCCCTCACCCGACGGGGGCCACACGCTCGTCCGGGCGCGCGCCGCCTGGCTGAACTCGCCGGGCGCTGCCGTTTGTGGAGCGCCCCCCACGGTCAAGGCTGTGACGTTGCCGCTCTCGGTACCGCACGACACCGTCCCCCAGGCACGGAGGAATGATGGGCAAGTCCAATCCGATCAAGGCAGCGGCCGAGAAGCTGGCCGACGCGCTGCGCGACGTCCCCGGCCCGGCCGACGGCATCCCCGGCAAGCCGGGCGCCGAGACGCCACCGGTCGACGAACCGACCGAGCCCCGCGGCCCCCTGCCGCCCAAGCCCGACCAGGGCTCCCCGGCCACCGTCTCCCCCACCGGGCAGCCGACCGGCGCCGACCCCGCTGACGTGGCACAGGGCGGTCAGTACCTGACGACCGCGCAGGGCACGCGGCTGTACGAGACGGACAAGTCGCTGAAGGCCGGTCCGCGCGGCCCGGTGCTGCTCCAGGACCACCACCTGCGCGAGAAGATCACCCACTTCGACCACGAGCGCATCCCGGAGCGCGTGGTGCACGCGCGCGGCGCGGCGGCACACGGCGTCTTCCACGGCTACGGCACGGCCAGCCAGGTGACCAAGGCCGCGTTCCTGGCCAAGGACGTGGCGACGCCGGTGTTCGTGCGCTTCTCCACCGTGCTGGGCTCGCGCGGCTCGGCCGACACCGTGCGCGACACGCGCGGCTTCGCGACGAAGTTCTACACCACCGAGGGCGTGTGGGACCTGGTCGGCAACAACATCCCGGTGTTCTTCATCCAGGACGCGATCAAGTTCCCCGACATCATCCACGCCGGCAAGCCGCACCCGGACCGGGAGATCCCGCAGGCGCAGAGCGCGCACGACACGTTCTGGGACTTCGTCTCGCTGCACACCGAGGCGGTCCACCACACCCTGTGGAACATGTCCGACCGTGGCATCCCGCGCTCCTACCGCACGATGGAGGGGTTCGGCGTCCACACCTTCCGGCTGGTCAACGCCGAGGGCAAGACGACGCTGGTCAAGTTCCACTGGAAGCCCAAGCTGGGCGTGCACTCCATGGTCTGGGAGGAGGCGCAGATCACCGGCGGCGTCGACCCCGACTTCCACCGCCGCGACCTCGCCGACGCGATCGAGGCCGGCGCGTACCCGCAGTGGGAACTGGGCATCCAGACCTTCCCGGACACCCCGGAGCAGATGTACGAGGGCATCGACCTGCTCGACCCGACCAAGATCGTCCCGGAGGAGATCGCGCCCGTGCAGCCGATCGGGCTGCTGACGCTGAACGCCAACCCGACCAACTTCTTCGCCGAGACCGAACAGGTCGCCTTCCACCCCGGACACCTGGTGCCCGGCATCGACATCACCGACGACCCGCTGCTCGCCGGCCGGCTGTTCTCGTACCTGGACACCCAGATCACCCGGCTCGCCGGCCCCAACTTCGGTCAGATCCCGATCAACCGCACGCACGCGCCGGTCAACGACATGCTGCGGGACGGCTTCCACCAGGACGCGGTGCACCGAGGCGTCGCCCCGTACCGGCCCAACTCGCTCGACGGCGGCTGCCCGTTCCTGGCCGGCGCGGACACCGGCGCGTACATCGAGGTGCCGGTCGAGGTGCCGGCGGCCCGCAAGGTACGGGAGTCGCCGGCCACCTTCGAGGACCACTTCAGCCAGCCACGGCTGTTCTGGCAGAGCCTGACGGACGTGGAGCGCGAGCACATCATCGCCGCGTACACCTTCGAGCTGGGCAAGTGCTACGAGAACGCGGTCAAGGAACGCCAGCTCAAGGTGCTGGCCAACATCGATCCTGAGCTGTGCGAACAGGTCGCCACCGGCCTCGGCCTGCCGGTGCCCGAGCCCACCGTGGAACTCACCCCGGTCCAGCCGAGCCCGGCCCTGTCCCAACTGGGCCAGACCTGGCCGGTGGAAGGCCGGATCGTCGGCATCGTCACGGGTGGCGGCGGTGACCTGGACGGGGTGCGCGCGGTGCGCCAGGCGGTGCTGGACGCGGGCATGGTGCCGCTGGTGGTGGCGCCGTCGGGCGGCCAGCTCGGCCCGGCCGCCGACCCGATCACCATCCAGCGCTCGTTCGCCACCGCCCGCTCCATCGAGTTCGACGCCCTCCTGCTGGCCGGCGTGCCGGGCCCGGGCGCGGACGCGTACGGGGCGCGCGACGCCAAGGCCGGCGACGAGGCGGCACGCGCCGCCGCCGCGACCGACCCGCGGGTGCTGCTGATGCTCTCCGAGGCGTACCGGCACGGGAAGGCGATCGGCGGCTGGGCCGACGCCGACACGGTGCTGGCCGCGGCCGGCATCCCGGCCGACGCGCCGGGCGTCGTGGTGGCCGAGTCCGGCGACGCCGCCCTCGACCGCGTCACGGAGCTGCTGGGCAACCACCGGGTCTGGGAGCGGTTCGCCCCCGCGATCTGACCCCCTCGCCCACGACACGGGGCCCGCGCCCGCCTCCCCGGGCCGGGCCCCGAGCCGTGCCGTTCCCGACACCCGATGCCACCCGCGACACGGGTCCGTGAGGCCGCGATATCGAGGGGAATACGCCGTGTGGACCCCGGGTACGCGAGGAGCGGACGTCGATCGTCCCCCGACGAAAACCGATCGTCGACTAACGGAAGGAGACGCACGTGCTGATGGCCCACCCCGCGGTTCTGCAGCGGCTCGTCGACCAGTACGAGGCCCTGCGTACGCTTCACGCGGAGGCCGGAGACGAGGCCGCCCGACAGCGTATGGACGACGTCGCCTACACCCTGTGCGTCTCGACGGGCACCCGTGACGTGGACACCGCGCTGATCTCCGCCCGCTACCACCTCCCCGGCGCCCGCGTGCAGGACGACTCCCTGCTCTCCAGTGACGACGACACGGAACCGGCCCAGCCGGTCCCGGGCGGCGTGTGACCCTCGCCGCACCCCCGGCAACCCCAGCGCCCGCGTGCCGTGGCACGCGGGCGCTGGATTGTTTCAGCGGCTCACGGGGGCGGGCTTGGGCAGGGGGCTACGCGTCACGCGTCCCCGTCGCCCCCGCTCGGCTGCGGCTCCCGGGGAGCCTCCGGCGGCATGGGCCCGCCGTCGTGCTTCCCCCCGTCGTCCTGCGCGACGTCCCGCAGGTCTCTGGGGTGCCGGAAGGGGACCCCGCGCCACCCTTCCGCATCGGGTGTGCGGTTCTCGTACGTCTCGACGGTCGCACCGCTCATCTACCAACCTCCTCTTTCGCCAGCGACCACACCGCCGTACCGTCGATGGCATGGCCCGTCGGGCCACAGGGGCTTCCCCTGTGGCGGGTCCCCCGCTCCGGCGCTCGACCTGTCCAGGGCTCCACCGCCGGGGCGGGCGTCGCACTCGCCGCCGCCGGGCCACCGGAGATGGGTGGCGGAGCCAGCGCGGCGAAGTATGTGGTTCCACACGTGCACGGCTTTGGGCAGGGCGAGACGTGCGGCTTGGTTCGGCCGCGCCGCGCTAACCCGGTTCGTACTCCCCGTGCGGTGTGGCCCGCTCCCACACCAACTCGAACGCGGTGCGCACGAGTTGGACCACTTCCGGGTCCGTGCGCCACTCGCGGTCCACGACGTCCCCCGCCCCGGAGAAGTACGTGAACAGCACCGACTCGCCGTCGAACAGCCACAGGTCGGTACCGGGCAAGGGGATGTCGGCGGCCTGCCGGCGGGGCAGCCAGCGGACCGACTCCCCCGCCGCGATGTTGGCGAACGTGATGTCGTGCTCGTACCTGATGTACTCCGTGACCGGCTCCGAGACGATGCGAGCCCGCCGCATGACGACCCCGCGCGCCGTCGCCTCTTCCACCACGTCACGCCATGTTCCCCACCAGTCCGGCAGCCTCGCCGGGTCCCCGTTGTACCGGTGGCCAGCACGCCAGCGGGCGAACTCCGTGTCGGCCGGGGTGTAGCTGTCGCGCATCTCCAGATGCACGGCGGACCGCCGCGCGCTTGAGATCCCGTCACGTACGGGGTGCGTCACCGTTGCCGCCCTCCGGTTGCGGGTGAGTTCAGTCGCTGTGGGTTACATCATCGGGCCGTCAAAGGGGGCTATCTAGCCTGTTTCCTGTTGCCGCAAGAAGTCGTCTCGGAGGCGCGAAACGAGCGCACGCATTTCCTGGCCGCCAATCGCGACATTCTCGAACCCGTCGAACTTCTTCGTATACAGCTCCACATCCCTGGCCTCACTCGTGGTGACCTCGGCATGTGGAATCTCAACAATGACCAGGTTCGCGTCGAAGAGAACGAACGAGGAACTTGGCAGGTCCGTCATCGGCGCTGCCAGCGGGACGACGCTCAGAGTCACGTTCGGCATTCGCGACACACTCATCAGCTTGTCCAACTGTGCTGCCATCTTGGACGGCGATACCAGTTGCCACCTGAGCACGGACTCGGTGATCACGAAGCGGAACGTGCGGTCAGCCTCAAAAAGAACCTCCTGCCGGAGAAGGCGTGCGCCCATCATCTTCTCCAGCACTCCGTCCGTGTACCCGTGCCGGCCGAGAACGGCACGGGCGTACTCGGGAGTCTGCAGTAGACCCGGGACACAGGCAGGCTGAAAAAGTCGCATGAGGCTCGTCTGAGCCTCTATGGCCCTGATCTCGTTCTGATGCTTGTGAACGCCAGTGCGTCGGTATATGCGCCACGCCGTGGCCTCTGTGGCTGCCTGACGGGCCACCTCGGCCAGTCGCGCCTTGACCTCCTCGGAGACCTCCAGAGCCGAGAGGATGCGCTCCACGTCGATGAGGCTGGGCGCCAGGACACCGTTCTCGATCTTGCTGAGCTTGCTGGGAGACATGACGGCGCTACGGGCCACCGCCTTGGCCTGCTTCCCGCTGGCCGCACGGAGGTCCCGTAGCGCTCGACCGATATGGACGCCTTTCACGCCGACTTGTGCAGCTCCCACCAGTCCCGGAAGGGAACAGCGAGGCTCATGGCCGTGTCACGCCGCTCCAGCCACTCGTGCGCTTCTTTCTCGGGGATGAGTTCCGCGCCCAGGAACTCACCGCCGTTGCCGTATTGCATGGTGACGACGGTCCGTTCGTCGAACGCCCAGAAGTCCGGCGCGTCCGACAGCGGGTTCGGCTCGTCGGTCGTGTCGAGGATGAAGAACTCCTCGCCCGCCTCCTGGTTCCGCACGTACCCCCAACCCAACTCGAACCGCAGGTAGTCACTCAGCGGTCGGGCGAGGACGTGTACCCGGTACATGCGCTTACCAGCTTGCGTAGCCTCACGAACGGTGGTGACCCAGCCAGCCGACTTGTACGCCGCCGGCTGCGGCTCGCCGGCAAGGAAGGCGCGGTAGGCGTCCACTCCGCCCGACTTGCTGTAGTCGTCCAGGGTCTCCAGTCGGAACGCTTCCCGCTCGAAGCTGGTGAAGAGTTTTCCGAATTCGTCAGGCGAAATGTTCACGGGCCACCCTCAAGAGCAAGGACATCGGGACACGGACGACGGTCTCGTTGTCCGGTAACCGCATGGTGGCGAGCGCCTCCTCGTCGTCCACCTTGAAGCCCTGGACAAGGACGTTCTCCGATTCTGCTATGCCCCACACGGTCGGGCAGGGCCCCTCGTCGCACTCACTGGCGAGTCGCTTGATCGTCACCGGTTGCCCCCTGTCGATTGGCGTCCGGGACGATCCTCGCAACCGCCCAGCGGGCGGGCAAGGCAACTCAGTTGAGGGAACGGGAAACCGGGAACCTGGCGCGAACGGTGTCTGTCCGACTCCCGCTCGGCCAGGAGCACGCACCGGCCGGCTGACGGCGTCCGCCCGCTCCCCACCGATGGTCAAGGCCGCGCACACCGACTCGGTGGCTGCCCGTAGGCTGCGCCTGGTTCAGCCTGCCGAGGGGGCGGGCGGCGCGTGGGGGGTGCGTTCACCTGATAGCTGATCGTCGTCGTTCGGCGAACTCACCCTCGGTGGCGCACCGGGCCGCCAGGGGTCTGGCCTGGGTCGCCGCCACGGCGGCCGTGCTCGCGGCGCTCCTGTTGTCGCCGTTCGTGCTGGAGGGTGTCTCCGACGCCAGGGACACGGACTGGAACAGGCTGAGCCAGGTCGGCGCCGCGTACGGGTTCACGTCGGCCGTCGTCTCGGCGCTCGCGTTGGCCGGCGTCGCCGCCTCGCTGATCACGCAGAACCGGCAGGCCAGGGCCGAGCAGATCCACGGAATCCGCGGGTACTACCTGGAGCTGGCCCGCCTGGAGCTCGACGACATGGAGCTGTACCAGCCCGTCTGGGGTGACACGGACATCGCCGATGCACACCAGCGAAAGCGTCATGTCTACGCCGACCTGATGATGAACTACGCGTGGATGGGTTACGAGGTCGGCACCATCCCCGAGCCGCTGCTGCGCGACATGCTGGCCGGGATGTTCACCGGCGAGGCGGGGCGGCACTACTGGGAAAGGGCCCACGCCTCGTGGGCCGCCAGTGCGTCCGGAAGCCGCGTCGGTCGCCGCTTCCTGGTCGTCGTGGGCGAGGAACACGCCCGCGCCGTCGCCTCCGGGCCGCCCGTACGCTCCCCCACTCCCCCGGACCCACCGGCCGTGCCTCCCGCCGGACCGCCCTCCGCATGGCAGGCGACGATCGGCACCCTGGTCGGCCTGGGCACCGGCCTGGCACTGGGATCGATCCTGCGCGGTCGCAGCCGCAGCCGACGCTGAGACCAGCAGGCAGAGGGGGCCGCGACCACGGCGCCTCAGGCGGCGCTGACGGCGTCGAAGCCGTCCCAAGAGATTCCCACTTGTCTCAGCGCACCGCATGGGAGACGGTAAGCGCTGGTCAGCGGGTGGGCGAGCTACCCGGGGGAGGCGTACGCGGGCAGTCGCGTACGCGGTGAAGGAGAGCGATGTTCGCGATATCACTGGGGGACGACGGCGCGGAGCTGCGCCCGCTGGAGCCGTGGCACGCCGAGGAGTACTTCGCGCACATGGAACGGTGCCGCGAGTACGTCACCCGCTACGTCCCCATGCCCGACCGGGCCACCGACGTGGAGACGGCCCGTACCTTCCTCCAGGCACGCGCGGACAACGCGGCGGCCGGCCACGGGGGCTTCTTCGGCATCTGGTCGCAGGGCACGCTGGTCGGTGGTGTGCTCTTCGTCGCCCTCGACGCGAAGATGGGCACCTGCGAGGTCGGCTGCTGGCTGGAGGAGGCGGCCGTCGGCCGTGGCCTGGTCACCCGCGCCATGCGGCACCTCATCGACTGGGCCGTGGACGAGCGCGGCATCCACCGCGTCGAGTGGCAGGCGGCCACCGCCAACACGGCCAGCATCGCCGTGGCGAAGCGGCTTGGCATGACGTACGAGGGAGTGCTCCGTGGCAGCTTCCCGCACCGTGGCGCGCGCCTGGACATGGAGGTGTGGTCGGTGCTCGCACCGGAGTGGCGCGAGCACCGCGACACCCTGACGCGCCGCTGACCTCCGCGCACGCGTATTTCGCTTGATCCACATCGGGTTCGCGGGAGACGCTGACCGGTGGCCCGCCGGGCGGGCGGGCCGCTGGTCGGCGCGGAGCCGACACAGCTCGGTCGATACGGCAGGGGGCGCGATGTTCGCGAAATCGCTGGGGGACGACGGCGCGGAACTGCGCCCGCTGGAACCGTGGAACGCCGAGGAGTACTTCACCCACATCGAGCGCTCCCGCGAGTTCATCGGTCGCTACATCGGCCTCGCCGACGCCGCCGCCGATCTGGACTCGGCCCGCGCGTTCCTCCAGTCGTACGCCGACAAGACGGCGGCCGACGGTGGCCGTATCTACGGGATATGGCTGGAGGGAACGCTGATCGGTGGCGTCCTGTTCCGCGTCTTCGACGCGCGGGAGGGGACCTGCGAGGTGGGTTGCTGGCTGGAGGAGACCGCCACCGGGCGTGGCCTGGTCACCCGCGCCATCACCGTCCTCGTCGACTGGGCGGTGGACGTACGCGGCATCCACCGCGTCGAATGGCAGGCGGACGCCGCCAACGCGGCCAGCCTCAAGGCCGCGCAGCGGCTCGGCTTCGTGCGCGACGCGGTGTTGCGGGGCAGCTTCGCGCGCGGCGGTGGCCGCCGCGACGTCGAGGTGTGGTCCGTGCTCGCCCCGGAGTGGCGCGAGCGCCGTGCCGCGCGGGCGCGCGGCTGAACCGACACCGCTGACGCGTCGTACCCCACGGCTCCCAATTCCGTCTCGACGCGGCCCTGTTCACGCCCTGTGGCGTCAACCGCCGTGGCCCGCCCCCGGCAGCGGCGGCTGGCCCGGATGGGCGCGGAGCCCGTCCAGCACGATGGTCAGGTAGCGCCGCCACAGGTCGGACGGGCGCTCCCCCGGCAACGCCATGACGGCGTCGATCATCGCGGCGATCGGCGCGATGTCCGCCCCCGTGACGCCCTCGCGGAGCGCACCCTGCGCCCCCGCCCGCGCCAGTAGCGTCTCGCAGTGCTGACCGATCTCCGCCCGGACCCGGGCGAGGCCGGAGTCCTCCAGGGCACCCTGCCGCATCAACTCGCGCAACCCCCTGTTGTGCGCGGCCCGCTCCAGGGCCCGGGCCAGGAAGTCGGCCAGGGCGCCAAACGCCTCCTCCTCGACCGACGCGTCCCGTGCCCAGGCCGCGATCTCGGCCAACTCCTCGGCGAAGACGGCCTCCGCGAGCGCCCCCTTGTCGGCGAACTTCCGATAGACCGTGCCGACGCCGAGCCCCGCGTGGTGCGCCACGTCGTTGAGCGTGGCCTGCAACCCCCGCACGGCGAAGACCTCGCGCCCGGCCCGCACGATGCGCTGCCGGTTCAGCTCGGCGTCCCGCCGCAACGGACGGGCCCCGGCCGCCGCCGACGCGCCACCACTCTCCCGACCACCCATGAGCCATCCCTCCATCGGCGCACACCCCAACAACTGGATAGAGCATATCCGCTTCGTGGTACGGTCCCGGTGAAGCGGATACGAGCTATCCGCATAGTGCCTACGGGCCGCGCCAGACGGCACGCGCGCATGCCGTACGCCGCATGCCGTACGCCGCGCGCACGACCGACGGGCACCACAGGCCAGGGGAAGGGGAGCCGCGATGCGGACGGTGGTCATCACCGGGGGAACGGACGGGCTCGGCAAGGGGCTCGCACTGCACTACCTACGCCACGGAGCACGGGTCATCGCCGTGGGCAGCACGCCAGCCAAGGGCGCGGCCCTCCTCGCGGAGGCGGCGGCCGAGTCGGCGGGCGACCGCGCCACCTTCTTCCAGGCCGACCTGACCTCGGTGGCCGCCACCAGGGAACTCGTCGCCCGCATCCAGTCCACGAGCCCCACGGTGGACCAGCTCGTCCTGTGCGCGCAGCGGTACCGGCTCTTCGGCCCCCGCTCCGTCACCCCCGAGGGCTTCGAGCACGCCTTCGCGCTCGGTTACCTCAGTCGCTACGTGCTCAGTCACGGCCTGCGCACAGCGCTGGAGGCCGCGCCGCGCCCGGTCATCCTGAACGTGGGCACACCTGGCGTCCCGCTGGGTCGCCTGCACTGGGACGACCTCCAACTGGAGCGCCGCTACGGCGGCTTCAAGGCCACCTTGCAGGCGTTCCGCGCCAACGACCTACTCGGCGCGGTGTACCCGTCCCGCTACCCCGACACCCCGATCCGCTACGTCGGCTACCACCCCGGCGTGGTGTCGACCGGCATGCCGCACCACCTCCCCCCGCCGTGGCGCGCCCTGACCAGGGCGACGTTCGCCGTGCTGGCCACGTCGGTCCCGAAAGCCGTCGCCCCGATGACCCACCTCCTGGACGAGCCGCCGGTCGACGCGTTCTCGGCGTACCAGAGAAAGCGCCGACTTGCCGTGACGGGTCGCGCGTTCGACGAGTCGGCGGCGGCACGCCTCCACGAGGTGACGCGCGAGCTGATCGGGGCGGGTTAGTGCCCCAGGGGCCCGCTGGTCGGCCACGGGCCCACTCGGCGCCCCTCTCCGCGTGACGCGCGCCGCGCGTCACGCGTCCTGGTCAACCCTGTACGCCGTCGAGGCGGCCGGCCTTCACCGACGCGAGCAGCGCGCGGAGCGCGGGGCGGGTGGTGGTGATCACCGTGGCGGGGTCGGCGCTTTCACGGAGATGGGAGGCGCCGACGGGGTCGGCGGCCAGCTCGACGCAGTTATCGGACCCTGGCTCACTGAAGCTGGACTTCCGCCATGTAAGCGACGACATATTTGCCTTCCCTGGCCGATGCGCAACGTAAGAGGTGACGCCGACCCGTGCCCGCCTCTCAGCTTGCCAGGCCGTCCAGTTGGTCAGCCTTGACCGACGCGAGCAGCGCGCGGAGCGCCGGGCGGGTGATGGTGATCACCGTGGCGGGGTCGGCGCTTTCACGGAGATGGGAGGCGCTGGTGGAACTGCTGGCTATCTCTACGCACGTGTCCGAGCCCGGCTCACTGAAGCTCGACTTGCGCCAACGCAACTGATTCATCCATGCCTTCCTAAAGCAAGGAGTACAAGATTCGCTGGATCAGCCCCAGCGAGTCCTTCACGCGGTGTGCCTCCGGCTGCACCGATGCGTCCACGGGAGGCAGCGCTCTGTCGCTCAGGCTAGCGAACCACTGGTTGTACCTGGAAAGCGAGTCACTATCTCCTAGGTACAGCGACTTCTCGACGTGCCCAACGACAACCGTGCTCAGCTCGGCCTCTGCAGGCACAGCAAGAGTGAAGCCCGTACCGAAAGCCACCGGGCCATCGAACGGCAGGATCTGAATCGTCACGTTGGGGCGCCGTGAGCCTTCGATCAGGAAGGCCAACTGCTCTCTCATGATCGAGCGATCACCGAAGGTCGCGTGAAGTGCAGCCTCGTGGATGACCGCGTGGAAGTATGCAGGTGTACCGCTCTCCATCACCTGCCGACGCCGCATACGGAACTCAATATCAAGGTCCTGCTCCTGCGGCGAAACGCGGGCATAGCCTCCCCTGAAGCCCGCCGTAGCGTACGCCGCTGTTTGGAGATGCACCGGAATGAACATGGGCTCGTAGATCAGCAGGCGCTCAGCTCTGGACTCCAAGTCGGCGATGTCCAGAAGCGACGATCGGACGCGGTTCCGGTAGGAGTCCCACCACCCTCCGCCCGCACCCTGGTCCAACTCGACCAGCGCCTCAATATACGTGTCACCTATCCCTGTCACGGTGTCGGCAAGTCGACGGAGCCGTTCCTGCGACAAGCTAGTCCGCCCAGCTTCCGCGTTACTCAAATGCGACTGGCGAGTACCCACCAGCTCAGCCGCTTCCGTGACGGACAGACCTGCACGCTCACGGAGCTTGCGGACCTCCGCCCCGAACCGGCGTTGCCGATAGCTGGGGTTGCTCCTGAGTCCCACGATTTCCACCTCGATCGCTCAGTCGGGTTGTACACATGTCACGCTACTCGCTACCTTGAGTATGGCGCCAGTCACAGCAGGCACTCAACTGGAGGCTGCCATATGCGCATGCCTGAACAACCCTGGTCCTACGGCCTGTTCATCCCCCACGATCCGCGAGCCGTCGGCGTCGTACGGGCCACGGTGCGCAGCGTGCTGCGGGCCGGGGGTCTCAACTCGCTGACCGACAAGGCCGAGTTGCTCGCCTCGGAGCTGGTGACCAACGCGTACCGCAACGCGCACGCCGACGCGTTCGTCAGCATGGACTGGCAACCGGGCGACTTCCGGCTGACCGTCTGGGACACGGGGGCCAGGCTGCCCGTGCCGCGCGCGGCGGCGGTCGGTGACGAGTGCGGGCGCGGGCTGGCCATCGTGGAGGCGGGCTCCGACGACTGGGGTGTGGAGCGGCACGACGGCGGCAAGGCCGTCTGGTTCTCGCTCAAGCCCCCGCACGGCGGATGAACGCCGACCCCACCCAGTGGGCGTCCCGCGTCTACGACGGCGACGCGAACTGGCTGGACACCTACCGGCGCGCGATCTACGCCATGCTGGTCAGCGACCCGGAGCGGGCGCGGCGGCTGGAGCACCTGCGACAGGTATTCGCCGAGGCCGACTGCGTCGAGAACGCCAGGTGGGCCGCGGTGCAGGTCGGCGTGTTGCTGGACGCGGCGCATCGGGAGGTCGTCGGCCGGTGACGTGACCGGCGCGGGCCGCCCGAGCCAGCCCCACGGGCCCGGGCGGCCCGAGCCCGCCGTTAGCCAGCCCCACTCCGGGGCATCCGGGAAGGGTTCTCCCCCGATTCACGAGGCCCTGGAGGTGCGGCATGGGAACGATGGCTGCGGTACGAGGTGGCCGAGGCGCGGCCCGCAAGGCGGCGAACAGTTCGGCCATGGACGCCGCCGCGCGCTGGGGGCTGGCCGCCCGTGGCGTGCTCTACGTCCTGGTCGGACTGCTCGCGCTACGGCTCGCCTTCGGAGGCGGCGAACAGGCCGACAACGGCGGCGCGCTACGCGAGCTGGGCAGACAGCCCTTCGGCGCCTTCCTGATCTGGGCCGTCGGCATCGGCATCGCGGGGTTGGCCCTGTGGCGGCTGTCGGAGGCGCTGTTCGGCGCGGCGGGGCCGGACGGCCGCAAGGCCCGTAAGCGGGCGATGTCCGCCGGGCGCGCCGTGTTCTACGGGTTCATGGCGTACTCCATGATCTCCTTCGCCATCAAGGACCAGGGCAGCGGTTCCAGCGACAAGAAGTCCCGCGACGTGACGGCCGACGCCTTGGGCTGGCCGGCCGGACAGTGGCTGGTGGGCATCGCCGGGCTCGTGATCGCGGGTGCCGGCGTCTGGATCGTCGTCCAGGCCGCGCGCCGCTCGTTCCACAAGCACCTCAAGCACGCCCAGATGTCGCGGCGCACCCGGAAGGTGATCGACGTACTGGGCGTGGTCGGCGGGGTGGCGCGCGGCGTGCTGTTCGCCGTGGCGGGCGTCTTCGCCGTACGGGCCGCGCTGGACTACGACGCGAGCCAGGCCAAGGGCATGGACGACACCCTGCGCACCTTCGCCGACACCCCGGCCGGCCCGTGGCTGCTCGCGGCGATCGCCGTGGGCCTGATGCTGTTCGGCGTCTTCTCGCTGGCCCTTGCGCGCTGGCGACGGGTGTGAGGGATGCGGGGTTCGTACCCGGCGGGCCTCGGCTCGGACCAACCGGTACCGACTCCTGACCCCGAAAAACCCGAGAGCGCCCGGGCCGGCATTGCGGCCCGGGCGCTCTCGTCAGGAACAGCCCGTGGAGCCCTCGCCGCGACGGCGAGTCCCCACCCTCGCCTCAGCGGCGAGCGTCACGCGTGGACGACGTCCTTCTCCTCCGCGAAGTGGCACGCCGACTCGTGGGCCGCGGGGGTGTTCTGGCCGGCGAACCGTTCCGGGATCGCGAGCAGCGGCACCTCCTTGGCGCACTTGTCCTCCGCCTTCCAGCAGCGGGTGCGGAAGCGGCAGCCGGAGGGCGGGTTGGCCGGCGAGGGGACGTCTCCGGAGAGGATGATCCGCTCGCGGCCGTCGCGGGCCTCCGGGTCGGGGACGGGGACCGCCGACAGCAGCGCCTGGGTGTAGGGGTGCGTCGGGTGGTCGTAGATCTCCTCGTCCGTGCCGATCTCGGCCATCTTGCCCAGGTACATCACGCCGACCCGGTCGGAGATGTGCCGGACGATGGACAGGTCGTGCGCGATGAAGATGTAGGACAGGTTGAACTCGTCCTGGAGCTTCTCCATCAGGTTGATGACCTGCGCCTGCACCGACACGTCCAGCGCCGAGACGGGCTCGTCGCAGATGATGATCTCCGGGTTGAGCGCGAGGCCGCGGGCGATGCCGATGCGCTGGCGCTGGCCGCCGGAGAACTGGTGCGGGTACCGGTTGATGTACTCCGGGTTCAGGCCCACCACGTCGAGCAGGTCCTGCACCTTGCGGCGCCGGTCACCCTTGGGCGCGACCTCCGGGTGGATCTCGAAGGGCTCCCCGATGATGTCGCCGACCGTCATGCGCGGGTTCAGCGACGTGTAGGGGTCCTGGAAGACCATCTGGATGTTGCGGCGTACGGCCTTCAGCGCGCGCCCGGACAGCTTGGTGATGTCCTGGCCCTTGTAGAAGACCTCGCCCGCGGTCGCCCGCTCCAGCGTCATCAGCAGCTTGGCGACCGTGGACTTGCCACAGCCGGACTCGCCGACGATGCCCAGCGTCTCGCCCTGGTAGAGGTCGAACGAGACGCCGTCCACGGCCTTGACCGCGCCGATCTGGCGCTTGAAGAGGATGCCCTGGGTCAGCGGGAAGTGCTTGACCAGGTTGCGGACCTGGAGGATCGGCTCGCCGCGCTCGACCGGCGCGTCGATCACGGCCTCCACCTCCTCGACGGACGCGGCGTCGGCCACGTCCACCTCGGTGATGTTCGGGGTGGCGTCCTGCGGCGCGTCCTTCTGGCCGGCCGCCTCGTCCTTCTTGGTCGGGTCAGCCATGGATCGTCTCCTTCCAGAAGTGGCACGCGCTGCCGCGACCCGGCAGGTCGGTGCCGTCCTGCTCGGTCACGGGGTGCAGGATCGGCACCTCGCTACGGCAGATGTCCTGCGCCTTCGGGCAGCGCGGGTTGAACGCGCAGCCCGAGGGGATACGCGTCAGGTTGGGCGGCAGGCCCTTGATCGCGTAGAGCTCCTGGCCCTTCTGGTCCAGGCGCGGGATCGAGTCGAGCAGGCCACGGGTGTACGGGTGCGCGGGGCGCTTGTACAGCTCGTGCACGGGCGCGGTCTCCACGATGCGGCCCGCGTACATCACCGCGATCTTGTCCGCGACGTCGGCGACCACGCCGAGGTCGTGGGTGATCAGGATGAGGCCCATGTTGTACTCGGCCTGCAACTCCGCGAGCAGGTCCATGACCTGGGCTTGCACGGTCACGTCGAGCGCGGTGGTCGGCTCGTCCGCGATGATCAGGTCGGGCTCCAGGGCCATCGCCATCGCGATCATGATGCGCTGGCGCATACCGCCGGAGAACTGGTGCGGGTAGTCGTTCACCCGGTCCTTGGCGGCGGGGATGCGGACCCGGTCCATCAGCTCGATGGACTTGGCCTTGGCGGCCTTGCGGGACAGCCCCTGGTGCACCCGGAACATCTCGCCGAGCTGGTAGCCCACGGAGAGCACCGGGTTCAGCGAGGAGAGCGCGTCCTGGAAGATCATCGCGATCTTGCGGCCACGGATCTGCCGGCGCTCCTCGTTGGACATGGTCAGCATGTCCTCGCCACGGAACCGGATCTCGCCCTGCGGGATACGGCCCGGCGGCATGTCGAGGATGCCCATGATGGCCTGGGCCGTCACGGACTTGCCGGACCCGGACTCGCCGAGCACGGCCAGCGTCTCGCCGGCGCGGACGCTGTAGTTCACGCCGTTGACGGCCTTGACCAGGCTGTCCCGGGTCTTGAACTCGACGTGCAGGTCCCGGACTTCGAGGAGCGGGGTCTTGCCGTCGTCTTCGATACGCCGGCTGGGGGCGCTCGCGGTCTTGTCGATGGTGGTCACGTACGCCTCCCTCAGCGCAGCTTGGGGTCGAGGGCGTCGCGCACCGCGTCGCCGAGCATGATGAACGCGAAGACGGTCAGGGTCAGCATGCCGGCCGGGAAGAACAGGGCGTGCGGGTTGTTCCGCACCACCTTGGACGCGGACGAGATGTCGATGCCCCAGGAAACCGTCGGCTCCGCGAGCCCCATGCCCAGGTAGGACAGGGTGGCCTCGGCCGAGATGTAACCGCCGAGGGCGATGGTCGCCACGACGATCACCGGCGCCATGGCGTTCGGCAGGATGTGCTTGATCAGGATGCGGCTGGTGCCGGCACCCAGTGCCTTGGCCGCGACCACGTAGTCCGCCTGCTTGGTCGTGATGACCGAGCCACGCATGACGCGGGCGATCTGCGTCCAGCCGAGGAAGGCCAGCGCGCCGATGACGACGGGCACCGAGCGGTCGGTGAACGCGTTCAGCACGACGAGGGCGCCGAGCAGGAACGGGATGCCGAAGAACACGTCGGTGATGCGCGAGAGCAGCGCGTCCAGCCAGCCGCCGAAGTAGCCGGCGAGCATGCCCATCAGGCCGCCGACGATGGTCACGATGACCGTGACGCCGACGCCGACCTGGATGGAGGCGCGGGTGCCGTAGATGACCCGGGCGTAGATGCTGCGGCCCTGGTTGTCGTAGCCGAACCAGTCCGCCGTGAAGAAGCTGCCCAGCTCCGGCTTCTTGAGGAAGTGGTTGGTCAGGTCCGCGTCGCGCGGGTCGGCGCTGGTGAACCAGCCCGGGAAGAGCGCGATGAAGACCAGCAGCACCACGAGGAAGCTGGAGATGATGAAGTACGGGTTGCGCCGCAGGTCCCGCCAGGCGTCGCCCCACAGGCTGCGGGCCTTCTCCTCGCGCACCTTGTCCTCGAGCGAGGGGCCGGCGGCCGGTGCCTTCGGGCTGGTCGGGGTCGCGCCTCGATCTGCGGCGACCGCCGCGTTGCCGGCGCGGGTCCCGGGGCCGGACTGCGGGTTGTCGTAGATCTCAGGCATAGCGAATCCTCGGGTCCAGGACCGCGTACAGCAGGTCGATGATCAGGGACATGGCGAGGTAGACGAAGACCAGGCAGGTCACGATGCCCACCACGGTGCTTCCCTCGCGTCGGACCAGCCCCTGGTACAGAGCGCCACCGACGCCCTGGACGTTGAAGATGCCCTCGGTGACGATGGCGCCGCCCATCAGCGCGCCCAGGTCGGTGCCGAGGAAGGTGACGACCGGGATCAGCGAGTTGCGCAGCAGGTGGTTGACGACGATGCGCCGCTTGGGCAGGCCCTTGGCCAGCGCGGTGCGCATGTAGTCGGCACGCAGGTTCTCCGCGACGGTGGTACGCGTCAACCGCGCCACGTAGGCCAGCGAGAGGGAGCCGAGCACGATGCCTGGCAGCACCAACTCCTGCATGTTCATGGAGTCTTGGACCGTTGGTGTGGTCCACCCCAGTTCCGTGCCGAACACCGTCTGGAAGATGTAGGCCAGAACGAAGACCGGGATCGAGATGACCAGCAGGGTGAGGATCAGCACGCCGCGGTCCACGATCTTGCCCCGCTTCATGCCGGCGAAGACGCCGAGGATGAGGCCGAGGATCATCTCGAAGAGGAGCGCGATGATGGCGAGCCTGATGGTGACCGGGAAGGCGTCCGTCAGGATCTCGGAAACCGGTCGTCCGCCGACCGTCTTACCGAAGTCCGCCTGGAACAGGCCCTTCATGTAGTCCAGGTACTGCTGCCACAGCGGGTCGTCGAGCCCGTACTCGTGACGGAGCGCGGCGAGCTGGGCGGGGTCTGGCGCCTTGTCACCCCACAGCGCCCGGATGGGGTCGCCGGGCAGGGTGCGCACCATGACGAAGATGAGAAAGGTTGTCCCGATGAAGACCGGGATCATCTGGAGCAGTCGCCGCGCGACGTATCGCCCCATCGTGCCTCCGTTCTGGGGTCGGCCGAAGGCAGCCGCGCTCCAGGTAAGGAACCGGCTGCCCCCGTGGCCCGAGGGGCGCCCGGTTCGGGGCGCCCCTCGGCATCAACGTCCGACGACTACTTCTGCTTCACCGTGATGTCGGTGAGGATCGGGTCGCCCTTCTGGTTGAACTTCACGTTCGAGACGTTCTTCGAGTAACCAGAGTTGACCTTGTAGTACCAGAGCGGGATGGCCGGGAAGGTGTTCTTGAGCTGCTGCTCGGCCAGGTTGTACTCCTTGGCCGACTCCTCCAGCGTCTTGGCGTTGTCCGCCTTCTTCACCAGGTCGTCGAACTTCTTGTCCGAGAAGGCGCCCTTGTTGCCGGCGACACCGGTGCCGTAGAGGTCACGGAGGAAGTTGCCGTTGAACGGGTAGTCCAGCACCCAGCCGGACCGGTACATCGACTTGACCTGCTTGTTGTCGCGGGCCTCCAGGTCGGCCTGGAAGTCGGCCTTGGAGTCACCCACGCACTCGACGCCCACGGACTTGCGGATCGAGCCGCACACCGCGTCGACCCACTCCTTGTGGCCGCCGTCGGCGTTGTACTGGATCTTGATGGCGTTCTTCGGAACGCCACCGCCCTGCTTGATCAGGTCCTTGGCCTTGGCGGGGTCGAACTTGCAGAACTCGCCACAGGCGTCGGCCTGGTAGCCGAGCACGTCCTTGGCGACCCAGCCGGTGGCGGGGACGCGGGTGCCCTGGAGCACCGTCTTGGTGATCGTCTCGCGGTCGATCGCCATCGACAGGCCCTGGATGACCTTGACGTCGATGTCCTTGAACTGCGTGTTGTAGAACGCCGGGTTGATCGTCTGGATCGCCGAGTAGTCCTGGTCGATCGCGCGGTCACCGAGGTCGCTCTTGTAGTTCGGCAGGTCGTTCGGCGGGACCTGGCGGATCACGTCGACGTTGTCGGAGACGAGGTCCTTGTAGGCCGCCTCGGGCTGCGAGTAGTTCTTGAAGATCACGCCGCCGTTCTTGGCCTTGTTCGAACCCTGGTAGCCAGGGAACGTCTCGACCTCGATCTGCTTGTTGTGATCCCACTTCACGAACTTGTACGGGCCGTTGCCGACCGGCTTCTGGCCGTAGCCCTTGGGGTCCTGGAAGAAGCCCGAGGGGAGCGGCGAGAAGACCTCGTAGCCCAGCTTGTACTCGTAGTACGGGACCGGCGAGACCAGCTCGATGGTGAAGGTGGTGTCGTCGACGACCTTCAGGCCGGACATCTTGTCGCTCTTGGCGTCACCCTTCTCCGGGTGGACGTCCTCGTAGCCCTTGATGTCGGCGAACCAGGAGCTGTTCTGCTGGTTGTTCTTGGTGGCGGCGGCCCAGTTCCAGGCGTCCACGTACGACTTCGACGTGACCGTCTCGCCGTTGTGGAACTTCCAGCCCTTCTTGAGCTTGATCGTCCAGAGCTTGTTGTCCTTCGTGGTGACGGACTCCGCGTTCTCCTTGACGATCTTGCCGGTGCCCGGCTCGTAGTCAACGAGGCCCTGGAACAGCGACCGGATGACGGCGCTGCCGTACGACTCCATCGTGTTCGCCGGCTGCAGCGGCTTCTGCGGCTCACCGTTGTCGAAGACGACCTTGCCACTCTTGTCGACCGGGCCGTCGTTGCCGCTGTCGCTGTCACTGTTGCCGCCGCCGCAAGCCGTCGCGGCCAGCGCCACGACCGCCGCCATCGCGACCCACTTGGCGCTACTGGCACCGCGCATGGGATTGCCTCCTCAGGAGTCCACTGTCACTACGAGAGAGGGCACCGGATACGCGCTGACACCCCTGACAGCGACATAAGACCCGGCACCCCGAGTGTGCTCGTAGGTCGGCGCTCCCCACAGCGCGTGACCCATTGACCCGAGCTCAATGGACCCCATGATTGAGCACGCCTGGCCCGTAAACCACACTTAAAGGGTCTCGCTTTGGTCACATCGCCCGAGGACGGAGTACCGAAATCCGGACAAAGGCATCACAGACAGACACCCCCGAAACGGACTGTTAATACAACATCCGGAACGGCTTCACCGATATCCGAACGCCCGTTGAGGGAAAACTTGTTGACTGGCATCGCCCTGTCCCACCCTCGAAGCGGGTGGCCCGTGGCGGCGGAGCGGACTCCGCGCGCCCGGGGCGCGACACAGCGTGAGGGCGCGGCCCGGCCCGATCGCCGGCGCGGTCACGCACCGCACCCGGCGGCGACGCACGCGGAGCCGTGAGTCAAGACGCACTCCGGCGCCGCGTCAACCCCCCGTCGGCGCGGGGCGGTTCACCGAGCAGGCCAAGATTCTGCCTCGCGCCCGCGCGACGGTGAGCACCGGGGTCTGGTCAGCGCCCCCGCGCCCGCCCCGCGAGCCGGCTCGCGCCCGCGGGCCAGCCGCGCGCTGACGCAACGTGATGGCGCGGAAGGGCCAGCCCTCTGCGACCCGGTGGCCGGTTCTCACCGGATGCCCGGCTCGCCGCGTACCGCCTGCTCGCCCGTGTACGTCCCGGTGGCGGCGGGTCTGTCCGGTGTGGCCCGCGCGGGTCGGCGGGCGCCGTGGCGGGCGCTGGGGGCGCCGGAGGGGCCCCTGCCGGCGGAGGTCGGGCGCGCGCCGGGTACGGCGACGGCCCCGGCGCGGATCGCTCCGTGCCGGGGCCGTCAGCCACGAACCTCGTTCGGCGCGCGGGCGGCGGGGCCCGCGCGGCCGGTGTCGCCTAGCGCTTGGCGCGCGAGGCCGCCCGGCCACGCTCCTTCTGGTCGAGGACGACCTTGCGGATGCGGATCGCCTCCGGCGTCACCTCGACGCACTCGTCGTCGCGGCAGAACTCAAGGGACTGCTCAAGCGACAGCTTGCGCGGCGGCACGATCGACTCGGTGACGTCGGCCGTGGAGGAGCGCATGTTGGTGAGCTTCTTCTCCTTGGTGATGTTCACGTCCATGTCGTCGGAGCGCGAGTTCTCGCCGACGATCATGCCCTCGTACACCTCGGTGCCGGGCTCGGTGAACAGCACGCCGCGCTCCTGGAGGTTGGTCATCGCGAACGCGGTGACCGAACCGGCGCGGTCGGCGACCAGGGAGCCGTTGTTACGGGTGACCAGTTCGCCGAACCACGGCTCGTGGCCCTCGTGGATGGAGTGCGCGATGCCGGTGCCACGGGTGTTGGTCAGGAACTCCGTACGGAACCCGATCAGGCCACGCGAGGGGACGATGAACTCCATCCGCACCCAGCCGGAGCCGTGGTTGGACATGTTGTCCATGCGGCCCTTGCGGGTGCCCATGAGCTGGGTGACCGCGCCCATGTGCTCCTCGGGCACGTCGATGGTGATGCGCTCGATCGGCTCGTGCACCTTGCCGTCGATCTCCTTGGTGACCACCTGCGGCTTGCCGATGGTCAGCTCGAAGCCCTCCCGGCGCATGGTCTCGACGAGGATGGCCAGCGCCAGCTCGCCTCGGCCCTGCACCTCCCAGGCGTCCGGACGCTCGGTGTCGAGCACGCGCAGCGAGACGTTACCGATCAGCTCGCGGTCCAGCCGGTCCTTGACCTGGCGGGCGGTGACCTTGCGGTCCTTGACCGCGGCCTTGGCGTCCGCGCCCTTGCCGGTGCCGCCCCGGCCGACCAGCGGCGAGGTGTTGGTACCGATCGTCATGGAGATCGCGGGCTCGTCCACGGTGATCAGCGGCAGCGCCACCGGGTTCTCCGGGTCGGCCAGCGTCTCGCCGATCATGATGTCCGGGATGCCGGCGACGGCGCAGATGTCGCCCGGGCCGGCCTTCTCGGCGGGCTTGCGGGTCAGCGCCTCGGTCATCATCAGCTCGCTGATGCGCACGTTGGACACCGTGCCGTCGCGCTTGATCCACGCGACGGTCTGGCCCTTCTTCAGCTCGCCCTGCTCGACGCGGAGCAGAGCGATGCGGCCGAGGAAGTTGTCCGCGTCGAGGTTGGTGACGTGCGCCTGGAGCGGGCCGTCCTCGTCGTACTCGGGGGCCGGCACGTGCGAGAGCAGCGTGGTGAAGAACGGCTCCAGGTTCTCGCTGTCGGCCGGGACGGTGCCGTCCTCCGGCTTGGTCAGCGAGGCGACGCCGTCGCGGGCGCAGGCGTAGACGATCGGGAACTCGATCTGGTCCTCGTCGGCGTCCAGGTCGAGGAAGAGGTCGTAGGTCTCGTTGACGACCTCGTCGATGCGCGAGTCGGGGCGGTCGGTCTTGTTGATGCACAGGATGACCGGCATCCGGGCCGCGAGCGCCTTGCGGAGCACGAAGCGGGTCTGCGGCAGCGGGCCCTCGGAGGCGTCCACCAGGAGCACGACCGCGTCCACCATCGACAGGCCGCGCTCGACCTCGCCACCGAAGTCGGCGTGGCCGGGGGTGTCGATGATGTTGATGGTGATCGGGTCACCACCGTCCTTGGGGTGGTACTTGACGGCGGTGTTCTTCGCCAGGATCGTGATGCCCTTCTCACGCTCCAGGTCGTTGGAGTCCATCATCCGGTCGTCAAGCTTCTCGGCCGCGTGCGCCGCGAAGGCACCCGCCTGCTTGAGCATGGCGTCGACGAGGGTCGTCTTGCCGTGGTCGACGTGGGCGACGATGGCTACGTTACGAATATCGTGGCGCGTGGGCACTGCGGCGCTTCTCCCGGAATTGTGGATCGCGACGTACGGTCCGGTACGCGCGCTGCCGGGCAAACCTGAAGCCTCGGCCTTACCCCATGGTACGGGGCAAGGGCGGTAACGGCCGCCCCAGCCCGTCCCCCACCCCCGCCCGGCACCGGTGGTTCCCAGCTCAGGGCGGCCCCGCCAACCCCGGCTTTACCTGCCCTTTCCCCATCCTTCGCGTGCGGGCCGCGCCCCGACCGGGCTGCGGAGGCGCTGTCGGGACGCGGTCAGGGTTGGAGGCGAGCCAGGCCGGAGCGGGGCGGCCGACGGGGTCAGGCCGGGGCGGGGTCAGGCCGCTCCCCTACCGCCGCTCGGCCTTGGCGTCCTCGGACTTCGCGTAGCCGATGTCCTGGTAGCGCGGGGTGGCCAGGCCGAAGGCGCCCACGTTGGCCAGGCTGGAGCGGGCCGCGATCAGTTGCGGGCGCTGGTAGAGGGGCAGGGAGCCGGCGGCGGCCCAGATACGGGCGTCGGCCCGCTGGAGCAGCTCGCGCGCCGCGGACTCGTCCAGCTCGGTGGACGCCTGCTCGAAGAGCTGGTCGATCTGGTGGGTGCCGACCCGGGTGTAGTTCTGCTCCACGAGCAGCGAGCCGTCGGCCGCCGGGCGGGGCTTGGCGAAGATCGGGCGGGCGTCGGTGGCCGGGAAGGCCGTGGCCGGCCAGGAGTAGAGGGCCAGGTCGAAGTCGCCCTTGGCGACGTAGGTACGGAAGTACTCGTCGTCGGGGACGCGCACGATGTCGGTCTGGACGCCGATCCTGCCGAGCATCGCCGCGATGCGCTCGCCGACCTCGCGCGCCTGCTCCGTCCCCGGGCCGCTGGGCAGCACGAACCGGAGCAGCAGCGGCCGGCCGTCCTTGATCCGTACCGGCGCGCCACCGGGCAGCGCCCGGGGCCCGGCGTCCCCGGCCCGGTCGGCGCCCCGCCGGTCGCTTCCGTCGCCCGCCGGGGCGCGGCCCTGCGGGCGGTCGCGTTCGGGCTGGTCCCGGCCCTGGACGCGGGCCACCGGGCCGGCCGCGCCCGCGGCACCGGCCCGATCCGCCGCGTCGTCGGGGGCGTCGTCGGGGGCGGCCGGGTCCGTGTCAGTGGCCGGGTCCGTGTCGGCCGCGGCGTCCGCGTCAGCGGGTGCGCTGGTGCGCACGCCGGTGTTCGGGCGGGCGTCGGTGCCGGTGTCCGTGCCCGAGTCCGCCTCCCCGTTCTCGTCGGCGTCCCGCTTGGCGTCCGCCGACTGGCGCGGGAGGGGGCCGTCGCCCTGTTGCCATCCCGCGTCGGCGAGCAGCGAGCGGGCCGCGGCGGCGTCCCGGCCACCGAGGGCTCCGCTGTTGTCCCGGTAACCGTGCTGGCCCGCCATGGTCAGGTGGCTGCCGAGCGGCTTGGCCGACAGGCCGAGCGGCTCGAAGACCGCGTCGGTCAGCTCCTCGCGGTCGATGGCACGGGCGACGGCCCGGCGCACCCGCTCGTCGGCGAGCGGCCCGGCCGTGCCGTTCAGGGCGAGCTGGGTGTAGGCGGGCGCGAGGGACCTGCGGACGGTGAACGCGCCGAGCGCCCTGGCCTCGGCCGCGCGCCGGGCCGCCGCCGCGCGCTCGTCGGCCACCGCCCGTACGGCGGCGGCTCGCTCCCGGCGCGGGCCGTACTCGATCACCCAGGAGCGCAGCGCGCCGGCCGCGCTGACCATGGCCGCCCGCCCGGCCCCGAGCTCGGGCGTCGTACCGCTGGCCGCGTTCGGGCCGGCCCCTGCCGGCGCCCCGCCGGCCGGCCGCCCGGCACCCGCCAACCCGGACGCCTCGCCGCTGCCACCCGCGGCGGCGACGCGGTCGGCGGTGGCGGCGTCCACCTCGGCCACGTCGAGCCGGCCGGAGGCCAGCGCGGCTGCCCGCTCGGCGCGCGGCACCGGCGTCAGCACCAGCTTGTCGAGCCGCGCGGGATCGCCCCACCAGCGCGGGTCGCGCACCAGCGTCAGCGGGGCCTCGGCGTCCGCCGTGCGCCCGTGCCGGTCCTGGCCCCGGCCCTCGCGCCGGCCGTCAGGCCGGTCCCGCTCCGCGCGGTCCGCACCCTGCCGGCTCGGCATGAACGGGCCGGCGCTGACCGGGAGTTGGCGACCCGAGTCCTCGTTGAACGCCTTCGGGCTGCCCATCACGCTCTTCGGGTACAGCGGCGTGAACAGGGCCCGCCAGTCCGCGTACGGGCGCCGGAAGGTGACCTCCACCTCGCCGGGTTCGCGGCCCGGCGCGATGCGCTCGATGCGCTCGTAACCGGCGTTGCGGGCCGTCCAGTACGCCCGGTCCCTGCCGCGCAGGGCCCGCCACTGGGCCCGGAAGTCGGCCACGCCCAGCGCCCGGCCGTCGCTCCAGGCGGCCTCGGGGTTGAGCCGGTAGCGCACCACCTGTCGCGGCTCGCGGTCGATGACCTCGGCCGACTCCAGGTAGTCGGGGTTGCGGACGGCGCGGCCCCGCGCGTCGAGGGTGAACAGCATGGGCAGCACCGCGCCGGCCACCCGGTCGGTGCCGGCGTCGGCCTTGGCGTGGAAGGCGTTGAGGGTGGCGGGCCTGGCGTCCACGGCCCAGCGCACGGTGCCACGCCCGGACAGCTCGGCGCGGGCGGCGTCGGCCACGTCGTGCGAGACCGGCGCCGCCGCCGCGTCCTCGCCCTCCGAGCTGCACCCGGCCAGCAACGGAAGCGGCAGCAGCACCCCGGCCGCGAACAGCGCGGCGCAGCGGCGGGTACGGGCCGCCGGGCCCCTCGTGACGCCGTCGACGGGCATGGCTGGTACCTCCGGGTGACTTCACCGCTCATCGGATGGGCTGATCACTCACTGAAGGCGACGTCGCGCGCCACGCCACGCCGACACGGCGGGTCACAACTCAACGCCACCCGGCCGGCCTAGCCCATTCTGACCAGCGACGTCACGGCCTCGACGGCGCGCCACCCGGACGGCCTAGCGGTGCCGAACCGGGCCTTCGCGCGGGTCTAGTCTTGAGGCGGGAGGGGCGCGATATGACCGGTGTGCGCCCAGAATCCCGGCAGATCTCTTCCCAACAGCGGGCGCGGCGCGCGACACTCGCTGTCGCATGAGTGTCGCCGTCCGCAACCGCGGAAGTGAGGACAAGTCATGTCCGTACACGATGATTTGACGGCCGTTCAGCGAAGTCTCGACGACCTGGTCCGCTCCGTCGGACGCCTGGAGAAACAGGTCGGGTCCGACAGCCTGGACGTCCGCAGGGTGCGTACCGACGCGGACCATCTCCGCGAGAGCGTCGCGCTGTTGCGCGCGGCGTCCCCCTCGGAACCGGTCCGGACGGAGCGGGTGCCCGTCCCCGACACCCCCTACGACCGCACGCTGTGGGCGGACGCCGAGGACGAGGGCCTGGGCTCCCGGGAGGGCCGCGCCCCCTAGTGAAGCCGCTCCACCGCCGGCAGGCCGGGGCCCGGGCGCCGGCACGCGCCGCACGGCGCGTCGCCGCCCGGGCCGCGCCACTCCCCCGGCCGGGCGTCCCCGGAGCGCCCGTACGCCGGGGCGTACGGCGGAGCTGGCGCCCGCCTCGCGCGTGCGGTGCGCCGGCGCACCGCGACCGGCCGGCCGCCGCAGGTCAGAGACACGTACCGCCCGGCCGGAGCCGGCGCCCGGCGCACCACCGCCCCGCCCCGCACCACCCGCCGCACCCCCGCGCACCCGCCCGGCCCGCGCGCCGGTCCGCGCGCACGCACCCGCGTACCGCCCGTACGCCCCCGGCCGCCCGGGCGCCGCACCCGTCGCGCCGACCCGCTCCCTCGCGGCACCCGGCCCGCACGGCGCCCGCACCGCGAACCCCGCCGCGCGGCACCCGCACCACACCGCTCACCGCCCCATCCGTCCACCCGTCCGACCGCCGGCCCACCCGTCCACCATCGGCCACCCGTCCACCCGCCCGCAGATCCGAGCCGCTACCACGCCACCGCGGAGTCTCCCTTGGCCACAGGCACCGACCCCCACGTCCGGACGGGAGCGCGCGGCGTGCACGGCACGCTGCGCGCCGCCATCCCGGAACGCCACCTGCGCACCGACCGCTGGTGGCTGCCGCCCGCCGCGACCGCGGCCGGACTGCTCGCCTTCGTCGTCTACTCGACCTGGCGGGCGTTCTCCAACGCCGACTACTACGACGCGCCCTACGTCTCGCCGTTCTACTCGCCGTGCCTGGCCGAGAACTGCGAGCCGATGCGCGACGGCCCCAACTGGGCCCTGTTCGGCACCTGGTGGGGCCTGTCCCCCTCGGTCCTGATCCTGATCCTGCCGCTGGGCTTCCGGCTGACCTGCTACTACTACCGCAAGGCGTACTACCGCGGCTTCTGGGCCTCGCCCCCGGCGTGCGCGGTGCCCGAGCCCCGGCAGAAGTACACCGGTGAGACCCGCTTCCCGCTGATCATGCAGAACATCCACCGGTACTTCTTCTACGCCGCGCTGCTCGTCGCCAGCATCCTGACGTACGACACCGTGCTCACCTTCCGCGACGAGCACTACGAGTGGGGCCACATGGGCCTCGGCACGGTCGTCTTCGTGGCCAACGCCGTACTGCTGTGGATGTACACGCTCTCCTGCCACTCCTGCCGGCACATCGTCGGCGGGCGGCTCAAGCACTTCTCCAAGCACCCAGTGCGCTACCGGCTGTGGGGCTGGGTCGGCAAGCTCAACGCGCGGCACGCCAGGCTCGCCTGGTACTCGCTGGTCAGCGTGGCGCTCGCGGACCTGTACGTGTACCTGCTGGCGATCGGAGCCTTCGACGACCCGACCTTCTTCTGACACCGCCCACGGGAGCGGTGACAACGCGCCCGCCCCGCGGGCGGCGAGCCGCCCCCGGGGCCCGGGCAACTCCAAGGCTGCGAGAGGGAAACAAGAGACATGACGCAAGTCGAGCGGCAGGCGTGGGACGTCGTCGTGGTCGGCGCGGGCGGGGCGGGGCTGCGGGCCGCCATCGCGGCGCGCGAACAGGGCATGCGCACGGCCGTCATCTGCAAGTCCCTGTTCGGCAAGGCCCATACGGTGATGGCCGAGGGCGGCATCGCGGCCAGCATGGGCAACGTCAACGAGGGCGACAACTGGCAGGTGCACTTCCGCGACACGATGCGCGGCGGGAAGTTCCTGAACCACTGGCGGATGGCCGAGCTGCACGCGCGCGAGGCCCCCGAGCGGGTCTGGGAGTTGGAGACCTGGGGCGCGCTGTTCGACCGTACGGCCGACGGCAGGATCTCGCAGCGCAACTTCGGCGGCCACGAGTACCCGCGCCTGGCCCACGTCGGCGACCGCACCGGGCTCGAACTGATCCGCACCCTCCAGCAGAAGATCGTCTCGCTGCAACAGGAGGACGAGCGGGAGTTCGGCGACCACGAGGCGCGGCTCAAGGTGTTCCAGGAGTGCACGGTCACCCGCGTGCTCAAGGAGGCCGGGCCAGCGGGCGGGGACGGGGCGCGGGTGGCCGGCGTCTTCGGCTACGAGCGCGAGTCGGGCCGCTTCTTCGTCATCGAGGCGCCGTCGGTGGTGCTGGCCACCGGCGGTATCGGCAAGTCCTTCAAGGTGACCTCCAACTCCTGGGAGTACACCGGCGACGGGCACGCGCTGGCGCTGCTGGCCGGCGCCCCGCTGATCAACATGGAGTTCGTGCAGTTCCACCCGACCGGCATGGTCTGGCCGCCGTCGGTCAAGGGCATCCTGGTCACCGAGTCGGTGCGGGGCGACGGCGGGGTGCTGCGCAACAGCGAGGGCAAGCGGTTCATGTTCGACTACATCCCGGAGGTCTTCAAGGACAAGTACGCCCTCACCGAGGAGGAGGGCGACCGCTGGTACGAGGACCCGGACAACAACCGCCGCCCACCCGAACTTCTCCCCCGCGACGAGGTGGCCCGCGCCATCAACGCCGAGGTCAAGGCCGGCCGAGGCTCCCCGCACGGCGGCGTCTTCCTCGACGTGTCCACCCGGATGCCGGCCGAGACCATCAAGCGGCGGCTGCCGTCCATGCACCACCAGTTCAAGGAGCTGGCGGACGTGGACATCACGGCCGAGCCGATGGAGGTCGGCCCGACCTGCCACTACGTCATGGGCGGCGTCGAGGTGGACCCGGACACGGCGGCGGCCACCGGCGTGCCGGGCCTCTTCGCCGCCGGCGAGGTCGCCGGCGGCATGCACGGCTCCAACCGGCTGGGCGGCAACTCGCTGTCCGACCTGCTGGTCTTCGGCCGCCGGGCGGGCCTGTACGCGGCGCGCCACGCCGCTGACGTCGGCGCCGACCGGCCGGTGATCGCGGCGGCCGACGCCGCGGCGGCCGAGGCGGAGGCGCTGCGCCCGTTCAGCGCCGAGGAGGCGAGCGCGAGCCCGTCCGGCGGGCCGGTGGAGAACCCGTACACCCTGCACCAGGAGTTGCAGCAGGCGATGAACGACCTGGTGGGCATCATCCGGCGGCACGAGGAGATGGCCGAGGCACTGCACCGGCTGGCCGGGCTGCGCGCGCGGGCCCGCCGGGCGGGCGTCGAGGGGCACCGGCAGTTCAACCCGGGCTGGCACCTGGCGCTCGACCTGCGCAACATGCTGCTGGTCAGCGAGTGCGTGGCGCGGGCGGCGCTGGAGCGTACGGAGAGCCGCGGCGGGCACACCCGCGACGACCACCCCGCGATGGACCGGGCCTGGCGCACGGTCAACCTCCGGTGCCGGCTGGCGACCGAGGAAGCGCAGGCGGCGGAGCCGGTGGGCGGCGCGGCGAACGGACCGGTGGGCGCGGGACCGGCGGGTGGCGTGGCCACCACCGCCGAGTCCGTCACCGAGCCGGTCGTCGCCGAGCCGGTCGTCGCCGAGCCCGGGCTCGGCGGCCTGGTCAGCGACCAGTCCGGGCAGATCGCGCTGGCCCGCACGGCGACCCCGCCGATCAGGCCGGACCTGCTCCAGCTCTTCGAGAGGGACGAACTGGTGAAGTATCTGACGGACGAGGAGCTGAGCCGGTGAGCTACCAGGCGCACTTCAGGGTGTGGCGCGGCGACGCCGAGGGCGGCGGGTTGCGCGACTTCACCGTCGAGGTCAACGAGGGCGAGGTGGTGCTCGACATCATCCACCGGCTCCAGGCCACCCAGGCCCCCGACCTGGCGGTGCGCTGGAACTGCAAGGCCGGCAAGTGCGGGTCGTGCAGCGCCGAGATCAACGGCCGGCCGCGGCTGCTGTGCATGACGCGGATGTCGGTCTTCGAGGAGAGCGAGACCATCACGGTGACGCCGATGCGGACGTTCCCGGTGATGCGGGACCTGGTCACGGACGTCTCGTTCAACTACACCAAGGCCCGCGAGATCCCCGCGTTCGTCCCGCCGGCCGAGCTGGGCCCGGGCGAGTACCGGATGGCCCAGCAGGACGTGGAGCGCTCGCAGGAGTTCCGCAAGTGCATCGAGTGCTTCCTGTGCCAGGACACGTGTCACGTGGTGCGGGACTTCGAGGAGAACAAGGCCGCGTTCGCCGGGCCGCGCTTCCTGATGCGCGTGGCCGAACTCGACATGCACCCGCTGGACGCCGCCGACGAGGCCGGCATCGACCGCAAGCGCACCGCGCAGGAGGAACACGGCCTCGGCTACTGCAACATCACCAAGTGCTGCACCGAGGTGTGCCCGGAGGGCATCCGGATCACCGACAACGCGCTCATCCCGCTAAAGGAGCGCGCGGTCGACCGCAAGTACGACCCGCTGGTGTGGCTGGGCAACAAGATCAGGCGCCGCGGACAGTGACCCGGGCACGGCGCGGGGCGATCCCCGCGCCGTGCACCACCCGGGGCGCGTGCCGGACCGGGCCGCGCGCCGGACCCCCTCGGGGCGGGCCCGCGCTCGTCAACCGCCCTACGGGTAGGCCGACTTGGCGCGGGGCCACAGAGGTGGCCAACCGCCCTCAGAACATGCTCAGCAGCGCCTCGGTCGCGTCCACGCCGCTCGTCTCGCCGCTCGGCAGGGCCAGCTCGAACCAGACGGTCTTGCCCCGGGGCGTACGCCGGCTGCCCCATGCCGCGCTGAGCAGCCCGACGAGTTGCAGGCCGCGCCCGCCCTCGTCCGTGTCGCGGGCCCGGCGGCGGCGCGGCTGCACCAGCCCGCCGTCCCACACCTCGCACACCAGGCCCCGGTCGAGCAGCAGCCGCACGCGTATCTCGCCGCCCTGCTTCGCCGGTGGCACGCCCAGCTCGCCGTACCGCAGCGCGTTCGTCACCAGCTCGCTGACCAGCAACTCGGTCGTGTCCACCAGCGCCTCAAGGCCCCACTCGCGCAGCTGCTGACAGGCCAGTTCGCGGGCCCGGCCCACCGAGCGGGGCTCGCGCGGCAGTCGCCAGTCGCCGACCGCGTGCGCGGGCAGCCCCTGCATCCGCGCCATCAGCAGGGCCGTGTCGTCCTCACCGTGGTGGGTGCCGAGGGCGTTCAGCACGTGGTCGCAGATGCCCTCCAGCGGGCTGACGTCGTCCGCGGCGGCGGGCGGGGCGGCCAGCGCGGCGCGCAACGCCTCGATGCCGACGTCCAGGGAATAATCCCGCGACTCGACGAGCCCGTCCGTGTACAGCGCGAGCAGCGCCCCGTCCGGCAGCTCGAACTCCATCTCCTCGAAGGGTTCGCCACCCACGCCGAGCGGCATCCCCGGCGGCAGCTCCACCAGTCGCGGCTGGCCACCCTGCGGGACGAGCACCGGCGGCAGGTGTCCGGCGTTGGCGATGGTGCACCGCCGGGTGACCGGGTCGTAGACGGCGTACACGCAGGTCGCGAGGTAGATCTCGGACAGGTCGGAGTCGCCGGCCTCACCGCGTGCCCCGGCCGACCTGCCGCCACGGGCCGGACCCTGGCGGCCCGCCGTGCGGGTGGAGGCGCGGGTGGTGCCGGGCGCGCCGAGGCCCTGCGCGATCTCGTCCAGGGCGGTCATCACCTCGGCCGGCTCCAGGTCGAGCATGGCCAGCGTGCGCACGGCGGTACGCAGTTCGCCCATGGCCACGGCCGCGCGCAGGCCGCGCCCCATCACGTCGCCGACGACCAGCGCGGTGCGGTGCCCGGGCAGCTCTATGACGTCGTACCAGTCGCCGCCCACCTCGGTGGCCTCGCTGCCGGGCAGGTAGCGGCAGGCGATGTCGAGCCCGGCGGCCTCCGGGTCGCCCGGCGGCAGCAGGCTGCGCTGGAGGATGAGCGCGCGCTCGTGCTCGCGGCGGTAGAGGCGGGCGTTGTCGATGCACACGGCGGCGCGGGCGGCGAGTTCGACGGCGAGCGCGGTGTCGCGCTCGCCGAACGGCTCGCTGCCCTTCGCGCGGGAGAACTGGACCAGGCCCACCACGGTGTCCCGGGCCACCATCGGCACCGCGAGCGTGGACTGTACGACCGCGCCCAGTTCCGGCCCGGCGTCCGGGTCGGCGCCGCTGTCCCGGCCGGGGATGACGCGCACCTGCCCGGTGGCCAGGGCTGTGGCGCAGGGCGAGTGCGGCGGGTACCGGTGGGCCTCGCCGACCTGCACCGGCCGCCGGCCCGCCGCGCGCCGCGCCCGGTCGCCGAAGGGGGTGCCGCCGCCCGGGCCGGACGCGCCGGCGTGGCTCGCGGCGCCGGGTATGCCGAGGCCGATGGGGCCCGCCAGGTCGTCGGGCTCGGCCTCGGGGTAGCCGGAGAGCGCCACCGGGCCGTCGGAGACGGCGCTGGCGAAGGCGACCCGGCGCAGTGGCGCGCTGCCCTTCGCCGGCTCGCCGGTCCGCCGGCGCCCCGGGCTCGACGGGCGGGTGGCGGCCCGCAGCTCAGGGACCGCCTCGTCGCCGGCGAGCAGCCCCTGGTAGAGGTCGACCGAGGCCAGGTCGCAGAACTGCGGCACGGCGACGGCCAGGAGTTCGCGGGCGGTGGTCTCCAGGTCGAGCGAGGTCCCGATGCGGGCCCCGGCCTCGTTGAGCAGCGCGAGGTTGCGCCGCACGCCGGCGGCCTCCTGCTCGGCGCGGCGCCGCCCGGTGATGTCGATGACCAGTCCGGCGACGCCGATCGGCCGCCCGGAGCCGCCGTGCAGCCGGTAGAACGAGACCTGCCAGCGGTGCCGCTCGGTCTCGCCGTACCGCGAGCCGACGATCTGCATCCCGGTGACCGGCGTCCCGGTCTCGATCACCCGGCGCAGCGAGGCGCTGAACCGCTCGGCCTCGGCGCGCGGCAGGAAGTCGTACGGGGTGCGGCCGCGGTGCCAGTCGACGGGGCGGCCGAAGGCGCGGGCGAAGCACTCGTTGACCCGCATCAGGCGCAAATTCTTGTCCGCGAAGAAGAAGCCCAGCGGAGATTGACCGAAAACGGCCTGCGAGGCCGCGAGGTCGGTCTCGATCTGGCGCAGCGCGCTGACGTCCACCGCGATGCACAGCGCGGAGCGCTCGCCCATGTCGTTCCGGGTGGGCATCAGATAGATCTCGGCGAGCCCGTACGGCCCGTCGCCGAGTTCGTCGCGCGGGTCGCGGCCGCCTACCCAGGTGCGGCCGGTGCCCCGCGCCACGGGCGGGTCCGGACACTCGTCGGGGCCGCCCGCACCGCGCTGGCCGGGCACGGGGGGCGCCTCGGGCGCGCCGTGCGGGCCGGGGGCGGTACGCGTCTCGGTGGCGGCGTGCGGAGCCGGGTCGGGTGCGTCGGATATCGGCTCGCCGGAGGCGGGGCCGCCGGGCGCGGAGGTGGGGCCGTGCGGCGGGGCGGTGGGGGGCGCTGGGCGGTCGGGGCGGCGCCGGGCGGGGTGCTGGTGTGCTGGTCGGCGGGGGTGGGCTTGGGGCGCAGGTACGGTACGAGGCCGGTCCACTCGCGGCCGTCGAGCAGCTCGGCGACCTTGCGGTGGCCCTGCTCGCGCAGCTCGTGCGGGACGAAGACCTCCACCGGGTCGCGGCCGATCGCCTCGTGCGCCGGCACGCCGAGGAGTTCGGCCGCGCGCTCGCTCCACTGGTCCACGCGCCCGTCCGGTCCCAGCGAGAAGGAGGCCACCTGGACGTAGTCGTAGATGGAGCCCGGCGGACTGCCCTGCCACATCGGTGCCGAAATCGGCGCGGTCTCCGTCCCGTCGGGCGTCCCCGCTCCCGCTGGCATGTCGCTCACTGCCCGTCTCCTCCGGCTCAGGTGCTAGGACCGGCCCAGAAGGCCGAGTATCCAGCACTCCAGCCAATCCCTGCACGGCCTTCACGATCACAGCACGGTCTCGACGCACTCTCGTGCGACGTGGCGATCGCGAACGCTCAACAAGCCGTCCCCCGGGTCCAGCACGGACCCGTTCGGGCTTCAGCGGCTCCCCATCGGACCCACATCAGCCCCCGAGGGGCCATGGCGCGCCGGCCGGGCCCCCGTCGCCGCGAAGGGTCTCGCCGACCGCTCATCGCGGCAGGCCAGGCCGCTTTCGCAGACCGCTGCTGCCTGACTCCTCACCAGGCAGACCCGACTCTAACCAGACAGTTCAGGGACGTGGCCAGCCCGGTGGGCTCATCTGTCGGCGCACGCGCCCCACGCGTTACTCCAGCGCCCAAGCCCCCGGTCTTGACGGGCCCGCCCTCTTCGGCTCGCTCCGGGGTGGCTCACTCGGCGGCGATGGTGAGTTCGAACCAGACGGTCTTGCCCACCGTGCCCCGCCGCGTCCCCCAGCGCCGGGACGCGCAGGCCACCAACTGGAGCCCGCGCCCGCCCTCGTCCTCGGGGGCGGCGGCGCGTTCCCGGGGCGGGTCCTCCACCGGGTCCGACACCTCGACCAACAGCGCGCGCCCGCCGGGGTCGGGCAGCGGTCGGAAGTACATGCGCACGCCGATCGGGCCGCTCGCGTACCGGAGCGAGTTGGTGACCAGCTCGCTGACGAGCAGGACCGTCACATCGCTCATCGCCTTCAGGCCCCAGTCCGCCAGCGCGTCCCGCACCAGCTCCCGGGCCTGGCGCACGGAGTCGGGCGCCGCGGGAAAGCTCCACTCGGCGAAGCCGGGCGTGGACGCCACGGCTCCTGCGCTGTCGTTCACGCCCACCACTTCCCCTGAACGCCGACGAGCCCCATCGAATTGTCCACGTTAGACGGGGTTAATCAGCACATACCCGATATTCGGGTGGGCCTATCGTCCGAGCGGCGGCGTGGTGCCACATTCGGCCTACCGGGGCCCGCCACGGCGGAGTGCTCCGGAGGCGACCGCCCGGGCACCCGAGCCCGTACGGCGAGGCCCGGCCGGGGCCCGGCTCGGGGTCCGGCTCAGGCGAGTACCCGAGCCGGGCGCGGCCTCACGCCAACTCGCCGCTGGCCCGAAGATCGTCGAAGAGAAGCTGGTCGACCGGCGGGACCAGCGGCCGGTGCGCGTACGAGAACCAGGCCAGCTCCGCGATCTCGCTGCTCGCCGACAACGTCCCCTGGTACTCCGCCGTGTAGCAGCTCATCCGCACCACGGCACCACCCGGCACCCCGGACGCCTCGGCCTCGTACGTGGCCACGTGTCGCGCGCTGGCCGCGTCCAGAACCACGGTCAACTCTTCCTCGATCTCCCGCAGCAGGGTCTCCAGGTCGCTCTCCGCGCCCTCCCGTTTGCCGCCGGGGATGTAGAAGACGTCCTTGCCCCGGGGCCGGGCGCAGAGAATCCTGCCGCCCTCCACCCGCACCCACGCCACCGTGTCGATCAGTTCCGCCGCCATCGCCGCGCCTCCGCCGTCGTCGTCCGTCCCGCGTCAGCCAGGACCCTAACGAGCGGGGGTGGGGGGCCGGACCGCGCTCAGTCCGTCAGGGTCGCCATCGCCTCGGCCAGCCACGCCCGCTCGGCCTCGCTGGTGGCGCGGGCGACGCGGAGCATGCCCTGGCGGAAGAGGTCCGGCACGTCCTCGGCGCTCACCGGCTCGCCGTCGCGGTAGAAGAAGCTCGCCGGAGTATCGAGGAAGTCCTGCCGCCGACGGAGGACCGCGACCTGCTCCGCCCGGTCCGGAAGGTGGCGCAGGAAGGCGAGCAGCGTGAAGAAGCGCTGGCCGTCGGTGATGTCGACGTCCCTGGGATGCCGCAGCCGGGACCATAGTTCCGCCCGCCCCGCTTCGGTGAGGGACAGGATGCGGCGCGGCGCGGCGCCACTGCCGGGCTCCGTACGTTGCTCGACCAGCCCCGCCTTCACCAGTCGGGCGATGGCCGGGTAGAGCGCTCCGTCGCTGACCGGGCGCAGGTGACCGCTGAGGCCACGGATGCGGGCCTTCAGCTCGTACCCGTGCAGGGGCTCCTCGTAGAGGAACCCCAACATCGACAGCTCCAGCACGCGTCGCACCCCTTCCCGCGTCCATCCGAACCTTGCACGCCTCGAAGGTGCATGCTAACTCTTTTCGCTGTACCTCGTTTCGAGGTACAGCGAAAAGAGGGGGCGGCGATGAAGGCGGCCGAACACCGGCGCGCACTGGTGTCACTGGCGGGTCCGATCTACTGCGAACTCCTTTCGGGCGTCGTGGCCGGGATCATCAACATGGTCTGGGTGGCGCGGCTGGGCGGGGCGGCCGTCGCCGCGGTAGCCGTCGCGACCAACGTCGAGAACGTGCTGCTCGGGGTGGCCCTCGCCGCCGGATCAGGCACGACCGTGCTGGTCGCCCGCGCCAGCGGGGCGGGCGATCCCGCGGGGCTGCGTGCCGCGGTACGCGGCGGCTGGGCCCTGTGGGCGCTCATCACGCCGACCGTCACCATTGGCGGATACCTGTGCCGCGAGCCGCTCGCCCACCTGGTGCTCGGCGGTGCCGACAGTGACTCGCTGGCTCTCGCCACCGACTACTTCTCGATCGCGCTGCCCGGCATCGCGGTGTTCTTCGCGACCAACGTCGTCGACGGCATCCTCAAGGGCACCGGCGACACCCGCACCCCGATGCGGCTCGCGTTGCTCGCGAACGGGCTGATCCTCGCGCTGGACCCCTGGCTCATCCTCGACTGCGACCTCGGAGTGCGGGGGGCCGCGATCGCCACGGTGCTCGGCCGCACGGCGGCGCTCGTCTGCGGCTGCGTCGTCCTGCGCCGCGGCGGCACGCTCCGGTGGGCAGCCGACGCGAACGGCAGAGGGGCGCCCACCCACGGCGCCGGGTCGTTACGGCGCCGGGCTCGTTCGCTTGGTCGCGACGCTCGCCGAACGGCCTCGGTCGGGCTGCCCGTGTCCGTCGACTTCGTCCTGCGGATGACGGGCGCGTTGACCCTCGTGGCCGTCGTCGCCCGGCTCGGCGTCGCCGAGGCCGCCGGGTACGGGATCGCCACCAAGGCGACGTACGTCGCGACCATGGCGTTCTACGCGGTGCGCCAGAGCGCCGCCATCCACACCGCCCGCCTGCTCGGGGCGGGCCGCGACGAGCGCCGGGCCATCGGACGGCAGGCGCTGCTGCTGGCCGGGGCGTTGGGAGCGGCGGCCTCGTTGACACTGCTCGCCGCCGGCCCCTGGATCATGCGGGCGTTCGGCGCCGAGGGCGTGGTCATCGCGGCGGGAGCGCTCTATCTGCGCTGGATCGGTCCCTACCTCACGCTGCTGGCCTGCTGCATCGCGCTGGGTGGCGTCTTCGAAGGCAGCGGCGACAGCTCCGCGCTCGCGCGCGTCACCGCCGTCGGGGTGGCGCTCCAACTGGGGCTCGCGTACGGCCTGTCGGGGGCCGGGCTGCCCGGGGTCTGTGGCGCCATGGCGGCGTCCATGGCAGTGCAGTGCGCGGCCGTCGCCAGGAGATATCGGCGTACGGAACGCCCGGCGGTCGCGCGCCGTGGCCGTAGACGTCCGAAAACCTCCGCCACGGTGGCCGACGACTCCACGCCCGACGGGCGCACCACGCCCTGAACCCGGATCAGCTCCACGTCGCCGACCCGCCCCGCTCGATCCGGGTGGACCGCGACGACTGGGTCGCGCGGCGTCGCACCCACCCGCCGGACCGCGCTTCGCGGCGCGCGGTCGGGCCTCGGGTCGCGCCGACGCGGCCCGTCGTGCCGGGGCGCCGGTGTAGCCGGGTCGCCCGGTCGCCGGCAGGGTGCGGCGGCTTGGTGGGAACGCGGGGTGAGGGTGAGGTCCCGCTGCTGGCCTGCGCGCTCGGGGAGTCGCGCGGAGCGGGGGGTGTGCCGTGGAACAGGACGTGCGGTGGAACCGGTGGTGCGGTGGGACCGGTGGTGCGGTGGGTCAGGCGGTGCGTCGTGGCGCGGTGGAGCGCTCCACCACGTAGAGCTGGCAGGCGCCGCGCGCGTGGAGGCGGTCGGCCACCTGCTCGGCCTCCGTCTTGGTGGCGTACCGCCCGACGCGGTAGCGGTTGCCGTTGTCGTCCTCGCGGACGACCAGCCACGGCAGCGTCGGCTCGGGGCCGCTGTCAGTCATCCCGCACCCCCTCGCTCGGCCGGTCATCCCCCGGCGTACGCCCTCGACATTCATTCTGGGAAACCACAGTCCGCATATGCCCGAGCCTACGCCCGACCCTTACGGAGCGGATACGGGTTCTCACCAAGAGGTACGCATCCGGCCACCGCGTTCCCGTGTCGTGGGTGCGACGGCACGGCGAACGGCCCCGGACCACCCGGCACACACCGGCACATCCGATGCGATAGCGAACGGTGGCCGGGGCCGTGCCGGCGGGCCGGATCGGAGGCGGGCGGCGCCGGGGCGCGGGGCGGCGGACGTCAGGAGCGGGGCCCGGTCAGCGGACCGGCAGGTGGTAGGCGAGGCGATGGCGGTCGGCGGAGGTCACCACGTCGGCGGTCTCGACGGGCCGGCCCCCGGCGTAGTACGTACGCGAGATGACCAGAACCACGTGGCCGGGTACGCCGCCGAGGGCATGGGTCTCCTCGGCCAGGCCGGGGCGCGCGGAGACCTCCTCCATGACGTTGTCCACCACCAGGTCGATGGCCGCCATCCGGTCCACCACACCGCGCCCGGCCAGCGGGCCCTCCTCGGGCAGCAGCACCGGCGTGCGGCCCGTGATGGCCAGCGGCTCCCAGGACGTGGAGAGCATCACGGGCTCGTTGAAGGCGCGGAACACGTACCGCGTGCGCATCACGCGCTCGCCGGGCTCGATGAGCAGCCGGGCGGCGATGTCCGACGTGGCCTCCTCCTGCATGCTGCTCGCGTCCCAGGTGCCGGCCACGGTCTCGTCGGCCTGCTCCTGCCGGAAGGGGGTGCAGTCGGCGACCGTGCGGTATCCGGTGCGGATCAGGCGGCGCGGTACGGGGCGCTCGCGCACGTACGTACCGGAGCCGGAGCGGCCCTCGACCAGCCCCTCGGCCATCAGCACCTTGCGCGCCTCCAGCGCGACCGTGTCGGAGACCCCGTACTCCTCGCGGATGCGGGCCTGCGACGGCAGGCGGGTGCGCGGCGGCAGATCCCCGGTGACGATCTTCTGTCGCAGCTCACCGGCCACGCGGAGATAAGCGGGCTGCTCGCCAAAGGCCACGGCCCCTCCCAGTTTCAACAGGTCCCAGCACAGGTCCCAGCGGGTTAACGGACCGCATCAGCTTGGCAACCGTGCGAGAACACGGGCAATCTTTGGGCTGCGAATCACCCGATGTGATGCATTGCTGGTCAGGAATGGACTATTCCCGCGCGTTTCCGCTAGTTACGGGCTCGGGGTGCCCTCCGCACGCGCGGCCCGGCCCGCCCAGGTCCGCCCCGCCCCCGCCCCTCCCCGCCGCCGTCCCCGTGCGCCGCCCGCTACAGCGAGGCGAGGAAGTCCAGCACCCGGCGCCATGTCAGCTCGGCCGCCTCGGGGTCGTGGTCGGGGAGGTCGGGGTCGGTGTAGAAGTGGCCGGCGCCCGGGTAGCGGAAGACCTCCAGCGCGACGCCGGCCGCGTGCGCCGCCTGGCGCAGGGCCGCCACGCGCTCGGGCGGCGCGAACGCGTCCGGGTCCGCGGCGTGCAACTGCGCCCGCAGCCCGGGGCGGACGGCGGCGGGCAACTCGGCGGCCGCGTGCAGGAGCAGCACGCCCGCGGTGGCCGGGCGCTCGGGCCACAGGTCGCTGACGACACCGGTGCCCATGGAAACGCCGGCGAGCACCGTCTCGTCCGGCAGCCCGGCCAGGGCCCGCCGGGCCCGCTCGACCACCGTGTCCCAGCCGACCCGGTCGAGCAGGGCGAACCCCTCGTCGAGGGTGGTGGCCCGCGCGCCGGCGTACAGGTCCGGCGTGACGACCTCGTGGCCGGCGCGGCGGAGCCGCTCGGCGGCGTCCAGTTCGGCGGGACGCGGGCCGAGCACGGAGTGGAACAGCGCGATGGTGGTCATGGGACATCATGCTCCGTGCGGCCCGGGCGGGCGGTGGTCAGTGGTCGCGGTAGGCGGCCTGGTGGGCCATGGTGGACAGTTCCGCCGCCCACTCCGGGCTGATGTCAGCGGCCCGTACCGCCTCGCAGGCCACCTTGACGCGCTCCTCGATGACGGCCTCGACCCGGTCCCGGATGCCCGTCGCGACCAGCGTCGCGTACAGCTCGTCCGGGTCGGTGCCGGCCAGGTCGTCGCCGACCAGGTCGCTGATCGCGGGCTCGTCGCGCAGCGCGAAGGACATCAGCAGCGTCATCTTGTGCTGGCGGAAGTCGAGTTGGCTGGGCTTGCCGGTGGCGTCGGTGTCGCCGAAGGCGTCCAGCAGGTCGTCGCGGAACTGGAACGCCTCGCCGACCGCGAGGCCGTACTCCTCGAACGCCGCCAGCGTCACCTCGCTGCCACCGGCGAGCAACCCGCCGAGGGACAGGGGGCGCGAGATGGTGTACCGGCCGGACTTGAACAGGGCGATGTGGCGGGCCAGTTCGGGGTCGGGGCTGAACCGGGCGGCGGCCCTGATGTCCAGGTACTGGCCGGCCATCAGCTCCGTGCACAGCTCGCCCCACACGCCACGGACCCGCGTCGGGGCCCCGGCCGCGAGCCGGTTCGCGTACGTCAGGGCCAGGTCGCCGGCGAGCACGGCGACGCCCTCGCCGTAGCGCCGGGGCTCGCCGCGCCAGCCCTCGCGGCGGTGCAGTTCGGCGTGGGCCACGTGCGCGGTGGGCTTGTTGCGGCGCAGCTCGGACGCGTCCATCACGTCGTCGTGCAGCAGCGCGAAGGTGTGCAGCGCCTCCAGGGCCGCGGCCACGTCCACGACCTCGGGCGCGGTCGGGTCGCCGCCGGCGGCCAGGTAGCCGGCCGCGCAGAAGGCGGGCCGCAGCCGCTTGCCGCCGCTGAATATCACCTCGGCGATGGCGTCCACCAGGGCGACCGAGTCGGGGTTGGCGGCGTGCCACTCGCGGCGCTCGGCGGCGAGCAGCTCCTCCAGCCGGCCCTGCACCCCGCCCAGCAGCCGCCCCAGTTCGGCGCGCTCTGCGGTCGGGTCGTCGGCCGTGGCCACGGGGGTCTTCGACACGGTTCCGGTCACGGCGTCTCCCTGCTAACGGGGCGAACGGGGTGGGTTCAGGCGGGCGGTTCGGCGACCTGGCGGCTTCCTACCGCGCGGGCTTGGTGCCGGCGTGTGCGAACAGGCTGCCGGGGATGGAGAACACCACGTCCTCGGTGGTCGTGGTCACGCTGCCGATGTCCCCGTAACCCAACTCCGTCAGGCGGGTCACCAGTTCCTGCACCAGCACCTCGGGGGCGCTGGCGCCGGCGGTCACGCCCACGGACTCCACGCCCTCAAGCCACCGCTCGTCCAGCTTGGAGACGTCGTTGACCAGGTAGGACCGGGTGCCCTGGCGGATGGCGACCTCGACCATGCGCACCGAGTTGCTGGAGTTGTCGGAGCCGACGACGAGCACCAGGTCGGACCGGGCCGCGATGTCCTTGACCGCGTTCTGCCGGTTCTGGCTCGCGTAGCAGATGTCGTCGCTGCCGGGGCCCTTGATGTCGGGGAAGCGGCGGGTCAGCTCGTCGATGATGTCCTTGGTCTCGTCCAGCGAGAGTGTGGTCTGGGTGAGGTAGGACAGGTTGGTGCCGGGCTCGAACTCCAGGCGCCGCGCGTCCTCCACGGTCTCCACCACGATGGTGTCCTCGGGCGCCTCGCCGACCGTGCCCTCGACCTCCTCGTGGTTGGCGTGGCCGATCAGCAGGATCTTGTTGCCGGCGCTCGACGAGCGGATGGCCGCCTGGTGGACCTTGGACACCAGCGGGCACGTCGCGTCGATCACCTTGAGTTCGCGGTCGACCGCGTTTCCGCGGACCGCCGGCGAGACGCCGTGCGCGGAAAAGACGCAGATCGAGCCTTCCGGAACCTCGTCTTCGGAATCGACGAAAATCGCGCCCTGCTTCTCGAGTTCACTTACGACATGCTGGTTGTGCACGATCTGCTTACGTACGTAAACGGGGGCCCCATACAGTTCCAGGGCCTTCTCCACCATGCCGATCGCGCGTTCCACGCCGGCGCAGAATCCCCGCGGCTCGGCCATGATGATTCGCTTCCGCCGCTGCTGCGGGGATGTGAGCGTGGTGTCACTTACCGAAGGCATCGACTGCTCCCTGCAGGCATCGAGGACATCGAACGGGTAGCGCACGACTGGAAAAGCCTGACGCTCTCAATTCTTGGTCTCCGACGCGTGTGAGCGATATAGCAGACTCCTGTCACAAACAATTGCCGTGCAGGTCAGGCGGCCTTTATGGCCGTCGGTCACACGGCTGCCACGACCCCGTGGCGGGGGCGTCGGCGCGCGGGCCGGGCCCCGTCGTGGGCCCGGCCCGCGCGCCGGTGGCGCGAGCGCTCCGCCGCGCGCCGCGCGGTTCAGCTCGCGTGGACGTACAGCAGATTGCCTACACATAGCAGCACCGCGCCCAGCCGGTGGATCTGGATGCCCAGCATGCGGGCAGCCAGCGGGTTGCCGCGCACCACGCCGGCACGCAACTGCGCCCCGCGCAGCACGAACACCGGGGCCAGCAGCAACAGGAACCACACGGGCACCGCGTCCACCGCGATCGCCACGACCGTGGAGACGAGACCGATCGAGGCGACCGCGACGAGGAAGGCGTGGTAGCCGGCGGCGCTGGTCATGGTGGCCACGTTGACCCGGCCGACCTTGCGGTCCCCCTCCAGGTCGTTCATGTTCGAGTACGCGGCGACCTGGAGCGCCCACGCGCCGAACAGGACGGTCTCCAACACGATCAACCCGCTGACCTCACCGGTCAGCAGCGCGTAGGGCATCAGCACCACCATGCCGGTGGTGCCGATCATCAGCACCTCCTGGCCGCCCCGGTAACTGAGCTTGAGACCGTACGAGTACTGCACCGCGCTGGCGGCCACCACCAGCAACAGCACCAGCAGCCACCCGGGCTTGTGCGGCGCGACGAGGGCCGCGGCGGCCCAGCAGGACGCGCCCACCAGGACCGAGCCCCAACCGAAGACCTGGGCCTGGCGCACCGTGAGCGCGCCGGACAGCAGGGGCTTGCGGGCCAGGTCGCGGAGCTGCCCGGTCTCGGGCGTGTAGTTCTCGGCGTCGCTGCCGTCCCGCAGCCCGGTCAGGTCGTCGAAGGTGACCGTCGCGGCGAAGATCGCCACCTGGCCTATGAGGAAGAACAACAGGGTCGCCCCCGTCGACGCCTCCCACAGCAGCGGGCCCGGCAGCGCGCACCAGACGATCAGTACGCACAGGTCATAGTCGAAAAAAGCGAACTTACCCAGTTTGACGTAGGCGTTAAAACGCCCGCTCCGCCGTACCGGATTAGTGGTGTCTACCGCCATCAGAAGTGTCCCCCCGTTCGAAGATGCGGGGGCTCTCCCATGGCCGACCTGGCGGCGCGCACCTTCTGGGTTCCGTCGCGGCCACGGCCGCTCGTCCAGATTCCAAGGGATTGTCACGCTAGGAAGTACAGGAACCTGCTGGCCATAGCAATTCAGTGCGCGCTGAGTGGCGCCACAGGCAATCAATTGCCATACGCATACGTCCCCCGCCGGCCGTAGCGTGGGCGCCGCACCAGGGTCTCACCGTACCCTCTCCTCCTCAGCCTCGACGAACTCCCTGACCGTGGTCGCCGTTCCACGGAATTTCGCGCGGGCAGCGTCGCCCACGCGCCAGTAATGGAGGTGCATTTTGAGTTCTCGCTCGCAGACCGGGGCAAGCGGCACGCCGCTCCTCGACCGGATCAGCGGCCCCGCGGACGTCCGCGGCCTCGCCGCGCACGAGCTGCCCGCCCTGGCCAGCGAGATCAGGGAGTTCCTGGTGGAGGCCGTGTCCAGGACCGGCGGCCACCTCGGGCCCAACCTGGGCGTGGTCGAGCTGACCATCGCCCTGCACCGGGTCTTCGACTCGCCCCGCGACCGGCTGCTCTGGGACACCGGCCACCAGGCGTACGTGCACAAGCTCCTCACCGGACGCAAGGACTTCGAGCGACTGCGCAGCCGCGGCGGCCTCTCCGGCTACCCCTCGCAGGAGGAGTCCGACCACGACGTCATCGAGAACTCCCACGCCTCGACCGCCCTCTCCTACGCGGACGGCTTCGCCAAGGCGCACCAACTGCGCGGGTTCACCGACCGGCACGTGGTCGCGATCATCGGGGACGGGGCGCTCACCGGCGGCATGGCCTGGGAGGCGCTCAACAACATCTCCGCCACCAAGGACCTGCCGCTGGTCATCGTCGTCAACGACAACGGCCGCTCCTACGCGCCCACCCGTGGCGGCCTCGCCGAGCACCTGACGACGCTGCGCACCACCCAGGGCTACGAACGCTTCCTGGAGTGGGGCAAGGACCGGCTGCGCGGCACGCCCGTCATCGGCGGCCCGCTGCTCGACACCCTGCACGGCGCCAAGAAGGGCCTCAAGGACTTCGTCGCCCCGCAGGGCCTCTTCGAGGACCTGGGCCTCAAGTACGTCGGCCCGGTCGACGGCCACGACACCGCGCAGGTCGAGTCGGCGCTGCGGCGGGCCCGCGCCTTCGGCGGGCCGGTGATCGTGCACTGCATCACCCAGAAGGGCAAGGGCCACGCTCCGGCCGAGCAACACGAGTTGGACCAGTTCCACGCCATCGGCGCGGTCTCCGCCAAGAAGAAGCCGTCCGGCCCGTCGTGGACGTCGGTGTTCTCGGACGAGATGGTCAGGCTCGGCGCTGAGCGGGAGGACATCGTCGGGATCACGGCGGCGATGTTGCAACCGGTGGGATTGGAGGCGTTCGCCAAGGCGTATCCGAAGCGGGTCTTCGATGTGGGGATCGCGGAGCAGCACGCGGTGACGTCGGCGGCGGGGTTGGCCCTTGGTGGGGTGCATCCGGTGGTGGCGGTGTACGCGACGTTTTTGAACCGGGCTTTTGACCAGGTGTTGATGGATGTGGCGTTGCATGGGTGTGGGGTGACGTTCGCGTTGGATCGCGCGGGTGCGACGGGTAATGACGGGCCGTCGCACAACGGCATGTGGGACATGTCGATCTTGCAGGTGGTGCCGGGGTTGCGGGTGGCGGCGCCGCGGGATGGGGCGCGGTTGCGGGCGTTGTTGCGGGAGGCGGTGGAGGTGGAGGACGCGCCGACGGTGGTGCGTTATCCCAAGGGCGCGGTGGGTGCGGACATCGAGCCGGTGGCGTCGGTGGGTGGGTTGGACGTGCTGGCGCGGCCGCAGGGTGTGGCGCGGGTGTTGTTGGTGTCGGTGGGGGCGATGGCGCAGGTGTCGTTGGAGGCGGCGGCGTTGTTGGCGGAGCGTGGGGTGGGGGTGACGGTGGTCGACCCGCGGTGGGTGAAGCCGGTGAACTCCGCGTTGGTGGGGTTGGCGGCCGAGCACGAGTTGGTGGCCACGGTGGAGGACAACGGCCGCGTCGGCGGCGTCGGCTCCGCCATCACCCAAGCCCTCCGCGACGCCCGGGTGACGACCCCGGTACGCGAGTTCGCCCTGACCCAGAAGTTCTTCGAGCATGGCAGTAGGAACGAGTTGCTGGACGAGGCCGGCCTGACCGCCGACAACATCGCCCAGACAGTCCACGAATCGCTGGCCACGGCCGGCGCCCACCATCTTCAGGATGTCTCATGACCGCTGTATCCCTTGGCCTGCCGTCCGTTCCGACCAAGCTTGCTGACCGTAGGGTGAGCCGCCAGATCCAGGTGGGCTCGGTGCCTGTCGGGGGTGATGCCCCGGTGTCCGTGCAGTCGATGACGACGACGTTGACCGCTGATGTGAACGCGACGTTGCAGCAGATCGCGCAGTTGACGGCGTCGGGTTGTCAGATCGTGCGGGTGGCGTGCCCGTCGCAGGATGACGCGGAGGCGTTGCCGGCGATCGCGAAGAAGTCGCAGATCCCGGTGATCGCTGACATTCACTTCCAGCCGAAGTACGTGTTCGCGGCGATTGACGCGGGGTGTGCGGCGGTGCGGGTGAATCCGGGGAACATCCGGCAGTTCGACGACAAGGTGAAGGAGATCGCGAAGGCGGCTTCGGATGCGGGGGTGCCGATTCGGATCGGGGTCAACGCCGGGTCGTTGGACAAGCGGTTGTTGGCGAAGTACGGCAAGGCCACGCCGGAGGCGTTGGTGGAGTCGGCGTTGTGGGAGTGCTCGTTGTTCGAGGAGCACGGGTTTCGGGACATCAAGATCTCGGTGAAGCACAACGATCCGGTGGTGATGGTCAATGCCTACCGTCAGTTGGCGGCTCAGTGTGACTATCCGTTGCACTTGGGTGTGACGGAGGCGGGTCCGGCGTTTCAGGGGACGATCAAGTCGTCGGTGGCTTTTGGTGCGTTGTTGGCGGAGGGGATCGGGGACACGATTCGGGTGTCGTTGTCGGCGCCTCCGGTGGAGGAGGTCAAGGTGGGTATCCAGATTCTGGAGTCGTTGAATCTGCGGCCTCGTCGGTTGGAGATCGTTTCGTGTCCGTCGTGTGGGCGGGCGCAGGTGGATGTGTACAAGCTGGCTGATGAGGTGACGGCCGGGCTTGAGGGGATGGAGGTGCCGTTGCGGGTGGCGGTGATGGGGTGTGTGGTCAACGGGCCGGGTGAGGCGCGTGAGGCTGATCTGGGTGTGGCGTCGGGTAACGGGAAGGGGCAGATCTTCGTGAAGGGTGAGGTCATCAAGACCGTGCCGGAGTCGAAGATCGTGGAGACCCTGATCGACGAGGCCATGAAGATCGCCGAAGAGATGGAGAAGGCCGGCGTCGAGTCGGGCGAGCCGCAGATCAGCGTGGCGGGCTAGGCACCCGCGCATCGGGGCGGTCACGCTGCGGCGTGGCCGCCCTTCGGCGTGCGGGGCCACTCCCGCACGCCGCGCGGAGCCGGCGGCAGCGGCGGCGGTGGCGGTGGCGTCAGCGGGTGCGGGTGCGTACGACCTCGCGTACGGCCACGGCCTCCCGTACGGGCGTACGGGCGCGAACCCGCGGGCTCGGTGCACGGCCTCCGTACGGGCACGGCCTCACGGACGGAGGCGGGGCCGGGTAGGGCCCGAGCCGCGCTCGGGCCCTACCCCGGGGGCATCAGTTCCAGGGGTCGGTGAAGGACCGGCCGGGGACCGGCTTGGCGACCAGCGCGATCGACGTGAAGAAGCTGACCTGGCCGATCGCGAACATCAGCGTGGCCAGCGCCTTGGGCTCGTAGTACTCGGCCACCTGCGCGTACAGCTCGTCCGGTACCCGCTCGCCCGACGCGGCCGGCTGGAGCACGGCCTCCACCAGGGCCAGCGCGGCCCGCTCGGCGGCGGAGAAGTACGGCGAGTCCTGCCAGGAGGCCACCGACGTGATCTGCGCCTCCGACACCCGTGCCTTACGCAGGAATCCCGTGTGCAGAACGGTCAGATAGGTGCTGCCCACGATCTGACCCGCGCGGAGGTGTACCAGGCTGATCGTGGAGCGCGGTACCGAGCCGTTGCCGACGACCTTGAACAGCGCCGCCGACACCTCCGCCAGCTCGGGGACCAGCTCCGAGGGGTCCTCGGTCATCCGCGGGGCCATCGGAACCTCTGCCGTGATCAAGCGTGCGTTCATCATCGTCTCCTCGGTACTGGCTTGTTGCCTTCACCGACCTGACGGATCGCGGCAGCCGCGTGTGACAGCCTGGCGCGGATTTTTTTGACGGACCAGCCTGACCGAGGTGGTGACCACCTCCGCCGCTACCGGTGATCGGCGCCGCGACCATGAGGGCGTGACGGCACGCGGGCGCGCGCGGCCGGGGTCCGGCCGCGCGCGCCCTCGCGGTGCTTCGTCCGGCGTGCGCCGGCGTGCGGGTCAGTGGCAGCCCGAGCCGCGCTCCCACCCGGACCATTCACCGTTCGGGTAGCTGAAGCGCACGCGCTCCCACAGCTTGCCGTCGGTGCCGGTGACCGAGATGAAGAACGTGTCGTGCGGCAACGGGCAGACGGTGACGCCGCTGCGCACCTCGCCGCCCATGGAGGACCACGAGTTCCACTTGCCGGAGGTGTTGGTCCAGCGCGTCCACACGGCGTAGTCCGTGCCGATCGCGAACTCCTGCTTGACCCCGTTGTCGAAGGTGTACGTGGCGATGGCGTACTCGCAGATGACGCGGCCACCACCCACGTTGCACACGTCCGCCTGCGCGGGCGACGCCGCCACGGCCAGACCGGCCACGGCCGCCGCGGTGACGAGTACGGCCTTCGTTCTCCTGAGCTTCATACCTGTTCGCTTCCTCCGGTGGTGCGCCGGCGCACCACCGGAGGCGCACCCGTACGCGAGCATCGGCCGGCCCCTCCCGAGGGCCGGCCCCCTTGCACGCCGAGGCTGCCAGCGAGCGCTCACGCTTTGCTAACGCGACGCTGCCGGGGACGGGAGGGCGGTAGGGGCGGGCGTGAGCGGACCCGTTTCGCACGCGCGGCCCGAACGGACGGCAGGCGTTCTAGGGTGACCCCGTGGACTGGGGGACACTCGTGGGCACGGCGCTCGGCGCGACGATCGGTGTGGGGGCCACGCTCGTCGCGGACCGCCTCCGCTGGAAGCGGGAGGAGACGACACGGAAACAGGACGTCCGCCGCCAGCTCTACGGCGAGTACCTGACGGCCCTCACGCGCACGCGCGGCCGGCTCAAGGAGGTCCGCCGCGCGGACCTGGCCGTGGACGAGCGGGCGCGCCAGGCCGCCGCGATCTTCCTTGAGGGCGGCGCGTACGAGCTGCGCTACCAGATGGCCCTCACCGCCACCGCGCCCGTCGTGGAGCACTCCGACGCGGCGCTGCGCAAGCTGCGCGACGTGCGGGACCGCATCCAGGAGGGCGCGACGGACGAGGAGTTACAGGAGGAACTCCACCTGCTGATACGTGCGATCAAGACGCTTCGGGACGCGATGCGCACGGACCTGGAAGCGGACGCCTGACGCCCGGACGGCGGGCCGTGGCGGGTCGCTCGGCGGTGGGCGGGCCTGGACTCACCGACAGGTGGCGACGGTGGGCCCGCGCCCTGACGTGCCCTCACTACATCCCCTCGCGAAGCCCCGTCGGTGGCCTCACCCGGCCGGCCCGAAGCTCCAGATAGCGCTGCTCGGCGAGGCTGGCGGTGGCCTTCGCGGCGCGCCGGTAGTGCGCGTACGCCCCGGCCGTGTCGCCGGTCCGCTCCAACAGGTGGGCCCGTACGGACAGCAGCCGGTGGTGTCCGGCCATCCGGTCGTCGCCGTCCAGGGTGGCGAGCAGGGCCAGGCCGGCCGCCGGGCCCTCGGTCTCGGCGAGGGCGATCGCCCGGTTGAGGGTGACCATCGGGTTGGGCGCGACGCGTTCCAGGATCAGGTAGAGGGCGTGCACCTGCGCCCAGTCGGTCTCCTTGGCCGTGGCCGCGTCGGCGTGCGTGGCGGCGATGGCGGCCTGCAACGCGTACGGGCCAAGGGCCGGACCGGCCAGCGCCGCCTTGACCAGCGCGGTGCCCTCGTCGACCAGCGCGCGGTCCCACGCCGTACGGTCCTGCTCGTCCAGCGGCACCAGGTCGCCGGCCGCCGTGGTGCGGGCGTCGCGGCGGGCGTGGGTCAGCAGCATCAGCGCGAGCAGCCCGGTCACCTCGCCGTCCCCGGGGAGCTGCGCGTGCGCCATCCGGGTCAGCCGGATCGCCTCGTGCGCGAGGTCGGGGCGGTGGAGCCGGCTGCCGGAGGAGGCGGTGTACCCCTCGTTGAAGATCAGGTACAGCACGTGCAGGACGACCCGCAGCCGCTCCCGCAGCTCCGCGCCGCGCGGCAGGGCGAACGAGCTGCCGGCCGCCCTGATCCGCTGCTTGGCCCGGCTGATCCTGGCCCCCATCGTGGCTTCCGGGACCAGGAACGCGCGGGCGATCTCGGCGGTGGTCAGGCCGCCGACCGCGCGCAGGGTCAGCGCCGTCTGGGAGGCGGGGGTCAGCGTCGGATGGCAGCACAGGAACAGCAGGACCAGGGTGTCGTCGGTGTCCGGCGGCTCGGCGGGCCCGACCTCGTTGGCCAGCGCGGACTCCCGTTCGCGGCGGGCGCGCTCGCTGCGTATCTGGTCGACGAGGCGACGGGAGGCCACCGTCACCAGCCAGCCGCGCGGGTTGTCCGGCACGCCCTCGGTCGGCCACCGCACGGCGGCGGCGATGACCGCCTCCTGCACCGCGTCCTCACAGTCGTCGAACTGCCCGTACCGCCGTACCAACGTGGTGAGGACCCGCGGCGTCAGCGCGCGCAGCAGGTCCTCCACGACGAGTGTTGTCATGCCTCCAATGGTCCGTCAGCGAACATCACCTGCCGCACCTCGATGCCCAGGCCCTCGATCGCGGCGTCGGGGATCCGCGCGGCCAGCTCGATCGCCCGGTCCCTGTCCTCGCAGTCGATCAGGTAGAAGCCGCCCAGGTGCTCCTTGGCCTCCAGGAATGGGCCGTCGGTGACCACCGGCTGGCCGTCGCGCACGCGCACCACGGCGGCCTGGGACGGGTCGACGAGGGCCTGCGTGGTGATCAACTCGCCGGACTGCTTCAGCGACTCGATGAACTGCCCGTGCCCCTCGCCGATCGCCGCCTTCTCCGCGTCGGTCAGCGCGTCCAGCACGGCCGGGTTGATGTGCATGCTGATCAGGAACTGCATCGCGTACTCCTCGTGGTGCGCGGCCCCCGGCGGGGGCCCTTCGACCGGTTGGTCGGAGCCGCCGCTCGCGTCTTGACATCCGCCGCCGAGAAACCTGGCACGGGATTTCGGCGGGGGCGTGGCCGGAGCGTGCCCTGCGGTCGACGTCCCGGGCGGCCCTGCCGCGCGCGGTGTGACTACGCGACCAACCCCCGGACGAACGCGGCGAAGTCCTCCGCCAGCGGGGTGACGCGGAAGTCGTCCCCCTGGTCCACGTGGACCACCGTCGGCTCGCCGGTCCTGCCGCAGGCGCGGTAGTCGAAGGCCAGCATGTCGTGGCCGGCCGACGGGGTGTCCGCGAAGTAGACGCCGAGGTCCGGGTACTCCCACTCCTCGATCCAGAAGCGGCTGCCGAACTCGCCGCCGAGTGAGTTCGGCTTGGTGCGCCCGATGCCGTAGATGCCGTTGACGGCGACGTGGGCCGCCTCGTCGGCGGACGACACCCCGGGCAGCGGGAAGAAGGCCCGGTTCGGTATGCCGCCGTTGTGGGTGCGCATGAGGGCGACGTACGAGCGGGGCAGCCGGTAGCCGCCCAGTTCGGCTTCGAGTTCGGCGATCAGCTCCGGCGTGGGCGGCGTGTCATCGACGTAGTCGCGCAGGGCGTACGGCGAGTCGTCCCAGAGGTCCGTGTCATCCGCGAGGTCCGTGCCGTCGAAACCCTCGGTGCCGGCGAAGTGCCCCATCAAGCCCCCTACATCGCTTCCGGCCTGCGAGCTTAGGCGGTGCACTCCCAGGTAACCGGCGACGGGCTAGCTTCCCAGATGCTCCTCGATGGCGTCGAAGATGTCAGCGTCGGTTTCCTGCTGCCAGGCTGGCAAGTCGGCGTAGTCCGCGACGTACCCGGGCTTGGGGTTCTCAATGCGGTGGTAGATCTGGGCGGTCCAACACGTGGCAACGTAGCGCCCCCGCTGCTCGCGGGTGAGCTGACGCGTCGCGCCCCCGCTGATCTCGATGAAGTGGCGCACCTGCTCGAACACGGCGGCAGCGGCGGCGCGTTCCCATTCCGGGGTGACATCCCAAGGAGCGATGTAGCCGGGCTTCGGCTGGCCCGGATAGTGCCGGGTGACCCCGGCGATCCAGGCTTGGCGGAAGATCTGGCCGGATTCGGTGGTCATAGGGCTCCCCCTCGGCTTTGTGGAGCGGTGGTGTTCAACTCATCGATATGTACGCTGAGATCGCGGACTCGCGGGTCGGCTCGGAAATGCATGAGGGTCGGCTGGAGAGTGCGCAGCCTGCACACTGTGTAGCTCGACGCATTGCGTTGGGCGAGCGTGACTGCCTGCCGGGCACAGTCCACGACCTGGTCGACGTCGCCCCGTTGTGCACCCACCATGGCGAGGTCCGTCAGCACACTGCTCTGACGACGAGTTGAGAGCTTCTTCTGCAAGACTTCACCTAGCACAGGCTCCGCCAGATCGAAACGTCGAAGCCGTACGTAGCACGTAGCACGCTGCTCGGCCAACCGAGAGCCGTCGAAGCGCAACCAACCCCGGTTACGTGAATCGCCACGCAGCGCGTGTACTTCCACGGCTCTGTCCAGGGCACGCTGGCAGGAGTCCACGTCGCCTGTTGCGGCATAGGCTTCTGCCTGCACGGCAGCCACCCAGTGGCGTGTGGACAAGCTGCTGTCGCCACGTTGGGCAAGAGCCGCAGCGTGGTCGAGAAGTTGCACAGCCTTGCCAGAGTCATGGTCCGCGTACAACCTAATGAACGCATACCGAGTGAGTGCACATGCCCAAAGATCTGGGCTATCGACTTCTTTTGCGGCGCTGGCCGCGAGTGTGTAGCAGTGCGCTGCATCAGTGTATTTTCCGCAGTCGAAGAGCACTTCACCAGCTAGCTGGAAGAGTTCGGCAGCTTCGCCGCATAGTTGGCGCCGCACGGACTCAGAGCCAGCGCCGTCCAATGCGGACGTTAGCTCCGCAATCTGAGAATGAACGAGCGGAAAAAGAGGACTCCTTGACTGCGCTCGGGCGTGCAGCCTCCACAAGTGGTCATTCATCGACTGATACGTATGCTCGTCGTCAGGCGCCTCACCAAGGGCGCCCAGATCGGAAAGCATCGTGGCCGTGGTCACCATCTGGAGGAAATCGCGGCGTATCACGTCGTCAAGGTCACCATCCTTAGTCCGGGGCACCGGCGCCACCGTGATCGCGTCCCGTTGAAGTAGTGCGTCCAGCTCCAGAAGCGTCACCCTGAGCAGGGCCGCCAGCTTGGGCAGGAGGAAAGGGCGAGGATCGGACTCGCCACGCTCCCACCTGCCGATGGACGTGCGATCCACACCGAGCGCGTCGGCTAGGGACTCCTGACTGTAGCCACACGCCCGCCGCTGGCGCGCGAACCGGCCTCGCCTGACCTTCACGGCCCGCCTTCCGTCCGTAACGTAAGCGCAGCTCACAGTAGTCGACGCAGTGCGTGCGCCGCATGAATGCGTCGGCTTTGCCGTGGTCTGCCCCGCCGCTCGGCCGTTCACTAGTGACAGCCGCCGGCCATCGACCACCCGGCGGCTGCAAGGGAGCGGGGTCTGCCCACTAACCCCCTACGGGGCGGCCCCGCCCACGCCACCCTCACCCTCACGAGGCGCCCATGTACGCGCACACGACGGCCCACCACACCGGGCACCCCGGCTACACCACCACCATGTCCTGCCTTCCCGAGAGTGCGGCGCACGCACGGGCATTGGTGCGGGCCGCGTTGACCACCTGGGGGCTCGAGCACCTCGCCGACGACGCCACCACCATCGTCTCCGAACTCGTCGCCAACTCCGTCAGGCACACCGGCTCGTATCCGATCCGCGTCACCATCACCCGACCCAGCGCCAACCACATCCGCGTCGCCGTCGTGGACAAGACCAAGCGGATGCCCGTCGTACGCCACGTGGACGCGCGGGACGAGGGCGGGCGGGGGCTCGTTGTGGTGCGGGCGTTGGCCTGGCGGTGGGGGACCGACCTGCTGCCCTGGGGCAAGCGGGTCTGGGGCGAGTTGCGGTGTTGAGCCAAGCGCCGCTCGGTCCGGGCGGGCGAAGACGTGGCCCGCGCCACCGCCCCCGCCCGGGAGGCCGCACCGCGCCGGCCCGGCCCCGTGCGAGGGGCCGGGCCGCCGGGTGGGCCCGGGTGGGTACGGGGGTGGCTCAGCGGTCCAGGTACGTCTCGGCCACCAGGAACGCCAGGTCGAGGGACTGGCTGCGGTTCAGGCGGGGGTCGCAGAAGGTCTCGTAGCGCTGGCGGAGGTCGTCCGCGTGGACCTCGCCGCCCACGCACTCGGTGACGTCGTCGCCGGTCAGCTCGACGTGGATGCCGCCGGCGTGGGTGCCAAGGCCCTGGTGGACCTCGAAGAACCCCTTGACCTCGTCCAGGACGTCGTCGAAGCGGCGGGTCTTGTGGCCGCTGGGGGCCTCGAACGTGTTGCCGTGCATCGGGTCGCAGACCCAGCCGACCTGGGCGCCGGACGCCGTGACCTTCTCGACCAGGGCGGGCAGCTTGTCGCGGACGTGGCCCGCGCCCATGCGGACGATGAACGTGAGCCGGCCCGGCTCGCGGTCCTCGTCCAGCCGGTCGACGAGCGCGAGCACCTCGTCGGCGGTGGCCTTCGGGCCGATCTTGACGCCGATCGGGTTGCGGATGCGGGAGCAGAACTCGACGTGCGCGCCGTCGAGTTGACGGGTGCGCTCGCCGATCCAGACCATGTGGCCGGAGAGGTCGTACGGCTGGCCGGTGCGCTCGTCCGTACGGGTGAGGGCCGCCTCGTAGTCGAGGATGAGCGCCTCGTGCGAGGCGTACACCTCGGCCGAGTGCATCTGGGCCGGGTCCGCGCCGCAGGCGTGCATGAAGTTCAGGGCGCGGTCGATCTCGCGGGCCACCGCCTCGTACCGCTGCCCGGAGCGCGAGGTCTTGACGAAGTCCTGGTTCCAGGCGTGGACCTGGCGCAGGTCGGCGTAGCCGCCGCCGGTGAAGGAGCGCACCAGGTTCAGCGTGGCGGCCGACGCCTGGTACATGCGCTTGAGCCGCTCCGGGTCGGGCCGGCGGGACTCCTCGGTGAACTCGAAGCCGTTGACGGAGTCGCCCCGGTAGGCGGGCAGGGTGACGCCGTCGCGGGTCTCGGTCGGCTTGGAGCGCGGCTTGCTGTACTGGCCGGCGATGCGGCCGACCTTCACCACGGGAACCGAGCCGGCGTAGGTGAGCACCGCGCCCATCTGGAGCAGCGTCTTGAGCTTGTCGCGGATCTGGTCGGCGCCCACCGCGGCGAAGGACTCCGCGCAGTCGCCACCCTGGAGCAGGAACGCCTCACCTCGGGCCACGGCGGCCAGCTTGTCGCGGAGTTGGTCGCACTCGCCGGCGAAGACCAGCGGCGGGTAGGTCTCCAGCTCGCTCAGGGTCGCGCGCAGCGCCTCGGGGTCCGGCCAGTCGGGCTGCTGCGCGGCGGGCAGCGAGCGCCAGTCGGGCCGCGGGGCGGCCGCGGACAGCGTGGGCAAGGTGTCGGCCGTCTGTGTGTTCATGGGGTGTCGTATGCGGCGGGCCGTGCGACCCGCCGCGCTCCTTCCTGGACGCTTCGTGGCACTGTCGTCGGTCGCGTCGACCACGTGGGGGTGGCCGGGGTACGGACAGGTGCCGCGGGGCGATCGTTGGTGGCTGGCTGGTGGGACGGCGAGGGGCTTACGGCATCCGGTGCGGCGGGCCCCGGGCGGCGTGCCGGGCCCGGGGCCCGGAGCCCACGGCCCGGGGCCCGAGGGCCCGGTACCGGGGGTGGGGCATTCGGGGTGTGGGGTGTGGGGAGTTCGGACTGCGGGGTGGGAGTCGGGTCAGCGGCCCGGCGGGGTGCCGGGCCCGTGGCGTCGGGCCGTGACGTCGGACCGTGGTGCCTGGAGGTGCTGTCAGGGGGCGGTGGCTCCGGGCGCGCGCTCGGCGTGCGCCGGGTACGAGGCGTCCGCCTGGTACGAGGCGTGCGCCGCGTGCCGGGCGGCTGTCTCGTACCCGTACGCGTACTCCGGAGCGTATGCGGGGCGCGGCGCTGCCAGGGTCACGGCCGCCACCATGTGGTCGCCGATGACGCGACATCGGGCCGTGGCGCCACGGAGCGCGGCCGGGGCGGGCGCGGTGGGGCTGACGGACAGCAGCACCGGCCCGTCGGCGGCCGACGGGTCCGGCTCGGGCCACTCCAGCGTGACCGAGCGGAACGCCAGGCCCTCCTGCCGGGGCGCGGGCAGCGCCTTGTACAGCGCCTCCTTCGCGCAGAACAGCCGCAGCACCGCGAGTTCGGGTCGCGCCTCGGCCCGCGCGCGGTCGAGTTCGGCGGGCGTGGCGGCGTAGCGGCGGGCCGCGTACAGGCCGTCCGCCGACGCCAGCGGCTCCATGTCGAGCCCGATGGCGAGCCCGTCGGCGGCCGTGACCGCGCACAGCGCCAGCTCATCCGTGTGGGTGAGCGAGCCGCGCACGCCGGCCGGCCAGCCCGGGGCGCCGCGCTCGCCCGGTAGCGGCCAGTGCGGCGCGCCGGTCAGCGCGGCGGTGGCGCGGGCCGCGGCGAGTCGGCCGGCCGCGTACGTGCCGCGCCGGCGTGGGGCGGCGTACTCCGGCAGGGCGGCGCGCACGGCGACGGGCAGCCCGGTGAAGGGCAGTTCGCCGACGGTCGCGTGCGCCACCGTCACCGCGCCGCCGGCGTGGGTGCCGGCGACCGCGCCGGCTCCGACGCCGTGGCCGACGGCACCGCCCCGGGGGGCCCTGCTGAGCCCCGGACCCCGGCCGCGGCCGAAGCCGAGGCCCCGGCCCAGGCCGCGCGCGGGCGCGCCGCTACCGGCCCGGGCCGCGCTGCCCGGGCCGGTGGTGGCGCCGAACAGCTCGGCGACGCGGGCATCCACGGTCATCGGGCGGATCTGGTCAGGTGGGTGACCGCGTTGGCGACCACCTGGTGGCCGGTGCGTCCCTCGCCCGACATGATCGACTCAGGGTGGAACTGGACGGCGGCCAGGCCGCGTTCGGGTGCCTCCACCGCCATCGCGACGGCGCCGTCCGCCGTCACGGCCGTCACCCGCAGGCCCTCCGGCACCCGGCCGGGGTCGGCGTACAGCGAGTGGTAGCGGCCGACGTCGAACGTCTCGGGCAGGCCGGTGAGCAGACCCGACTCGACGGTGGTGCGGCGCACCCGGGAGGGCTTGCCGTGGACGGGCGCGGGCAGCGTGGCCAGGTCGCCGCCCAGGTACTCCACGATGCCCTGGAGACCGAGGCAGACGCCGAAGACCGGGATGCCGAGCCGCTCGGCCTCGGCCAGCGTCGCGGAGACCTTGAAGTCGGCGGGCGTGCCGGGCCCGGGCGAGAGCACCACCAGGTCGGGCCGGCGCTCGCCGATGAGGTGCAGGTGGCCGCCGCTGCGGTAGGTCTCCACGGCGGCGCCGGTCTCCCGGAAGTAGCCGGCCAGGCAGTGCACGAACGAGTCGCGGTGGTCCACGAGCAGGACGTCGCGGCCCTCACCGGGCCGCTCGCGCACCTCGGCGCGGGCCGGTGGCGGCGGGTCGCCCGCGAGGATCTCCAGGAGGGCCTTCGCCTTCAGCTCGGTCTCCTGCTCCTCGGCCACCGGGTCCGAGTCGTACAGGAGCGTCGCCCCGGCCCGTACGGTGCCCACGCCGTCCCTGATCTGGATGGTGCGCAGCGTGAGCACGGTGTCCAGGCAGCCGTCGAAGCCGATCCGGCCGACGGCGCCGCCGTACCAGCGGCGCGGCGAGCGCTCGTGCCGCTCGATGAACTCGACGGCGGCCAGCTTGGGCGCGCCGGTCACGGTGACCGCCCACAGGTGGGCGAGGAAAGCGTCCAGGGCGTCGAACCCGGGGCGCAGTTCACCCTGTACGTGGTCCACGGTGTGGATGAGCGTGGAGTACATCTCGATGCTGCGCCGGGCGGTGACGGTGACCGTGCCGGGCACGCACACCCGCGACTTGTCGTTGCGGTCCACGTCCGTGCACATCGTGAGCTCGTGCTCGTCCTTGGCCGAGTTGAGGAGTTCGCGGATGCGCTCGGCGTCCTCCAGGGCGTTGGCCCCGCGCTGGGCGGTGCCGCTGATCGGGGCGGACTCCACCAGGAAGCGGTCGGTGTCGGCGTCGATGCCGCGGCTGACCCGGACGAACATCTCCGGCGACGCGCCCACCAGGTACTCGCCGTCGCCCAGGTTCATCAGCAGGCTGTGCGGCGCGGGGTTGCGCTCGTACAGGCGGCGGAAGAGCTGGGCCGGGGTCTGGGAGCAGGCGTGCTGAAACGTCTGGCTGGGCACGGCCTCGAACAGGTCGCCGGAGCGGAACAGCGGCATCGCCGCCTCCACCACCCGCGCGTACTCCCCCACCCGGTGGTCGCGCCGGCCCCGCGAGGGCCGGCCGGGCACGAACGGTTGGCTGGGAGTCCCGGTCGGCAGCCACTGGGTGCTGGCGGCCCGGGTGTGGAAGTCGTAGCGGAAGCGCACCGCCGTGTCGCCGCGCAGGTCCAGGTCGTACAGCGTGTCGGGCAGGTGGAGGACCATGTCCCGGTCGTGCGGGTTCCGCTCCTGGCGGGCGTCCATCGGGTCGACCTGGAAGATCAGGTCGTAGCCGAACGCGCCGAACAGGCCGAGCAGTTCGTCGTCGGGTACGGCCAGCCCCGCGATCAGCGCCCGGATCGCGGCGAAGACGCCCACGTGCCGGGTGCGGTCCTCCTCGGCGAAGACGCCGTGCGGCGTGCCGCCGTGGACGTGCAGCGTGTCCCCGTCGGCGCGGACCGTGCCGGGCAGGTCGGCCAGCAGGGTACGGAGGGTGGGCAGCAGCACCCGGCCGCGCTCGTTGAGGGCGGTCACCGCCAGCCGGTCGCCGCGCGCGGCCACCTCAAGCGGTGGGTCCACGTAGCCGATGATCCGGTCCCGGCCCCGGAAGAGGACCATGCCGCGGCGCTCGTCGAGCGCCGCCTCCAACTGGGCGCGGGCCGCCGCGGCGCTGCCGGCGTGCTCCGTCGTACGGACCACCTCGACCCCGGATGGAGTGGTCCAGCGACCCGTCTCCGCTCGCGCTTCCTGGGCCGTCCCCGTCGTGTCCGTCGAGGTCATCCCCACCGTTCCCCTCCATGGCTGCGTACGTCGGTGCGTGTGGTGGTGCGTGCGTGCATGCGCTGGTGCGTGGTGGTGCGAGCGGGCGGACGCGTGGTGGCGCGTGCGCCGGTGTCGTACGCGCGCTCTCCGCCCGCTACGGCGGTTGTCCGGCGTCGGCGGCGGGGCGCCGGGCCGCACCCCGGGCCCCGCCTGTCGCGTCCCGGGTCAGGCGCCGGAGCCGGAGCCGCCCCCGCCCGTGCCGGCCGTGGCCTTGTCGTCCCGCGCGGCGGCGGCCGGCTCGGTGCTCTTCGCCGCCTCGGCCTCCCTCGCCTCGGCGGCGAGTCGGTCCCGCAGCACCCGGCGCAGCAGCTTGCCGGCGCCGTTGCGCGGGATCTCGTCGACGAAGTGGACCGCGGTCGGCCGCTTGTAGCTGGCCAGCTCGCGGGCGCAGGCGCCGATCAGCGCGGCCACCGTGGGCGGCTCGTCGCCGGCCGCGACGAACGCCACCGGCACCTCGCCCCACTCGTCGTTGGGCGCGCCGACCACGGCCACGTCCAGGACGCCGGGCTGGGTGGCCAGGACCCGCTCGATCTCGGCCGGGTAGACGTTCTGGCCGCCACGGATGAGCACGTCGTTGCGCCGGTCCACGAGGTAGAGGAAGCCGTCCTCGTCGGCGTACCCGACGTCGCCGGTGCGCAGCCAGCCGTTGCGCACGGTCTTGGCGGTGGCCTCCGTGTTGCGCCAGTACAGCAGCATCATGCCGTCGCCACGGACGCAGATCTCGCCGACGTCACCGGTGGGCAGCGCGTTGCCCGAGTCGTCCTGGACCTCGATGTGGTACCCGGGCAGCATGCGGCCGGCGGTGGGCAGCACGGTGCCCTCCTCGTCGAACGGCCACTCGCCCCGGCGGAAGAGGTGGGTGGCGATCGGGCCGCCGCCCTCGGTGATGCCGTAGATGCTGCGCATCGGGGCCGGGAACTTCTCCAGGCACTCGCGGAGGAGTTCCTGCGGCATCGGGGCGCCGCCGAACATGATGTCCTTCAGGCTGGACAGGTCGGCGTTCGCGAACGCCTTGGTACGCAGCACGAAGCGGGCCATCGAGGGCACCAGGAAGGTCTTGGTCGCCTTGAACTCGGCCACGTCGGCCAGCCAGCGCTGCGGCGTGAACTCCGGCTCCAGGACCAGCGCGCCACCGGAGGCGAACAGCGCCAGGCCGATGACAACGCTGCCGTGGAACAGCGGGCAGGGGTTGACCATCACGTCGTCGGCGGAGAAGCCGACCTCGGCGGCCATCGCCGTGTAGCAGGCGGAGACCGAGCGGTGGGTGACCGCGACGCCCTTGGCGTGCCCGGTGGTGGCGCTGGTGTGCAGGATCGCGAAGATGTCGTCCTGCCGGGGCAGCGGCAGCTCGCGCGCCTTGGTGGCCGCCATCTCCTCGTAGTCCTCGGAGCCGATCGAGACCCGCCAGCCGTCGCCGAACGCGTCGCCGAGCCGGTCGAAGATCTGCTGCTCGGAGAAGACGCCCACCGGCTCCACGTTGCGGACGATGTGCTCGACCTCGGGCGCGGGGAACGACGGGTTGATCGGGCAGACCACGACGCCCGCCTTGCCGCCCGCCACGTACAGCTCAAGGACCTCGACCCGGCTGCGGGAGCTGACCGCGATCCGCTGGCCCTTCTCGACGCCGCGCTCCAGCAGCGCGGTGGCCAACGCGTCCGTGCGCTCGTCGAACTCCCGCCAGGTCAGGCGGCGGTTCGGGTCGGCCAGCGCGAGGCGGTCAGGGCGCAGCAGCCGGTTGCGCTTGACGAAGTGCGCCATCCACATCAGCGGGCCTCCCCGCTGGCGGTCGCGGCGGCCGGGGTGGTCTCGGCGGCGTCGGTCAGCTCGGCGGCCTCGCGGGAGACGAGGACCTGGTTGATGCCGTCCAGGGTGTGCAGCGCGCCCAACTCGTCGTCGTCCAGCGGGGTTCCGGTGCGCTCCTCCAGGGTGAGGGCCAGCCGGATCAGGTCACCCGAGTTGAGGCCGGCGTTGATCAGGTCGGCGTCGCCCGGCACGCCCTCGATGAGCTGCGGCAGGTCAACGAACTCCAGCAGGAGGCGGTGGCCGGGGGTCAGGTGGTCGCTCATGAGCTTCCCTTGCTTGTCGTGGTGTGTTCGGGGACGGAAAGGGATGGAAGAGGGACGGAGAAGCACGGAGGGTGGCGCCGCTCGGCGTGGGCTTGGCGTGGGCTCGGCGTGGGCGGGCGCTCGGTGTGGGGGCGCTCCGCGTGGGCGGGTGCTCGGTGTGGGCGGGGCGGGCGGCCTGAGGGGGGACTCGGCGCACCGGGTGCGGCTCGGGGGGTAGCGCGCCACACCCGTCCGCCCCGCCTCACCTGGCGTCGAGTCGGATCAACTCCCCCGACGCCAGCTTCCTGGCCACCTCAAGGCGCTTGACCTTCCAGGTGGCGGTGTGCGGGATGTCCTCCCAGCGGCACTGCACGGGCGGCGCCAGCTCGGGCAGCCCGGCGGTGACCTCGGCCCAGGCCGCGTGGTCCAGCGGGCGGTCGCCGCGGGTGCACACCAGCGGCACGGGCGGGCCGTCGGGGACGGGTATCAGCACGGCCTCGGTGAGCTGCCGCATCCCCTCCAGGATCTGGTCCTCGGCCCGGAGCAGGCTCTCCATCCCGCTGCCCTGGTCCACGATCCGGTCGTACAGGTGCAGGCAGCCGCGCTTGCTGACCACGCCGACGTCGCCCATCGCCCACCAGCCGTCCACCCGCTGGTCGCCCTGGCCCAGGTAGGCCGGGGTGACGCCGGCGGACTTGCCGAAGATCGCGCCGAGTTGGCCCCTGCCGAGCCGGCGGGTGTTGCCCTCATCGCTGATCCGCAGCCTGGTGTGGCCGATCATCGGCCGGCCCACGCAGCGGCCGTCGGTACAGCCCTTGTTCGCCCGGTGCAGCTTGATGGTCAGCGGACCGGTCTCGGTCTGCCCGTACGCCTGGAGGTAGCGCGCGCCGGGGCGGCCGGCGGCCAGCAGGGTATGGATGGTGCGCGGGTGCGCGGCGTCGAAGGAGCTGATGAACATCCGTACCTGGGCGAGGAGTTCGGGCCGCTTCTCGGCGGTCTCCTCCCAGCGGATGAACGCGTTGGGCAGCGTCTCCACGATCCCCGGGCGCACCCGGGCGAGCATCCGCTCGGCGTTGCGCGGGTCGGGGTCGGTCATGAAGCCGAGCGGCAGGCCGACGGCGAGCACCGTGAGCATCCCGGACATGGCGCGCGCGTGCACCGGCGAGACGCAGGTCAGGTACGGGTCCCGCAGCCGCACCACGCGCAGGAAGTTGACCTGCGGCTTGGCGTGCCCGGCGAAGCTCTCCACGGTGTGCAGCACCAGCTTGGGCACGCCGGTGGTGCCGGAGCTGTGCGTGACCAGTTGGGGCGCGTCGCGGGGCGGCACGATGGAGTGCGGCAGCTCGCCGGGCGGCTGGTCCTGGAGCGCCTCACCGTGCCGGCCGGGCTTGCCGACGTAGAGCCGCGGCGGCAGCGCCGCGCCCACCTCGTCGAGCGCGCCCGCGGACTCGGTGTCCGCGTCGGTGACGATCGCGGCCGGTTCGCCGCGCCGCACGTGCAGGCCGAGCGAGGTCGGCCCGACGTCGGGGTGGGTGAGGATCGGCACCGCGCCCATCCGGGCGCAGGCGAAGGCCAGCAGGATGACGTCGAAGTTGGCCCGCTTGACGACGAGCACCCGGTTTCCCGGCAGCACGCCGGCGCCGACCAGCAGCGCGGCGGCGCGCTCCACCAGCTCCGCGAAGGTCGCGAAGTTCAGCGCGTCCCCGGCTTCCGGGAACAGGTCTAGGGGCTGGTCCAGGTGGATCGGTACGTCGGGGTGCCTGCGTGCCGCCTCCCGGGGCGCGGTGGCGAGTGCCAGCGTGGCGCGTATGCGTCCCATCGGTCCGCTCCCCCCTTCCTGGGTCTCGTCCTGGTGCACGCGGACGCGTCCGGTGCTCGGTCTGTCGGCCCGAGCCGCCCCGCCCCCGCCCGGCCCCGGCGACGAGGCCGGGTCGGACGGTGCGCGCGGGTCGGCTCACGCCGGGTGGTACGGGGTCGACTTACGCCGGGTGGTACGAGGTCAACTCGCGCCGCGTGGGGCCGGGGCGGCCTGGGGTGACGCGAGTGGCGTGGGGCTCGGGTCGTCGCCGTCGCGCCGGTCGGCGCGATGGTGACGGGGTGTGCCCGGAACCGGGTCCGGGGTCGGGCGCCGCCTGTCGCGGGCCGCTCAGCGGGCCCGTGGCGGCACGGCCGGCCGCGCGCCGCACCGCCGACCCCGTGGGACCACGCGCGGCTCCGTCGCGCTCGGCGAACTCGCGGAACTCGGGGTTCCCCGGGAACCCGCGGCACCCACGGAATCGGAAGCGGAAGAGCGAATGAGACGGTGAACGGATTGGCGTACGCGACACGGGGGCGCGCCGCATTTCGCGGTGGCCGCCCGGCGGGCCTTCGGGCGAACGGTGTGGGCGGCACCCGATGACGCGAGCGCGCGGTCGATACAGACGATCGGAAGATACCCTCGCGCAGCGCCTTCCGGAATCTCTGCCATAGAGATCACAGAACGAAATTCAACGACCGAAGGGTCCGGGGAATTTCCGGTGTGTTGCCATCCGATGAAGAAGTCCTCCGTCGGCGCCGCCGAAGCTCCCGGCGCTCCGCCCTTACCGTGTCCTCGGCTCGCGTTCACGGTGTTCACGCGGCCCGACACCGGTCGGACACAGGCTAGTTGGACGTGGTCAACGCGGCGCACGGCGGGAAACCCCCGTTTCTTGCCCGGCACGTCGCATTCCCCCTCAGTTCGTTCTCGATCGCATCGGCTGCGTATCGCGGGCGCCGACGTGGTCGCGGACACCCCCGGAAGGAAACAAGGAGGGACACCAGAAGTTGAGACCGATCCCGCGCGACGAAGAGGGCGGTGTGGACCCTCTGGTGCTCCCCCGAGCGCAGCCCCACGCTACGGCCGCGCAAGGGGGTGCGCGTATGACAGATAACTGCCTAGGCAATGCCGCTCGGCGGCCGCGATGTGATGTCGCGCCGATCGGTTAAAACCCCATGACACACGCCGCCACATTGCGGTAATCGCGGCTTCACGGTGCCCACCTGGGCCATCGTGGTCGGTGACGTGATTCACGGCCATTCCCCGTGTTCCGCCGTTTTCGACCACCGCGCCCCCGGCCCCGCACACGACTGGGCCCGTGCCTCACCGAGGAGCCCCGCCTTGTCACCTCGCCATCCGCTGCGCGCGCTGACGTGCGCCCTGTTGCTGATCGCCTGCGCGGCGTGCGACGGGGCGTCGGGTTCCGACGCCGGCCGGGACCCGGGCGCCGCGCGGCCCGGCGCGGCCGGCGTCGGCGACCGGCTCTTCCCCGGCCTCGGCAACGGCGGCTACGACGTCACGCACTACGACCTGGCCCTCGACTACGCGCCCAGGAGCAACCGGTTGCGCGGCACGGCACACCTCACCGCCCGCGCCACGAGCCGACTCAGCTCCTTCAACCTGGACCTGACGGGGCTTCGGGTACTGCGGGCCACCGTCAACGGGGCGCCGGCCGGCGTCACCCGCGAGGACGCCGAACTCACGCTCACCCCACGCCGGGCGCTGGCCGCCGGGCGGGCGTTCACCGCGACCGTCGAGTACGCCGGGACGCCCAGGACGCTGGTGGGCGCCGACGACAGCGAGGAGGGTTGGATCGAGACCACGGACGGCGCGGTGGCGCTCGGCGAACCCTCCGGCTCCACGGCCTGGTTCCCCGGCAACCACCACCCCAGCGACAAGGCCCCGTACGACATCGCCGTCACCGTCCCGGCCGGCTACACCGCCGTGGCCGGCGGCGAGTTGCGCGAACGCCGGACCCGCGACGGCCGCACCACCTTCGTCTGGCACAGCGCCGAGCCGATGGCCAGCTACCTGGCCACGGTCGCCATCGGCACCTTCGACGTACGCACCCGCGGCGACCTGCGCGCGGGCGACGCCACCGACCCCGAGGAGCCCCACATCGACACCCAGGAGAAACCCCAGCAAGCACGGCGGAACGACCCCCGCGAACCCGCCCCGCCCGACAGCCAGCCCGACAGTCAGCCCGACAGCCGGGCCGGGGACGGCCAGCCGGCCGACGCGCGACGAGTCGGCGGGCGGCCGAACACCGAACAACGGGGCGACGGGCGGCCGGAGGGCCACCGACGGGCCGGGGGCGACGTGCCGCAGTACGTGGCGATCGACCCGACGCAGGCGGCGGCGAGCCGGCACGTGGCCGACCAGCTCACCGAGATCATGGACTGGGAGACCGGGATCTTCGGCCCGTACCCGTTCTCCTCGACCGGCGCCATCGTCGACGACACGCCCGACCTCGGCTACGCCCTGGAGACCCAGACCAAGCCGTACTACAGCACGCCGCCCGACGCCTACCTCCAGGTCCACGAGCTGGCACACCAGTGGTTCGGCAACTCGCTCACGCCGCGCACCTGGGGCGACATCTGGCTCAACGAGGGCTTCGCGACGTACGCCGAGTGGCTGTGGGAGGTGGAGCGGGGCACGGCGGGCCGCACCGCGGACGAGATCTTCCGCGACTACTACGACGGCTCCGACGGCCAGAGCGAGGGCATCTGGGCCTTCCCACCCGGCACCCCGCCAGGGCCCGGACAACTCCTCGACCCGCCGGTGTACGGGCGCGGCGCGATGACCCTGCACCGGCTGCGGCAGACGGTCGGCGACCGCGCCTTCTTCGCCATCGTCCGCGCCTGGGTCGCCGAACACCGGCACGCCACGGTCACCACCGAGGAGTTCATCGCCCTGTGCGAACGCGAGTCGGGTCGCGACCTGGGCGAACTCTTCGACGCGTGGCTGTACGAGAAGGGTCGGCCGAAGCTGTCCTGACCGGGCCCGCGCGGGCGCCGTACCGCCGCGCGGCGCCCGCCCGGCTCGGGCGGTCAGCCGCGGCGGTGGCGGGCCAGGCGGCGGGCGAGCGGGGGCACGGCGGCGCCGGTCAGCAGGGCGGCGAGCGGCAGGGCGACCAGCAGCCAGGGCCGGCGCAGCGGCCGGTAGGTCGCGGTGCCGTCCTTGATCTCGATGAAGCCACGGGGCCGGGTGATGGCACCCCCGCCGCCCACGCCCTCACCGTCCCCGACGCCCGCGCTCGGCCCCGAGCCGATGCCGACGCCGAACCCGACGCTGACCTCGGCGACGGGGATGACGGTCACGCCCCCGGCGGTGACCGGCTCGCCGTACGCCACCGCCGCCGAGACCCGCTCACCGATGTCGTCGGCCAGCCGCTCCAGTTGGGCCTCCAGCCCCGGGCCGGCCGACGGCGGAAGCGCGGGCCGGGAGGCGGGGCGGGAAGGGGGCCGGCCCGTCGTGGCGTCCGGAGCGGTCATCGAGTGCCTCCAGCGGCGTGGCGTACGAACGGCGTCGGCCACGAACGTTATCCGCCCGGGCCGGCCACGCGTGTCACGAGGCCCGCGCCCCCGCGAACGCCTTGCGGTACTCCCGCGGCGACACCCCGACGTGCAGCATGAAGTGCCGGCGCAGGTTGGCCGCGCTGCCCAGGCCGCTGCGCTCGCTGACCCGCTCGATGGGCAGCGTGGTGGTCTCAAGGAGCGTCTGGGCCCGTGCGAGGCGCTCGTTGAGCAGCCACTTCAGGGGCGTGGTGCCCGTCGCCGCCTGGAGCTGCCGGAAGAAGGTGCGCGGGCTCACCCCCGCGCGCCGGGCCAGGTCGACCACGGTCAGCGGCTCGTGCAGCCGCTCGCTCGCCCACTCCAGGACCGGGCCGAGCCCCGCGTCGTCGGTGGCCGGCACCGACAGGTCGATGAACTGCGCCTGGCCACCGGCCCGGTGCGCCGGCACCACCATGCGCCGCGCGAGCTGACCCGCCACCCGCGCCCCGAGGTCACAGCGCACCAGGTGCAGACACAGGTCGAGGCCCGCGGTCATCCCGGCGCTGGTCAGCACGTCACCGTCGTCCACGTACAGCACCGAGTCGTCCACGGTGACCTTCGGATAGCGCTTGGCCAGGTCGTCGGTGTGCATCCAGTGCGCGGTGGCCCGCCGCCCGTCCAGGAGGCCCGCCTCGGCCAGCGCGAACGCGCCGGTGCACAGCGACACCATCCGCGCGCCCGACTCGGCCGCCAACCGCAGCGCGGCCACCAGCTCGGGCGGCACCGGCGCCTCGCCGTCCACCACCGACATCGGCACCGAGGGGACGATGACGGTGTCGGCCGTCGCCAGCGCGTCCAGCCCGTACCGGGTGCGCAGCGCGAAGCCGCCCGGCGGCTCGTCGTCCGCCGCGCCGCCCGGGTCGGGGCTGGCGGCGCACAGCCGCAGCGTGTACCAGGTGTCGGCGAGGTCCGGTTGCGGCTTGCCGAACACCGAACAGGCGATCGCCAGTTCGTACAGGTCCCACGGCGGCACGTCGACGTCGTCCACCACGGCGATCGCCACGCTGCCCGGCCTCATGCCCCACTCCCCCGCCAAGCGCCCCCGAGAGCGCGAAACCCATGGTCCATGGCGTCGACCGTACGTCAGACCACTGACAGCGCCCGCCGGGCGCCGCCCACTTCGGCTGGCAGGAATTTTGCGCAGGGCGTCAGTTCTGCCGCTGTCCCGGGCGCTCGGCCGGTGCGAGCGTAGAGACCAAGCGAGGCACCCGCCGCGAACCTCACCGAGACCCGGAATCCGGGGACCGAGGGCCGCGGGCCGGCGGGCCACGCCCCCGCGCGGCGTACCCCACGGCCCGCGGCCCCTCCCCGCTCACCCGGCCAGGGCCGCGCCCCGCCGTGCCCGTCTCCCTACGCGTCCGCACCACCCACCAGTCATCACCCATCACCCATCACCACAGGAGCACCACCCACCATGAACCCCTCGCGCCCCAACACCGCCGACGCCACGACCGCCACCACCGCCCCCGAGGCCCAGCAGGCACAGGAGACACAGCAGGCCCAGCAGGCCCCGCCGACCAGCGTCAGCGTCCTCGGCCTCGGCCTGATGGGGCAGGCGCTGGCCGCCGCCCTCGTCGGCGCCGGCCACACCACCACCGTCTGGAACCGCTCGCCCGACAAGGCGGCCGACCTCGTCACCCAGGGCGCGACGCTCGCCGCGACCGCGCGCGACGCCGTGATCGCGAGCGACGTGGTGATCGTCTGCGTCACGGAGTACGACGCCGTACGCGCCCTGGTCGAACCGCTCGCCGACGCCCTGCGCGGCCGGCTCCTGGTCAACCTCACCTCCGGCTCGTCCGCGCAGGCCAGGGCGTTCGCCGCGTGGGCGGCCGAACACGGCGTCGACTACCTGGACGGCGCGATCATGGCCATCCCGCCGGTCGTCGGCACGCCGCACGCCTTCATCCTCTACGCCGGCGAACGCTCCGCGTACGAGGCCGCCGAGCCCGCCCTGCGCGCCCTCGCCCCGGCCGGCACCACCCACCTCGGCGCCGACCACGGCCTGTCGTCGCTGTACGACGTCGCGCTGCTCAGCCTGATGTGGGGCGCCCTGAACAGCTTCCTGCACGGCGCGGCGCTGCTGGGCACGGCGGGGGTGCCGGCGACGGAGTTCGCGCCGTTCGCCAACCAGTGGCTCGGCTCGGTCACCGGCTTCGTCTCCGCGTACGCCGCGCAGATCGACGCCGGGGCGTACCCGGCCGAGGACGCGAAGATCGACACGCACCTCGCGACGATGCACCACCTCCTGCACGAGAGCGAGGCGAGCGGCGTGGACACCACGCTGCCGCGCTTCGTCCAGGCCCTGACCGACCAGGCCATAGCCGAGGGCCACGGCGAGTCCAGCTACGCGGCGATGATCGAGCAGTTCCGCAAGACCACCGCCGCGCCCGAGCCCGGCGCGTAGGCGGTCCGGCGCGTAGGTGGTCCAGGGCGTAGGTGGTCCAGCGCGTGAGCGGCCCGGCGCGGGGCCGGACGCGCCGCGCGGGGCCGGTGCCGTCGCCGGAAAAGCGGTCGCACCGGCCTCGCGCGTCGACCTACGCTGCCCGCATGGGCGTCTTCTCCTAGGCACACGGACGTAGTGCGCGTTCCCCCAGCCCGGCCGGCCGCGAGCCGCCGGGCTCCGTCCGTACGCCCGAACACCCGCTCAGGAGAACACCACCCATGTCACACCCCTTCTCCCCCGCCTCACCTTCTTCAGGTTTCTCAGCCTTCTCCCCTTCCTCGGCGTCCTCGGCTTCTCCCGCCCTCGACCGCCGCATCGCCCGCCTGCGCGAACTCGCCGCCGCCGAACCCCGGCTGACGGGCGTGCTGCTGTACGGCTCGTGGACGGTCGGCGAGGCCGACGCGCACTCCGACATCGAGGCGTACCTGTACGTCGAGGACGACGCGCTCGCCGACTTCGACGGCCGCGCCTTCGTGGAGCGGCTGGCCCCGCTGCGACTCGCGTACACCAACCTGTACGGCATCCTCGCGGTCGTCTTCGACGACCTGATGCGGGGCGAGTTCCACCTCGTCGCGGCCGGGCCCGGCATCGCGGAGATCGACTCGTGGCGGGGCATGGTGCACCTGCCCCGCCCGGAGGCGGCCGTGCTGCTCGACCGCGACGGCCGGCTGACCGAGGCGGCCGGTGGGCTCGCCACGTTCCAGCCGCCGGAGCCCGTGGAGACCGCCCAGCAACTCGCGGACGAGCTGGCCAACTGGACGCTGATGCTGGCCCACGTGCTGGCCAGGGGCGAGACGGGCCGCGCGCACGCCCTGCTGCACACGGTGGTCGCCCCGTTCCAGCTCCAACTGTGCCGCCTGCTGCGGGACACCACCGCGCACTGGCTCACCCCGAGTCGGGCCATGGAGGCCGACCTTCCCGCCGCCGACCTCGCCCGCTACCGCGCGACCACGGCCGCGGCCCACCTTCCCGAGGTGCGGGCCGCGGCCCGGCAGAGCTGGCGGTGGTCGCGCGAGCTGACGGCCGAGGCCGCGGCGCGCTGGGACACCCGCTTCGCCCCCGAACTACACGCCGACATCGCCGCGTTGCTGGCCGGCGAGGAGCCCACCTGCTAGGACGCGAGGCCCGGCGGGCCCTCAGGTCAGGCCCCGCCGGGCCAGGAGGCCAGCGCCCGGCAAGCTAGGCCGCCGGAGACGCCTCGGGAACCACCGGGGCGTCGTCGGCGGCCGGGCCGGTCCCGCCGCGCGCGGCCGACCCGGCCGCCGCGTCGGCGCGCCGCTCGGCCCGCCGGCGCCGCAGGTCGGGCACGAGGGTGACGATGCCGGCCACGGCCATGACGGCCCCGAGCCACACCGGGGCGCGCAGCCCGAAGTGGTTGATGCCGACGCCGCCGATCGCGGAACCGATGATGATCCCGAACGTGATGAACGACGAGTGCACGCTGTTGACCAGCGCCCCGGGGTTGGCCACCCGCTGCACGCGGGTGATCATCGCCGGGTTCATCGTCACGCCCACCAGGCCGATGCCCATCATGAACGCCACCGCCGGCACCTTGACGTGGGCCAGCAGCGCGAAGCCCGCCAGGAAGGCCGTGTTGAGCACCAGGCCGGCCAGCAGCACGGCCAGGGTGTGCCGGTCGGCGAGCCGCCCGACGATAACGTTGCCGACGACCGTGGCCGCGCCGTACGCCACGAGCAGCAACGGCACCATGCTCTCGTCGAACCCGGTGACCTCGGTCAGGATCGGGTTGAAATAGCTGAACGCGGCGAACGTGGCACCAATGATCAACATCGAGGTGGACAGCACCAGCCACAGCCTCGGATCGCGCAACGCCACCGCCTCGCTGCGGAAGTCACCGCCGCCCTCGGCGCGCGCCAGGGCCGGTACGCCGACGACCGTGGTCAGCGCGGCCAGCACGGCGAGCCCGGAGATGGCCCAGAAGGCCGCGCGCCAGCCGAAGTGCTCGCCCACCAGCGTGGACAGCGGCAACCCGAGCAGCGTGCCGAGCATCAGCCCGTTCATCGCCACGGCCATCGCCCGCCCGCCCTGCCCCGGCGGCGCCAGCCGGGCGCACAGCGCCAGCGACACACCGAAGAACGCCTGCGAGGCCGTACCGGTGATCACGCGCGCCACCATCATGACCGCGTACGTGGACGCCGTGGCGGCCAGCACGTTCCCCACCAGGAAGATCCCGAACAGCACCAGCAGCGCCGGCTTCTGCTCCATCCGCAACAGGGCGATGGTCAGGAAGGGCCCACCGAAGGCCATGGCGACGGCGAACGCGGTGATCAGATAGCCCACCTGCGCGACGCTGACGTCCAACCCCTCGGCCATCTGTGGCATCAACCCGGCGACAAGGAATTCGCTCGTGACCATGGAGAAAGCGATAGTTTCGCCGGGCGAGGAAATATGGTGCCCAGCAGAGTTCGGGTTTCCCTTTCCCGCCGACACGGGCGCCAGAGCGATAGTTTCACTGGACGAGGAAATGGCGCGAACAGCGTGGCGCATGAGCTGCGAATCGATTCGGCCCTCGATGCGAAGGGGAGGCAGCAGCTCAGGCTCAGGAGGCACCGGGCGCCCTGGTTCCGTTGCCAAGGCGTCCAAGATCACATCCCAGAGTCCCGAGCCCATCCACCGGGGCACCGTACTGCGGGCAGTGTCGATGCTCCCGAACTCCGTAGCCGGCAACTCACTCCAGCGCAGCCCCGTGCGCACCTTGTAGAACGCTGCGTCGAGCACGCCCCGGCCCGCAGTAGTGCGCGCAGGGAGAAGGCGCCGCACGCGTTCCCACGCTGCGTCAGACAACGTGTCAGGGACCAGTCGGTCATGTGCGCGGAACCAAGCACTGACAGCGCACGGCCGCCCAGTACGGCGCCTAGGAACCGGGCCGGTAATGGTCACCCGAATATCGAGCAGCCGGTAAATCTCCTCCTGATAATTCAGCGTGGCCGATTCCAACAACGAGCGCGCGAACGCACTAACCGCCTCTATCCCAGCAGCACGCCCCGCCGCATTGTGCGCTTCCTTTTGCAGGCGTTCGGCTTCACCGCGTGACTCTTTGAGGCTCGCCAGGACTTTACGCAGCTCACGTGTGGATTCTTCGATTATTTCCCTGGCTTCGCTTTCTGTTGCCTGTTCTTCCGCAGCTTCCAACGCCGCAGCAGAGCGGGCGAGGGAGATTGCTTTTCGCTGCTTTGCAATCTCCTCGTCTAGATTCTCAATCACCCCCGAGTAGTCTGTAGCGTCACTGCGACCAGCAGACCAGTCACTAGCCATGGCTGCGAGACTTTCAGCGTCCCCAAGCTTTTTCACGACTTCGCGCCAAACTCGCTTTTCGAGTGCTTGGGCCGACACTCCCGGGCAGCCGCAGGACTTAGTAAACATGTCAGGGGTAATGTGCTCATCCCGCACCCCCGGTGTGAATTTATCCCACCCCTTGCAGCGGTATCCACGCACATTCTTTTGGACGCGCACAGCCCCCACATACGGACGACCACAAGGTCCGACCACTCGACCAGTCAGCGGGTATCGGCGATCCGATTCCTTTTTCGGTCGAGCACGTCCGCTAAGCGCCGCTTTCAGTTCCTCAACTTCTCCTACGGAAAAGATGGGATCTAGACTGACGATCACCGTGTCACCCCACACAGGGTTACCAGAACTGTCAACCCTGGTTCGATGTCCCCGCGTCCCCTTTTCCGTATTCCGGAAGACGAACCTGCTTTTGAGTGTTGTATCCGAAAGCAGGCGTGCCGATAAATCATTTGGAGTCCACGGCTTCCCGGAGCGTCGCCACCATTCCGGCCCCAAGCCATTCAGGCGAGCCGCAGCCTCACGCCGACTGCATCCGTGCTGAACGATGTACTCTGCCGCCTTCCGCAAAATAGCCACTTCCTGTGGATTCTGCTCTAGGCGAGAGATCTTGCGAACCCCTTGATCCGCAATCCGATAACCATAAGGCGGACGCCCCCCGGTCCAACCACCTTCTTGCGCTTTCTCTTGCGCCCCTCCTTGCATACGGAAGGCGATAACTTCTAGCTCTTTCTCTGCGTAGCTAGCCGCATCACGCATCTTTTCGCGACCTTCGACGGTCGTGTTATCGAAATCGCCTTTCACTACTGCGACGTGAATACCCATGTCTTCCAGGTCCCAGACCCACGGCCAGAAGGCACGCCCCTTGCGACCGATAACCCTGTCTTCTGGCACCACCACTACATCAAAGAGCTTCGCAGTCGCATCACGCATTAGACGCTTTAGGCTTTCTCGTTCCTCACTGCCGAGAGTTCCACTCACCCCTTCGTCCGCGTACGTACCAATGTGAATCCAGCCCTTTTTTTCGATATAGGCCACAGTCTTTCGCGACTGCCGTTGGATTCCGTAACCCTTCAACTGATCTTCTGTTGACACCCGCAGGTAGTCCACAGCCCGCAACCGAGGACCGGGCGCAGTGGAGACAACCCGCTCTACTACCTGCACGGCCGCGTGTGTCGATGTGCTTAGATGTGCCATAGCGACGGCTCCCTTGTTCGGCACTAGTCGTCGTCAGCTATGGGGACCGGTGGCCGCCGGTCCCCATAGCGTCTTTACCACGTATTCTATCGCTCCCGTCCCTCACAAGACATAGAGTTCGTCGAACCTGGCTGATTGTTTTCCCGATGATCCGCCCACTCGAAAAGCAGCCGGTAGAGCCGCAGTCGGTCAGCTTCCGAAAACTCTTCGGGGTGCCAGATGACTTCCCCCCCTTCCCTTTCAGGCTCATGCATCGCGCACCTCGTTAGCCGCCTCACGGGCCCACGCGAGGTCACTGGCGACCCCAGCCGCTATCTCAGCCTCAGCAGGAGTGTGCCCGGCCCCCACGAACCGCCAGGCCGCGTCCATCTCACCAACGGGGAGAACTGGACCAGCGTGCGCGGCCCGAGCTGCACGCAGCTTTTTGTACGTTGTGCTGTACCTCGCGCTTTTCGTGAGCGCCTGCCCGCCGTACCCCAAGGTGTGGGCCCGAGCCCGCAGGCGAAGGGACGCTAGAGCGGGCGCGTCGCCCAGGTCCCACGCCGTGCGCATGAGCGTCCGGAAGTGTCGCGAGACGGGCCGCCGTGCGATCTGGTGGCGCGTGAGAAGGCGACGATCGGTACCCCCGAAGCTGCCTACGTCCTTGGTGATGTACTTCGCTATGTACGCTGCGACAGCCTGATCACTCACCGCACCTCGTCCAACGGTGATCGAGTGAATATCAAGCTGAGTACCCCAACGCGCTTCGAAATGCCCTATCTCTGGCGCGTAGGGAAGTGGGGAATAGACCGATTGCACCGCACTCACTATCGCGTTAGAAAGCACTTCTATTGTTGCCCACGCCGGAGGCTCGGAGGCGGGGCCGTCCGGGCCATCCAGGCGTATGACCGCGTGATAGTGAATCGCACCACGCCTTTGGAATTCGGCCACCTTCGTGAAAGCCGCTCCCAAATGCTCTTTCAGTTTGGCTCGCGGGATACCTCCCGCTGTTGCTAGCCGACGCCGGATGACCCGTACCGTTCGCGACCACAAGTCGGGCGCCAGCGCGTTCCAAAGCACGTGGTCCGAGTAGCGATAGCACTGCGGGCAAAGGGGTTGCCCTATCAGCGGATCGGTACGCGAATGGACTTGCGCACAGCTCAGCTCCCTACCGTGCGGGCAGAGGGGTGCATCTCTGCGAGGCCGACACCGACGCCGTTGCTCGCCCAGCCGATGAACGGGCCCGAAACTCGGAGCTGTGAGCGTCACGAAGACCCGCGGATGTCGCGAGACGGCGGGGGGCACGCCTTTACCGCCGAGGAGACCGGCGCGCACCAGATGCCAGGTATCCCCGGCATGCACCCAGCTACACGGTGCGCAGACGCTTTCCCTACGGTTCCGACACCGGACAGCGATTTTCCCGCCCGGGGCAGTTGCTGTTGAGTATTCGTGCAGGACCGTTCCGGATTCCGGGTCACGGATGACCGTGCGGCCGGCAAGGTATATGGGATGAGCGCACCCGTGAACGCGTTGTATTTGGTTGAGCCAGTCCGCGAAGCCCGGGTCAGCGACCAGCCGCAGGATTTCCTTTTCGGTCATACTCAGGGAAGGGCGCCCCGCCCAATCAGCGGGGCGCCCGGTGGAGTGCAGACTCAGGGGATATGCCTTTCTGTGCGTACCCAGGGCCGCCGAGTGCAGCCCCTATTTCCGGTATCGCTCCCCGAGTGAAATCAATAGTCAGCTACTAGCGCTTTCGGTTTTTGGGTCGCCGGCAACATATGCACTTGCGCCACCGGCCCGATGGTGTTCTCTCCCTTCGCCTGCCGCAGGTGAAGCATCGGACGTAGCGATGTGGCATTATTGGCCCTCTTGTGGAATCACGGAAAATGTGGTGATCCACTGCATGGCGGCAAAGATTCCTGTAGCCGCAGGCGTCATACCGACTAGGACGCCGAAACAGAAGATGATTCCAGCGATCCACCACGCCACATCTCGGGACCTGACGAAAAACCACATCATGAGGCCCAGGACCACTATAAGAGGCAGGGCCAACGGGTTTTGCTGGACCTCCTCTGGTGCGGCTATCAGGGTCACAGGTCACCCCCTTCCATTAGAGTCCGGATGTATGGAGTCATGCCAGCGTGTGTTTCCGCTATTGCCTTGGACTCTTCGCGGCTAATGCGAGTCGAGCGCACACGCCGCCATTCGCCCGACACGGCAGAGATTGCCACCCCCTTTTCCGCAGACGAGAACCGCTGGACGAGTTCGACAGCTTCTGGGGCGAGGTCGCCCAGGGCCATCTGTGCCGTTTCCTCGTCGTGCACCGCATGGCACACGCGCCCGCCGAGTTGAGCCCGCAGCGCGGTAACGCCAGGTCCTAGCTCGCTACCTATCCGTTGTCCGGCCACGACCAGGTGAATTCCCAGAGCGGCCCCCAGTTGCGCCACCCGCAGAAGCAGAGTCGAGCATTGAGCCCGCAGCTCCCTACTCTCCTTAGAGCCGTCCGACAGATAGAGTTCCGCCACCTCGTCCACGAGGACGACGATAGGATCGGGACGCAGTTCGCTATCCAAATCCCATATCCCTCGCGCATGCATTGTCCGGCAAAAGCGCATGCGGTGCAGCAGTTCCCGTTCCAGTCGGGTAAGGAGCTGCACAGCTTCTTTTGGAGTGCAGGCGAGAGCGGAGAGCCGAGAGTCGTACATGCCTAGCTCAAGGCCGCCTTTGCAGTCGATTCCCACGAGCGCTACGGGTTGCGGCGCCAGGCTCGCAACCACCGCTGAAAGGAGTGTGCTTTTCCCGCTTTGGGTAGCACCCGCGATCAGCCAGTGAGGCACCTCACGAAAGCTGAGAGTCCAATCTCCTGTGTCCTCCGTACGGCCAGCCCGCACCGTCAAAAGTGGCAGGGTCGAGGGCATCGGAGGAGCGCCGACCTCCGCCCCCATCAGCGGATCGCTTTTCAGCGCCGTGACCACGATCAGGCCGCGTCGCGGCGAGGTCACTCGCACCGCGTGCACACGCCAGGCGTGAGTGAACGCCTCAGCCGCAGCGAGGTACGGCTCTACCGTCTGCCCCGGATGCATGTGAATGCGCAAGGTGAACCCGAGCGTTGTCCTTTTCGCATGCCCGAGCCTAGGCGGAATCGGCCGCAGTTTCTTGCCATCCATTACCGATCCGTGAACCACCGTGGAATGCGCACTCTGAGAGATTGCCAGTCCCGTTTCGCGTGCCAGGCGCCGCCAGGTCCACCGCACCCGCATAGCGGTCGCCGGGAAACCGATCAGGTACCACGCCCACGGGATGGACCGCATTCGGGTGACCCATTGAGGCTTAGGGCGAGTCTCGTAGTGCCGTTGCAGGATGATGCCGGCACAAAGGCCAGCACTTATCACCCAGACGATCAGGGAAGCCACCATGGCTCACCCCCGGTCGGTTCCTCCCCTTTCCCTTCGGACTCAACGCGCGGGTCCGGGTGACTGGCACGTGCTGTCTCAGCCACGGATTGCGCGGCAAAACGCTGCGCGATGCTTTCCATTTCTTCCAAACGGTCTAGCACCGCCTTTGCCGACGCGCCCGCCGATTCCAAGCGCTTCGCAAGCGCCTGCATGAGATCTACAGGGATCGGGTCGGCGACAGCCGAGAGCAAGACGCCGTAGATTGCCTGAACCACTTGCAGGTCTGCCCGCAGGCTGGCCATCAGCTTGTCTAACCGAACCTCACCCACTCGTCGCCCCCTTACGCCCGGGGCCAGTGGGGTCGCCGCCTGCCGGGGCGGGACCTGTCTTCGCCTTTGCCCGCGCGATGCGGTCGGCCCGCCAGGACACGCCGGACCGTCCCTCCAGCATCCACGGCGTGGCCACCAGGCCCTCAATCTCGACCGGGTCGCCTTCCTCTAGCACCGGGTCGCCCGGGACCGCGATCTCCAGGACCCAGGCCCGGCGCGCGCCGAGCTGCCGCACCAGAACACCCACCACGTAGATGTGCCGGCCCTCCCGGTCCACCCGGATTTGGCCCGTTTCGCGGGCCACGCGTGGCTCCGGAGCTACCACACACATCAGCTTTTCCAGCCGCCCGGTATCTACCGGTATTTGCTGCATGCACTTGCCTCCAGCACACTCGTCAGCTTGTCGGACATGTCAGATGTCCGACAAGCAGAGTGCACGGTGGTGACCCTCACAGGCAAGCCTTTAATCTGGTGGGCACGCAGATGTCAGATGTCCGATGAGCCGAGATCGAGCCGGGCACCCGTCGAAGAGGAGCGAGTTCGTTGGACCGCGACACGATCTTTCAGCCCCCGCCGCCCTACCGCCAGGTGGTGACTGTCCTTGCCCGTCGCATCGCCGAAGGCGTCTACCCACCCGGTACCAAGCTGCCGAGTGAAGCGCAGTTGCGGCATGAGTTCGGCATCACGCGATATACGGCCAGAGCCGCCATGTCCGCCCTCCAGGAGCGGGGACTTGTCGAGTCACGCCAGGGGGTCGGCACCGTAGTGCTAGTGCCCCCGCCCGCGCCGTTCTTCGACGTGCCGCAGACGATCACCATCCACCACCCGGGGGGCGTGATCAGGACCGGCCCGCACGGCGACATGGACGCCACACAAGTTGAGCCACCCGCGATCACGCGTATCCGACTCGCCGAGGACACGGCCAAAGCGCTTCACCTAGACCCGCAGGCCGCCGCATTCCAGGTGGACAGGCTGCTTGGTTGCCCAGACCTCAACGGCAAGGAGATGCGAGCGGGGCATCGTCTTGTCTTGCCGTTCGCGATGCTGGCGGACGTGCTTAACCTGTCCATCGACCCCGAAGACACCCCGGCGCGCATCTACACCGCACTGCACGCCGCAGGACAGCGCCTTTCCTGGCAAGAGACCGTGACCGCGCGCACGGCGACGCCGGACGAACGGACCACCCTTGGCGCCCCGAACGGCGTGCCCATCTTGGTCGCCACCCGCACCACTATGGGTACCACCGGCGCGCCCCTCCTACTGGAGGAGCTACGCATCAGCGCAGTGGCCCGCCTTGCGTACGGCATCACGCCGGCACACTCTGACGCGCCGGTGTAGAACGGTCCAACCTTTCTCTACTTCATCAAGGGGCGCGCCGGGGGCGCGCCCGGGCGGTTGGACGCTCGGGCACGCTGCGGCCTGGCGGCCGGTCGTGCCCGGCGCCCGCCGCCCGCAATGCCCCGCGGCAACCCCAAAGCAGCCGGTCACGCCCTTTTCGCCGCTGAACGCCAGGCACAGCCCGCGGCGAGCCCGAGGAGCGCTCACCCTGTCCCGCGACCCGATCACCACGCAGGCACGACAGTTTCGCCTACGTCGCCTTGCGGTCGCCGGGACCGGCATTGCGCCCCCACGGCTTGCGGCATCGCTGAGCGGTTTACATGGCCCGTACGTCGCCGACTGCCCCCCGCTGTTGTGCGCGTCGATCCGGCCAGCAGCGGAGGAGGGGAGTCGGGGCACGCTCCCTCGCGCCGACCACCGCCACCCGGACCGCCCCGCCGTACTCCCGCCGTCCCAGATGACCACCGCGAGGAGACCGCACTCGCTCCGTGGCTAAGGGGGAGCAGCAGCTACCGCGCTCTGGCTGACCTCCCATAGCGCTCCGCGCCCTCACGGACTCACCCGCGAACTGACGCCCCATCAGAACGAGCCGACCGGCACGTTGGCGACCACCAGGCCAACCGGGGCCGAGGCCAGGACCACAGCAACCAACACCGGCCGGCACGGGGTTGCTGGAGGCACACGCGCGCCAGCCCAGCCGCCCGCACCGCCATCGTGGTGACCTTTCGTTGGCTGAGGCAGTCAGACCCGCCGCCGCCCCCTACCGTCGCCACCACACGTGCGCGCGTGCCGACGCTGAACAGACGCAGCGCTACCTCCACCGGTCACCCGCTCATCCAGCCCACACGCCGAACAGACCACATACTCACGCCCCCGGGCATCAACCACCACGTGCACCTCACCCCGGCCGCCAGCCCGCAGACCACGCCCCGTAGCCCGTCGATCAACCATCGGACTTCCCCTCCCTAGCACCACGCAGCACCAGTTGAGCCAGCATGCACATGATCTGTTGCGACCCTCGCAGCTCGACCACTCCGCGCCCTTGGGCATCGGTGATCGCTTGAGCCTGGATCTCCGCCCCCACCTCTTTCGCTACCCGACCCCAGTGCTCAGCCACTTCCCGCGCCTCCTGCCAGGCAGCCACGTACGGCACGCCTGGCACGTACAACAGCGCGTCAGGGTCCCACTCCTCGTCATTACCAGCATTTGTCATGATCACCTCTTTTTTCGGGGGGCCCCACAATAAGTCACCACCGCCTCACGGGGAGCCACCGACACACGAGGACTAGGCAGGCGTCATCTGACGTTCCGTCAACTCCTATGCCAGCCGAGCGCGTTCACGTTGAAACCCGTTTCTTCCGAACTCGCCTGCACGCAGGCGCTGTAAGCCTCCTCCCGGGGAGCCCCGTGCAACCCCGCCACGGCCTGATCGCAGTTGACGGGCTGGACGCCGACGACCGGCGCGGGAGCGAAGTTGAGCGCGCGCCGAGTTGCATCCGACTTTGAGCATTCATTCAGCAGCAACATCAAAACAGTGGCCCAAATAGCCCAGCGCAGACTGGTGTAGTACAAGCTGTCACCTTCCTACCTTGTCAGTTGTCTGATAAGCGGACAGCCCTAGCGTGCATAGGTCCGACACGCACCGTCAAGGGGATTCGACGCGCAGCGAACATGGGCCGACATGGGGGTTAGGAGTGAGCCAGCGGAGCCGCACGGCTGGCAACGTTCACACCGGCAAAGACCGGCTCCAAACCGTGGCAGTCCAGGCCGGACGCGAATGCGCGTGGCGAGGCCGCACCATGTTCGGCCAACCCATCTCTGCGGGCGACACGGAGAAGACCGAGGGGGAAGCAGCCGGTACCGACCCATGGGCCGACTGGCAGCGCCAGCACATCGCGCCCCTCCTCGGAGCCGCCTTCCCTCGCGAACTCTCGCCTCAGAACGAGGAGTTGACCGACCCTCGACCTCTTGCCGCCGTCGCCGCCGCGACCAAGGCCCAGAGCGTGACCCAACAGGCCGCCCAGGCCCGCAGCAGGAAGCCCCACCCCCCAGCTAAGAGCGCCCCGCACAGCAGAACGCGCCCCCTGCCGACCAAGCAGCAGGGGGCGCGCGCAGCGTTGGGTCAGATGTCGAAGTCGCCCGACTTGACGCCAGCCACAAACGCCGACCAGGCCGACGGCTCAAACGTCAGCGCCGGGCCGTTTGGGTCCTTCGAGTCACGAACGGGGACGACGTCGAGGAATCCGGGGGCGACTTCGATGCAGTTGCCGCCGTTGCCGTTGCTGTAGCTGCTCTTGCGCCAAGCTGCCACGCTCAGGTTGGGGGTGTTCATGCTGGCCATACCTTCCCATAGTGTCTCTCAGCAGAGCAGCAGTCTCCGTAGCGGATAGCGCGTCCGCCCGCAGTGAATCGTATACCCGTCCGAAGCTGCGAACGCGAGCCGGATCACGGATGAAATGCCCTCGATCAACGTCCTCCGTATAGACGACTTCGCGACCGGCAGGGAGCGTGATCACCGAGAAGGCCGTTGTCGGGCGCGCGAGATGCGGCCTGTCCCCGGGCAGCACTTGCACCAAGACGTTCGCCGTTCGTTGCACATGCAGAAGGTGTGCACATTGATCACGCATGATCTCTGGCCCCCCCACGGTGTTGTAGAGAACGTGTTCTTCCAAGACCAGCCGTAGCGCGGGCCCCTCCACATCTTGGAAACGTGTTTGTCGGCTCAATCGCGCTTGGACACGAGCGTCAATCTGATCAGTGCTCAGCCCCTCTCGCGTGAACACCGCCTCAGCGTAGGCCGGAGTCTGTAGCAGTCCGGGCATCACTTGTGTCTGGAACTCCCGCAGGGCCAGCGCCTTACCATCCATCTTCGCCCGCTCCGTGAACCAGTCCGGATGCGCGGGATGAGTTGCATACCAGTCCACGTCCCCCCACATCTCGACCAGCAGACCGCCCGCGTTGAGCAGCTTGTCAAACGTCTTGACGTGCGCCAGGTCCGGACGACGCTTGCCTTGCTCGATGTACCCGACCAAGGAACGGTCCGCCGGCAGTTCGGCCGCGAGCTGTTCCTGAGTCAGTTCTGCTCGCATGCGCAACCGGCGCACGAGTATGCCGAACAGTTCGGCCGAAGTAGTACGACCCCCCCGCCCCACCTCTGGCCTTGGCTTCACACTCCATCACTCTCCGTGCGCGACAACGGTGGTTCTGTCGCGGTCGAATCGTAGAAACCGCAACGTCGATAGGGCAACCATGACTTCGCAGACAGTAACCCCCCCCCCTCAGCGCGATCCTGCAAGGGAGTGCTAGGCCCATGACGGAACCCCCTCCAGGCGCACAACCGCCCATCGCCGACGAAACCCCCGTCGAAGGCGCCGAGTTGCACGACAGCGGTCACCTTGACGCCCTGGCAGACCAGTTGACTCAGGCCATCGATGCGCACCTCGCGAACCTTGGCCGCAAGCCATGAGCAGCGGACACAACGGCGCACCTAAGGTGACGTTGTACGTGTGCGCCGCAGCAGCGCACGGCGTGGTGGTCGGCACGGGCGAGCGAGAAACCTATGTCTTCGCGACCTCCGAGACGATCTCTCCGAAAATCGCTTTGCGATGGGTTCGGAGTCAGGTGATGAATATCGCCGATCGTCTCGACCCCGACCCCGCACACGCTGCGTGGGCCGGCCCTTGTCTGCGGGCGTACCCGTTGATGCACCCGACTCCCGACGCCCCCGCAGAGATGCGAAGGTGGGCCGCGGATTTCGAGTCTCAGCGTGCGGCCCTGTCGAGGCTCCGCCAACGGCGTTCCGTAGCCGTGGAGTTCAACGACCCGGGGTGCCGATACTTCATGGTCATCTACGCCGTCACCCGGTCCGGCCCCGAGCTGCTCGCCGACGCCGCGCGGCCCCCAGACCCCCGCCCCGGTCGCACGAGCCACAGGAAGACCCGACGCACGCCGGGTTGGCTCATCCCTCTGCGACCGGGGCGGGCCCGGACAGCCCATCACGTCAGGTCGAACTGACCACGCCGAACCGGAAGTTGCAGCGGACGCACAACCCCCCGTGCCCCTGGCGTTGCGCCGAGTGGATGGCTCCCCCCGGCGCAACGCCAGGCTTATGCGGTAGCGAGGAGACGAAAAATGAGGGAAGTACGGAGAGTGCGCCCCATCACTATCACGACGGGAACCGTCAGGGTCGGCGATATTCTTGACATCCCTGGCGAACCGCGCGTGGTTCTCGACCTACGCACAGACCCGAATGCGAGCGGTTGGAAATTCCTGGTGCTCCGCGATCGCGTGGAGCCCCTTTCGCCGCACGACCGCTTACGCGGACTGCGCTTGCCGCAGCCCAGCATTCAAACTAGCTGAGCCATGCACCCGCCTACCGAGAAAGCAACTTCCCCGTCTACAGAAACGAAAGCCGCGCAATGCTCCGAGCCTGTGTCGCCAGTCTGGTATTCGAAGCTGACGACGTGAAGCATACCGTCGGATGCGACCTAAGCAGTGGCCACCTCAGCCCACATGCACAGTACCTGAAAGACTTCGACGCTCTCGGCGCCGCTTGGGTCTTTTGGGGTGGCGGACGCCTAGGCGTACGAATTCGATACCGGGCCGACTGCGGTGTTGCCAATGCGTCGCGCACGGATTTTTGCCTGCTTTTCAAGCATCATCCGGGTGAGCATTCATGGAAGTACGTAGAACCCCCCGTTGGCGATTTCGCCGAAAAGCTGCACCGGGCATATCCCCATGTGTATAACGCCCCGAAACAAGGCTAGTTGGCGTCCTCATCCGGGTCCACGACGTAGGTTCCCTTGCCCCATTCCGTCACCACGAGCCCACGTTCCCGCAAAACTCGCACCGCGCGCCGCGCAGTCTCCCGGGCCACGCCATGCATCTCGCAGAGTTGCGCCTCAGAAGGGATGCGCGCGCCAGGTTGCAGCCGGCCCTCTCGAATGTCCGCCGCCACCGCTTCCAGTACGCGGAGGTACGGAGCGCGCGAAGCGTGTGGATCAGGGGAGTTCTCGACCATGGGGAGAGCGTAGGCAACAGGGCTACGCGTCGGCGACTTAGACAGGTAGACAGGTAGACGTGTTAGACGTGTTGCTCTACCGTCGGCAAAGCACCACACCAAGGCCCCGACCAACCGGTCCTACGCGGCTGGCCGGGGCACCGCCAGACAGCTTCAGGGAGCTGAACGACAATGCGAGACCTTATCCTCCGAGCGCTGCAATGCGCGCTCCGCGTGCTGTTACAGCCCATCCTCGGCAAGCCACGCAGGAGCGTCACCCGCGCGCCCGCCGCCGAGAGGCGCCATGCGCTCACCCTCCCCGCGCCAGCACCAGTCAGCAGCATGCCGCCCCGCCGCTACCGCATCCACGACCGAGGCCCCGCCATTCGGCCGTACTACGCCGCCCACCTCGCAGCCGACCGCGTTCGCCGTCGGCGACGCAGGGAGTTGGCATGGGCGACCTGGGGACTGGACTATCCCGGGGTGCGGGTTCACGGCAGTGCAGCGCTTGACACCCTCATATCCAACCGTGACCCAGGGGTGGCCGCGTGAACGCCGAGGCGCTAACCGCCGCTGGCCCACCCAGCCCACGCAGCGCCATCTGCGTCTATTGCGGCGAGAGGACCGAGGCGCCCGTACAAGTTGGCTACGTCGAGCGAGCGAGCGCCCCCGGATTCGTTCGCAGCGCCTGCCCCCGAGACGCCCCCCTTGTCGTACGTGACCCGCACCCTGACGCCGAGGGGCGCGAGTAGCCCCCCGCCGTAGACCAGGCCAGCGCCCCGCCTAGCGATCAAGCTAGGCGGGGCGCTGGCTTGCGAACTGTCCGTCACTGCACGTCAAGCACAACCGGCACCAGGCCGCCCACGTGTTCGTGATCTTGCCACTTACCCTCTCGCACCGACGCGGGCGCCAAGATTCCTAGCGAAAGCACGTAAATTGCACGCGGCACGACATTTACTCCTGTGTTGATGAAATTGATGGAAATTGACGGACGAGAGCGAGTGGGGGTGCGGGTCGGCGAGACCGACATGAACGCCAGACACCGGACGCCGGTTTTAGATAGATCAGTACAAAACTTGCCCACACCGAGCCGCGCCGCCCCCACGGGACGACGCGGTTCAGCCGACCGACGGGCCGACTAACGGGCTAACTAGACAGGGCCACCAAGGCCGTATCGGCGACGCTCTCCAACACGGCCCGGTCGGCGCCCCCTTGGGCCGAGACGCGCATGCCGCCGATCACCGCGTTGATGAATCGGGCCAGCGAGTCCGCGTCACGAGTCGTCGAGATCTCCCCGGCTCGCTGCCCCGCCTCGATCACGCCCCGAAACGACGCGAGCCGCCGCTCCAGGTCCCGCGCCAACAGTTCCGCGATCTCCGGGTCGCGGCCGGCTATCTCGACGGTGGTGTTCACCGTGAGACACCCGACGCTGCGCCCCTCGACCCGCCGCTCGAACTCGCCGTCGATGACCACGTCGAACAACGCCCGCAACCGCTCCATGGCCGACCGCTCGACCTGCTCCAGAACGGCCACCTGCCCGGCGGTCATGACGTCCATGTACCGCGCCAGCGCCCGCGTGAAGAGTTCACGCTTGCTGCTGAAGGTGTTGTAGATACTGCTCCGCCCCAGACCCGTGGCGCTACAGAGGTCCTGCGTGGAGGTCGCCTCGTACCCCTTCACCCAGAACGCCCAGACAGCCGCGTCCAGGGCCCGCTCCTCGTCGAATGTCCTCGGTCGGGCCATGCGATCATCGTAACAGGTTTTGGACTGGTCGTTGCAATACGGGTCCGGGAGCGGGCGGGCCCGCTACGGTTGGACCATGACCGCACTGCCCGACTGGATGCGCCCACCACGCGCCGAAGGCTGGTTCGCGGAGGACCTGGACCGCCTCCCCGAGGCACCCCGCCATACCGAGCTCATCGACGGAGCGCTCGTCTTCATGATGTCCCCGCAGAGGTGGTGGCACGGCCACCTCATTAGCTTGCTGACTGTCGCCCTCATGGATCAGGCGCCCGCCAACACGCACGTCGGCCGCGAGATGACCATCCGCCTCGACGCCCGCAACCGCCCCGAACCGGACCTCCTGACCACCACCGCCCCCTTCGACCCCGCCCGCACTTGGTTCACGCCGGACGAGGTCCAGCTCGTCATCGAGGTGGTGTCCCCCGAATCCGCCCACCGGGACCGCACGGTCAAGCTCCGCAAGTACGCGGAGGCCGGCATCCCCCACTACTGGTGCGTCGAGGACGAGGCCGGCGCCCCCGTCGTCCACGTCTACGAGTTGGACGCCCCCACCTCGGCCTACGCCCCCGCCGGCATCTTCCGGGACACCCTCAAGCGCCCGGTGCCCTTCGAGATCAGCCTTGACCTGACGAGACTGCTTCCGCCCCGCAAGAACTGAGGCGAACGGGGGCGGATAGGGGGGCGGGTTCGGAGGGAAATCACACCGCCACGAGCCGCACCCGCTCGCCGCACAGCTTGGCCATATCGTCAATATCGGAAGTCAGCATGACCACGGGGCGGTGCTGTCGCAGCGCGGCCTCGGCGACGGCCGCGTCGATCGCGTACTTGTGTCCGTGCAACCCGGCATTCATCAGCAACTTCGAGGCAGCCCTCGCCTCCTCGTCACCGACCGGGACGACCCGCAGCCCGGAAAGCACCCAGTTCAGGCGTGACGTGTTCGTACGGGCGTGGACGGCCTCGATGATGGTGAGCGCACTGATCACGACCTCCATGCCGCGCGAGCGCGCCTCAGCGATCAGAGCCACCACCTGTTCTTCGTCAGCGAGCAGCTTCGAGAGCCCCTCGCTATCGAGGACGAGCGTCCCCTCGTGACTCAGCCTGCGGCGGGCCACTCGGCCTCCTCGGCGAACACCTCGTCGAATACCTGCCGCGCCCGCTGACGAGCCGGCTCGGAGACCGGCCCCTTGCGGCTCTCGTAGTCCGCCAGGTACTCGTCCAGGACCTGCCCGCGCAACTCACGCTCCACCGCCTCGGCGATGAACGCAGAGAACTCCCGCTTGCCCACGCGAGCCCGGATCGCCTCCGCGGTCCCCTCCGGCAGCGACAAGCTCACCCTCGTCGCTGGCCCTTCCCCGATGCCGTACGTCGCCTCAGCCATGCCATCAATTGTGTCAAATGAGTAGGAAAAGCGCCACGTCCGCACTACCTTCACGGCCCGGTCGGCACCCCGCTCACACACATCCCAGCACGGACACCCCCACCCCGCCCCAGCACGGGAATAACAAAGGGCCCGACCCCGAAGAGCCGGACCCTCCCTGACCTGCATGTTTGCCAGGTCAACGATCTGATGACGTGTCGCCCTCTACACGTTGAACCGAAACTCCACCACGTCCCCGTCCTGCATCACGTAGTCCTTGCCCTCCATGCGCGCCTTGCCCGCCGCGCGGGCGTCGGCGACCGAGCCGGTCTCGACCAGGTCGTCAAAGGAGATGACCTCGGCCTTGATGAAGCCCTTCTGGAAGTCCGTGTGGATGACGCCCGCCGCCTCCGGGGCCGTCGCGCCCTTCTTGATGGTCCAGGCGCGGGCCTCCTTGGGGCCGGCGGTCAGGTAGGTCTGGAGGCCCAGGGTCTCGAAGCCGACGCGGGCCAGGGTGGCGAGGCCCGGTTCTTCCTGGCCCATGGACTGGAGGAGTTCGAGGGCCTCATCGTCGGACAGCTCGATCAGCTCGGACTCGATCTTCGCGTTGAGGAAGATCGCCTCGGCCGGGGCCACCAGGGCGCGCTGGGCGTCCTTGAAGGACTCGTCGACCAGCTCGTCCTCGTCCACGTTGAAGACGTACAGGAACGGCTTGGTGGTCAGCAGGTGCAGCTCGTGCAGGAGCTGGCCCTGCTCCGTGTTGCGGGTGATGCCGGCCGAGAAGAGGGTGCGGCCCTCTTCGAGGATCTTCTGCGCGGCCTCGGCCGCGGCCACCACGTGCACCTTGTCCTTCTGCAGGCGCGACTCCTTGGTGAGTCGGGGCAGCGCCTTCTCGATGGACTGGAGGTCGGCCAGGATCAGCTCGGTGTTGATCGTCTCGATGTCGTCCTTGGGCGAGACCTTGCCGTCCACGTGGACCACGTTCTCGTCCTGGAAGGCCCGGATGACCTGGCAGATCGCGTCCGACTCGCGGATGTTCGCGAGGAACTTGTTGCCCAGGCCCTCGCCCTCCGACGCGCCGCGGACGATGCCCGCGATGTCCACGAAGTCCACCGTCGCCGGCAGCTTGCGCTGCGAGGAGAAGATCTCGGCGAGGGTGTCGAGGCGGGGGTCGGGCACGCCCACGACGCCGACGTTCGGCTCGATGGTGGCGAACGGGTAGTTGGCCGCCAGCACGTCGTTCTTGGTCAGGGCGTTGAACAGGGTCGACTTGCCGACATTCGGCAGGCCGACGATTCCGATCGTGAGCGACACGTGGCGACTTCCCGTAGCGAGAATTGGGTAGGGCGGGCCCGGACGGGCCGGTCCACCAGTCTACGGGCCCGCTCCGAACACTCCCCCGCCCGGCCGTCCGGCCACCCCGGGGGTCCAACGCCCCACCCCGCTACGAGCCCACCTCCTGCCCCCGCGCGGCCACAGATTCCCGCTGTGCCCGGCATGCGCCCGTACGGCCGTATCGAGTACCCCGCCGGGCGGACTATCGGTCGAACACACAATCAAGGTGAGTCAAAGCGCGTGTCCATGGCCCCTGCACCGGCACAGGGCGACCTACGTTGGTGCGGTGGAACGACCCAGTACGCGTACGCCCCGCCGTACGGCACCGCCGCCCCGGCCGCCCGCCGGAGGTCCGGCCGGTGTCGGAGTCGGCGGTGCCGGCGCCGACACCGGTGAGAACGCCACCGTCTACCGGGCGCGGGCCGCCGGGCCGCTGCCCGAGCCGCTGCTCGCCGCGGTGCGCAGACTGCCCGAGCCCAAGCTGACCGGGTTCGGCACCGGCATGCTGGCCACCCTCACCATGCTCGCCGTGGGGTGCCTGGCCGCGCTGCTGCTGTCCGGCTCGACGGTCGCGTACGGCCTGTTCTTCCTGCTGGTCTGCGCGGCGAGCGGAGTGTGGGTGCGGCCGGCGGACCTGATCGCCGGGCCGGTGAGCGTGCCGATCGCCTTCGCGGTCGGGCTCGTCCCGCTGGGCGAGGGCGGGGACGGGCTCGGCGAGCACGCGATGAACGTCGTCACCGCGCTCTCGCTCGAGGTCGGCTGGTTGTACACGGGCACGCTCATCACCGGCCTGATCGTCCTCGTACGCCGCGTCGCGCTGGTCGGCCGGCGCCAGCGGCGGGCCCGGCAGCACGCCGGGGCGCAGTCGGCCGGCGCCGAGCGCGCCGGCGCGAGCGAGCGTGAGGCCGGCCGGCCGGCGCCGGGCCAACACGCGGCGCCAGGCCAGCACGCGGCGCCGGGCGAGGACGCCGCGTACGTCGCCGACGGCCAGCGCCCGGCTCCGCGTGCGGGGCGCGGGCCCGAGGGGCGACGCGGCCGGGCCGCCGCCCGCGGGCACTGAGACCCCGACCCTGGGCGCTGAGGCCCTGACCGCGGGCACCGAGGCGGCGCCGCCCGCTGGAGCTGAGGCGCCGGCTGCGGCCACGACTCCGCTGGTCACGGCAGCCAGGCAGGTCAGGGCGGCCGTGCGCGGAACAGCCCGACTCAGAGGCCGGCGGCCGAGCCCGGCTCCGCTGCGGGCAGAGCGGTCGCGGCCGGGTGCGGGTGGGAGGCCGAGCCGGCGGGAGGGGCGGCGAGCGCCGCGGCCATCGCCCCGCCGACGATCCCCGCGTTGTTCCGGAGCTGCGCTGGCACCACGTCGGCCCGGATGCCCTCGATGAGCGGCAGGAACTTGTCGGCCTTGCGGCTGATGCCGCCGCCGATGATGAACAGCTCGGGCGAGAACAGCATCTCCACGTGGGCGAGGTACTTCTGCACCCGGCGCGCCCAGTGCTGCCAGCTCAGGTCCCCCTCCTCCTTGGCCCGGGTGGAGGCGCGCGCCTCGGCCTCGTGACCGTGGAGTTCCAGGTGGCCCAGTTCCGTGTTGGGCACCAACTGCCCGCCGCTGAAGACGGCGCTGCCGATGCCGGTGCCGAACGTCAGCAGGATGACGGTCCCGGTCCGCCCCCGCCCGGCACCGAACCGCAGCTCCGCGATGCCCGCCGCGTCCGCGTCGTTGACCAGTGTGACCGGCGCGCCCAGCCGCTCGGCGAGCTTCTGCGCGGCGTTCACTCCGATCCACGCCTTGTCCACGTTGGCGGCGGTACGCGCCGTGCCGTCGACCACCACGCCGGGATAGGTGGCCCCGACCGGGCCGGACCAACCGAAGTGCTCGATCACCTCGCAGACGCCGTCGAGCACGGCGTCCGGGGTCGCCGGATGCGGGGTGAGCACCTTGTGTCGTTCGGCCGCCAGGTCGCCGCGTTCCAGGTCGACCGGTGCGCCCTTGATGCCGGAGCCGCCGATGTCCACACCGAATACGTTCATGAACACCACGCTACGACGGGGCGGCCGGCCCTGACCCTGATTCGACGGGGGCCGCCACCTTCTTCGCCGCCGCTCACCGCCGCCCCACCGGGCTCCGCCCCACCGAACCGAACCGGGTTCGGCCCCGCCCACCGGGCCGGCGGGCGGGAGCGTGTCGGCGCGCGGAGCCCGGCGAACGGGTCCGGCCGGGGTGCGAGGGGTGCTCGCGCCCCGGCCCGGGCAGCGTCGGCCGACGGCGGGCACGGGGCCGGGTCAGGCGGCCCGGGCCCGGACGCCCGATCCGGTCAGGCGGTGGCTTCTCCCTCGGCGGGGCCACGGGAGGCCGCTGCCGCCGCCTCGGCGCGCAGGTCTCGGCGCAACTCCTTGGGCAGCGAGAACGTGATGCTCTCCTGCATCGGCTGCACCACCTCGACGTCCGCGAACCCGCGCTCGGCGAGCCATTCGAGGACGCCCTCGACCAGCACGTCGGGCACCGACGCGCCCGAGGAGACGCCGACGGTGCGCACGCCTTCGAGCCACGCCTCGTCGATCTCGCTCGCGTAGTCGACCAGGTGACCGGCCTTGGCGCCGGCGCCGAGCGCGACCTCGACCAGCCGCACCGAGTTGGAGGAGTTCTTCGAGCCGACGACGATGACCAGGTCGGAGTCGGCGGCTATCTGCTTTACGGCGACCTGGCGGTTCTGCGTCGCGTAGCAGATGTCGTCGCTGGGCGGGCTGATGAGCTGGGGGAACTTCTCCTTGAGCGCGTCCACCGTCTCCATCGTCTCGTCGACGGAGAGTGTGGTCTGGGAGAGCCACACGACCTTGGACTCGTCCCTGACCTCGACGTTCGCGACGTCGTCGGGGCCGTCGACCAGCGTGACGTGGTCGGGCGCCTCGCCACTGGTGCCGATGACCTCCTCGTGGCCCTCGTGGCCGATGAGGAGGATGTCGTAGTCGTCCTTGGCGAACCGGACGGCTTCCTTGTGGACCTTGGTCACCAGCGGGCAGGTCGCGTCGATGGTGGCGAGGCGGCGCTCGGCCGCCTCCTCGTGGACGACCGGCGCGACGCCGTGCGCCGAGAAGATCACGATGGAGCCCTCGGGCACCTCCTCCGTCTCCTCGACGAAGATCGCGCCCTTCTTCTCCAGGGTCCGTACGACGTACTTGTTGTGGACGATTTCCTTGCGCACGTAGATGGGTGCGCCGTACTGCTCCAGGGCTTTCTCGACGGCGATCACGGCACGGTCCACACCCGCGCAGTACCCCCGCGGGGCTGCGAGCAGGACCCGGCCGGTGGCGCGCGAGGCGTCTCCGCCGGGGGCCGTGGCGGGCGTCGGGCTGGGCGTTGCGGTCATGCTGACCATGGTACGGCCGTGCCGCAGCGCGGAAAGGGCGCGCGGGTGGATCAGACTGAGCCGAGGCGCGCGACCTACGGAGGCATCATGGCCGGCCCGAAGACCACACAGGCCACACTGCGACGCACGCTCACCTTCCGCGATCTGGTCGTCTACGGCCTGCTGTTCATCGCGCCGATGGCTCCCGTCGGTGTCTTCGGCACCCTGGACGCCAAGTCGCACGGCGCGGTGGCGCTGGTGTACCTGGTGGCGACGGTGGCGATGGCCTTCACCGCGTACTCGTACGCCCAGATGGTCCGCGTCGCCCCGCGCGCCGGCTCCGTCTTCACCTACGCCCGGGTCGGGCTGGGCGAGGGCCCCGGCTTCGTCGCCGGGTGGATGGCGATGCTCGACTACCTGCTCATCCCCGCGGTCGCGTACCTCTTCTCCGGCATCGCGATGGAGGAGCTGGTGCCGTCGGTGGACCGGTGGGTGTGGACCGCGATCGCCGTCGTGGTGACCACCGGGCTCAACCTGTGGGGCGTACGGGCGGCGGCGCTGGTCGGGTTCCTGGTGCTCGCGATGGAGATCGCGGTGCTGCTGGTGTTCGTGGCCGCGGCGCTGGTGGAACTGGCCGCGCACGGCGCGCAGCGCGACTGGCTCTCGCCGCTGACCGGGCAGAGCGGGTTCACGATCTCGGCCGTCTTCGGCGCGGTGTCGGTGGCCGTCCTGTCGTACCTGGGCTTCGACGCCATCGCCTCGTTCGCGGAGGAAACGCTGGACGACGGTGACGGTGACGGTGAGGGCGGTAAGGCCGGTACGAGCCGTACGAGCCGTAAGAAGGGCGGGGGGCGCGAGGGGGGCGAGGGGGGCGCGCCGGCGGGTAAGGGGAGCGGGTGGCGCAGCGCCGCTGGCCCGGCGCGGGTCTCGCGCGCGGTGCTGACCTGCCTGGCGGTGGCGGGCTTCCTGTTCATCGTGCAGACCTATCTGGCCGCGCTGCTCTCCCCCACCTCGTCGTCGGAGCTGGCCGCCGACCCCGCCGCGCAGGGCGGCGCCTTCTACGCCGCGGTCGACACCTCCGTGGGCACCTGGCTGCACGACCTGGTGGCGGTGAGCAAGGCGATCGGCGCGGCGTTCGCGGCGCTGGCCGGGCAGGCCGCGGCCGGGCGGTTGCTGTTCGCGATGGCCCGCGACCGGCGGCTGCCCGGCGTGGTGGCCAAGGTGAACGCGCACAGCGGGGTGCCACGCCGGGCGCTGCTCAGCGCCGCCGTGGTCACGCTGATCGCGGCGGTGTGGGCGGCCCGTCGCGACGACGGGCTGGACCGGTTGGTCTCGGTGGTCGACGTCGGCGCCCTGACCGCGTTCGCGCTGCTGCACGCGTCGGTGATCGGCTGGTTCTGGGTACGCAAGCGGGCCGAGGTGCCGAGCGTGCTGCGGCACGTGCTGGTGCCGCTGGTCGGCATGGGCATCGTCATCGCGGTGATCGTGGAGGCGTCGGGAACGGCGCAGCTCGTCGGCGCGATCTGGCTGGGCGTGGGCCTCGTGGTGCTGGCGGCGCAGTGGCGCGGGCGCGCGACGGGCGGTACGAGCGGTACGGCAGGCCCGTCGAGCGGCCCCGGCGGCCCGGGCGCCGGCGCACGCTGACGGCGGCCGGGAGCGCACGCGCCCACCCCGGGCGCCGGCCGTACGCGGCCACGCCGTACGCGGTGGAGGCACGGCCACGCCGTACGCGGCGGGAGGCGGGGGTGGCGGGGCTCGCGGCGGGCGGGCGCCGGGCGCTGTCGGTGGCCGCGGCTACGCTCGTGCGCATGGCTAGGCAAACGTCTGCGGAGACGCCCATTCCGGTCGGCGAGGTGTCCCGGCTCATCGGGGGCTGGATCGACCGGTTGGGGGCGGTGTGGGTGGAGGGGCAGATCACCCAGCTCTCCCGGCGGCCCGGCGCGGGCGTGGTGTTCCTGACGCTGCGCGACCCCTCGTACGACATCTCCCTGACCGTCACGTGCTTCCGGTCCGTCTTCGAGCAGGTGGCGGACTCGGTCTCGGAGGGCGCGCGGGTCGTGGTGCACGCCAAGCCGGAGTGGTACGCGCCGCGCGGCCAGCTCTCGCTGCGGGCGGCGGAGATCCGCCCGGTGGGCGTGGGCGAGCTGCTGGCCAGGCTGGAGCGGCTGAAGAAGTCGCTGGCCGCCGAGGGCCTCTTCGCGGCCGACCGCAAGCGCCCGGTGCCGTTCCTGCCGCAGCTCGTCGGTCTGGTCTGCGGCCGGGCCTCGGCGGCCGAGCGGGACGTGCTGGAGAACGCGCGGCTGCGCTGGCCGGCGGTGCGGTTCGAGGTGCGCACGGTGCCGGTGCAGGGGGTGCACGCGGTGCCCCGGGTCATCGAGGCGGTCAAGGAGCTGGACGCCCACGCCGAGGTCGACGTGATCGTGGTGGCGCGCGGCGGTGGCAGCGTGGAGGACCTGCTGCCGTTCTCCGACGAGCAGTTGATCCGGGCCGTCGCCGCCTGCCGCACCCCGGTGGTCTCGGCCATCGGCCACGAGCCGGACTCGCCGCTGCTCGACCTCGTCGCCGACCTGCGGGCCTCCACACCCACGGACGCGGCCAAGAAGGTCGTACCGGACGTCGGCGAGGAGCTGACCCGGGTACGGCACCTGCGCGAGCGCGCGCTGCGCGCGGTCGGCGGCCACCTCGACCGCGAGGAGCGCGGCCTGGCCGCGGCCCTGGCCCGGCCGTGTCTGCGGCAGCCGGAGCGCATGGTGGACGACCGCGAGGAGCAGGTCGCGGCCCTGCTGCACCGCAGCCGCGGCACGCTGCGCCACCTCCTCGACCGCGCCGACTCCGAACTCGCCCACACCCGCGCGCGCGTGGTGGCCCTATCTCCCGCGGCGACCCTGCGCCGGGGGTACGCGGTGCTCCAGCACGAGGACGGCGCGGTGGTACGGGAGGCCGCTGAGGTCGCCGACGGCGAGCGGCTGCGGGCCCGGGTCGCCGACGGCGCGTTCACGGTGACGGCGGAGCGACCGGCCGGGGAGTCGTAGCGGGCGGGGGCGTACGCGGGTCTGCCGGGCCGGGGCCGGCGGTGGCGCCGAGGCCGTCGGGACCCCTTCGCCACCGCGCGGCGACCGGTCAGAAGCGCGGGTCGAGAACGGAGCCCCACGTCCAGTCGCCGGGAACCGACGGCTTCCAGTCGCCGTTGAGCTTGATCGTCTCCCAGTCGGGGTGGTCGGGGTTCAGCGACGTCCAGTGCTCGTAGTAGCCGTTCTTCGGGTAGAGGCAGTCCCGCCAGGTGTACGAGCCCTCGCCGAGGTACAGGTTCGAGCGCTCCCCCATCCCTCCGGACTGGAGCCAGTCGTACGTACTCGCCGCCAGGTGGATGCCGCGTTCGACGCAGGATTTCGCCATGCCGCTGGTGGGCCGGTCCGTGAGGTGCTGGGTCTTCTTGTTGTGGGCGGTCTCGGCCGCGGACGCGGGGCCCGCCACGCCGAGGATCACCACGCCGAGCAGGGCCGTGGCCGTGCTGAGCCTGCGCAGGGTTCGTGCCACGATCGTTTCCTTCCGATGGGCTGGCTCCGGTACGCCGGACAACGGGCGCGGACGGACGCCGACGAACGAACGGCCGATGCTCCCCGCCGCGCCCTGTCCCGGGCGCGGTCCAGGTGTAACGCCGGCCCGCCGTGACCGGTCCCCGCCCGGGGCGGACCTGCGGGGTGACGCCATACGACCGCAACCCCGCTGTCGTACCGCGCACATAGGCTGGAGGCATGGTGAAGACGGGCGAGAAGTCGACCGAGACCGCGCTCGGGTACGAGCAGGCGCGGGACGAGCTGGTCGAGGTGGTGCGGCGACTGGAGACGGGCGGCACCACGTTGGAGGAGTCGCTCGCGCTGTGGGAGCGGGGCGAGGAGCTGGCGCAGGTCTGCCGCCGCTGGCTGGACGGCGCGCGGGCGCGGCTCGACGCCGCCCTCGCCGAGCGCTCCGACGCCGCCGCCGACGACAACGCGTCGGGCGCGACACCCGGCGAGGGCGAGGACGCGGACTGACCCGGCGCCGCCGCCGGACCACACCCCGATCTGACCCGCGCCGACGCGACCCGGGCGGGTGAGGCGTCGTGTGCCGCGCGGGAGAGCAAGGCGAGGGCGCACCACGATCGGGCACGCGGGAACGCGTGACCTGGGGCACCCCCGCAACGTTTTAGTTGAAACTTAATCTAAAACGCGTACAGTGAGAGACGCCAAGCTCGGCCTTGTGCCGCTAGACCAGCACAAACAAGCAGAAGGTATGTCATGACTCTCGCCCTGGACGCGACCGCCCAGAACCTGCTCTTCCGTGAGGCCCACACGGCCAACACCTTCACCGACGAGCCGGTGACCGAGGAGCAGATCAAGGCGATCTACGACCTGGTCAAGTACGCCCCCACGGCGTTCAACATGTCGCCGCTGCGGGTGCTGCTCGTCCGTTCGCCCGAGGCCCGTGAGCGCCTGGTCTCGCACATGGCCGAGGGCAACCGCCCGAAGACCGCCGCCGCCCCGCTGGTGGCCGTGCTCGCCGTGGACCACGAGTTCCACGAGGAACTGCCGAAGCTCTTCCCGCACGCCCCGGGCATCAAGGACGCCTTCTTCGCCGAGCGCCCGGTGCGCGAGCAGGCCGGCACGTTCAACGCCTCGCTCCAGATCGGCTACTTCATCCTCGGCGTCCGCGCGGCGGGTCTCGCCGCCGGCCCGATGACCGGCTTCGACGCGGCCGGCCTGAGCAAGGAGTTCTTCGCCGACGGCGACCACCAGGTGCTGGCCGTGGTCAACCTGGGCAAGCCGGGCGAGGGCGCCTTCAACCCCCGCTCGCCCCGCCTGGACTACGACGAGGTCGTCACCACCGTCTGAGCCCACCCCGGCTCCGGCCACCGCCGGCGGCCCCGCCCGCCGGCCACGCCGTACCGCGCCCCCGCCCCCACCCGGGTCGGGGGCGTCGCGCGTCTCGGAAGCGGCCCGGCACCCTACGCGCCGGCCCACCAACCCGTACGGTCGCTGGGTCGCTGGGCCGCTGGCCCACTGACCTGCTAGATCACTGGCCCGCTGGGCCCGCTAGGGCCTCACTCGGCGGGCTTGGCCGGGGCGGACTCGGCGCCCTGGGGGGCGAAGCTGGGCCGCTGACCCTTCTTCATCTCCAGCGCGTCGACCATGCGCAGCAGGTCCCGCTCGGGCGCGGTACCGGTGACCACGGTCGTGACGCCCGGCTCCTCGCGGACCAGCGCGTTGTACTTCTCGCCCGCGTACCGGTTCCACTTCTTGCCGTCGACCTCGACGGCACCGCCGCGCTGCTTGGCCTTGTGCGTGACGTCGGCCACGTAGTTCCGTACGCGGTCCGTGTCGCTCTGCTCGACGCCCACGTACTCCTTGTCGGGCGTCAGGTACCCCAGGTGCCACACGGCGCCGAAGTCCGACTTGCCCCGGTAGCTGACCGAGGTGGCGCGCCAGTCCTTGGGCAGCCCCTCGGGAGCGGCGACGGCGTAGGGGGCCGTTCGGCGCACCTGGTCGACCTCGACGCGGGTGTTCACCGTCTTGATCGGGTCTTTGCTGTCATCGTGCGGAATGAAGACGTAGATGCCCACCGCGGCGACCATCGTCACGCCCAACGACAGCACCAGATTCTGTACGGTTCGATTCTCACCACGCATACCGGCCACAGCACCATGGTCCCCTATGACCCGAGCGCTCTGACCAGCGGCCCCGATCCGCCGCGCGGTGGATCTCCACAGGTCGAGTGATCGCGCTCATACGTGGGGTGCTCTGCTCATTTTCGCGGCGTACCGATAAAGTCGTGCACACCCTCGCCCTCCTTGCCCCGCTTCGGGCGGGAGGGGTCACACGGCCGTCGCCGTACAGAAAGGTGCGTTCCGATGACCGAGCATCATCTGCCGTCCCCCCTCGAAGTCAGCCCCGAGGCCCCCGACCGCAACCTCGCGTTGGAGCTGGTCCGGGTGACCGAGGCCGGCGCCATGGCATCCGGCCGCTGGGTCGGCCGTGGCGACAAGAACGGCGCGGACGGCGCGGCCGTCAAGGCCATGCGTTCGCTCGTGCACACGGTCTCGATGAACGGCGTCGTCGTCATCGGCGAAGGCGAGAAGGACGAAGCGCCGATGCTCTTCAACGGCGAGCGCGTCGGCGACGGGACCGGCCCGGAGTGCGACGTGGCCGTCGACCCGGTGGACGGCACCACGCTCACCGCCAAGGGCATGGCCAACGCGGTCTCGGTACTCGCCGTCGCCGAGCGCGGCTCGATGTTCGACCCGTCGGCCGTCTTCTACATGGACAAGCTCGTGACGGGCCCGGAAGCGGCCGAGTTCGTGGACATCACGGCCCCGGTCGGCGTGAACATCCGGCGCATCGCCAAGGCCAAGCGCTCCAGCCCGGAGGACGTCACCGTCGTCATCCTGGACCGGCCGCGCCACGACTCCATCGTCAAGGAGGTCCGGGAGGCCGGGGCCCGGATCAAGTTCATCTCGGACGGCGACGTCGCGGGCGCGATCATGGCCGTGCGCGAAGGCACCGGCGTGGACCTGCTGCTCGGCATCGGCGGCACCCCGGAGGGCATCATCGCGGCCTGCGCGATCAAGTGCCTGGGCGGCACCATCCAGGCCAGGCTGTGGCCCAAGGACGACGTGGAGCGCCAGCGCGCCCTGGACGCGGGCCACGACCTGGACCGGGTGCTCCAGACCGACGACCTGGTCAGCGGCGACAACGTGTTCTTCGTGGCCACCGGCATCACCGACGGCGACCTGCTGCGCGGCGTGCGCTACCGGGCCGAGACCGCGACCACCCAGTCGCTGGTCATGCGCTCGAAGTCGGGCACGATCCGGCAGATCGACTCCACCCACCGGCTGTCCAAGCTGCGCGCGTACGCCTCGGTCGACTTCGAGCGCGCACGCTGACCCACCGCGCTGGTACGGCACAGCGCTGGTACGGCACAACGGAGCCGGGTCCGCCGATGGACGGCGGACCCGGCTCCCCCGCTTTCCGCGCGCGTGGGACGCGGGACAGCGGTGGCACCTGGGTGAGGTCGGGGCGTGGGCCGCGGGCGGGAGTCGGGCGCTCGGCGGGGGCGCCGTCAGCCCGCCGCGGCGACCCGTACCGCTCGCTGCAGCTCCGCCTCGCGCCGCCGGCGGCGGGCCAGCACCACGCGGCGCTCGGCCGCCGTGAGGCCGCCCCACACGCCGTACGGCTCGGGCTGTATGAGCGCGTGCTCCCGGCACTCGACCATGACCGGGCAGCGGGCACAGACCCGCTTCGCGGCCTCCTCCCGGGACAGCCGGGCGGCGGTCGGTTCCTTGGAGGGGGCGAAGAAGAGCCCGGCTTCGTCGCGGCGGCACACCGCCTCGGAATGCCAGGGGCCGGCCTGATCGCGAGCGTGCTCACGCTGCGGGGGCACGGCGGCGTCCTGCAGGGGGTGATGCGGTTGCAGCACGGTCTACTCCTGACGACGGCTCCGGTTTGGGTCACCCTTGCCCGCCTCGCTGCGCACGACCGTTCGCGCCCGCAGCCGTACGAGAGACGATGCACGAAGCTTTACCCGCTGTGCGGGTGCTTATGCACACGGTTGCCTCGCGTCGTACAGACGTTCCGTTCGGTGCGTGGGGCTGTGCGTTTCCGACCCGCCGTACTGGGGGTTTTCGACCGTCCGTTCGCGCCGCTAAGCGTTCAGGTTCCGGATCCGCTTCCCGCGCTTGGGCTTGGCCTCCACGCCACCGAAGACCGCGAAGCCGCTGACGACCACCACCGGGGCCGCCGGATCCTCCGCTTCCGTGTCGGCGACGTCGAAGCCGCCGAAGATGCCGGTGCCCGCCGAGCGCAGCGTGACGTTCTCCGGCACCCGGATCTCCACGCCGCCGAAGATCGCGGTGGCCTGGATGACGATCTCCTGCTGCTCGAAGACCGCCTCGGTCAGGTCGATCTCCACGCCTCCGAAGAGCGCGAACGCGTTGGTCTTTCGGCCGACCCGCCACCGCCCCCGGCGGCCGGCGCCGCCGAAGACCGCGATCAGGTTGTCGGTGAGCGAGTTGCGCGGGGGCGGCAGCGTGGGCGTGCTGGCGGAGGCCGGGCGTGCCGCCCGCGTCCCGTCCGGGCTCATCGCGGCGCCCGCCGTCGGCAGATCCCGTACGAACGGGGTGAGTTCACCCCGCGTCTTCGCCTCGTACACCCCGCTGATCCGCTCGGCGTGCTCTTCTGCGGTCAGGCGCCCCTCCGCCAGGGCCTCGCGGAGGATGTCGGCGACGCGGTCGCGGTCGGCGTCGGAGGCCCGGATGGCGTCCGCCGGCACGGCCGGGGCCACCGTCGGGGTGGCGGTCGGGGGTGCGGCGTCGGGCTTGGTCAAGGGAACCGGCTGGTGTTCGTCCACGCGCCCCAGCCTAGCGATACGCGATAGATCGCGATAGAGGCGCCCGCGTCTCCTGAGCCCCACCTCACCGACACGGTGTCGGACCGCCGTTCTACTCTGGTGGGCGCTCCCCTCGCTCTGCCCCGGGAAGCGCCTGCCATGGACGTCAGCGACTAACCGCAGTGAGGATTGGCCCCCGATGCCTGAGTTCGCGTACACGGATCTGCTTCCCGTTGGCCCGGACACCACCCCGTACCGGCTCGTGACCGCCGAGGGTGTGAGCACCTTCGAGGCGGACGGGCGGACGTTCCTCAAGGTGGAGCCGGAGGCGCTGCGGAAGCTGGCGGCCGAGGCCATGCACGACATCTCGCACTACCTGCGCCCGGCCCACCTCGCCCAGTTGCGGCGCATCCTGGACGACCCGGAGGCCAGCCCGAACGACCGGTTCGTGGCGCTCGACCTGCTGAAGAACGCCAACATCGCGGCGGCCGGCGTGCTGCCGATGTGCCAGGACACCGGCACCGCGATCGTGATGGGCAAGCGCGGCCAGCAGGTGCTGACGGCCGGCGGCGACGAGGAGGCCCTCTCGCGCGGCATCTACGACGCGTACACCCAGCTCAACCTGCGGTACTCGCAGATGGCCCCGCTCACCATGTGGGACGAGAAGAACACCGGCTCCAACCTCCCCGCCCAGATCGAGCTGTACGCGACGGACGGCGACGCCTACAAGTTCCTCTTCATGGCCAAGGGCGGCGGCTCGGCCAACAAGTCCTTCCTCTACCAGGAGACGAAGGCGGTGTTGAACGAGGCGTCGATGATGAAGTTCCTCGAGGAGAAGATCCGCTCCCTCGGCACCGCCGCCTGCCCGCCGTACCACCTCGCGATCGTCGTCGGCGGCACCAGCGCGGAGTACGCGCTCAAGACCGCCAAGTACGCCTCCGCGCACTACCTGGACGAGCTGCCCGCCGAGGGCTCGCCCACCGGGCACGGCTTCCGGGACCGGGAGCTGGAGGAGAAGGTCTTCGAGCTGACCCAGAAGATCGGCATCGGCGCCCAGTTCGGCGGCAAGTACTTCTGCCACGACGTGCGCGTGGTGCGGCTGCCGCGGCACGGCGCGTCCTGCCCGGTGGCCATCGCCGTCTCCTGCTCGGCCGACCGGCAGGCGGTCGCGAAGATCACCGCCGAGGGCGTGTTCCTGGAGCAGTTGGAGACCGACCCGGCGCGCTTCCTGCCGGAGACCACGGCCGAGGAGCTGACCAAGGGCGCCGGCCCGGACCTGGACGCGGTGGCCGTCGACCTGAACCAGCCGATGGACGCCATCCTGGCCGAGCTGTCCCGGCACCCGGTCAAGACCCGGCTCTCGCTCACCGGCACGCTGGTCGTCGCCCGCGACATCGCGCACGCCAAGATCAAGGAGCGGCTGGACGCGGGCGAGGAGATGCCGGCCTACCTCAGGGACCACCCGGTCTACTACGCCGGCCCGGCCAAGACCCCCGAGGGGTACGCGTCCGGTTCCTTCGGGCCGACCACGGCGGGCCGGATGGACGCGTACGTGGAGCAGCTCCAGGCGGCCGGCGGCTCCAAGGTGATGCTGGCCAAGGGCAACCGCTCCGCCCAGGTCACCAAGGCGTGCGCCACCCACGGCGGCTTCTACCTCGGCTCCATCGGCGGCCCCGCCGCCCGCCTCGCGCAGGACTGCATCAAGAAGGTGGAGGTCCTGGAGTACGAGGAGCTGGGCATGGAGGCCGTCTGGCGGATCGAGGTCGAGGACTTCCCGGCGTTCATCGTCGTCGACGACAAGGGCAACGACTTCTTCGCCGACCCGTCCCCGACCCAGCCCCTGCTGACCAGCATCCCGGTGCGCACCGCGGACTGACCCGCGCCGTTGCCGTACGAGAGAGCCCCCGGCCAGGACGCGTTCCCGGCGTCGGGGGCTCTCGCCGTGCGGCGGCTCGTCGTACGGTCGGGACGTGAGCCGCCGCGCGGCCGGGGCGGGCCCGCGTAGGCCATCGGTACGCCTCTCCGACCTGCCCTCTCGCTGCGTTACTCACGGTATTCACGGGCGATAGGGTCGCTCGGGAACACCTGGAACCGGACAGACGCTGGTCTTGCCAGGAGGTGGGTCGACGATGAGCGACGAGCAGTACCGGATCGAGCACGACTCGATGGGTGAGGTGCGGGTTCCGGCGGACGCCAAGTGGCGGGCGCAGACGCAGCGGGCGGTGGAGAACTTCCCGGTGTCGGGGCAGCGGCTCGAGCGGGCGCACATTCAGGCGCTCGCCCAGATCAAGGCGGCCGCGGCCACGGTCAACGCCGGGCTCGGGGTGATCGACAAGGAGATCGCGGAGGCGATCGCCGGCGCGGCCGGCGAGGTCGCGGACGGGCGGTGGGACGAGCACTTCCCGGTCGACGTCTTCCAGACCGGCTCGGGCACCTCGTCCAACATGAACACCAACGAGGTGATCGCGACGCTGGCCACCGAGCGCCTCGGCCGGCCCGTGCACCCCAACGACCACGTCAATGCCAGCCAGTCGTCCAACGACGTCTTCCCGTCCTCGATCCACATCGCCGCCACCGCGGCCGTCACCGCCGACCTGATCCCGGCGCTCGACCACCTCGCCGAGGCCCTCGGGCGCAAGGCGCAGGAGTTCGCCGCCGTGGTGAAGTCGGGGCGCACGCACCTGATGGACGCCACCCCGGTCACCCTCGGCCAGGAGTTCGGCGGCTACGCGGCGCAGGTGAGCTACGGCGTGGAGCGGTTGCGCGGCGCGCTGCCGCGCCTGGCCGAACTGCCGCTCGGCGGCACCGCCGTGGGCACCGGCATCAACACCCCGCCCGGGTTCGCGGCGGCCGTCATCGCCGAGGTGGCCCGTACCACCGGGCTCCCGCTGAGCGAGGCCAGGAACCACTTCGAGGCGCAGGGCGCGCGCGACGCCCTGGTGGAGACCTCGGGCCAGTTGCGGACCATCGCGGTCGGCCTCACCAAGATCTGTAACGACCTGCGGTGGATGGCCTCCGGGCCGCGCACCGGGCTCGCCGAGATCGCGCTGCCCGACCTCCAGCCGGGCTCCTCGATCATGCCGGGCAAGGTCAACCCGGTGATCCCCGAGGCGGTGCTGATGGTGGCCGCGCAGGTCACCGGGAACGACGCGACGGTGGCCACGGCCGGGGCCGCGGGCAACTTCGAGCTGAACGTGATGCTGCCGGTGATCGGGAAGAACCTGCTGGAGTCCATCCGGCTGCTCGGCAACGCGGCCCGGCTGCTCGCGGACCGCACCGTCGACGGGATCACCGCCAACGTCGAGCGGGCCAGGGAGTACGCGGAGTCCTCGCCGTCGGTGGTCACCCCGCTCAACCGGTACATCGGCTACGAGGAGGCGGCGAAGGTGGCCAAGCGCTCGCTGGCCGAGCGCAAGACCATCCGTCAGGTCGTCCTGGAGGCGGGCTACGTGGAGCGCGGCGACCTGACGCTCGCCCAGCTCGACGAGGCTCTCGACGTGTTGCGGATGACGCACCCGTAGGCCCACGGAGCGCCCGCGCGGCACCCCGTACGGGACTTGTGCGAGCCCCGCGCGAACCCCGTTCGGGCCCCGCGCCGGTGGCCCCGTAGCGCGCCGGCCGGTGGGGCCGGGGCGGCGCGCGGGCCCGGGGGCGCGGCGGCGCGCGGCGCCGCCGTCGCGCGGCGCACGAGAGGTCGGCGGCGGCGGGCGAGGGGCGACGCGCGCCCCCGGCCGCCAGCCGTTCCCCCCGTGTCCGCCTCCCGTGCACTCCAGGAAATGGGATTCGTCACGGCGCGGCGGCTTTGCCGCGCCTAAGATCTGCTCATGACAGCGGACACGGTGGAGACGAGGGGCGCGACCGGCGCCGCCCACTGGTCGCCGGGGGACCAGGTCCTGTGGCGTTACCGGGCCAACGGTCGCGACCGCATCCACATCTGCCGTCCGGTGACCGTCGTACAGGACACCGACGAGCTGCTCGCCGTCTGGCTGGCCGCCGACACGCGCTGCGTCAAGCCGCGGTTGGCCGACGGCACGGAGATCCACCACGAGCCGCTGACCACGCGTTACACCAAGCCCCGCGCCCTCGCCCAGTGTCGCTGGCTGGGCACCGGCGTCCTCAAGCTGGCCCGGCCGGCCGACCCGTGGTCGGTCTGGCTGTTCTGGGACCGTGGCTGGCGCTTCCGCAACTGGTACGTGAACCTGGAGGAGCCCCGCGTCCGTTGGAGCGGTGGTGTCGACTCCGAGGACCATTTCCTGGACATCGCGGTCTACCCGGATCGGAGCTGGGAGTGGAAGGACGAGGACGAGTTCGCGCAGGCACAGCGCGCGGGCCTGATGCCACCGCGCCAGGCGGCACGGGTGCGGTCCGCCGGCCGGGCCGCCGTGCGGGCCATCACCGCGTGGACGGCCCCGTTCCGGGACGGCTGGGAGGACTGGCGCCCGGACCCGAACTGGCCGGTACCCGAGCTTCCGGTGGACTGGCACCGCACGCTGGGCCACCCGAGGTCGCCTGCCCCTTGAAGTCCACCTGGACTTCAAACGTAGGATCGTCCTCCGCAACACTGCTCCGGCAGGAAACAATCAAACGCAACTCACGAACAAAGTACGGAATTTGACGTGCGGTCACAGAAGGGCGATGTCGTGAGCGGTGACGGTCACCACGGGCACGAGGCGTACGGCCGGTTAGAGATCGATCGCAGCGGTCAGGCCGAGGCCTTCGACGCGATCGGGGACCGGTACGACGAAGCGTTTCCCCACAAGGACGGGCAGGTCCTCTCCAGCCGGTGGCTGGCCGGCGCGCTGCCCGCGAACTCCCGCGTGCTCGACGTCGGCAGCGGCACCGGGGTGCCCACCGCGCGCGAGCTGAGCGACGCGGGCCACGAGGTCGTCGGCATCGACATCTCCCCCGGCATGCTCAAGATCGCCCGGGACAACGTGCCGGGCGCCACCTTCCACCTCGCCGACATCGCGGGGCTGCGGCCCGGGGCGCCCTTCGGCCCGGGCGGCCCGCGCGACCTGGGCCGCTTCGACGGGGTCAGCGCCTACTTCTCGCTGCTGATGCTGCCGCGCGTGGAGATCCCGCTCGCGCTGCGCACCCTGCACGGGCTGCTGAAGCCCGACGGCCTGCTGGCCATCGCCATGGTGGAGGCGGACGTGGACGACTTCGCGATCCCGTTCCTGGGCAACACGATTCGGGTATCCGGTTACCTGCGGGACGAACTGCGCCAGGTCGTGCAGGACGCCGGCTTCGACGTCCTGGCGGAGGACTCGCACGCGTACGCCCCAGCCAGCACGGACGTGCCACCGGAGCTCCAGCTCTTCCTGCACTGCCGACGACGCGCCTGACACAGGTGCGCCCGACCGACGCGGGCGCACGGCCCCGGACGGATGGAAACCCACGCGTGACGGAGCATCCCACCTCCCACGACCGCAGGCAGGCCGCCGCACCCGCGACGGCCTCGGGCGCAGCCATGCCCGAAGACGCGCACGGCGCGGTCCCCGACCCACGCACCGGCCTGGGGCAGGGCCCCGGTCCGGCCGCCACGTCTGAGCCCGACCCCGACCACCGGCCGCGCCCGGCCGGGCACGAGGCCGAGCCGCGCCATCCGGGGCCACCGGCCGCCGCGCCCGGGGCACCGGCCCCGGTCAGCCGGCAGGCCCAGGCGCCCGCCGAGCGGCCGGCCCCCGCCGACGCGCAGCGGCCTGCTGTGCCCGTGGCCGCGCAGCCCCCGGCCGTCGGGACGCCGGGGGCCGACGCCAGCGCCCTCGCGGCGCGCGGCGGCGAGCGACTGCGCTACGTGGGCGCCGCGACCCGGCGCATCGCGCGCGGCATCGACCTGGACGAGATCGTGCTCGGGCTCTGCCGAGCCACCGTGCCGACCTTCGCCGACGCGATCCTGGTCTACCTGCGGGACCCGCTGCCGGTCGGCGACGAGCGCCCGGTGGACCCGGTGATGCTGCGGCTGCGACGTACCGACCGCATTCCGGAGGAGGCCGACACCGAGACCCGGCTGCCGCTGCTGCCATCGGGCCCCGACCTGTCGCCCGCGCTCGGCGGCGGGCCCGCGGCCGACCTGTGCGAGGTACGCGCCGGCGGGCCGCTGGCCGAGGTGTTGCGCGGGGTGCGCCCGGTCTTCGGCGACTCGGCCGCGGCCCGCGCGGCGCTGCCGGAACTGCTCGGCGAGGGCCGCACCGTGGCGACGGGGAACCGCGCCATCCTGGCGCCGCTGCGCGGCCGCCGCCGCGTGACCGGCGCCGCCGTCTTCATCCGCCGCCCCGAGCGACCGCCCTTCGAGCGGGACGACCTGCTGGTCGCCGCCCAGTTGGCCACCCACACCGCGCTCGGCGTGGACAAGGCGGTGCTGTACGGGCGGGAGGTGTACATCGCCGACGAGCTGCAGCGCACCATGCTGCCGGACTCGCTCCCCCAGCCCACCGGGGTGCGCCTGGCCAGCCGGTACCTGCCCGCGGCGGAGAGCGCGCGGGTCGGCGGCGACTGGTACGACGCGATCCCGCTGCCCGGCAACCGGGTCGCGCTCGTCGTCGGCGACGTCATGGGCCACTCCATGACCTCCGCCGCGATCATGGGCCAGCTCCGTACGACGGCCCAGACGCTGGCCGGGCTCGACCTGCCGCCGCAGGAGGTGCTGCACCACCTGGACGAGCAGGCCCAGCGCCTGGGCACCGACCGCATGGCCACCTGCATGTACGCGGTCTACGACCCGGTCGCGCACCGCATCGTGGTCGCCAACGCCGGGCACCCGCCGCCCCTGCTGCTGCACCGCGGCGGCCGGGCCGAGGTGCTGCGGGTGCCGCCCGGCGCGCCGATCGGCGTCGGCGGTGTGGACTTCGAGGCGGTGGAGCTGGACGCGCCCGCGGGCGCGACGCTCATGCTCTACACCGACGGCCTGGTCGAGTCGCGCATCCGGGACGTGTGGACCGGCATCAACCAGCTCCGCGAGCGGCTGACCGAGACCGCCCGGCTGACCGGGCCGAACCCGCCGCCGCTTGAGGCGCTGTGCGACGAGGTGCTCGACATGCTCGGCCCGGGCGACCGGGACGACGACGTCGCGCTGCTCGCCGCCCGCTTCGAGGGCATCGCGCCCAGCGACGTGGCGTACTGGTTCCTCGATCCCAAGGCGCAGACCGCCGGACAGGCCCGCCGGCTGGCCCGGCGGGCGCTGACGCGCTGGGACCTGGAGGAGCTGACCGACCCGGTGGAGCTGCTGGTCTCGGAGGTGGTGACGAACGCCGTGCGGTACGCCGAGCGCCCGATCACGCTGCGGCTGCTGCGTACGGACGTGCTGCGCTGCGAGGTCGGCGACGACGTGCCGCAGCTCCCTCGGCTGCGCCAGGCCCGCCCGTCCGACGAGGGCGGGCGCGGCCTGTACCTGGTCAACCGGATGGCCAGACGCTGGGGCGCGACCCGGCTGAGCACCGGCAAGGTGGTCTGGTTCGAGCTGGCCATGCCGCCCAAGGCCGCGGCCCACCCTGGTTAGCCGGCCACCTCGTACCCGGAACGCGCCCCGCGACCCCTGCACCGGGCCCCGGGGCGCCCGTGCGTCCGGCCCCGGACGGCCCGTTCCGTGAGCGAGCGCGCCCGGGCCTGTCCCGGGTGGCCGTGGCTAGGGTGCCGGCGGCCACCGCGGGTTCTCGCGGCCCGGCTTGCCGGGCTCGGCGCCGATCGGCGGGTCGCCCGTCGGGTCGGGGCCCGGGGTCGGGCTCGTGCCGGTCGGGTCCGGCGAGGGCGTCGGAGGTATCGACGGCGGGTCCGGGGTCGGCGTGGGCCCGGGCGAGGTGGGGGTCGGGTCGGGGGTGGGCGTGGGCGTCGGGCTCGGTGTGGTCGGCTCCGGGGACGGCTCGCTGGTCGTCGGGGCCGGGGTCGGCGCGAGGCTCGTGGGCGGCGCGCTGGGCAGCCGGGTCGTCGGGGCGGCCGGCCCGAGGTCGGTGTCGAGGTCGAAGGCCGACGGGGCCTGGCCGCGCAGCGCCGCCTTGGTGTACGCCGCCCAGATGTGGGCCGGGTAGGCGCCGCCGTCGACCCGGCCGCCACCGCCCGTGCCGCGCAGCGAGACCTGCTCGCCCTGTTTGACCTTGCCCTTGGTCTGGTCGGCCTCGCCGAACATGCCGACGGCCGTCACCAGGTCCGGCGTGTAGCCGACGAACCAGGCCGACTTGTTGTCGTCGGACGTGCCCGTCTTGCCCGCGACGGCCTGGCCCTCGGTGCGTACGGCCGAGCCGGTGCCGTCGTCCACCACGCCGGCGAGGACGGAGGTGACGGAGTCGGCGGTGCTCCGGCTGACGGCCTCCTCGCCCACCGCGTCCGGCAGGTCCGCCTCGTCGTCGCGCTTCTCGGCCGACTTCACGATGGTGGGCGTGACCTTCTTGCCGTGGTTGTCCAGCGTCGCGTACACCCCGGCCATGTCCAGCGGGCTGGCGCCCATCACGCCGAGCGACATCGCCGGCCGCTCGACGAAGCCGCCGGCCTTCGGGTTCATGCCCAGATCGACGGCGGTCCGCTTGACGTCGCCGAGGCCGACGTCCACGGCCATCTGCGCGAAGACGGAGTTGACCGACTTGTTCATGGCCTGCTGCACGCTGATCGGGCCGTAGCTGCGGCCGTCCTCGTTGGGCGGCGCGAAGGCCGTCGTGCTGCCCCTGACCGGCCGCTCGCTGGTGCCGTCGTAGATGGTGCCGGGCCGGATCGGCAGGCCCTCGCGGGTCTTGGCGTCGTTTTCGAAGGCCGAGGCGAGGATCAGCGGCTTGAAGGTGGAGGCCGGCTGGTAGTCCTCGCGGGTGGCGTTGTTGACGTAGTGCCGGGTGTAGTCCCGGCCGCCGTAGAGTGCGACGATGCCGCCGGTCTTCGGGTCCACCGAGACCGCGCCCGCCTGCACCCGCGCGTCCACCGGTCGCGACTTCGGGTCGAGGTCGTCCAGGAGTTCGGTGTCCACGGCCCGCTCAAGGGCCCGCTGCCTGGTGCGGTCGATGTTGAGCGTGATGTCCCAGCCGCCGGCGGCGAGCAGGTCCTGTTCGTCCACGCCCGCCCTGATCAGCTCCTGTTCGGCCAGCTTCACCAGGTAGCCGCGCTGCCCGGTGTGGCCGGCGATCGCCTTGGGCGGCCCGGGGACGGGGAACTTCATGGCCTCCCGCGCGCCGGAGTCCAGCCAGTCCTTGCCGACCATGTTGTCGAGCACGTAGTTCCAGCGCTGCTTGACCAGCTTCTTGGCGACCGGCCCGGCCGCCGCCCAGTCGTACTGGCTCGGGGCCTGGAGCAGCGCCGCGAGGTAGGCGCCCTCGGGGACGGTCAGCTTCTCGACCTCCTTGCCGTAGTACGCGCGGGCCGCGGCCTGGATTCCGTACGCGTTGCGGCCGAAGTAGCTGGTGTTGAGGTAGCCCTCCAGGATCTCGTCCTTGGACTTCTCCCGGTCGAGCTTGAGCGAGATGACCAGCTCCTTGACCTTGCGGGAGACGGTCTGTTCCTGGGTGAGGTAGTAGTTCTTGACGTACTGCTGGGTGATGGTCGAGCCGCCCTGCTTGCCACGGCCGAGGACGGTGTTGACGATGCCGCGGGTGGTGCCCTTGAGGTCCACGCCGGAGTCGCTGTAGAAGTTCTTGTTCTCGGCGGCGACGAACGCGTGCTGTACGTCCTTCGGCACCCTGGACAGCTTCACCGACTCGCGGTTGATGTCGCCGGTGCGGGCGAAGACCGTCCCGTCGCTGTAGCGGTAGACGTTGGACTGGGCCTTGGCGGCGGCGTTGCCCGAGGGGACGTCCACGATCACGTACAGCGCGGCGAGGGCGCCCATGACAAGCGCGACCATCCCGAGGGCGTAGGCGAGCAGCTTCCGCCAGGTGAAGAAGCGGCGGATGCCGGTCCGCTTCGGCCTGGCCGACGCGGCGCCGGCCTTGGCGGCCTTGCCCGCCTCGCCGGCTTTCGCGGACGCGCGCCCGCGTACGGCCCAGCGCGGCGCGCTCCGCGGCGCGGGGCCTTCGGCGCCGGTGGCCGCGCTGGGCGTGCCGCCGGGTATCGCCGCGGGCGCGTTGTCCGCCGTGGCGCCAGTGGGTTTCCTCACGCGGCGGGCGCGCTTCTGACGCGCCCGCCTGTCGTCCGCTCGGCCCATGTCTCCCGCCGCTCCAGTCGTTCACCTCACCAGGTCAGACCATGTAGCTAACACCGCAAGAGACGGCAAAAGCCCATCGATCAAGCCATTTCGGGAGGTGACAATGAGCACTTCTCTACTGAGAACCGACAAATGGCAGCGGCCGAGGGTTGCCCCGGCCGTAAATGTGTTATCACTTTGCTAGACACTACGTACGGGCGAGGGCGACCACCTCGCCGCCGCGCGCCGGCCCGGTGCCGCGCGCGACCAACCCACGGACTCGGGGGACCCCACCATGACCGACACCACTCCACGGACGCCCACCCCGGGCGACGACCCCGACGTGCCCGCGATGCCCGAGCCACGGGTACGGGAGTTCGCCGCGCACAGCGTCAGCGGCGGGCTCGCCCTGCTCGGCGGGCTGCTCGGCCTCTTCGGCGGCGTCGGCGCGCTCGTCGGCGGCATCGCGCTGGCCAACGACGGCACGCCGGCGGCCGGCGTGCCGCTGATCATCGGCGGCCCGCTGCTGGCCATCGCCGCCTTCCTGGCCATGTGCGGACTGAACACGGTCGCGCCGGGCGAGGCCCGCGTGGTCCAGCTCTTCGGCCGCTACCGGGGCACCATCCGCACCGACGGGCTGCGCTGGGTCAACCCGTTCACCAGCCGCGAGAAGATCTCCACCCGGGTGCGCAACCACGAGACGGCCGTGCTCAAGGTCAACGACGCCTACGGCAACCCGATCGAACTGGCGGCCGTGGTGGTCTGGAAGGTCGAGGACACCGCGCAGGCCGTCTTCGAGGTCGACGACTTCCTGGAGTTCGTCTCCACCCAGACCGAGGCGGCCGTACGGCACATCGCCATCGAGTACCCGTACGACGCGCACGAGGAGGGCGGCCTGTCGCTGCGCGGCAACGCCGAGGAGATCACCGAGAAGCTCGCCGTCGAACTGCACGCCCGGGTCGAGGCGGCGGGCGTACGGATCATCGAGTCCCGCTTCACGCACCTGGCGTACGCCCCCGAGATCGCCTCCGCGATGCTCCAGCGGCAGCAGGCCGGAGCCGTGGTCGCCGCGCGCCAGCACATCGTGGAGGGCGCGGTCGGCATGGTCGAGGACGCGCTGGAGCGCATCGCGGCGCGCGAGATCGTGGAGCTGGACGAGGAGCGCAAGGCCGCGATGGTCAGCAACCTGCTCGTCGTGCTGTGCGGCGACCGCTCCCCGCAGCCGGTCGTGAACACGGGCTCGCTCTACCAGTGACCGAGGAGCGCCCCCCGCGCCGGCCTCGGCAGCGCAAGCAGATGCTGCTGCGGCTCGACCCCGCCGTGTACGACGCCCTGGCCCGTTGGGCGGGGGACGAGTTGCGCAGTGCCAACGCCCAGATCGAGTTCCTGCTGCGGCGGGCGCTCGCGGACGCGGGCCGGCTCCCCGGCGACGTCGGCGCCATCCCGCGCCGCGGGCGCCCCCCGAAGACGGCGCGCACGCCGGAGCCCACGGCCGACCCGGCCACCGAGGCGCCCGGGCCACCCGCCGCCCCGACCTCGAGCCCGACCACCCCGGACCCCGAGCCGGACCCCGAGCCGGACCCGGACCAGGCCCCGAACCCGGACGCCTGAGCGCGCTCCACCGACCCGACTCCGGATGCCCGAGCCCGCTCCCCGGGCCCGCCCCGACCCCCCGGCGACGTACCGCGCCCCCGCGCGGTGCGTCGCTTCGTGCTTCCCGGGCCCGTACGCCCCGCGCCCCGACCCGATTCCGCCGAACCCCTCCCCACCAGGGGCGATGCCTGCACGCCGCGGCTATACGCAGCGGCTATACATACCGCGTATACACGTGATGTACAGTCTCGGACATGTCCATCGGCCACACTCTTCTCGGGCTCCTGGAATCCGGGCCCCGCCATGGTTACGACCTCAAGCGCGCGTTCGACGAACGCTTCGGACACGACCGCCCGCTGCACTACGGGCAGGTCTACTCGACCATGTCCCGCCTGCTGAAGAACGGCCTCGTGGAGGTCGACGGGATCGAGGCCGGAGGCGGCCCCGAGCGCAAGCGGTACGCCATCACCGACGCCGGGATAACCGACGTCGCCCAGTGGCTCGCGCAGCCCGAAAAGCCCGAACCGTACCTTCAGTCCACCCTCTACACCAAGGTGGTCCTCGCGCTGCTGACCGGCCGGAACGCGGCCGACCTGCTCGACACGCAGCGCGCCGAGCACCTGCGGCTGATGCGCGAGCTGACCCAGCGCAAGCGCGGCGGCGACCTCGCCGACCAGCTCATCTGCGACCACGCGCTGTTCCACCTCGAAGCCGACCTGCGCTGGCTCGAACTCACCGCGGCCAGGCTCGACCAACTCAGCAAGGCGGTACGCGCATGACCCCCGCCGGTTCCCTGCTCGTCGCGTCCGCGCTGCGCAAGTCCTACGGGCCGACCCCGGCCCTGGACGGCGCGGACTTCTCCATCCACCCCTCGGAGGTCGTCGCGGTCATGGGCCCCTCCGGGTCCGGCAAGTCCACCCTGCTGCACTGTCTGGCCGGCATCGTCCAGCCCGACTCCGGCACCGTGCGCTACAACGGCCGCGAGCTGTCCTCGCTGCCCGACCGGGAGCGCAGCGCGCTGCGCCGCGGCGAGTTCGGGTTCGTCTTCCAGTTCGGGCAGCTCGTCCCGGAGCTGACCTGCCTGGAGAACGTGGCGCTGCCGCTGCGGCTCAGCGGCACCGGCCGCAAGGCCGCCGAGGCGCGGGCCGTGGAATGGCTGGAGCGCCTTGAGGTGGACACCGTGCGGGCCAAGCGCCCCGGCGAGGTCTCCGGCGGCCAGGGCCAGCGGGTGGCCGTGGCGCGCTCGCTGGTCACCCGGCCGCGCGTGCTGTTCGCCGACGAGCCGACCGGCGCGCTCGACTCCCTCAACGGCGAGCGCGTGATGCAACTGCTCACGGACGCGGCCCGGGACACCCGGGCCGCCGTGGTCCTGGTCACGCACGAGGCGCGGGTGGCCGCCTACTCCGACCGCGAGGTCGTCGTACGGGACGGCAAGGCCAGGGACATGGCGGGCGCCGCGTGAACCCCCGCTCCCGCACCCCCGACACCGCCGACACCGCCGACACCCGCGCGGGCGACGCGCTTGGGGCGTCCGCAGCCAACCGGACGTCCGGTGCCTCCGTCGTCGACGCGGGCCCGGGCCCCGGCGGTAAGCCGCGCGGCCTGCGCGGCCCGCTCGACCTCGCCGGCTGGGTCCGCGACCTCGGGCTCGGCGCCCGGTTCGCGGTCACCGGCGGCCGGCAGGGCTGGACCCGTACGGTGCTCACCGCCGTCGGCGTCGGCCTCGGCGTGGCGCTGCTGCTGCTCGCGGCGGCCGTGCCCAGCATCCTCGACAACCGCAGGGAGCGCGGCCAGGCCCGTCAGGTCGTGAACCTGAGCGCGGACCTCAAGGCGGGCCCCCGGACCTTCCTGCACGCCGGCGGCGACACCGAGTGGCACGGCGAGGACATCGTGGGCAGCCTGCTGCGCGCGGAGGGGTCGCGGCCCCCGGCGCCGCCCGGAGTCTCCGCCATGCCACGCCCCGGCGAGATGATGGTCTCGCCCGCGCTGCGCGACCTGCTGCGGCGCGACGGCAACGACGTGCTGCGCGAGCGGTTCGCCGACTACCGCATCGTCGGCACCATCGCCGACGAGGGGCTGCTCGGCCCCGCCGAGCTGGTCTACCTGGCCGGCAGCGACCGGCTCACCGAGCAGAACGCCCAACGCACCGACCACTTCGGCAACGACGGCGAGGGCGAACCGATGAGCGCCGTGCTCATCCTGCTGGCCGTGATGGTGTGCGTGGTGCTGCTGATGCCGGTGGCCATCTTCGTCGGCACGGCGGTCCGGTTCGGCGGCGAGCAGCGCGACCGAAGGCTGGCCGCGCTACGCCTGGTCGGCGCCGACCTGCGCATGACGCACCGGATCGCGGCCGGCGAGTCGCTGGTCGGCGCGCTCCTCGGGCTGGCCGTGGGCTGTGCGATCTTCCTGGTCGGGCGGGAGTTCGTCGGCTCGGTCACGGTGTGGGACATCAACGTCTTCCCCTCCGACGTCGCCCCGCACCCCACGCTCGCCGCGCTGATCGCGGTGTCCGTGCCCGCGTGCGCGGTGCTGGTCACCCTGCTGGCGCTGCGCGGCATCACCATCGAACCGCTGGGCGTGGTGCGCGGCGGGGCTCCGAGACGGCGCCGGCTGTGGTGGCGCCTGGCGCTGCCCGCGCTCGGTTTCGGGCTGCTGTTGCCGCTGGTCGGCGGCGTGAGCTACCAGGCGGACACCGACCTGAACACCTACCAGGTCGCGGCCGGCGCCGTGCTGGTCCTCGTCGGGGTGACCGCCCTGCTCCCGTGGCTGGTCGAAGGCTTCGTGAACCGTTTCCGGGGCGGGCCGCTCTCCTGGCAACTGGCCATCCGCAGGCTGCAACTGAGCAGCGGCACGGCGGCCCGTACCGTCAGCGGCGTCACCGTCGCGGTGGCCGGGGCGGTCGCCATCCAGATGCTCTTCGCGGGCGTCCAGGACGACTTCGAGAAGGACACCGGACACGACGCCAACGAACCGCGCATCGGCTTCTCGCGGGGCGTGACGGACAGCGCCGACGCGGTGGGCACGATCAGCGCCATCCGCGAGACGCCCGGCGCCCGCGACGTGGTGGCCCGGGTGCGGGCCACCATCGGCAAGGCCGGTGCCACCGACCGGAAGGCGGAGAACCTTCAGACCGTGGAACTGTTCATCGCCGACTGCGCGAGCCTGCGCGTCTACTACGACGTCGGCTCGTGTAAGGACGGCGACGTCTTCCGCAGCGGCCTGCCGTCGAGCAGCTTCGCCAAGCCGGGCGCGGCCGTCGACGTCACCCCGCCCGGGTACGGCGACACGCTGGAGGAGCACCTGTGGACGGTGCCGGCGACGGCCCGCACCGTGGCGCCGCGCGCGGACGCGCCGGACGACGTGGTGGAGGGCATCGTGGCCACCCCGTCGGCCGTGCCCATCGACGACCTCGCCGACCCGTGGTTGGTCGTCGACCTCAACACGGACCCCGCGGTGCGGGACTCCTTGGAGCGGGTACGGAACACGGCGATCCGCACCGACCCCGGCGCCGCCGTGATGGTCTACGCCTCCATCGAACGCAACGAGCGCTTCGAGGACATCCAGACCGGCCTGTTCGTCGGCGCGACGGTGACGTTGCTGCTGATCGGGGCGTCCATGGTCGTCACCCAGCTTGAGCAACTACGCGACCGCAGGCGCCTGCTGTCGGTCCTGGTGGCCTTCGGCGCCCGGCGCTCGACGCTGGCCTACTCCGTCCTGTGGCAGACCGCCATCCCCGTCGTCATCGGCCTCACGCTCTCCCTCGCGGGCGGTGCGGCGCTCGGCGTCGTCCTGCTCAAGATGGTGGACCGGCCGGTACAGGACTGGTCGGCCCTGGTCCCGATGGTCGGCATCGGCGCGGGCGTCATCGCCCTGGTGACGCTGGTCAGCCTGCCACCCCTGTGGCGGATGATGCGGCCGGACGGGCTGCGGACGGAGTGATACCGATCGGGTGAAGCCCGCTGTACGGCACCCACCCGTGAGCTCGCCCCACGACGATCTCCTCGACACCAGCCACCAGGAGGCACCATGTCCGCCGCAGCGGTCGAACCCCCCTGCGCCGGCACGTCCGCCCTGCTCAGGGAGGCCGAGCGGCTCGCCGACAAACTCCCCGGCTACCGCGTCGAGATCATCGGAGGCGAGCTCACGGTCACGCTACCGCCGGACGGACCGCACGGCGAGTCGCTGACCAATCTGCTCCTCGCCTTCGTTCCTCAACACCGGGGCGCGACCCGGGTGATCCAGGGCATCGGCATCCGGCTCCCCGACGGCCCGGACGACTACGCCGTACCGGACCTGTCCATCGTGGACGCGGACTACCGGGAGCACCCCAGCCTGGCCAACTGCTACGACCCGGCCGTCTTCCGCCTGGTCCTCGAGGTCACCTCGGCCAACTACGGCAACGACCTCAAGCGGAAGGTGACGGCCTACGCCATCGCCAAGGTGCCGGTCTACGTGATCGTCGACCGCAGGCACGAGCGGCTGCACGTACTGCGGCACCCGGTGGCCAACGAGTACGACGAGCACCGCGTGCACGCCCCGGGCCAGCACGTCACCCTGCCGGACTCCATCGGCGCCGAGATCACCCTGGACGTGGCGGCCGTGCTCGACGCCGCCCGGCCCTGACCTCAGCCACTCGCTAGGCCGGCTCCGCCACCCGTACCGGCAGGGCCCGCATCGCCTCGCGCAGGGCCTGCGCGAAGGACTCGAACTCCGGCTGCCGGGCCGCGCCCGCGCGCATCGCGAGCGCGATCTGTCGGGAGGGCGCGGGGTCGGCGAAGTAGCCGGTGGTGAGCTGGTCGTTGCGGGCCGTCTCCACCTTCAGCGCGGTGCGCGGCAGCAGCGTCACGCCGAGCCCGCCGGCCACGAGCTGCACCAGCGTGGAGAGCCCGGCCGCGCTGGTGGCCACCGGGGCGCCCGGGTTACGGCCCACCTCGCGGCAGATGTCCAGCGCCTGGTCGCGCAGGCAGTGGCCCTCGTCCAGAAGGACCAGCCCCCGAATAAACCAACAGCGTCACACCACACGGGGCGGGGGCCGCCTCAAGACCCTCCCCGCCACGGAAAGCTGGCCAGCGTCTCAAGCACGCCGCGCTGGGTGCGGGGCAGACCAAATAGCTTGGGCATGCCGCAGTCGTCGAAGGCCCACCACACCCAGCACACCGTGGGGCGCACCACTTCTCATCCCGCGAGTCTGCTTTAGCGCGCGAAGCGAAAATGAGCAGCGATGCGTCTCGACCGCGCCCCATGTCATCTTGCTGCCATGCACCAATAGGCCAGTGCATATCTTTCACACAGGCAAGATATCGCCCCATTGCAGCCCTCTCGGCGATGTGATGCACACCACTACGCTGACAGAATGTAGCAATCCGAAAGGACCTGACAGACTTCCGAGCTTGCGCATTGCCCCTCCTCCTCATCCAGCCACCACTCTGCGTAATCGCATGAAAGCGATCATCCGGCACTGCAGAAATAAACCTGTGCCGTCTGCAGCGAATTACGGATATGGTCAGCGTCGTTCAGACGAGCACTGCCGCCCGTCACCTACCGAAAGACAGCAAGGTTTGCTGAGGGGTAATCGTTTCGGCCATTTCGATACAAGGATGTGGTCCTCATGCGTGGCAAGTTACTGCTCCACTCAGTTGTCGCCTCTTCGGCTCTCCTCGGGGCGCTCGTGACCGCGCCTCAAGCAGGCGCCACCGAAAAGCCCATTGAGAAGCCCACCGTCACGTTGTCCGCCGACGCGGACGCGAACACCCGGATGATCGTCGCCGAAGACCCGTCCGCCGTCGCTGCGGCTGCCACTATCTGTGGCGCGGGCTTCGACAAGGTGAGCCAGGTTAAGCCGCTGCCCGAGGGAGTAGACCCCCGCGAGCGGTTGGCGGCCCTCTTCACCTACATCGGCAACAACGGGCGGGGGTGCGCGCTTCTCGACAACAACGCCGTCGGGAAGAAGTACATGCACGTCGGGGTCTGTGACATCGACGGCAAGAACTGCGACACGGACTCCGGATATTTCAGCGAGCACGCGGGCCCGGTCTATGTACCCAAGGTAGCCTGCGCGCCCGTAACCGCCAAGGCTGGGCAGAGCCCGAGCAGCCTGTACATCAACTTCACGAGCAGGTACGTCTTCCCCTGCAACTAGTAAATGCCTGCACAGCTTTCAGCGCCTTTCTCTCGCAGCATTGATTGAAGCGCACACTCGTAGCAAGGCGGCGAGCGATCGTGCGTATCTCGCCGAAACGACAACACAACGGGAAGTGCGGCCGGCCCTCGGGCTGACGCCATTGCGGGCCCGCAAAAGGCCGCACTAGCCCCTGCCCGCTGAAACTCCGGCACCTCACACCACGCACCGCGCGGAGTGGGGTGCCGGAACGTTTGGCGGGCCGATCATCCAAATCCGCAGCGCGCCCAAAGAGCCGCCCCGCAGCACCTGCGCCCACCTCGTCTCCAACCTCCCAAGGCGGTACGCCTAACGCGCCTCCGCCACCCGTACCGGCAGGGCCCGCATCGCCTCGCGCAGGGACTGGGCGAAGGACTCGAACTCCGGCTGCCGGGCCGCGCCCGCGCGCATCGCGAGCGCGATCTGCCGGGAGGGCGCGGGGTCGGCGAAGTAGCCGGTGGTGAGCTGGTCGTTGCGGGCCGTCTCCACCTTCAGCGCGGTGCGCGGCAGCAGCGTCACGCCGAGCCCGCCGGCCACGAGCTGCACCAGCGTGGAGAGCCCGGCCGCGCTGGTGGCCACCGGGGCGCCCGGGTTGCGGCCCACCTCGCGGCAAATGTCCAGCGCCTGGTCGCGCAGGCAGTGGCCCTCGTCCAGAAGGAGCAGGTCCAGCTCCTTGAGCGCCTCGCGCGGCACGTCGGCGCGCCCGCCGAGCCAATGGTCCTTCGGCATGACCAGCACGAAGTCCTCGTCGAACAGCGGCAGTTCCACGACCTGCGGCACCCCGAGCGGCACCGCGAGCAACAGCAGGTCGAGTCGCCCGTGGGCCAGCCCGTCCAGCAGCGAGCCGGTCTGCTCCTCGTGCACCTGGAGGTCGAGCCGCGGGTAGCGGGTACGCACCAGCCGCAGCACGGTCGGCAGCAGGTACGGCGCGACGGTCGGGATCACCCCGAGGCGCAGCACCCCGGTGAACGGGGCCCGGGCCGCCTCGGCCTCCTCCATCAGCTCGCCGACCGCGTCGAGCACCGTACGCGCCCGCTCGGCCAGCCGCTCCCCCGCCGGGGAGAGCAGCACCTTTCGCGTCGTACGCTCAAGAAGCTGCACGCCCAGCGCCTCCTCCAGGGCCGCGACGGCCCCCGACAGGGCGGGCTGGCTCATCCCGATGGCGGCCGCGGCGTCGCGGAAGTGCAGGTGCTCGGCCACCGCCACGAAGGCGCGGAGCTGGGCGAGACTGGGCTGCCGGGGCCTGCTCCCGGGTGTGACGGGCGCCACCACTGATAACCACCTCCGATCAACTGTTCCCAGTTTAGCTATTTCCGCGATCAATGGCTTCTGTGGCACTGTGGCCTTCGTCCAGCCCCCAGGAAACTCCTGTCACAGGGGTTTCCTTGCTCACAAGGAGAGCCCGTGCTCACTGTTGGTGACCAGTTCCCCGCTTGGCAGCTCCTCGGTGTCGAGGGCCCCTCGACCGACAAGCTGGAGATCAAGGAGTACAGCTCCGAGGACTTCAAGAACGGCTGGTCGGTCGTCTTCTTCTGGCCGAAGGACTTCACCTTCGTCTGCCCGACCGAGATCGCCGCGTTCGGCAAGCTGAACGACGAGTTCGCCGACCGTGACGCCAAGGTCCTCGGTGTCTCCGGCGACTCCGAGTTCGTGCACCACGCCTGGCGCAAGGACCACCCGGACCTGGCGGACCTGCCCTTCCCGATGCTGGCCGACTCGAAGCACGAGCTGATGCGCGCGCTCGGCGTCGAGGGTGCCGACGGCTTCGCGCAGCGCGCCGTCTTCATCGTGGACCAGAACAACGAGATCCAGTTCACCATGGTCACCGCCGGCTCCGTGGGTCGTAACCCCAAGGAGGTCCTGCGGGTCCTCGACGCCCTGCAGACCGACGAGCTGTGCCCCTGCAACTGGACCAAGGGCGACGAGACCCTCGACCCGGTCGCGCTGCTCTCCGGCGAGTGAACGAACGAGACTGAGGAACACCCGTGGCACTCGATGACCTGAAGTCCGCAGTTCCGGACTACGCCAAGGACCTCAAGCTGAACCTCGGTTCGGTGATCGGCAACTCCAACCTGCCGCAGCAGCAGCTGTGGGGCACGGTGCTCGCCTGCGCCATCGCCTCCCGCTCGCCGCGCGTCCTGCGGGAGTTGGAGCCGGAGGCCAAGGCCAACCTCTCCCCCGAGGCGTACACCGCGGCCAAGTCGGCCGCCGCCATCATGGCGATGAACAACGTCTTCTACCGGACCCGGCACCTGCTGTCGGACCCGGAGTACGGCAACCTGCGCGCGGGCCTGCGGATGAACGTCATCGGCAACCCGGGCGTGGACAAGGTCGACTTCGAGCTGTGGTCGCTCGCGGTCTCCGCGGTCAACGGCTGCGGCATGTGCCTGGACTCGCACGAGCAGGTGCTCCGCAAGGCCGGCGTGGATCGCGAGACGATCCAGGAGGCGTTCAAGATCGCTTCCGTGCTGCAGGCCGTCGGCGCCACGCTCGACGCCGAGGCGGCCCTGGCCGAGTAGCCGGCGGAGCCGGCAGGACGCGGCTCACCCCGTACGACCGGCACGGCCGTACGAGCACGATGGCGCGGCGCACGCCGCTGGTACGCACGCGCCACCCCGCACGAGGGCCCCGTGGACAGTTCGCTGTCCACGGGGCCTGTGTGTTGTTCGGGCCTGGGCGTTTCAGGCCCCTGGGTGTTTTCGGGGTCTGTCGCCGGGGCGGCGTGGGGCCACCCGGGTGAGGGGGGCCAACTGCCGGTACGCCGACCGAGGGTCACCCGCGTGGCCCCGCGGCGTGTCGCGCGGTCGCCCGCGGCTCACCTGGATGGCGGACTGGTAGGCGCCGGGCCGTGCGGCCGCCCCGGCGCGCGACATCCGGCGCGTCGGACCGACCCGGGCGCCGGGAGGGTACGTGCCGGCCGGGTGGAGCGTCGCTACGGGACGAGACCAGACCGGGCCCCCGTCGCGGTGGACGAGGGCCCGGCGGGACGCGAGGTGAGGTGCCGTCAGTCGGTCGGCGGGGGCGCCTGGTCGGGGCCGGGCGACGAGGGCGCCGCGGGCGGTTCCTGGGCCGGTGGCGCGGCCGGCTTCCGCATGGGCCCGGCCTCGTCCGCCGGCGCCGGCTGCCCCGACGGCGCGGGGTGGGCGGCGGCGGGCGCGGAGGCTGCGTGCGCGGGGACGGTCGGGGTCAGCTCCGCCACCGTCGCCCCGTGTGGGCCCGGCATCGCGCGCAGCGCCTGCTCCTTGGCGTGCGCCCGCAGGTAGCCGACGACGGTGTTGGCGACGGCCACCAGCGGCACGGCGACCACCGCGCCCCCGATGCCGGCGATCAGCGAGCCCGCCGCGACCGAGAGGACCACGGCCAGCGGGTGCACCCGCACGGCCCGGCCGAGGATGAACGGCTGGAGGATGTGGCCCTCGATCTGCTGCACCGCGAGCACCACGATCAGCACCATCGCCGCCGTGAAGACGTCCTGGGTCACCAGCGCCACCACGACCGCGAGCGCGCCCGAGATCACCGCGCCGACCAGCGGGATGAAGGCGAACAGGAAGATGAAGACGGCCAGCGGCACCGCCATCGGCACGTCGAGGAAGAAGATGCCGACGCCGATGAAGATCGCGTCGATGAGAGCCACTATCACCGTGCCCCGCACGTAACCCGTCAGCGTCTGCCAGGCGCGCGGCCCCGCGCCCGCGACCCCTTCCCGGGCGGAGGCGGGGAACAGCTTGAGCACCCAGTTCCAGATCTTCGGCCCGTCGTACAGCAGGAACAGCGTGCTGAACATCGCGAGCATGATGCCGGTCAGCAGCTCGACGATGAACGTCACGCCCTCCAGACCGGCCGAGGTGATCTCCTCGGTGTTGTTCCCGATCGACTCGCGCAGGTTCTTCGCGATGTCGTTGATCTGGTCCTCGGTCACGTGGAACGGGCTGTTCAACAGCCAGCGGCGCAGTTCCTCGATGCCGTCCTGGACCCGTTCCGAGAGCGAGTCCAGGTTCTCCATCACCTGCCAGACGACGAACCAGCCGACCAGCCCCATGATGACGAAGCCCGCGATGAAGACGATGGCGGTGGCCAGACCTCGGGGCACGCCCCGGCGCCGGAGTCGGGAGACCGTCGGTTCGAGCAGCGCGGTGATCAGCAGGGCCGCGACGAAGGCGAGGACCACCAAGCGCACCGCGCTGATGACCCGCATCAGCACCCAGACCGTGCCCGCGAGGACCAGCAGCCGCCACCCCACCTCCGCGGCGACCCGCACGCCCCAGGGGACGGCGGCCACGGGGTCGGCGCGCGGCGCTATGGCCGGCGCGTACAGCGGCGGCGCCGGCACCTGGGCCTCCCCCGCGCCCGCCGGTTCGCCGGCCGGCGCGGCCCGCGGCGGCGTCACGGCCGCTCGCGCGGCTGTCGGCGCGGGCGCCCCGGCACCGCCGGCGCCGGCCGTGGACTCGCCCGACGCGGCGACGGTCTCAGCGCCGGGCGGCCGCGTCGCGGGCGTACGTATCGTGTCGCGCGGCTCGTCGGACGCGGCCGGGCCCGTCTCCTCGCGTCGTGCGTCGAGTCGCTCGGCGAGCCGGGTCAGCCCGGCCCCGAGACCGCCGACCCACCGTGGCAATCTGGACATGAATTACTTCCTACCCCCACTCCCCCCGAGGCCGTCCGGGATGACGTTACACACACGAAGCCCCCGACCGGTCGCGGTCGGGGGCTTCGTCACGTCACGTGGGCCCCGGAGCGGGCCTGACGCCGTTTAGTACCAGTGGTTGGACTGCCAGAACGACCAGGCGCCACACGGGCCCTGATACGTCTCGTTCATGTAGCTGAGGCCCCACTTGATCTGCGTGGCCGGGTTGGTCCGCCAGTCGGCGCCCGCGCTGGACATCTTGGAGGCGGGAAGCGCCTGCACCAAGCCGTACGCGCCCGAGGACGGGTTGGTGGCCTTGTAGTTCCAGGTGCTCTCGTGGTTCACGATGTTGCTGAAGCACTGGAACTGGTCGGCCGGGACGATCTGCCGGGCGATGGCCTGGACCTCGGCGACCGAGTAGGAGCCCTGCTGGGGGAAGGAGGAGGTGGAGACGGAGTCGCGGGAAGCGGACCGGCTGGCGGCCTCTTCCTTCTCCTTCTCACGCTCTTCGGCGGCCTTCTTCTCGGCCGCTTCCTTCTCCGCCTTCTCCTTCTCGGCCTTCTCCGCCGCGGCCTTCTTGGCCGATGCGTCCTTGGCCGCCTGCTTGCGGGCCGACTCCTCCGCGGACTTCTTGGCCTCCGCGTCGGCGGCGGTGGACTGGACGTCTGCCTGCTGCGTCAGGGACGCGGTCTGCACCTGGGCCTGCTGCCCGGCGGGAATCTCCGCGAGGATGGTCGTGTCGGCCGCGGTGGCCTCGACCGGTTCGGTGGTCGAGCCCTTGTCGCTGCCTGACGCGACGCCCACGACGGCGCCGACGGTGGTGACCGCAGTAGCCGAGGCCACTGCGAATCCCCGGACCGAGATCCGGCTCACACGGTTTCCTTCCAGCATCGTCCACATAGGTGACCTCGCGGACGCAATCGTGCCCCTGGCGCTGGCTTCCCTCGGCCGCTCCCGGTGGTGCTGGGAACGGTTGGTCACGGGAGGCACGGACCCGGTGCGCCCTCCGAAGAGGTCCGCGTGGTGCTCGGGCGGCATACGACGAACGCTGTTCAGTTCTGCTCTGTATGGGGCGCCTCAACGCTGGGGTTGAGGCTGTGTCGTATGCGGGGCCTGACAGGACCCACACCCTGCCGGAGCCTCGACTCGGACGCAATTCTCCGCTGCGTGGGAAAGCTCACATGGCGTTTGGCGGCACCTATTCGAGGAAATTCAAGCGCGACAAGACGCCGCGCGGCTAAGCTCCCGGCTTCGCCGCGCGGCGTCGTGGTGGACGAGTCGGACTAAACCCGCCCCTCCTCCAGCATCTCGGTCACCAGGGCGGCGATGGGCGAGCGCTCCGAGCGAGTGAGCGTGACGTGTGCGAAGAGCGGATGGCCCTTCAACTTCTCGACCACCGCGACCACGCCGTCGTAACGGCCGACCCGAAGGTTGTCGCGTTGCGCCACGTCGTGGGTGAGGACGACACGCGAATTGGCCCCGATGCGGGACAAAACAGTCAGCAGAACGTTCCGTTCGAGTGACTGGGCCTCATCCACGATGACGAACGCGTCGTGCAGCGAGCGGCCTCTGATGTGCGTGAGGGGCAGCACCTCCAGCATGCCGCGGCCCACGATCTCCTCGATGACCTCCGCCGACGTGACCGCTGACAGGGTGTCGAAGACCGCCTGCGCCCAGGGGCTCATCTTCTCGGCCTCGTTGCCCGGCAGGTAGCCCAGCTCCTGGCCACCCACCGCGTACAGCGGCCGGAAGATCATCACCTTACGGTGCTGACGCCGCTCCAGGACGGCTTCGAGCCCGGCGCACAGCGCCAGCGCCGACTTGCCCGTACCGGCCCGGCCGCCCATCGAGACGATGCCGACCTCCGGGTCGAGCAGCAGGTCGAGCGCGATGCGCTGCTCGGCACTGCGCCCGTGGATGCCGAACGCCTCCCGGTCGCCGCGTACCAGGCGTACGTCACCGTCCGCGGTGACCCGGCCGAGCGCCTTGCCGCGCGCCGACTGGAGGACCAGTCCGGTGTGCACGGGCAGTTCCGCCGCCTCGGGCAGGTGGACGGTCTCGGCGGCGAACAACTCGTCCACCTGCTCCGGCTCCACGGTCAGCTCGGCCATGCCGGTCCAACCCGAGTCCGTGATGGCCAACTCCGCCCGGTACTCCTCCGCGAGCAGGCCCACCGACGACGCCTTGATGCGCAGCGGCAGGTCCTTGGAGACGACGGTGACGTCGTACCCCTCGGCCTGGAGGTTCCTGGCGACGGCCAGGATGCGGGAATCGTTGTCCCCCAGGCGGAAGCCCGCCGGCAGGATGCCCGGATCGGAGTGGTTGAGCTCGACGCGCAACGTGCCGCCGAGGTCGCCGATCGGGATCGGGGCGTCGAGCCGGCCGAACCGGATGCGGTACTCGTCGAGCAGGCGCAGCGCCTGCCGGGCGAAGTACCCCAACTCGGGGTGGGCCCGCTTGGCCTCAAGCTCCGTGACCACGACGACGGGCAGCACGACTTCGTGCTCGTCGAAGCGGGCCATGGCGCCTGGGTCGGCCAACAGGACGCTGGTGTCGAGGACATAGGTGCGCCGGTCGTGCTCGCGGCGTTTCTTGCTGGTCACCACGGGTGGACGAACCCCCTCGGGAGAGGTTGGGGTGCGACGGCGTCGCGGGAGTGGGGTGTCCCCGCCCATGGCGGGGCACACGGGCCCCGTCCGGCGGCGGGGGACGGGCCGGGCTCGGACCCTGCGGGGGCCGTGCGCCGGCCTTCCGCGAGCGCCGTCCACGAAGTGGCGGCGAAGCCAGGGGCTGCGCCATCCGTTCGGCACGGGCGTCCTGGGTGCAAAGGCCCTCCCGGGCGGGCGGCACCCATGCCGCCCGCTGGCATTCCGGCACCCCAGGGGTGGGGTGCCGACGTGAGAGGAACATTCCCGCCAAGTGCGCGGCCCATGCCCGGGCATATGACAACGTCGGTGATTCGTCGTCTGCCGTTCCCTGGCGCTACCTGACGTTAACCGCCGTACCGCCGGTGGCGTGCCGCGTAGTCACGCAGCGCGCGCAGGAAGTCCACCTTGCGGAACGCGGGCCAGAAGACCTCGCAGAAGTAGTACTCGGAGTGCGCGCTCTGCCAGAGCATGAAGCCGGACAGGCGCTGTTCGCCGCTGGTGCGGATGACCAGGTCGGGGTCGGGCTGGCCGCGGGTGTAGAGGTGTTCGGCGATCATCTCGACGTCGACGACCTCGGCCAGTTCCTCGAACGTGGTGCCCCGGCTGGCGTGGTCCAGGAGCAGCGAGCGCACCGCGTCCGCGATCTCCTGCCGCCCGCCGTAGCCAACGGCGACGTTGACGATTATCCCGTTCACGTGCCGGGTGGCCTCCTCGGCCTCCTTCAGCACGGTCTGCGTCTGCGCGGGCAGCAGGTCCAGGGTGCCCACGTGGTGCACCCGCCAGCGGCCGTCGGCGGCCAGGTCGCGCACGGCGCCCTCGATGATGCGCAGCAGCGGCTGGAGTTGGTCGTCCGGGCGGTTGAGGTTGTCCGTGGACAGCAGCCACAGCGTGACGACCTTGACGTCCGTCTCGGTGCACCAGCCGAGGAGTTCGCGGATCTTGTTGGCGCCGGCGATGTGTCCCTCGGCCGTGGTGCCTCCGGCGGCGCGCGCCCAGCGTCGGTTCCCGTCGAGGATGACGCCGATGTGCTTGGGCACCTGGTCGTGATCGAGGCGCCATTCCACCCGGCGTGCGTAGAGCCCGTACACCAGGTCGCGCAGCTTCACGTTCTCCAGCCCTCCATGCCGCGGCGCCTTCGTCTTCGTCCGGGTTCGTCCGTGGCGCCGCTCCAAGGGCGCCACCCTACTGCCGGGGCGGGGGTTCGGCGAAGCTGGGCCGGTCACGTGCGTATAGCGTCGGCCACGACAGACCCCGGAACCGGGAAGCGACCACGCGAAGCGGAAGCAGGAACCCCCGTGAACGACAACTCCCCCTACCGTGCCGCCGACGACCGCTACGACGCGATGGAGTACCGGCGCAGTGGACACAGTGGCCTGAAGTTGCCCGCGATCTCCCTCGGCCTGTGGCACAACTTCGGTGACGACCGCAGCCTGGAGTCCCAGCGCGCCATCCTGCGCCGCGCGTTCGACCTCGGCATCACCCACTTCGACCTGGCCAACAACTACGGTCCGCCGCCCGGCTCGGCCGAGCTGAACTTCGGCAGGCTGCTGGCCCGGGACTTCCGCCCGTACCGGGACGAGCTGATCCTCTCCACCAAGGCGGGCTACCTGATGCACCCGGGCCCGTACGGAGAGTGGGGCTCGCGCAAGTACCTGCTGTCGTCGCTGGACGCCTCGCTGCGCCGGATGGGCGTGGAGTACGTCGACATCTTCTACTCCCACCGGTTCGATCCGGACACGCCGCTCGCGGAGACGATGGGGGCGCTGGCCTCGGCCGTACAGCAGGGCAAGGCGCTGTACGTGGGCGTGTCCTCGTACAACGCGGAGCAGACCGCGGAGGCCGCGCGGCTGCTGCGGGAGATGGGGGTGCCGGCCCTGATCCACCAGCCGTCGTACTCGATGATCAACCGCTGGACCGAGGACGACGCGCTCCTCGACACGCTGGAGGCGGAGGGCATGGGCTGCATCGCCTTCGCGCCGCTGGCCCAGGGCCTGCTCACCGACAAGTACCTGAGCGGCATCCCGGAGGGCTCGCGGGCCTCGCAGGGCAAGTCGCTCGACCCGGAGCTGCTGACCGACGAGGTGGTGCGGCGGCTGCGCGGGCTGAACGAGATCGCCGCGCGGCGCGGCCAGTCGCTGGCCCAGCTCGCGCTGGGCTGGGTGCTGCGCGACCCGAGGATGACGTCGGCGTTGATCGGCGCGTCGAGCGTGCGCCAGTTGGAGGCGAACGTGGCCGCGCTGGGCGCCGCGCCGATCAGCGCCGAGGAGCTGGCGGAGATCGACGAGTACGCGCGGAGCACGGAGGGCGTGAACATCTGGGCCCGCCGCTAGCCGGCGCGGCCCCGGCGCCCCCGTCCCGCCCGGTCGCCGGGCGGGCGGGGGCGCGGGTGTGCGGGCACGAAAAAGCGGGCCGGTCCGTGGGGGGGATACGGACCGGCCCGAGGGGGGGTTTCCACCATAACCCTTCGTGAGGGGTCTTGCGTGCACCTCGGGAGGTAACGGCGCGCTGGAATCTCGTCTCAGCCCGCCGCGAGGCCGCCCACGAGCACGCCGGCACCGGCCCCGATGATCATGAAAGGGCCGAACGCCAGCGCCGCCTTGCGGCTCGCCCGCCTTGTCAGCACTAGGGCTACACCGTAGAAGGCGCCCAGCAGGAGGCCGGTGAACGCCCCCAGGAAGAGCACGTCCCAGCCGTACCACCCGAGGGCGACCCCGAGCGTCATCGCCAATTTGACGTCGCCGAACCCCATGCCCGCGGGGTTGATGAGAAACAGCACAAAATACGCGGCGCCCAACACGAGCCCGCCGAACACGGCGCGTGACCATGAGCCCGCGGCGCCGGGCAGCAGGGCCGCGCCCCCAAGGAGCGCGGCGGAGCCGAGCGCCATCGGCAGGGTGAGCACGTCGGGCAGCCGGTGCACGGCCAGGTCCACGCCCGCGAGGACCACGCTGAGCGGCACGAGCAGCAGCCACACGGCCAGCTCGGGCCGGGAGCCGACGGCCGCCGCCAGCCCCGCGCAGGCGAGCGCGCAGACCCCGGCCACGAGCACGCCGCTCGGCCCGTACGCGCCCGGCCCGGCGTCGGCGGCGCGCCCGCAGGGGCCGCACCGGGCGAGGCCGAGCCAGCCGGCGGCGGGTCCGGTGATCGGATGGCCGTCCGGGCAGGCCGCGCGCCAGGGCTCGTCGGGCTGGACGGCGAGCCGGAACAGCGGGCGGGTGGCCAGGAGCCCGACGGCGATGCCGTACCCGGCGGCGAGAGCTATCAGCAGCGCATGCACGGGCCAGAGCCTACGGAACGGGCCACGGGCGCCGGCAGGACTGGTACAACGCTGATCGGACGCGCGGCGCGGCGCGGGGCCGGCCGGCACGGCGCGCGGGTCGCGCGCCGGCGGCCACGGCGGTGTCGGCGGACGACGACGGACGAGGCAGTGTGGGCGGAGGAGTGGCCGAGATGGGGCGTTGGCGTGACGGTCGGGGCACGTTGCGCGTGCCGCGCGCGCGGGAGGGCGGCGCACCACCCGGGGGCGGGCGGCAGGCGGCCGGGTCCCGGGAGGCCGGGCCGGGGGCGGCGCCGGGGTGGTCGGAGCTGGCGGTGCCGTTGGAGATCGCCGCGTCCTACCGTGCGCGCTCCCGGGGGTTGTTGGGCCGGACCGGCATCGCCGGGGCGCTGCTGCTCAGCCCGGCCAGCGGGGTGCACACCTTCCGGATGCGGTTCGCCATCGACGTCGCCTACCTCGACCGGGAGCTGACCGTCATCGCCGTACGCACCATGCGGCCCGGACGGCTCGGGCTGCCCCGGCCACGCGCGCGCCACGTCCTGGAGGCCGAGGCGGGCGCGATGGAGCGTTGGGGGCTGCGCCCCGGGGTGCGCGTGAGCATCGGGTCGTCCGCTGGTCGCGGCACCCCTGCGACGGCTGGTGGCTCGTCTCCCTGACGCGGACGCACCCCTCCCAGGGCAGGAGGATGCGGGCAGGCCCGCGCGATGCACTTCCAGCTCGTCGCGTGTGAGCAGTGCGTAAGCGACTGTAGGCCACCCATGCCAGAACTAAACCCTTTTGAGGCGATGCGTCCGTTACGCTTCTATTTCGTCTCACCCGGTCGTGGCAGATGGCCGGCCCGACCGCCGCCGCTCCTCCGCGGGACCGGGCCAGACGGCGGCGTCCGGACCGCACCACCGGCGCGGCGCGGCCCGGCGGCCTCGTGCCGGGTACGGCGGCCTCGTGCCGGGCGCGGCGGTCTCGCGCCGGGTGCGGCGCGGCCTCGCCGCTCGTCGGCGTGGTGTCAGGCGGAGCCGCGCGGGAAGCTGACCTCGACCCGGCGGTTCTTCTTGCGGCCCGACTCGGTGCTGTTGTCGGCGATCGGGTAGTCCTCGCCGTAGCCACGGATGTGGTACTTCACGCCGGAGTCGAGTTGCTTGGCGAGCCGTCGTTGCACGGCGTCCGCGCGCTCCTTGGACAGGTCCTCGCCGTGCCCGGTGGTGCCGAGGTCGTCGGTGAAGCCGAAGACGCGGACCTCGCGGGCGCCTTGGGCCTCGATCTCCCGGGCGATGACGTCGATGCGCGCGCTGGCCTGGCGGTTGAGGTCGGCGCTGTCCTTGTCGAACAGCACCTCGGACTGGAGGGCGAAGGTGACGTCCTCGTTGGTGACCTCGTGCCGCTCCTCGCCGTTGTCGGTCTCCACGATGGACTTGATGTCCAACACCTTGACCTGACCGAGCCGGGCGCCGTCGGCCAACTTGAGGTCCGGGTCCGCGGCGTCCACCTGGACCGGTGGCGCGGCGACCTGGAGCACGCCGGGCCCCTCGTCGGCGTGGGCGGCCGGGACGGGCAACGCGAGGGCGGAGGCGGCGGCGAGCGCGAGGACGGTCGTACGGGCGACGCGGGCGGTGTGGGCGGCTCGCGCGGAACGGCCGGTGTGGGCGGTGCGAGCCGTCGCGTGGGTGGGGGTCACGGCTCGGTCACCCGGCGATCTTGATCGTGGCCGGCGGGAACGTCGGCATCTGGAACTGCACCTCGTCCACCTCTTCCGGGGGCGCGGGGAACTGCATGAACACCGGCACCGTGGCGCCGGCCTTGACGGTGCCGAGCCCCATCGTGCACAGGCAGCGCCCGTCGGTGTCGCGGAGCACGTAGTAGCGCTTCTTGCCGCCCGGGTCGATCAGGGTCGCGCCGGCCGTGGACGAGCCGTGCTTGATGACGTCGGTCTCGTCGCCCCGCCACTTGTTGGCGCGCGTGTAGATCCGGTCGCCGGTGTTCTCGACCTGCCCGGTGACCGTGACGAAGCCGCCGGAGTCCCGCTTGGCGTCGGTGAGTGAGAGCACCATGCCCATCTCGCCCCGGAGTTCGGCGATGGGCTCGACGTCGGAGACCGGTTCCTGGCCCGAGCCGCCGTCGCCCTTCGGCGCGTTGCCCCCGACGCTGGCCGACTGGCTGCCGGCGGGCCTGGCGTCGTCGCCCTCGTCGCCGCCGCCACCGCCACCACAACCCGCCACGAGCAGGGACACGCTGACGGCGACCGCTCCAGCGGCCAGCGCCCCACGCGCCCTGGCGGTGTACCGAATGCTCATCAGTCGCTGCCCTTCACTGGTCAGTCGGCGAGGTGCACGGAGAAGAGGTCGGTGACGTCCGGCAGCGTGTCGGGCCGCTCGGGGTCGATGGACCACTCCTCGCCGTCGCACGTGAACTCCACGGGCGGTGCCTTGGGTTTCTCTTCCGGCTTGTCGTCGCCATCGTTCCCGTCACCGCCCCCGTTGCCACCCTCGTCGGCGTCGTTTCCCTCGCCGTCGTCACCGTTGTCGGCGTCGTCATCGGTGGGGCGGGGGTCGGGGCTCGGCGTTGGGTCGGGCTTGCCGGGCAACCGTACGCAGCGCGGCTCGATCTCGGCCGTGGCCTCCGCCTCGGCGTGCCGCGACTCCGTACCCGGAACGATGGAGTCGCCCACGGTGTAACGGGTCTGCACGGCGACGTGGAAGGTGGGGACCGGCCCGCCGGAGACGGTGCAGTCGGTGACGTCGGCGTCGTTCTCGGCGGCGAACCAGCGCGCCTCGTCGCAGGCCCGCGGGCTGCCGGTGCCGATCCCGTCGAGGATGTCCTGCCACGCGTCGCCGCTGCCGATGGCCGCGAGCAACTCGTCGCGCAGCGCGTCACGGTGATCCTGGGCCGCGGCGAGGGCCGCCGCGTCGGCGGCCGTCTGCGCCCCGTTACGGGTGACGCCCGCCTGGCCGACGGCGAAAAGGGCCAGGCCGAGAAAGAGAAGTCCCGCGACCGCGGTGATGTAAATCGGGAAAGCCTGACCGGAATCCCCGGGCCCCGCGACGCGTCGAAGGCGTCTCACACGCCGGTGACCTCGGAAATCTTGTCGGTGATCGCGCTGAAGATCTCGTTGCCGATATCCGTGCCCGAGATGCCGATCACGATCGCCACGACCACCGCGATGATCCCCAGGTACTCGACCGCGGTCTGTCCGCGGTCGTTTCCCAGAATGCGCTTCCCCATCGTATTTCCCTCCATGGGCGGCCGTTCCGCTCCGGTTCGGCGTGTCGGTCCCCGTGGTACCGCTCGCGACACGAGAAGAAAAGTACGCCGAAACACCGGCACCGGAACAGGGCGTCCCGAAGCATTCTCTTCCGCGCAACCCGAGTTGAAACCTCTGAAGTCGCCTTCGTCGCAGACACCCCACGCGGCCCATGGATCTCACCTCCACTTCGGCCCGGCCGCCTCGCACCGCGCGCCCTTGGGCGCGCGATACCCGCGCGACGACTGTCCCATAGTGGATTGCATTTGCGAAGAGTTTGGCGGTAACGGAATGGCGTCTGTCGCGGCGCACACCACCCACCGCGCGCCGCCCATCGGGACGCCCGAGCCTCCCGGTACGGGCCGGGCCCACGCGGCCGGCGTGACGCGCCCCGCCCCGCCCGACCGGCCCCGTCGAGCCGGCCGCACGACAGCGCGTCGCACTCTCAACTTCGCCTGCAAGCGGCCAAGTTGACACCACACGGTCAGTCCCCCGTAACCGAGCCGAAGTCGGTTCCGGAGCCGATGAAGAACGCGGCGACGAGCAGCATCATGGTGCCGGGCACCATGAAGGTGGTGATGACCAGCGTCGCCTTGGGGACCGCGCGGGCGGCGCGGCGGCGGGCGTTCTGCGCGTCGGTACGGCGCATGTCGTGAGCGATCGCAATCAGGGTCTCGACGATGGGCGAGCCCAGTTCCTCACCTTGTTGGAGCGCGGTGACGAACTGGGCCACCTGTTCGGAGTCGTTGCGCTTTCGCAGTTCCTCGAATGCCTGTCTGCGGCTGACACCCATGTCCATCTGGCGCAGGGTGATGCGCAGTTCGTCGGCCCACGGTCCCTCGTACTTGTCCGCCACCCGGTCCAGTGCCTGCCGGAAGCTGAGCCCCGCGCTGACGACCACGGCCAACACGTCGAGGAAGTCCGGCAGCGTGCGCTCGATGGCGTCCTTGCGCTCGCGTACGGCCGCCCAGATGCCGACCTCGATCCAGAACAGGCCGAAGACCACGAGCAGCGCGGCCAGCAGGAACTCCCCGCGCAGGGCCATGACCAGCGCCCCGCCGAAGCCGAGCACGCCGTAGACGGCGCGGCGGGCGGCGTACCGGTCGACGGTCAGGCCGCCCGGGTTGCCCGCCAGGTCGATGCGGCGGCGCACCTTGGCGACCCGGCCCGGGCCCATCAGGCGCAGCACCAGCGGCGCGTAGCGCATGCCGAGCCGGTCCACGGCCGAGCCGACCACCGTGGTGCGGGTGGCGCCCACCTCAAGGGCGACCGCCAGATCGCTGGGCAGCTTGGCCTCGCGGCGGTAGAGCGCGATGCCGTAGCAGGCACCGGCCGTGGACAGGCCGACGGCCAGCGCGAGCAACAGGCCGATGCCCATCCTCTGTATCTCCTCGGGGTCGGGGGCGGGGTCGCGGGTCGGGTCTCGTCGGGCGGTGCGGGGCCGGTACGGGGCCGGTCGCCCCGCGGGGCTCAGACGGCGATCTTGGACATGCGGCGGATCAGGAAGAAGCCGATCGCGTAGAGGGTGAAGGCGCCCACGACCGCGGCCTGGCCCCAGAACGAGGAGGTCATGCGCTCGATGGAGCCGCTCGACACGTTGTCCATCAGCAGCAGCGTGCCGACGCCCATCAGCGGCACCACGTACGCGGTGACGGTGACCTGGGAGAGCTGGGTGCGCACCTCGCGACGGGTCTCCTTGCGCTCCTCCAGGGTCTGGGTGAGGTTGCGCAGCGAGCTGACGACGGAGCCGCCGGCGCGGTTGGCCAGCACCAGCGTGGTGACCAGGACGACGAGTTCGCGCGAGGGCAGCCGGTCGGCGAGTTCGGCGAGCGCGTCCTCGATGGAGTGGCCGACCGCGAGCTTGTCCGCCACCTTGGCCAGCTCCTCGCCCGCGGGCGCCTCCATCTCGTCGGCGGCCAGGCCGAGCGCGGTGCGCAGGGCGAGTCCGGCCTGGGTGGCGTTGGCGAGTATGCGCGCGAGTTCGGGTAGTTGACTGATGAATCGCTCAATGCGCTTTTGCCGTTGCCAGTTCAGGAAAGCGAACGCTCCCCAGACGGTGACGACGGCGGCGATGGGCCCGAAGAACGTGGCGAGCGTGGCCTGCGCGATCAGCCAGAGACCGATCGCCGTTCCCGTCGTGTAGACGAAGAATTCACCCGGGGTCAGGTCAAGGCCCGTCGCCGTCAGGCGCAGTTCGATAGCGCGGCCGAGCCGCGTGCCGCGCAACCTGCGGTCCACGCCGGTGAACCGGCGCCCGCGCCCCGGCAGCAGCTGGCCCTCGGCGTCCGCGAGCCGCTGGACCAGCGACTGGTGCCGGGCCCGGCCGGACGCGTACGCGTGCACGCCCGCGACGCCGAGCGCCCCGCACAGCAGGCTCGCGCCGACCGTCAGCGTGGCCAGGTCGTCCATCGGTGCCTCCTCGCCCCTCTCGTTTCCTGCCGCACTTCCCGTCGCACTCCCCGGTGTGTCGCCCGGCGCGCCCCCGGCGTGGTCATCCGCGCCGCGCCTGGCGGGTGATGAGCTCGTTCGGGAAGGCGGCGACGCCGAACGCGGGCGGCACCGCCTCGTTGGCCAGCCGCAGCCGCTCCGCGGTGCGCTCGGGCACCGGTCCGTAGCCGAACCGGCCGCGCACCACCCGGTCGGCGCCCATCGGCTCGGCGTCGAACCGGCAGACGGTGGTGATCCGGTAGTCCTCGTGACCGTGCGAGTCGAGCAGCCCGATCTCGCTCACCCGGCGCGAGCCGTCCGCGTTCCGTACGAGCTGCACGATGCAGTCCACCGCGCTGTTGATCTGGTCGTGCAGCGCCTCGTACGGGATGGCCACGTCCGACATCGAGGCCAGCGTCTGGAGCCGCATCAGCGCGTCCTCGGCGCTGTTGGCGTGCACGGTGGCCAGCGAACCGTCGTGGCCGGTGGACATGGCCTGAAGCATGTCGAGCGTCTCGCCGCCACGGACCTCGCCGACGATGATGCGGTCGGGCCGCATGCGCAGCGAGTTGCGGACCAGGTCGCGGATGGTGATCTGGCCGTTGCCCTCGACGTTGGGGGGCCGGGACTCCAGGCGGATCACGTGGGTCTGCTGGAGCTGGAGCTCGGCCGCGTCCTCCACGGTGATGATCCGCTCGCCGTCCGGGATCAGCCCGGACAACGCGTTGAGCAGCGTCGTCTTGCCGGAGCCGGTGGGCCCGGAGACCACCACGTTGAACTTGGCCCGCACCAGCGCCGCGAGCAGCATGAGCATGTGCTCGTCGAGCGTGCCCATGCCGATCAGCTCGTGCAGGGTGTAGGCGCGCGGGAAGCGGCGGATGGTGAGGGTGGCGCCGTCGAGGGCGAGCGGCGGGATGATGACGTTGACCCGCTCCCCGGACGGCAGCCGGGCGTCCACCATCGGGTTGGACTCGTCCACGCGCCGGTTGACGGTGGACACGATGCGCTCGATGGTCTGCATCAGTTGCTCGTGTGAGGCGAACCGCACCGGCACCCGCTCGACCCGGCCCGCGCGCTCCACGAAGATCTGGTCGGGCCCGTTGACCATGATCTCGGTGATCGAGGCGTCTTCCAGGAGGGGTTCCAGGACGCCGAGGCCGAGCGCCTCGTCCACCACGCGGCGGATGAGCTGGGCGCGCTCGGCGGTGGAGAGCACCGGGCCCTCGCGGCTGATGATGTGGCCGAGGACGCGTTCGAGCCGGGAGCGTCGCTCGCCCGGCGCGAGCGCGGACATCTCGGCGAGGTCGATCTCCTCCAGCAGTTTGGTGCGGTAACTGGTGACCAGGTGGCCGTTCTCCCGCTGCTCACCGGTCGGCTCGGGGGCCACGATGCGCGCCCGCAGGCTCATGGGTTGCTCCTCGAACGTGGACGGGGGTGATGGGGGTGACGGACGTGGCGGACGTGATGGACGCGGGCCGGGCGCCGGCGGGTGTGGGCCGGGGCGGGCCGCGGGCGCGGGCGGCCGCGGCGGCGTGGCGCGCGCGGGCGGCTACTCATCGCCCGGCGCCGGCGGGCCGTCGGGCTCCGGGCGGCGCATGGTGGCGCTGCGCCGGGCGTCGCCGAAGTCCACGCCGGGGATGATCGAGGGGATCTCGATGCTGGCCGTGGCGCGCGCCTCCGCGCCCCCGCTCACCGAGATCCGCGCGCCGTCCGCGAGCCAGCCGCTGATCGCCGCCTGGCCGGCCGACTCCGGGCTGGCCTCGGGGTCGTCCGCGGTGGCCGTACGGGCCGCGGCCCGGGCCGCGGTGCCCGCCTGCTGCACGGTGTACGCGGCGATCCCCAACTGCACCACCGCCAGCCCGACGGCGAGCAGGATGGGCAGGAACCCGAGGAACTCGACGGCCACCGAGCCGGCGTCCCGCCGCGAGCCACGCCCGGGCCGGCCACGGCCCGACGGTCCCCGCGACCGGCCGCGCCGCCCGGTCACGCCGCGCCCCGGGGTCAGGCCGCGCCGCCGGGTCGAGCCAGGCTCCGGAGGCATGCCCGGCCCCGTCGCCCCGCCCCGTACCGTGCCGTCGCCGCGCATCGCTCACTCCTCCGCCGCCGCGCCCGCCGTGCCGGTCACGGTCCAGGGGAAGTCCCCCGCGCCGGGGAAGAGCACCGGGACCTTGATCCGTACCGTGGCCCGCACCAGGCCGCCCGAGGTCGGGCAGGCGACCGAGGCCGACTCGCGCCAGGCGCCTGGCAGGTCGCGCAGGGCCGCCTCCTGGCAGGCCCCGGCGCCGCCGCTGTCGCGCGCGGCGGCGGCCCGGGCGCCACGGTCGGCCGAGTTGCCGGCGAGCGAGTAGGTGTAACCGATCAGCGCGCACTGCCACAGCACGGCCAGCACGATGAGGATCACCGGGACCATGCCGAGGAACTCGACCGTCACCTGCCCCCGGTCGCCCCCGCCGCGCTTGCGGAACCGGCTGGTCGGCACCTGGGTCAGCGCCTCCGGCCCGGTGCCGGCCGCGCCGTAACCGCCGTGGCCGCCGTCCTGGCCGTTCGGGGTCCGGCCGGCGCCGCCGTCGCCGGGTCCGCCCTGGCCGCCGCCCGGCAGCGCGCGGCGGCGCCGTAACCCGGTCGGGGAGCGGTCCGCGTGGCTGCCCCGGCCGCGTTGCGCGGGGGCGGCGTCGGCCGGGGTGCCGGTCAGGCCCAGTTCGCCGGCCAGCGTCCACAGCGCCTGCCTGACGGACGACTTGGCGTCCAGGTCCTGCATCCGGCCGGAGTCGACGGCCGGTTGCAGCTCCTTGTACGCGGCGGGCACGGTGGTGCGCGCCGCCCGGGTGCCGGTGGCCCGTTCGACCAGGCTGGGCTGGATCTCGCCGCCGCGCGTGTGCCGGTTGACGACGGTGGTCGTCTCCTCCGCCTTGCGGATCTGGAGCCGGTCCCACAGCCGCGCCATGCGCTTGGCGGCCCGCACCGCCACCACGTCCGGCGTGGTGACCAGCAGCGCGCTGTCGGCCAGTTCGATCGCGGCGCTGTTGGCGGAGGTCATCTGGGTGCCGCAGTCCACGATGACCAGGTCGTACCGGGACCGCAGGGCCGTCACCGCCTGCCGGGCGACCAGGTCGGTGACCTCCTCGCCGCGCTCCCCGTCGCCCGGCGCGAGCAGCAGCCCGATGCCGCTGGGGTGCTGGAACACCGCCTCCTGGAGCACCCGCGCCGTGATGTCGCTGATCTGCGCGAGGTCGGCGATGGAGCGGCGGAACTGCACGTCCAGGTACGAGGCCACGTCGCCGGACTGGAGGTCCATGTCGACCAGGACCACGCCACGGCCGGCGGCCCGCGCGGCGAGCGCGAGCTGGACGGCCGTGAGCGTGGTGCCCACGCCGCCCTTGGCGCCCGCGACGGTCACCAGGCGCCCGCCGGGCCCGGCGGCCAGCGCCTCGCCCCCGCCGCCGAGGTGGCGCCGCACGCCGAGCGCCCACTGGGCGGCGGCCTGGGTGCGGGCGGCGAGTTCGTCGTAGGAGGGGGGCAGCGCGCAGATGCCGCGCGCGCCGGCGTCCATGGCCGCCGAGTACAGCGCGGGCCCGGCGTCCGCGGTCACCAGGACCACGCCGACCGCCGGGAAGCGCAGCGCGACCTCGCGGACCAGCTCCAGGGCCGGCACCGGGCCGATGTGCTCGTGGACCAGGACGACCTCGGGCAGTTCGTCGACGGCGGTGCCGGCGAGCTGGGCCAGGGTGTCCAGGAGCGCGGTCGAGTCGCCGAGCGCGGGGAACGGCTCGACGCCGGGGAGCTGGCTGAGCAGCCCGCCCAGGGACCGGGCCAGGTCCGCGTCCCCGACCGTCGGGAGGATTCTGATCGTCATCGGGCCACCGCCTCCTGCTTCTTCCGGCTTCGTCGGACCGCTACCGGTCGCCGTCGAGGGTGTACGTGCGCTCGTCCGGCGCGATGTCCACGTCTCCGCCGGGCGCGACGAGGGCGAGCCGTACGTGGGAGGCGAAGGACTCCGCGTAGGCGACGCGCTGGGCGTCCCGGGTCTCCAGGGCGAAGGTGATCGGCACGGCCTCGGTCTCGCGCCGCCTGCGGTCGCGGTCGTCGCCGTCCGGCTCCAGGGCGGTGAGCTTGCCGACGTCGATGACGCGCGCGCCGGCGACGATCACCTTGGAGGTGGGCTTGGCGCCCTCGCGCTCGCCGTCGAAGGTGGCGTAGATGTTGACCCGCGCCCCCGGGTTGATCTTGCCGGCCACGCCGGTGGCCGCGTCGATCATGATGGCGATCTCCTGCTGGCCCGGCTTGAGCGCGGGCCGCTCCACGATCATGTCGGCCTGGAGCAGCGAGCCCTTGCGCAGCGGGGTGACGGCGATCTTGCCGCGCAGGTCGCCGAGGTCGGTGACGGCGGTGTCGGGGAGCCAGCGCTCGGGCATCGAGACCTTCTCGAACGAGCCCGCGTCCAGCGGCTTGTAGGCCGGAACGTCCGAGGTCAGGCGGTACGCCGTGGTCTCCGGGCCGACCTTGGACTCGACGTCGTTGATGACGGAGAGCACTCCGATGAACGCGCCGACGGCGCACAGGACCGACAGGACCAGGAGGATCACTCCGCGGCGCTGGCGTGCATTCATGAAGACCTGGGACCTCGTTCGGGGACGTGGTGGCGGGAGGCGGGTCGGCGACCGGCGGCGCGCGCGGGGCGCCGCGTCGGCCGCGGGTCGACGGGCCGGGGGCGCGGGACGGGCCCGGCGGTGCGGTGGTGCGGTGGTGGGCTCAACGCGCCGCCAGGGCGGGCCGGGTGTTTCGGTTCGGTGCGGCCAGGGCGCGCGGGGCCTCGTCACGCAGCAGCGGCGACGAACAGAACGCGCACCGGTCGCCGATGAGTTCGAGGCCGCACCAGTGGCACTCCTCGCGCCGAACGGAGGCGACGAGTTGGTAGAGCACCGACGGGTCGGGGATGGCCGCGGCGAACTCCGCCACCCGGGGCGTGCCCCACCAGCGGGCCGACTCGGCCGGCAGCGGCACCTCCTGCACGCCGCTGACCTGCCAGGCGGCGGCGAGCGACGAGGTGATCCACTCCGCGTGCGGCTGGCCCCGGGCGATGGTGAGCTGGGTGGTGAAGCCGGGGGCCGGCGGGTTGGCGTCGCGGCCGATGGCCACGACCCGCGGCGTGGGGTGGCTCAGCACGCCGAACTGGCTGCCCGGCACCCAGGACCGTACGTGCGCGGCCATGGTGACCTGCACCTTCTCCAGTCGGGCGACGCTGCCGAGTTGGGCACCGGCGTAGATGTAGTGGGCGAGTAGGCGGGCGGCGCAGGCCAGTACGCCGGGGCTGAAGTCGGCCATCGAGAGCTGCCGCAACTGCCGGGCCAACACCGCGACGGCCAGCGGTGGCAGGTCGATGGGCAGCAGCGCTATCCGGTCGCTCTCCAGGACGGCGCGCACCGTGTGCAGTCGGCGGACCAGCGCGGGCGCGGACGCGGCCGGGAACAGGGCGACGAGGTAGCCCTGTTGGTCGAGCAGGGAGGCGGCGTCGGCGACGGCCGCCTCAAGTGGCTGGTTCTCGGGCGCCTTGAGGACGACGGCCGACGGGGTCTGCCCGTCGGGCGGTGGGAGCACCAACTCGGGGCTGGTGAGGGCAATCGCACAGGTCACGTCAGCTCCCGTCCACTGAGGGCCCCCACCCGTCCGCGCCGACCGGCCCGCGCGGCGCGGCGCTCTCGTCACGGACCGATACCGTCCGCTACTTCCCCGTACAGATGCCTCAGCACTTTATCCACGAATGCGGCGGCTGAGAACAGTTCCCCGGGGTTATCGCGGGCCTTGGCACCGGGAGTTCACGCGGGACCGCTCCGCGCGTCACGGACCGGCGGCGTCCACCATCCCCGCGCGGCCCTGCCCCACACCACCCACCGGCCCGAACATCACCCACCGCCTTCCGCACGCCGCTCCCCCTCTCCCGGAGCGCGCCCCGCGCCCCACTCCCCCGTACGCAGTCCCCCGTATCGCGCGCCGTACTCCTCCCCGCCCGACCCCGTCCGCTCCCGCGCCTCCCGTGCGCCCACGGCGTGCGCCCGGTGGCATGGCGGCGGCCGGTGCTCGCGGGACGGTCGGGGCCGGCGGCGTCGGCCGGTGTCGAGCGCGGCGTGCCGGCGCCCGCGGCGTACGCACGCGGCCTCGGGTCCCTGCGCACACCCTTGACAAGGGCATTGGTCTGGACCAGTCTCACGCCCAGCGGTGGCCACCGTCCCCAAGCCCCTCCTCCCACACTTCCCCACGGAGGCAGTCAGTGGACCGTGCACTACGCGACAGGTACACCAGAGGCAGACGGTGGCCCGCCGGCCGCAGGCGGATGAACCGGGGGTTGGCGTCGGCAGCCGCGACCGCCCTCGCCGCGTCGGCGCTCGTCGCCCTCGGCGGCGGTGGCGCGCAGGCAGCCGCCGAGCCCAACCTCATCCAGAACCCCGGCTTCGAGGCCGGCCTGAACAACTGGACGTGTTCCGGCGGCAGCGGCAGCTCCGCCGCCAGCCCGGTGCACGGCGGCGCCTCCTCGCTCAAGGCGACCCCGGCCGGCGCCGACAACGCCAAGTGCTCGCAGACCGTGAGCGTCCAGCCGAACTCGGCGTACGAGCTGAGCGGCTGGGTGCAGGGCGGCTACGTCTACCTGGGCGCGAGCGGCACCGGCACCACGGACGTCTCCACCTGGAGCCAGGCGGCGTCCGACTGGAAGCAGCTCAGCACCAAGTTCACCACCGGCCCGAACACCACGTCGGTGACGGTCTACACGCACGGCTGGTACGGGCAGCCCGCCTACCACGCCGACGACCTGACGCTGACCGGCCCCGGCGGCGGCACCCCGGGCGAGGAGGTGCCGGCGGCGCCGGCCGGCCTGGCCGCGTCCGCGCCCACCTCGTCCTCGGTCACGCTGAGCTGGAACCCGACCAAGGGCGCCACCGGCTACCACGTCTACCAGGACGGCAAGCGGGTGCAGGCGGTCAGCGGCACCTCGGCCACGGTGACCGGGCTCGCGCCGGCCACCTCGTACAAGTTCCAGGTCACCGCCACCAACACGGCTGGTGAGTCGCCGAAGTCGGCCGAGATCACCGCGACCACGACCGCGGGCGGCGGGGACGGCGGCACCGTACCCAAGCACGCCGTGACCGGCTACTGGCAGAACTTCGACAACGGCGCGACCGTCCAGAAGATCAGCGACGTGCAGAGCCAGTACGACATCATCGCGGTCGCCTTCGCCGACGCCACGACGACCCCGGGCGCCGTCGACTTCAACCTGGACCCGGCGCTGAAGTACTCCGAGGCCCAGTTCAAGGCCGACATCAAGGCCAAGCAGGCGGCCGGCAAGTCGGTCATCCTCTCGGTCGGCGGCGAGAAGGGCACGGTCTCGGTGGGCAGCGCGGCCGCGGCCACCAACTTCGCCAACTCGGTGTACGCGCAGATGCAGGAGTTCGGGTTCGACGGCGTCGACATCGACCTGGAGAACGGGATCAACCCGACGTACATGACCCAGGCGCTGCGCGCGCTGTCCGCCAAGGCCGGTCCCGACCTGGTCATCACGATGGCGCCGCAGACCATCGACATGCAGTCGACGTCCGGCGGCTACTTCCAGACGGCGCTGAACATCAAGGACATCCTGACCGTCGTCAACATGCAGTACTACAACAGCGGTTCGATGCTCGGCTGCGACGGCAACGTCTACTCGCAGGGCACGGTGGACTTCCTCACCGCGCTGGCCTGCATCCAGCTCCAGGGTGGCCTCAAGCCCTCGCAGGTCGGCCTCGGCCTGCCGGCCTCGCCGCGCGGCGCCGGTGGCGGCTACGTCTCGCCGACCGTCGTCAACAACGCCCTCGACTGCCTGGCCAAGGGCACCAACTGCGGTCGGTTCAAGCCCTCCACCACGTACCCGGACATCCGCGGCGCGATGACCTGGTCCACCAACTGGGACGCGCTGGCCGGCAACGCCTGGTCCAACGCGGTCGGCCCGCACGTGCACAACCTGCCGTAACCCGCGCCACGGCCCGTGACCCGCTCGGGTCGCGGGCCCTTCGGGGGGCGGCGCCCGTCGCGGGCCCGCGCGACGCCCGGGCGTCGCCGCCCGCGGCGCGCCGCCGCACGGTCCGCACACCGTGCGGCGCCCGCCCCACCGGCCGTGCCGCCCAGCCGCTCCCCCGCGGCGGGTGGCACGGCCGCCCCGTTCGGGGTCGGAACCCGCGACCGACCGCTACCAGGGCAGCTCGCGCACCTGCTGCACGCACAGCACGAGGAAGAGCAGCCCGGCGGCGACGAGCATGACGTTGCTGAGGAGGCCGTTGCGCCACTGGTGGGGCGTGCGCGAGGAGTTGAGCAGCCACAGCAGGGTGAGCGCGAGGAAGGGCATGAAGAACGCGCCCAGCACCCCGTAGACGATCACCAGGCCGAACGGCTGGTCCAGGAAGAGCAGGCTGATCGGCGGGAAGGTCAGCCACAGCAGGTACAGCCGGAAGGGCAGCGAGCGCTCGTGGCGGCCGATGGCGCCCGGGCCCGCGGCGGGGGCGGCCTCGACCGGGGCGGCGCCGCCGGCGGCCGCCTCGGCACCGGCCCGGTAGTGCTCGACGAAGTCGGCGACCATGACGCTCACCCCGTGCCAGACCCCGACCAGGGAGGAGAAGGAGGTGGCGAAGAAGCCGACGAGGAACAGCTTGGCGGTGCCGCCGCCGTACCGCTCCTCCAGCACGTCACCGAGGTCGAGGAGGCCCTTGTCGCCCTTGTGCAGGGCGATGTCGGCGGAGTGCAGCATCTCGGCGCCGACGATCAGCATGGCGACGACGAAGACGCCGGTGGTGACGTACGCGACCCGGTTGTCGAGCCGCATCGTGCGCATCCACGAGCTGCCGGTCCAGCCCTTGGCGTTCACCCAGTAGCCGTACGCGGCCATCGTGATGGTGCCGCCGACGCCGCCGATCAGGCCGAGCGTGTAGAGCAGCGAGCCGTCCGGCAGGGTGGGGGCCAGGCCCGCGAAGGAGTCCCCGAGGTTCGGGCCGACCCGCACCGCGACGTACACGACCACCACGAACATCACGCCGACCAGCACCGTCATCGCCTTCTCGACCACCGCGTACCGGCCCCACCACACGAACGCGAGGCCGACCAGGCCGGTGATCACGCCCCAGGTCTTCAGGCCCAGGAAGTCGGGGAAGAGGGCCACCAGCGGCAGGGCGCTGGAGGACATGGCGGTCGCGCCGTAGACGAAGCCCCAGACGACCACGTAGCCGACGAAGTACCAGGTGGTCCACGGGCCCAGGGTGCGCCAGCCGTGGAAGAGGGTGTGCCCGGTGGCCAGGTGCCAGCGGCCGACCGCCTCGGCGAGGGAGATCTTGACCAGGCAGCCGATGACCGCGGCCCACAGCAGCGTGTAGCCGAACTTGCTGCCCGCGATCAGCGTCGCCACCAGGTCGCCGGCGCCCACGCCGGTGGCCGCGACGACGATGCCGGGCCCGACGGCCCGCCAACGGGAGGCCGGCGGGCGGCCGGTGTGGGCTTCGCCGCTGTCGTTGGTGCGCGTCATCCATGGCCTCCGCACTCGCCGCCGGTGGTGTGCGGATCAGGACACCGTCCGGCACCCGATCGCACAAGAGGGCGCGCGACGGGTTGACATCCGCAATGGTCTGGACCACCTTGTACCGCAAGCTCAGGGGCCCCTGAACGCGCACCCGCACCACTCCCCCCATCTCTCTCCCCCCACGGAGGCAGTCGTGGTACGCGCACGATCAGGCATCTCCCGCAGCGGGCTGCTCGGCTCGCTCGCCGCGGCGGCGTTGGTGACGGCCGGTTTCGTCGGCCCGGCGCAGGCCAGCACCACCGAAACCGCCGCGTCCGCGCAGGCGGGCCCCGCCGCCTCGGCCCGCGCGGCGGTGCCGAAGCACGCCGTGACCGGCTACTGGCAGAACTTCGACAACGGCGCGACCGTGCAGAAGCTCAGCGACGTGCAGGACGAGTACGACATCATCGCCGTCGCCTTCGCCGACGCCACCGGCAAGCCCGGCGCGGTGGACTTCACCCTCGACCCGGCGCTGGACTACACCGAGGAGCAGTTCAAGGCCGACGTCAAGGCCAAGCAGGCGGCCGGCAAGTCGGTCATCATCTCGGTCGGCGGCGAGAAAGGCGCGGTCTCGGTCAGCGACGACGCCTCGGCCGACGCCTTCGCCAGCTCGATCTCGGCCCTGATGGACGAGTACGGCTTCGACGGCGTGGACATCGACCTGGAGAACGGGCTCAACTCCACGTACATGACCAAGGCGCTCAAGGCGATCCACGCGAAGCACAGTGGTCTGGTGGTGACGATGGCGCCGCAGACGGTGGACATGCAGTCGCCGCAGGGCGAGTACTTCAAGACCGCCCTCGCCATCAAGGACTTCCTGACGGTCGTCAACATGCAGTACTACAACAGCGGTTCGATGCTCGGCTGTGACGGCAAGGTCTACTCGCAGGGCACGGTGGACTTCCTCACCGGCCTCGCCTGCATCCAACTGGAGAACGGCCTCGACCCCTCACAGGTCGGCCTCGGTGTCCCGGCGTCCCCGCGCGCGGCCGGCGGCGGGTACGCGGCGCCCAGCGTGGTCAACGCCGCCCTCGACTGCCTGACCAAGGGCACGGGCTGCGGCACGTTCAAGCCGGAGAAGACCTACCCGGGCCTGCGCGGCGCGATGACCTGGTCCACCAACTGGGACGCCAGCAACGGCGACGAGTTCTCCTCGCAGGTCGGCAAGCACGTACACGGCCTCCCGTAGCCGGCCCCCGGCCCGGCGGCCACACCCGGCCGCCGGGCCGGCCCGGACCCCGACGGGCCGGGTGCGCGGCCAACTGGCGGACGCGCACCCGGCCACCGCCCCACCGGCGCCGCCACAGCGATCCACGCTGGGGCGGCGCCGGCACGCGTACGGGGCCGAGGCACGCCGGGGCCCGTACGCCTACGAGCGGTGTCGCGTACGGAACCGCGCCTCAGCCGGCTCGCAGGGTGCGGCGGAGGAGGGGCAGCAGCCGGTCCCAGTGGAGTTGGAGGCCGGCGGGGTGGAAGGCGGAGGTGTCGGACATGGTGAAGCCGTGGACGGTGCCGGGGTAGGTCTCGATGGCATGGTCCACGCCGGTGGCGTCCAGCGCCCGGGTCAGCTCGGCCAACGCCTCGGGCGTCAGGTCACCCTCCGCGAGGCCGAAGCGCGCCTCGGCGGTGAGCTTGCCCAGCAGCCGGTGCGGGCTGTCGGCGTCGTCGGTGACCAGCAGCCCGGGGTGGAACCCGGCGACGGCGGCCACCCGGTCCGGGTGGGCCGCGGCCGTGCGCAGCGCCAGGGAAGCGCCCATGCAGTAGCCGATCGTCCCGAGCGGCCCTGCGCCGACCTCGGGCTGGGCGGCGAGGAAGCGGATGTAGGCGTCCGCGTCGCGCGTGACGCGCTCGGCGGTGTGTGCCTGGACCACCGGCATGATCTGGTCGAAGAGCCCGGCCCGCTCCGCCTCCCCGATGTACGGGGGAAGCTCGAACACCGGCGCCTGGCCGTGCCGGTAGAAGATGTTGGGGACGAGCACGTAGTAGCCGTGGTCGGCCAGTTGGCGGGCCTTGTCCCGCAACTCGGGCCGCAGCCCGAAGGCGTCCGCGTACAGCAGCACCCCGGGGTGCCGCTCGCCGTCGTCGGGGTAGGCGGCGAAGGCGTCGGCCTGGCCGTCCTGGGTGGGAATCCGAACCGTCGTGCTGGGCATGGCGTCTCCTGTCGTGGTTGACCTGTCGAAGCTGTGATCAACACGACGGAGGCGGGGCCCGCGCGGCGGAGCCGACTCCTCGGTGGGGTGACGGGCCCGTGTCGGGCCGCGCGGCGCTCAGCGGAGCACCGGGTCACCAATCCGTGTGTGGCGCGAGGCCGTCCCGGTAGTCATCGCCGAGCAGCCTAACCCCCAGCTCACGCCGGTGCCAGCGCCCCCGGGCGCGTCCCCGACCACGCAAGGGCGCGCGGCCGGACCGGGCCCGGGCGTGGGGTTACCGCCACCCCGACGCCGGGCCCTGGCGCCACCCCCGGGCGGGGCCTCACCGGTTGGGCAGCACCGCGCCCGCGCGGCGATCGTGGCGACAGCGGGTCTTCCGCTCGCCCGGCGGCGGCCGGCACGCACGGCGTGCGGCCACGCGACCGGCGGACGCGCGGAAGGCGCGTCCGGTAGCTCACGGAGGGGGAACAGACATGGATCGTCCCGAGGAGCGTGCCCTCGCACGCCGTACGGTGCTGGCCGGCACGGCCGCGGTGGGGGCCGGGCTCGCGTGGGGGGCGGCGGGCACGGCCGGCGCCACCGGGCGGGGCCAGGGGCTCGCGCAGGAGGCGGTGGACGCCGAAGCGGCGCGCCTGGAGCGCGCGTTGCTCGCACTCCGGCGCGACCTGCACCGGCACCCGGAGCCGCCGGGGTGCGAGCGGCGCACCGCCGGCGTGGTGGCCCGCGAGCTGCGGGCGGCCGGGTTGGCCGTCACCACCGGGGTGGGCGGCCACGGCGTGGTCGGCGTGGTGCGGGGCGCCCGGCCGGGCCGGACCGTGGCGTACCGGGCGGACATGGACGCGGTCCCGCCGCAGGACATCGTCGGCGGCGGCCCGGCCCCCGCCCACCTGTGCGGCCACGACCTGCACACCACGATGGGCGTCGGCATCGCCCGGGTCCTGGCGCGACTGCGGCACCACCTGAGCGGGACGGTGGTCCTCCTCTTCCAGCCCGCCGAGGAGTCACTGTCCGGGGCCCGCGCGATGATCGACGCGGGCGTGCTCGACCGTACGCGCGTCGCGGAGATCCACGCGCTGCACTGCGGGCCCTTCCCGGTCGGCCGGTTCGCCACCACCGCGGGGTTCGGGCTGCCCGGGCAGGACAAGGGCGAGGTGGCGCTCGCCGGGCCGGACGCGCCCGAGGCGGCGCGGCGCCTGGCGGCCCAACTCAGCGCGCTGGCCACGGTCGCGCTGCCCGACGGCCCCGCCGACCTGGAGCGGTTGGTCGCCGACGCCCGGACGCCGGCCGGCCCGCTGGCCCGGTTCGTCGCCCTCCAGTCCAGGGCGCGGGAGGCCACGGTGGGCGTCTCGTACCGCTGTTGGCCGCAGGAGCGGTACGTCGAGGTACGGGCGGAGGTCCGGCGGATCGCCGCCTCCTACCCGGGGGCCGTGGTGCGCTTCCCCGGCGATCCGTTCCCGGCGATGGTCAGCCCCGAGGCCGAGGGCCGCGCGCTCGCCCGCCACCTGCGCCGCGCGTTCGGCCGGTCCGCGGTGACCCCGCTGCACGCCGCGTTCCCGCCCTTCAGCGGCGAGGACTTCGCGCTCTACCTGGACCACGTCCCCGGCACGTTCACCTTCCTCGGCGTCCGCTCCCCCGGCGCCCCGATCACGGCCAGCTATCCGCACTACCCGGACTTCGCCCCGGACGAGCGCGCCATCGGGCTTGGCGTACGGGCGATGGCGGGCTGGCTCGCGCGCCGCTCGGCCCGCTCATAGGTCGCGGCGCCTCCCTTGCCCCCCATGACGGATAGTGGCACTATCGAAATATGGATAGTGCCACTATTCATTAGGCGCACGCGTCAGCGAGTCAGCGCGGAACTGGGGGAACACCATGGGCAGGGCACCGATCACCGAGCGGGTCACGACCGCGGCCAAGGGGGACGTGGTGGTCTTCCTCATCGGCATGCGGATCAACCGATGGCGGGCCGTGCGCCACTGGCCGCCCGTCCTCGCCGCCATGCCCCGCATGCTCCGGGAACTCTCCCGCGACAAGAGCCTCGGCATGCTGGGGTACCGCGCGTACACGGCCGGACCGCGCACCTACACGGTCGTCCAGTACTGGGAGTCACACGAGAAGCTGCTCGCCTACGCCTCGGCCACGCGGCGGCGACACCACCCCGCCTGGGCGGCGTTCAACCGCCGCGCGCGCGGCGCCAAGGGCGCCGTCGGCATCTGGCACGAGACCTACATCGTGCCGGCCGGCTCGTACGAGGCGATCTACCACGGCATGCCGCCGTTCGGCCTCGGCGAGGCGCACGGGGTCGAACCGGTCGCCCGCCGGGGTGAGCGGGCCGCGCAGCGACTGGCGGACTGAGGGCGGCGGGGAGCCACCCCGAGGGGCCGGGCCGGCGGCCCGCCCCCTCGGCGCGCCCGCGCTACGGCTTGGGCAGCGTGCACCCCGGCAGGCTCAGGTCGACCTGGTTGCCGTCGGCCACGCAGCGGGTGATCTGGTACGACTGCTGCGCGTAGTTGATGCCCTTTCGGACGGTGACCTGGCCGCTCTCGTCCACCTCGCACGGGTTGTTGTCCGTGCAGCGCCCGCCGGACTCGTTGCCGGTGTTGTTGACGGCGACCACCGCGCCGGTCGCGGTGTCCACGACGGGCGAGCCCGAGGTGCCCCCGATGGTCTGGCACGCGGGCGTGTAGCGCACCGAGTCCTTCCAACTCCACCGCCCCTCGCGCAGTTCGTGCACGAAGCCGTCTATGGAGCAGGTGTACTGCTTCTTCCAGTAGCCCGAGACGACGCTGATGGCGGTGCCGGCCTTCGGGCGCTCGGCCGCGAGCGCCAACGGCTTGACGCCGAACCGCTGCTTGATCTCCGCGTACGTCGCGTCCACCTCGTACAGCGACACGTCGGTGTCCGTCATCGTGGCGTACGCGACCTTCGTCGCCCGCACCGTGCCCGCGTCACCGGCCCGCGCGTCGAGGAGGGTGAAGGTGCGGCTGGAGGGGCGGTCCACGACGACCTCGCCGGGGGCCGGGAAACCGCCCCCCAGACAGTGGCCGTTGGACATGACCAGGGCCGGGTCCCGGTCGGCGGAGCCCGGGAGCCTGACCACGGCGCCGGAGCAGTTGCTCAGCGCCACGGTGCCCTCGAAGGTGACGGCCTTGGGCCTGGGCTTCGGCTTGCCCTTGCCGTGGGCGGGGCTGTCGGCGGTGACCGGTGCGGCGGCGTCGGGCCGTTGGCCCGCCTCGGTGGCCGCCGTCGCCGACGACGCGCCAACGCTCACGAGGGTCGCGCCACTCAGGGCGAGGGCCGCGAGCGCACCGGTGATGCTTCGGTTCATGTGGGGGGTTCTCCCTGTTCGGAGGGCCAGAGGTGCGCGTGACACGCACGAACTTGACGTGCACATACTCAGCGCCACGCCGCCCCGCGACAATGCCCCGCCCCGCCCGACCGGGCCCACGGCGGCTATCCGCCACCTCTTGACCGTGTCCCGACATGCGTCAACCATGAGCGGGATGCCCGGGCCGAGGCCACGGGCGTCACACCCCCCACCCGTCGCACTGGAACCCCAGGAGTGCACCATGCGACCGCGCACCCGCGGCCGGCGGACCACCGCCATCGCCGCGCTCATCACCCTGGCCCTGGCCGCCCCGATCGCCGCCCAGGCCCAGGAGCCGGACTCCCCCCGCAACCCCACGACCACCGAACGCGCCGCCGACGCCATCCCCCGCCAGTACGAGGTACGCGGCGCCGACACCGCCGCCGCCCGCACCCTTATCGCCAGCACCGGCGTCACCGTGGACGAGGTACGCCGCGACGCGGTCGTGATCACCGCCCACCGCGACCAACTCCCCCGCGTACGCCAACTCGGTTATGAAATCAAGGAGTTGACCGGCCCGCCGAAGCGCGGCGGCGCGGCGGCCAAGGCCGGCGCCCGCGACTTCCCGGCCGACGACGCGGGCTACCACAACTACCGCGAGGCGCTCGCCGAGATCGACGCGGCCGTCGGCAGGCACCCGGACACCATGGCCAAGAAGGTCATCGGCACCTCCGTCGAGGGCCGCGACATCGTCGCCGTGAAGATCAGTGACAACGTCGCCAAGGACGAGGCCGAGCCGGAGGTGCTCTTCACCCACCACCAGCACGCCCGCGAGCACCTGACCGTGGAGATGGCGCTGTACCTGATCCGCGAGTTCGGCGACAAGTACGGCAGCGACGACCGGATCAACAAGGCCGTGGACGGCCGCGAGATCTGGATCGTGCCGGACGTGAACCCGGACGGCGGCGAGTACGACATCACCGGCGGCCAGTACCGGATGTGGCGCAAGAACCGCCAGCCCAACAAGGGCACGAAGGCCGTCGGCACCGACCTCAACCGCAACTGGAACTACCAGTGGGCCTGCTGCGGCGGTTCGAGCCCCAACCCGCGTGACGAGACCTACCGAGGCCCGGCCGCCGAGTCCGCCCCCGAGGTGAAGGTCGTCGCCGACTTCGTCCGTAGCCGGGTCGTGGGTGGCAAGCAGCAGATCAAGGCAGCCATCGACTTCCACACCTACGGCGAACTGGTGCTCTGGCCCTACGGCTACACCGAGGACGACACCGCCGACGGCATGACCCAGGACGACCACGACGTCTTCGCCACCTTCGGCAAGGAGATGGCCGCCACCAACGACTACACCCCCGAGCAGGCCAGCGACCTCTACGTCACCGACGGCTCGACGGACGACTGGATGTGGGGCGCCCACAAGATCTTCACGTACACCTTCGAGATGTACGGCGGCAACGACGGCTTCTACCCGCCCGACGAGGTCATCGACCGCGAGACCAGCCGCAACCGCGAGGCGGTCCTCAGGCTCACGGAGAACGCGGACTGCATGTACCGCGCCATAGGCAAGGAGGAGCAGTACTGCGCGGGTAGTTGAGGCGGGTTGCGCTCGCGGTCGCCGGACGGTCCCCGAACGGGGGCCGTCCGGTGGCGCTGGGGATATGAGGGTCTGTCAGAGCAAGAGCGGCACGACCATCACGCACAGGACGCTCAGGAAGATGAACAGGCCGAAGAACAACCCGCAGTAGCCTCCCGACGAACTGACGAACTGCCCCGAGCGGTGGAGGCGCCCCGCCGACGGGTTGCCGAGGGCGTCGGCCATCTCCGCCTTCTCCGGGTCTTCCGGCGGATAGATGACCACCACCCGGGAGTTCACCGGCACGGCCTCCGACGGGTGCGTCATGAGAGTGGAGACGAACCTCACCACGTTCCCCTCCCCGTCCGCGAACTCCACCACGGGGCTCCGCCTGTCGTGCCGCCAGCCCGACTCCGCGTCCACCACGACCGAGCGGACCTCGTGCCCGACCACCGTGCCGGTGGTGTGTACGCCGCGGACCCGGAAGGTGTCCGCCTCCCGCTCGTCATCTCTCTTGAGCCACAGGCAGATCCCTCCGGCCATGCCGGCCGCGAGCACGATCGCGAGCAGATCCGGCAGGTCAACCCCAGAGAGATCCGACATGACAGCCTCTTCGGTACGGCGTGGGTGGACGGTCCGTCCAGACACGTGAACGGGCTCCAGGGTCGCAGACCACATCGCGTCCTACCCCGCAGGTCGCACGAACTTGGCAGCATGTGCCCGACTCACCTCGTCGGCGCAACCCGCACACGAGGGCACCGCGTCCCGCGACACGGAAGTGTCTTGCGTATCTGTTACGGGCTGGCAGCCGACTCGGGTTACGCGTTCCCTCCCCTCGCGGGTTCGCCGTCGAGGCGCCCCGCCCGGCTACCCGCCCCAACCCACCCGATCCACCACGAACGCCGGCGCGATCCCCACGGCGGCGCTGAGCCCGACCGCCAGGGCGGCGTCCGTCGCGCACGCCTCCTCGGCGGTGGCCCAGCGACGGCGGTGACGACAGTCGCGGTCGTGGACGCAGAGACAGGCCGGCGCCTCCACGAGGTCCGCGTCCGTGCACCAGCCCCCGTCCATGAGCAGTGCGATCTCGGCGGGTACGCCGGGCAGCGCGGGGCGCTCGTCGACGGCCAGCACGCGGTGCAGGTTCGGTAAAGCGAGGCCCAACGCGGCAGCGACCCGCGCCGCCGCGGCCGTCACCCGCTCCCCCGGTCGTACGACGACGCCGGGAGGCTCCCACCTCGTCGCGTCATCCGAGAGTTGCACCTGTAGTACGTGCGGCCACCCGGCCGTGGTGACGTCGCCCGGGTCGCTCTCGACGCGCGGCTTCCACAGCACCAGGACCACGCGCAGCCGCTGGGCCACGCTCATGTCGCATCCTCCCGACCACCGCGACCCTCGCGACTCTTGCGGACTTCCGCCAGGCCGAGTCCACAGTCCTCGGGCGTCTTACCGTTCGTCGTCATGACCCCCGCCTTCGCGTCCCCGTCCGCCAGAAGTAGCTGCCGGGTCCGGCGAGGGCGTCCAGAGCCACCTGGATGTGGTCGCTGTTGGCGCGAAGGTCACCCCGTTCCATCGCTTCGCGGTCGAACAGCGACTCCTCGTAGGCGTGTTGGAAGTCCCAGTCGCACACGGCCTCCCAGACACATGTCGCGTCGGACAGCTTGGCCTCGGCGATGAAGAACCTCAGCACGGCACCGGAGACGGTCGTCACCTCGTGTCGGCCGGTGAGCACACGGTGCAGGGGGTTGTCACTCACCGGGCCGCCCCTGTCGGTGGCGCGGGCACCGGCATGGACCCCAGGCAGTGGGCAGGTACTTCGCCTCAAGTTCCTCACCGGTAAGGGCCTCCGGGTCGACGTGGACGGTGGTGTCGGGGGCCAGCGGAACCGGCTCTTCGCCGGGGCGCTTGCGGTAGACCTTGAGGGTCATCGTGTGGGGCATGAGGTCGAGTCCTTGGCGTACTGGCGGATTACCGCGTGTGACGAATCCCTCACAGTTTCGACCCAAACTGCGTAGCCTCGATAGGGCAAATGCGGTGAGCGCCCTGCCCTCACCCGCACATGGACACAGCCGAAAGGGGTGGGCACAAGATGACGCTGCGCCAATCAACTGCGGACCCAGACGTCCCCGTTGGGGGCCACGCCTTCTTCGGGAGCGAGGTGCGCTTCGCGCGCGAGCACGCGGGGATGACGCAAACGCAGCTCGCGCTGGCCACGGCGTACGACCGGACGTACGTCTCGCACGTCGAGAACGGCAGCCTGCTCGGCTCGGCCCAGTTCGCGGAGTCGTGCGACCGGGTGTTCCAGACCAGTGGCTACTTCGGCCGGTTGGCTGAGCGCATCCGCGAGCGCAACCATCCTGACTGGTTCCTGCCGTACGTGGCGCTGGAGAAGGCAGCGGCATCCATCTCGGACTACTCCAACACCTTCCTGATGGGCGCGGTGCAGACGCCTGAGTACGCGGAGGCGATCTTCCGCTCCGCATCCCCACGCAAGAGCGATGATGAGATCAAGGCTCATGTGGAAGCGCGGCTCTCTCGGCGTGAGGTGACGGACCGGAAATCACCCCCGCACTTCTGGCTGATCATCCACGAGGCCGCGCTGCGGATTCCAGTGGGGAGCCCCAAGATCATGGCGGCACAGCTCGACTACGTACTGGAGCGGGCCTCGGAACCACACTTCACGTTCCAGGTGCTTCCGTTTCGGGCTGGCGCGCCAGCAGCAGAAATCCCTTTCACGCTGCTGTCGCCAACCATGAACGATGAGCCGCCCGTTCTCTACTCCGAGACCACAGGAAAAGGGCACATCAACGACTCGCAGGAGGCCGTGCGGGAGTGGGCAGGTAAGTTTGACCACATGCGCGCCTCCGCCGTTTCGGAAGCGGATTCGCTGCGCCTCATCCACCAGATCCGGAGGGAACACGAATGTACCGATGGGTGAAGTCCAGCTACAGCGGCGGGCAAGCGGGCCAGTGTGTGGAGTGGGCCCCTGACCACGCGACGACCGCCCGCGTCGTCCCCGTCCGCGACAGCAAGGACCCCCACGGCCCCACCCTCGCCTTCCAACCCGCCGCCTGGAGCGCCTTCATCGCCAGCATCAAAGCCGGCGAGTTCCAAGGCTGAGGTCCTCGTACGACAACCAGCGACGACGCCCCTTGAGCAATGACTGAATGACGCTCAAGGGGCCTTCTCTTGCCACCGCGCTCAACCAACCCCCAGGAGGCGAGCGATGAACACCGTGTCTGCCATCCAGCACTACACCGCCGACCACGCTGCGGCCGTACGGGAGGAACTGCTCGACCTGCACGACGCGGTGTACGAGGGCAGTGGCGACCCCCTCGCCGCCCGGGACGCGTTCGCGCCCTTCCTCGATCACTGGCTCGCCGCGGAGAACTTCGCCTGCACCGCCGCCCGCACTCCCGACGGCACCTTGGTCGGATATGCCTACGGCGCTCCCCTGACTTCCCACACCAGTTGGTGGGACGGTGTCACCCCACCCCTGGACACGGCCGCGACTATCGAGAACGGTGCGCGTACCTTTGCCCTCTCCGAGTTGCTGGTCGACAGGGGATGGCGCGGGACCGGCACCGCACGGCGCCTGCACGACGCGTTGCTCCACGGCCGGCCCGAAAGCCGGGTCACCCTGCTCACTCCCATCGATCATCCGAAGGTCGTCGAGGTGTACCAGAGTTGGGGATACGAGCGCGTGGGCGAGTGTGTCCCGTTCGTGGGGGCGCCCCGGCTGGTCGCCATGCTGCGGAGCTAGTCGGGTCAGCCGTTCCCCGCGATCGGCCCGCGAGCGCGCGCCACCGTCGGGCCAGCGACGCTAACGAGTGCGGGGCCCGTGCCGTACGGGCCCAGCGCGGTGAGGAGCAGTTCGGCGATGTGGACGGCCGCATCGAGGGACCAGGTGGGTGTCCGGCAGCGGAAGCCGGGGCCGGTGGTGGCCTCCGGCAGGTGGATCGTCCCGGTGGGCGGGTGGGCGAACGCGTGGGCCGGCGACTCGGGTGGGGCGGGGGTGAGGTCGAGCCTGCCGGAGCTGAGTTCGGTCACGGCCTGGCGGATCGGTTGCGCCCGGTCGGCCAGGCTCCCGTTCCGCGCGGCGAGTGTGACCGTCACCTCGGCACCCGTCTCCGTGGTCGTACCGCCCGGCTCGTCGGTGGGCCAGGTCAGGTCCTCGCTCCCGGCCGCGCCGGGGCGGGGCGGCGCGAGGACGTGTACGCCGGCCACGGCGAAGGTCCCCACGTGGCGCAGGGCGTCGGTAAGGACCGTGAAGGCGGGGCGGGTGGGCAGGGGCCGGTCCGGTGCCGCGTCGGCGACGTCCACCTGGAGGTAGCCGATCTCGCGCACGGTGCCGTCCTGGGTCCAGTCCCCGCCCGCCTCGTTGTGCGCCCAGCGCGCGCCGCGCGGCCGAGCGGCCCCCAGCACGGTGGAGGTGAGACCGTACGCTTCCGCGCGCTGGACCGTGAGGCTGTACAGGTCCTCGTCGAGTTCGCCGCTCTCCCACGCGCGACGGATCTCCGGTCGCAGTTCCAGCGTCCCGTGAACGCCCACCACCATGGGCTCCGCGTTCGGCATGGCTCTCACCTTCCATCCCTGCTGGGGGTCGGTCAATCGGTCAGACCTTGCACTTGATCTTGCGGGTCGGCGTGACCAGCTTCGTAGGGGGGTCGGAGTAGCCGATGATGTCCACGTCGACCCGGCTGCGGAACTTCACCACGGTGGTGGCATTCTTGCAGTTCTTACGGGCGTGGGCACGATTGGCGCTGCCGCCGCCGGACTTCGCCTTCTTTTTGGTGCCGGTGTCTATGGTCTTCCACTTCGCGCCGGCATGGGCCTGCAACTCGATGGTGACCTTGGCGTACTTCGCCGGTCCGCTTTTCCGCTTCCACCAGCCGTGCGCGGACACCGCGCGCGGGGCCGACCCGGAGATGTGTACGTAGTCGCCGTGGGTCTCGAACACCCCGGCCCCCTTGAGAATTTCCCATTCCTCTTCGGAGAGGTACGCGTAATCCCCTTTACTGGCCAGGCCGCGGACGATCTCCAACTCGGTCGGCGCCGTGTCCGCGACGGCGGCCGTCGCGGGAAGGGTGAGGGCCAGTGCCGCGAGCCCGACCATGCTGACCCGGGCCGCTTTTCGCATGCTCATCAACGTTGTTCCCCCGTATGGACGTTCTGGACGTTGTCGCTGTGGTGGGTGGGTGAGTGGTGTCGCGGCGCCCGGCGGACTCTCCCCCGCGAATCGCGTTCGTCGAGAGGTTCACCGGACGTGCACGTAACCCCTGAGCAGGTGGAACGGGACCGAGGCGGCGGTTTCGCCCGGATCGCCCCCACGCGTCTCAGCTACGGCCAGAGCCCTGTTCCGCTGGCCCCGTGGGCGTGCGAGTGCACGGGCGGCTTACCGGAATCGGTCGTACTCGCTCCGTCGTGGCGCGGGGTCGGTTCTTCGCGACCCGCGTATCGGATACGTACCACTGGCCCAGGCTGTCGACCACGCGTTCCCCCTTGCGTTTTCGACAGGCAGACGTGACGGTAGGCGCGCCTGTGCGACAGCGCAAGCACGTAGGGGTTCCGGGAGTGACATTGAGCCTCTTCCGGTTTTTACGCGTCCGACTCGGTGGTTTCGCGACGCGTGTGCGCTGTTTCCGACGGAGGCTTGAGCCAAGGACGAGGTCGGGGACAAGGCCGGGGAATTACCCGGGATTCCGGCTTTCTCGGTGGCGGTTCGTTCGACGGCCCTTTCACCCCCCGATCGCCTCGAACACACGGGCTGAATACCGTGTTACTCCCGGGGGCTCTCCCCCCGTACGGCGACACATGCCCCAACGGCCCCGTGCGCCTAACGGGGCCCTCGCTCCCCACCCCCAACCCGCCGGCACCGGTCAACGCGGCCTCGGCGTAGGGGTGGCGGGCGCCGCACACCGGAGACGCGACATGCCGTCGGCCGGCGGATCGTTGATTGCACCGTGGGCGGGCCGGGGCAAGGCCCCCGTACGACGTCCGGACGTCCGGGGGTTAACCCGACCCCCGATCCGGATGATCGCCCCAGCGCGACGGCCCGCCTTCGGCGGGCACAGTGGGACGCACGAGGCGGCGGGGCAGGGCGCCCTGCGGGGTGTCACCGCGGCCGTGGCTCCGACCCTTGAGGACGTACGCGTGACCAACCAGGACACCCACGTGAGGAAGCACGGGCGCACGCTCGCGGGGGCGCTCGCCCTCGCCGTGGCGGTCGGAGTCGCGGGGGCCGTGCTCCCGGGGAGCGCCGCCGCCACGACCGGCTCGGCACGGGCGGCGAAGGACGGCGGTGACCACGCCGGGGTGCGGGAGTACCTGCGCCGGCTGACCACCGACGACGGGGTGCCCGGTGCCCTCGCCGAGGTGCGGGACCGGCGCGGCAGCACGGTGTTGACCAGCGGTGTCGCGGACGTGGACAGCCATGCGCCGGTGCACCGCGACAGCCGGTTCCGGATCGGCAGTATGACCAAGATGTTCACGGCGACGACCGTGCTGCAACTGGTGGAGGAGGGCGAGGTACGGCTCGACGCGCCGGTGGAGACCTATCTGCCCGGCGTCGTGCGGGGCAACGGCAACGACGGTCGGAGGATCACCGTCCGCCAACTGCTCCAACACACCAGCCGCCTGCCGGACTTCCTCGACTACCTCAGGCCGCAGGACATCGTCGCCGACCCGCTGGCCCACCACGACCCCCGTGACCTGGTGGCCCTCGCGCTCCAGCACCCCCCGGTCGACAAGCCGGGCACCAACTGGGACTACTCCAACACCAACTACCTGCTCGCCGGCATGATCATCGAGCGGGTGACCGGCCACACGTACGCCCACGAGGTCCGCGAGCGCATCATCGAACCGCTGCGCCTGCGCGAGACGTACGTGCCGAGCGAGGTGACGATCCGTGGCCCGCACCCGCACGGGTACGCGCAGCCCGGCAAGGACGCGCCGCTGGTGGACATCACCCGGATCGACCCCTCCATCGGCGGCTCTGCCGGCGGCATCATCTCCAGCGGCACCGACCTCAACACGTTCCTTGCCGCCCTCCTCGGCGGCGACCTGCTGCAACCGGCCGAGCTGCGGGAGATGAAGCGCACCCAGCCCACCGGCGGCGACGGCGACCGGGCGTACGGCCTGGGCCTGGAGAGCAAGGCGCTGCCCGGCGGCGGCCGCTACTGGGGGCACTCCGGCGACTTCCTCGGGTACGAGACGATGGCCGGCGCCACGGTCGACGGCCGGCAGGCGACGGTCATGGCCAACCTGGGCCCGGGGAGTTCGGACGCCCAGAGCGACCACATCCGGGCGGCCGTCGAGTCGGCGCTCGACGGGGACCGCCCCTCGCCGCGACGGTGAGGCCCACCGGGAAGGGCGGGAGCGCGGGCGGGTCCGCGTCGGGAGGGCGCCTGGTCGGGCGGTGGCGTCACGGGCTCAGCCGGACGGCGGGGCCGGGGGCCGCATGCCGAGCCACTGCCGCGCGCCCCAGGCATCGAACCGCTCCACCTCGGTGAACCCCAGCTTCGCCGCGAGACGCATCGAGGCGACGTTGGCGCTCTGGGTGGTGAGCACCACCGGCTCGCCGGGGAGCGCGGTGGCGAGCCAGTCCAGCGCCGCCGCACACGCCTCGGTGGCGTACCCCGCTCCCCACACGCGGGGCAGGAAGAGGTAGCCGAGGTCGACCTTGCCCCGGGCGGCCGGGCGGCTGTCCTCCGTCGCCCTCCTGAGCAGGAGCTGGCCGACCATCACCCCGTCGAGTTCGACGACGAAGCTCCCGGGCCGCCGCCCGGGCACCTCGGGCATCTCGCGCTCCAACTCCTCGCGCGGTCGTGGACCGCCGAGGTAGGTGTGCACCTCCGGCGAGGCGAACAACTCCACGAAGGCCGCGCGGTCCCGGGCCTCGGGCGCGCGCAGTACGAGCCTGTCGGTGCTGATCGGCTCGGGTGGCCAGGCCACGGGCCCCAGATCGTCCATCCGCGCACGCTAACAGGGGGCGTTCCGGCCTGGCCCGGCACCCGCTCCCGCCCCCCGTTACCGCCCCCTCTCCCGCGTCACGCCGGGCGGGTGGCCTCCCAGGCCGCCTCGATCATCTGGAAGGTTTCGTCCAACGCGGCCTCCGGCTCGGCCGCCTCGCGGGCCAGCGTGTACGCGGCGATGGCGAACCGCGCGATCGTCCGGCAGGCCGTCGCGGTACGGGGCGGGGCGAACTCGGCCTCGATGGCCGCCGCCAACGCCTCCGCGTGGCGCAGCCGCATCGACTCCTCGTACCTCCGCAGGGCGGGCGAGGAGTCGATCATCTGCCAGATCGGGCCGGCCCCGTCCCCGGTGCAGTGGCGGACCAGGGCCAGTACCTCGCGGCGCAGCGCGGGGATGAGCGGCGCGTCCGGCGCGCGGTCGGTAACCGCCCGGGTGAGGCGCTGCTCGAAGTCCGCGTCCTGCTCGAAGACCAGGGCCTCTTTCGCGGGGAAGTGCGAGAAGAGCGTGGTGACGGCCACGTCTGCCTCGGCCGCCACGTCACGGATGCCGACCGCGTCGTACCCGCGCTCCAGGAAGAGCCGCAGGGCGGTGTCGGCGATCTTCTGACGGGTCGCGGCCTTCTTGCGCTCACGGCGTCCGGTCGGCACGGTCATGGCCGCAGACTAACAGGTGCGAAACCATAACCGTTTTGAGAAGCTAACCGTTAGTGCTACGGTTCGCCGCATGAGGAAAGTGAGCTTCGCCGAGTTCGGCGGCCCCGATGTCCTGCAACTCATCGATGCCGAGGAGCCCCACGCGGGCCCCGGCCAGATACGCGTCGCCGTACGGGCGGCGGGCGTGAACCCCGTCGACTGGCGGGTGCGGGAAGGACAGAAGCTGGCGGCCCACCCGCTCACGCTGCCCTCGGGGGTCGGCCTCGACGCGGCCGGCGTGGTGGACGAGGTGGGCCCTGGCGTGGAGGGGGTGGCGGTCGGCGACCGCGTGTTCGGCGAGGGGAGCAGCACCTACGCCGAGTACGCCGTGCTGGCGCACTGGGCCCCGATGCCCGAGGGCCTCACGTTCGAGGAGGCGGCCGGCTACCCGTGCGTCATGGAGACCGCGCTGCGCGTCATCGGCGAGGTCGGCGTACTCCCCGGCCAGACGCTGCTGGTCAGCGGGGCGTCCGGCGGCGTCGGATCGGCCGTGTTGCAGGTCGCCCGCGACCGAGGCATCGCGGTGATCGCCACGGCCGGGCCCGCCAACCAGGAGTACGTGCGCGGCCTGGGCGCCCGCGCCACCACGTACGGGGACGGCTGGGTCGAGCGGGTACGCCAGCTCGGCCCGGTCGACGCGGCGCTCGACCTGGCCGGCTCTGGCGTGATCCGCGAACTGATCGAGCTGACCGGGGACCCGAACAAGGTGGTCTCCATCGCCGACCTCGGCGCGCCCGACCTCGGCGTCCGCTTCTCCGGCGTGGCCGGGAGCGTGCCGGACGCGCTCGCGACGACCGTCGACCTCCTCACGCGCGGCAAGCTGCACATCCCCGTCGAGAAGGCGTACCCGCTCACCGACGCCGCGACGGCCCACATCGACAGCCAGGCCGGCCACACGCGCGGACGGCGGGTGATCGTCGTCTGAGTGGGGGCGGGGGCGGGCGGCCCGCCGACCGGCAGCGCCGCCCGTCCGGGCAGAACGAACCGCCGCGTACGAGGCGGCGGCCCGCCCGCGCGACGCAGGCCCCGGTGGCGGGCGTGCCCCGCCTCGCCCACGCGCGCTCGGGCGGCGCCTCGGCGCGCGACCGCGACCAGTCGTACCCACTTGACGGGCGAACCCGTGCGCACGAGGGTCGTTGGACCACGCGGCACGCGTTCGGCAACGGAGGTCGTCATGACACTACGGTTCGTCGGCAAGGACCCCGAGTCGGGTGACCACGGTTCCCCGGCCGCGTGGGTCTTCGAGGAGACGAGGGACCTGCTCTTTCAGGGCTGGTCGGCGGACGAGCAGACGACGATGGCGAGCACCAGGGACGTCGCGCTGCCCGCGAACGAGGCGCTGATCCGGATTCCGAGGCGGATGATCCCGCTGCTGAGGGAGGCACTCGATGTCGCAGAGTCTGACGAGCTTCGCTGATCTCCTTCGATCCGCTGAGCGGTCGGCCGTGCACCTGGAAATGCGCGACAGCTACGGCGTGGAGAACGAGAACGAGGCGTTCGCCAGATGGCGGGAAGGCCATCGCCTGGACCGGGCCAACCGGGCTTCGTGGTGGCGTCCTTGGCTCGACCTCGTACAGGAAGTCACCGGTCGAGGTGTGTCGTTGCGACGCGCTCGCATCTTCTCGGAGCCGGTAAGCGAATACATTCGCTTCGAACACTCCGGCACGTTCACCAACGTCGTAGCAGGCGAGCAGGTCCGTTGGCTCCCTCGCCGACAGGCATCGGACATCGCCCTGCCCGGCAACGACTTCTGGCTTTTCGACGACCGACTGGTTCAGTTCAACATCTTCGACGGCGAAGGCCGGTGGGTGCACACGGATCACAGCGACAAGCCCGAGGTCGCCCAACTGTGCGCCTCGGCGTTCGAGACGGTCTGGACCCGCGCGATCCCACACGACGCGTACAGCATGTGACGCGGAGCCGGCCGCTCATGCCCCCGTCTCCGCTTTCCAGTGCCGAAGCCGCACGTGCCGCCGTGGCCGCGCGGCTGCACGAGATCATGAGAGCCGCCGGGCTCACGGGGCGCGAGCTGGCTGTCCGGTGCGGGTGGCACAAGTCGAAGTCGTCGCGGATCGCCCGGGGAATGACGTCCCCGTCAGACACCGATATCCGCGCCTGGTGTCTGGCGTGTGGCGCGGAGGACCAGGTAGCGGACCTCATCGCGGCCTCGCGCAGCGCGGAGTCCATGTACGTGGAATGGCGGCAGATCCACAGCGACGGAATGCGACATGTTCACCAACGCACCGTGCCGCTTTACCAACGGACGCGGAATTTCCGAGTCTACGCATCGAATCTCATTCCCGGCATGCTCCAGACAGCCGCGTACGCGACAGGGGTGCTGCGCTCCATCACCGACTTCCAGAAAACCACGGACGACGTCACCCAGGCTGTGCAAGCTCGGCTGGAAAGGTCGAGTGTCGTACGAGAGGGCAACCATCGCTTCGCCCTCCTCCTCGAAGAGGCGGTCCTGTACTACCGCGTATGCGATGACACGGGCATGTTGGGCCAACTCCAATACCTCAGATCCGTGATGGGCCGCCCCAACATCTCCCTCGGGGTGATTCCCTTCGGTGCTCGGCGGACCGTCTGGCCGCTGGAGACCTTCTATGCCTTCGACAACGCCCGGGTAGCGGTGGAAACGCTCACAGCGGAGATCAACGTGACGGTCCCGAGCGAGGTGCACACGTATCTCAGGGCGTTCAGCCAGCTATCGGGGATCGCAGAGCGCGGCGCTGCCGCCGAAGCCCGCATCACGAGGGCGATGAACTCGCTCCGTTGAGGACCGTGCAACCACGTGCAACTTCGTGGACCGAGACATACAGCCGCTCCTAGCGTCTTTACCGTCTGACAGCGCGGCCGCTCGACGCTCGCGGGCCCAATACCCGACCAGTCCACGCGACCTGCCAGGAAGACAGCACGAAGTTCCGCGACGAAGGCATCTCCGTGGAGGTAGGCACGATGAGCACAGCCGTTCACACCCGAACCCGCGATCCGCAGGCCATCCTCAACGCCCTCGCACACCGCGTACCGCACCTCGTCACCACCGCCGAACTGACCTTGTGGGAGCGTGAGGTCGCCCTCTTGTTGAGGGACAACAGCGTCATGACACGTGACACCGCTGAACGACTCCTGGGCCAGGTCATCGCCTACACCATCACGGCCATGGAGCGGAAAGGCGTGGACATGGGCGTCGGGTACACCGTTGACGTGGCCGTGCACGCGCTCATCCTGGACACCCCGCTGTACTTCGCTCTGTGCGACGAGTACAACGGCGGGGAGTACAAGCACCACGCCCCGCTGATCACGCGGCGTCGCGACGGCACCGTGCTCCGCACGGCGCAGATCCTCCGGGACAACGGCTTCGCCGTGGACGCTGAACTCTGGTCCATGGACGCGGCCGAGTGCTCGCCGTGTGACAACCAGGTCCCCGACAGCCACTAGCTTCGCCCGTGCCAGCCGCCCCCCGCCCCACCCACGCGGGCGGGGGCCCCAGCCCATGTGAGACCGAGGAACACCGGGTGCCCGCTCAACATGACATCGACGCCGAACGCGAACTGTGGGACGCCTATGCCGAAAGCACCAAGGACAAGGCCCTGGAAGCCGAGCCCGTGTTCTGCTGGACGCAGTACCCGGGGCACGGCCCCGGCCCGGAACTCCTCGGTGCGCCCGCGACGGCACTGGAGATCGGCTGTGGAACCGGGCGCGCCCTCGCCTTCCTCCTCGGCCGGGGCGTCAAGGTCACCGGGCTCGACCTGTCGCCGGTCGCGGTAGCGCGCCTGCGCGAACGCTGGGAACCGGCCGGCGCGGAGTTCGTCTGCGCGGAGGTGTTGGAGCACCTGGCGGCCAGCGACGCGACGTACGACGCCATCTACTCCGTCTTCGGCGCGGTGTGGTTCACCGATCCGGGCAAGCTGCTCCCGCTCCTCGCGCGACGCCTGAACCCCGGCGGGGTCCTGGCCTTTTCGCAGCCGCCGGCGATCCCCGGAGCGTACGGGCCGCAGGGCATGTACAAGGGTGGCTTCGCGGGGAAGGCCAGATTCACCTACCGGTACAGCTATCGGCCTCGGACCTGGTCCGCCCTGCTGGTCAGGAGTGGGTTCCAGGATGTCGAGGCGACCGTCCTGGACGCTCCGACGGAGGGGCACGTCGGGACGCTCATCGTGCGCGGCGTACGACCCTGAGCCCGCGACGAGCCCACACCCCGCCCCCGAGCCGACCTCTCACGGTCGCTCGGGGGGCGGATCGTTCGCGTCAGGCGCGTGGGCCGTACCACGCGCCTGACGCACACCGAGCACCTGGCCGTGCCGGGCGGGGGGCGAACGGGCCTGCGGCCGGCGTTACTTGGTGGCGGTGAGGCCCGGGGTCGTGGTGGTGGCGAGGCGGTTCGTGGCGTCCGTGTGGGCCGCGCGTGGCTTGGGCAGGGTGCAGCCGGGCAGGGACAGGTCGACCTGGTTGCCGGCGCCGACGCAGCGGGTGATCTGGTACGTCTGCTGCGCGTAGCCGATCCCGCGGCGGACGGTGACCTGGCCGTTCTGGTCCACCTCGCACGGGTTGTTCATCGTGCAGCGCTGACCGGACTCGTTGATGGTGTTGTTGACGGCCACGACCTTGCCGCTGGCGGTGTCGATGACCGGTGAGCCGGAGGTGCCGCCGATGACGTTGCAGGGCGAGGTGTAGCGGACCGAGTCCTTCCAGGTGTAGGGCCCCTCCCGCAACTGGTTGACGAAGCCGTTGGCGTTGCAGGTGTAGGTGCGCTTCCAGTAGCCGGAGACCACCTTGATGCCGGCGCCGGAGGTGGGCCGCTCGGCGGACAGGGCCAGCGCGTTGACGTTGTAGCGCTGCTTGATCTGCGCGTACGTGGCGTTGACCTGGTAGAGCGCGGCGTCCGTGTCGGTCATCGTGCCGTACGCGAGCTTGGTGGCCCGCACCGTGCCCGCGTTGCCCGCGCTGGCGTTCAGCAGCGTGAAGCTCCGGCTGGACGGCTGGTCCACGAGCACCTGGCCGGCGCCCGGCATGCCGCCCTCCAGACAGTGGCCGTTGGTCAGCACCAGGGCGGGGTCCTGGTCGGTGGAGTTGGGCAACTTCACGATCGAGCCCGAGCAGTTGCTCAGCGCCACCGTGCCCTCGTACGTCACGGCCTTGACCTGGGGCGGGGTCGCGCCGGAGGCGTTCGTGCCGGTGCCGGTCGCGCCCGTGGTGTGGGCCGCGGCGGACGAGGCGCCGACGCCGGCGACCAACGAGCCGCTCAGCGCCAGCGCGGAGAGCGCGCCTATGACGGTTCGGTTCACGTGGGGGAGTCCTTCCCTCCGGATGTGCCGCGGACGTGCTGCGGTTTTGTCATGCGCATTCTGAGCGCAACGACCCCTCCGGGCAATCAAGGAACCGGAAACCTCAAAAAATGGCGGGTTCACATCAGCTCCACATGTTGACCCGAGCATGCCAGAACCCAAGACTGTCCCCGGCACCCGCGCCGTACGTCGCAGCGGGCCCCGTGTCCACTCGCACCCCGGTGGCACGGCTTTCGCACGTCGCATTTACTGGACCCACCCCCACCAGGAGACCCTCATGCGACTCCGAACCAGGGGCAGGCGGACCACCGTCGTCGCCGCCCTGATAGCCCTCGCGCTCTCCGCTCCGTTGGCGGCCAACGCCAACGACGCGGACTCCGGCGCCCGCGATGCCAAGCCCGCCGCGGCCGAGGCCGCCGACGTCGCCCGGCAGTACGACGTGACCGGCCCGAAGACCGTGCGGCAGCGCACGGAGATCGCCGGCACCGGCGCGGCCATCGACGCCGTACGCGAGGGCGCCGTCACCATCACCGCGAGCCCGGCCGAGCTGAAGCGGGTGCGCGCGCTCGGCTACGAGGTCAAGGCGCTGCCCGGGCCGCCCGCCCGGACGGGCAGCAAGGACGCCACGCCGCGCGACTTCCCGCCGGCCGACTCTCGCTACCACAACTACGCCGAGGCCACGGCGGAGATCAACGACCGGGTCGCGAAGAACTCGAACATCATGAGCAAGCGCGTCATCGGCAAGTCCTACCAGGGCCGGGACATCGTCGCGATCAAGATCAGCGACAACGTCGGCACCGACGAGGCCGAGCCGGAGGTGCTGTTCACCGCGCACCAACACGCCCGCGAGCACCTGACCGTCGAGATGGCGCTGTACCTGCTGCGCGAGTTCGGCGACAAGTACGCCAGCGACGCGCGGCTCAAGAAGCTCATCGACAGCCGCGAGATCTGGATCGTGCCGGACGTGAACCCGGACGGCGGCGAGTACGACATCGCCAGCGGCTCGTACCGGAGCTGGCGCAAGAACCGGCAGCCCAACGGCGGCGCCACCGGCACCGACGAGAACCGCAACTGGGACTTCAAGTGGGGCTGCTGCGGCGGCTCCTCCGGCACCCCGACCTCCGACACCTACCGCGGCCCGCGCGCCGAGTCGGCGCCCGAGGTGAAGGTCGTCGCGGACTTCGTGCGCAGCCGGGTCGTCGGCGGCAAGCAGCAGATCAAGACCGGCATCGACTTCCACACGTACAGCCAGCTCATCCTCTGGCCGTTCGGCTACACCACCGCGGACACCGCCCCCGGCCTGACCCAGGACGACCGGGACGCGTTCGCCGCCGTCGGCCGCAAGATGGCCGGCACCAACGGCTACACCCCCGAGCAGTCCAGCGACCTGTACGTCACCGACGGGTCGATCGACGACTGGCTGTGGGGCAACCAGAAGATCTTCGGCTACACCTTCGAGATGTACCCGGGCCCGGGCGGCGGTGGCGGCGGCTTCTACCCGCCCGACGAGGTCATCGAGCGGGAGACCAGCCGCAACCGCGAGGCCGTGCTGCTCCTCCTGGAGAACTCCGACTGCATGTACCGCTCCATCGGCAAGGAGCAGCAGTACTGCTCCGCTAGCTGAGTCGCTGGCGCGGTGGCGGCGCCCGTCGCCGCCCCCTGAAGTCGCCTGACCGGCCCCGGTGTTCGGCCTCACCGCCGAGCACCGGGGCCGTGCGCTGTCCGGGTGCGCTGTTCAAGTGCGCTGTTCAAGTGTGCTGTCCGAGTGCGCCGCCCCGGTGTGCCGTCCCGGTGTGTTGTCTCGGTATGTCGTCCCGGTGGGTCGGCGTATGTCGGGCCGATGCGCCGGCGTACGCCCGGTGGCGCGGCCCGCCGGCCCGGTACGGCGCGGGGTGGGTCAGCGGGTGGCGAGGCTCGCGAGCAGTTCGGCGGCCGGTCGCGGGTGGACGAGCCAGCGCAGGTGACTGCCCGCCAGCGAGCGCACGTCGAAGGGGTTGTCGGGGGTGAGCGCGTCGGCCTCGCGGATCATGCGGTCCTGTACGGCGGGCGGAACGCTGGCGTCGTCGGTCAGGCGCACGTACGTCCTGGGCACCCGGCCCCAGGTCGCCGCCCGCGCCCGGTCGGCGGAGGTGCCGGCGTCCAGGTTCTCGTCGGGCTGGAAGGTGTTCAGGAAGGTGCGGAACTCGTCGTCGGACAGGTCGGCGGCGAACGCCCGCTTGAACGCGGCGAGCGCCGTCGGGTCGGCGGTGCGGAAGTTGGTGCGCAGCAGGCCGAGTTCGGCCGGGTTGCCGACCAGCGTGCTGGCGAACGCCATGGGATCGACGTCCGCCATCTCCGGCTGCGTGTAGTAGTCGTTGACGTCCAGTTCGACGGGGCACCAGGCGGCCACGTACACCAGCCGGTCGATCAGATCCGGCCGGGCGTTGGCGACGGCGGTGGCCGTGATGCCGCCCCGGCTGTGGGAGACGAGGATGGTCGGCCCGGTGCGCTTGGCCCGCTCCAGGATCTCGATGACGCGGGCCACGTTGTCGGCGAGCGTGACCCCCTTGATGGCGCCCGGTTCCGCCGCGAGCGCGGCGAGGTCCTGGGGCGCCTGGTAGGCGGCGGGATAGGTCGCCTCGAAGCCGTGGCCCGGGAGGTCGACGGCGGCCGAGCGGTGTCCGAGCAGGGCTAGCTCGGCCTGGAGTGGCGCGAACGAGAACGAGTTCGCGAAGGCGCCGTGGACGAGGACGAAGGTTGGCTGATTCTGCATGCCTCAGCCTCCATCGAAACGATCTTCTGGGCAAGGTCGGGGCAGGTGGCGGGCCTCGGGTGACCTGCCCTCCCCCGCCGCCGCCCCGGCCGCGCGCCGGGCCAGCCGGGCGAAGGCGGCCCGTAGTTCGGGCGGGCCGACGACCTCGAAGTCGGCGTCGAACCGGCCGACGGCGCAGGCCAGCCCGGTCCAGGACCAGGAGCCGAGGACGAGCCGGCAGCGGCCGGGGCCCAGCTCCTCGACGAGCCCGTCGAAGGCGTGGCGGGCGACGTCGGCCGCGGGCAGGTCGAGTATCACCTCGCCACGACAGGGCCAGTCGCTCGGCCCGGCTCCTGGCCCGTCGCCTGGCCCGTCGGCGCCACGGAACCGGCCGGCGACGAAGGCGGCCACGTCGCCGCCCGGGAGCGCGCGCGGGGCGAAGCGGGGGCCGGTGGGGACACGCGGGGTGACACGGTCCGCGCGGAAGGTGCGCCAGTCCGCGCGGTCCAGGTCCCATGCGAGCAGGTACCAGCGCCCGCCCCAGGCGACCAGGTGGTGCGGCTGCACCCGCCGCCGCACGCGAGCGGCCTCGCGGCCCGGCGGTGAGGGGGTGGTGGCGCGGTTCGGTGACGGGGTGGCAGCACGGTGGTCGGGGGGCCGGCGGCGGGTCGTCGGCTCGGTGGTCGCGGGCCGGTGGCGAGTCGTCGGCTCGGTGGTCGGAGGCCGGTGGGTCGTCGGTGGCGCCGTCGGGGTTTCGCGCGGGCGGGGTCGGGGGCGCGTAGTCGAAGCGGAGTTCCTCGTGGGCGCGGACCGCGTCGGCCAGCGTCGCGAGCACGCGGCCGTCGGGCGGTGCGGCGGAGGCGCCCGGGGGCGCGATCACGGTGGCCCGGAGCGTGTCGATCCGGTGCCGCAGCCGGGCGGGCATGAGCTGGCGCAAGGTGTGCAGGGCGCGGGCGGCGGCCTCGCCGATGTCGGCCCCGCCACCGGGATTGGGGCCGGGCCCGGAGCCGGCCGTGGCCGCGGTGGACTGGAGGGCCACGGCGAGCGCGACGGCCTGGTCGTCGTCGAAGAGCAGCGGCGGCAGCCGGGAGCCGGCGTCGAGCCGGTAGCCGCCGTCGGGGCCCTTGGTGGCGACGATCGGGTAGCCGAGTTCGCGCAGCCGGTCCACGTCACGGCGGATCGTACGGACGTGGACGTCGAGGCGGACGGCGAGGTCGGCGCCCGGCCAGTCCCGGCGGGCCTGCAACAGGGAGAGGAGCGCGAGCAACCGCGAGGAGGTGGTGGGCACGAACCCATTCTGGCCGGGGTAGCGGACACATCCTGTCCTCTCCCTCTGCGACGGTCGGCTTCGCGTCCGGCGGCCGGGGGCGGTCACACGAACGGCCCCGAAGGTCCAGCCGGCCCGCGACCGCGTCGGCAGCGCCGGCGCTCCCGTGACCAGACCGAGGCGAGGAGTCCCTCATGTCCCTGACGACCACCACACACCTGAACTTCCGCGGCGAGGCCCGCGCGGCGCTCGACTTCTACCGCTCCGTCTTCGGCGGGCGCGCCACCGTCGTGACGTACGCGGACGCCGCCGCCGCGTCCGACCCGGCCGGCGAGAGCGGCCCGGCCGACGCGACCGACGCCGCCGGCGCCACCGACGCCGCCGGCGCCACCGGCGCCACCGGCGCCACCAGCACAGCCGCCGACGCCGCCAGCGCCGCCGACCCGGCCGAGGGGCGGTGGGTGATGTGGGGCGAGGTCGTCGCGGAGGGCGGCTTCAGCGTCATGGCGTACGACGTGCCGTCCGGGATGGACTGGGAGCAGGGGCGGAACTCCTTCTTCGTCTCGGTGCGCGGCGACGACACCGAGGAGATCGGCGCCCGGTGGGACCGGCTCGCCGCCGACGGGGCCGGATCGACCGTGCTGCACCCGCTGGCGCCGGCGCCGTGGGCCGCGCTGTACGGCATGGTCCGGGACCGGTTCGGGGTGGTGTGGGTACTGGACGTCGTCAGCCCCCGGTGACGGACGAACGGCCCCGGCGGGCGCGCGGGCCGGCCTCTTCGCCGCGCCGCGCGCCCGCCGGGGCCGCCCGCTGGTGCGCCCGACGCGGTGCGCCGGGCGGACCGCTAGATCACCAGGCTCAGCAGCCCCGCCACCACGAAGCCCACCACCGACAGGACCGTCTCCAGGACCGTCCAGGACTTGAGGGTGTCGCGCTCGGAGATGCCGAAGTACTTGGCCACCATCCAGAAGCCGCCGTCGTTGACGTGCGAGGCGAAGATGGAGCCCGCCGAGATCGCCATGATCACCAGGGCGAGGTGGGCCTGCGAGTAGTCGCCGTCGGCCAGCAGCGGCGAGACGATGCCGGCCGTGGTGACGATGGCCACCGTCGCCGAGCCCTGCGCGACCCGCAGCACCACCGAGATCAGCCAGGCCAGGACGATGACCGGCAGGCCGGCGCTGTCGAAGGCGTCGGCCAGCGCCTGGGCCACGCCGCTGCCCTTGAGCACCGCGCCGAACACCCCGCCCGCGCCGACCACCAGCAGGATGTTGCCGACCGGCTTGAGGGACGCGGTGGACACGGTCTCCAGCGACTTGCGCGACCAGCCGCGCCGCAGCCCGAGCAGGTAGTACGCGAGGAGCAGCGCGATGGTCAGGGCCACGAAGGGGTGGCCGAAGAACTCCACGATCGAGCGGCCCGTGCTGGGGTCGAAGGCGATGGAGGAGAACGTCGCGCAGAGGATGAGCAGCAGCGGGGTGCCGATGATGGCGAGCACGGTGCCGACGGAGACGGGCGCCTCGGTGGCACCGGTCCCACCGGCGCCACCTTCGCCGCCGGTCCCACCGGCGCCGCCCTTGCCGCCGCCCTTGCCGGTCGAGCCGGCGTGCGCGCGCTGCTCGGCCGCGACCGCGGCCTTGGCCTCCTCGGCGGCCTCCACCATGTCCTGCGGGACGGGTACGAAGACGCGGTGACCGATCCACGCGGCGTACGCCCAGGCGGCGAGCACCGCGGGTATCCCGCAGACCACGCCCATCAGGATGACCCAGCCGAGGTCCACTTCGAGGAGGCCGGCGGCGGCCACCGGGCCCGGGTGCGGCGGCAGGAAGGCGTGCGTCATGGACAGGCCGGCGAGGAGCGGCATGCAGTACAGCAGGATGGACTTGCCGCTGCGCTTGGCGGCGGCGTAGACGATCGGCGCGAGGACGAAGATGCCGACGTCGAAGAAGACCGGGATGCCGAAGATCACGCCGGTCACGCCCATCGCCAGCGGGGCCCTGCGCTCGCCGAAGAGGCTGAGCAGCCGGGCGCTGAGCGCCTCGGCGCCGCCGGAGACCTCGAGTATCGCGCCGAGCATGGTGCCGAGCCCGATGATGATCGCGATGTGGCCGAGGATGCCGCCCATGCCGGACTCGATGAGCGAGACGGCGTCGGACTTCTGCACGGTGCCGAAGAGTTCGGTGACCGAGAGGCCGGCCGCGAGGCCGACCGCGATGGAGACCGCGAGCAGGGCGACGAACGGCTGCAGCCGCACCTTGATGATCAGGAAGAGCAGGAGCGCGATGCCGAGGGCGGCGACCGTCAGCAGGCCGGCGGTGCCGTCGATGAGCAGCAGGAGGCCACCGGTGTGCGGTGGCGTCTCGGCCGCGGGTGCGGCTGCGAACAACATGGGAACTCCGTTGTTTCCAGGGGTCGGTGGGTAGGGCGGGCCACGGCACGCCGAACGCGGGCCGGGTGCCGGGGAGAAGGGGACGGGGAACGGGGGGCGCGAGGTGTGGGGCGTCACGTGCCTTGGGTGTGGAGCGGTTGGGGGGTGGCCGCGGCCGGTCCGTCGGCCGGGCCGTCGGTCGCCGCGCCGGGTGCCGGCGTCGGGCCCGGGTGGCCGCGCGGGCGCCGGGGCGGGACGCGGGGTCGGGCCGCCGGCCGGAGCGGGTGACGGGCACCCGTGCCGTACGTGTGGCGGTGCGCTCGGTCCGCCAACTCCGGGATTCTGTAACCCGGTTGACGTTCCACCGAGCCGGTGGTGCGGGTGTGCGGTGGTGCGGCGGGGCCGGTCGCCCGGGGTGGGCGGCTGGTCCCGGCCGCGGGGTCGGCGCGGCGCGCGGGCCACGGAGGGTGGCCCTGGCGGGCGCGGGTGGGGCGCGGCCGGCGCGGAAAGGCCGGGCCGGCGCGCGGGGAGGGGTGCGCCGGAGCGGCGCCCCTGGTGCCGCCGGCGGGCGGGCCCGGGGTTCGGGCGCGCCGTGCCGGGGCGTCGTGCGCGAGACGTCGTGATGTCGTACTGGTCGGTGCGGGGGTGTCGTACCGAGGTCGTACGGGATGTCGCACCGGGGTCGTACGGGGGTGCCGCTACCGGCCCGGGGTGTGGGGCGGGAAGGGGCGGGGACCGGCGCCGCGGGCCCTCCGACGGGGGTAGGTCCGCAGGGACCGCGGCGCCGGGGATCAGCCGAGTACGGCGAGCGCGTCGATCTCGATGAGCAGCCCGGCCGGCAGTCCGACGTAGACCGTCGTCCGCGCGGCGGGGGCCTCCGTCAGGTCGGCGAAGTACTCGTTGTAGATCTCGTTCATCTCGGCGAAGTGGTCGACGTCGGTGAGGTAGACGCGCAGCATCATCACGTCCTCCCAGCGCGCGCCGCCCTCCTCCAGGATCGCCTTGACGTTGGCCAGCGTCTGCAGGGTCTGCTCGCGCAGGGACGGCCCGGCGGGGGTCGGGGACTGGCCGGGGACGGCGGGCAGGAAGCCGACCTGGCCCGCGACCTGGAGGATGTTGCCCTTGCGGACGCCGTGCGAGAACTTGGCCGGCGGCGCGGTGTGGGTGGCGGGCGTGATGGCCGTCTTCTGGAGCTTGTCGCTCATGTGAGGGTTCCTCTGCTTCCGTACTTCCGGGGTGGCACAACGGACGGGGGTCGGCCGGACGGGCCGGCCGGGCTCTGGCGGATCGGTAACGCGGCGGCGTACGCGGCCGGGACGGCGTACGAGGCCGCGGCGTACCGGGTCGCGGCGTACGGGGTGGTGGCCCGCGCCCCGGCGTACGCGGCGCGACCGGGTGTGCCCCGTCCGAGCACGCCACGCCCGAACGCGCCGGTTCCGCGCGGGGTGGGCCCGCGGCGCGCGGTCACTGGTGCCGCCCCGAGTACTCGCGGGTGATGGCGTCGGCGGTGCGCCGCACCAGCGGCAGCAGGGTCAGCAACTCCTCGGCGGTGACCACGACGTTCGGCGCCGAGACCGAGCACGCGGCGACCACCCGCCCGTCGGCGCCCCGGATCGGCGCGCCGACGCAGTTGATGGACTCCTCGTGGCCCCCGAGGTCGCTGGCCCAGCCCTGCTCGCGCACCTTGGCCAGCTCGGCCAGGAAGGCGGCGGGCCCGGGCGTCGAACGGGAGGTGTAGAGCGGGTAGTCGAGCCGCTCGGCGATGGCGCGCCGCTCGGGCTCGGGCAGGTCGGCCAGGAGGAGCTTGGCGACGGCGGCCACGGTGATCGCGACCGGCTTGCCGATCCGCGAGTACATCCGCACCGGGTAGCGGCTCTCCACCTTGTCGATGTAGAGCACCTCGTTCTCCTCGTACACCGCCAGGTGCACGGTGTGCCCGCACTTCTCGTTGAGCTGGACCAGGTGGGCGTGGGCGATCTCGCGCACGTCCAGGTTCTCGACGGCCTCCTGGGCGAGGGCGAACAGCCGGGCGCCGAGCCGGTAGCGCTGGTCCTGCTGCCGGTAGACCATGCCGTGCTCGTGCAGCGTGCGCAGCAGGCGCAGGGCGGTGGACTTGTGGACGCCGAGCCGGTTCGCGACCTGCTCCAGGTTGGCCGGGCCCTCGGCGAGCAACGGCAGGATGCTCAGCGCCCGGTCGACGGTCTGACTCATCGGTTACGTACCTCCGCGTTGGTTCCCCCTACGGTAGGTACCTCCGCGCCCGGCTCCGCCTCGGTCCAGCCGGCGGACAGGCGCAACGCACCCCAGGCGTCCGGGTCGAGCGCGGCGAGGCGGTCCGCCTGGGCGCGGGAGGGCGGGGTGCCGAGGTCGCCGGGGACGGTGAGGGCGGCGGCGGCCATCAGGTGCCCGTGCCGGATTCGGGCGAAGACCGGCAGGTCGCGCAGGGTGGCGGAGAGGAAGCCCGCGGCGAAGGCGTCGCCGGCGCCGACGGAGGCCACCACGTCCACGCGCAGGGCCGGGGCGTACGTGACGGTGTCGGCCGGCGGCGCGGTGGTCTCCGCCGCGGCGCTCGCGGACTCGCGGGCGTAGACCGTCACGCCCTCCGCGCCGTGCTTGACCACGAGGACCGAGGGCTCGGGCAGCGCGGCGCGGACGGCCTCGGGGCCGCTCAGGCCCCAGGCCGCCTCCGCCTCGTCCTCGCCGACGAAGACCAGGTCGCAGCCGCGCGCGAGGTCGGCGAGCACCTCGGGGCCGGCCTGGTCGGCCGCGCCGCGCCCGCGCCAGAGCCCGACCCGGTAGTTGACGTCGAAGGAGAGCAGCGGGCGGCCCGTGGCCGGGGTGGTCAGCTCGCGCATCAGGGCGAGGCAGTCGGCGGACAGGGCGGCGGTGATGCCCGAGAGGTGCAGCACCCGGCCGCTCCACAGCGTGGCCCGGTCGAAGGCGCCGGGCGCCATCGCGGCGGCGGCGGAGCCCGCGCGGTAGTAGACGACCTCGGAGCCGCCGGCGGGCGCGGCGGCGCGCACCGCGCGCTCCCCCGCCGTGCGGAAGTAGACGCCGGTGGGCCGGGTCGTGTCGCGCTGGACCGCGGCGGTGTCCACGCCGGTCGCGGCGACGGCCGCCACCAGGTGGTCGCCGAAGCCGTCCGCGCCGACCCGGCTCACCCAGCGCGCGGAGTGCCCGGCGCGGGCCAGGCAGCAGGCCACGTTGGACTCGGCGCCACCGATCCCACGGTCGAAGGTGGGGACGTCGGCGAGTCGGCCCACCTGTCGGGGAACGAAGGTGACCATGGACTCGCCGAGGCACACGACATCGACGTCCGGGCTGCTCGGGGCTGCGGTCACGATCGCTCTCGCTCCTGTCGCGCGGTCTTCGTCGTCTCTGCGGTGTCGTCTGTGCCCGCCCGGAACCCTCGGCGGGTCGGGCGGAGTTCCGTTCGCGGCCGGCCCGGCGGTGCGGCCGGCCCCTCGCGGAACCCGTACGTGTCCTGCGGGTGGTGCGTGTGGTGCGTGTGCTGCGTGTCCTGTTGGCACCCGTCGCGGGCCCCGCGCGCCACGGCCGGGCCGGCGGGGGCCGCCCGGGGTTTCGACGGACGGTTCGCACCGTTGACCCGGTGCTTGCCGGGATGTTAGACAGCAGTAAGCGATATACGCAATGGATGTTGCAGTATATGCAACAAGAACTTTGGGGGGCTCGATGGCCACCGAGAACACCAGGGACGCGGACCAACGGCCCGCGCCGACGCCACACCCCACCACCGGGGCGGGCGCCTCAGCGCACGCGAACGGCGTGAACGGGGCCGACGGCGCCAACGGCACGGGCGCCACCACCCCCGCCGCCGACGCCGCGGCCGGCCGGCTGCGGCGGGTGCGCGAGGCGGTCGCGCCGCTGGCCGACGAGCGGATCGACCACCGGTTCAAGGGGCTGCCCCCGGACGCCGACGGCTCCACCGTGGGCGACCTCGCCGCCGAGCGCAGGTCGCTGTTCACCGGCGGCTTCACCACCCCGGTGCTCGCCCTGTCGGCCGAGTCCCTCGCGCACAACCTCGCCCTCATGGAGACGTACGCGCACCGCCACCAGCTCGCCTTCGCGCCGCACGGCAAGACGTCGATGGCGCCGCAACTCTTCGAGCGGCAACTCGCGCACGGCGCCTGGGGCATCACCGCGGCCCTCCCCTCCCACGTCCGCGTCTACCGCGCCTTCGGCATCCAGCGGATCTTCCTCGCCAACGAGGTCGTGGACGCCGCCTCGCTGCGCTGGCTGGCCGGCGAGCTCACCGCCGACCCGGACTTCCGGCTCATCTGCTACGTGGACTCGGTGCGCGGTGTCGAGCTGATGGACGCGGCGCTGCGCGAGGCCGGCGCCGCGCGCCCCGTCGACGTGGTGGTCGAACTCGGCGCCGGTCCCGACGCCCGCACCGGCGCGCGCAGCGTCGCCGAGTGCGAGCTGATCGCGGACGCGGTGGCCGAGGTGGGCACGCTGCGGCTGGTCGGCGTCGCCGGCTACGAGGGCGAGGTGCCACAGGCCGACGACGCGTCCGTACGCGCCTGGCTACGCCAACTCACCGCGCTGCTCGCCGCCTTCGACCGGGCCGGGCGGTTCGGCGCCGAGCCCGCGGAGATCGTGGTGAGCGCGGGCGGCAGCGCGTGGTTCGACGCGGTGGCCGAGGTCTTCGCTGAGCTGCCGCCGCTGTCGGCCCCGGTGCTCAAGCTGCTGCGCTCCGGCGCGTACGTCTCGCACGACGACGGCCACTACCGCGAGCTGACGCCGTTCAACCGGGTGCCCGACGAGGGCTCGCTCCAGTCCGCGTTCCGGCTCTGGGCCCAGGTCATCTCGCGCCCCAACACCGAGCAGGCGTTCCTCAACGCGGGCAAGCGGGACGCCGCGTACGACCTGCACCTGCCCATGCCGCAGGTGGTGCGCGACGGCCGCACCGGCGAGCTGCGCCCGGCCGACGGCATCGCCCTGACCGGCCTATCCGACCAGCACGGCTGGCTGCGCACCGAGCCCGACACCCGCCTCGAGGTGGGCGACTGGGTCGGGCTCGGGCTGTCCCACCCGTGCACCTCCTTCGACAAGTGGCAGCTCATCCCGGTGGTCGAGGCCGACGGCACGGTCACCGACCTGGTCCGCACCTTCTTCTAGCCCCGCGCGGGCCGGCCGACCCCACCCCCGTGCGCCGGCCGGCCCGCCCCCCCTCACACCCCCACGCAGCACCGCCCCCCACACCCGCCAACACCGAATCCCCGCCCCCGAGGAGCGCCCCATGGACCTGGTCATCCGCGACGTCCGCGTCATCGACGGCACCGGGGGTGCCTCCTACCGGGCCGACGTCGCCGTCGACACCGGGCGCGTCGCCGCGATCCACCGCGAACAGGACGGCGGGCCCAGGCCCAGCGGGCGGGTCACCCTGGAGGCGCACGGCCTGGCCCTGTCCCCCGGCTTCATCGACATGCACGCCCACAGCGACCTGGCCCTGCTGCGCGACCCCGGGCACGAGGCCAAGGTCGCGCAGGGCGTCACGCTGGAGGTCATCGGGCAGGACGGCCTCTCCTACGCGCCCGTGGACGACCGCACGCTGGCCCAGGTGCGCACCCAGATCGCCGGCTGGAACGGCGGCGGGCCCGGCGCCGACGACGTGGACTTCTCCTGGCGGAGCGTCGGCGAGTACCTGGACCGGCTCGACACCGGCTTCGACGGGCAGGGCATCGCGGTCAACGCGGCGTACCTGATCCCGCAGGGCACCGTGCGGATGCTCGCGGTCGGCTGGGACGACCGGCCGGCGACCCCCGCCGAGCTGACCCGCATGCGCGAGCTGGTCGCCACCGGGCTGAGGGAGGGCGCCGTCGGCATGTCCTCCGGGCTCACCTACACGCCGGGCATGTACGCCAGCGACGCCGAGCTGACCGAGCTGTGCCGGGTGGTCGCCGCCTACGACGGCTACTACTGCCCGCACCACCGCTCGTACGGGGCGGGCGCGCTCCAGGCGTACGAGGAGATGGTCGCCCTCACCCGGGAGGCGGGCTGCGCGCTGCACCTGGCGCACGCCACCATGAACTTCGGCGTCAACAAGGGCCGCGCCCCCGAGCTGCTGGCCCTGCTGGACGGAGCGCTGGCCGACGGCGCCGACATCAGCCTGGACACCTACCCGTACACCCCCGGCGCGACCACGCTGGTCGCGATGTTGCCGAGCTGGGCCAGCGAGGGCGGGCCGGCGGCGATCACGGAGCGGCTGCGGGACGCGGAGACCACCGCGCGCATCCGGCACGTGATGGAGGTCGAGGGCGCCGACGGCTGCCACGGGGTGCCGATCGACTGGGACACCATCGAGATCTCCGGCGTCACCCACCCGGAGCTGGCCGGCCACGTCGGCAAGACCGTCGCGGCCAGCGCCGCCGAGCGCGGCGAGGAGCCGTTCACCACGGCCCACCGGCTGCTGCTCGCCGACGACCTGGGCACCACGATCCTCCAGCACGTCGGCCACGAGGAGAACGTGCGGACGATCATGCGGCACCCGGTACACACCGGCGGCAGCGACGGCATCCTCCAGGGCGACAAGCCGCATCCGAGGGCGTACGGGACGTTCCCGCACTACCTCGGGAGGTACGCGCGCGACCTCGGCGTGCTCCCGTTGGAGGAGTGCGTGGCGCATCTCACCTCGCGCCCCGCGGCCCGCCTCCGGCTGCCGGACCGGGGCTTGGTCCAGACCGGATACCGCGCCGACCTGGTGCTCTTCGACCCGGAGACGGTGGCCGCGGGATCGACATTCGAAGCCCCGCGCACCCTTCCGACCGGCATTCCGCATGTGCTCATCGACGGTCGCTTCGTCATCCAAGACGGACGCCGCACCGACGTCCTCGCGGGCCGTTCCGTGCGCCGCACCCCCCGCCGCCTGACCCACCCTCGCCCGCCGCCCGTTCCCACGCCCGCACGTGGCGAGAAACACCGAGCGGGTCCCGAAATGCGCCCGTATGGTGGCCGGCATGCAGGTGATCCAGTCAACCAAGCTCGCAAACGTCTGCTACGAGATTCGTGGCCCGGTCCTTGAGGAGGCCATGCGGCTTGAGGCGGCGGGGCACCAGATCCTCAAGCTCAACACGGGAAACCCGGCCCTCTTCGGCTTCGAGTGCCCGCCGGAGATCCTTGAGGACATGCTGCGCTCCCTCCACAGCTCGCACGGGTACGGCGACGCCAAGGGCCTGCCGGCCGCCCGGCGCGCGATCGTGCAGCACTACGAGACCCGGGGCGTCGAACTGGACATCGAGGACGTCTACCTCGGCAACGGCGTCTCCGAACTCATCCAGATGTCCATGCAGGCGCTCCTCGACGACGGGGACGAGGTGCTGGTCCCGGCGCCGGACTACCCGCTGTGGACGGCGGCCGTCTCGCTGTCGGGCGGCACCGCCGTGCACTACCGGTGCGACGAGCAGGCGGACTGGATGCCCGACCTGGCCGACATCGAGCGCCGGATCACCGACCGCACCAAGGCGCTGGTCGTGATCAACCCGAACAACCCCACCGGCGCCGTCTACGACGACGAGATGCTGCGCGGCCTGACCGACATCGCCCGCCGGCACCAGCTGCTGATCTGCTCCGACGAGATCTACAGCCAGATCGTCTACGACGAGGCGACCCACACGCCGACCGCCGCCATCGCCCCCGACCTGCTCACCCTCACCTTCAACGGGCTCTCCAAGAACTACCGGGTCGCCGGCTACCGCAGCGGCTGGATGACCGTCTCGGGCCCCAAGTCCCACGCCACCAGCTACATCGAGGGCCTGACCATCCTGGCCAACATGCGGCTGTGCGCCAACATGCCCGCCCAGCACGCGGTGGCCGCGGCCCTCGGCGGCCGGCAGACGGTGACCGACCTGGTCCGCCCGGGCGGCCGGCTGCTGGAGCAGCGCGACGTGGCGTACGAGATGCTCACCCAGATCCCCGGCGTGACCTGCGTCAAGCCCAAGGGCGCGCTGTACGCCTTCCCCCGGCTCGACCCGAAGGTCTACAAGATCAAGGACGACCGGCAGATGGTGCTCGACCTGCTACGGGCCGAGCAGATCATGATCGTGCACGGCACCGGCTTCAACTGGCCCGAGCCCGACCACTTCCGCCTGGTCACGCTGCCGTGTGCGAAGGACCTGGCGGACGCGGTGGCCCGGATCGGCGACTTCCTCACCGGGTACGCGCAGCCGTAGCCGGCCACCCGCCGCGCGGGCCGGGCGCTGGGCCGCACCCGCCACGGCCGGCCCCGCGCGGCCGTGGTCGCCGAGGCCCACCCCGCCCTCGCGGACGGGCCGTCAACCCGACTGCCTCACAGAACAGTTGGCGTTCTGCGATACCCCATTCACCCCCCATTCACCGGACGCCGCCCGGAATGTGGGTTTCCGGAGCGATGCTGCACCCCTGACAGACGCACCGCCACCACGGCGGTGCCACGGGGGGAGTGAGGCGTGTGAAACGCATCCTCGGCATCGTGTTGGCGTTCGTCCTCATCGGCGGCGTCATCACGGCGGTCGTGCTGGGCCGGGACGACTCCGAGGCGAGCGGCACGACGAAGGTACGCGGCGTCATCGGCTCGGAGAAGGCCGAGTTCTTCAACGACCCCGAGGTGATCGACGCCCTCGCGGAGCAGGGCTTCGCCGTGGAGACCGAGTCCTCGGGCTCCTGGGACATGCAGGGCCTGGACCTCAAGGGCGAGGACTTCGCCTTCCCCGGCAGCTCCTCCCCCGCCCGCGCGGTGGGCCGCGCGCACCACGTGAAGGGCGCGCCGCTGCGTCCCTTCTACTCGCCGCTGGTCGTCCTCGCCCGCCGCCCCGCCGCCAAGACGCTCGCCGCGAACGGCTACGTGAAGCTCACAGGACCGGTCGGCCGGGAGGGCAGCGGCACGTTGCGGATGGCCCCGTTCCTGAAGGCCGCGGGCGAGGACACCACCTGGCAGAAGCTCAAGGGCAGCGGCGAGTACGCCGAGTTGAAGGGCACCCTGAGCATCGCCAGCACCGACCCGCTGGCCTCCAACTCCGGCGCCCTGTACCTCGCCACCGCCGCCTACGTGGCCAACGACAACCAGACGGTCAACGACGCCGCGGGGATCGCGGCCGTCACCCCGCTGACCCGCAAGCTCACCGCCGCGCAGGGGAGCCAGAAGGTCAACAGCGAGGACCTGTTCGACGACTTCAACACCGGCGTCGGCACCCCGCTGGTGTTCGCTTACGAGTCGCAGATCGCCGCCCGCCTCATCCGCGGCGACACCGTGGACGACCTCGTGGTGCTCTACCCGGACACCACCGTCTTCAGCGACCACTCGCTGGTGCCGCTGACCGAGGAGGGCCGGAAGCTCGGCGAACTCCTCAAGGAGGACCCGACGCTGTGCAAGCTCGCCGTGCGGCACGGGTTCCGACCGGAGGGCGACACCTCCGAGTTCGCCGCGGCCACCGCCAAGCACGGCACGTACCTGCGCCAGAAGCTGACCGGGACGGTCCAGCAGGCCAAGGTCCCCACGCCCGAGGTGATGCGTGAGATCGCCCGCCGCTCCCGTGCCCAGAAGTGAGGGACGCCCCGCCATGCAACCACTGTCACCGCCCGACCCGCGCCTGGAATCGCCGCTGGTCCTCACGCCGCCCGAACCGGTGGCGGCCGTGCCCAGGGAGTCCGCGATCGGCCTGGTGCCGCTCGGCGACCAGGTCGCCTCCGAGATGGCGGCCAGGGCGGCCGAGTACGTCGACTCGATCGCCGAACTCGACGCCAGGTCACCCGAGTTCGCCGGCCGCATCAGCGAGATCACCGAACTCGGCGCGGGTGAGATACGCGGCGCCGCCCAACAGTCCAACCGGATGCTGGAGCGCACCGTGCGCGCCCTGTCCGACGCCAAGGGCGGCCCCGACGGGCAGGGCGGCGACGCGCAGGGCCGGGTCTCCTCCAGCCTGGTCGAACTGCGCCGCACCGTCGAGGACCTGGACCCGCGCGACCGGCCGGGCCGTGGCGCGCGCAAGCTCCTCGCCAAGCTGCCCGGCGGCAACAAGCTGCGCGACCACGTCGCCAGGTACGCCTCGGCCCAGGGAACCCTCAACAAGATCGTCGGCAGCCTGCGGTCGGGCCAGGACGAACTGCGCCGCGACAACGCCGCGCTGCACACCGAGCGGGTCAGGCTCTGGGAGACGATGGGCAAGCTCCAGGAGTACACCGTCCTCACCGACGCGCTGGACCAGGCCGTCACCCAGCGGGTCGCCGAGGCCGAGGCCACCGACCCGGCCCGGGCCGAGGCGCTGCGGGCCGACGTGCTCTTCCCCGTCCGCCAGAAGCACCAGGACCTGCTGACCCAACTGGCCGTGTGCGCGCAGGGCTACCTGTCGATGGACGTCGTACGGCGCAACAACGACGAGCTGATCAAGGGCGTGGAGCGGGCCGCGACCACCACCGTCTCGGCGCTGCGGATCGCCGTCATGCTCTCGGCCGCGCTGGAGAACCAGCGCACGGTGGTCGAGCAGGTCAACGCGTTGCGCGGGACGACCGAGGAGCTGATCCGGGCCAACGCGGAGATGCTCGCCACCCAGAGCGGCGAGATCCAGCGGATCGCGGCCGACCCGGCGGTGGGCGCCGAGACGCTGCGCGCCGCCTTCCAGCAGATCTACCAGACGCTGGACACGATCGACACGTACAAGGCCCGCGCCACCGACGCGATGGCCGCCACCGTCGCCTCGCTGACCGACGAGCTCCAGACGGCCAGCGCGCACATCGAACGTGCCCGTAGCAAGCCCGAGCTGGGTGGAGACCACCGTTGAGACGCATCACCCGACGCCTGGGCGTCCACCGTCTGGCCGCCCGTCTGCTGTCCGCCCGCCCCTTCGGTCCCGCCGCCCCGGGCCGCGCCGCCCTGCCGGCCACCGAGCCCGCCGCGGCCACCCCGCGCACCGGCCCCCGCCGTGGCCGGCTCGCCCGACCGCTGTCCACCACCACCGCCGCCGTGCTCGCGCTGGCCCTGGCCGCCGGCTGCTCCGGCTCCGACGGCGGGAAGGACGACGACGGCGACAACGGCGACAGGCGCGCGCCCGGCACCCTGCGGGTGCTGGCCAGCAGCGAGCTGTCCGACCTGTCGTCCCTGCTCAAGGACGCCGAGCAGGCCACCGGCGTGAAGATCGAACCGACCTGGACCGGAACCCTGGACGGCGCGCAGACGGTCGCCTCGGGCCGGGCCGACGGCAAGTACGACGCGGTGTGGCTGGCCTCCAACGACTACCTGCGCCTGCTCACCGGCGAGCGGAAGAAGCTCAGGACCGAGACCCCGATCGTCTCCTCGCCGGTGGCACTCGGCGTGCGCGAGGCCGCCGTCAGGCGGCTGGGCTGGAACCCGGCGAAGGTCACCTGGTCCGACGTGCACAAGGCCGTCACCGACGGCAAGCTCACCTACGGCATGACCGACCCGGTCCGCTCCAACTCCGGCTACTCCGCGCTGATCGCCCTCACCTCGGCCCTCTCCCGGGCGCAGTCCGCGCTCACCGACGCCGACGTCAGGGCGGCATCGCCCAAGCTGCGCGAGTTCTTCACCGGCCAGAAACTGACCTCCGGCTCCTCGGGCTGGCTGGCCGAGGCGTTCGCCCGCAGGGCCGGCCAGCGGCCACCGGTGGACGCGCTGATCAACTACGAGTCGGTGCTGCTCTCGCTCCAGCGCGGCAAGCTGCTCGGCCACGACGGGCAGCAGGGCGCCGACGCCGCCGCGACCGAGCCCGTGGCCGGCATCAGCGACCTGACCGTGATCCGCCCCACCGACGGCGTGGTCACCGCGGACTACCCGCTGAGCCTGCTCGCCTCGGCCGACCAGAACGCCCGGGACTCCTACGCCGCCCTGACCCGGTACCTGCGCTCCCCGGACGCCCAACAGGCGCTGACCCGGGAGACGTTCCGCCGCCCGGTCAACTCCTCCGTGCCGCCCACCACCGGCATCTCCCGCGAGCCGCGCCGTGAACTGCCCTTCCCCGGCAGCCGCGACGTCGCCGACCGGCTGCTCGACTCGTACGAGAACGAGCTGCGCCGCCCCTCGCGGACCGTGTACGTGCTCGACACCTCGGGCTCCATGGACGAGGAGCGGCTCGGCCGGCTCAAGGCGGCGCTGCGGAAGTTGACCGGCTCCGACGACTCGGCCACCGGCAAGCGGTTCCGCGACCGTGAGGAGGTGACGCTGATGCCCTTCTCCGACCAGGTCAAGGAGGTCAACACGCACACCGTCCCGGAGCGGGAGCCGGCCCGGGCGCTCGACCTGATCCGCGCGGACGTGGACGGGCTCGCCGCCGGCGGCGACACGGCGATCTACAGCAGCCTCCAGGAGGCGTACCGGCACCTGGGCGAGCGCGCGTCGAAGGCCGGCGACGACCGGTTCACCTCGATCGTGCTGATGACGGACGGGGAGAACACGACGGGGGCCAAGGCGGACGACTTTGACACCTTCTACCGGGGGCTGTCGGGGGACCAGCGCTCCATCCCCGTCTTCCCGATCCTCTTCGGCGACTCGGACCGCGTCGAGCTGGAGCACATCGCGGACCTGACCGGCGGCCAGCTCTTCGACGCGGTGGAGGGCTCGTTGGACGGCGCGTTCGAGGAGATCCGTGGCTACCAGTGAGCGCGCCGGCCGGCGCCCGTCCGCCCTGCGCTACCTGGAGTCCCGCAAGAACCTGACGGGCTGCGCGCTGGGCCTGGCGGGGCTCGGCCTGTACGCGGTGGGCGCGGCCGGCGCCTACTGGCCGGTGGTCGTCGCCGGCCTGTACGGGGCCGGGGCCCTGCTCGCCCCGCCCGAGCGGCCCGCGTCGCCGGACTTCCCCGCGCCGGGCGAGCAGGTGGAGGCGCTGCGCGCGGACCTGGCGACGCTGGAGGAGTACCTCTCCGGCGTGCGCTCCCGGGACCGGCTGCCCGAGGAGGCGGAGCGGCTCCTGGACGACCTGACCGCGTTGCTGTCCGCGCTGCTCGACCCGGAGCGGGGCGCGGGCGAGGCGCTGGCGGCCGACGGCGAGACGCTGCACCGGCTGACCCGCGTCATCCGCCAGGACACCCCGGAGAGCGTGGACGCCTACCTGCGCACCCGCTGGTGGTCCCGGCTCACCCCGGGCGGCCAGGGCCCGGACGAGGAACTCGGGCGCCAGCTCGGGCTGCTGGTGGAGGAGGCGTCGAAGGTGGCGGCCGAACTCCGGGACGCCGAGGCGTGGCGCCAGCGGGCGCTGACCCGGTACTACGAGGACCGGGCGGCGCCGGGCGAACCGGGCACGGCGGGGCTGGCCGCACCGACTGGGGCGGCTGGGGCAGTGCCCCCGGAAACGCGTGAGGCCCCCGACGGCGCGGGGGCGGGGTCGGCGCCGGAGGAGCGGACGCCGTAGCGAGGTTGCCGGCGGTGAGGTCGCCGGTGGCGGGCTGCTCGCGGCGGGGCCGGGCGGACGGCACGGCTCGCCGGCCCGGTGGGGCTTCGTCCGGGGACGCCCTCTCGCCAGAGGGCGTCCCCTCACCTCAGCCGAGTCGCTCGACCAGCGCCCGGTACTCGTCCCAGATCTCCTTCGGGGTGTGGTCCCCGAAGGTGTTCAGGTGCTCGGGCACCAGGGCCGCCTCCTCGCGCCAGACCTCCGGGTCCACGGTGAGCAGGAACTCCAGGTCCGCGTCCGAGAGGTCGAGCCCGTCGGTGTCCAGGGCCTCCTTGGTCGGCAGCACGCCGATCGGCGTCCGCACGCCGTCGGCCTTTCCGTCGAGACGCTCCACGATCCACTTGAGCACGCGGCTGTTCTCGCCGAAGCCGGGCCAGACGAACTTGCCCTCGTCGTTCTTGCGGAACCAGTTCACGTAGTAGATCTTCGGCAGCTTGGCCTGGTCGGCGCTCTGCCCGACCCTGACCCAGTGGCCCATGTAGTCGCCCATGTTGTAGCCGCAGAAGGGCAGCATGGCGAACGGGTCCCGGCGCAGCTCACCGACCTTGCCCTCGGCCGCCGCGGTCTTCTCGGAGGCGACGTTGGCGCCGAGGAAGACGCCGTGCTGCCAGGAGAGGGACTCGGTGACCAGCGGCACCGCGCTGGCGCGCCGACCGCCGAAGAGGATGGCCGAGATCGGCACGCCCTTCGGGTCCTCCCACTCCGGCGCGATGATCGGGCACTGCCCGGCCGGCACGGTGAACCGGGCGTTGGGGTGCGCGGCCGGCGTCCCGGACTCCGGGGTCCAGTCGTTGCCCTTCCAGTCGGTCAGGTGCGCGGGCGGCTCCTCGGTCATGCCCTCCCACCACACGTCGCCGTCGTCGGTGAGCGCGACGTTGGTGAAGACCGCGTTGCCCCACAGGGTCTTCATCGCGTTGGCGTTGGTGTGCTCGCCGGTGCCGGGGGCCACGCCGAAGAACCCGGCCTCCGGGTTGATCGCGTACAGCCGGCCGTCCTCGCCGAAGCGCATCCAGGCGATGTCGTCGCCGATGGTCTCCACCGTCCACCCGGGGATGGTGGGCTCCAGCATCGCGAGGTTGGTCTTGCCGCAGGCGGAGGGGAAGGCGGCGGCCACGTACTTGGCCTCGCCCTGCGGCGGGGTCAGCTTGAGGATGAGCATGTGCTCGGCGAGCCAGCCCTCGTCGCGGGCCATCACGGAGGCGATGCGCAGCGCGTAGCACTTCTTGCCGAGCAGCGCGTTGCCGCCGTAGCCGGAGCCGTACGACCAGATCTCGCGCGACTCGGGGAAGTGCGAGATGTACTTGGTGGTGTTGCACGGCCACGGCACGTCGGCCTGGCCCGGCTCCAGCGGGGCGCCGAGGGTGTGCACGGCCTTGACGAAGAAGCCGTCGTCGCCCAGCTCGTCCAGGACCGGCTGACCCATCCGCGTCATGGTGCGCATCGAGACGGCGACGTACGCGGAGTCGGTGATCTCCACGCCGATGGCGGAGAGCGGCGAGCCGAGCGGGCCCATGCAGAACGGCACCACGTACATGGTGCGGCCGCGCATCGAGCCCCGGAAGACGCCCTGTTCCCCGGCGAAGATCTCGCGCATCTCGTCGGGGTGCTTCCAGTGGTTGGTCGGCCCCGCGTCCTCTTCCTTCGCCGAGCAGATGAAGGTGCGGTCCTCGACCCGGGCCACGTCGCTGGGGTCGGAGGCCGCGTAGTACGAGTGCGGGCGCTTGATCGGGTCGAGCCGCTTGAACGTGCCCTTCGCCACGAGTTCCTCGGCCAGCCGCTCGTACTCGGCCTGCGAACCGTCGCACCAGACGATCGCGGCGGGTTCGGTCAGGGCGGCGATCTCGTGCACCCAGGAGATCAGCTCCTGGTGGTTCGTGGGGGTGTTGTTCTGAGCCACGGGGCTGAGAGCCCCGGAGGATTCAGCGCTGCGCGCCACGATCGCTCCGTTCCGCCGAAGCCCGACTGCTCCGGCGTCAGATTGAGGGTTTTGGGCGGACACAGACGTACACATCCGCTACGGATGCACACATCCGTATATCCAGTGATGGAGACAGCTACCCCTTGGGGGCTGCGACCCGGATGCTCAGCTCATCCGGTGCCGACCGCGCTCATTTGATCATCCGACCCGTTGGGCGATCTGTCCAGAGGGCGCCCCCGTGAGGATCACCACTCGACACCGGGCCGTAACTTACGGTGGCGTAGGTAGCATGACGAGCATGACTGCCGTCGCATCCGAGGCCGCCGACACCGCCAGCGAGCGGGAAGTGACAGTGCCACCACCCCTCAAACCACGGCTGCGCGGCTGGCTGCACGCCGGCATGTTCCCCGCGGTCCTGGTCTCCGGCATCGTGCTGACCGCCCTGGCCGAGAGCGGCCGGGGCCGGCTGGCCTGCGCGGTCTACACGCTCACGGCCTGCCTCCTGTTCGGCGTGAGCGCGCTCTACCACCGCGGCACCTGGGGCCCGCGCGCCGAGGGCGTGCTGCGCCGCCTCGACCACGCCAACATCTTCCTGATCATCGCCGGCACGTACACGCCGCTGACCCTGCTGCTCATCGACGGCGGCCGACAGCAGGCGCTGCTGTGGGGGATCTGGGCGGCGGCACTGGCGGGCATCGCGTTCCGGGTCTTCTGGGTCGGCGCCCCGCGCTGGCTCTACACCCCCTGCTACATCGCCATGGGCTGGGCCGCCGTCTTCTTCCTGCCCGACTTCCTGCGCACCGGCGGCATCGCGGTGCTGGTCTGCGTCATCGTCGGCGGCGTCCTCTACAGCGCCGGCGGCGTGATCTACGGCATCAAGCGGCCCAACCCCTCACCCCGCTGGTTCGGCTTCCACGAGGTCTTCCACTCGCTGACGCTGGCCGCCTTCGTCGTGCACTACGTGGGCATCTCGCTCGTCGCCTACCAGCACCACTGACCACCACCCCACACCCACACCACGGCCGCGCCCCTCCCCCGGGGCGCGGCCGTCGCGCTGTCCGCGCCCCCACCCGTACACCCATGCGCGGCGCGGCACCGCACACCGTCACGCGCGACGGCGCGACACCGCGCGACCCCGGACCGCGATGCGACAGCCAGCACAGATTGACAGTAAGCAGATTTTGAGAGCTACTGTCATTTGACACCAACTTCCGGAGGTTGCTGTGACAGACCAACCCGACCCCCGCCGCTGGTGGGCCCTGGGCGCGCTGGTCGCCTGCATGCTCGTGCTCGGCTTCGACATGACCATCCTCAACGTGGCGCTGCCGACCATGGCGTCCGAACTCGGCGCCGACACCGGTGAGCAGCAGTGGATCGCCGACTCCTACCTCGTCGTGTTCGCCGCGACGATGCTCCCGGCCGGGCTGCTCGGCGACCGGTTCGGGCGCCGCGGGATGCTGATCACGGGCCTCGGGATCTTCCTCGTCGGCTCCCTGGTCGGCACCGTCGTCTCCACCCCGGGATGGGTGATCGCCGCCCGTACGGTGATGGGGCTCGGCGCGGCGCTGATCATGCCGCTCGCCCTCTCGGTGGTGCCCTCGCTGTTCGGCCCCGGCGAGCGCACCAAGGCCATCGGCGCCATCTCCGCCGCCTCCGCGCTCGGCATGCCGCTCGGCCCGATCATCGGCGGCTGGCTGCTCGACCACTTCTGGTGGGGCTCGGTCTTCCTCGTCAACGTGCCACTGGCCGCGATCGGCATCCTCTGCTGCGCCCTGCTCGTCCCCGAGACCCGCGACCCGGCCGCGCCCACCGTGGACATCGGCAGCACCCTGCTGGCCACCTTCGGCCTCGGCCTGCTCGTGTTCGGCATCATCGAGGGCCCCGACCACGGCTGGGGCGCGCCGCTGACCCTGCTGGCGCTGTTCACCGCCGTCGCGCTGATCACCGGGCTGGTGCTGCGGGAGCGGCGGCAGGCGCGCCCGATGCTCGACATCGGACTCCTCGGCCAGCGGGGCTTTTTGTGGAACTCGGTCGCCGCGACGCTGGTGACCCTGGTCCTGTCGGGGCTGCTGTTCATCCTGCCCCAGTACCTCCAGGCGGTCCTGGGCCACGACGCGTTCGGCACCGGGGTACGCCTGCTGCCGATGATGGGCGGCCTCCTCGTCGCAGCGCGCGGCAGCGCTCCCCTCATCGAACGGTTCGGCCCGCGCGTGGTCGTCCCGGCCGGCCTGACCACGCTGGCGGGCGCGGCCTTCCTCGGGGCCACCACCGACGTCGGCGACGGGTACGGGCACACCGCGCTGTGGTTGACCATCGTCGGCTTCGGGTTCGGCTTCGCGATCGTGCCCGCCATGGACGCCGCGCTCGGCGCCCTCCCGCGCGAGCGCGCGGGCAGCGGCTCCGGGCTGCTCATGACGCTGCGGCAGTTCGGCGGCGCGATCGGCGTGGCGCTGCTCGGCAGCCTGCTGGCCAGCGGGTACGGCGACCGGCTGGACACCGACGGCCTGTCGCGGGACGCCGCCGACACCGCCGACGACTCGATCGTCGCCGCCCACCTGGTCGCCGACGCGCTCGGCGACCCGCGGCTCGCGGAGTCCGCCAACTCCGCCTATGTGCACGGCATGGCCCTCGTCCTGCTGGTCTGCGGCGCCACGGCCCTGCTCGCGGCCGCGCTGACGGCCTGCTTCCTGCCCGACTCACGCGCCGACCGCCCGGCGACGGCCGACCAGGGCCAGGACCCGGACGACCCGGGTGACCTCGATGGCCCGGCTGACCCGGGCGGTGCGCCCGAACCGGCCGGTGCGCCCGGACCGGCCGGTGCGGCCGAACCGACCGGTGCGACAGGCCGAGGCGGTCCGAGCAACCCGGGCGACCCGAGCCGTGCGCGGCCGGACGGCGACGCCGAGACCCAGCCGTCGCACGTGGCCGGGGCGTCCGACGATGGCCGACAATAGGGACCATGGCCTCAGCACGTACGACGTCCGCCGCGGAGCCCGGGGCGGTGCCCACGCTCGGCACCGGGCGCGAGCGCAAGCTCGGGCTCCGGGAGCGGAAGAAGATCCAGACCCGCCAGGCGATCCGGCACGCCGCGTACCGGCTCTTCGCCGAGCAGGGGTACGACGCGACGCCCATCGACCAGATCGCCGAGGCTGCCGAGGTCTCCCCCAGCACCGTCTTCCGCTACTTCCCCACCAAGGAGGACATCGTCCTCACCGACGAGTACGACCCGGTCATCGAGGAGGCCCTACGCGCCCGGCCCGTGGACGAGCACCCGGTGGAGTCCATCCGCCAGGTCCTCACCGCCTCGCTGCGCGATCTCGTCCTCAACCAGGACGACAGCATCGCGCTGCGCACCAGGCTGCTCCGCGACGTGCCCGCGATCCGGGGCCGGATGGCCGAGACGCAGGCGGAGTCCAGCCGCGTCATCCGTTCCGTCCTCGCCGAACGCGCCGGCAAGCCCGCCGACGACCTCGAACTGCGCGTCATCACCTCCGCGGTACTCGCCGCGCTCCAGGAGTCCGTCATGTACTGGGTGGACACCGGTCAGGCCGGTGACCTGGAGGAACTCCTCGACACCACGTTGGACGTCCTCGCCCGCGGCCTCTCCCTCCCGCCCCGCCCGCCAGCCGACGACACCCCTGCCGGCCCCCGCCCGTAACCCGGGGCCACCGCGTGACCGGGCGACGCGGACACGCCCTGGGGCGGGCTCGGGTTCGCGCCCCGGGCGGGCACGGGGGTCGTACCCCGGGCGGGCGCGGGTTCGTGCCCCGGGTAGGCGGGGGTCCGTCCCCCGGGGCGGGCGCGGGCTGATCGCCCATGGCGGCGGCCGGTCGTACGCGGTCGCTCGCGCCACCCACCGGCTACGTGCTCACAACTCCACCACCACCGTGCCGATGTGCCGGCCCTCGATCAGCTCCAGCAGCGCGCGCGGGGCCTGTTCGAGCCCGGCGTACCGGACGTGCGGGAAGGTGAGCTTGCCGTCGGCCATGGCCTGGCCTATCTCCCGGGTCCACGCGGGCACCGAGTCCAGGTGGTCGAGGAGTGTGATGCCGCGCAACTCGATGCTACGGGCCAGCAGTTGCAGGGTGTCGATCTCGACCAGCGCCTGCTTGCCCTCGCCGTCCAACTGCCCGGAGAGCGCTCCGACGACGGCGAACCTGGCCCTGCGGTTGGCCACCGCGAGCGCCGCCCGCAACTGCTCGCCGCCGACGGTGTCGAAGACCACGTCGATCCCCTCGGGGGCCGCCTCCCGTAACTGCTCCTCGATCGACCCCGCGCCCCGGATCACGACGGCGTCGTACCCGAGTTCGTTCACGAGGTAGTCCGCCTTGCGCCGCGAACCGGTGCTGCCGATGACCCGGCCGGCCCCGTGCAACCGCAGGATCTGCCCGGCCATGCAGCCGACGCCGCCGGCCGCCCCGCTCACGAACGCCGTCTCGCCGGGCCGCACCTCGGCCGCCTTCACCACGGCCGCCCAGGCGGTCAGCGCCTGCGACAGGTGGGCCGCGGGGTCCGGCAGCGCGGTCAGGTCGAGCGGCGTGGCCGCGTCGGCGTCCACCACCGCGTACTCCCGCCAGGAGTCGTGGTGGTGCACCAGTGTTCCCGGCGCCACTCGGCCCCCGCCGCCCCCGGCCGCCGTGTCGGGCGCAGCGATGACCTCGCCGATCGCCGGCCCCCACAGCGGCCGGTTGACCTCGTAGGCCGGCATGGGCAGGTCCGCGTCGGACATCAACGTCCGCATGACGGCCACGACGGTCATGTACCGGTTGCGTACGAGCAGTTGCCCCGGCCCGGGGCTCGGCACCGGCGCCTCGACGACGGTGAAGTGCTCCTCGGTCAACGCGCCCGTCGGGCGCTCGACGAGGTGGATCTCGCGGTGCGTGGCGGGTACGTCGCCGTACGGACCGGCGGCGGTGTCAGTGGCCATTGGCGCTCCTTGGCATAGCGGCGACGCGCCGACCATCCAGCCATCCGCACGCCGCCCGCGAACGACGCGCGACAGCCTCACGTCGCCCGCGCGGACATCAAGTGGCCGTATTCTCGCGGCACTTGAGCCTCACCAGCCACCTGACCGACAGCCCGTCGGACCAGTTGACGCGGCCCGCCCGGCCGCGCTAGCCGTTCCCCGCCGGGCCGCGCAACGCCGCTTCGAGGCGGTCCGGATCGGTCGTCGGCGCGTCGCAGGTGAAGTTCCGGCACACGTACGCGGCCGGCCGGCCGTCCACCAACGGCCGGCCCGCCAACAGGGGCACCTCGTCGCCGCCCGGCTCGCCGACTGCCACCACGGCGCCGGGCGCCGTTCCCAGGAGCGCCGCCCGGTGCAGCCGCCGGGTCGCCGGGTCGTCGGGGTCGCCGACGACGGCCACCTCGCGCGGGCCGTCCAGGAGCGCTTCCCCGGCGGCCAGCCCCCAGCCGATGAAGCGGGGCGCGCGGCCGGCGAGGGCCGTCACCACGCCCAGGGCGCGTTCGGCGGCCTCCCGGTGCCGGCCGCTGCCCGTGGCGGCGGCGTACCCGACGAGCGCGCCGGCCGCCGCCGTCCAACCGGAGGGCACGGCGTTGTCGGTCGGGTCCTGCGGGCGCCTGATCAGCGTCTCGGCGTCGTCGGCCGTGTCGAAGAGCGTCCCGTCGTCAGCGGTGAAGTGCCGCAACACGGTGTCGAGGAGCAGGCCCGCGAACTCCACCCACACCCCCTCGCCGGTCACCCCCGACAGCGTGAGGAAGCCCTCCGCGACGTCCGCGTAGTCCTCGAGGACGCCCGCGCTGTCGCCGGGGGTCCCGTCGCGCGAGGTGCGCGTCAGCCGCCCGTGGTAGTCCATGTGGACGCGGACCAGCAGGTCGGCCGCCTCGACCGCGGCCGCCGTGAGGTCGGGCCGGTCGAAGTACGCCCCGGTCTCGGCGAGCGCCGCGATGGCCAGGCCGTTCCAGGCGGCGATGACCTTGTCGTCCCGCTCGGGCCGCGGCCGCTCCGCGCGGGCGGCGAGCAGCCGCCGGCGTACGGAGTCGACGGCCTCCGCGTCCGACAGCGGCTGGCCGTCCGGCAGCCGCAGCACGGAAGCGCCCTCCTCGAACGTCCCTTCCGCGGTCACCCCGAAGTACCCGGCGGCCCACTCGGCGTCGGTCTCCCCCAGCACCCGCCGCAACTGGCTCGGGGTCCACACGTAGAAGGCCCCCTCCGCGTGCCGCCCGCTCGCCTCGGACGCGGCCCCGGCCTCCCCCGCACCGCCTTCCGCTTCACCTGCGGCGGCTTCGTCCTCGAACACGGGGCTGTCGGCGTCGAGCGCCGACGCGAAACCGCCCTGCTCGGTACGGAGTTCCCGGACCAGGAAGTCCGCGGTCTCCAGGGCGACGCGCCGGGCCAGGTCCGAGCCGGTGGCCCGCCACAGATGGGCGTACACGCGACACAGCAACGCGTTGTCGTACAGCATCTTCTCGAAGTGCGGAACGACCCATTCGGCGTCCACGGAATACCGCGCGAACCCGCCACCGAGCTGGTCGTAGATCCCACCGCGCGCCATCGCCTCACAGGTGGCCTGCACCATTTGCAGCGCGGCCTCGGAACCCGTACGGGCGTGGTGCCTGAGTAGGAACTCCAGCACCATGGACGGCGGGAACTTGGGCGCCCCGCCGAACCCGCCGCGCACCGCGTCGAACTCCCGGGTCAGTCCGATGAGCGCGGCGTGCAGTTCGGCGTTCCCCGGCGGCCGGGGCGCGTCGTACGACAACGAACGCCCGGCCAACTCCCGCACGATCCGCCCGGCGACCTCACCGACCTCCCCCCGCCGATCCACCCACGCGCTGACCACCCCTTCGAGCACCTGCCGAAACCCGGGCATGCCGTGCCGGGGCTCGGGCGGGAAATAGGTGCCAAAGTAGAACGGCTCGGCCTCCGGCGTCAGAAACACCGTCATCGGCCACCCGCCGTGCCCGGTGGCGGCCTGCACCGCCTCCATGTACACGGCATCGATATCGGGCCGCTCCTCCCGGTCCACCTTGACCGAGACGAAGTGCTCGTTGAGATAGGCGGCGACCGACTCGTCTTCGAAGGACTCGTGTGCCATGACGTGACACCAGTGACACGCGGAATACCCGACCGACAGGAGCACGGGCACATCCCGCCGCCGCGCCTCCTCGAACGCCTCCGGCTGCCAGGGCCACCAGTGGACGGGGTTGTCAGCGTGCTGAAGGAGATAAGGCGAGGTCACACCAGCCAGCCGGTTCATGCGAGCCAGCCTCTCACAGGGCCCGCCGCAGACGAGGAGACCCGCTTGGCCGGTGTGCGCCGATCCGCCGGTGCCCGGCGTGAGGCGGGAGTGGGGAGTTGGAGTCGGGCGTTCGACAGTCGGCCCCAGCCCGGGGCGTTGCCCCGGGACGGAACCCCGTGCACGCCCCAGCGGTTCGTCATGACGCCATCCTGCCCTGGATCTGACCGCGTCGAGAGTTATCCACAGCCCACGCCCGGCGGTTATCCACAGCCCTCCCGCATCCGAGGAAGTCGCGGAACACTGGGCACATGCGCCGCGCCCACCGTGGCGGTGGCGTGCGGGTGCGTACGGGGAAGATCGCCAGGAACCGACCCTGAGACGCGACACGTCACCGGTTACGGCACGAGGGAGCGCGCGAACGCTTCATAAGGGGGAACGCATGCCGAGCTCACAGGCCGTTCTGCGGCCCAGCCATCGGACCGAGGCCGAGCGACTGCTCGCCCGCGCGGTGGAGGAGGAGGTGCGTCGTTCGGGTGGCAGGACGGACGGAAGCGCGCTGCTCAGCCGGGCCAAGGCCGCGCTGGAGGACATCGCGTCGGCCGCGGGAGAGGAGTACGCCGCCTATCTGCGCGCGCTGGATGACGCGACGGGTGATCAGGTCCCGCTGGCGGCCCGGCTCTCGCGGCGGAACCTGGGCACTCCGGCCCTGGTGACGGCGGTGGCCGCGGCGACCGCCTTCGGCGCCGACCTCGGGTACGGCGCGTCGGCCGGGGCCGCCCTGAGCGTGGGGCTCTCCGTGGCGGCGGCCGGCTCCGCGGCCACCGTCGTCAAGCTGACCGCCGGCCACTGGCCCGCGTCGCACCGCCGCGCCGCGCTGCACAGCCAGCCGGGCGGGCCCGAGCAACTGCGGTTGCAGTGGCTGACGGCGCTCGAAGTGCGAGGCATCCGCCCCTTCCTCGACCAACACCGCATGACGACCGCCGTGGCGCGCGGCAACGGCCACGCCGGCCCGAACGGCACGGCGCGGCGGCAGGCCGCCACGCCGCTCGCCTCCGGGGCCCGGGCGCCTCAACTGCGGGGCGCCGACCGCAGCGCGGCGGCCCGCCGGCGCAGCGTGCTGGAGCAGTCCTTCCAGCACCTGCCGAAGACGAGCGACGTGTTCGTCGGGCGCCGGGCGCAGCTCACCCAGATCGCGCAGTGGGTCCACCAGGCCCGCGCGAACACGGAGACCAGGCCGACCGTGGTGCTGTTGCACGGCCCGCCCGGCTCGGGCCGCACGGCGCTGGCCGTCCAGGCCGTGCACCAGTTGCGCGACCAGTTCCGCGGCGCGTGCGTGGTGGACCTGCGCGGCGGCGGCGCCACGGCGTCCGACGCGGCGAGCGGGCCGCCGCTGGCCACCAGGGACGCCCTGCTGCACCTGCTCAACCGCCTCGGCGCGCCCCGCGACCAGCTCCTCTTCCGTGAGCGCCCCACCCACGAGCAGCACCTGAAGCGGCTGACGGAGCTGTACCAGCAGCACCTGACCGCCGTCCCGGTCACCATCGTCCTGGACGACGCGTCCGACGCCGAGCAGGTGCGCACACTCATCCCCGAGCGCTCCGACAGCCTGGTCCTCGTCACCTCGCGGGCCCCGCTCGACCTCCCGTCCGACCTGCCGGCCTGGGTGCACCAGCTCCCCGTGGGGCCGCTGGAGACGGCGGCGGCCGAGGAGTTGCTGCGGGCCTCGGCCGAGCAGGCGGCCGGCGCCGGGTCCGACGGCGGCGCCGGCCCGTATGACGCGCTGACCGCTGACCGTCTGACGGAGCTGTGCGGGGGGCTCCCGCTCGCCCTGACCGTCGCGGGCTCGGCCCTGGCCTCACGCACGCCCGACGCGCTCGTCAGCGAGTTGACCGCGGCCGAGCCACCGGGCCCGGAGAGGCCGGACCCCGAGGAGTCGAGCCCCGCGACGTCGGCCCCCGTGGAGCGCGTGCTGTGCGTGCGATACGCCGACCAGGTGGACGACGCCCGCCGGCTGCTGCGCCGGCTGGCGCTGGCCGGCCGGGCGAGCCTGGGCACGGCGGCCGCGGCGGCGCTGCTCGGAACCGACGACCGCACGGCGGGCAGGCACCTGGAGGCCCTGGGCCGGTCCGGCCTCATCCAGTACGCGCGCGGCAGCCGCTACAGGCTGCACGACCAGGTGCGCGCCTTCGCCCACGCGCGGCTGCTCGCGGAGGAGGAGCCGGCCGACCGGAGCGCCGCGCAGGAGCGGTTGATCCGCAGCTACGCGGAGTTGGCCGACTCGGTGATCCGTCTGGTCGACGGCAACACCTCCACCCGCGCCGACCACGCCTTCACCACGGGTGCGGCGGCGGGGCACGGCTTCCGGTCGCTGGACGCCGCGCTGCGCTGGCTGGACGACGAGTCCAGCTCGATCACGGCCGCGCTGCGGCAGATCGACGAGGGCGTGGACCAGGCGGCGGTGCTGCATCTGTTGGGCGCGCTGTGCGACTACTGCCTGCTGCGCGGCGACCTCTACCGGCTCGGCGAGTTGAGCGAGCTGTCGAACGCGGCCAACCAGGGGCTGCTCGTACGGTCCGTGCAGTGGCGTACGGGTGTGGCCGCGCGGCAGTTGGGCGAGTTGGACAAGGCGCGTACGACGCTGTCCTCGGTGGTCAACCTCTACTTCGAGGCGCACCACCCGGCCGGCGCCGCCCGCGCCCTGCGCGACCTGGGCATCACCCTGCAACAGCAGGGCAACCTGCCGGAGGCGGCGGCGAAGCTGCACGAGGCGCTGGAGCTCCAGGCGGGTGAGGAGTTGCGCGCGGACCGCGCGTGGACGCTACACGCCCTCGCGGCGGTCGAGCGCGACCGGGCCCGCCTGGCCCAGGCCCACGAACTCCTCCGCGAGGCGCTTGAGCTGCACCGCGAGGGGGAGAGCGTGCACGGCCAGGCGTGGGCCCACTTCCAGCTCGGTCAGGTCTTCCTGCGGATGGGCGGCGTCGCGGACGCCGAGCGCGAGCTGCGCCAGGCCCTCGCCGCGTACGGGCGCACGCACGACGCCCGGGGCGAGGCGTGGGCGCTCACCCAGCTCGCCAGGGCCCGGCTGGTCGACCACGACCCCGGGGCCGCCGTCGACCAGCTCCGCCAGGCCCTGGCCCGGCACCGGGAGAGCGAGGACGCGCGGGGCGAGGCGTGGACCCTGTACTACCTGGGCCAGGCCCTTGAGGAGCGCGGCGACCAGGACGCCGCGCTGCGCGACCTGGAGCGGGCCAGGAACATGTTCAGCCGGATGCGTGACGTGTACGGGCTGGCGTGTGCCCGGCACCACTCGGCGCGGGTCACCCGCGACCTGCGGGCCGCGCAGACCGGCTCGCTGCGCAACAGCGGATTCGCCCGCCAGCTCCTCCAGGACGCCCGTCAGGACTTCCACCGGGTGGGCGTGCCGCACGGTGAGGCGTGGTCGTGCGTGGAGCTCGCGGTGATCGACGCCGGCAACGGCAAGGCGCGGCAGGCCCTGGAGCTGACGGACGAGGCGGCGCGGCTGTTCCAGGGGTACGGGGACCGGCGCGGGGAGAGCTGGGCGAGGTTCCTGCGCTGCACGCTGCTGCCGTTCGCCTCGGCGGGCGGCTCCGTGATCGGGGTGGCCGTCGCCCAGGAGGAGCTGGCCGGGCTGTTGACGGAGCTGCGGGCGGCGGACTGGGCGTGCGATCCCTCGCTTGAGGACTACGCCGAGGCGTTCGCCCTGGTCCTGGAGCGGGGCGTGGAGCCCGAGAACGGGTGGCAGGCGTGGCGGCTGGGCATGGTGCCGAGCCGGTACGCCCGGGAGGTCATGGCCGTGCTCCCACGCCGAATACAGCCGAGCGCCGCGTAGCGGTGCCCGTAGCCGTGGCCCGTGCCCGTAGCGGTGCCCGTAGCCGTGGCCCGTGGCCGTGGCCGACGACGGTGGGCGCGGACGGGCGGACGACGTGCCGCGCGTGGGTAGCCGCACGGGAGGCCGCGCGCGGGGCGGCGTGGGGGCGGGATGGGAGACGATCACGGGTGAGCGCGCCCGGGTTACCGCCGGGGGAACGGGGTTCCCCGCGGGGGTGGCGCGCTCACCGTGGGCCCGCTATCGACCCGTTGCCGCGCGTTCGCGCTGGTCAGAGCCCTGATCTCCGGCAGAAGGCGCTTCTTCGAAGTCGACCTTCTTCATGTGCTTGTTCATTGACTTCATGAGCATCCACACGGCAACGCCGATGACCGCGAAGACGATGAAGCCGAGGACGCCAGGGGTGACCTTGTTGTCATCCACTTCCTTGGCGAGCTCGAACACCGGAGACGCGTGGGTCAGGGCGAGGGTGCTAGTCGCGGTCATCATGCTGTCAATTGTTGCGGATGCCCGCGAAGAGGTCGTCCTCGGGGAGGGATGTCGCCACCCGCGACTTCGCCAGCTCGTACTCCTCCGTGGGCCAGACCTCCTTCTGGATCTCCATCGGGACCCGGAACCAACCGCCGTCGGGGTCGATCTGGGTGCGGTGCGCGATCAGTGCCTTGTCGCGGATCTCGAAGAACTCGCCGCAGGGCACGTAGGTGGTCAGCTCGCGGTCGCGCTTCTGGAACTCCTTCCAGCGCTCCAGCCACTCCCCGTACGGCGACTCCAGGCCGCGTGCGAGGAGCGCCTCGTGCAGCGCGACGGTGCGCGGGCGGTTGAAGCCCTGGTTGTAGTAGAGCTTCAGCGGCTGCCAGGGCTCGCCGGCCTCCGGGTACCTGGAGGGGTCGCCAGCGGCGTCGAACGCCACCATGCTGATCTTGTGGGTCATGATGTGGTCGGGGTGCGGGTACCCGCCGTTCTCGTCGTAGGTGGTGATCACCTGCGGCTTGAACGAGCGGATGAGCTTCACCAGCGCGCCGGCCGCCTCGTCGACGTCCTGCACGGCGAAGCAGCCCTCGGGCAGCGGGGGCAGCGGGTCGCCCTCGGGCAGCCCGGAGTCCACGAAGCCCAGCCACTCCTGCTTGACGCCCAGGATCTCGCGCGCCTCGTCCATCTCCTTGGCGCGCACCTCGTGGATGTTCGCCTCGATGTAGGGGTCGCCCTGGAGTTTCGGGTTGAGGATGGAGCCTCGCTCACCACCAGTGCAGGTGGCGACCAGCACGTCCACCCCCTCGGACACGTACTTGGCCATGGTGGCCGCACCCTTGCTCGACTCGTCGTCGGGGTGAGCGTGAACGGCCATCAGTCGTAGCTGCTCAGTCAAGACTCGATCCTCAGTCCTTGGTCAAAGAAGACGCCTCCTATAGTGACCCAAGCTGGGCTGGAATAATTCCGAGTTTTCAACCAGCGGGCTGACCAGGAGGAATGATCATGGCGACGGTGCGCGACGCCCGGCCGGACGAGCGCTACGGGCGCTCCGCTGATGAGCGCGCGGATCGCAAGCTGAAGATCGTCGGTGCCGTGCTCGGGGCCGGCCTGTTGGGCGTGGTGGCCTGGGCCGGGTTCGGTTACGTGGCCGACCAGGAGGTCAGCGGACGGGTTATCGCCTTCAAGGCGGTCTCGGAGAACGCCATCGAGGTGCACCTGGAGGTGCGCAAGGACCGGGACAGCACGGGCGTGTGCACCGTGCGCTCGCAGGCCGAGGACGGCTCCGAGGTCGGCCGCAAGGACTTCACGTTCGACCAGCGGCAGAAGCAGGTGGACGAGGTGGTCACGGTGCGTACGACGAAGCGGGCGACCACGGCCACGGTGGTCGAGTGCAAGGCGTCCGACGGCTGACCGGGACACCCGGGCGGCACGGCGGGTTCGCCGACCGCGTCGCCCACGGAGGGCTCGTGGGCCCGGGCCTCACGTCGGCGCCGTACGACCCGTAGCCGGCCGGGACGGTCTCCGGACGGGCTCAGGGGCGCCGGGTGGCTCAGGGGTGCCGAGGTCGTGGCTCCGGCTCAGCGGGGTCGAGGGGTGTCGAGGGCCGTGGGGCGGGTCCGGCAGTGGGTCGGCCGGCCAGTAACACCCCGATCTACCCCCTTTCTGACGTGTTTCCTACGCGTTCAGTCCCTTCCCTCCTCCCCGTTTCCGCGCGGAATTGTTAGGCTCGTGGTTTCGCCCACCTTTGAAGGCGCACCCTTTGAAGGAGGGCGTTCATTTGTATTCCCCCAGCACCGACGAGGAGCACCTGTGACCCAGACCAGCGACAACGTCACCTGGCTGACCCAGGAGGCGTACAACCAGCTCAAGGCCGAGCTGGAGTACCTGTCGGGTCCCGCACGTGTCGAGATCGCGAAGAAGATCGAGGCCGCCCGAGAAGAGGGTGACCTGCGGGAGAACGGTGGCTACCACGCCGCCAAGGAAGAGCAGGGCAAGCAGGAGCTCCGCGTACGCCAGCTCACGCAGCTCCTGCAGCACGCGAAGGTCGGCGAGGCCCCCGCGGACGACGGCGTGGTGGAGCCCGGCATGGTCGTCACCATCGCGTTCGACGGCGACCCCGACGACACGCTGACCTTCCTGATGGCCTCCCGCGAGTACGCGAGCGCGGACATCGAGACGTACTCCCCGCAGTCCCCCCTCGGCACGGGCGTGACCGGCAAGAAGGTGGGCGACGAGGCGCAGTACGAGCTGCCCAACGGTCGCACCGCGTCCGTGAAGATCCTCGCGGCCAAGCCCTACCAGGGCTGAGCCACCGCGACGGGCCCGCGTACCGGTAGCACCGGACCGGGCCCCGGGGACCACACGAGCGCCGCGGGCCCAACGTGTTCGAGCCGCCGCCCGCGGCAGCCCCGACGACGAAACCCCCGACGCCCGGCGTCGGGGGTTCGGTCGTTCACGGCCCGGTCGCGGCGCCCGGACACGGGCCCGGCGTCCGGGTGCGGCCCGGTGTCCGGACGCGGTCGGGGTCAGCTCGCGGCCGAGCGGTACTTGCGGACCGCCAGGGTGCGGAAGACCGCGATGATCACGACCGACCACAGGACCGAGGCGAGCACCGGGTGCTCCATCGGCCAGGCGCCCGAGGGCAGCCCGTCCGGGTTGCCGAACAGTTGGCGGCAGGCGAGCACGGTGGCGCTGAACGGGTTCCAGTCCGCCACGTGCTGGAGGAACGTCGGCATGTTGCCGGTGGGCACGAACGCGTTCGAGATGAACGTCAGCGGAAAGAGCCAGATCAGGCCGCCGGAGGTGGCCGCCTCCGGGGTCCGTACGGACAGCCCGATCAGGGCGCCGATCCACGAGAAGGCGTACCCGAGGAGCAGCAGCAGCGCGATCGCGCCGACGGCCTTGGGGATGCCCTCGTGCGCCCGCCAGCCGATGATCAGCGCGACGACGACCAGCACCACCACGGTGAGCGTGGTCTGTACGAGGTCGGCGAGGGTGCGTCCGGTCAGGACCGCGCCGCGCGACATCGGCAGCGAGCGGAACCGGTCCACGAGTCCCTTGTGCATGTCCTCCGCGATGCCGGCGCCCGCGCCCGCCGTGGCGAACGTCACCGTCTGCGCGAAGATGCCCGCCATCAGGTACTCGCGGTAGTCGGCGGCGTCGTTGCCGGGCTCACCCGGGACCGGGATGGCGCCGCCGAAGACGTACGCGAACAGCACCACGAACATGATCGGCTGGATGAGGCCGAAGAGGACGATCTCGGGAATCCGGGTCATCCGGATCAGGTTGCGCTTGGCGATGACGAGGGAGTCGCGCACCGACTGGACGAGGCCGCCGCGGGCTGGTGGGGGCACCGCCTTGCGGACCGTGCTGGTGCTGGTGGTGCTCACTTCGCGACCTCCCCGTCGCTCGTGGTCGCGCCCGGGCCGCCGACCTGTTCGGGGGCGCCGTCCGACTCCGCCTCCCGCTCGGCCGCGTGGCCGGTGAGGGAGATGAACACGTCGTCCAGGGTGGGGCGGCGCAGGCCGATGTCGTCTATCTCGATGCCGCGGGCGTCCAGCTCGCGGATCACCTCGGCCAGCAGCTTGGCGCCGCCGGTGACCGGGACGGTGACCTTGCGGGTGTGGCTCTCGACGCTGGTGCCGCCCTTGCCGAAGCCGCGCAGCACCTCGGTGGCCGTCGCGAGGTGGTCCCGGTCGTGCACGACGACCTCGACCCGCTCGCCGCCGGTCTGCGCCTTGAGCTGGTCGGAGGTGCCGCGCGCGATGACACGGCCGTGGTCGACGACGCAGATGTCGTGCGCCAGTTGGTCGGCCTCCTCCAGGTACTGCGTGGTCAGCAGCAGCGTGGTGCCGCCGGCCACCAGTTCCTGCATGATCCCCCACAGCGCCTGCCGGTTGCGCGGGTCGAGGCCGGTGGTCGGCTCGTCCATGAACATCACGGGCGGGCTGACGACCAGGGCCGCCGCGAGGTCGAGGCGCCGCCGCATGCCGCCCGAGTACGTCTTGGCGGTGCGGTCGGCCGCCTCGGTGAGGTTGAAGCGCTCCAACAGCTCGGCCGCCCGCTTCTTCGCGTCGCGCGAGCTCAACTGGTAGAGCTGGCCGACCATCCGCAGGTTCTCACGGCCCGTCAGGTACTCGTCGACCGCGGCGAACTGGCCGGAGAGGCCGATGACGTGCCGTACGTCGTTGGGGTGCTTGAGCACGTCGATGCCCGCGACGACGGCCTTGCCGCTGTCCGGCCGCAGCAGGGTGGTGAGCACGCGGACCGCGGTGGTCTTGCCCGCGCCGTTCGGGCCGAGCAGGCCGAGCACGGTTCCTTCGGGTACGTCGAGGTCGACGCCGTCCAGAGCCCTTACCTTGCCGAAGGTCTTGACCAGACCTTCGGCGTAGATGGCACCTGGCATGAGGTTCTCCCAGGGTGGCTGGTTCTTCGATCGGTGACTGCGATGAGACGTGGGGGCCGGTGGGGCGGAAGTGACGACAGCCGCGCCCCGGGCTGTCCGGTCCACGGGACCGGGCCGTGACACTCGCCCGCCCGCTGTCCGAGGAGGGTCGCGTGCTCACCGTTATAGTGAGACACGTTATATCGCGTCAACACTTGCGACAGTATCGCGTCCAAAGTTCCACGGTACGTCCGCCGCCCCGCCCCCGCACGCCGGAGCGCGCCGGCGGGCCCGACCGCCCCTCGGACGGACGCTCCGCCCCTGCTCCACACCGGCGACGGCCCCGCCACGGCACGGCACATCAACGGCCATGCCGACCGAGTGCCCCTCCCACCCGACACCTCACACCCGCCCACCCCGACGCGCACCAGGGACCCCACCCATCTCACGGCAGCCCGCGCCACGGCCCCACCCGCTCGCACGGAACCTCCGCTCGCACGGAACCTCCCGCCGTACGACCGGCCGCGCGCGGCAGGTGACGGTGCGCGCGGCCGGGGCGCACCGGTTACGGCGAGATCGTGTAGCCCGCGGCGCGGAGTGCGGCGGCGACCTCGTCACGGTGGCCCGGGCCCTTCGTCTCCAGGTGCAACTCCACCTCCACTTCGGTGAGTCCGAGCCGCGGGTTGGTGCGGGCGTGGCTCACGTCCAGCACGTTAGCGTCCGCCTCTGACAACACCCGCAACAGCGAGGCGAGGGCGCCCGGGTGGTCGGTGAGCCGCAGTCGCAGCGAGAGGTAGCGGCCGGCGGCGGCCATGCCGTGACGCAGGACCCGCTGCATCAGCAGCGGGTCAACGTTGCCGCCGGACAGGACCGCGACCACCGGCCCGTCGAAGGCCCCCGGATCGGCGAGCAGGGCGGCGACGGAACTCGCGCCCGCCGGCTCCACCACGAGCTTCGCCCGTTCCAGACACAACAGCAGGGCGCTGGAGAGCTGGTCCTCGGTCACCGTACGGATCTCGTCGACCAGTTCGCTGACGATACGCAACGTCAGGTCGCCGGGGCGGCCGACCTTGATGCCGTCGGCCATGGTCGTGGGCGCGTCCAGCGCGACCGGGCGCCCGGCCGCGAGCGAGGGCGGGAACGCGGCGGAGCCCGCCGCCTGGACGCCCACCACCCGCACGTCGGGCCGCAGCGCCTTGACCGCGACGGCGATGCCGGCCGCGAGTCCACCGCCACCCATGCCCACGACGATGGTGCGCACCTCGGGGCACTGTTCCAGGATCTCCAGGCCCACCGTGCCCTGGCCGGCGATGATGTCGGGGTGGTCGAAGGGGTGGATGAACACCGCGCCGCTCTCCCGCGCGTACTCCTGTGCCGCGCGCAGCGTCTCGTCCACCACGTCGCCGCACATCCGCACCTCGGCGCCGTAGTCCCGGGTCGCCGCGACCTTGGGCAGGGGCGCGCCCTCCGGCATGAACACGGTCGAGCCCACGCCGAGCAGCGACGCCGCGAGCGCGACGCCCTGCGCGTGGTTGCCGGCACTGGCCGCCACCACCCCGGCGGAGCGTTCGGCCGCCGAGAGGCCGGCGATACGCACGTATCCGCCGCGCACCTTGAACGAGCCGGTGCGCTGGAGGTTCTCGCACTTCAGGTGCGCCGGTGCGGCAAGGAGATCGGTCAGGAACCGGCTGCCCTCCAGCGCGGTGACCCGGGCGACGCCGGACAGCGTCCGTTGCGCGGCGCGCACGGCCTCCAGCGTCACCGCGTCGGCCGCCTCCCGCGCGCCGTCCTCGCCGTCCCCCGGGTGTGCGGGGCCCGCCCCGTCGTCAACGCGTGCAGCCATGGTGCCCAGTCTCGCAGCGTCCGCCCGATCCCGCCGGCGCTGACCCCGCCCCACCCGGCGTAGCGGGCCCGCTTCGCACTGCTTGGCGCAGGGCAGGTACGGGGGGCGCCGGGGCCGCGTACTCTGTCCCCCATCCTTCAGACCACCGCACGAAGTGAGCCCCAGGCCATGCCCACCCATTCGGACATGACGACTGCGACTACGGCCCGGGGGACGACCCCCGGGCCGGCGCCGGAGGAGACCGGCGTCCTCGACTCTCTCCAACACCAGGTGGCGGTCTTCGCCCGACGCGCGGAACAGACCCGCCTCGGCGGCGTCGGACAGGCCCGCAACTCGATGGACCGCGCCGCCTACCTCCTACTCAACCGGCTTGACCAGGAAGGAGAGATGGGCGTCAAGAAGCTCGCGCTGAGCATGGGCATCGACTCGTCCACCGTCACCCGACAAGTCGCGCCCCTCGTGGACACCGGCATGGTCAAGCGCACCTCGCACCCCGAGGACGGCCGCGCCGTCGTCCTGCAGCTCTCCCCGCGCGGCAAGGCCCGCCTGGAGGAGGTGCGCTCGTCCCGCCGGGAACTGATGGCCATCGCCACCGAGGACTGGACGGCTGACGAACGCGACCAGTTCTGCACGTTGTTGACCCGTTTCAACGCCGCGCTCTCGGTGATCCACGGCGCACCGCAGTTGGCAACACCCTCCTGACCGGCGCTTGTCCCGGCCCGTACCGGGGCTTGGACCGACCGGCGCTCTGACCTCGCGTCCGCGGCTTGCGGCCCGCCTCACCCCGAGGGCCGTACGGCGTGCGTCGGCACCCCCACCGGAGGGGCCGCCATCCGGCCCCCTCCGCTCCGCGCCCCGGCTCCGCGCCGACCAGGGCCGCTCCCGCGCCAGCGACAGCGCGGCTCCCGCCCCGGCCCGCACCCCCACGCCGCGCTCCTCCCCACCGCGCCCGCGCGCCTGCCCGCGCTCTTGGCCGTCCCGTGCGCGCCCGCTCGCCCGTCGCGCCGTGCGCCGCCTGCCCGTTCGGGCACTGCGACCGGCGCGGCACCGTCGCCGTTCCCCGCCCGCGCGTCACCGGCGCTGTCGAGCACGGTCGGACGCCGCCGGGCGCGTGCGGCGCCGCCGGGCGCCGCGTACGGCTCGTGCGGTGTGCTCGGGTGGGCGGTCGCGGGGGCCGGGCGCACGCTCCATACGCTGCACCTATGCCTGTGGCATATGCCATGGTCCCATTCCACGCGCGGCCGTTGGCCGGCATCTCACGATGTGAGCAATCCGCGACGAGACGTCGCCCACACCGCCGTCCGCCACGGCCGTACGCCGGCTCGCGCGCGCCGGTCGCGGCGGGTGTCGTGGGCTCGCGCCGACGCCGTCGTACGCCCCCGCGCCCCCAGGCGCGCCCCCTGGCAGGCCGCACGAACCGGCCGCCGGACCCTTGACCGGGCGGGCCCGCTGGCGTGTCCTGAAGGGGTCGTGTTCTCGCGAACACGGGAGGCACGGTGGGGAAACGGCGAGCAGCCAGGGACGAGCGCCGGGCCCGGGAGTTCGCGGCGTTCGTCGCGGGCGCGGGCGGCAGACTGCTGCGTGTCGCGACCCTGCTCACCGCCGAGCCCCCGCACCGGTGCCCCGTGGCCGAGCGGCTGCTCACGGCCGCGCTGGCGGGCACGTACGCGCGCTGGGACCAGTTGCGCGGCGAGGACCCGTACGAGCGCACCCGCCAGGAACTCGCCGCCCGCTTCGCGCACACGGCCTGGTGGCACCGCCGTCCGGGTCCACCCGGGCACAGCCCGCTGGCGGCGCTCACGCCACGGGAACGGTTGGTGCTGGTGTTGCGCCTGCATGAGGGGGTGGCCGAGGAGGTGACCGCGGCCACGCTGGGCCTGCCGCCCGACCGGGTGCGCGCCGTGTGCGCCCGGGCCGTCGCGGCCCTACGCGCCCCGGACCACGACCGGGACCACGACCGGGACCGTGACCCGGACCGCGACCGCCCCCGCGACCAGCGCGCCGGCGCCGCCCCCGGCGGTCGCGCGGCCGGGGGGCGGGGGCCGTGAGCGGCTGGGCCCGCGGGGAGGACGAGGTGCGGCGGATGCTGGAGACGCAGCCTCGGCCGGCGGTGCCGTGGGACCTGGCCGACCGGGCCGCCGCCCGTGGCCGGCGGGCGCTGCGCCGGCGCCGGGTCGCCTACCTGGTGACCTGGGGCGTGCTGCTGGCGGTCCTGTTCGCGGTCACGGTGTGGGCCGCCCTGACCGAGCCCTGGTCCCCGCCGCCCCCCTCGACGACGCCACCCCTCGGCGGCTGGTAGCCCCGGCTGGCCGGGACGCCGGCCAGAGCGCCGCCCTGGCCTGGGCCGTACGGCGCGGCGCCGGGGCCGCACGGCGCGGCGCCGAGCCCAGGTCAGCCCGGAGCGACCCGGCCAGGTCGAGCCCAGCCCGGCCCGGCGGCCGGGCCCGGCGCCGCGCGTGGCCGGTTAGCCCAGCGCCTGGTTCAGGTCCGCGATCAGGTCGTCGGCGGACTCGATGCCGACCGAGAGGCGGATCAGGTCGGACGGCACCTCAAGGGCGGAGCCGGCCGCCGACGCGTGCGTCATCCGGCCCGGGTGCTCGATGAGCGACTCGACGCCGCCGAGCGACTCGCCGAGGGTGAACAGTTCCGCCCGGTTGCAGATGTCGATCGCGGCCTGCTCGCCGCCCGCCGCGCGGAAGGAGACCATGCCGCCGAAGGAACGCATCTGCTTGGCGGCGATCTCGTGCCCCGGGTGCTCGGGCAGACCCGGGTAGTAGACCTGGGCGACCTTCGGGTGCGAGGTGAGGAGTTCGGCGATCCGCTCCGCGTTCGCGCTGTGCCGGTCCATGCGCACGGCCAGCGTCTTGGTGCCCCGCATGACCAGCCAGGCGTCGAACGGGCCGGCGACCGCGCCCATCGCGTTCTGGTGGTAGGCCAGCTCCTCGCCCAGCGCGGCGTCGGCGGTGATGAGCGCGCCGCCCACGACGTCGGAGTGGCCGCCCATGTACTTGGTGGTCGAGTGCACCACGACGTCGGCGCCGAGGGCCAGCGGCTGCTGGAGGTACGGGCTGGCGAAGGTGTTGTCCACGACCAGCCGGACGCCGGCGGTACGGGCGATGTCCGCGATGACGGCGATGTCGGTGATGCCGAGCAGCGGGTTGGTGGGCGTCTCGACCCAGATCAGCTTGGTGTTCGGGCGGATCTCGGCGCGTACCGCCTCCGGGTCGGAGGTGTCGGCGACCGACCACTGCACGCCCCAGCGCTCGATGACCTTGGAGATCAGCCGGAACGTGCCGCCATAGGCGTCGTTCGGGATGACGATGTGGTCGCCGGGCACGAGCAGGGCGCGCAGCAGCGTGTCCTCGGCGGCGAGCCCGGAGGCGAAGGCGAGGCCCCGGCTGCCGCCCTCCAGCGCGGCCAGGTTCTCCTCCAGCGCGGTGCGGGTCGGGTTGGCGGATCGGCTGTACTCGTATCCACCTCGCAGCCCGCCCACCCCGTCCTGCTTGTAGGTGGAGACCTGGTAGATGGGCGGGACGACGGCGCCGGTGGCCGGGTCCGCGGCCTGCCCCGCGTGGATGGCGAGCGTCTCGAAGCTCTGGGAAACGTGCGGCTGAGGGTCCTGGTCAGTCATGGGCCGAGGGTAATGCTCACCGCCGGGCCCGCGCCGCCCCTCCTCGCCTACGGCGCGCTTAGGCTGTAGGGCGAAGGCCGTTACGCGGGCCAACGCCGGCCACGGGCCGACGCCGGTGCCCGCGCTCCGGCGCCGCGCCCGGCGCGTGGCCCCGCGGGCGTGGTGCGGGCGGCGTGCGCGACGGCGGGGCGGCGGACTGACGGGCCGTGCCGGTTTCGGCGCGGCTCCCACGACAGCACACGGGACAGCATCATGGAGTTTCTCTTCATCCTCATGGGCCTGCTCATGATCGGCATGGTCATCGTGCCGATGCTGCGCCGGCGGCGCGGCGGCAACGAGGCGGTGGCGGGCGCCCGGCGGGTCGCCGACCCCGGGGCCTACGGCTTCCTGCCCGTGGAGCGGCTCGACGTGCGGCTGCCGGGTCCCGACGAGGAGCTGGCCGCGACGCTGGCCGAGGTGGCCAGCTCCCAGGACTGGCGGCCGGTCTCGCGGCTGCTCGCGCACACCGACGCCTCGTCCGAGCTGCGCTGGCAGCGGGTGCAGACGCTGGCGGGCGCGGCCGTGCACGAGCTGGCGACCAACCCGGGGCAGGGCGGCGTGTGGCTGCGCACCTGGCGGGTCGAGGCGCCGAAGGACCCGGGCGGCGCCGCGGTGCACGCGGAGTTCCTGGTCCGCCAGGCGCTGCGGGACTCCGGCTCCGAGGACTTCACGATGATCCTGGAGGAGGCCCGTACGGTCTGCGGCGAGGCCGCCCTGCTGGCCCCCGGCGACCCGGTCCCCTACCTCGTCGAGCTGGGCATCGCCCGCGGCCTCGGCTACCGGCAGGCCGACTTCGAGGAGCTGTGGGCCAAGATCCGCGACCGCGCGCCGGCGCACATGGGCGCGCACCTGGCCGCCCTGCACTACTGGTGCGAGAAGTGGCACGGCTCCAAGGAGCTGGCCGACGCCTTCGCGCAGCAGGCGGCGGCCGGGGCCCCGGACAAGAGCCTGCTGCCGGCGCTACCCCTGTTCGCGGTCTTCGAGCACCTCCCGGAGGCCAACCTGGTGCAGGGCCTGTACCGCGGCGTGGTCGTCACCCGCGCCATCGAGGGCGCCCAGTACGCGCTGCTGCACGCGCCGGCCGACCACCCGGTGGCCCCGCACGTGCGGCACCTGCTGATCTGGTTCCTGGTCCGCGCCGAGCGGTACGCGGAGGCCATCGTCCAGCTCCGGCTGGTGGACGGCCACGTCGGCGCCGTCCCGTGGTCGTACGGGCCGGACCCGGCGGCGGTGTACGCGAGCTACCGCGCGACGGCCGTCGCCGGCTGGGAGGGCGCGGGCGGCACGCCGGCGACCCTGCCGCAGTAGCCGGGCCGAGCACCGCCGCACCGCGCTCCCCGCCCCGTGCCGCCCTCCCGGCCCCGTGCCGCACCGGGAGGATCGGTGGCGCCCCGCGACCGACCCGTCGCGGGCTGGAATGGACGCGGGGCGCAAGACGTTGAGAGAAGCGGCCGATCGTCTGCCCCTGGAGAGACCATGCTGTTCAGTCGTTTCAAGAACCAGCTCCCGTCCGCCGACGAGACGCTCAAGGGCCGTCCCGAGCGGCCGTACGACGTCCCGGAGCGGCACACGGTGCTGGGCAACCCGCTGCTCGGCCCGTACCCGGAGGGCCTGGTCGTCGCCGACTTCGGCCTCGGCTGCTTCTGGGGCGCCGAGCGCAAGTTCTGGCAGACCCCGGGCGTGTGGACGACCGTCGCCGGCTATCAGGGCGGCCAGACGGTCAACCCCACCTACGAGGAGGTGTGCAGCGGCCTGACCGGGCACACCGAGGTCGTGCGCGTGGTCTTCGACCCCGCCAAGACCTCGTACGAGGCGCTGCTGAAGGTCTTCTGGGAGGGCCACGACCCGACCCAGGGCTTCCGCCAGGGCAACGACGTGGGCACGCAGTACCGCTCGGCGATCTACGCGCACTCCGACGAGCAGGTCTCGGCGGCGCTGGAGTCCCGCGACGCGTACCAGGCGGTGCTCACCGACTCCGGGTACGGCGACATCACCACCGAGATCCTGATCGCCGGCCCGTTCTACCCGGCGGAGGACTACCACCAGCAGTACCTGGACAAGAACCCCACCGGTTACTGCGGCATCGGCGGCACGGGGGTCTCCTGCCCCGTCGGCGTGGCCCGGATGGCGGAGAACGGCTAGCACGCGCCCCAGCGGCCCGTCGACCGGCCGCCGCGCACACCGCGCGGCACACCGGTCGACGGGCCCCCCGGCCGGCCGGACCCCGAGGGCCCGGCCGGCCACGCCCGCGAGCGGGACGGGGTGCTACCGCGTCCCGTTGCGCGAGGAGCCGCGCGACGGCGTGCGGTAGCGGGCGACCTCCGTCAACCCGTCGGCCCCGACCAGGTGCGCCGGGCGGTGCGCCAGCGCGGCGAGGTCGGCGACGACGGCCAGCTCACCCCGCGCGGCGCGCAGCCACACCTGCGCGCCGGTCAACGAGCCCGGTACGGCGTACCGCGTCCCGTCGTGCACCACCGTGTCCGTCTCGCTGACGGTCGCCTGCTGGCCGAGCCCGAGGACGCAGGGCGCTGGCGGCAGCGGGTGCAGCCGGGTGCGCTCGATCAGCAGCCGCTCGGCGGGGGTGGCCGCCTGGGCCTGCGCCCGCCGCTGCTCGGCCTCCGGCTCGCCCTCGCCCTCCGGCCCGGCGTCCGGACGCTGGCCCTGCCAGTGCCGCACCTGGCCGTTGAACCACTGCCCGTACTCCTGACAGGCCGCCTGGAGTTCGGCGAAGGACGCGTACTCCGGGCGCAGGTCGGCGTCGGTGGGGGTCAGGTCGGCCGCGGCGATGCGCACGCCGGCCTGGGTGCCGCCGCCCTCCGGGTCGTGCGGCACGCAGGTGCGCACCTTCATGCCGTAGTGCCGCCCGACGGCCACCACGTCCGGGTGACGCGCGCCGCCGTCCTGACGCAACCGGGTGAGCAGGTACGTCGGCGCGCCGCCGAGCGCCGTGAGGGTGGCGTCCAGACAGCAGACGAGGCTGCCCAGCGTGCGGTCCCGGCACGGGACGACCACCCGGAACCGCGACCAGGCGAGCCAGGCCGAGAACAGGGCGGTGCGCCGGGGCTCGCCGTCCGGACCCGGCACCAGGGGCCCCGGACCCCAGTCGCACTGGAGCCACAGGCCCGGCTCGGTGACCCAGGGCCGGAAGATCCGCCGACTACCGCTCTGCCAGCGGCTCTTGGTCTCGGCGACGACCCGCCGCGTGGTGCGCTCGCTGCCGGTGAAGCCCATCCGCACCAGGCGCTCGTGCGCCCGCACGGCGCTGATGTGCCCCTCGGAACGGTCCACCCACTCCTCGATCTTCTCGGCGTAGGCGTCAGCTAACCGCGACCGACGGGAGGGGCCGGTGACCGGCCGTCCGGCGTCCCGGGCCGCCACGTAGCGGCGCACGGTCTTGGGGTCGCAGCCCACGATCCGCGCCGCGGAGTACACGCTCTCGGTGGCGTCGTACGCCACCAGGATCTCGATGATCTCCCGGTCGGTCATCTTCATGCCGCCACCCCCAGCGGGGCCGCCGCGCGGGCCACGCCGGCGCGGTGGGCCGGGCGGCGGTCGAGGTCGCGGAGGGGCAGTGGCTGGGCCGGGGTCGGTTGGGCGGGGTGCGGCTGGCCCGGAAGCCCGTACGGCATTCCGGCGAACGGCGCTATGCGCTCACGACTGAACATGACGTGTGCTCTCTGTCTCGAACGAAAGGGTGGCGGTGGCGCGCCGGTGGGCGCGCCGGTGCTACCCGGGGTGTTCGACGACGTCGTGCGGGCGCGTGTGCAGCGGGGAGGCCGTGTCGCGCGGTCGGCCGTCCGCGGTGCGCGGCGGGTGCAGCGCGGCGGTGGCCGGCAGGTCGTGCTTGTCCAGGGCGCGCTTGGTGTTCTGGTCGCCGCCGTGGCCGCAACCGCCCTGCCCACCGGGCGCGGTGGGGCCGATCGGGCCCGGCGAGCCGCACGGCCCCTGGGGCGCGTGCTGGTGACCGCCGCACCCTGGCGCGCCGTGCGGCCGGTTCCCGGTGTCGCAGTCCGACGCGTCGGCGTCGGAACGCTCGGCGCCGACGGCGGTCGCGGCGGCCAGGGTCGTACGGACCGCGCCGGCCGGGCCGGACGGCGGGCCGACGAGGACGCTCGCGGCGCCGTATCGGGCGAACGGACCCTCGCCCCGCAGCGGGGCACCCGTCGAACGCTCCCGGCCCGGTCCGTCGCCCCGGCCGGGGCGCGCGCAGTCCGCGCCGTCGCCGGCGCAGTCGGGCGGCGCGGGCCGCTCGGACGGGGTGGGCAGGGGCGCGGTGCCTGGCTCGTGCGGCCGGTTCGGTGGCTCGGAGCGGCCCGGCGGCTCCGGGTTCGCGGGGGTGTGCGGCGTGCGCGGGCCGGTCTGTGGGCCGAGCGCGTCGGGGAGCAGACGTGCCGGTGGAGGCAGATCCGCGCCGGGCCGCCCCTGGCCGCCCTCGCCCGGCCCCCTGCCGTGGCCGCCCGGGCCCCCGGCGTCCCCGCCACGCCCCTTGCCCGCGTCGGGGCCCGTGCCCTTGCCCTGCTCCTTGCCTTCGCCCTTGCCGCCATGGGCCTTACCGGGGCCGTCACCGTGGGCCTTGCCCTTGCCCTCGCCCTTGCCGCCATGGGCCTTGCCGGGGCCATCGCCACGGTCCTTGCCCTTGCCGTGCCCCTTGCCCTTGCTGTGTCCCTTGCCGCCGTGGACCTCGCCGGGGCCGTCGCCGTGGGCCTTGCCCTTGCCCTGCCTCTTGCCCTCGCCCTTGCCGCCATGGGCCTTGCCGGGGCCATCGCCACGGTCCTTGCCCTTGCTGTGCCCCTTGCCCTTGCTGTGTCCCTTGCCGCCGTGGGCCTTACCGGGGCCGTCGCCATGGGCCTTACCCTTGCCCTTGCCCTTGCCGCCGTGGGCCTTGTCACCGGACGTCGCGTGCGCGGCCTCGCGCGGTGTCTGCTTGGCCTTCGCGTGCGCGTTCTTGCCCTTGGCTTTGCCCTTGGCCTCGCCCTGGCGCTTGGCCTGGTCGGGCTGGCTGGGGCCGTGCTGTGCGGTGGCCTTGCCGGCTTTACGGTCGCCGGCGGCCTGCCGGCCGCCGTGCTGGCCCCCGGGCGTGGACGTGGCCGCCTCGGTGCGGGGCGCGGCCCCGGTGCGCTTCTTGGCCTTCGCCCCGCCCGCCGCCCGGGCGCCGTGAACAGTCGTGTCCTTGCCGGCCGTCGTGGCCGATCGGGCCGGGCCCGCCGACGTGGCCTTCGCGCCCTTCGCCGCCCGCTCGCCCTGTGACACCGGCCGGTCGGCGCGCGCCTGGCGCCCGCCGTCCTGCGAACCGTTGGCGTGCGCCTGTCCCGCGAAAACGCTCGCCAGCGCGACGAAGCCGCCGAGGGCGCACAGCAGGAGCGCCGTGCGTCGAGAGGCCGAAGCCAGGCGGCGCACCGCGGACCAGGCAGGAAGACACGCCGTCACGGTGAGTTCCTCCCCCTCTGGCTCACGGAACTGGCGGTGCACGCATCGAACACGAACGCTCAGTACGGTGCAACCCCTGGCGCCCGGCGCGTTGTTGACCGCCCCGGCGCGTGAACAGGGTTCTCCGAACTGGCATACGGTCACGGAGCGCCCCGGTCCGCTCCTCCCGACTGCCGCCGATCCCGCCCCGCCCACCCCCGCCCGGGCCTCCCAACCGCCGCCCGGACCGCCCACACCCCACGCACTTCGCCCCGTACGAGGTGATTCATCCCGTTGTCGCGCACGGTTACCGAGGGGTTAACTCCGTTTTTCCGTACGCCCGTTGAAATTCCCCAGGCAATCGTTCGCGGCGGATCGCGGCACCCCGTCGCCGGCCACGCCGTGCCCCTACTCGACCGTCCGGTGACGCCTCACGGGGCGCGCACGACGGGGGCGCGCGCATCCGCCCGCGCGCCGTCGCGACACAAGGCGAACCCCCATACCGCCCGCCGGGCCCCAGGGCCCCGGGAGCCCGCCGGGCTCCGCACTCCGTCACGGCCCGCTCTCCCCCACGAGCCACCCGGACGGAGCGGCCGGCCGGCCCCACGGGCCGCGCGGCAGCGGCCGGATCGCGTGCCGTTCGGCATCGCGTACGGGGCGGTTGGGGCCCGTGAGGTGAGCTGGGCGCCATGGGGTTGGTGGAGTCCAACCTTCGCGCCCGCGGCCGGCTTTGACGCACTAATCTGCTGCCTTATGGGACGGGCGGCGTTGGGCACTGAGGTGGGGGCGCCGCGGGCGGCGGGCGAGCCCCGGAGCGAGCGTCCGGCGCGGGCCGACGGGCCCGGCGGTGACCGGCCCGAGCAGGCCGACCGCGCCGTGCGCGCCGACGACGTCATGGCCCTGTCGCGACTCGCGACCAAGCGCGGTGCCGTCCGGGCGATCCTGGAGTGGCTCGCGCACCGCACCGGTGGCGTCGCCACGCTGATCGACGCCGACGGCACGCCCGCCGTCACCCCAGCGCCGCCGCCCAGCGCCGCGCTGCGCGCCGCGACGGACGCCGTGGCCGGGCTGTACCGGCGCGGCACGCCATCGGCGGTGCTCAGCGTCCCGGATGCGGAAGGCGACCCCGCCGAGCCCGACGGCGGCAGCACGGTCTTCCTGATCTCGCTGGCCGCCGGGGCCGGGGGTGCGCAGCCGGAGGCCACCCCGCGCCGGCGGGCCCCGTACCTCGTACTGATCGCGCCCGACGCGCCCAGGCGACCCGCGCGTCCGCAGGTGCTGCTCGCCGACGCGGCCCGCACGCTCGGCCTGTGCTGGCGGCTTGAGGAGGCCGACCGCGACCGGGTGCGGGTGGAGGCCGCCGAGGCGCACAGCCGCGAGGCGGTGCTGCACCTGCTGATGGTCGGCAGCGTCCCGGCCGCCCACCGCATCGCCGCCGCCCTGCAACCGCCGCTGCCGCAGCTCGCCTACGTCTACGTGATCGAGTGCCCGGGCCAGCGGCGGTACGAGATCGCCGACCGGATCGCGCATGCCGCGCGCGGCAAGGCGTGGATCGTGCCCTGCCCCGTGCGGCCCACCCACCTGATCGCCCTCGTCCCGGCCGTACCGGAGCCGGCGGGCGGAGCCGCGGCGCTCGACCGGGGGGTGGCGTCCCCCACGCGCCCTCCCCTTGTCAGGGGTGACGCGACCGTCGGGCAGGTGGACGACGAGAACTGCGCCACCGACTTCCGCGCGACCTTCGGCGAACTGCCGTACCAGGCGCCCGCGTTGAGCCGCGGCGGGCGCGCCGGCACGGCCGTCGAGACGGTGGGGGTGCGCGGGCTCGACCGGGCCATCGCCGAGCGGGTGCCCGAGTGCCTGATCGGGGTCAGCGGTGAGGTGCCGCTGCGCGAGACCCCAATCGGCTACGAGCAGGCGTTCCACGCGCTGGCCGTGGCCCGGACCGCCCCCAGCGGACGGGCCAGCTTCCAGCGGGACTTCGACCTGACGCCGCTGGCCACCCCGGAAGGGCTGCGCTGGGCACAGGAGTTACTGGCGCCCTGCCTGCACTACGTGCCGCCACGGCGGGCCGACCCCGGCGGCGAGGAGTTGCTCGGCACGCTCGGCTCGTGGTTGACCTTCGGCGGCGCCGCCAGCCGCCACCTGAAGATCCACCGCAACACGCTGGGCGCCCGGGTGCGGCTGATCGACGAGTTGCTCGGCCTCGACCTCGGCCGGCTGGCCGACCAGTCCGCCGCCTGGCTCGCGCTCCAGCTCCGCGGCGGCCCGCTGCCCACTCCCGCCGACCGACCGTCGGCCTCGCTGGATGAGCTGCTCGGCACGCCGGCGGCCGGCGTCTGGGCACGTGCCCAGCTCCAGCCGCTGGAGCGGGCGAACCTGCCGTCGGGGACGGAGACGGTACGCGCCTGGCTGCGGGCGGACGCGAGGCTGCCACAGGCCGCCGGCGCGCTCGGCATCTCGCTGCCCGGCGCCCGCAAGCGGCTGACCAGGGCGGAGGAGGCGTTGGGGCGCTCACTGCTGCACGCGCCGAGCGCCAAGTACGAGCTGTGGCTGGCCATGCGGGCGCTGAAAACGCTGTGAGCCTGACGCGCTGAGCCCGCGCGCCCGTACACGTACCGCTCCCCGCTATCGCGGCCCGACACTCCGCGCCCGCGCGCCCGCGCCCGGATCCTGCGCACCCGCGCCCGGGCCGCCGCGCGCCGCCCGCGCCGAGACCACCACGCCCCACCCAACGCCCGTCCGTCGGGGCGACGTCGGGCTCACGGCGGGCTGGTCCGTACCGAGTTACCCGTACGCCCTTCAACCACCAGTCGGTGGGCAACCAGTAACCGGCCTGACTGTGCATTCTGTTCCTCGCCCGCGCGTGGCGCCTCGGCCTAGGGTCCAGACCAGGCCCCGGCGGGCCGGACCGGATGCTGACCCTCTTCCCTCTCCCTGACGAGGCAGCGCGCGGTTTCCCCCTATTGAGCCGCTGCGACCGTGACCGCGGCCCGCCGGTGCCTGGCCGACGCGCCCTCCCTCGAAGCAGAACAGGATCGCTGATGAGTCATCACCACGACTCGCTCCTCGCACGCCAGGACCCCCGGCTCGACATCAGCGACGTCTATGTCTTCCGGGGTGAACGCGGCACCGTCTTCGTCGTCAACGTCAACCCGCTCTCCGGCACGGGCGGCTTCCACGACGACGAGAGCCTGTACGAGATCAAGATCGACACCGACGGCGACGCGGTCGAGGACATCACCTACCGCTTCACCTTCGCCCCCATCACCTTCGCCCCCTTCAGCACGCGCGGCACGCAGCGCTGGGAGCTGCGCCGGTTCGACGGCGAGGCCGCGCGGGACCGCGACGCGGACGGCTCGGTGCTGCTGCGCGGCGTGACCGGTGAGCCGGCCGAACTCGTGCTGCCCGCCACGGGCGCCGACGGCGACGAGGGCCCGAGCGGCGGGCTGCGGGCCTGGGCCGGGCAGGCCGGCGACCCGTTCTGGATCGAGGGCACGGTGGTCACCGCCGTCAAGACCGGCATCGCCCAGGGCACCGCCCCCGACCTGGCCGGCTTCGACCCCGCGCGGGCCAGCAACATCTTCGCCGACACCGACGTGCACGCGATCGTCCTTGAGGTGCCCGACGCCGACCTCGGCGGCGCCCAGGAGATCGGCTTCTGGGGAGTGACGGTCCTGGCGACCGACGCGGGCGGCTGGCGGCAGATCAACCGCTGCGCGACGCCGCTGCTCAACACCCTCTTCGACCTCGAAGACCCCGACGCGCACATCGACTTCAACGCCACCCAGCCCGCCGAGGACCGGGAGCGGTACGGGGCGGAGGTGCGGGCCGCAGTCGAGCGGGGCGCCGGCGCCGCGGGCGCGGTCGCCGAACCCGCCGCCCACGCGGCCCGGGTGCGCGACCTGCTGCTGCCGGACGTGCTGCGCTACGAGGTGGGCACCGAGGCCCACTTCGGGGTGAAGCGGCGCAACGGGCGCGCGCTGACCGACTCGGCGCCGGAGGTGATGTTCGAGCTGGTGCTCGGTATGCCCGTCACGATGGGGCTGGACGCGAGCGCGGCTACGGGGGTGCCGCGCGAGTCGTTCCCCTACCTGGCGCCGCCGAAGGCGGAGCGGTGACGGCCCGCCCGTGCGCGGCGGCGCGCGTCCCTCGCTGGGTCGCCGCCGCCGCGGACGACCCCGACGCGGTGCGCGCGCTGTGGCGCGAGGACCCGCGGCGCGGCGTCCGGCTCGCCACCGGCCGCACCTTCGACGCGGTCACGGTCGAGCTACGGACCGGCATGGAGGCCCTGGACCTGCTGCGCCGCCGGACGGGCGCGCCGGCCGGCGCCTGGCAGGCCCAACTGGCCGGCACGGCCTTCTCCGGCTCGTCGGCGTTACCCGCGTTATCCGACCTCTCCGGCCTCTCCGACCTCACCGACCTCTCGAATCACTCCGGCCCCTCGAACCCGACCGGCCTCGCGGACCCGTCTGACCCTGCTGGCCCTACGGGTCTCGCTGATCCCGCTGGCTCCTCGGGCCCGGCATCCGACGCCGCTGCCGACGGGGCGCATCCACGGACCGGGGCGCACCGCAGGCGCACCTGCCGGGTCGCGCTGCGGGCACACGCCGGCGGTCCGTCGCTGGACGCGGCGCGTACGTGTCCGTCGCCCGAGGCGGCCTCGTACGACCGGTTCGGGCTCGCCGGCCAGTTCGCGCCCGGGGGCTTCGGGGCGGCGGGCCTCGGGGTCCGGGGGGCGGCTCGGGCTCGGCGGGCGTGGAGCGGGCGCGGGGCGGGCGCGCACCGTGCGGCCCCTGCACTTCCCCACGCTGGTTGACGGGGCCACGGGCCGGATGCGGCTGCTGGTCCCACGGGGCGCGGCGCCCTGGCTGGGCGCGCTGCTCACGGCCGGGAGCGTGGAGTACCACGGCGCGGGCGCGCGTGTCGTGCTGCCAGGGCCCGGGGCGACCACCGACACCGACACCGGGCTGGCCTGGGCGGTACGGCCCGGGGCCCCGGTGGAGCGGCTGCGCTGCCTCCTCGGCCCGCTCGCGGCGGCGCTGGCCACCGCCCAGCTCACCGTCGGCTGGTGCTCGGGCGTGCGGACGCCCGTCGACCCGTACGCGGAGACCGACCCGTACGCGGAGACCGGGTAACCCCTACGGGTCAGGAGGGCGTCTCCCCTGGTGGGCCCGGAGCGGGCCCCGAACGGCGCGAGCGCACCGACGTACGGGAGAGAACGCATGGTTGACCTCACCTTCCGACAGGCCCGCGAGGAGGATCACGCTCCGATCGTGGCGGCGATCCAGACCTGGTGGGGCGAGACCCGCACTCCGGAGGAGGCCCGCGAGCTGTCCCTGTTACTGCCCCGGCTCTTCCTCCAGCACTTCGCCGCGACCAGCCTGATCGTGAAGCGGCGGCCCGACAACGAGGCGCCGGGCGAGGCGAGTCCGGACGCGGCGGGCCCGGGCGAGACCGTCCCGGATGCGGCCGCCGGCGCGCTCGCCGGGTTCCTGGTCGGCTTCCACTCGCCCGACCGGCCCGGCACGGCCTACATCCACTTCGTCGGGGTCCATCCGGAGCTGCGCCACCAGGGTGTGGCCCGGCGGTTGTACGAGCGGTTCTTCGCCCGGGCGGTCGCGGCCGGCCGGCAGGAGGTGCGCTCGATCGTCTCGCCGGCCAACAAACCGTCCATCGCCTTCCACCACTCGATGGGCTTCCGGCCCGAGGGCGGCGACTACGAGAGCGACGGCGTGCCCGTTCACCGCGACTACGACGGCCCGGGGCACGACCGGATCAGCTTCCGGCGCGTGCTGTCCGCACCATCGGCCGCCGAGGCGTAACCCGGCGCCGCTCCCCCGGGCCGAGACGCGCTCGGCCCGGCCCACCGCTCCCAGGCGCCGGGCCACCCGAGGTCACGCTCGGCCCGGCGTCTGGGCTCGCCCACCCCCGACGGCCGCGAGGCCACCGGGGCTACGAGGGCTACGAGGGCTACGAGGGCTACGAGCCGAGGATGGTCGTCAGGAACTCGCCGGTCCAGGCGAGCAGTTCGCGGCCCACCACCGGCTTGCCCCCGATCTTGCCGGTCGTCGGCCGGGGCACCAGGACCTGCCGCGGCCCCGGCTTGAGCACCGCCCGCGGGTGCAGCCGCTTGAGCCGCAGCTCCTGCGACTCACGCAGCTCCACCGGGCCGAAGCGGATCTGCGAGCCCTGGAGCGTGATGTCGCTGACGCCGCAGGCCCGGGCGAGCATCCGCAGGCCGGCGACGAGCAGCAGGTTCTCCACCGGTTCGGGCAGCGGCCCGTACCGGTCGGTCAGCTCCTCGCGGACGGCGGCGATGTCCTCCTCGCTGGTGGCCGCGGCGATGGACCGGTACGCCTGGAGGCGCAGCCGCTCGCCGGGCGCGTAGTCGTGCGGGACGTGCGCGTCCACCGGCAGCTCGATCTTGACCTCGATCGGCGGCTCCTCCTCCTCGCCGCCCTCCAGCGAGGTCCGGTAGTCCGCGACGGCCTCGCCGACCATGCGGACGTACAGGTCGAAGCCGACGCCCGCGATGTGTCCGGACTGCTCGCCGCCGAGCAGGTTGCCCGCGCCACGGATCTCCAGGTCCTTCATCGCCACGTACATGCCCGCGCCCATCTCGGTGTGCTGGGCGATGGTGGCCAGGCGTTCGTGGGCGGTCTCGGTCAGCGGCTTCTCCGGCGGGTACAGGAAGTACGCGTACCCGCGTTCGCGACCCCGGCCGACCCGGCCGCGGAGCTGGTGGAGCTGGGAGAGGCCGAAGTTGTCGCCGCGCTCGACGATCAGGGTGTTGGCGTTGGAGATGTCGATGCCCGACTCCACGATCGTGGTGGAGACCAGCACGTCGAACTTCTTCTCCCAGAAGTCCACCACCACCTGCTCCAGGGCGCTCTCGCCCATCTGCCCGTGTGCCGTGGCGATCCGCGCCTCGGGCACGATCTCGCGCAGCTTGGCGGCGGCCCGGTCGATGGACTCGACGCGGTTGTGAATGTAGAAGACCTGCCCCTCGCGCAGCAGTTCGCGCCGGATGGCCGCGCCGATCTGCCGTTCCTCGTACGGGCCGACGAAGGTCAGCACCGGGTGCCGCTCCTCCGGCGGGGTGGTGATGGTGGACATCTCGCGGATGCCGGTGACGGCCATCTCCAGGGTGCGCGGGATGGGGGTCGCCGACATGGTCAGCACGTCGACGTTGGCGCGCAACTTCTTGAGCTGCTCCTTGTGCTCGACGCCGAACCGCTGCTCCTCGTCCACGATGACCAGGCCCAGGTCCTTGAACTTGGTCTCGGACGAGAACAGCCGGTGGGTGCCGATGACGACGTCCACCGAACCGTCCCGCAACCCCTCCAGGACGGCCTTGGCCTCGGTGTCGGTCTGGAACCTGGACAGGGCGCGCACGTTGACCGGGAACTGCCCGTACCGCTCGCTGAAGGTGCCGAAGTGCTGCTGAACCAAGAGCGTGGTGGGCACCAGGACGGCGACCTGCTTGCCGTCCTGTACGGCCTTGAACGCGGCCCGCACCGCGATCTCCGTCTTGCCGTAGCCGACGTCGCCGCAGATCAGCCGGTCCATCGGGACCGACTTCTCCATGTCCTCCTTGACCTCGGCGATGGTGGTGAGCTGGTCGGGCGTCTCCGCGTACGGGAACGCGTCCTCCAGCTCGCGCTGCCAGGGGGTGTCCGGGCCGAAGGTGTGGCCGGGGGCCGCCATCCGGGCCGAGTAGAGCTTGATCAGGTCGGCGGCGATCTCCTTGACCGCCTTCTTGGCCCGCGCCTTGGTCTTTGTCCAGTCGGCGCCGCCGAGCCGGTGCAGGGTCGGGGCCTCGCCGCCCACGTACTTGGTGACCTGCTCCAACTGGTCGGTCGGCACGAACAGCCGGTCGCCGGGCTGGCCGCGCTTGGCCGGCGCGTACTCGACCAGCAGGTACTCACGGGTCGCGCCCTGCACGGTGCGCTGCACCATCTCGATGTACCGGCCCACGCCGTGCTGCTCGTGCACGATGTAGTCGCCGGCCTGGAGGGTGAGCGGGTCGATGGTCTTGCGGCGCCTGGCCGGCATCCGGGTGCCGTCCTTGCCGGCCGCCTTCTGGCCGGTCAGGTCGGTCTCGGTGAGCACCGCGAGCTTGAGGCCCGGGTCGATGAAACCGCGCTCGACGGCGCCGCAGGACACGTGCACCAGCGAGGGCGAGAGTTCGGCGAGGTCCGGGTCGAGGCGGGCCGCGATGCCCTCGCCGCCGAGCACCTCGACGGTGCGCGAGGCGGGGCCGTGGCCCTCGGTGAGGTAGACCGCGCGCCAGCCGTCGGCGAGCCAGCCCTTGGTGTCGGCGAGCGCCCGGGCGATGTCGCCCCGGTACAGCTCGGGGGCGCGCATGCCCAGGGTCAGGGTGTCGCCGTCGGTCGCCCCGCCGGCCTCGTCGAGGCCGTCGCCGGCGGCGAACGGCGAGATCGACCACCACATCATGCCCAGCTCGCGGGCCCGGTCCCGGATGTCGGCGATGCCCCACAGCGAGGCCGCGCCCAGGTCGATGGGGGCCTCGCCGCCACCGGCCGACGCGGCCCAGGACGCCGCCAGGAACTCCTGGCTGGTGGCCACCAGGTCGGCCGCCCGGGTACGCACCCGCTCCGGGTCGCACACCACGCTCATCGCGCCCTTCGGCAACACGTCGAGTAGCAGCTCCATCTCGTCCACCAGGACCGGAGCCAGCGATTCCATGCCCTCGACGGCGATGCCCTCGGCGATCTTGCCGAGCAGTTCGCCCAACTCCGGGTGCGACTCGGCCAGCTCGGCGGCGCGCCGCCGCACGTCGTCGGTGAGCAGCAGCTCGCGACAGGGCGGCGCCCAGAGCCCGTGCTCGGCCACTTCGAGCGAGCGCTGGTCGGCGACCTTGAAGTACCGGATCTCCTCGACCTCGTCCCCCCAGAACTCCACCCGCAGCGGGTGCTCCTCGGTGGGCGGGAAGACGTCCAGGATGCCGCCGCGCACGGCGAACTCGCCGCGCTTCTCGACCAGTTCGACCCGGGCGTACGCGGCTGCCGCCAGGCCCTCCACCACCTCGCCCAGGTCGGCGCTCTGCCCACCGCGCAGCGCCACGGGCTCCAGTTCGCCAAGCCCCTTGACCTGCGGCTGGAGCACGGCGCGGATCGGCGCGACGACCACGCTGACCGGGCCCGCGGTCGGGTCGTCGGCGCTCGGGTGGGTCAGCCGGCGCAGCACGGCGAGGCGGCGCCCGACGGTGTCCGAGCGCGGCGAGAGCCGCTCGTGGGGCAGCGTCTCCCACGACGGGTACTCCACCACGCCGTGCTCGTGCCCCTCGGGCATCAGCGAGCGCAGCGCGGCGGCCAGGTCCTCGGCCTCGCGCCCGGTGGCGGTCACGGCGAGCACCGGCCGGCCGGCCCCGCGCGCCAGCGCCGCCACGGCCAGCGGCCGGGCCGCCGGCGGTCCCACGAGGTCGAGGTGCGTGCGGTGACCGTCCGTGGCCGCGCGCACCGCCTCGGCGAGCGCGGGGTCATGGACGACGGCATCGAGCAGACCGTGCAGGCTCATGTAGGGCTTCCCGTCCCGGGGCTGGACAACGCGAACGGCCCGACACGGGCCTTGGCGGAGCCAAGACCGGGGGCCCACGGACGTTTCCGGGGGCCGGCGGCCGGGATGTCTTCAGGGTACGCCGGGGGTGTGACAGCGCCACGCGGGAGCCCTCTGCACACTACTCGCTGGAAGCGTACACTTCTGTACATGAGTGACACGCTGCCCCTCACCGAGGCCCGCGCCCGCCTCGGCTCCCTGGTCCGGCGCACCGCACACGCCCGCGAGCGCATCGTCATCACCGACCACGGCCAACCAGCCGCCGTTCTCATAAACCCCACGGAACTGGCGGAGTTGGAAGACGCACTCGCCCTCGCTCAGTACCGGCAGCGCCAGGCGGCTGGCACCGCGTTCACCACCCCCCACGACGACGTTCGCGCACGCCTTGGCCTGGAGCGTGGGTGACGTACGAGATCATCTGGGACGAGCCCGCGATCAACGCGGCGGCCCGCTTCCTGAAAGACGACCCGGAAGGATTGCGGCACCTGTTCAACGCGATCGACCTCCTCACCCACGAACCGCGTCCAGCGGGCGCGGCGGAGTACGGCTCACCGGATCTACGCCGCATCCACATCGGCCGCTACCGGGCGATGTACGAGATCAACGAAACCGCTGTGACGGTCGTGATCATTCGTATCGGGCGAACGGGCTGAGCCCGGCTCCACGCCCAACGACCGCAATGTCGAGCGGGCCGGACACGCCCGCCTCGGCCTGAGCCCCGCCCAACTGCCCTCCCCGGTCGGCGGTGCTCGCCCCTCACGCCCCGCCGTCGTCCGTCCCGCCGAAACTCGCGAAGTACGCCGCCGCCCAGTCCTCGCCCCCGTGCCCCCGCCGCTCCGCGCGGCGCAGCCGCTCCGCCGCGGCGGCGGCCAGGTCCAGGCGTACGCCGGAGCGTTCGGCGGCCTCCGCGATGAGGGCCGCGTCCTTGCGGGCGGCGGAGACGGTGAAGCTCGGCGGGTAGTCGCCGGCCAGGATGAGTTCGGACTTCGTCCGCAGGTAGCCGGAGTCCAGCGGGCCGCCGGCGACGGCGTCCAGGAAGGCGCGCGGGTCCACGCCGAGGCCCTTGGCCAGGGCCAGCGACTCGCCGGCGCCGGTGACGAGGGTGAGCACCCAGTTGTTGACGACGAGCTTGAGCGCGCTGGCCGCGCCCGTGCCACCGTCCTCGCCGACCCACAGGGTGCGCTCACCGATCGCCGAGAAGACACGTTCGGCCCGGTCGCGCACGGCGGCCGGGCCCGCCGCGAAGATGGTCAACGTGCCCTGTTCGGCCGGGAGTTTGGTGCCCAGTACGGGGGCGTCCACGAAGCCGAGCCCGTACCGCGCGGCGAACTCCGCCAGCGGGCCGATCGCGCCCACCCCCACCGTGCTCGACTGGAGCCACAGCGTCCCGGCGCGCAGCGCGGGCGCGGCCTCGCGCAGCGCGTCGAGGGCGGCGGGCCCGTCGTGCACCATCGTGAGCACCACGTCCGCCCCGTCCACCGCGTCGGCCGGCGTGTCCGCGACCCGCGCCCCCACCTCCGCCAGCGGCTCGGCCTTGGCCCGGGTGCGGTTCCACACCCGTACGTCGAACCCTCCCGCCCCGGCGAGGTTACGGGCCATCGGCCCGCCCATGATCCCGGTGCCGAGCACCGCCACGGAGGTCGCGCCAGCCCCGCCCGCGCCCGCTGTTCCCGTGTCCGCGTCCGTGTCCGTGTCCGTGTCCGTCACGCTCCTGTCAGCCATGGGGGAACGGTAGGACGTGGAGGGCGCTCGAAGGCGAGCGGCGCGCGCGGCGGGTGGGCCGGTCGGCGGGCTGGTGGGTGGATCGGGCGGCGGGCTGGTGGGGCGGCCGGGGGGAGCTGGCTCAGCGGCGTGGAGCTGGCTGAGCGGGCGAACGCACAGACAGCGGGGGCTCCGGCGTCCCGCGCCCGCCCGGTTCCTTCGCTGCGCCACCCGCACGATCGGGCCTCGGCCATGACCGCGGCCGTGGCCGACGCGTCCGCGCCCCGGTCCGCGCGCTCCCCCGAGGGCGTGCGGGCCGGGGCGGGGACGACGTTGCGGCGGCCGGACCGGGAGGAGTCCCGGGCCGGCCGCCGTGGCGACGGACCATCCCCATGGCACCCGCCGTCCGTCGGCCGTCCGGCCGACGGGAGCCGGGGGGCTCCCGCCGGGCCGGACGGCCTGCTCTGACCTGGGCGGCGCGCCGCCCCCATGTGGCGGGGCGACGGCCTGCTCAGGTGCGCTCAGTGCGCCTAGTCCGTCGCGATGGCGTTCAGGACGTTCATCCGGCCGGCGCGGAAGGCGGGGACCAGGGCCGCGAGGAGGCCGACCACCGCCGCCCCGACGAAGACCGCGCCGATCGTGGGCCACGGGATCTCCAGGGTCTTCAGGCCCTCAAGTGCCAGCAGCTTCTGGGCCGTCACTCCCCAGGCCATGCCCAGGCCGAGGCCGAGCAGGGCGCCGAAGAGGGCGATGACGACCGACTCCAGGCGGATCATGCGGCGCATCTGGCGGCGGGAGAGGCCGATGGCGCGCATCAGACCTATCTCGCGGGTGCGTTCGACGACCGACAGGGCCAGGGTGTTCACGACGCCCAGGATGGCGACGATGATCGCGAGTCCGAGGAGTCCGTAGACCAGGTTGAGCATCTGCCCGATCTGGTCCTCCAGGAGCTTCTTGTAGTCGGCCTGGTCGCGCACCGTCACGTCCGGGTAGGTCGTCAGCTCGGCCTTGAGCGACTTGTACGCCTCGCGGTCCTGGCCCTCCTTGGCGGCGGCGAACATCATCAGGTTCTGCGGCATCTGGTCGGGCTTGATGTACTCCTTGGCCGTGTTGACGCCGAGGTAGATCGCGCCCTTGTTGAACGCCGTGTCCTCCGAGGTGATGACGCGGACCGTCAGCCTGGCCGTGCCGCCCTCCTTGAAGTCCACGCTGAGCACGTCGCCCAGGGCGACCTTGTGGTCCTTGGCGAAGCCCTCCGGGACGCCGATGGCGTTCTTGCCGAACGCGTCGACCAGCTTGCCCTCGATCACCGGGGAGCGCAGGTCCTTGGCATAGCTTGGGCTGGCCGCGTCCAGGTCGTCCTTGACCTTCTTGCCGTCCGGCGTGGTGATGGTGGCGTTCTCAAGGATCTTGTAGTCGCTGACGTGCTCCAGGTGCTTGGCCCGCTTGACCGCCTGCTCCACCTGCGGCTTGATCACGCCGTTGTCGGGCTCGATGATGAAGTCCGCGCCAACCGACTTGTCCAGTTCGTCGCTGGCCGAGGCGACCATCGACGAGCCGACCACCGACAGGCAGGCGACCAGCGCGAGGCCGATCATCAGGGCGGCGCCCGTGGCGCCGGTGCGGCGCGGGTTGCGCAGTGCGTTGCGCTCGGCCATCCGGCCGACCGAGCCGAACATCCGCAGCAGGACGGCGCTCAGCACCCGGACCACCACGCCGGCCAGCAGCGGGCCAATCACGATGAAGCCGATCAGGGTCAGCAGCACGCCGAGGCCCAGGAACATCGAGCCGTCGGCCGCCTTGTCCGCGTTGGCGGCCATGGCCAGGCCCGCGGCGCCGGCGCCGGTCAGCAGGAGGCCGAGCACGGCCCGTACACGGCCCGCGCGGCTGTCGGCCGGCGTTCCGGCATCCCGCAGCGCGGCCATCGGGGAGATCTTGCCTGCCCGCCGGGCCGGTATGTACGCGGCGACGACGGTGGTCAGGACGCCTATGACCAGGCCGACGACGGGCGTGGCCGTCTTGACCGTCAGTTCCGAGGTGTCCAGGTTCATGCCCATGGTGCCCATGAGCTTCATCAGGCCGATCGCGAGGCCGATGCCGCCGGCCACGCCGAGGATGGAGCCGACGATGCCGAGCAGCAGCGCCTCGAACAGCACCGAGCGGTTGATCTGGCGCCGGCTGGAGCCGATGGCCCGCATCAGGCCGATCTCGCGGGTGCGCTGGGCGACCAGCATCGAGAAGGTGTTGACGATCAGGAAGATGCCGACCAGGACGGCGATTCCAGCGAAGCCGAGCATCGCGTACTTCATGACGTCCAGGAAGGAGCCCAGCTCGTCCTTGTTCTCCTCCTTCGTCTCGGCCTTGGTCTTGACCTTGAGGTCGTGGTCCGGGCCGAGCGAGGCGAGGACGCTCTGCTTGAGTTCGTCGTTGCTCACGCCGGGCGCGGCGGTCAGCGCGATGGAGGTGTACTTGCCGGTGGCGCCGAGCAGCCGGCGCTGGGCGGTCTCGTCGTCCAGGTAGAAGATGGACGAGCCGGGGTTGGTCACCTGGAAGGTGGCGATGCCGGTGATGGTGAAGGTGGCGTCGCCGGGCACGGCGATGATGCGCACCTTGTCGCCGATCTCCAGGTTCTTCTTGTCGGCGGTGTCGGCGTCCACCATGATCTCGGTCGGGCCGCGCGGCTCGTGGCCCGAGGTGATCTCGACGGAGGAGAGTTCGGCGCTGTCCCAGTTGGTGGCGACCGACGGGGCGCCCTCGGCCAGGCCGATCTTCTTGTTCTTGGAGTCCACGGCCGTGATGGAGGTGGAGACCGTGTCGCCGACGGCGGACTTGACGCCCTTGACCTTCTCCAGCTCCGCGACCTTCGACGCGGGAATGGTCGGCACCTTGCGGGAGCGCTGCACGTCGTCGCCGCTCGCGGCGTCCTTGGGGCTGACGCTGACGTCGGGGGCCGTGGCCGAGAAGATCTTGTCGAAGGTGGAGTTCATGGTGTCGGTGAAGACGAGCGTGCCGCACACGAACGCCACCGACAGCAGGACGGCGACGGCGGAGAGCGCCATGCGTCCCTTGTGCGCGAAGAAGTTGCGCAGCGAGGTCTTGAACACGGTCACGACACACGCCCCCGCGCGTCGAAGTGCTTCATGCGCTCAAGGACCAACTCGGCGGTCGGCTGGTACATCTCGTCGACGATCCGGCCGTCGGCCAGGTACAGCACGCGGTTCGCGTACGAGGCGGCCACCGGGTCGTGGGTGACCATCACGATGGTCTGGCCCAGTTCGTCAACGGACCTGCGCAGGAAGCCCAGGACCTCGGCGCCGGCCCGCGAGTCGAGGTTGCCGGTCGGCTCGTCGCCGAAGATGATCTCCGGCCGGGCGGCCAGAGCGCGGGCCACGGCGACGCGCTGCTGCTGGCCGCCGGAGAGCTGGTTGGGCCGGTGCTTGAGCCGCCCGGCCAGGCCCACCGTCTCCACCACGCGGTCCAGCCAGGCGCGGTCGGGCTTGCGGCCCGCGATGTCCATCGGCAGCGTGATGTTCTCTATGGCGTTCAGCGTGGGCAGCAGGTTGAACGCCTGGAAGATGAACCCGATCCGGTCCCGGCGCAGTTGGGTGAGCTTCTTGTCCTTGAGCCCGGTGATCTCGGTCTCGTTGACGTAGATGTGACCCGAGGTCACGGTGTCCAGGCCGGCGAGGCAGTGCATCAGCGTCGACTTGCCGGAGCCGGACGGGCCCATGATCGCGGTGAACTGGCCCCGGGCGATGTCCACGTCCACGTGGTCGAGGGCCACCACCCGCGTCTCGCCCGAGCCGTACGCCTTGACCACCTGGCGTGCTCGCGCGGCAACGGCCGTATGTCCTCCGCTGCCCCCGGTCCTGGGAATCGATACAGCCGTCGTCACGGTACTTCTCCTCGGTAGGTGTGTTCGGCGCGGTCCTTGCCGCGTACACAAGACTGCTCGCCCGGGAGCGGGCTCGCGATGGTGCTCAGCGCCGTATTCGACCTGGGGATAACCCCACCCCCACGGTCGTGCGGCCCGCACCAAGGCTAGGAAGAACACCCTCCTGACCTCGTCATCCGTCGGTACGAACCCGGGGTAGGGGGAAGGCCGTCGGCTCCCCTAGGGGGACGGCCCCCAGGGGCGCCCGGGTCTCAGGGTGGGGGGCCCGGCGGGGCGCCCGGGTTGGTCCGCGGGGGGCCTCACGTGACCCCCGCCGAGCAGTGCCGGAGCGGTCGGTGGGGCGGGTCAGGGTGGCCGTACGGGAGACCCGGAGTGTGGCGCGGGACGGCCGGGGTGGGTGGGGCGTTGACCAGTACCGCGAGAGCGCGGCCCGTGGAAAGGTGGTGTCTACAACGAGCGAGGGAGACGCACGGTGGGCGGCACCGCACGGCACACGGACCAGGGCCCCACGCCACAGGCCGCGGGTCCCCCGGAGGCCGAGCGGCGCGGGCCCGTCGTCGCCGCGCTGATGCTCGCCATGGCGCTCGCCGCGCTGGACTCCACGATCATCTCCACGGCCGTGCCACAGATCGTCGGCGACCTCGGCGGCTTCTCCGTCTTCTCCTGGCTCTTCTCGGGCTACCTGCTCGCGGTGACGGTCTCGCTGCCGGTGTACGGGAAGTTGTCGGACACCTTCGGCCGCAAGCCGGTACTGCTGGTGGGCATCGCGCTGTTCCTGGTCGGCTCGCTGCTGTGCGCCACCGCGTGGAACATGGCCAGCCTCATCGCGTTCCGCGTCGTACAGGGCCTGGGCGGCGGCGCGCTCCAGGGCACGGTGCAGACGATCGCCGCCGACCTGTACCCGCACCGGGAGCGCGCGAAGATCCAGGCCAAGCTCTCCACCGTGTGGGCCACGTCGTCGGTGGCCGGCCCGGCGCTCGGCGGGCTCATCGCCACGTACGCGGACTGGCGTTGGATCTTCCTGGTCAACCTGCCGGTCGGCGCCGTCGCACTCCTCCTCGTCGTGCGCCACCTGCACGAGCCGGCGCGCGCCCCGCAGTCGCGCGCGGAGCCCACGGGAGACCGGCGTACGGGTGGCGGGCGTACAGGGGACGGACGTACGGGAGGACGCCGAACGGACGGACGCCGTACGGGAGACGGGGGCGCGCGGCCACGGGTGGACTGGGCCGGGGCGCTCGGCATCTTCTGTTCCGGCAGTCTGTTGCTGACCGCGCTCGTGCAGGGCGGCGTGGCCTGGCCGTGGCTCTCGACGCCCTCGCTGTGCCTGCTCGCGGCGAGCGCGGCCTGCGCGGCCGGCACCGTGGTCATCGAACGGCGGGCGGCGGAGCCGATCATTCCGGGCTGGGTGTGGCGCCGTCGTACGATCGCCGCCGTCAACCTCTCGTTGGGCGGCCTCGGCCTGTTGATGATCGCCCCGACCGTGTTCCTGCCCACGTACGCGCAGTCGGTCCTCGGTCTGTCCCCCACCGCCGCCGGGTTCGTGCTGTCCGCCATGACGTTGAGCTGGCCCGTGTCCGCCGCCCTGAGCAACCGCGTCTACCTGCGCATCGGCTTCCGGCAGAGCGCCATCGTCGGCATGAGCCTGGCCGCGCTGATCCTGTTCGCGTTCCCGCTGCTGCCCTACCCGGGCTCGGCCTGGCAGCCCGCGCTGATCATGCTGCTGCTCGGCGGGGCGCTCGGCCTCTTCCAACTCCCGCTCATCGTCGGGGTGCAGTCGTCCGTCGGCTGGGCGGAGCGCGGCACGGCGACCGGCTCCATACTCTTCTGCCGCCAGGTGGGACAGAGCGTGGGGGCGGCCCTGTTCGGCGCCGTCGCCAACGCCACCATGGCCGCCCGACTCGCGGACGCCCCCGACTCGCTCGGCGGCGACCTCCCGGACGACCTGGACTCGGTGTCCCGCGCCCTGGAGCACCCCGGCGAGCTGTCCGCCGAGGCCGCCGACTACCTGCGCCGCGCCGTGGACGACTCCGTCGACTACGTCTACCTCGGCGCCGCCCTGGCCGCCGTCCTCGCCGTCCTGGCGCTGCTCCTGCTCGCCCCGCGCGTCTTCCCCACTCACGTGGACGACCCGGCCACCTCCGCGACCGACTCCCCGGCGACACCCGCCACACCAGTCGCTGCCGACACACCGGCCGCATCCGACGCACTCGCTGCATCCGACGCGTCGACCACGTCCGGCGTACCCGCCACCTCCGACGCACCGGCCGCCCCCGGCGCGCCGGATCGTCCCGAGCCTCCGGCGGACGAGCCGGCCGGCGGGGCGCCGACTGGCCCGACTGGTGGCGGCCCGCGCGGCGACGCGCGGTAGCGGGGCGGCCCGACGGCGTCCCCGAGAGCGGGGGCCGTGCACGAGACGGCCGCCCGCGAGGCGCGGTTACGGCGTCGGGTGGTCCGCGGGGGGCAGGACCGGGAGTTCGACCTCGATCGTGTCATCGTCGTCGCCGAGCTTGCGCTTCCCCGGCCCGGCCAAGGGCCGTGGCACTGCGGGGCCCACGCCATCGGCGCCCCGGTCGACCCGGTCGGCCTCGTCGGCGCCCGGATCGGCCTTGGCATCGGCGTCGGCGGGGACGTCACCCTCTCCGGCGCCGCCGGCGGCACCCGCCTCGTCGACCAGGCCGCCCGCGCGGGAGGCGCCCCCGGCGCCCTGGCCACCGCCCGCACGTGTCACCACGCCCGCGCCCGCACCGGCCCCCGCTCCGACACCGGCACCGGCACCCGCGACGTCCCCGTGGCCACCAGCCACGCCCGCCCCGTCAGACGTACCGGACGCACTGGCCGTACCAGACGCTCCGGACGCGGCAGTCCCCTCGGCCCCGGCGGTCGCGGCGGTCGCGTCCGCCGCGACCCGGGAGGAGTGGGAGACCGTAGCGGTATCCGGGCTGGCGGCGGGCTGTTCGGTCCGGCGTTCGACCGGCACGCGCCGGCCGGTCAGGACGCCGAGAGTCTCGCGCACGTGCTCCATCTGCAACGCCAGCTCCTCGCGCTCCTCCGCGTGCGCGCGCAGGATCTGCTCCGTTTCGCGCTCCATGCGCTCCGCGCGGGCCCGCGCCCGCGCGATCAGCTCCTCGCCCTGCGCCTCCGCGTCCTCCTGGCCGTGCCGGGCGGCCTCCTCGACCGCGGCGTAGGCGCGCTGCGTCTCGGCCACGGTGCGCTCGCCGAGGGCCTCCAGCTCGGCGATGCGGGACTCCAGGGCGGCTTCGCGCTCGGCGATCTCGACGCCGAGCGCCTCCCAGCGGTCGGCGTGCTGCTGCTCCTGCTCGATCAGGAACTCCTCCGTCCGCTCCCGAGCCTGTTGGAGCTCGACGACCGCGTCGCGCCGCTCGCGCAGCGCGTCCCGTTCGGCCGCCTCGCGCAGTTCGGCGGCGGCGGCGCGGGCCGCCTCGATCCGCTGCTCGGCCCACTTCTCGGCCTCGGCGCGCAGCGCCGCCGCCGCCGTGTCCGCCGCGTCGCGCGTCGCGTCGGCGTACTCGGCCGCCGCCTCGGTGGCCTCCTTCGCGGCGCCCCGCGCGCCCGCCCGCAACCGGTCGGCCTCCTGCTCGGCGGTGGTCAGGATGAGCTGGGCGCCCTCGCCGAGTTCCTCGTATGTCTGCGGGGGGAGCTGCGCGATCACCTCGCGCAGCCGTTCCGCCTCGGCGGTCATCTCGTTGGCCAGCACGGTCAGCCGCGCGGCGCGCTCCCACGCCGCGTCCCGGTCTGCGGACAACTGCGTCAGATACTGCTCCACCTGCGCAGGACGGTAGCCGCGCTCGCCCCGCCCGGTGGTGGTGAAGCCGTGGGGTGAATCCGTCCCGCTCATCCTGAAGCCCCTCTATCCGGTGTCTCCGCCGAACATCTTTGTAGATGCGAGCGAAATGCCCATACCGCGACACTCCACCCAGTTCCTCAGGCAAGGATGCGGCAATTGACGCCGGAAGTCGTAATCTCAGGGATTTTGATCCGATAGAGCGGCGATACAGCGGACCGTCACGGTATTGACCTTGCGACCGAAGCGGGCGTACGCCCCGCGTGCCCGGGCCGCTCCCGTGCGACGGACGCGGCAGGCGGCCGAGTCGGGCGCCGGGCGTACGGGCGTACGGGCGTACGGGGCGTGTCGCGCGGGACGTACGAGGCGCGGGCGCGCGGGGCGGGTGGGGCGTACGGGGCGCGGGGGCGGCGGTCTACCGCTGTCCGGCGCCCTCGGCCCGCAACCCCTCCCCGGCGCCGATGCCAGCACCAGCACCAGCGGCCGACCCCCTGCCGGCATCCGGGCCGGCATCCGAGCCCGGGTCAGCGCCGGAGTCGGCGGCCGATTCGGCGAGCGCCCGCGCGCGCAGTGCCTTGCGGTCGGGCTTGCCCGCCTGCGTCAGCGGGATCTCCGCGACGACCCGTACGACCTCCGGCGCGTACATGGCGCCGCGACGGTCGGTCACGAACGCGCTGAGTTCTCCGGGGCGCACGCTGTGGCCGGGCGCCGGGACCACCGCGGCGTGTACGGCCTCGGTCTGGTCGGGGCGGCGTACGCCGAACACCACGCAGGCGGCCACGGCGGGGTGACTGAGCAGCAGCTCCTCCACGTCGGTCGGGTACACGTGGCCACCCACCACGACGATCTTGTCGCTCAGCCGGTCCACGATGAACAGGTAGCCGTCCTCGTCCAGGTAGCCCACGTCACCGGTGTGCACCCAGCCGCCGCGCAGCACCTCGGCGGTGGCCTCCGGCTGCTTCCAGTAGCCGTTCATCATCGACGGCGTGCGCACGCAGATCTCGCCGCTCTCGCCGGCCGGGAGGGGCTGCCCGTGCTCGTCGTGGATCTCGATCCGCACGCCGGGCGCGGGGCGGCCCACCGTGATCTGCCCGGCCGCGCCCACCACCGCGTGTTCCTCCGGGCCCACCGTGGCGATCATGCCCGCCTCGGCCTGCCCGTACCAGCCGTTCAGCACCGGTCCGAAGGCTTCGGCCGCCTCGCGCAGCCGGGACGGGGAGGCGGCGCAGCCGCCGTAGGCGATGCGGCGCACGCTCGACAGGTCGGCCGTCGCCCGGGCCGGGTGGTCGAGCAGCGCGTACAGCAGCGGCGGCAGCAGCCACAGGTCGGTGACGCGCTCGCGCTCGATGGCGGCGTACACCGCCGCCGGGTCGAAGGACCGCTGGATGATCACGCGACCGCCCGAGAGCAGCGCCAGGTCGGCGACCATGCCGGCCAGGTGCGCCAGGGAGGTGCAGGCCAGGAAGGTGGGCGCGTGGCCCGACGCGGCCGTGCCGGAGCTGAGCGCCTGCCGGTGGAAGCCGTGCGCCATGCGGATGCCCTTGGGCAGGCCGGTGGTCCCGCCGGTGTGCCGGATGCACCAGTCGTCCTCGGCGCGGGCCGCACTGGCCACCCGCCGCCCGCGGTGCCCGTCGGCGAGCGCGAGCAGGTCGGCGCCCACGTCGCTGGGGCCGAAGGAGAGGACCAGCGGCGGCCGGTAGTGGCTGAGCAACTCCGCGGCCCGCGCCTCGTGCAGGGGGTCCACGAGCAGGGCGGCCGGCTCCACGCTCGCCACGAGTCGGGCGAGCAGGTCGGCGGCCAGCGCCTCGTAGAGGATGACCACGCGGGCGCCGACCAGGTTCACGGCGTACCGGGCGCTCAGCGTCTCGGGGCGGTTGCCGGACAGCAGGGCCACGGTGTCGCCGCGGCCGATGCCGCGGTCGGTCAGCTCGGCGGCCATCCCGTGCACGGCGTCGTGTAAGGCGCCCGCGCTGGTCGACGAGCCGTCCTCGGTGCGCAGCACGGTGCGCTCGGGACGCTCCCGGAGACTGTCGAGGATCAGCTCTACGTAACTGGTGAAGTGCGTTTCCGTCATGACAGCGACGTTAGGTGCCGCCCCGTATGCCTTCCACTACCAAATGCGGCATGCGGACATGCCCCTCGGGTTATGAGCCACGGGCGCACCCGGACCGGGCCGGGCGGGGGAGCGTGAACGTGCGGCGCGGCGGCGCCCCGGGGTGGGGCGCCGCCGCGCGGGGGTGCGGTCGGACGGCCTCCGGCCTACGGCGCACGGGGCGCGTACGCCGGCGTGACCCGTGCTGGCCGTTGTGGCCGGTGTGACCCGGCGTACGGAGTGCTACAGCAGGCCGTCCCACATCTGCTCAAGCAGCACCGCCCACCAGTTCTCCGGCGAGGCGAGCGCCGCCGGGTCGAGGGCGGAGAGGTGGTTCTGGAAGTCCACCGTCCAGCGCCCCGCCTGCTCCGGCGTGAGCGTCGCCCGCAGCCGCCACATCCAGCCGAGGAGGCCGAGGCAGCGCACGAACTCCGGCAGCCCGGTGTTGACGAACTGCGGCGGCACCGGGGCGCCGCCGGGGCCGGCCTCGACCGGGACCGCGACGATGTGCGCCGTGCCGTACTGCACGCACAGTTGGCGGCCGAAGTCGTTGCCCATCACCAGGTACGAACCGGCGTCGGACGCGGGCTGCACCTGCCGCTCGGCGGCCAGCTCGGCCAGCGTGGGCACCGGCCGACCCGGCTGCGCCTGGGCCCAGAAGAACGGCCCGAAGTCCACCGGCAACCCGGCCCACACCAGCGTCTGGGCGACGATGTCGGGCACGCCCTGCCGGGAGACGGCGCGCTGATCGAAGCGGAAGATGCCCTGCGGCCCGAACGCGTTGAGCAACTCCTGCGCGAGACCCTCCGGCGGGACGGCCGGCGCCCGCTGCACCTGGCTGGGGTGCGGCAGCGGCACCCGCACCGGCGCCGGCCTGGCCGGCCCGTCCGCGACCTGGTGCAACTCGCCCTGGTGCTCGATGAGGTGGCGCACGCCCTGCTGCCGGGTGGCGTGGTCGCGGCCGTACGGGGCGGTGTGGCTGATCCGCACCTGTGGCCAGGACTCCCGGATCATGCGGGCGCAGTAGCCGCCGGGCAGGTCGCAGGACTCCAGCTCGGTGTGGAGTTCGAGCACCTGCTGCGGCGGCACGTTCATGGCCCGCAGCTCGTGCAGGATCTGCCACTCCGGGTGCGGGGTGCCGGGCGCGGAGCGGCGGATGATCTGCTGCTCGGAGCCGTCCTGCGCCCGGTAGCGGAGCACCGCCATGTAGCCCGGGCCGACCGTGGGCAGCCCGGTGGGCGCCGGCGGGTAGCCGTACGGGCCGGCCATGGCGGGCGCGCCGGGCATTCCCGGGCCGGGCATCCCGGGGCCGGGCATTCCCGGGCCGGGCGGCGGCGGGGCCATCCCCGGGTGGCCGTGCGCGCCGGGCTGGCCGGGCACGGGCGGGGGCGGCGTGTGCGGGGCGCCGGGCGGGCCGGGCGGATGCGGGCCACCGACGCCGGGCTGGCCCGGGGCACCGGGCGGGACCGGGCCGTTCGGTCCGGCCAGCATCGTCGCCGCCGCGTGCACACCACCGGGGGCACCCGGAGGCGGCGTACCAGGGGCGCCCGGAGGCGGCGTACCGGCGCCCGGCATGCCGGGAGCGCCGGGCGGAGCGGGTACGCCCGCGCCGGCCGAGGCGCCGGGGGGCGGGGTGCCGGGACCGGCGCCGGGGGCGCCGGGGGGCCCGGGCGGCTGCGGGCCGCCGACGCCGGGCTGGCCCGGAGCGCCGGGCGCGGCCGGGCCGTTCGGCCCGGCCAGCATCGTCGCCGCCGCGTGCACACCACCGGGAGCACCCGGAGGCGGCGTACCAGGAGCACCCGGAGGCGGCGTACCGGCGCCCGGCGCGCCGGGGGGTGCGGGCACGCCCGCGCCGGCCGAGGCGCCGGGGGGCGCCAGCGGGTTGCCGGAGTCGAGTTGGGAGACGAGTTGCGTCGGGACGTAGCCGCCGGCGGGGGCGCCGGGCGCCCCTGGTCCGGTCGGCACGCCGGGGGCGGCGGCTCCCATGCCGTCGCCGGTGGGCGCTCCGGGCGCCGGCGCCGGGGTGCCGGGACCGCCGGTGGACGCGGGGCCAGCGGCGGGCGCGCCCGAGCCGGGGGCGCCCGGGGCCGCCGGCACGCCGGGGGCGCCGCCGACACTCGGCGGGCCCGGCGGTGGGCCGGGCGGCATCGCCGGTACCTGGGGCGTGCCCGGGCCGGCGGCGGAGTCGGGGCCCTGGAGCGGGAAGCCACCGTCGATGGCGGGCGCGATGGCGGTGGGCGGTAGCGCGCTCCCCGCCGACATCAGCTCCGTCTTGGCCTCCGGCGCCACGCCCGGCACCGGGGTGTCCTCGTCGTCGAAGCCGGCGAGCGGCGGCGCGAAGACGGTGGCGGGCGGTGCGACGGAGCGGTCGCCGTCGTCGCCCCCGTGGTTGGTGTCCTCCCAGGACGGCCCGGCGGTCGAGCCGCCCGTGGCGGAGCCGGGGGCGGCCGGGAACGCGGGCGCGGCGGGGAAGGCCGGGCCGGGCGCGGCGGGGAACCCGGGCGCGTCGGGCACGGCCGGGCCGGGAGCGGGTTGGTCGGCACCTCGGACGGGACCCTCGCCGGTGGCGTCCGGGCCGCGCTCCCGGTCGTCGGCGTCCCGACCGTCACGCTGGCCGTGGTCCCGGCCGTGGCCCTGGCTCTGGCCCGCGCCGGAGTCGGGGTACGGCGTGCGAGTGGAGGGCGGCGAGCTGAGCGCGCCGGACGCCGCGTCGCCGGCCGACGGGGTCGCGGACCCGGAGTCGCCCGGCTCGTCGGTGCCGGAGGTCCCGGAACCGTTGGCCGAGCCGCTGCCCTCGGAGCCGCCCTCGACCCCGGAGGCCCCGGTGCTCCCGGAGCCGCCGGCCGTGCCCGCGCCAGACGTACCGGAGGCACCGGACGTGCCGGAGGCACCGGACGTATCGGAGGCGCCGGACGTACCGGACGTGCCGGAGGCGGCCGGGCGCCGGGTCGAGATGCCGCCGCCCAGCGTGTTCGCCGCCTCCTGGAGCCACTCCGGCGGCGTCAGCAGGAACGAGGTGGCCTCCAGGTCGAGCCGGCCGGCCGGCGCGGCGGGCGCCGCGGGGGCCTGGGCGCCGGCCCCGTACTCCTCCTCGTACCGTCGGATCACCTCGCCCACCGGGAGACCAGGCCACAGCGTGGTCTCGCCGCTGTCGCGGGCGATGACCAGCCGCGCGCTCTGGGCGCCCGGCGCCCGCGAGGGCCCGTCGGGGCGGTCCTCGGCCCAGGCGACGAAGCCGAGGTCGAACTCCCGCACCCGCACCTCGCGCTGCTGGTAGCGCGGGACGTCTCCGTTGACCCACTGTTCCGCGCGCTCCTGCGCCTGCGCGAAGGTCACCATCGCGCTCATCCCTCCACCGGGACGACGTACGCGAAGCCGCCGTCCACCATCAAGTTGGCCACGGTCTCCAGCTCCGGCGGGTTGCCCGCCAGGCGCAGCAGGAAGGCGTCGAAGTCGTCGCCGCAGGGCAGCATCAGCTCCGCGACCCGTTCCCGCACGTCCCAGCCGTCCCGGTCCCGCGCGTCGTCGTACGCGCAGAACCACACCGACCCGATCGCCTCGCCGCGCACCTTGACCGCGATGACGCCGCCCTGCACGTACCCGACGCCGAGGTAGTCCTTGGTGAAGTGGTCCCGCAGGCACTTGTTGGCGTAGACGAGGTCGTTGACCGCCGCCTCGTCGCGGACCGTGAAGAACGGCTGGTCCACCAGGAGTCCCAGCTCCGGGTCGAGCGCCGCGCCCACCGGGGCGCAGCCGCCGGCCGCCTTGAGGAAGGCGCGGTAGGCGTCGGGCAGCCGGTAGCCGAGGTCCTCCTCGACCACGAGCACCTGGTCCTCGGTGACGGACAGGCCGCGCTTGGGCAGGCCGAAGTGCGCGGGGCGGGTCTCCTGGAGCGGTCGGGTGCCCCGCTTGTCCTGGTCGACACCGGCCGTGGCGAGCCCGCCGTGGTGCCGCAGCAGCGCCTTCACCTCGACGGGGATCAACTGCACCCGCCGCGTGTTGGCCACGTGGTGCCAGGTCCAGCCGTGCGGCGTGGCGACCGGCGACCCGCCCTCCCACAACTCGTGCCCGGCGGCGTGCAGTGCGGCGTTGGCCGAGACGAAGTCAGTCAGCCGCAACTCGTCGACCCCGAAACCCTCCGGGGGCTCGGCGATCTCGACGGCGGCCTTGGCGTACGGCGTGAAGTCCGGATAGCCGTCCCCGTCCACCCGGACACCCTGGGGGTGCCGGGCCGCGCGGACCGGGTCCGGGAAGTGCACGACCTGCCCGGCGTAGGCCGTGTTCGGTGGCGCGGTGTGCCCGAGCCGACCTGTCGTCATGGCGGTGCCCCCTGCTGCTGCTGGCTACTACCGACAGCCTATGCGGTGCCGCAACAGCGACCACCGCCGCGAGGGTCCGTCACCGCGCCCGCGAAATGGCTACGGAACGGCCATGGAACAGCCCTGCGGCGAGCGCGGAAAACAACGACAAGTCACGCCATCTGCCCCTCGATCGCCGCTTCCCGTCATTTGCCGCGAACAGCTCACCGTGCGACCTTCCCGGCGTCCATCATGCGGCGGTGCTGCTCGTCCGCCACCGCCCGCGCCACCGGCTCGGGCCTGCCGCTCGTCCCGGCCGAGAGGTAGGTGGCCGTGTTGGCTCCGGTACGTACCACGGTGATGGCGACCGGGGCGTCCTTTCCGGCCTCGTCCCGCATGAGGAAACTCACGGACGCGTCGCCGACCGCCAGGTTCCTCCCCGGCGTGATCGCCAGCGGTTCCCGGTCGCCCGCCCCGTCGATGGCCGTGAAGCCGCGACAGACCGCGACCGCCCGGCGCAGTTCGGCCAGCCAGCGCTGCGCGTCCCCGACCCGGTAGGCGGCCAACAGGAGCTGGCTCAGCGTCCCCTCGCCCGTGCCGCTGAGGTCGCCCCTGGTCAGGCTGGCCGAGGTGTAGGCGGTGCGCGGGTACTTCGGCCGGGAGCCGAAGGCGTCGACGATCGGCCGGCACTCGGCGCGGTCCGCGGCGACCGTGGCGTCGGCGGGCAGCGCGTCCTTGGGGCCTCGGCGCACCGCGTAGCCGGCGACGGAGCCCTGGGTGAGCAGCGCCCGTTGCAGTTCGGCGCGGGTCAGCGGACGGGTGCGCGAGGCGCGGCCGGGCCCGCCGCCGGCCTCGTCGGACGGCTCGGCCGCGCCGGAGGACGGCGGCGTCCCGGCGCCGTCGACGGGTTCCCGACTCGCCCCGCCGCCCGACGCGCTGGGCTCCCCCGCGCCGCCCCCGCCCCCGGAGTCCGCCGAGCACGCGACCGAACACGCCAGGGTGAAAGAGAGCAGAACGGCCACCGCGCCGCGCCGGATGTGTGTACGCATGAGCCGCACTTTCTCAGCCATCGACCGCGATCGCACGACTCGTCGACACGTCAGCGACTACCTGTCACGCGACGGTGACGTACCGGACAGGGTCCCCCATCGGGCGCACACCTGACTTCCGCACCACGCGTCCCATTTGGCAGGCTGACCCCCGCAACAGGGGGATTGCACCTGGAGGGAAGCACCACCATGCACACCGCACAGGACAGCGGCGAGGCCGCGCCTACACCGGGCGATCCCCGGTTGAGCTGGAGCAGCTCCGACGGCCGGGACCTGCCACCGCCGTTACTGCACCGAAGGGACGGCATCCTGCCCACCGTGGCCGCCGCGCTCTCGGTACGCGGCCAGACGCTCACCTGTACCGCGGGCAAGGCCGACCAGCCGCCCGCCCTGCACCCGCTCGTCCAGGACTTCCTGGACACGCTCGGCACCGCCCAGCGCGAGCGGTTCACCGGCCGTTGCCCGGAGGCCATCCTGCTCTCCCGGTTCCTGACCCACGCCGAGGCGGGCCGCAGCAAGCGCGCCTCCCGCAAGCCGCTCACCCCGGGCGAGGCCAGGCGCGCGCTCAAGCAGTCGAAGATCACCGCGCGGCACATCCGCGAGGACGGCGACCCGGCACACGGTTCCTACGCCCCGCCCTGCCGCTCCTGCGCGCCGCTGCTGGCCCAGTTCGGGGTGCGCGCGGTGGACGTCGCGGCGCCGGCCCCGGCCGGGCCCCTCAGGAAGCGAGGCTGAATCCATGCGTGCCTTCGACCGTACGGCCGCCACGCGCTTCCCCGTCGGCGTCGACGCCGCGCTGCGGGACGCGGGCTGGACGCCGGGCCGTTGGGACATCCGACAGGCCGAGACCTGGGCCGACGCGCTGCGGGCGCATGTCTCGCCCGGCGGGCACCGGCACATCATCTTCCCGGCCGCCGTCGAGGCGTGGGCCGAGTTCGGCGGGCTGCACATCCAGCCGCCGGGCGCCGGCCGCCACCTCGCGCCCACCCCGTTCCGCATCGACCCGCTGCACGGCCTGCACCTGGCCCGCACCCTGACCGACCTCGGCCGGGCGCTGGGCACCGAGGTCTGCCCGCTGGGCCAGGAGGCGGACGGCCAGGCCCTGTTGACGATCGACGCCGAGGGCCGCGTCTACAGCCTCGACCACACCGGCGACTGGTTCCTCGGCGGCGACATAGACCGGGCCCTGGACACCCTGGTCACCGGCGTGCGCCCCACCCGCCTGACGGTCGGCGGCGCGTGAGGGCCGGCGACAGGTGAGGGTCGGCCGGGCCTGACGCCTGGCCGGCGCGGAGACCGTACGACCGACGCCGTACGACCGCGTGGCCCCGCGGCACCGCCGGCGCGGGCGGGCCTATGCGCCGGCGACCGGCCCCCTGCGGGCGACCAGCAGGCCGTTCACGCCTGCCGCGAACCCGCCGGCCACCGGCACCCGTTCCGTACCGGCGAACCCGGCCCGCAGCAGCATCCGTTCGTACGCCGCGCGCGAGTAGTTGCGCCCGCCCGCCGTGTTGACCAGCATGTGCAGGCTCATCAGCGCGGCCGCGCGCGGCCCGGAGCCGTCGTCGTCGACGAACGCCTCCGCGACCACCAGCGTGCCGCCGTCGTCCAGCGCCGCGTGGCACTTGCGCGCCGGGACCCGGCCCCGGCCCCTGCTCGGTCGCCGCGTGACCCAGACGATCCACAGCGCTCTCCCGTCGCCGTCGCGTGCCGAGGAGATCCGTGTGCCCGGGGGCGGATCGCCACCGGCCGCCCGGGGTGGCGGTGGGCGCGGTCAACCCCGCGCGCCCGGCCCGTCGTCGGCGGCCGTCGCCCGCGCTCCGGCGGGGCGGTGGCTAGAGGGCCCCGCGGCCCTCCGCCGGTTCGCTGACCGACCCGGCGACCAGGCCGCCCGCCGGTTCGGCGACCGGCTCCGCCGCCACTCCGGCCGCCGGCTCGGCCGTCGCCCCAGCTACCGGCTCGGGCACCGCCGCCGGCTCGTGCACCACATCCGGCCGAGCATCGGGCCGACCTGCCGGCTGAGTCGGCTGGTCCGGCTGAGCTGGCACGGTCTCGCGGACCGGCTGAGTCGGCTGGTCTGGCTGAGCCGGCACGGTCTCGCGGACCGGCTGGTCCGGCACGGTCTCGCGGGCCGGCTGTTCCGGTTGGTCCGGCACGGTCTCGCGGGCCGGGCGGGCCGTCCGGTCCGGCAGCACCGCCGAGACCCGGAAGCCGCCCGCGTCCGTCGGCCCGGACACGAAGCCGCCACCGAGCGAGGCCACCCGCTCACGCATGCCGACCAGGCCGTTGCCGCCGCTGGGCAGGCCCGCGTCCGCGACAGCGCGGTCGGACGGGCCGTTCTCCACCAGGACCGCCACCTCGCCGGGGCGCCGCGCGAGCCGCACCCGGGTCCGCGCGCCCGGCGCGTGCTTGTGCACGTTGGTCAGGCCCTCCTGCACCACGCGGTACGCGGTGGCCTCCACCGCCGGCGCGTACGCCCGCTCCTCGCCCTCCTCCAGGAACTCGACCACCATCCCCGCCGCGCTGGACTGCTCGATCAGCCCGGCGAGCTCGCGCAGGCACGGCCCCGCGGGCGAGTCGTCGGGGGACCGTCGCGCCCCGGCGGCGTCCGCGCCCCGCTCCGCGCCCTGGGCGGCACCGGCCTGGCCCGCGGCCGAGGAGGCGGCGGACGCGGCGGCGGCCACCGACGCCAGCGGCAGCGGCTGGGCCGCGCCGGCGTGGCCAGCGGGCTGCCCCTCGTGGGCCCGCAGGACGCCGAGCATCTGGCGCAGCTCCGTCAGGGCCTGCCGGCCCATGTCGCCGACCAGGGCCGCGTTCTTCGACGCCTTCTGCGGGTCCTTGAGCGCCACCGCCTGGAGCGCCGCCGCGTGCACGACCATCAGGCTCACCCGGTGCGCGACCACGTCGTGCATCTCGCGGGCGATCCGGGTCCGCTCCTCGTTACGGGCCCACTCCGCGCGCTCCTCGGCCCGGTCCGCCAGCAGCGACAGCTCGCGCTCCAACCCGTCGGCGCGCTCGCGCAGGCTCTCCACGAGCCGCCGCCGCGCGCCCACGTACAGCCCCGACAGCACCGGCGGCATCGTGATGCCGACCGCCATCAGCGCGGCGACCAGGCCGGCCACCCAGAACGGGGGGTGGTAGCCGTCCTGGGCCATGTCCTGCTGGAAGTTGACGACCGTGACGATCAACGTGCCGCTGATCGACATGCCGGACAACACGCCCGTGATCCGCCGCGGCAGCCCGGACGCGGCCATCGTGTACAGGCCGATGATGGTGAGCAGCACCCCCATCGAGGCCGCCGAGGCGGCGATGGAGACCAGCACGACCGCTATCGGCCAACGCCGCCGGACCACGAGCACGGCTCCCACGAGCACGCCGAGCAGGACGCCCGCGCCGCCCGGAATGCCCGCCTCACCGGCGAAGTCCAGACCTTCGAGAACGCACTCGGCCACCGACGCGAGGGCTATCGACACATCCAGCGCCATGCTGCGGCGCCGTTCCCACCACCACGGCCCACTCGGCGCGCCCCGCGCGCCCGGTTCCATGGCTTCCCCCGTCGTCGTCATACCTGCCAGCGTACGGGTGGCGGCCACTCCTTTTCCGTTCGAACGCGCACCCGGGAACTCGGGCGATTTCCGTATCGAGCGCGCCTTCCTGTGCGAACCGTGCGAACAACTCCCCAATCTCCGCGAAGTCCCCGCGAGGCGCCCGCGTGACGAAACGGGCGGAGAGAAAGGGAAGAAGGAACGGGGAGAGATGAGGAAGAGACGCGGGAGAAGCGAGGAGAAGGCGTGGGGAAGAGAGGGACGGGAGACGTGGCGGCGCATCGCGGGCCCCGCGCGCACCCCGCGCACCGTGGGGCTTTACTCTCGCATCGAGGGCGCCCGGTACGGCATAGTGTTGGGGGCCGAGCGGCCAGCCGAAGCGGGAGCCCGGCTTGGCCAGTCTGACCATCCCCTGTGGTGTAATCGGCAGCACAGTGGCCTTTGGAGCCATTTGTCCAGGTTCGAGTCCTGGCGGGGGAGCCCACTTTCTCGTACGCGATCCCCGGTCCCGGCCTTCTGAGCCGGGACCCGCCCGCATGTCGCCTCCTATACGCACCGGTATCCTTCGGATGTCCACCTCCCGAAAAAGCCGAAGGGTATCCCCGTGAGCGCCAACCTTCCCCGCGACGTCGGCACCGCTCGAAAAGGGGATATCCCACCCGCGGCCGTCGTCGTCCTGGCGGCCGGCGAGGGCACGCGGATGAAGTCGACCACCCCCAAGGTGCTGCACGCGATCTGCGGGCGCTCCCTCATCGGCCACGTCGTCGCCGCCTCCCGCGAACTCACCCCCGAGCACCTGGTGGTCGTCGTCGGGCACGCCCGCGACCAGGTCCGCGGCCACCTCGCGGAGATCGACCCGGACGTGCGCACCGCCGTGCAGCACGAGCAGAACGGCACCGGGCACGCCGTACGGATGGGCCTGGACGAACTGCGGGCCAGCGGCACCGCGCTGGACGGGACCGTGGTCGTCGTCTGCGGCGACACCCCGCTGCTGACCGGCGCGACGCTGCGCGAACTCGCGCGGACCCACGCCGTCGACGGCAACGCGGTGACCGTGCTCACCGCCGAGGTGCCCGACGCCACCGGCTACGGCCGCATCGTGCGCGACGCGGCCAGCGGCGCGGTCACGGCCATCGTGGAGCACAAGGACGCCAGCGACAGCGAGCGCGCCATCCGGGAGATCAACTCGGGCGTCTTCGCGTTCGACGCACAGCTCCTGACCGACGCCCTCGGCAAGGTCCGCACGGACAACAGCCAGGGCGAGGAGTACCTGACCGACGTCCTCGGCATCCTGCGCGAGGCCGGGCACCGGGTGGGCGCCTCCGTCGCCGCAGACCACCACGAGATCGTCGGCATCAACAACCGCGTCCAGCTCGCCGAGGCCCGCAAGCTGCTCAACGAGCGGCTGCTGCGCGAGGCGATGCTCAGCGGCGTCACCATCGTGGACCCGGCCAGCACCTGGGTGGACGTCACCGTCACCTTCGAGCCGGACGCGCTGGTGCACCCCGGCACCCAGCTCATCGGCGCCACGCACGTGGCCGCGCACGCCGAGGTCGGCCCGCACACCCGCCTCACCAACACCACCGTCGACGCCGGCGCCACGGTCAGCAACACCGTCGCCGACGGCGCCCGGATCGGCGCGGGCGCCACCGTCGGCCCGTACGCCTATCTGCGCCCCGGCACGGACCTCGGCCCGAAGTCCAAGGCCGGCGCGTACGTGGAGATGAAGAACGCCCAGGTCGGCGAGGGTTCCAAGGTGCCACACCTGTCGTACGTCGGCGACGCGACCATCGGCGAGTACAGCAACATCGGCGCCGCCAGCGTCTTCGTGAACTACGACGGCGAGAAGAAGCACCACACCACCGTCGGCTCGCACTGCCGTACCGGTTCGGACAACATGTTTGTGGCTCCTGTCACGATTGGGGACGGGGCTTACACCGCCGCCGGGTCGGTGATCACCAAGAACGTGCCCCCGGGTTCGCTCGCTGTCGCCCGTGGGCAGCAGCGGAATATCGAGGGTTGGGTGGCTCGAAAGCGCCCAGGAAGCGCCGCCGCGCAGGCCGCTCAGGCCACCGCTCAGGAGCCTGAGACCGATCAGTGAGCGTGCGAGGGGTACGCCAAGTGGGGCGTACCGTGGGGAAACGCACGCGAAGTGAAATCCAAGGAGATCTGCTGTGACCGGGATCAAGACGACCGGCGAGAAGAAGCTGATGCTCTTCTCCGGCCGCGCCCACCCCGAGCTGGCCGAGGAGGTCGCCCAGCAGTTGGGCGTCGGCCTGGTCCCGACCAAGGCATTCGACTTCGCCAACGGCGAGATCTACGTTCGCTTCCAGGAATCCGCGCGCGGTGCGGACTGCTTCCTGATCCAGAGCCACACGGCTCCGATCAATAAGTGGATCATGGAACAGCTCATCATGATCGACGCGCTCAAGCGGGCCTCCGCGCGCAGCATCACGGTGATCGTTCCGTTCTACGGCTACGCCCGCCAGGACAAGAAGCACCGTGGTCGGGAGCCGATCTCGGCCCGCCTGATCGCCGATCTGCTCAAGTGCTCCGGCGCCGACCGGATTCTCACCGTGGACCTGCACACCGACCAGATCCAGGGCTTCTTCGACGGCCCGGTGGACCACCTGTTCGCCCTGCCGCTGCTGGCCGACTACGTGGGCGCCAAGGTGGACCGCTCCAAGCTGACCGTCGTCTCCCCCGACGCCGGCCGGGTCCGCGTCGCCGACCGCTGGTGCGACCGGCTCGGCGCGCCGCTGGCCATCGTGCACAAGCGGCGCGACCCGGACGTCGCCAACCAGGTCACCGTGCACGAGGTCGTCGGTGACGTCCGTGGCCGGGTCTGCGTCCTGGTCGACGACATGATCGACACCGGCGGCACCATCTGCGCCGCCGCCGAAGCCCTGTTCGCCAACGGTGCCGAGGACGTCATCGTGACGGCCACCCACGGTGTGCTGTCCGGCCCCGCCGCCGACCGCCTGAAGAACTCGAAGGTCAGCGAGTTTGTCTTTACCAACACCCTGCCCACGCCGAACGAGATCGACCTCGACAAGGTCACCGTCCTGTCCATGGCCCCGACCATCGCGCGTGCCGTGCGCGAGGTCTTCGAGGACGGCTCCGTCACCAGCCTCTTCGACGAGCAGGCGTGACCTCCCGCCGGGCCGCTTAGCCCGGCGAACCCTCGGGTCCATCGCGAAGGGCCGCTCCCCCAGACCGGGGAGCGGCCCTTTCGCGTGTGCGGGCGCGGTGCGTGCGCGTACGGGCCAGGTGGGGCGTACGCGCGGGGTTACGCCCATGGGTGGGCGCACGGGGCGACGTGCGGGCCGGCGTACGGGCGGGCTCGCAGCCGGCGGTCAGCGTGCCCCGGCGCGTGGTGGGGCGCCTCAGCGGGCGCCGGCGCGCAGCGCGTCCACCGCGATCCGGGCGGCCGTGCCGATGACCGCGTCGGCGGCCGGCAGGGTGATGGCGGTGCTGGCGGAGCGGGTCAGGACGGCGACGGCGTACCGGCCCCCGTCGGGGTACTCCACGACGCCCGCCTCGTGGCGCAACGTGGGCAGGGTGCCGGTCTTGCCGGAGACGCGCACGTCGTCGAAGGGGAAGCCGGAGGCGAGCCGGTGGCTCCACGCCTGGAGGCCGAGGACACGTCGCAGGAGCCTGCCGTGCTCGCCGTCGCACACCTCGTCGCGCCAGACCGCGGCGAGCAGGGCGGTCAGGTCGCGGGCGGTGCTGTGGTTGGTGTGCGCGGGGTCGAGCACCCGCAGCCTGGCCAGGGTCGCCGGCTCGACCAGCGCCGCGACCCCGGCCGCGCCCGCGTCGGCGGTCATCGACGCGTACAGGTCGCGCATCGTGTGCACGGCGCGGGTGCTGCGCAGCCCCAGCTCGGCCATGGCGCGGTTGACGGCGTCCAGGCCGACCCGGTCCCAGAGCACGTCGGCCGCGGTGTTGTCGCTGACGGCGATGGACTGCGCGGCCAGGTCCCGCAGCGAGAGCCGGGCCGGGTCCAGCATCATCGCGAGCCCGGTGGGCCCCTTCGTACGCTGGTCGGCCGGCACCTCGACCTGTTGGGTGAGGTCGACCCGGCCCCGGGCCGCCTCCCGGAACACCGTGCTGACCAGGCACAGCTTGTGCACGCTCGCGGTGCTCATCAGCGCGTCGGCGCCGAGCCCCAGCTCCGCGCCGGTGTCGATGTCCCGGGCGTGCAGCAGCCCGGTCACCCCCGCGTCGGCGAAGGCGTCCCTGATCCGGGCCACGGCCCGCGCCGCCCCGCGGACGGGCGACGCGACGGCCCCGGCCCCGGGCGCGGGAGAGCCGGCCCCGGGCGCGGCAGAGCTGGGCGCGGGGGTGCCGGGTCGGTCGGCGCCTGGTCGGTCGGCGCCGCGACCGGGGCGGCCGGGGTCGTGGTCGGTCACAGCGGGAACTCCGATGCGGGACGGGGGTACAGCGGCCGGGCGCGAGTCTCCTCCTCGGCGGGCCCGGGCGCGGCCGGGGGCCCGCCCTGGCCACGGCTCGCGTCCGCGCCCGAGCGGCCCTCCTCGATGGTGTCGGCGCCCGGCTCCGGGCCCGACCCGGGGCCGGCGGCCGGCTCAGGCGCCGCGCCGGCGCGCGCCCCGGCAGCGGCCTCGGCGTCGGCAGCCTCGGCAGCGAGGATCGCACCGTACGCCTCACCCGCCCCGGAAGCCGAACCGGCGCCCGCGCCCGGGGTCGGCGGCGGGCCCGCCGTCGGTGGCGGCCCGGGCGGGTGGTCGGGCAGCATGCCGGCACCGGCGCGCAGCGCCTCGTACGCCGCCTCGGCGAACCGTCGCACCGCGGGGCTGTCCCGGTCCCGGGGCCAGGCCGTGGAGGTGCGCCAGGTCAGCGGCGTGCCGGCGAGCGGGCGCCAGACCGCGCCGGGCTGGCCGGCGGCGCTGGGCAGCAGGGCGACGGCCGCCCCGGAGAGCACCAGGGCCTGGGCGAAGTCGCCGCCACGGGCCTCGTGCACGGCGGCCGGGGTGCAGCCGTGCCGGGCGGCGCGGGTCAGCGTCTCGTCGTACAGCGCCGGAGCCGTGGCGCGCGGGAAGAGGACCAGGTCACGGCCGGTGAGGTCGGCGAGCGGGACGTGGGGCGCGGCGGCCAGCGGATCGTCCGCGCGCAACAGCACGCCGAGCGGCTGGTGCAGCAGCGGCCCGAAGTCCAGCCCCTCGGCCGGGCACGGGTGGCGCACGATGCCGGCCTCCAGGGTGCCGACGGCCAGCTCGCGCACCTGCTGGATGGTGGTCAGCTCGCGCAGGTCGAGGGTGCTGCCCGGGGAGCGGTCCTGGTAGCCGGTGAGCAGCGCGGCGACGGTGGGCCCGCCGAGGTCGGGCGGCACGGCGGCGCGCAGCGTGCCGGCCGCGCCGTCGCGGACCCGGGCGACGACGGAGTCGAGCCGGTCGGCGGCGGCGAGCAGCGCGTCGGCCTCCGCGCGCACGAGCCGCCCGGCCGGCGTGAGGGACACGCCGCGGCTCCCCCGGTCGAAGAGGCGCACGCCCAACTCGCGCTCGAGCCGTTGGATGCGCTGCGACAGCGAGGGCTGGGCCAGCCGCAACCGCTCCGCGGCGCGGCCGAAGTGCTGCTCGTCGGCCACGGTGCGGAAGTAGCGCAGATGCCGCAGCAGGTCCATGAACAGCAATGATAGGCAAATGACTATGGCTTTCCTGGTGATAAGGGTCTTGGACTGAGGGCCGCTCGTTCTGTTCTGCTGCCGCTGAGGGCGCCGCGCCGGCGGCGCCGGCGCGAGGGGCGACACGAGGGAGGCCGGGGTGCGGACGTACCGGGCGGGGCGGCGGAGACGACGCGCGGGGGTGGCGACGGCGATCGCCGCCGTACTGGTGGCCGGCGGCGGCACCTGGGCCGTGGCCGAGTGGAACTCCGGAGACGGGGGCGCGGGCGGCTCGCGGGCGGCGGACCCGCGGGCGCTGCACACCGCGCGGGCCTTCCTCGACCACTGGGCGGCGGGCGACCTGGCGAAGGCCGCGGCGCTCACCGACGCCCCGGAGCGGGCCGAGACGACGCTGCGGAACTTCACGGCGGGCCTGGACATCGGGCGCCCGTCCTTCGCCACGAAGGAGGCCAGGGCCGACGGCGACGAGGGGGCCAGCGTCTCCTTCGCCGCCAAGCTGCCGATCAGCGGGCTCGGCACCTGGCAGTACCGCTCGGCGCTGCCGCTGGTCCGCGCGGACGGGGGCGCGGGCGGCAAGGACACCGGGGACGGCGGGGGCGCGGCCGGCTGGCGGGTGCGCTGGGAACTCGGGCTGGTCCACCCCAAGCTGTCCGACGAGGCGAAGTTCCGCCTGGTGCGCGAGGACGGGGCGCCCGAGGTGCTCGACCGCGACGGCGGCAAGCTGTCCGGCACCGACCACCCGTCCGTCGCCCAGGCGCTGGGCATGGGCGGCGGCAAGCCGCGCGGCGCGGTGCAGCTCGTCGACCGCGACACCGACGAGGTACGGGGCACCGAGGCCCGGTTCGGCGGGCCGACGAACGCGCGCGGGCCGGTCCGTACGACGATCGACCCTGCCGTGCAGCGCGCCGCGGAACGCGCGCTGGAGCGGCACGCGAAGGGCCGCAACGCGGGCCTGGTGGCGCTGCGCATCGCCGACGGCGAGGTGGTCGCGGTGGCCAACACGCCCGCCGGCGGCTTCAACCGCGCCTTCCTCGGCACGTACGCGCCCGGCTCGACCATGAAGGTGATCACCTCGGCGGCGCTGCTGAACAAGGGGGTGGTGGCGCCGGACGACGTCGTGGACTGCCCGAAGTACCTGACGGTCGGCAAGCAGTTCCACAACGTGGAAACGTCCGAGATCCGCGGGGCCACCTTCCGCGAGGACTTCATCCACTCGTGCAACACGGCCTTCGTGAGCCTGCGGGACAAGCTCGGGGACCGGGAGCTGACGGAGTTCTCGTCCACGTACTTCGGCATCGGCCAGGAGTGGTTCACCGGCGCGCCGTCCTTCGACGGCGAGGTGCCGGTGCCCGGGGACGAGACAGAGAAGTCGGCCGCGCTGTTCGGGCAGGGCAAGCTGCGGGCGAACCCGCTGGTGATGGCCTCGGCGACGGCCACCGCCGCCTCCGGCCGGTTCCAGATGCCGCTGCTGGTACGCGAGGGCGGCACCGCGCGCGAGGGTGAGGGCCCGCGCACCGAGGAGCTGCCGTCCGACGTGGTGCGTACGCTGCGTTCCCTGATGCGGGACACGGTGACCGACGGGACGGCGAAGGTGCTGGCCGACCTGCCCGGCGAGGTCGGCGCCAAGACCGGCACGGCCGAGGTCACCGAGGAGGGCCCGAACAACGGCTGGCTGGTCGCCTACGACGACGAGATCGCCATCGCCTGCGTGGTGGAGGGCGCCCAGCACGGCTCGGACTCGGCGGGCCCGGTGATCCGCGACGTGCTGGCGGCGACGGACTAGGCCACGGGGCCCGGGCCCGGCCGACGGTCTGCGAGGGGCGGGCCCCGGTCGGGCACGGGTTCGGCCGGGCACGGGTTCGGCCGGGCCCGGCCGATGGACTCCGGGCCCGGAACCGGGATTCGGGGGACCCGGGCCCGGGGTGCGGAATCCGCCGAATTGGTGAGCCGGGGGCCGCCGGGTAGCATGGGTGAGTTGCTCGGCGAGGGAGGCCCTGTCCCGTACAGGCCCATCCGTTATCGACGCGCTCTTCGTAGCAGGTCTGTCGTAGGCCGAGTAACGGCTTCCAGATCCCTTTTCTACGAGGAGTGCAGCAATGGCTGAGGTCAAGGTTCCCGTACAGCTCCGCACCGAGTTCGGCAAGGGCGCCGCCCGCCGTCTCCGTCGCACCGAGCAGGTCCCCGGTGTCATCTACGGCCACGGCGCCGACCCGGTGCACGTCTCGCTGCCGGGCCACGAGCTGATGATGGCGCTCAAGACCCCGAACGTGCTCATCGCGCTCGACCTGAACGGCAAGAAGGAACTGGTCATCCCCAAGGCGGTGCAGCGTGAGGCCATCCGTGGCTTCCTGGTCCACGTGGACCTGCTGACCGTCAAGAGCGGCGAGAAGGTCACCGTCGAGGTTCCGATCCACACCGAGGGTGACCTCGCGCCGGGCGGCAACCTGCTGGAGCACGTGCTGAACGCGCTGCCCGTCGAGACCGAGGCCACCCACATCCCGGAGTCGGTCACCGTCTCCATCGAGGGCCTGGACTCCGGCCACTCCGTGCTGGCCAAGGACATCACCCTGCCCGCCGGCACCACGCTGGCCGTCGACGAGGACGCCGTCGTGCTCCAGGTCGTCGCCGCCCAGGCCGAGGCCCCGGCCGAGTCCGAGGGTGAGGGCGAGGGCTCCGAGGGCTGAGCCCAGGAGTCACCCTGACAGCCTCGCGGTTGTCACCCCGCACCACACCGCCGCCGCCGTTCCGCCCCGCGCCCCGGGTCGGGCCGGCGGCGCGCGGCGTCCGGGGCCCGCGCGGTGGGCGTGCCGCCCGGCCCGCTACGGTTCGCACGCGCCCGCCACCCGCGCGGCGCCCCGCACCCCAGCCGCCCCACCTCACCCCACGCACCGGAGAGCACGCAGATGAGCGACGCAGACGGCCCCTGGCTCGTGGTGGGCCTGGGCAACCCGGGCCCCGAGTACGCGGCCAACCGGCACAACGTGGGCTTCATGGTGGCCGACCTGCTCGCGCAGCGCGTCGGCGGCCGGTTCAAGGCGCACAAGGCGCGCGCTCAGGTCGTGGAGGGACGCATCGGCCCGCCGGGCCCGGCGAACCGCCGCGTGGTGCTGGCCAAGCCGATGTCGTACATGAACCTCTCGGGCGGCCCGACGGCCGCGCTCAGCGACTTCTACAAGGTGCCCGCCGCCCGGATCATCGCCGTCCACGACGAGTTGGACATCGACTACGGTGCGCTGCGGCTCAAGTGCGGCGGCGGCGACAACGGGCACAACGGCCTCAAGTCGCTCACCAAGTCCTTCGGCCCCGACTACTTCCGGGTCCGCTTCGGCATCGGCCGCCCGCCGGGCCGGATGGACGTGGCCGCGTTCGTGCTCAAGGACTTCTCGTCCACCGAGCGCAAGGAGCTGGACTACTTCGTGGACCGCGCGGCCGACGCGGTGGAGGCGCTGATCCTCGAAGGGTTGGAGCGCGCGCAGAGCGCGTACAACTCGTGACGTAGCGCCGGCCACCACCACCCGCCGGCCCGACGCACGCCCGTGACCTCGGGCCGAGCCCACCGGGCGGGGGCATAGCGGACATGTGGCCACCGTTGCTACCGACACGTAACCCGCGCCTTGACGCGGCCGGCCCCAAGGCCCAAGGATCGCCGCCATGGTGCCGACCGGAACGAACTCCGAGCGCACGGCGCACGGTGCGACCCCCGCTCCCGCCCCCGCCGCCGCGACGGGCCGCATCCCCGCCCAACGGGTCGCGCCCACCGCCGAGACCGGCCCCGCTCGCGGCTCCGCTCCCGCGCCCGACCCCGGGCACGCGCCGGGGCACGCGCCGGCCGCACCCGCCCCGCCACCGCGCCGTGCCGCACGCCGCGGCCGGTTGCGCCGGGCCGGCGAGAGCGCGTACGGGCTGCTGCTGCTCGGCCGCCACGTGGTGATGGCGCTGGTCGTGCTGGTGGTGCTCGCGGCCGGGGTGTGGACGTCGTGGGGCACGGCCCAGCACGCGATGCTCACCAAGGGCAAGGAGCGCGGCACGCTCACGGTCGCCGCCTGCCACGACGACTGGTGCACGGGCCCCTTCACGGCGGGCGCCGCGGGCGCGGACCACCCGAGGGTACGCATCGACGCCACCGTCACCGACGGCAGGGGCCAGCGCGTCCCGGTCGTCCTCAAACCCGGCACCCACGACGCGGTCCGCACCGGCCTCCCCGGCCTCCTCTACGCCTGGGTCCCCCTGGGTGGCGCCCTCCTCCTCGCCTCCGTCCTCCTCGCCGGCGCCCTCCGCCTCCACCGCCCGGCCTGGGCACTGGGGCTGGCGGGGGTGGGGGTGTTGGGGGCGGCGTTCGTGGTGTTGTGAGGGTGGGGCGGGCCGCGGAGAGGTCACGTCCGCACCGCCCATGAATGGCGGAATAGCCGCACAACCCCTCCCGGGCGGTGCCATAGTCCCGGCATGATCCGCACCCTGTTCCGGCGAAGACGCCCGTGGGGCGCCGCCGCGTTAGTGCTCACCGTCGCCGCCGTCCCGCTCACGGCGCAGGCGCTCAAGAAGTCCGACGACCCGCCCCGTGCCGCCGCCTGCACCACCTCCACCCCCTTCGTCTCGGGAACCGCCGGCTACCACACGTTCCGCATCCCCGCCCTGGCCCGCGTCGGGGGCGATCTGCTCGCCTTCGCCGAGGGGCGCCGAACCAGCGCCGCGGACCACGGGGACATCGAGGTGGTCAGCCGGCGTTCGACCGACGGCGGGTGTCGCTGGGGGCCGCTCACCCGGGTCTCGGACAACGGGCGGAACGTGGCCGGCAACCCCGCCCCCGTCGTCGACCCGGCCAGCGGGGACGTCGTCCTGCTCACCATCCGGCAGTCGGGCTCGGTGACCCAGCCGGAGATCGAGGCGGGCACCGTGTCGGCCGGGGACAGCCGGCGCGTGTACGTGCAGCGCAGCGCCGACGCGGGGGCGACCTGGTCCCGGGCCAGGGAGATCACCCGGAGCGTGAAGCCGGCCGGGTGGCGCTGGTACGCGACCGGCCCGGGGCACGGCATCGCCCTCACGCAGCGGCACCCGGGGCGGCTCGTGGTGGCCGCCAACCACACCACGGCGCGCGGCTCCGGCGCCCACCTCATCTACAGCGACGACCACGGCCGGACCTGGCGGGTCGGCGCCCGCGACCACCACACGGACGGCCGGCTGCGGCCGGACGAGAACGCCGTCGCCGAACTGCCCGACGGCCGGCTCTACGTCAACGCCCGCGACCAGGGCGGCAGCCACCCCGCGACCCGGCTCGACACGTACAGCGCCGACGGCGGCACCCGCTTCACCGCGCCCTACCAGCCCCGCCCGAAGCTGGTGGCGCCCGTCGTCAAGGGCGCGCTGCTGCACGCCGACGACGCCGCGTGCCCGGCCCTGCTGTTCTCCGCCCCCGAACACCCCCGCGAGCGCCGTCAACTGACGGTCCGGCGCAGCGCGGACGCCGGCCGCACCTGGGCGCGCGAGGCCGTGGTCGCCGCCGGGCCCGCCGCCTACTCCGACCTGGCCCCCACCGGGCGCGACGGGGTCGCGGTGCTGTACGAGACCGGCGCCACCAGGTCCAGCGAGCGGATCGAGCTGCGCCGCCTCACCCTGACGTGCCGCTGAGGCCCGCGGGTCGCGCGGTACGCCGCGACGTCAGGGGCCGGGGTGCGGCGGCTCCGGACGCGGACCGGGCCGGCCCCCGAGGGGAGCCGGCCCGGTTCGGCTGCCGTACGCGTGTCGTACGCGCGCTCAGCCCGTGTTGCGCAGGCCGGCCGCCACGCCGTTGACGGTCAGCAGCAGGGCGCGGGACAGCAGCGGGTCGGGCTCCTCGCCGCGCTTGGCGGCCTCGCGCTGCCGGTGCAACAGGGTGACCTGGAGGTAGGAGATCGGGTCCAGGTAGGCGTCCCGGACACGGAAGGTGCGCTTCAACGCCGGGTTGGTGTCCAGGAGTTCCTTGCCGCCGGTGATGCGCAGCACCTCGCGGACGGTCAGCTCGTGCTCGGCCTCGATGACCGAGAAGACGTGCTTCAGCTCGTCGGGCACGAGGGTGTCCACGTAGTGCCGGGCGATGCGCAGGTCGGTCTTGGCGAGCGTCATCTCGACGTTGGACAGGAAGTTCTGGAAGAAGTGCCAGTGCTCGTGCATCTCGTCGATGACGGTGTCGAGCCCGGCCTCGCGGGCGGCCCTGAGCCCGGAGCCGACGCCGAACCAGCCGGGCACGATCTGCCGCGACTGGGTCCAGCCGAACACCCACGGGATGGCCCGCAGCCCGTCGAGCCCGGCGCCGCTGTCCGGGCGGCGCGAGGGGCGCGAGCCCAGGTGCAGTTCGGCCAACTGGTCCACGGGGGTGGAGGCGAAGAAGTAGGCGGGCAGGTCCGGGTCGTCCACCAGCGCGCGGTACGCGTCGTGCGCCGCGTCCGAGACGGTGTCCATGGTGGCGTCCCAGCGGGCGAGCGCCTCGTCGGACTGGCGCGGGGCGGTGTGCAGCGCGGACGCCTGGAGCGTGGCCGCCACCGTGAGCTCCAGGTTCTCCCGGGCGAGGGAGGGCACCAGGTACTTGTCGGAGATGACCTCGCCCTGCTCGGTCACCTTGATCTCGCCCTCCAGGGTGCCCCAGGGCTGGGCGAGGATCGCGTCGTGGGTGGGGCCGCCGCCGCGCCCGACCGTGCCGCCGCGACCGTGGAAGAGCCGCAGCCGCACCCCGTGCCGGTGCGCGACGTCGCGCAGCCGGCGCTGGGCCCGGTGGATCTCCCACTGGCTGGTGGTGATGCCGCCGAACTTGGAGGAGTCCGAGTAGCCGAGCATGACCTCCTGCGCGTCGCCGCGCAGCGCGACCAGGCGCCGGTAGGAGGGGTCGGCCAGCATGTCGTCCAGGATGCGGTCTGCCTCGCGCAGCTCGTCCGTGGTCTCCAGGAGCGGCACGATGCCGATCTTGGCCCAGCCGGCGTGCAGGTCGATCAGCCCGGCCTCGCGGGCGAGCACGGCGGCGGCGAAGACGTCGTCGGCGCCCTGGCACATGGAGATGATGTACGACTCGATGACCTCGGGCCCGAACCGCTCCAACGCCTCGCGCACGGTGCGGAACACGCCGAGCGTCTTGGCGCCCGCGGCGTCCAGCGGGGCGGGCGAGGGGGCGAGCGGGCGGCGCGAGCGCAGCTCCTTGGCGAGCAGCTTGCGCCGGTAGTCGCGCGGCATGTCGGCGTACCGCCAGGACTCCTCGCCGAGCCGGTCGAAGAGCTGCCCGAGGGCGTGGTGGTGCGCGTCGGCGTGCTCGCGCACGTCCATCACGGCGAGCTGGAGGCCGAAGGCGGCCAGCGTGCGGATGGTGCGCTCCAAGCGGCCGTCGGCGATGAGCTGGCCGCGGTGCTGGCGCAGCGAGTCCTGGATGAGCTGGAGGTCGGCGAGGAGTTCCGCGGTGCCCAGGTAGTCGCGGCCCGCCTGGTGGGCGGTGCCGGCGGCGAGCCGTTCGCGGGTGTTGATGAGCTTCTGCCGGACGCAGGTGGCCTTGAGGCGGTACGGCTCCTCGGCGTTCAGCCGCTTGTAGCGGGGGCTGATCTCCGGTAGCTGGTCCAGGTCCGCCCGGAGGGAGGCCAGCAGCTCCTCGGTGGCCCCGCCGTTGCGGATGGAGTTGGACAGGGCGGCCCGCAGGTCGTCGACGGCCCGCAGGGCGTCGGTGATGCCGTGCTCGTGCTGGAGCAGCAGGACGTCCCAGGTGACCTCGGGGGTGACGTTGGGGTTGCCGTCGCGGTCGCCGCCGATCCAGGTGCCGAAGGTCAGCGGCCGGGTGCCGGCGGGCAGCGGGGAGCCGACGCGCTCCAGCTCCGCGGCGAGGTCCTCCAGGACGTCGCCGACGGCGTTGGCGTGCAGCTCGTCCAGGTAGTAGACGGCGTTGCGGGCCTCGTCGGCGGGCTCGGGCCGGGCCACCCGCAGCTCGTCGGTCTGCCACAGCAGGTCGATGTTCTCGGCCAGTCGCAACTGGGTGCGGCGGCTGTCGCCCTCGTCGGCGAGCCGGTCGAGGAGGGAGGCGACGCGGCGCAGCTTGTTCAGCACGCTGCGGCGGGCGGCCTCGGTGGGGTGGGCGGTGAAGACGGGCCGTACGTTCAGGTGGGCGACGGTCTCCCGCAGGTGCTCGGGGTCGGCGTCCTTGAGCTGGTCGGCGGTGCGGGCGAGGATGCCGCCCTCGGCCGCGCGGTGGGCCCGCAGCTCGCGGCCTCGGTGCACCTGCTCGGTGACGTTGGCCAGGTGGAAGTAGGTGGAGAAGGCCCGTACGAGCTTGGCGGCGGTCTCCAGGTCCGTGGCCTCGAGCAGCTCGGCGGCCGACTCGCCCGGCTGGGCTTCGGCGTCCTTGCCCGCGCCGGTGGTACGGGTCAGGGCGCGTACGCGCTCCACGAGGTCGAGGAGGTCGCGACCCTCCTGGCGAACGAGGGTCTCCCCCAGCAGGTCCCCCAGGCGGCGGATGTCCGCCCGAAGGGCTGCGCCCTGGCGGGTGGTGTCCGCGGCGCCCGCGGCACCGTCCGCGGGGTGGGTGTGTTCGGGGGCCAGATGGGCGTTGCTGGCGGTCTCGGCACTGCTCACAGGTGCGGCTCCTCGCGAGTACGAGCACTTTGGGCGATTTTGCGGACCGCGCTGTCCGACCGCACCAGGATAGGACCCCTGGTCGCGGGCGCCGCATCGCCCGTTATCCACAGCCCCCTTGTCCCGAGACGCGGCCCTGCCATACTTACGTAGCCGTAGGTTACGTATGCGTAGCCGTGTCCCGACCCCCCTGAGGGAACCCATGACTGCAAGCCCCGGCGCGATCGACGACGTACCAAAAGGCCCGGATTCTCCCCTTCCGCCCGCGACTCTGGGCGGTGACAACAAGGGTTCGATCGAGCAGGTCACCCTGATGTTGTTCATCGTCCTCCCCTTCGTCGCCTTGCTGGCGGCCATCCCGCTGGCCTGGGGTTGGGGGGTTAGCTGGTTGGATCTCGGACTGCTGGTCGCGATGTACTACATCGGTTGCCACGGCATCACCATCGGGTTCCACCGGTATTTCACGCACGGTTCATTCAAGGCGAAGCGGCCCCTGCGGATCGCCCTGGCGATCGCTGGTTCGCTGGCCGTCGAGGGCCCGCTGGTCCGCTGGGTCGCCGACCACCGCAAGCACCACAAGTACTCCGACGCCGAGGGCGACCCGCACTCGCCCTGGCGGTACGGGGAGAGCGTCCCGGCGCTCATGAAGGGCCTGTGGTGGGCGCACATCGGCTGGATGTTCAACGAGGAGCAGACCCCGCAGCACAAGTACGCGCCGGACCTGGTCAAGGACCCGGCGCTGCGTCGTATCTCCCGCCAGTTCGTGCTGTGGACGCTCGTCTCGCTGAGCCTGCCGCCGCTCGTCGGCGGCCTGGTGACCTGGTCCTGGCAGGGCGCGCTGACGGCCTTCTTCTGGGGCTCGCTGGTGCGGGTCGCGCTGCTGCACCACGTGACGTGGTCGATCAACTCCATCTGCCACGCGGTGGGCAAGCGCCCCTTCAAGTCCCGCGACCGCTCGGGCAACGTGTGGTGGCTCGCGGTGCTCTCCTGCGGCGAGTCCTGGCACAACCTGCACCACGCGGACCCGACCAGCGCCCGGCACGGCGTGCTGCGGGGCCAGATCGACTCCAGCGCCCGCATCATCCGCTGGTTCGAGAAGGCCGGCTGGGCCTATGACGTGCGCTGGCCCACCGAGAACCGGCTCGACGCCCGCCGCACGGACGCCACCGCCGACCGGGTGAGGGAAACCGCCGGCGCGGCATGATGGAGGACGTGGCGATCGACAGCAGTACCAACAGCAGCAAGAGCCGGTCCGGGAGCACGGGGGGCCGGCGAGCGCGGCGTATCCGCATGACGGGCAAGGAGCGCCGCGAGCAACTGCTGGACATCGGTCGCACGCTCTTCGCCGAGCGCGGCTTCGAGGGCACCTCGGTGGAGGAGATCGCGGCCAAGGCCGGGGTCTCCAAGCCGGTGGTCTACGAGCACTTCGGCGGCAAGGAGGGGCTGTACGCCGTCGTCGTGGACCGCGAGATGCGCCAGCTCCTCGACATGGTCACCGGCGCCCTGACCGCCGGGCACCCCCGCGAACTCCTGGAGCAGGCGGCCTTCGCCCTGCTCGACTACATCGACCAGTACACCGACGGCTTCCGCATCCTGGTGCGGGACTCGCCCGTGGCGCAGTCGACGGGCACCTTCGCCTCGCTGATCAGCGACATCGCCACCCAGGTCGAGGACATCCTGGGCCTGGAGTTCAAGGCCCGCGGCTTCGACGCCAAGCTGGCCCCGCTCTACGCCCAGGCCCTGGTCGGCATGGTGGCCCTCACCGGCCAGTGGTGGCTGGACGTCCGCAAGCCCAAGAAGGCCGAGGTCGCCGCCCACCTGGTGAACCTGGCCTGGCACGGCCTCGACGGCCTGGAGCCCAGCCCCCGCCTGATAGGCCACCGCAAGAACTGAGCCCCACCCCGCCGAAACCGGCCCCGCTCCCCCGCGTCCCGTACGAGCGGGGGGGCGGGGCTTTCGCGCGCTGGGGTCGGCCGCTGAAACGGATCTCCTGGCGGGGCCGACAGTTAAGCTGCGGGAGACTGAGCGGGAAGGGGGAAGTCGTGACCGCCGAGCCGATCAACTGGATGCGTCCTCCAGCTCAGGGCTGGGCTTATGAGCAGGTCAAGGACCTGGACCTGCCCTTCGCATGGGAACTGGTGGACGGGTCGATCGTGGTCCGGGGGAGAACCTGTCAGTGGCACGACACAGTGCGGGACGAGCTGTACTTCGCGCTGCGCGGCGCCCGCTCCGCCCCCTTCGCCGTCAACGCGGAGCGCTGCGTCCTGGTGGACGCGTACAACCCCCCGAAGCCCGATGTGGTCGTCTTCGACCGCACCGGGCTCGATTTCTTCTCGCTGGAGTGCGTGCCCGTCGCGGCGGTGGCGCTCGTGGTAGAGGTCGTCTCGCAGGGCTCGCGCCGCGAGGACCGGTTCCGCAAGCCGGCGATGTACGCGGAGGCGGGCGTGCCGTACTTCTGGCGGGTGGAGCGCGGCGAGGACGACGCGCCGGTCGTGCACGAGTTCCACCTGGACGCGCGGACCGGCGTGTACGCCCCCGCCCCGGCGGGCCCCGTGCACACCGACGTGCTGCGGACCGACCTGCCGTACCCGGTCGAGATCGACCTGCGCCGCGTCTTCGACGCGTAGCACGCGACCCCGGCCCCGGCCCGCGGATCGAGGCCGGGGCCAGGGGTCGGTGGCGTACCCAGCGGGTGGCTCAACGCTCGGGGCCGCCCCGGGCCGCGAGCGGCGGTGGCTTGGGGACCTCGGTCAGGCCGAGCACGCCCCCGTAGTACGCGCGCAGCGCGTCCTCGCTGCCGGGTGGGGCGGCGAGTTGGACATGGTCCACCGCCGCGATCATCCGTCCGCCCGGCGGGCCACGACGAAGATGCGGCGGAAGGGGAAGACCGTGCCGTACGGGCCCTGCGGGTACGCCTTGCGCAGCAGGTCCCGGTACTCGGCGAGGAACTCCGCGGTCGTCTCGGGGTCGTCGGCCAGCGCGGTCAGGATCGGCCGCAGCGCGGTGCCCTTCACCCAGTCGAGCACCGGGTCAGCGCCGGCGAGCACCTGCACGTAGGTGGTCTCCCAGGCGTCGACCGTGCAGCCGAGGCCGATCAGGCGCTCCAGGTAGGCGGCCGGGCTGAGGATGTGCACGAAGCGGCGGCCCTGCCCGTCGAGGCGGTCCCGCCAGCGCGGGGTGTCGCACAGTTCGCCGAGCAGCGCGTGGCTGGGCGAGACGAAGTTGCCGGGCACCTGGAAGGCGAAGGTGCCGCCCGGGGTGAGGGCGCCCACCCAGGACTCGAAGGACTCGGGGTGGTTCGGCACCCACTGCAGGGCCGCGTTGGAGACGATCAGGTCGTACGGTTCCTCGGGTACCCAGTTGGCGGCGTCGGCGGGCCGAAAATCGAGCCTGCCGCCGCCCTGGGTGGGTCCGGCGTGGGCCTGTGCCTCGCGGAGCATGTCCGCCGAGTTGTCGTACCCGGTGATGTGCGCGGTGGGCCACCGGGTGGCGAGCAGGGCGGTCACGTTGCCCGGGCCGCAGCCCAGGTCAGCTATGCGCGGGGCGGGTGTGGCGGGTCGGGGTGTGGGGTCGCCGGGCGCGCTGTCGGCCGGTTGCGGGGGCAGGTCGGGGATGCGGGCGAGGAGATCGAGGAAGGGGCGCGTGCGGTGGACGGAGTGACGTAAATACTGTTTCGGGTCCCAGAGCGGTAGTTCGGGCATGTTCGAACCCCCTTGCAGGTTCAGGTCGTTCCGAAGCGCAAGGGCGCTTCCCGCCCTTCGATGCCCAAGCATCACGCCAAATATCTCTCGACGTCAAGAGACTTCATATCGACAGACCCACTACACTGATCGCCATGGAGGACGAGGTCGATCGGCTGGTCGCGGCGTGGCGGCGGGAACGCCCGGACCTCGACGTGGAGCCGCTGGAGGTGCTGAGCCGCGTGAGCAGGCTCGCCCGGCACCTGGATCGGGCGCGGCGGATCGCCTTCGCCGAGCATCAACTGGAGCCGTGGGAGTTCGACGTACTGACCTCGCTGCGGCGCGCCGGGGCCCCGTACCAGCTCTCGCCCGGGCAGTTGCTGACGCAGACGCTGGTCACGTCGGGCACGATGACCAATCGCATCGACCGGCTCGCCAAGAAGGGCCTCGTCGAGCGGCTGCCGGACCCCAGCGACCGGCGCGGGGTGCTGGTGCGGCTGACCGCCGAGGGCCGGGACCGCGCCGATCAGGCGCTGGCCGGGCTGCTCGCCCAGGAGCGGGCCATCCTGGCCGAGCTGTCCGCGGGGCAGCGCCGCGAACTGGCCGGGCTGCTACGCGAGCTGACCGCCCCGTTCGACAACCTCCCCGGCTAGGTCCACCGGGCCGACCCCCGCGCGGCGGGCCAGCGCGACGGCGGCCAGCGTGGAGTGCACGCCCAGCTTGCCGAGCACGTTCTGCATGTGCGTACGGACCGTGTGCGGCGACAGGTACAGCCGCTCGGCGACCGCCTTGCGGCCGAGGCCGGCCACCATGCAGCGCAGCACCTCGCGCTCGCGGGGCGTCAGCGACTCCACGAGGCGTTCGCTCTCGGTGCGATGCTTGCGGGCCGCGGTCAGCTCGCGCAGCACACCGGTCAGCAGCGCGGGCGGCAGGTGGGTCTCGTCGCGCAGCACGCCGCGGATGACCGCGAGCAGCCGGGAGAGCGAGCAGTCCTTGGCCACCCAGCCGCTCGCCCCGGCCTGGAGCGCCAGCGCGGCCCGGCGCGGGTCGTCGCGCTCGGCGAGGACCACGGTGCGCACCGCGGGCTGCGCCGTGCGCACCCCGTCGACCAGGGAGATTCCGTCCACCGCGCGCCGCTCGGGGCGCTCGGCGACGCCTTCTGGCAGCCGTTCGGGTCTGGCGGGCGCGATGTCGCTGACGGCGACGCCGAGGTCGGCGTCGACCAGCAGCACGTCGAACCGACGCCCCTCGGCCGACGCCCGCTCCAGGGAGCGCATGGCGGCTGGGCCGCTGCCGGCCGCCGCGACGTCCACGTCCGGCTCCGCCGCGAGGGCGGCGGCGAGCGACTCGGCGAAGATGCGATGGTCGTCGGCCACCAGAACCCGGATACGTGCCATAGCCACCCCCATGGACTACCCATGTCCCGCGAACGCGGATACGGAGAAAAAGAGAGACGTTGAACGGAGAACAGAAAGCGAGAAACCACGAACCGGTGCGTGCGGAGAGCCCTGCGAATGTGCCGTGGACCAGGTGGAGCGCGTTGAGCGAACAAACAGTGCGGGTACGGCGCCCGAAACTCAAGCCCGCCGGCCGGAACCCACGTGCCCCGCCACCAGTCCCGACGGCCGCCGCCGCACGGAGCCGAAGACGCAGCCCCAGGCGTCGTACCTGCCTGCCTCGCCCCCTGATAAGCACCGGCCCCCACCGGCGCTGTGCATCAGCCTACGACCGAGGTCGTGCAACGGAAGCGAAATTACAAAACTGCCCCAGCCAACTGTTTAGGCTGAGCCCTGTGTTCCACATTGAGGAAGAAGTCAATCATGACCGGAGAAATCTGATCGAGGAGCGGTTGGAAGACTCCAACGCCGCCCGGTCACCCGTCATGCGCGCGCTGCGCGGCACCCCCGCCGACGACGAACGGCCACTTCAGCTCTACGCCCGGGACGCGGACGGGGAGTTGGCCGGCGGCCTCGTCGGCTACGCCTGGGGTCACTGGCTCCACGTGGACCTGCTGTGGGTGGACGAGCGGTGGCGCGGCGCGGGTCTCGGCTCGCGGCTGATGGCCGAGGCCGAGCGCAAGGCGCGCGACGAACTCGACTGCCTGCACGCCCGGGTGGAGACCTGGGGGTTCCAAGCGCCTCGCTTTTACGAGAAGTTGGGCTACAAGATCGTGGGCGTGGTCGAGGACTACCCGCCGGGCGAGACGGACCACCTGCTGGTCAAGCGCATCGCCGACGGCGCGTAGGCCGCGATCGGTGGCGCGCGGCCCCGCGCCCCGCCCGCCCCCGCTCCGCTGACGGTGCGGGCGGACCCGCCGGCCAGGGGGCGAGCCGATCGCCGCCTGGCCAAAAGCCGCCCCGGCGCGGGGGCAGCCGATCGGGAGCCGGGAGCCGGCGCCCGGCCAGCCGGTCGGGAGCCGGCGCCTGGTCAGTCGGTCGGGAGCCGGCGCGCGCCGGCGGCGGGGGCCGCCGGGAAGATCCGCGGGGCGCGGAAGCCCGCCGCCGCGAACGCCTCGGCGACGGCCGCGGCGACCGCGTCCGCCGCCGCGTCCGGCACCAGGGCGATGGCGCTGCCGCCGAAACCGCCGCCGGTCATCCGCGCGCCGAGCGCGCCCGCCGCGTTCGCCGCCTCCACCACCAGGTCGAGTTCGGCGCAGGAGACCTCGAAGTCGTCCCGGAGCGAGGCGTGACCGGCGGTCAACACCGGCCCGATCGCCCGGGTGTCCGCCGCCTCAAGGAGGGCGATGACCTCCTCGACCCGGCGGTTCTCGGTCACCACGTGCCGCACCCGGCGCCGTACGACGGGGTCGTCGGCCAGCTTCTCCAGGGCGGCGCCCAACTCCTCGTACGCCACGTCCCGCAGCGCCGGCACGCCGAGCCGCCGCGCGCCGAGCTCGCAGGCGGCGTGCCGGTTGGCGTACGCGCCGTCGCCCAGCTCGTGTTGGACCCGGGTGTCGACCACCAGCAGCCGCAGCCCGTCGGCCGCCACGTCGAAGGGGACGGCGCGGTGGGCCAGGCTACGGGTGTCCAGGTAGAGCGCGTGGCCCGGGACGCAGCAGGCGGACGCCATCTGGTCCATGATTCCGCAGGGCACCCCGACGAAGCCGTTCTCGGCCCGTTGGGCGAGCCCGGCCACGCGCTCGGCGGTGAGGCCGAGGCCGTACAGGTCGTTCAGCGCGCTCGCCGTGGCCACCTCGAGGGCCGCCGACGAGGAGAGGCCGGCGCCGGTGGGCACGGTGCTGGTGAAGTGCACGTCGGCCCCGCCGACCGGCAGCCCCGCCTCCCGCATGGCCCACACCACTCCGGCCGGGTAGGCCGCCCAGCCGCCCCCGGCGGCCGGGTCCAGCGCGTCGACGGTCAGCTCCACCGCGCCGCCCGGGGCGTCGGCCGAGTGCAGCCGCAGCACCCCGTCCGGGCGGGGCGACGCGGCGGCCAGCGTCGTGTGCGGCAGCGCGAACGGCATGGCCAGGCCGCCGCTGGTGTCGGTGTGCTCGCCGATCAGGTTCACCCGGCCCGGCGCGGCCCACACACCGGCCGGTTCGGCGCCGTGCGCCGCGCGGAAGCCGGCGACGGCCGCCGCCACCCGCGCGCGTTCGCCGCCGACGCCACCGGTTCCGTCAGCCCCGTCGCCGGGGAGCGCGGCGGCCGGGGCCGACCGGGTCGTCCGGTCCGCCGTCGGCCGTCGCGCGCCACGCTCGTTCACGCGCTCTCCCGCTCCTTGCGCTGGGCGAACTCCCAGGCGTCCTCGACGATCCCGGCCAGGTCGGCGCGGGTGGGCTGCCAGCCGAGCCGGTCCCTGGCGCGCTCGGCGGAGGCGACGAGCACCGCCGGGTCGCCGCCCCGGCGCGCGGCGACCACCTCGGGCACCGGGTGCCCGGTGACCTTGCGCACCGTCTCGATGACCTCGCGCACCGAGAAGCCGTTGCCGTTGCCGAGGTTGCAGATCAGGTGCTCGCCGGCGGTGGCGGCGGTGAGGGCGAGCAGGTGGGCCTCGGCGAGGTCGGCGACGTGGATGTAGTCGCGCACGCAGGTGCCGTCCGGCGTCGGGTAGTCGTCGCCGAAGACGGAGATCGCCTCCCGCTTGCCCTGGGCGACCTGGAGGATCAGCGGGATCAGGTGCGACTCGGGGTCGTGGCGCTCGCCGTAGCGGCCGTAGGCGCCGGCGACGTTGAAGTAGCGCAGCGAGACGGCGGCCAGGCCGTGCGCGCCGCACTCGCCGCTGATCATGTGGTCCACGGCCAGCTTGCTGGCGCCGTACGGGTTGGTGGGCGCGGTCGCCGCGTCCTCGACGATGGGCGTCGCGGTGGGCTCGCCGTAGGTGGCGGCCGTGGAGGAGAAGACGAGGGTGCGCACGCCCGCGTCGCGCATCGCGGCCAGCAGCGCCATGGTGCCGCCGACGTTGTTCGTCCAGTACTTCTCGGGGCGTACGACCGACTCGCCGACCTGCGAGGACGCCGCGAAGTGGAGCACGCCGTCGTACGAGGCGTCCAGCCAGCGCGCCGCGTCCTGGACGCGCCCCTCGATGAACTCGGCGCCCTCGGGCACGCCCACCCGGTGCCCGGTGGACAGGTCGTCCAGGACGGTCACCTGGTGCCCGGCCGCCAGCAGATGTGCCGCGACCACGCTCCCGACGTATCCCGCTCCGCCGGTGACCAGGTACTTCTGTCCGTTGCTCACGTGCTCGCTACCTCTCGCAGTCGCTGCGCCGCGGCCTCCGGCGGCACATCGTTGATGAACACATTCATGCCGGATTCGGAACCCGCGAGGAACTTCAGCTTGCCGGAAGTCCTTCGGATGGTGAAAAGCTCAAGGTGAAGCGCGAACTCGGCGCGGTCGGGGGCGCCCAGCGGCGCCTGGTGCCAGGCCGAGACGTAGGGCGTGGGCGGTTCGTCGGGGCCGAAGAGGCGGTCGAAGCGGCGCAGCAGCTCCAGGTAGACCCGCGGGAACTCGGCGCGCGCCGCCTCCCCCAGGGCCAGCAGGTCGGGCACCCGGCGCCGGGGGTAGAGGTGCACCTCGTACGGCCAGTGGGCGGCGTAGGGGACGAAGGCCGCCCAGTGCTCGGCGTCGATGACGACGCGGCGCCCGTCGGCCAGCTCGTCGGCGACCACGTCGTCGAACAGGTTCCGGCCGCCGGTGCGCTCACGGTGCGCGGCCAACGACTCCAGCATGCGCGCGGTGCGCGGGGTGACGAAGGGGTACGCGTAGATCTGGCCGTGCGGGTGGCCGAGGGTCACGCCGATCTCGGCGCCCCGGTTCTCGAAGCAGAAGACCTGCTCGACGGCGGGCAGTTGGGACAGTTCGGCGGTGCGGTCGCGCCAGGCGGCCAGGACGAGGGCGGCCCGCTCCTCGGTGAGGTCGGCGAAGGAGGCGTCGTGGTCGGCGGTGAAGCAGACCACCTCGCAGCGCCCGGCGTCGCCGGCCAGCGAGGGGAAGCGGTTCTCGAAGACGACGACGTCGTAGTCGGTGGCGGGGATCTCGCTGTGCCGGGCCGCGCGGCCCTCCTCCGGGGCGGCCGGGCGCGAGGGGCACAGCGGGCAGGCGTCGGCGGGCGGGTGGTAGGTACGCGTCTGGCGGTGCGAGGCGATGGCGACGCGGTCGCCGAGCAGCCGGTCGGCCCGGATCTCGGACGAGGTGGTGACCGCCTCCAGCGGCCGCGGGTCCCGGTCGTCGCGCACCACGTCGTCGCGGGAGTCGTAGTAGATCAGTTCGCGCCCATCCGCGAGGCGGGTCGACGTCTTCTTCACTCCGTACCCCTGTCACGATCCGAAAATGTTCCAACATTAGCTTTCAGAATCAAACAATAGCGCGTACTTTCTTTGGCGTTCCGTTCGCGCGAAGAAGCGAGAGGCCCATGCATCAGCTAGCCGAGGAACTCCGGCTCTCCGTCAACTGGCTCGACTACTCCATCCTGGCGATCTACTTCGTCGTCGTGTTGGGCATCGGCTACGCCGCGCGCCGCAGCGTGCGTACGAGCCTCGACTTCTTCCTGTCGGGCAGGTCGCTGCCCGCGTGGGTGACGGGCCTGGCCTTCGTCGCGGCCAACCTGGGCGCGACGGAGATCCTGGGCATGGCGGCGAACGGGGCGCAGTACGGCGCGTACACCGTGCACTGGTACTGGATCGGCGCCATCCCGGCCATGGTCTTCCTGGGCCTGGTGATGATGCCCTTCTACTACGGGTCGAAGGTCCGCTCCGTGCCGGAGTTCCTGCTGCACCGCTTCGGGCCCTCCTCACACCTGCTCAGCTCCCTCATCTTCGCCGTCTCCTCGGTGCTGATCGCCGGCGTCAACCTGTACGCGATGGCGATCGTCCTGGAGGCCCTGCTCGGTTGGCCGCAGTGGGTGGCGATCGTGGTCGCCGGGTTCTTCGTGCTCGGCTACATCACCCTGGGCGGCCTCTCCTCAGCCATCTACAACGAGGTACTCCAGTTCTTCGTCATCCTCGCCGCGCTGATTCCGCTCACCGTCGTCGGGCTCAAGCGGGTCGGCGGCTGGGACGGCCTGACGGACTCGCTGACCGGCGAGGGCCGCGAGGAGGGCACCGGCGGCGAGGACTTCCTCAGCGCCTGGGACGGCACGGGCATCGGCGAGGCCAACGCGCTGGGCGCCAACTGGCTGACCATCGTCCTCGGCCTCGGCTTCGTGCTCAGCTTCGGCTACTGGACGACCAACTTCGCCGAGGTGCAGCGCGCCCTGTCGGCCAAGAACCTCTCGGCCGCCAAGCGCACCCCGCTCATCGCGGCCTTCCCCAAGATCCTCATCCCGATGGTGGTGATCGTGCCGGGCCTGATCGCCCTGGTGATGGAGCCGACGCTGGGCAAGGAGGGCAGCGGGCTGGAGTACAACGACGCCATCCCGGTCCTCATGCGCGACCTGCTGCCCAACGGCGTCCTCGGCATCGCGGTGACCGGCCTGTTGGCGGCGTTCATGGCGGGCATGGCCGCCAACGTCTCGTCCTTCAACACGGTCTTCACCAACGACATCTGGGGCGCGTACGTGAAGAAGGACCGCCCGGACGCGTACTACCTGGCCACCGGGCGCTGGATCACCGCGATCGGCGTCGTGCTCGGCATGGGCACGGCCTTCATCGCCGCCAGCTTCAGCAACATCATGAACTACCTCCAGACCCTGTTCTCCTTCTTCAACGTGCCGCTGTTCTGCGTGTTCATCATCGGCATGTTCTGGAAGCGCTCCACGGGCCCGGCCGGGTTCTGGGGGCTGCTGTCCGGCACGGTGGCCGCGATGCTGAACTACTTCTGGCTGTACAAGCAGCAGGTCATCGACATCCCCTCCGACCAGGGCGCCAACTTCGTCTCGGCGATCGTGGCCTTCGTCGTCGGCGCGGTGGTGATGGTGGCCGTCACGCTGGTGACCAGGCCCAAGCCGGTGGAGCAACTGGCGGGCCTGGTCTACGGAACACGCTCGCCCGGCATGTCGGAGCCGCCCGCCGAGGGCGACGACGCGTGGTACCGCAAGCCCGCGCTGCTCGGCTGGGGCGCGGTCATCCTGGCCGCGCTGTGCTACCTCCCCTTCTCCCTGTGACCGCCGCCCCGCACGCGGGCGCCGAGCGCCCCTCTCCCGCGAAGGAAGCAGCCTCATGAGCGACTATCAGCACGAGGTCGACGAGCTTGAGCGCACGTCAGCGACCGCGGCCCGACTCTTCGACGTACGCCGCATCATCGGCGGCCTGTTCGTGGTCTACGGCGTGCTGGTCACCATCGCCGGCCTCACCGCGTCCGACGCGGACCTGGAGAAGGCCGAGAACATCAACATCAACCTGTGGACGGGCCTGGGCATGCTCGCCCTCGGCGTGTTCTTCCTCGCCTGGCTCCACCTGCGCCCCACGCCCCCGCCGCCCCCGGCCGACCCCGCGCGGGCGGCGGACACCGCGCGGGACCCGGGCCCGGACCGGGACACACCGGCCCCCTGAGCCCGCCCCCGGAGCGCGCGCTCAGCCCCGGCCGGGCCCCGGGGCCGGGCCCGGGCCGCCGCCCGGGCCGCCGCGCGGGCCGAGTTCGGGGCGGCCCGGGCGGCCGGGGTAGCCGGAGCCGCCCGGCCCGCGCCCCGGCGGCGCCTGGCCCGGTTCGCCGTGACCGGGGGCGACCCGCCCCGGGTGTCCCTGGGCGGCGGGGCCACGGGGCGGCGGGGCCTGGCCGCCGCGACCGAGCCGGCCCGGGGCGGCCGGGCCGCCGGCGCCGGGACGTCCCGGGGCCAGCGGGCCGGTGGCCTGCGGTGGGACCGTGCCGGGGCGGTCGGCGGGCGCGTCGGCCGGGGCGTCCAGCGCGGCGGCGCGCCGGGAGGCCGTGGCCCGGTCGAGCAGCCCGGTGCGCGCCGCGAGCGCCGCCGCCTCCAGGCGGGAGCCGACGCCCAGCTTCATCAGGACGCGCTGCACGTGCGTACGGGCCGTGCTCGGCGCGATGGCCATGCCCGCCGCGATCAGCCGGGTGTCCTCGCCCTCGGCGACCCTGACCAGCACCTCGACCTCGCGCGGGGTGAGCAGTTGCAGCAACCGGGCGCCCTCGTCGTCGGGTTGCGCCGCGGGGTTGAGCAACTCCGCGAACGCGCCCTGCAGGAGACCCGGCGCCACCGCCGCGTCCCCGGCGCGCGCCTTGATCATGGCGCGCTCGACGCCCTCGATGCGCTCGTCGTGCCGCACGTACCCGGAGGCGCCGGCCGCGAAGGCGGCGGCGATGCCGCGCGGACTGGGCACCGGACCGAGCACGACGACCGCGACCTGGGGCCGCTCCTTCTTGATCCGCACCACCGGCTCGAACACGCCCGGCTCGGCGGGTGTGCCGGTGCCCAGCAGGCACACCTCGGGTGCCCGGCTCACCACCAGGTCCGCCGCCCCCGCGCTCGGCGCGGCAGCGGCGAGCACCCGGTGCCCGCGGAGCTTCAACGCCGAGGCGAGCGCCTCGGCGAGCAGTCGGTGGTCGTCGACCACCATGACTCGCACGCCCATGAACTCCCCCCATCCGCCCGGGGACGACCGTCCCGGTTGTCCGTGGTCCCCGTGTCGACCGAGATCGTGCCGTCGCGACGGTGCGAGCCCCCCAGCCCGCGCCCGGCCCCCGATCTCTTGCCCCCGGAAGCTACACGCTTGTTCGACATTGCGCGCCCCTTAGCAGGAAGAAGCAGCCGGTGTGCGAAACCCGTCTTATCGTGCTCAGTTCCGCTCGCAAAGAGATCCCCTCGACACGACAATGGCCCCACCAGTACGGAACGTACCGGTGGGGCCACCATCCGTGCAGCAGTGCCGCACTGGTCAGTTGGGGCCGAAAACCATCGCTAGGAGGTCCTCACCGCGCTGGTAGTCGCGCGGCTCGGTGGCGTAGATGTCGCCCATGTACAGCTTCTGGTTGGCCCACAGGAACACCTCGTGGCCCAGGCTGTAGTTGGACTCCGTCTCCGCGGTGGCCGTCGCGTTCTGCATCAGCTTGGCCTTCTCGTACGTGTTCGGGTCGATCTGCCAGACGGCGCCGCCCTCCCGGTACGTGGTGTCCTGGTAGGCGATGAGGTAGCCGTCCTCGTCCAACTGCATCGGCGTGATGCTGGAGCTGGGCACGCCGTCGGTCTTGCCCACGGTCTTGCCGGTGGTCAGCGAGTACGCCACGACCTCGTTCTGCGGCAGCGTGTCGGAGGAGCCGCTGCGCTCCTCGGTGGCCATGAACAGCTTGTCCTTGGCGATGACGACCTTGGTGCAGGACTCGACCTCGTTGGTCTGGCACTCCGCCGTGAACTTGCCGTTGCCGGTCGCGATCTTGCTGACCAGCTTGCCCTTGCGCTGCGAGGGGTCGATGGTCATGAAGTCGGAGACCGAGGCGCCCGTCGAGTCGCCGGCGTCCACGCCGATGACCATCGGGTCGGTGGAGACCACGTGCACGTCGTCGAGGCCGTCGGTGAGCTTGTACTCGGACAGGATGTTCCCGTCCTTGGGGTTGATGAGCTGGACCGACATCCGGGCCTCGCCGTACTCGCCGCAGCCGCGCACCGCCACCAGCTTGGGCCCGCCGCCGTAGCCGTAGTCCGAGCACTCCTCGTTGGCCTGCGGCGACCAGAGCTTGTCGCCCTTCATGGACCACGCGGCGCCGCCGTCGAGGCCGCCCGCCGCGATGGTGCCGCCGCCGATGGTGACCTCGTCGAACTCCAGCTTCTCGTCGGCCTCCTTGATGCTGCGCTGCCAGACGAGCTTGCCGTTGTTCAGGTCGACGAGGCCGACCTCGCTGCAGTCGGGGTACTTGTCCTCGGCGGTGGGCTTGCCGTCCTGGAAGACGACGGCGGTCATGCCCTCCTTGGTGACCTGGGTGCTGCCCCAGCACAGCTCGCCGCCGAGCGGGATCTCGTACTGCGCGGAGGAACCGCCGCTGACCGGGTAGCCGACGATCTTGTCGATCTGGCCCTTGGCCCACACCTTGTCGGTGGCCCACAGGCCGGGCGAGTTGGCCTGCTCCTTGACCAGCGGCATCGGGACCTTGGAGACCAGGTTGCCGCCGACCAGCTTCGGCTTGGGCCGCTTCTTGACGCCGCCCTCGCCCTCCTCGCCGCCGGTCGTGCCCTGACTGGTGCCGGGCTCCTTCTTCTTCGCCTCGCTGTCACCGTCGTCGCCGCCCTTGGTGGCGAACCACACGCCGCCGCCGACGATCAGCGCGATCGCCACCACGGCGCTGACGATGATCGCCATCCGCTGCTTGCCCGGCCGGTCGTCACCGCCCGGGGCGCCCTGGGGCAGCGGCGCGCCGGGGTAGCCGCCCGGCTGGGTCTGCCCGTAGGGGCCCTGCCCGTACGGACCCTGCTGCCCGGCGTACGGCGCGCCCGGCTGCGTGGGGTAGCCGTACCCGCCGGCCTGCGTCGGCGCCTGCGGATAGGCGTAACCGCCGACCTGCGTGGGGGCCTGCGGGTAGCCGTAGCCGCCGGCGCCGACCGGTGGGGTCTGCGGCGCCTGGGCCGGGGCGCCGGGCGGCCCGGGCGGCGGCGGGGTCTGCGGTGCCTTGGCGAACTGCGGCGGGGCGCCGGGCGGCCCGGGGGGCGGCGGCGTCTGCGGCGCCTGGGCCGGCGGCGGGGTCTGCGGTGGCTGCGGCTGCTGGCCGGGCGGCGTCTGCGGGTAGCCGTGGTTGGCCACCTGGGTCGGCTGCTGCGGGTAGCCGTAACCGGGTGCGGCGGGCTGTTGCGCGTGGCTCCCGGGGGCGTCGCCGTAACCCGGGGTGGACCCGTCCTGCGGGTCTCGCGGTGCGCCGTAGCCGCCCTGCGGCGGCTGTTGGGGCGGCTGTGACATCGGCATTCCTTCTCGTGGGGCCATGGCCGACCGGCCTCCCCCGCTGTCTCCGTGGCTGAAACCCATCGGAGACGGAGCGAATCGGACATGAATGCGGCCTGGCGATGGCAGGCGAGCGGGTGTTCTTTGTATCACCCGGTCATCGCATGACAGGTGCCGGTGGCCGGCCGGCCCAGGAGCTGATACCGGCCCGTGACGAGACCGTTGCACCGCTCCGGCCGGCCGTGCCGGCACCAAGCCGCCACGGGCGGCCGGGGTACGGCCCGGCCCGGCACCCGCGCGGGCGGGTGCCGGGCCGGGTCGCGGCTACGCGTCAGACGGATGAGCGGGCGGCGCGAACGGTCACGCGTCGTCGGCCAGTTCCAGCCAGCGCGATTCCAGTTCGTCCCGTTCGCCCGACAGCTCCCGTAGCTTGCCGTCGAGTTCGGCGACGCGCTCGAAGTCGGTGGCGTGCTCGGCGATCTGGGCGTGCAGCGTGGTCTCCTGCTCGCTGATCTTGTCGAGGCGGCGCTCGATGCGCTGCAACTCCTTCTGCGCCGCGCGCAGCTCGCCCGCCGACTTCTCCCGTGGCCGGTCCTTGTCACCGCCACCGGCGCCGGCGGCCGGGCCCGCGGGGGCGGCCGGCGCGGCGGCGGTCGCCCGCGCGCGCTGGCGGCGCTCCAGGTACTCGTCGACGCCGCGCGGCAGCATCCGCAGCGTGGCGTCGCCGAGCAGCGCCAGGACGCGGTCGGTGGTGCGCTCGATGAAGTACCGGTCGTGGCTGATCACCACGAGCGAGCCGGGCCAGCCGTCGAGCAGGTCCTCAAGCTGGGTCAGCGTCTCGATGTCGAGGTCGTTGGTCGGCTCGTCCAGGAAGAGCACGTTGGGCTCGTCCATCAGCAGCCGCAGGATCTGCAGCCGGCGCCGCTCACCGCCGGACAGGTCGGCGACCGGCGTCCACTGCTTCTCCTTGGCGAAGCCGAAGTGCTCGCACAGTTGCGAGGCGGTCATCTCGCGGCCCTTGCCCAGGTCGACGCGTTGCCGCACCTGCTCGACGGCCTGCAGGACCCGCCAGGTGGGGTCGAGTTCGCCGACCTCCTGCGACAGGTAGGCCAGCCGTACGGTCTTGCCGACCGCGATCCGGCCCGCCGCCGGCTGCTCCTCGCCCTCGGTGCGGGCGGCCCGGTCCATGGCGCGCAGCAGCGAGGTCTTGCCCGCGCCGTTGACGCCGACCAGGCCGATCCGGTCGCCGGGCCCGAGCTGCCAGGTCAGGTGCTTGAGCAGGGTCTTCGGCCCGGCCTGGATGGTCACGTCCTCCAGGTCGAAGACGGTCTTGCCCAGCCGGGAGTTGGCGAACTTCATCAGCTCGGCGCTGTCCCGGGGCGGCGGCACGTCGGCGATCAGCGCGTTGGCCGCCTCGATGCGGAAGCGCGGCTTGCTGGTACGGGCCGGGGCGCCGCGCCGCAGCCAGGCCAGCTCCTTGCGCATCAGGTTCTGCCGCTTGGCCTCCTCGGTGGCCGCGATGCGCTCGCGCTCGGCGCGCGCGAAGACGTAGTCGCTGTAGCCGCCCTCGTACTCGTGCACCTGGCCGCGCTGCACGTCCCACATGCGGGTGCAGACCTGGTCGAGGAACCAGCGGTCGTGGGTGACGACCACCAGCGCCGAGCGGCGGGCCCGCAGGTGGCCGGCGAGCCAGGAGATGCCCTCCACGTCGAGGTGGTTGGTCGGCTCGTCCAGGACGATCAGTTCGGGCTCGCCGATGAGCAGCTTGGCGAGCGCGATGCGGCGCCGCTCGCCACCGGAGAGCGGGCCGATCACGGTGTCCAGGCCCTGCCCGAAGCCGGGCAGGTCGAGCCCGCCGAACAGGCCGGTCAGCACGTCGCGGATCCTGGCGTTGCCCGCCCACTCGTGGTCGGCGAGGTCGCCGATCACCTCGTGCCGCACGGTGGCGGCCGGGTCGAGCGAGTCGTGCTGGGTCAGCACGCCGAGCCGCAGCCCACCGGAGTGCGTGACGCGCCCCTGGTCGGCCTCCTCCAGCTTGGCGAGCATCCGGATGAGGGTGGTCTTGCCGTCTCCGTTGCGGCCGACGACGCCGATCCGGTCGCCCTCATTGACGCCGAGGGAGATCCCGTCGAGCAGGGCACGGGTGCCGTACACCTTGCTCACGGTTTCCAGATTGACGAGGTTCGTTGCCATCTCACTCCTGGGACGGGGGGCGTTCGAGCTCCAGCGTAGTCGCCACGGGCCGGGCCCCGGATCGCGCCGTCACGCGGGGTGCGGAGCCCCGGCGCGCCGGCGCCCGGGGCGCGCCGGGGGCCCGCCCACGGGCGCGAGGGCCCACCGCGCGTCAGGCGCCCCGGACGGCCGGACGCCGGGGCGGTTGGGGCGCTCGGGCGGTTGGGCGGGCGGTCGTACGGATTGCCACCCGGACGCCCGGATGGCTGGGCGGGTGGGCGTACGGCTCAGGCGCTCGGGGCCCGGCGGTCCTCGCGTACGACCGTGGCGCCGTCGGCCGGGCTGGTGGCAACGCGGGCCGTGCGGCAGGTGCCGGAGGCGGCGAGCGCCGTGGCCACCTGCTGTGCGCTCGCCGCGTCCTTGGCCAGGAAGGCGCAGGTCGGGCCGGAGCCGGAGACCAGCGAGGCGAGCGCGCCCGCCTCGGTGCCGGCCCGCAGGGTGTCGGCGAGGGAGGGGCGCAGCGAGACCGCCGCGGCCTGCAGATCGTTGCTGGAGCCGTCCGGGCCCGCGGCCAGGGCGGCGGCGAGCTCGGTGGCGTCGCCGGCGCGCAGCGCGTCGAGGAGGGCGGCCGACGGCTCGGGCGCCGGCACGTCGTCGATGGTGTCGCCGGTGCCGCGCTCGGCGCGCAGCCGGTCGCACTCGCCGTAGACGGCGGGCGTCGAGAGCCCGCCGTCCGCCACGGCGAAGACCCAGTGGAAGGTGCCGCCGACGGCGAGCGGGGTGAGCAGTTCGCCGCGGCCCCGGCCCAGCGCGGCCCCGCCCACCAGGCTGAACGGCACGTCGCTGCCCAGTTCGGCGCAGATGTCGAGGAGTTCCTCACGCCTCGCGCCGGTGTTCCACAACGCGTCGCAGGCCAGCAGCGCGCCGGCGCCGTCCGCGCTGCCGCCGGCCATGCCGCCGGCGACCGGGATGTCCTTGGCGATGTGGATACGCACCTTCGGCTCGATCCCGTGCCGGGCGGCGAGCAGTTCGGCGGCCCGGGCGGCGAGGTTCGTACGGTCGCGGGGCACCTGGTCGGCGTCCGGGCCCTCGACCGTGATCCGCAGCTCGTCGGCCGGGGTGACCGTGATCTCGTCGTACAGGCCGACGGCGAGGAAGACGTTGGCCAGGTCGTGGAATCCGTCCGGCCTGCGGCCACCCACCGCGAGCTGGGCGTTGACCTTGGCCGGGACGCGAACGGCGATGGAGTCGATCACGGGCTCTTGGCTCCTCGGTTCCGGGGCCGCCACGGTGCGGGCGGCGACGGTTGGTGGTGATCGCACCCTACGGACTCCGGGTGACGGGCCGCTGGCCGGCGTCTCACCTGTCGCGCGCCCGGCTCCCGTGGCCGGCCCGTCGCGAGCCACGGCGCACGCGGGGCGCGCCGCCGGCGGCTCCCGCGCCGGGCCTCACTTGCCGGGGCCGTGCTCCGCGATCGCCGCGAACTCCTCCACCGTCAGCGACTCGCCGCGCGCCTGCGGCGACACCCCGGCGGCCACGAGCGCCGCCTCGGCGGCGGCGGCCGAACCGGCCCATCCGGCGAGCGCGGCCCGCAACGTCTTGCGGCGCTGCGCGAACGCGGCGTCCACGACCGCGAAGACCTCGGCGCGCGTGGCGCTGGTGCGCGGCGGCGCGGCGCGGCGGACCAGCGAGACGAGGCCGGAGTCCACGTTCGGGGCGGGCCAGAAGACGTTACGGCCGATCGCGCCGGCCCGCCTGACCTCCGCGTACCAGGCGGCCTTCACCGACGGCACCCCGTACACCTTGGAGCCGGGCGGCGCCGCGAGCCGGTCGGCCACCTCGGCCTGCACCATGACCAGCGTCCGCTCGATGCTGGGGAAGGTCGCGAGCATGTGCAGCAGGACGGGCACGGCGACGTTGTACGGCAGGTTGGCGACCAGTGCGGTGGGGGGCGGCCCGGGCAGTTCGGTGACGCGCATGGCGTCGGAGTGCACGAGCGCGAAGTGCTCGGCACGCTCCGGCAACCGGGCGGCCACGGTGCCGGGCAGCGCCGCGGCGAGCACGTCGTCGATCTCCACCGCCGTGACCCACTCGGCCGCTTCGAGCAGCGCGAGGGTGAGCGAGCCGAGCCCGGGGCCGACCTCCACCACCGCGTCGTCCGGCCGCACCTCGGCGGTGCGGATGATGCGGCGCACCGTGTTGGCGTCGATCACGAAGTTCTGGCCGCGCTGCTTGGTGGGGCGCACCCCGAGCGCGGCGGCCAGTTCGCGGACGTCGGCGGGCCCGAGCAGCGCGGCCGACGGCTCGGCGGCGGGCCCGGAGGGCGGGGCTGCCGGGCCGGGGCTGGCCGGGGAGGCGGAGGCGGCGGGTCCGGAGGGGGCGGGGTCGCCGGCGCGGTCATCGGCGTCAGGGGTGGAGCTCACCGCTTGAGTTTACGGCCCACGCCGCCAGCCCCCACCGCGCCCGCCCGCCCCCGGCCCACCCCGCGCGCCCGCTTCCGCGCGCCCACCCGGCCCACCGGGCCCCCGCGGGGCGGCGTCCCGCCGGCCCCGGCCCGGCCGGGCTGGGTAGGTCCGTGTCCTGCCGGCCCCGGTCCGGCCGCGCTCGGCAGGCCCGCGCTCAGTAGCCGAAGGCGCGCGCCGTGTTGGCGGCCACGGCCGTGGCCAACTCGTCCTCGCCGATCCCGCGCACGTCGGCCATGGCGCGCAGGGTCAGCGGGATCAGGTACGGGGCGTTGGGGCGACCCCGGTAGGGCATCGGGGTCAGGAACGGGGCGTCCGTCTCGACCAGGACCCGGTCCAGCGGTGCGACGGCGAGCGCGTCGCGCAGCGGCTGGGCGTTCTTGAACGTGACGTTCCCGGCGAAGGACAGGTAGTAGCCGTGCTCCGCGCAGATCCGCGCCATCGCGGCGTCGCCCGAGTAGCAGTGGAAGACGACCGTCTCGGGCGCGCCCTCCTCGTCCAGCACCCGCAGCACGTCGTCGTGGGCCTCGCGGTCGTGGATGACGAGCGCCTTGCCGTGCCGCTTGGCGATGTCGATGTGGCGGCGGAAGGAAAGTTGCTGGGCGGCCACGCCCTCCGGGCCGGTGCGGAAGTAGTCGAGCCCCGTCTCGCCGACGCCGCGCACCTGCGGCAGCGCCGCCAGCGCGTCGATCTCCGCCAGGGCCTCGTCCAGCGCGGCGTCGCCGCCGGCCGGGCGCGCCGGGCGCGGCCGCCCGCCGCCCGACTGGTTCCCCTCGGGGTCGCCGAGCACGAGGCGCGGGGCCTCGTTCGGGTGCAGGGCCACGGTGGCCCACACGGCCTCGTACGCGGCGGCCGTCTCGGCCGCCCAGCGCGAACCCGCCAGGTCGCAGCCGACCTGGACGACCGTCGTCACCCCGACCGACGCGGCCTTGGCCAACGCCTCGTCCACCGTGCCCCGCTGCATGTCCAGGTGGGTGTGCGAGTCGGCCACCGCCACCCGCAGGGGCTCCGGCAGCGGCGGGGGCGCGTCCTTGGACCGGCCAGCGCCCCCCTTGCCGCCGCCCGGGGCGGCGGGAGCGCCGCCGTTGGTGCTGGTGTGTGCCGTCTCCGCCATGGTCGCGATTGTAAGGAGCGCCCCGCGCGACCGACGGGCCGGCATGGTCGGGGGCGGGTGGCGGGGCGGGGCACGCCGGGCGGCGGCGTGGGGGCGGGACGCTCGCGGCGTGGACGGGGGCGGGGCCCCGCCCACGCCGCCGGCGCCCGCGCCGGCTCACTTGCGGTGGAACGGCCAGAGGTCCGCGAGGTGCCAGTGGTGACCGTCGGTCGGGTTCGCCGCCGGAGCGGAGGCCCGGGCGTCGGCGGTGCGCTGGCCGGGCGTCCGCCCGTACGACATGGCCCGCGACGCCGAGGTGACCTGGCCCGACCGCATGATGCGCAGCACGTGCGCGCCGCAGTTGAGGCAGGTCGGCTGGGTGAGCGGGGAGGGCACCCGCTCGCCGCCCGCGTGGTAGCTGACGTACGCCTGCCCGAGGGCGTCCACGTGGTGCTCGATGTCGTACGCCTGCTCCCAGCCGTGCCCGCAGTGCATGCAGGCGAACGCGTACGCCTCGTGCGCGGCCGGCGCGCCGGCCGTGGCGCCGGACGGCGCGGCCTGTGCGCGGGCGAGCGCCTCGGGTATGGAATGGCTACCGCCGGTTGTTCCTGTGGTCTCGCTCATGGCAGCTCCTCTTGTCCGTGGGACAAGCCTTCCGGGATCGGGGATTTCCCCCCGCGTCCAGTGGACTCCCGTGAGCGTGCTCGCGCAGTAGGCGTTTCCACTCCTTGAGGCAAACTTGAATAGCCGGTGCCAAAGGGACCGAATGCGCGGTCCAACCTTTGCTTTTCGCGGTGAGCCCTTTACCTTCCACGGGGTTCCGGCCTGTACGCCCGAAGCGGAGGTGAACACGTTTTCGCAGCGTACGCGCTCGCCTTCGCAGTAGTGGCGCTCATACGAGTCCCTTCGACGCCCGCCCCGCTACCCGGCCCGCACCCGCTCGCGCACGGCCCCCGCGCGACCGTCAGGAAATCCCCGTACCTGCCAAGCGCCACGCGCCGCACTCATATCACTTCGCTAACGCGCTCCGGTCACTCCATTTCCCGATCGGTCTCCACCGGGGCGATTCCCGGAAATGCGGAGGAGCTTCTCTCATAAGCGGTCACGTCAAATACCGAACGTGCCCACGGGAAAACGGGCGGACGGTCAACGCATTTACCTGCGCCCTACATTCGGGCACACCGAGCACGCCGAGCACTCCTCGGCCGGCGACGTCCCGGTCACGCGCACCGGGGCGCACCACGAGCGCGCCACCCGTCAGACGACCGCCGGCGCTCAGCCGGCGCCCCGGCGCGCGCGGACCAGCGCCTGATCCGCGCGGACCCGCGCCCCGGCCCGCACGGACCAGCGCCCAGCCCGGCGGCGTTAGCCCGCGTTCTTCGCCGCCACCACCGCGTCGAACACCTCGCGCTTGGGCAGCCCGGTCTCGGCCGCCACCGCCGCGATGGCCTCCTTGCGCCGCTCCCCCGCCTCCTCCTCGCGGACCGCGACCCGGCGGGCCAGCTCGGCGGGGGTCAGGTCCTGCGGCCCGGGCTCGGGCGCGCCCTCGACGACGAGGGTGATCTCGCCCCGTACGTCACCGGCGGCCCACGCGGCCAGCTCGGCCAGCGAGCCCCGCTTGACCTCCTCGTACGTCTTGGTCAGCTCCCGGCACACGGCCGCCCGCCGGTCCGCGCCGAACACCTCGGCCATGGCCCGCAGCGTCTCGGCCACCCGGTGCGGGGACTCGAAGTACACGAGCGTGCGGCGCTCGGCCGCGACCTCGCGCAGCCGGCTGAGCCGCTCGCCGGCCTTGCGCGGCGGGAAGCCCTCGAAGCAGAAGCGGTCCACCGGCAGCCCGGAGACGGCGAGCGCGGTGAGCACGGCGGACGGGCCGGGCACGGCCGTGACGGTGATGTCGCGCTCGACGGCGGCGGCGACGAGGCGGTAGCCGGGGTCGGAGACCGAGGGCATGCCGGCGTCGGTGACCAGCAACACCCGCGCGCCCCCCTCCAGCGCGGCCACCAGGTCCGGCGTGCGAGCCGACTCGTTGCCCTCGAAGTAGGAGACGACGCGCGCGGTCGGCCGCACGTCCAGGGCCTGGGTCAGCCGGCGCAGCCGTCGGGTGTCCTCGGCCGCGATCACCTCGGCCGCGACCAGCTCCGCGGCCAGCCGCGGCGGCGCGTCGGCCGGGTCGCCGATCGGGGTCCCTGCGAGTACGAGTGTTCCGCTCACCGTTCCAGTCACGGCCCCATCCTCCCAGCCGGGCGGCTCGGCGCCGGCCGGGGCTGACCGGGGCCGGGCCGCGGTCCCCGGGGTTCCGGCCCCCGGCGGACACGGCCGGGCAGCGCCGCCCCCGCGACTGACGACAGGCCGTTCCCTACGATGGCGCGGTGACGAGTGACACCGCGACCCACGCCCAGCGGGGCCAAGCCGCCGAACAGCAGCCGCTGCCCTGGCAGCTCAGGCTGCGCCGATTCGGTTACGCGGGCCGGGCGCGGACCGACGTCCGTGACCGCCTGGTGCCGCCCTTCCCCGAGCCCGGCACCCGGCTGTGGACGGCACTCGGCATCGGCCCGCTCCCGGCAGACCGCCTGGCCCGCTGGTTGGGCTGGATCGGCCCGCTGCTGGTCGCGCTGTTCGCCGGACTGCTCAGGTTCTGGCGCCTCGGCAGCCCGAACGAGGTCATATTCGACGAGACGTACTACGCCAAGGACGCCTGGTCACTGCTCCAGTACGGCTACGAGGGGACCTGGAGCAAGAACGCCAACGACCAGATCATCGCCGACCCGCAGCGCATCCCGCTCAGCGACGCCCCGTCGTACGTCGTCCACCCGCCGGTCGGCAAGTGGGTCATCGCGCTCGGCGAGCAGTTCTTCGGTCTGAACCCGTTCGGCTGGCGCTTCATGGTGGCGCTGCTCGGCACCCTGTCGGTGCTCATGCTGTGCCGCATCGGGCGGCGGCTGTTCCGCTCCACGGCCCTCGGCTGCCTGGCCGGCGGCCTGCTCGCGGTCGACGGGCTGCACTTCGTGATGAGCCGCACCGCGCTGCTCGACCTGGTGCTGATGTTCTTCATCCTGGCGGCGTTCGGCGCCCTGCTGGTCGACCGTGACCAGGCCCGGGCCCGGCTCGCGGCGGCGCTGCCCGTCGGCGCCGACGGCCTGGCCAGGCCGGACGCCACGGTCGCCGAACGGCTCGGCCTCGGCTGGCGCCCCTGGCGCATCGTGGCCGGCGTGAGCCTGGGCCTGGCGTGCGGCACCAAGTGGAACGGGCTGTACGTGCTGGCCGCGTTCGGCCTGATGACCGTCGTCTGGGACGCGGGAGCCCGGCGCACCGCGGGTGCCTGGCACCCCTACCGCACGGCCCTGCGCCGCGACGTGCCGTGGGCGTTCCTGGCCACCGTGCCGGTCGCGATCGCCACCTACGTCGCCTCCTGGGCCGGTTGGTTCGCCAACAGCGGCAGCCACAGCGAGGAGTTGGGCTGGCGCCACAGCGGCTACTTCCGGCACTGGGCCGAGACCGACGGCGGCCACTCGTCGGACGGCGCCTTCGCCTGGCTGCTCAACCCGCTGCGCAGCCTGTGGCACTACGAGAAGGAGGTCTACGACTTCCACGTGGGCCTCGACTCGCCTCACACGTACCAGTCCAACCCGTGGACCTGGCTGATCCAGTCGCGCCCCGTGTCCTACTTCTACGAGTCGCCGGAGCCCGGCACCGTCGGCTGCCCGTCCGACACCTCCGAGAAGTGCGCCCGCGAGGTCCTCGCGCTCGGCACGCCGCTGCTGTGGTGGGCGGCCTGCTTCGCGCTCCTCTACCTCCTCTACCGCTGGGCCCTGCGCCGCGACTGGCGCGCGGGCGCCATCCTGGGCGCCACGGCGGCCGGACTGCTCCCCTGGTTCGCGTACCAGGACCGCACGATCTTCTCCTTCTACGCGGTGGTCTTCGTACCCTTCCTGTGCCTCGCGGTCGCCATGCTGCTCGGCGCCGTCGTCGGCCCCCCCGGCGCCACCGAACGCCGCCGCGCCATCGGCGCGGTCGGCGCGGGCGCGCTGGTCCTGCTGATCGTCTGGAACTTCATCTACTTCTTCCCGATCTACACGGGGCAGGCCATCCCGCTGGAGGCGTGGCGGGATCGGATGTGGCTGGATACGTGGATTTAGGCGGGGTCTGCAGGAACGGGGAATCGGAGTGCTATGCCGGCTTTTCCGGGACTGGCCGATAGGTCGCGAGCGGCGAAAGTTGCAAAACACCGGGCTGCCGCCGAGTAAACCCGCAGGTCAATTGCTCTGGTCCCCGCGCGCGGGGGTGGTCCCTCGTCGGGCGGCGTCTCGTGCACGATGTAGCGCTGGTCCCCGCGCGCGCGGGGGTGGTCCCGGGCGTGGTCGGCGTCGTGGGGTGCGATCAAGCTGGTCCCCGCGCGTGCGGGGGTGGTCCTGGCTCAGCGGCCGTCGGCTCTGCGGGCGGGGCCTGGTCCCCGCGCGTGCGGGGGTGGTCCCTGCAGAGCACGGTGCAACGCCGCGCGTGCCTGCTGGTCCCCGCGCGTGCGGGGGTGGTCCCACCTCCAAGCGCGGACAACACGGACGCGGCCGCTGGTCCCCGCGCCTGCGGGGGTGGTCCCGCCATATCGGCATACCGGGCCAAGCGCCGGGGCTGGTCCCCGCGCGTGCGGGGATGACCCCGCGGCGTACTCCTCGACCTGCATTCGAGGGGCCTGGTCCCCGCGCGCGGGGATGGTCCCACCGACGCCGCCCTGAACCATGACGGAGCGACAGCGACGAACAGCCGGCGCCCCGCCAGAGTGTCAGTGGGATGGTCTACCGTCCGACGCATGGCCACCGACGCGCTCCCGATCAAGCCCGGCGACGTCCGCACGCGCGAGGAGATCAAACCCGTGCTGGGCGGCAGCCTGTACGGCGGCATCGTCCCGGCCGACGAGAAGGCCAATGTGCTGCTGTTCTCGGACGCCGAGGCCGGGGCCGAGTACGGCTATGACGACGGCTGGCTGCAGGAGGAGGACGAGCTCGGGCCCGTCTTCGAATACACCGGCGCCGGCCGCAGTGACCAGGTCTTCGATGGCCCGCTGGGGCAGAAAAACTCCGCCATCCTCAACCACGCCGACAAGGGGCGCACGCTGCACCTCTTCGTCGCGGTGGGCACGGTGCCCGGCAGAAAGGCCAAGCGTCACCGCTACGTCGGGGCGTTCGAGCTCGACGCGGCCGAGCCGTACGTGATGCGGCAAACCCCGGGCAAGGGCGGCGTGCTCCGCAGGGCCATCATCTTTCGGCTGCGCCCCACCGGCGCCTTCCAGCGGTCGGCTGATGATGAGATCCCGCCCGCGCAGCACACCGAGATGGAACTGGTCCCCGCCGACGTCACCACCAGCAGCATGGTCGAGCCGGAGCAGAACAAGACCCGACAGGGGGAGCGGGCCGCAGTTGCCGCCACCGCCGTGCGGCGACGGGAGGCCGAGCTGAGCGAGGCGTTCGAGGCCCATCTCACGGCGCGGGGCCATGCGGTGGGACGGTTCCAGATACGGCTCAAGGGCAAGACCTCCACCCTGCTCACCGACCTGTACGACGCCACCGACCACGTGTTGTACGAGGTCAAGGGCAGCACCAGGCGGGAGTCGGTGCGGATGGCGCTGGGTCAACTCCTGGACTACGGGCGCTACGTCCGTACCGACGCCGAGCCGGACGTGCCGCCCGCCCTGGTCGTCCTGCTGCCCGGGCTGCCCGACGCGGACCTGGTGGAGCTCCTCACGGACCACGGTGTGGGCCTGATCCACCGCGTGGGTGAGACGGACGAGTTCGTCACGGCCACCTGACGGCTCCGGGCAACAGAGGGCGGGCAAAGGTTTACGAAGAGTGCCGGTAGAGTGCCCCGCGCCGCCCCCTTCAGCAACTGACGAGGGGGCTGAGGAACTGTGGGGGTTCTCGAATGCGCAAGGGTGCGAAGGCCGCCGTCATCGGTGGGGTGTTCGTGGCAATGGTCGGCGCGGCCGGGTACGGCGCGTACAGCCTGACGTCGGACGATGGCGACTCCGCCGGTGATTCCACGGTCACCAGCGCGAAGACCGACGGCGCGGCGAAGACGAAGACCCCGGTGAAGACCGGCCCGCCGAGCGAGGCCGAGGTACGCAAGACCGTGGGGGACTTCCTCGCGGCCTGGGGTCGGGGTGACGCGGCCGAGGCCGCCGCGCTCACCAGCGACGAGAAGGCCGCCCGCGCCGCGCTGGACGGCTACCGCAAGCAGGCGCGCGTCAACAAGGTCACGTTGACGCCGGGCACGCCGACCGGCGCCAAGGCGCCGTTCCGCGTCTCGGCGGAGATCGTGCACGAGCAGCAGCGGGCGACGTGGGCGTACGACTCCGCGCTGACCGTGGTGCGCGACGCGGAGACGGGTGAGGCGCGCGTGGACTGGAAGCCCTCGGTGGTCTTCCCGAAGTTGCGGCCCGGGGACACGGTGCGTACCGGGCCGGCGAAGAAGCCGCCGATCAAGGCCGTGGACCGGAACGGCAAGGAGTTGGTCCCCGCCGAGCACCCCACGCTCAAGGTGGTGCTGTCCGGGCTGCGCGACAAGTACGGGGCGAAGGCGGGCGGTACGGCGGGCGTGGAGCTGTACGTCGATCGGGCGGGGAAGACGCCGGACGAGACGCTCAAGGTGCTGTCCAACGGGACGCCGGGCACGCTGCGTACGACGTTGGACTCGGGGTTGCAGCGGGTCGCCGAGCAGCAGGTGGCGAAGAAGCCGAAGTCGTCGGCCGTGGTGATCAAGCCGAGTACGGGTGAGGTGCTGGCGCTCGCCAACTCGCCGGCCGAGGGCTTCAACACCGCGCTCCAGGGCTCGCTGGCGCCCGGTTCCACGATGAAGGTCGTCTCGTCGGCGCTGCTCATCGACAAGGGGCTGGCGGGTACGGGAAAGCAGCACCCGTGCCCGAAGTTCGCCTCGTACGGTGGCTGGAAGTTCCAGAACCTCGACAAGTTCGAAATCAAGGGCGGCACCTTCGATCAGAGCTTCGCCCGTTCCTGCAACACGGCCTTCATCACCCAGGCTTCGAAGTTGTCGGACGACGCGTTGACGCAGGAGGCGCGGGACGTCTTCGGGATCGGGCTCAACTGGCAGACGGGCGTACCGACGTTCGACGGCGCGGTCCCCGTCCAGCAGGACGCGAGCAAGGCGGCGTCGCTGATCGGCCAGGGCGGGGTGCGGATGAACCCGCTGACGATGGCCTCGGTGTCGGCGACCGCGAGCACCGGCACGTTCCGCCAGCCGTACCTGGTGGCCCCGAGCCTGGACAACCGCACGCTGGCCAAGGCCCCGCGCGCGATGAAGCCCGACACGGTCAAGCAGCTCAAGTCGCTGATGAAGCTGACGGCGACGGCGGGCACCGGCGCGCAGGCGATGTCGGGACTGTCCGGGGACATCGGGGCGAAGACGGGTTCGGCCGAGGTGGACGGCCAGAAGAAGCCCAACGGTTGGTTCACGGCGTACCGCGGTGACGTGGCCGCGGCGGCGGTGGTCCAGCAGGGTGGCCACGGCGGCGAGGCGGCCGGCCCGATCGTGGCCGCGCTGCTGCGCGCGGGCTGACCCGACGCGGGACGGAGGGGCTCCGGGGCGGGCCCGGCGCCCGCCCCGGAGCCCGACCGAGGGGCTACTCGACAGCCCGCGCGGCACGACGCGTACTGTGCCCGAATGATCGAGGTACCGGAGCAGTTCAAGCGGACCACCATCGAGCGCGAGGGCTCGGCCGGGGCGGCGTGGGTCGAGCAACTCCCCGCCCTGACGTCCCAGTTGTCGGACCGCTGGGAGTGCGTGCCGGACGGGGACGTGGGGCACGGGGCGGTCGGGATCGTCGTACCGGTGGTACGGCGACGGGACGCGGCACCGGCCGTGATCAAGGTGTCGTTCCCGCACCCGGGCAACGTCCACGAGCCTGACGCGTTCGCGGTCTGGGGTGGGCGCGGGGCGGTGCTCCTGTACGAGCGCGACGACGAGCACTTCGCCATGCTGTTGGAGCGCGCCCACCCGGAGACGCTGGCCGGCGTCGCGGACGGTGACGAGGTCGCGGCGACCGCCGGGCAGCTCAGCCGCCGGCTCGCCGTGCCGGCCCCCGCCGACCTGCCGCGACTGCGGGACCGGGTCGCGGAGTGGGGGCCGGAACTCCGCACGGACGCCGACGAGTTGCCGCACGGCATGTCGTCCCGCGTCCTGGACGCCGCCGCCGCGACCGTCCGCGAGTTGGGCCCCGACCAGCCGGACACCCTCGTCCACGGCGACCTGCACGCCCGCAACATCCTGCGGGCCGACCGCGAACCCTGGCTGGTCATCGACCCCAAGGGGTACGTGGGGGACCCGGCGTACGACGCCGGTGCCCTGCTGACGTCGTGCGCGGTGCCGCTCGTCGAGTCCGGCGGCGATCTGGCCGGGGGCCTCCGTCGGGCGGTGGAGGTCTTCGCGGAGGCGGCCGAGCTGGACCGGGTACGTGTGCGGCGCTGGGCTCAACTGCACGCCGTACGCGCGGCGTTCTGGGGACGCCGGCACGGGTTCACCGTGGCCCGGAACGGGCCCGATCGGGACCAGGTCGTACAGCTGGCGGAGCATGTGGCGGAGTTGTTCACCGCCGGCGCGTAGCGCCGGGGACCTGCCGGAGTCGTACGCCCCCAGGAGTGCGGCAGCCCCGAGCCGTGCCCCCGGGGCCGTAGCCCCACGGTCGTACGCCGCGAAGCCGCGCGCGCCGTCCCCCTGACGCCCACCCGGCCCCGCACGTCCCCGCACCCGCACGCCCTCACCCCCGGATCATCGACATCAACGCCCCGTGCGTCTCGCTGTCGGCGGCCACCACCAACCCACGGCCCGCCAGCCCGGCCGCCCCGGCTCGTCCGGCCTGCCCGGCCCGCCCGACCGGCTCTCCGTCGATCCCCGTCACCACGCACCCGGCCGCGCGGCACAGCGCGATCCCGGCGGCGAAGTGCACGCTCTCCGACAGGTCGCCGCCGTCCGTGACGTAGGCGGCTCGCTTGCCCGCGGCGACCCAGGTCAGGGCCAGGCTCGTGGACACGACCCGGGGACGGAAGCGGGCCACGAACCGCTCGTCGGCCAGCAGGTTCACCGCCCGGAAGCCGGGCGCGCCGGGGAACGGCGGGTCGAGGTTGACGTCCACGAGGCGAGTAGCGGCCGTGGGGGCCAGCGGGGCGTCGGCGCCGTCCCGCCGTATCCAGGCGGTGTGGCCGTCGGTGTGGAAGACCTCGCCGCCGAACGGGTCGGCCACCGCCGCCGGGCCGCCACGCAGCGCCACGTTGACGGCGACCAACGCGGTGCCGACCGCGTAGTTCAGCGTGCCGCACAGCGGGTCCACCAGCCATTGGCGGGCGGCCTCCGGCGCGCCCTGCTGTCCGCCCTCCTCGCCGAGCACGGCGTCGTCGGGCCGGGCGGCGCGCAGGACGCTGACGATCGCCTGCTCGGCCGCCACGTCGGCGGCGGTCGCGAAGTCCCCGTCACCCTTGTCGTAACGGGTGAGCCGCTGGCCGTACAGGTCGCGCACCACGTCGGCGCCGGCCCGCGCCGCGGCGATCGCGACCTCGGCGTCGGAGCCGGCTTCACAACCGGCGTCGGCACCGGTGTCGGTGTCGTCAGGTCCCGCAGATGAGTTGATCACGGCACGCAGGGTACCGACGCCACCGCGACCAACCCTGCCCAAGGGGCCGGCCCCAGCCCGACGGGACGCGAGGCGGTGGCGCCGAACCCGGCGGGGCCGAAGCGCGGGCGTTCAGCCCAACAGGTGCGAGTCGCGCCACAGCCGCATGCCCGGGGCGCCGACCAGGCCGGCGTCGTCCAGGAACGGCACGATGCGCTCGCCGAGGAACCGCATCGACTCCCGGTAGTGCGGGTTCGCGTGGGCGGCCCGCCACGCCTCCCTGGGGTCGAGGCCGACGGCCGCGTAGGCCCGTGGATGTATCAGGCTGCGACAGATGCAGTACGAGACAAGGGCGGTGAGCAGCCGCTGGTAGCGGAGTTCGGCGCGGCCGAGCCCGGCCATGCCCCGGACGACCTCCTCGCGGGCGAAGGTGACGTGGCGCGCCTCCTCCATGATGTGGATGCGGTTCACCATCCGCATCAGCGGCTGGATCTCGTCGCTGCCGGTCATCTCGCGCTGGAGCCGGTCGGTGATCTCCTCGGCGACCAGGATGGAGCCGTACATGGCCGGGCCGTACGCGATGGCCGGCAGGATCTTGGCGACCTGGTGCAGGTGGCGCGGCGGGCCGTACGCCGGGCAGTCGATGCGTTCCACGAGCCGGGCGAACATGGTGACGTGCCGGCACTCGTCGGCGACCTCGGTCAGCGCGTACTGGATGTGGCGGGTGCGCGTGTCGCCGTTGTACGCGGCCTTGACCAGCATCTTCATCAACAGCAGCTCGAACCAGAGGCCGACGCTGACGATGGTCGCGGCCTCGTGCTTGCCGAGTTCGAGCCGCTGCTCCTCGCTGAGCCGGTCCCACAGCGGGGTGCCGTAGAGGGATATGCGGTGGGGCAGCAGGTAGTGCTTGCCGTCGACCAGCGGCGCGTCCCAGTCGATGTCCACCTCGGGGTCGTAGAACTTCTTCGCCGACGAGGCCAGCAGTCGGGCGGCGGTCTTCTCCCTGTCGCCCACCTTCGTATCGGGCAGTGAACGGGCCATGGCGCTCCACTCCTTCACGAACTAAGGTGTTACCCGAGGTAACAGCCACTCTCAGGAGCATGGAATCTCTCGTTACGGGAGTCAAGGGCCCGGCACCCGTCAGCAACGTCGGCGGGTGCGCCCGCCGAACGAAGACGTCCGCGAGCGCGCCCGCCGCGCGGACACGGCCGACCGGGCCCGCCGCACCACGCCAAGGCGTCGAGGAATCGTCCCAAGGAGCCGTGCAGTGAACGCCGTCACGCCACAGCACCAGCCTCAGTCCCAGCCGTCACCCGACCGCACCCCCGCCACCACACCCACGCGCACCACGCAGGACGCGCAGGGCGCACATGGCACACAGAGCGCGCACAGCACGCACGAGAACCCCGACCACGAAGCGGGCTACCGTGGGCCCGCCACCCTGGAGTTCGAGGGCGAGGAGCGCGTCGTCGACGTGGAGTTGCGCGGTACGTTCCAACCGGTCGACGGGCGCTACCACTGGTACGGCCGGGTCGTCGGCGCCCCGGAACTCGTCGCCCTCCTCGGCGGCAGGCGCACCGCCGCCCTCATCCGTACCCCGCAGGGCGAGGCACGGGGCGAGTTGTCCGACCCCGACCCGTGTTACCGCTACCGCGTCACCGGTACGAGCACGCCACCCTTCCGCGTCCCGGGCCCGAACGACCCGCCGCCCGTGGCCTGACGGCCCCCGCCACGCACTCCCACCCCACCGAACGCCCCCACCCCACCGAGCGCCCCCGCCCAACTCGTCGGCGCCGTCACGGCAGCGGCGGGTGGCGGTGCTCCCAGCGCAGTCCGAGGCGGCTCGGCGCGTCGATCCAGTAGGTGTGCGCCTCCCGCGTGACGCGTAGCCGTACCGCGTCGATGCCCGGCTCCCCCGCCGCCCGCCACCCGGTGATCGCGCGCTCCACGGCGTCCCAGAGCGCCAGCGGCCCGCCCTGCCGGACCACCCACCCGTCACCCTCCGGCGCCAGCTCGGCGAACGACTCCCGCTCCGCGTCGATCAGGTACCGCCTCTCCGTCCCCCCGGCCACCGCCCGCAACAACTGGGCGGTTGGCGCGGCCAGTTGGGCCAGGAAGGCCGGCATCCAGTCGCGGAGCGCGTCGGGCGGGACGCGCGCGCGGCGGACGCTGTCGGCGTACGCGGCGCGCGCCGCCAGGCTCCCGCCCAACGGTACGGCGGCCTGCGCGCGGGCCGGCATGAACGACGACGGGCCGGTGACGCGCCCCTCGGCCGTGCCGTCCGCCGCGACGACGACCTTGGCCAGCCCCGTCCCGTACGACCAACTGCCCACCGTGGCCAGGACGATGGCGCCGGGGCGGGCCTGCCGGAGCCAGGTGTGGGGGATGCGGCGCACCGCGCAGGTGGCGATGATCCGGTCGTACGGGGCGCGGGACGGGTGGCCGAGGAGGCCGTCGTCGGTGACGGTCCAGGTGGAGTAGCCGGCGACCTCCAGCGCGTCGTCGGCCCGGCGCGCGAGGTCGGGGTCGGCCTCCACGGTGGTCACGTTGTCCTCGCCGAGGCGGTGGCAGAGCAGGGCCGTGGAGTAGCCGGTGCCGGTGCCGATCTCCAGGACGCGGTCGCCGTCGCGCACCTCCAGCTCCTCCAGCATGCCGACGACCGTGGCCGGCGCGGTGGACGAGGAGGTGGGGTAGCCCTCGACGGGTCCGGTGGCCTGGTCCGGGGTGAGGGCCCCGTCGAGCTGGGTGACCAGCGACTGGTCGCTGTAGGCGAGTTCGGCCCACTCCTCGGGGCGCAGCCCGTCCGGGGTCACGGGTCGCCAGCGCGCGGCCTGGCCCTCGGGCGCCTCGGGCAGGAACACGCCGCCGCCCAGGAACCGTTCGCGGGGCACCGCGCGGACGGCCGCCGCCCAGTCGGGGCCGATGGGTCGCTCGGCTTCGAGGCGGTCGAGCAGGGCGCCGCGCGCCGCGCTCAGGGCGGAGCAGGGGGACTCGGGGGCGGTTCTGTGGCCATTCATGGCTCTCCTTGGGCGAGGAGGTCGGCGAACGCGGCGGCGAGCGGCAGCCCGGCCGCGTCTTCGAGCCATCCCCACTGGCCGTTGGGGTTCAACTCCAGCCAGTGCAGCGTCCCGTCCCGGCCGAGGGCGAGGTCAAAGCTGCCACTGGCCAGTCCGAAGTGACGCAAGAAACGCACGAGTCCCTCTGCGGTCTGAGTGGGGAGGTCGATCACGCGGTAGGTCAGGGCTCCGTAGTCGCGTCGCCAGTCGAGTAGTTCCGAGTCGATGCGTACCGCAAAGACGCGCCCGCCCACGACCACCACCCGCACGTCAGCGACCTTGTCCACGCGGGACTGGAAGAGGTGCGGTACGACCTTGACGCTCTCGTCCAGCTCCACGGGGTCCACCGGTTCGGTCCAGGTCGTCAGCCCCTGACCGTCCGGGTCGTGGTACGCCGTCCAGCGCAACGCCTTGTAGACGACGGGTCCGTGGGCCCGCATGAAGGATCGGATCTCCCCTAGGTCGTTGGAGATGAGTGTGGGGGGCACGGTGAAGCCCATGCGGGTGGCCGTGGCGAGTTGGAGGGGCTTGTGTTCGGCGGCGTAGTTGCGTAACGGGTGATTGACGTACCGGCATTCCGTCAGCGCGTGCAGGATGCCGCCCAGTCCGTAGCGCACCTGGGCCGCGGCGAAGCGCGCGTCCGGCGCGGCCAGGTGCGGGAACCGGGGCCAGACGGGCCGCCGCCAGTACACCGCGCGCACCCGCTCCAGCGCGGTTGCCCTGGAGGAGGTGCGCAGTGAACCGGACGGGGTGGGAGCGCCGGCGCCGAACCGCGCCGACACGTGCAGTGCGTCGCCGATGTCCGCGGGGTTGAAGCGGACCACGGGGACGCGCCTGCGGTTCAGCTCGGCGATCACCATGCTGGCCGTGACGTCGTCCGGCTCGGTCACGACCAGCACCGGCCCGGCGGTCCGTGCCATCAGTCCTGCTCGCTGTCCTGATCGTGGTCGGTGTCGTTGCGGCTGTCCATGTTGGTGCTCTCCGCCGCGGTCTCGGTGCCCCGCGCGGTGCCGTGCTTCCCCATCTCGACGACCTGGCCCCGGCTGTCCCAGTACACGGTGAGCTGGGTCGTCGGGTCGACGCCGACGCGGGCGTGTCCGGCCGGGCGTATGGGCGGGTACGGGCGCATCCGCCCCACGCCCCAGGGGCGCAGGGCGGTACGGCCCACGGTGTTGGTCATGTACTCCTCCGGGCGGTGTGGCTGCGGTGTGGCGATGTCCTCGCTCTCGTTATGTGCCCACTGGAACGACGGCCGTCGCCGTCCCGACGCCCCGGGTTTCCCCTACCGCCGTGGTGTTCGCAGCACGAGGCGCCCCGCGCCTCCGCCGTCGCGCGCCCCGTCCGCGCCGCGGACGGCGGCCCTCCGACGCCGCGCCGCGCGCCCGCCCCCGGGAGCGCGCCACCGCGTGTCCGGTCGCGCACCATCGGCCCGCGAGCGCGCGGCGCGCGACGGCGCGCGCCCACTCGGCCGGGCCACTCCCCGCCCCCACCTCGCGCCCAGAACGCCCGAAACACCCGAAACACCCACCCCGCCCAGTGGGCCTCCCACGTGACCCACCTCATCGTGTTGGCTATACAACTTCAGTTACGGTGGCCGCCATGGACGACGCTCCCCCATGTCCCCCTGGCCCTTCCCGCCCCGCCGACCACGCATCGGCCGCCAGCGCGCGTGAGGTGTCCGCCGCCAGTGCGCGCCGGGCGTCCGGGTGACGCCGCTCGTCGCGGCGGCCGTCCTGGTCGCGGCCGTCACGCACGCGAGTTGGAACGCCATCGCGCACGGCATCAGGGACCAGCTCCTCGCCTTCACGCTGGTCTCCGGCGGCGGCCTGGTGTGCGGGCTCGGCATCGCCGTGTGGGCGCCCGTGCCGGCCGCTGGGGCCTGGCCGTACCTCGTGGCCTCCGCCGTGATCCACGTGCTCTACCAGGCGCTGCTGATGCGCTCGTTCCGGCTCGGCGACTTCGGGCAGATGTACCCGATCGCGCGCGGTACGGCGCCGCTGGTGGTGACCGTGCTCGCCGCGGTCTTCGTGCACGAGAGACCGGGCGGCTGGCAGACGGCGGGCGTCGTCCTCGCCTCGGCCGGTCTGGTGGGCCTGGCCCTGTGGGGCATCCGTGGCTCCGGTGGCCGGCCGCACTGGGCGGCGCTGGCCGCCGCCGTGGCCACGGGCCTGTCGATCGCCGCGTACACCGTCGTGGACGGCGTGGGCGTGCGCGCCTCCGGTACCTCGCTCGGCTACATCGGCTGGCTGATGATCCTGGAGGGCATCGCCATTCCGGCGTACGCGCTGGCCACCCGGCGTCGCATGCTCGTCGGCCAGCTCAGGCCGGTGGCGGTGCGTGGCCTGTGTGGCGGGGTGCTGTCGGTCTTCGCGTACGGGCTCGTGCTGTGGGCGCAGACCAGGGCGCCGCTCGCGCCGATCGCCGCGCTGCGCGAGTCCAGCATCATCGTGGGCGCCGCGATCGGCGCGCTGTTCCTCAAGGAGCGCTTCGGCACGGCCCGTATCGCCGCCGCCGGCCTGATGGTCGCGGGCATCGGCCTGATGCTCTACGCCGGCTGAGCCGGGCGGGGCCGAGCCGGACCACCACCGGGCCCGCCCGAACCCCCGCCCGACCCCGCCGGCCCCCGCCCGAACCCGGCCGCACCGGCCGCACCGGCCGGCGGGCCGCCGGCTACCGCAGCACGCCGAGCGAGACGAAGTCGTAGCCGCCCCCGTACGCGCTGGTCGTCGTGACGTTCGTCAGCCGTGGGTTGCGCCAGGTCAGCGCCTTCTCGAAGGTCAGCGGCAGGTAGGCGGCCGCGTCGGAGACCTTGTGGTTGATCCGCTGGTCGTCGCTCTCGGCCCGCCCCTGGTCCTGGTTGGCGCGGGAGGTGTCGAAGAGCTTGTCGAGCGCCTTGTCCCTGAGGAGGGCGACGTTGAGGTTGCCCTGCGGGGTGATCCGCCGCCCGTCGGCCAGCGGCTCCAGCATGCCGCGCCCGGTTGGGTAGTCGGCGCTCCACCGCCTGAGGCTGATGCCGTACCCCTTGCGCTTGACCTGGTCGGGCTTGCCGATCGCCGTGGCGAACTCGGCGAACGGCAGTTGCTCGACCTTCACCGAGATCCCCACCCGCGCCAGCGACGCCTTGATCGCCTCCGCGACCGCCACCTCCTGCGGCCCGTCCGAGACGGCCACGGTGGTACGGAAGCCGGTCGGCTTGCCGCACTCCTTCAACTCCTGCCGCGCCCGCTCCAGGTCCGGCGCGCCACCCGAGCGCTTGGTGCCGTACGGGTCGTAGTCCGGCTCGCTGCCCGAGACGCCCGGCGGCAGCAGGTGCGGGGCGAGTTCGTCGCCCACCCGCGGGTCTCCGGTGGCCGCCCGCACGGACCGCTTGTCCGTCGCGTAGAAGACCGCCCTGCGGCAGTGCACGTCGTTGAACGGGGCGACGTTGGAGGCCAGCGCCGCGTAGCGGACGATCCCGGTGTGCGGGTTGTCCACCTGGGCCTTCGTCTTCGCGTCGTCCAGCAACCGCACGCGCTGGCTGGCGTCGACGCCGAAGGCGCTGATGTCCAGGTCGTAGCGGCCCGCGCGCAGCTCCTGGTCCCGCGTGGTGGGCGAGACCACGATGTCGACGCTGATCCGGTCCGGCAGCGCGGTGCGCACCGGGTCGGAGGACCGCTGCCACCGCTCGTTGCGCACCAGGGTCAGCGACTTGCCCGGCTGGTACGCGTCGAACTTGTACGGGCCCGAGGAGAACGGCCGCTGCGCGTACGTGGCCCGGGTGTCCTTCGCCCGTGGCACCGGCGATGCGGAGGGCATCGCGAGCAGGTGCTCGAAGTCCCGGTAGGGCCGGGGCAGTTTGAAGGTGATCGTCCGGTCGTTCGGCGTCTGGATCGCGCGCAGCCCCAGCTTGTCCTTCGCCTTGTCCTTGTACGGGCCCGGGTAGTCGCTCTTGGGGTCGAGCACCTCGCGCAGGTAGGAGGGCCCGCCGCTGATCACGTCGGCGGCCCAGGTCCGCTCGATGCCGTACTTGACGTCCTTGGAGGTCACCGGCGTGCCGTCCTCCCAGGTGGCCCCGGGGCGCAGCGTGTACGTGTACGTCTTGCCGCCGTCCCCCACCCGGGCCCGCCCGGTCGCGAGGTCCGGCACCAGGCGCGCGGGGCCGGCGCCCGGCTCGGTGGCGTAGGTGAGGAGTTGGCGGGCGTAGAAGCGGGAGAAGTTCCACGTGAACCCGTAGTAACCGCGCTGCGGGTCCCAGGAGTCGGCGTCCATCGTCGAGACGAACTTGAGGGTGCCGCCCTGCCGCTTCGACGGGTTGACGACGCCCTTGGTCGCGGCGTCGTACGCGGCGACGCCGGGCCCGCCACCGGGCTTGTCGCCCTCGGCGCCCGGGTTCCCGCTCGCGCTCTGGCTGGCCTTGGGCCGGTCCGTCGGAGCGTCCTTACTCCCCTTGTCCTCCGGCCACACGACGGTGATCACCGCCCCGGCGACCACGGCGAGGGCCACCGCCAGCGCGCCGTACCGCACCCGCCGTTGCCGCCACCACGGCCCGTCGGTCCCGTCCGCGCGCGGCGGCGGCGCGAACCCCGCCCCGGCGCCGACGGCGGACGGCGCGGCCTGCGCCGGTGGCGCGCCCGGGGCGCCCGACTGCGGCCCGAAGGGCGGGGGCGGCGCCGGCAGCGATCCGGGGTACGGGGCGGGCGGCGCGCCGTACGGGGCGGGTTGCGCACCCGGTTGCGGGCCTGGCTGCGGGCCTGGCTGCGCTCCCGGTTGCGCGGGTGGCGGTGGAGCGGCGTGCGGGCCGGCTGGCCCGGCCGGTGCGGCCGGCGGCTGGCCGGGGTGCGCGGCGGGCTGCTGTCCCGGCGCGGCGCCGAAGGACGGTGGTGAGGTCGCGTCGAACGGCGGCGGGGCGGCGCCGAAGGCGGGCGGAGGCGCCCCGAACGCGCCGGGTTGCGCCGGCGCGGCAGACGGGGCCGCCGGGTTCGTGGACGGGGGCGCGTCCGCAGGTGGCGCGTCCCGGGGTACGGCATCGGCGGGTGGCGGCGCGTCCTCGGGTACGGCGTCCACGGGCGATGCCGCGGCAGTGTCCGGCACGGGCCGGGCGTCGGGTCCTGCCTCGGGGCCGGCCGGGTCGCCCGCCGTGCCCAGCGTCACGGTCGGCGTCGACGCCGGCGGCGCGGCCGGCGGCATGGCCCGGAGTAGGGTCGTCGCTCCGAAGGGCGCGGCCCCGGTCGAGGCCGCGTTGCGGACGAACGCCACCCGGCCCGCCTCGGCCGCGCCGCTCAGGTCGCGGCGCTCGGGCAGCGCCCGCTCCCGGCCCGCCAGGCTCGCGCGGCTGTGCTCGTACACCATGTCGAGCCGCAGCGCCTCGGGCCCGTACGCCATGCCGTCCGCCGCCATCCGCAGCAACTCACCGGTGAAGGACGTGTGTTGGTCCTCCTCCGAGGCGTACGCGTCGAGGTCGCCGGTCGCGGCGGCCAGCACGTAGCCGTCGGCGAGCTGGGCCGCGTCTGCCACCGCGACGGCCCCGCCCCGCGCGTCGGACGGAGCGGTGGTGGACGCCGAACCGGACGCCGACCCAGCCGCCGGGTCGGACGGCGAGCCCGGCACCGGTTCGGTCAGGCAGCAGTCGAGCAGCACCACCCGGCGCCGCGCGCGCCCGGACAACACGGCCTGGCGCAGCGTCGCGTAGTCGAGCCCCGTGGCCGACCGCCCTGGCGCCGGGGCGGCCGGGGCGAAGACCAACTCGCCGCTCGCCGGGTCGATACGGCAGCGCCCGGCCACGTAAACCAGCAGGACGTCGGTGGCCTCGGCGGCGGCGGTGCGCACGGCGGCGACGGCGTCGGAGGTCACGGGTTCGGCCAGTACCGCGCAGTGCTCGCGGGCCAGGTCCCAGGAGCGGTCCGAGGTGAGGACGTCGGCGAGCGCGACGAGGTTGGCCGCCACGGCGGGCAACGGCGCGATCTCGGCGTTGCCGGTGGTGCCGATGAGTACGGCGCGGGACACGGCCGGGTCGGGCATGACCTCCACGGTTACCGCCCCCGTCCGACGCCGGCCACCGCTGCGGCGGGTGGCCTGGGCCCCCGCTGTCCTTCGGCCGCTCCGACAACCATCCGCACCGTTCCCCCTCGCACTGCCTCATGTGTCCCACGCGGAGCACCGATTGTGCCCCGGCACCGTAGGGGGGTCCACACCGGACGCGCGGACGCGCAGGTCAGCGGCCGGACGGCCGAGGGTACGCCACGCCCAACGCCTCACCCCCGTCCTCCCGTGCGACGACGAACGCCGGGGCCATCCCGACCGCCGCCCCGAGCCCCACCGCCAGCGCCGCGTCATCCGCGCACGCCACCTCGGCCGCCGCCCACCGCCGCCGGTGCCGGCACCCGCGCTCGTGCGCGCAGAGGCAGTTGGGTACCTCGACCACGTCGGCGTCCGTGCACCACCCACCGTCCACCAGGAGTACCAACTCGGCCGGCGCCCCGCCCACCGCCGGCCGCTCGTCAACGGCCAACACCCGGTGCAGGTTCGGCAGCCCGATCCCCACCGCGCCCGCGACCCGCGCCGCGGCCGACACCACCCGCTCCCCGGGCCGCACGACGACGCCCGGCGGCTCCCAGACCTCCCGATCACGGGCCAGTTGCACCTGGAGCACGTGCGGCCAGCCGGCCGTCGTGACGTCGGACGGGTCGTCCGCGTTACGCGGCTTCCACACCACCAGCACCACCCGCAACCGATGCGCCCCCTCACGCGCCACCCCCGCGGCCCGACCGCCCCCGCGCCTCCGGCACCCGGAACCCGCACTCCTCGGGCGTCTTCCCGTTCGCCGTCATGACCCCCGCCGCCCCGTACCCGTCCGACCAGAAGTACGCACCGGCCCCGGCGAGGGCGTCCAGGGTGAGTTGCACGTACCGCGTATTGGGTCGGATCTCTTTCCTCTTCGCCGCCTCCATGTCGAACAGCGAGTTCTCGTACGCGAACTGGAACTCCCGGTCAGTTACGGCCCGCCAGCCGTCCTCCAGCCCGTTCCGCCCGCCATCGGCGAGAAAGAACCTCAGCACAACACCGGCCACGGTGTGAATTTCGTGCTCGCCGGTGAGTACGTAGCGCAGGGCGCGCGTGTATCCCGCCGAAAGCCCGGACTCGCCGTCTGCGCCGGGTGGTACGTCGACGGGCTCGGTCGCGTCACTCACCGGAGCCCCCCACACGGTGCCGGGGGCAGCGGCAGGGCCCCCAGGCGGTGGAGAGGTACTTGGCCTCAAGTTCCCCGGGGGTGACGGTGTCGGGGTCGACGTGAACGGTGGTGGTCGGGGCGACCGGAACCGGCTGTTCGCCGGGGCGTTGGCGGTAGACCCGCAGGGTCAGCGTGTGCTGGCGATTCATGAGCGGTGCTCGTTCCTCACGACGGCTCGCAACGTCCTGCCACGAAGCGGAGTTGACGCATGACGACACGAACTCCGAACGCGGTGACAGATGGTGATCGATTCCTCACAGGGTTGCCCCGCGAGGGCTACGCTCACAACCGGCGGCCTGGTACCTGGCGACCACGGGTCACGCGCGCACGAGAAAGGCATGCGGGATGAAACTCCACGGCTTGCTCAGGGAGAGCACCAAGACCACGGCACGCACACTGCCGGGGCGGCATCTCAGACGGATGCGCGAGAACGCGGGTCTCTCCCTCCGCGCGCTGGCGGAGAAGCTGCACTATCCGCACTCGTACATCAGCCGCGTCGAGCGCCATGAACAACTGCCGTCCGATGCGCTGGCGAACGCGTTGGACGGCTATTTCTCGACGGGCGGGCTGTTCGACGATTTGCTCGCCGTCGCCCAGGACTCCCTGGTGTCGAAGCAGAGTCGCGACTGCTTTCCCCTGGAAGCCAAAAGCATTCGCATTCAGGTCTTCTCCAGCAGCCTGGTACCCGGCCTGTTGCAGACCAGGGACTACGCCAGAGCGGCGTACTCACTCGGGCTCGCGAGGACGGACTTACCAGCCCTGGAGGAGATCCTGGAATTTCGAATGCGGAGGCAGGACCGACTCGAAAGCGCCGACCCACCACAGTATTGGGCGATCATGGATGAGGCGGCCTTGAGACGGCTGTCCGCCGATCGCCGCATCATGGTTGACCAGCTACAGCACCTGCTCGACGTCGCGGCGAGGCCTCACGTGAAAATCCAGATCCTGCCCTTCACCGAGCCGTTCCATCCGCTGATGGGCGGCAGCCTCACCCTGCTGACGCTGGAGAACGGAACGACAACGGCCCTGCTGGAGAGCTACGGCGCTGGCGAGGTCATCTCGGCCCCACGGCAGGTCGTTGACCACTTGCACAGATTCGACGTGGTGCGCGCGCAAGCCCTGACGCCGGCGGACTCACTCGACCTGATCCGCCGGTACGTCAGGGAGTACGGCTGAACGCCTCCGCACCGAGAAGCCACCCCGCCCGCCGCGAGGCGACTACTCCCCCGACAAAGCCCGCCGCAAGGCGACATTGCTGACCAGCAACCCGCCGTCAACCGGCAACGTCACCCCGGTGATCCACGCCGCGTCGCTGGAGGCGAGGAACGTGATCGCCGCCGCGATGTCCGCCGGCTCGCCCACGCGGCCCAGCGGATACTCCGCGCTCGCCCGCCGCAGCGACTCGTCACGGCCCTCCCACACCGGCGTACGCACCGTGCCGGGCGCGACCAGGTTGACCCGTACGCCGCGCGGCGCCGCGTGGCCGGCCAGCGTGCGGGTCAGGCTGGCCAGCCCGGCCTTGGCGGCGCTGTAGGCGTGGTTGCCGAAGTCCTGTTCGCCGTTGACCGATCCGACGCTGACGATCGCGCCCCGGCCACCCGCCTTGGCCAGCTCCGGGAGCGCGGCACGCGCGCACCGGAACGCGCCGGTCAGCGTGATGTCGAGGTCGCGCTCCCACTCCTCGTCGCCCTGGTCCTCGAAGAGTTCGGTGTCCGGGTTGCACGACAGGGCGTTGTTGACCAGCACGTCGAGCGCGCCGAACCGTTCGACGGCCTGCCGCACCGCGGCCTCCACGGCCGCCCGGTCCCCCACGTCACACGCGAGGCCGTGGGCCACTCCGCCCGCCGCCCGGATCTCCTCCGCGACCTCCTCCGCGCGCGCCCCGTCGAGGTCGGTGACGAGCACGCTCGCGCCCTCGTCGGCGAACCTGCGGGCCGTCGTCGCGCCGATGCCACGGCCCGCGCCGGTGATCAGTACGCCGTACCCCTCGAACCGCCGCATCAGGTGCCGCCCTTCCGCCGTTGATCATCTGGTCCCGGCAGGGTAAGCGGCGGATCGCGTCCGGCGTAAGGGATGGCGTGGAGGGCGGCCCGTACGCACTGGTGCGGACCGGGGCCGGTCAGGCCAGGCTGCGGTGGACGGCGCGGGCCAGCGCCTGGGCGCGCGGGTCGGCCGTCACGTTCTTCTGCATGCCGTTGGTGACGTAGCCGAACGCGATGCCCGACTCCGGGTCGGCGAAGGCCAGCGAACCGCCCCGGCCCGGGTGGCCGAACGAGCCGGGCGCCAGCAGCGGCGCCGCCGAGCCGTGCAACATGTAGCCGAGCCCGAAGCGCGTGTGGACGACCAACACCTCGTCCGGGCCCGCCGACTCCTCCGTACGGGCCAGGGTCAGCGTCGCCGGCGCGAACAGCCGCCGGGCGCCGGGCAGCGTCCCCGCTCCCCCGGCGGGCGCCGCCTCCACCCCGCCGGGCACCGTGCCGTGGCCCGGGTCAGGGGCGACGTCGCCGATGAGGGCGGCGTAGAAGCGGGCCAGGGCGCGGGCGGTGGCCACGGCGCCGGAGGCGGGGAGTTCGGCGGCGCGGTAGGCCGGGTCGTTCTCGTCCGGCAGCGGGTCGATCACGCCGAAGGCCCGCCGGGTCAGGGACGCCGGGTCCCGGTACGCGTCGGCCACGGTCTGCTTCGCCCGCACCCGCAGACCCCGCGAGGCCGGCGGCTGGGGCGCCTCGATCGCGGCGATGCGGCCCACCCGGTGCCGTTCGGCGTCCGGCAGTCCTATCCACAGGTCGAGCCCGAGCGGGCCGGCTATCTCCTCGGCCACCCAGGTGCCGAGCGTGCGGCCGGTGACGCGGCGCACCAACTCGCCGACGAGCCAGCCGTAGGTGTGCGCGTGGTACCCGTGCGCCGTGCCCGGCGCCCACTGCGGCGCCTGCGCGGCCAACGCGCGCGGCCCGCTATCCCCGTCCAGCGCCTCGGCCGGGCTGAGCGGCGTGTCGAGGACGGGCAACCCGGCCCGGTGCGAGAGCAGGTGCCGTACGAGGACGCGCTCCTTGCCGTTCGCCTTGAACTCCGGCCAGTACGTGCCCACCGGGGCGTCCAGGTCCACCAGCCCGCGCTGGTGCAGCAGCAGCGGGACCGCCGCGGCCACACCCTTGGTCGCCGAGCGGACGACCTGCGCCGTCCCGGCCTCCCAGGACGCCGCGCGCTCCGGCTCGGCCGAGCCCTCGGGGCCCGCGGCCTCCCGCGCGTCGGCCTTCCGTGCGGTGGCCTTCCGTGCGGTGGTCGGGGCGTCGGCGTCACGGACGCCGCCCCACAGGTCCACGACCTTGGTGCCGTCCCGGTAGACGGTCACCGCGGCCCCCCGCTCGCCGCGCTGCGCGAAGTTGGCCGCGAACGCGTCCCGGACCGGTTCGAAACCGGGCGCCACCGTGCCCTGGACGTCCACCACTGTTGTCTACTCCCACGTTCCGTTTCGCCGCGCTGTGCACCCTCCATGGTGCAATGCGTCCCGTGGCCGTCTTATGCCGGGTCCCGGCCTGCCCGAATCGCCGCCACGCCACCGCGAAGCCACCCAAAGCGGGACGGGCCCGGCGGGGGCCGGCGGAGAGTACCGGCGAAGGACGGCGACGGGCCCGGCCGCGCGGCCCCGGACCCGGTACGCGGGGACGCGGAGAACGCCGACGGCGACCCCCTGCCCCAGGGAGCCGCCGCCGTTCTCACTACGCGTGCCTGTCCCCGTCCCCACGGGCAGGCACTGCCCGGTCGGCGGGAGGATCGCTGCCCTCCCGCGTTCCCGGGCGTCTCGTCGGTGGTCGCTGGCCACCGGGGACCGCCGGGGCCGAGTGGCTCGGCCGGCGGCGGCCGGGTCGGTCCGCGCGGGCCCGACAGGGACCGCGCGGACCCGTGCTCACACCCGGGTCAGTCGTGCGTCCGGGTCGGAGTCCTGCTGCGCCTGGGTCGGGTCGCCCAGCTCCTTGTGCAGCTTCTCGCCCTCCACGTCCACGTTCGGCAGAATCTTGTTCAGCCAAGCGGGCAGCCACCAGGCGCTCTTGCCGAGCAGCCCGAGCACCGCCGGGACGATGGCCATGCGGACGATGAAGGCGTCGAACAGCACCGCGATCGCGAGACCGAAGCCGATCATCTTGACCATCTGGTCGTGCGAGCCGATGAAGCCCGCGAAGACGCTGATCATGATGACGGCCGCGGCCGTCACCACGCGGGCGCCGTGCGTGAAGCCGGTCACCACGGCCTGCTCGGGGCTCTCGCCGTGGACGTACGCCTCGCGCATACGGGTCACGAGGAAGACCTCGTAGTCCATCGCGAGACCGAAGACCACGCCGATCATGAAGATCGGCATCATGCTCATCACCGGGCCGGTCTGCTCGACACCGAACAGGCCCGACAGCCAGCCCCACTGGAAGACCGCGACCACGGCGCCGAGCGCCGCGACGACGGAGAGCAGGAAGCCGAGCGCCGCCTTGAGCGGAACCAGGACGGAGCGGAAGACGATCATCAGCAGCAGGAAGGCCAGGCCCACCACGAGCGCGAGGTAGGGCACCAGCGCGTCGTTCAGCTTCGCCGAGATGTCGATGTTCATCGCCGTGGTGCCGGTGACCAGGACCCTGGCCCCGGTCTCACCCTGCCAGCCGTCCGCCTTGTCGCGGATGTTGGCGACCAGGTCCTCGGTCTCCAGGCTGCTCGGCTTGGAGTCCGGGACGACGGTGACCGTCGCGGTGTCGCCGGCCTTGTTGAACGCGGGCTCGGTGACGCTGGCGACGTCGTCCAGCTTCTTGATGCCCTCGGCGACGCTCTTGGCGGCCGCCTGGCCGTCCTTGGCCTTGGCCGCGTCCACGATCACCATGAGCGGGCCGTTGAAGCCGGCGCCGAAGCCCTCGGACACCAGGTCGTACGCCTTGCGCTGGGTGGTGCTCGTCGGCTGCGCGCCGTCGTCCGGCAGGCCGAGTTCCAGCTTGCCGACCGGGGCCGCCGCAGCGCCGAGCGCGACCACGCCGAGGAGCAGCACGGCCACCGGGCGCCGGAGCACGAAGTGCGCCCAGCGGGTGCCCATCTTGGGCTTGTCCGAGACCGGCGGGATGCCGTTCTCGCTCTTCTTGCGGGCCTTGCGGCCGTAGATCCGCTTTCCGGCGAAGCCGAGCAGCGCCGGGATCATGCTGATGGCGATGAGGACGGCGATGGCCACGGTGCCGGCCGCCGCGAAGCCCATCTTGCTGAGCACCGGGATGTTGACGACCGCGAGGCCGACCAACGCGATGATGACGGTCAGACCGGCGAAGACGACCGCGGAGCCGGCGGTGCCGACGGCGCGTCCGGCCGCCTCCTCGCGCTCCCTGCCCTCGGCCAGTTCGGCCCGGTACCGGGAGACGATGAACAGCGCGTAGTCGATGCCGACCGCGAGGCCGATCATCATGGCCAGCGTGGAGGTGGTGGTGCCCAGGTTGAGCACGTTGGCCAGCGCGGTGATCGAGGAGATGCCGATGCCGACGCCGATCAGGGCGGTCAGCAGCGGGAGCCCGGCGGCCACCAGCGAACCGAAGGTGATGACGAGGACCACCGCGGAGACGGCGATACCGATGATCTCGGTCGCGCCCTGCTCGGGCATGGCCTCCAGCGCGTCGCCGCCGATCTCGACGGTCGGGTTCTTGCCGCCCTTGTCGTCGTACTCGACCACCGCTTCCTTCAGGCCGTCCTTGGTCGAGTCCTCGAGCTCCATCGAGGTGACCTTGTAGGTGGCCGTGGTGAAGGCGGTGGTGCCGTCCTTGCTGACGGTGCCCTCCTTGAACGGGTCGCCGATGCGACTCAGTTCGTCGGAGCTCTTCTTGACGTCCGCGATGACCTTGAGAACTTCCTTCTTGTTCTCCGGGTCGGTGATCTTCTCGTTGCTGGGCGCACGGAAGACGATGCGGGCGCTGGCGCCGTCGGCGCTGGACTCGGGCGAGCGCTTCTCCATCAGGTCGAAGGCTTCTTGCGCCTCCGTGCCGGGTACGGAGAAGCTTTCGTTGCTCGGCTTGGGGGCGGCAACGGAACCGGCGATGGCGACCGCCAAGAGCGCTACCCAGAACAAGGCGACGAGCCGGCGTCGCCTGAAGGCGAATCGGCCGAGCTTGTATAGGAAGGTGGCCACGAGAAGGGGTGCTCCCGTCGAGTGAGTGGAGTGGCAGGGACGTGCTGGACCAGCCCAGCGACGAGAGCGGCGCGCTGGGATGGGGACGTTCGGGTGAAACCGAATCTAGGTGACGGCCAGGCTTGCGGTGACGTCAGGGTCGGCGCCGAGAGCGGGGAGGATCACGGCGTCGATGTACTCGTAGAGGAAGGCGTCGTCCGCGTGCGCGGCGTCGATCAGCGGGCGGGCCACGAAGGCCCCGGTCATCATGTGCGGCACGAAGTGCATGGCGGGCGTTCCCGCGGCGATCTCCCCCCGGGCGACGGCACGGGTCAGCAGCTTTTCGAGGGCGGTGAGTTCGGGGGCGATGAGCAGCTCCCGAAGCGCCTGTTGTAGGTCTGGATTGTCGTGCGCCGCGTGGGCGAGCCCACGTAGCAGGTCCGCGTCACGCTCCGCGTTGTGCTCTCCGCAACGCACCATCTCGCGCAGATCCCCCCGGAGCGAACCGGTGTCGATCTTTTCGAGCGCGACCGGCTTGAGCGACCGCAGTGCGGTGGCCACCAGCTCCGGCTTGCCTCTCCACTGGCGGTAGAGCGTGGCCTTGCTGGCTCGCGTGCGAGCGGCGACGGCGTCCATCGTCAGCGCCTCGTAACCCACCTCGCGGAGCAGGTCGATGACGGCGGCGTACAGCTCACCCGCCCGCTCGGGGGTCAGCCTGCTGCGCCGCGACGTGGTCTTGGCTTCTGCGACCTGCATGAGTCCACCCCCATCCGAACGAAACGGTTTCGTACTCGCTCAGCATACGTCGGCCGTCAACGAAACGATGACGTTTCGCTCGTGTTCTGCATCACAACGCAACCATGCGCGGGTAAAACACCTCGCACGCGTGAAGTGCGCCCGACCAAGTTGCCGCGCGCCCCGGGGACCGAAAGCATGGACGGGTGACCGCCAGCGACGACGCCTATGTCCGCTTTCCGCATCTGCACGGGGACTTGCTCTGCTTCGCGGCCGAGGACGACCTGTGGGTCGCGCCCCTCACCGCTCCTGACAGGACGCCGGAGCGGGCCTGGAGGTTGACCGTCGATCGCACCCGGGTGGGCCACCCGCGCTTCTCACCCGACGGCACGCGGATCGCGTACACCAGTTGGCGCAGTCTGGACCCGGAGATCTACCTGGCCCCGGTCGAGGGCGGCCCGGCCCGGCGGCTCACCTACTGGGGCAGCACCGACACGCGGGTGTGCGGCTGGACGCCGCCGGACCGGGACCAGCGCTCGGACATCCTGGCCGTCTCCTCGCACGGCCAGCCGTTCTCGTACTACTCCTGGGCCTACAGCCTGCCCACCGACGGCAGCCCGGGCGGGCGGCTGCCGTGGGGCCCGGTCTCCCACATCGCCGTCGCGGACCTGGACGCCGCCGACCTCGCCGGGGTCGAGCTGGGCGGCGAGGAGCTGGCCGGTGAGGGCCCGGACAACCGGTGCACGCTGCTGTTGACCGGCAAGCCGCCGCACGAGCCGGCCTCCTGGAAGCGGTACCGGGGCGGGGCGATGGGCCGGCTGTGGCTGCACGGCACCCGGCTGGTGCCGGACGTGGTCGGGCACCTGGACAGCCCGATGTTCGTCGCCGGGCGGATCGCCTTCCTCTCCGACCACGAGGGCGTCGGCAACCTCTACTCCTGCCTGCCCGACGGCTCCGACCTGCGGCGCCACACCGACCACGCGGACTTCTACGCCCGGCACGCCGCCACCGACGGCTCCCGCGTGGTCTACCAGTGCGCCGGCGACCTGTGGCTGGCGGACGACCTGAGCCCGACGGGCGTGCCGCGCAGGGTGCCGGTGCGGCTCGGCGGGCCGCGCGCCGGGCGGCGCACGTACCAGGTGCCGGCCGCGGCCCACCTGCGCTCGCTGGCCGTGGACGAGACCGGTCGGGCCAGCGCGGTGGGCGTGCGCGGCAGCCTGTACTGGCTCACCCACCGCGACGGGCCGGCGCGCACCATCGCCGACACGCCGGGGGTGCGGGTGCGGCTGCCGGAGATGCTCGGGCCGACCGGGCGGGTGGCGTACGTGACCGACGCGGAGGGCGCCGACGCGATCGAGATCACGCAGCTCCCGCGGGCCACCGGCCCGTCCCGGCCGCGCCGGCTGGCGGCCGGGCAGCTCGGCCGGGTGCACGAACTGGTCGCCTCGCCCGACGGCGAGTGGCTGGCCGTGGCCACCCACGACGGGCGGTTGCTGCTGGTGGACGCGGCGCCCCGCCCGGAGGACGAGGCGCGGGCCATGACCGAGCCGCTGCCGGGCGTGGGGCCCGAGGCGGACTACGCGGGCCCGGAGGGGCCGGACGCGCCGGAGGTCAGCGAGCTGACCCGGTCCGCCAATGGGCCGGTGCGGGACCTGGCCTTCTCGCCCGACTCGGCGTGGCTGGCCTGGTCGCACCCGCACATCGGGCGCTCGCTGCGGAAGATCAAGATCGCCCGGCTGCGCCCCACCGGCACCCTCGGGCGGGCCATCGTGGACGTCACCGACGGGCGGTTCGAGGACGAGCAGCCCGTGTTCACGCGCGACGGGCGGTACCTGGCCTTCCTGTCCTGGCGCGGCTTCGACCCGGTCTACGACGTGCACACCGGGGACCTCTCCTTCCCGCTGGGCTGCCGCCCGTACCTGGTGCCGCTGTCCTCGGCGACGCCCTCGCCGTTCGCGCTCTCACCCGAGGGCCGCCCGGCCGCCGGCGGGCTCGACCCGGGGGTGACCGCCGGCGACCTGGACAGCAAGGTGCTGGTGGAGGTGGAGGGGCTGGCCAGCCGGGTGACCGTGTTCCCGGTCGCCGCGTCCAAGTACTCCGCGCTGCGTCCGGTCAGCGGCGGCGGCCTGGTGTGGCTGCGCTGGCCGATCTCCGGCGCGCTCGGCGAGACGTTCGCCAACCCGGCCGACACCTCCGGCCGGCCCACGCTGGAACACTTCGACCTGGCCAAGGCGCGGCGCAGTGAACTCACCAGCTCGGTCGACTGGTTCGCGGTCAGCGGCGACGGCTCGCGGCTGGTCGTCAACGACGACGGTGACCTGCGGGTGGTGCCCGCGACCGACCTCGCGGACGCGGACACCACCGTCCACATGGACCTGCGACGCATCCTGCACGACGTCGACCCGCCGGCCGAGTGGCGGCAGGCGTACGCGGAGGCGGGCCGGTTGATCCGCGCCTACTTCTGGGAGCCGGGGCTCGGCGGCGTGGACTGGGACGCGATCCTGGAGCAGTACCGGCCACTGCTCGAACGCGTCGCCTCGCCCGACGAGTTCGCCGACCTGCTGCGCGAGGTGCTCGGCGAGCTGGGCACCTCGCACGCGTACGTCTCGCCGTCGCGGCGCAACGAGGGGCCGCCGCACTACCAGCGGGCCATCGGGCTGCTCGGCGCCGACTTCACGCACGCCAAGGACGGCTCCTGGGTGGTCTCGCGCATCCTGCCGGGCGACTCGTCCGACTCCAAGGCCCGCTCGCCGCTGGCCGGTTCGGGCATCCGCGAGGGCGCCACGCTCACCCATGTGGACGGGCGGCCGGTGGACCCGGTGGCCGGGCCGGCGCCGCTGCTCGCGGCGGCCGGCGGGACCACGGTGGAGCTGACGTTCAGCCCCGCCGAGGGCGCCGGGCCGCCGCGCCGGGTCGCGATCGTGCCGCTGGTCGACGAACGGCCGCTGCGCTACCAGCACTGGGTGGCCAAGCGGCGCGAGGTGGTGCGCGAGCTGAGCGGCGGCAAGTGCGGCTACCTGCACATCCCGGACATGGGCGGCTCGGGCTGGGCCCAGTTCAACCGGGACGTGCGGATGGAGATGTCCCGGCCCGCGCTGATCGTGGACGTACGCGGCAACGCGGGCGGCAACATCAGCGAACTGGTGGTGGAGAAGCTGACCCGCACCATCCTGGGCTGGGACCTCACCCGCAATGCCCAGCCGGTGAGTTACGCCAGCGACGCGCCGCGCGGGCCCGTGGTGGCCGTGGCCGACGAGATGACCTCGTCCGACGGCGACATGATCACCGCCGCGTTCCGGCTGCTGGGCCTCGGGCCCGTGGTGGGCCTGCGCACCTGGGGCGGGGTCGTCGGGATGACGGGCCGGCACCGCCTTGTGGACGGCACGACGATCACCGTGCCGATGAACGCGGCCTGGTTCGACGCGTACGGCTGGGGCGTGGAGAACCACGGCGTGGAGCCGGACATCGAGGCGTTGCGCTCGCCGCTGCACTGGGCCGAGGGCAAGCACCCGCAACTGGCCGTCGCCGTGCGCACGGCGCTCGACCTGCTGGAGCGGCACCCCGCCGCTGAGCCGCCCGACTACTCCGGCGTACCGGACCGCAGCCGCCCGCCGCTGCCGCCGCGCGCCTGACGCGGGCCCCGGCGTACGCGGGGCTCGGGGCGCGGGTTCCGGACCGTGCGGTCAGGGCCACGCGCTGGGCGGTCACGGGCTGGGGGCGCGAGCTGGGCGAAATGGCCCAACATGCGAAGAACGCGAGGTCGTGTCAGGCTGATCGGGGCCCATCCCCGATCACCCTGAGGAGGGACGACCATGGGCGTTTCGGACCAGTTCAAGGACAAGGCCGAACAGATGAAGCAGCAGGCCAAGGAGAAGGCCGGCAAGGGCAAGGGCGAGAAGGGCTCCCAGGGCGGCGCCAAGGAGCGCGGCCAGCAGAAGGGCGCCGAGGCCAAGGAGCGTGCCCAGGACAAGCTGGGTGACGCCAAGGACCGCTTCACGTGACACCGCTCCCCCGCGCCCGCGCGGGAGACGGCGGAGGGACGCGCCACGGGGGCGCGTCCCTTCGCGTGCGCGCCGGGGTCTGATCAGTCCCGACGGCTGCTCCTGGCCGCCTCGTCCGCGCCGCCGCCGGCGCCGACCAGGCCACGACGGGTGCCGCTGGCGGCCTCCAGGCGGGGCGCGAAGCGGCGCATCTCGCGCTGGCCGACGGTGCCGATGAGGGAGGGCAGGTAGCCACGGAAGGACTGCATGCCGCGCAGCCACCACTGCCCGTACACGTGCGCCGACCGGCGCTCGATGCCGGCCACGAGCCGGTCGACGGCCGGGCCCAGCGGGTAGGTGCGGTTGCTCGGCCAGGGCAGCGTGGCCCGCAGGTCGCGCAGCACCTCGTCCTCGTCGGCGCCGCGCACCATGTCGGTGTCGGTCCAGCTCAGGTAGCCGACGCCGACCCGCACGCCCCGGTAGCCGACCTCGGCGCGCAGGCTGTGCGCGAACGCCTCGACGCCGGACTTCGACGCGCAGTACGCGGTCATCAGCGGCGCCGGCGTGATCGCGGCCAGCGAGGCTATCTGGAGCAGGTAGCCACGGCTCTCCAGCAGGACCGGCAGGAAGGCGCGGGCGGTGGTGGCGCTGCCGATGAGGTTGACCTCGATGACGCGGTTCCAGGCGCGCTCGTCGGAGTCGACGAACGGGCCGCCGGTGGCGACGCCGGCGTTGGCCACGACGATGTCGACCTTGCCGAACCGCTCCTTCACCTCCCGGGCGACCTGGGACATCGCGGCGTGGTCGGTGACGTCGGCGTGCCAGTGGCCGCCCTCGCCGTGCAGGGCGTCGGCCACCCGCTTGAGCTCCTCCGGCTCAAGGCCGACCAGCGCCACCGTCGCGCCGCGCGCCGAGAGCTTGCGGGCCAGGAGTTCCCCCACCCCGCGCGCCGCTCCGGTCACCACCGCGACCTGGCCTTCCAGGCTGTTGCGTGCGCTCATGCCGAGGGCTCCTTCGCCGTCGCCGCGTCGGCCACGGCCGACGCCTTCGGGGATGCCTCGGCCGGGGCCGGGGCGGGGTCGGTGAGGTGGTCGGCGACCAGGCCACGTATGGCGTCCGCCACCGCGTCCGGTACCTCCACCGGGGTCATGTGCCCGATGCCGGGCAGCACGGTCAGGCCGAGTGGGTTGGGCAGCGCTTCCACGATCCGGTGGGCGTGCACGGGCGGGGTGAGCCGGTCGGCGGTGCCGACGACGACCGCCGTCGGCGGGGTCAGCTCGCCGACGTTGGCGGCCAGGTCCATCTCGCCCATCATGTGGCCCCACTGGGCGCGCACCCGGCGCGGGCAGGCGTGCACGATGCGGGCGCAGGCGTCGGTCATCTCGCGCGTCGCGGCCCGCCCCATCGTCACGTACCTGAGCACCCGGCGGCCGACCGGCGTGACCCGACCCAGCGGCGCCGCCGAGCCCAGCACCAGGGTGTGCACCCGTTCCCGGACGCGGCCCCTGGGCGTGGGCACCACCAGCGTCTCGGCCAGCAGCGCGCCGGCGCCGGTGCTGCACATCAGCACGGCGGCGGCCCGCTCGCGCAGCTCGGGGCGGCGCGCCGCGGCCATGATCGTCATGCCGCCCATGGAGTGGCCCACGACGACCGCCTGTTCCCTGCGGCCGTCCGGGCCGGTGGCCAGGGTTTGGTCGAGCACGGCGGCCAGGTCGTCGGCGAGCGTCTCGGTGGTGTAGCCGCCGTACGGGGGCGGGGCGGAGCGGCCGTGCCCGCGCTGGTCGTAGGCGATGACCCGGTGGTCGCGCGACAGCTCCCTGATCACCGGCGCCCAGAAGGCTATGGAGCAGGTCCAGCCGTGCGCGAGCACCACGGTCGGGGCGCCGCCCGGGCCGTACTCCTCGACGTGCAGGGCGGCGCCGTCGGCGGATGTGACGGTCAGTTCGCGGGCGGGGGTGGGCGGGGCGTACCTGCCCTGGGTGGCGTGGATCGGCCGGTTCACGCTATGGCCTCCGTGGACGGGCCGTCGGCCCGCGGCCCGCCGGCCGGGGCGGCCGGCGCCGCGGCGCGCTTGGCGGACGTGGCGGACGTGGCGGACGTGGCGGACGCGGCCGGCCTACCCGCCGGCGCGCCCCCGGCATGCCCGGCGCCGGCGCCTGCCGCAGCGGAGACGCTCGCCCGCTGTGGGGCGCGCAGCACCTCGTACTCGGCGAGGTTGACCTCGCGGGTGGCCCGGCGGAACTCGCTGGTGGTGCCGGGCCAGACGGTGGTGTTGCGGCCGTTCGCGTCCAGGTACCAGCTGTCGCAGCCGCCGACGTTCCACACGGTGCGCTTCATCCGCTCCTGCACCCGGTGCGACCAGGCGTGCACGGCGGACGGGCGGGCGTCGAGCGCGGCCCGGCCACCCAGGGTGTCGAGTTGGCGCAGGTAGTCGACGAGGTAGTTGAGCTGCGACTCGATCATCAGGATCATCGAGCTGTTCCCGAGGCCCGTGTTGGGGCCGATGATCGTCATGAAGTTGGGGAACCCGGCGGCCGTGCTGCCGCGCAGCCCCTCCATCCCCTCCTTCCACTCCTCGGCCAGCGTCGTGCCGGCGGCGCCCGTGACGCGCCGCGCGATGGGCATGTCCGTGACGTGGAAGCCGGTGCCGAAGATGATCGCGTCGACCTCGGTCTCGGTCCCGTCGGCCGCGACCAGCGTGGAGCCGCGCACCTCGCTCAGGCCGGAGGCCACGACGTCCACGTGGGGCTTGGCGAGTGCCGGGTAGTAGCTGTTGGACAGCAGGATGCGCTTGCAGCCGATGCGGTAGTCGGGCGTGAGCTTGGCGCGCAGCGCGGGGTCCTTGATGGCCTTGCGCAGGTGCGACTTGGCCAACGCCTCGACCAGGCCGAGCTGGTTGGGGCGCTTGGTGAAGGCGCTGACCTGCAACTCGCGGATGCCCCACAGCAGTCCACGGCGCGCCGCGCGCGTCGCGGGCACCCGGGTGTGCAGCCATTGCTCGACGCCGGTGATCTTCCGGTCGGCGCGCGGCAGCACCCACGGCGGGGTGCGCTGGAAGAGGGTGAGGCGCTCGACCGTGGGCTCGATGGCGGGCACGATCTGGATGGCGGAGGCGCCCGTACCGATCATGGCGACGCGCTTGCCGCGCAGGTCGTAGTCGTGGTCCCAGCGCGCCGAGTGGAAGACCCGGCCGGGGAAGGAGTCGAGGCCGGGGACGGCGGGGATCTGCGGGTCGGAGAGCGGGCCGGTGGCGGAGACGAGGACGTCGGCGGTGTACGCGCCGCTGGCGGTGTCGATCTCCCAGTACAGCTCGTCGCCGTTCCACCGCGCGCCGCGCACCTCGGAGTTGAACCGCAGGTGCGGGCGGAGGCCGAAGGTGTCGGTGACCCGCTCCAGGTAGGCCCGGATGTGCGGCTGGCCGGAGAAGTTGCGCGGCCACTCGGGGTTGGGCGCGAAGGAGAAGGAGTACAGGTGCGAGGGCACGTCGCAGGCGCAGCCCGGGTAGCTGTTGTCGCGCCAGGTGCCGCCGACGGCGTCGGCCCGCTCCAGGATCACGAAGTCGGTGATGCCCTCGCGACGCAGCCGGACCGCCGCCCCAAGCCCACCGAAGCCGGTGCCGATCACCGCCACCCGCACATGCTCATGCTCGGCCATGCCGCCGCCTCCCGAATCGAGGAACCGCGCCAGCAATCACTGGCACGGTTAGGAGGGTAAGGCAGGAACATACCGAGCGGTAGGGGTTGGGCGAGGGGAAGTTACCGGCGGTTGCACCCCACCGCCGTACGCCCGGAAACCGCCTCGGAACCGCCGCGCGACCCACGCGCGCCACGCCGTAGCGCACACCCGACGCCGGGCCCGCCGCCACCGGGCCGGGTCGGCATAGGCTGCTCGGGTGGCGAAGACGACAGAGGCCGAGCAGGGGCGCGAGTACCGCATGGCGGAGTTGGCCGAAGAGGCCGGCATCACCGTACGGACGCTGCGCTTCTACCGCGAGCGCAAGCTCATCCCGCCGCCCCGCCGCGAGGGCCGCATCGCCTGGTACACCGAGCACCACCTGGCCAGGCTGCGCACCATCGCGGCGCTCCTGGAGCGGGGCCACACGCTGGGCGGCATAGCGGAGTTGCTGACCGCCTTCGAGAGCGGACGCGACGTGGGCGAGGTGCTCGGCCTGGCGGCGGCCATACCGGTGCCCTGGTCGGAGGAGACCCCGGTCAGGCTCACCCCGCAGGAGCTGGCCGACTACTTCACCGGCGAGGTCACCCCGGAGAACCTGGCCACCTCGCTGGACCTGGGCTACCTGGCCGTGGACGGCGACGACCTCGTCCACGTCAGCCGCCGCCTGCTCGACGCCTCCCACGACCTGGTCCGCAAGGGCGTGCCGCTGGCCGAGGTGCTCGCCGCCGGGCGGGAGTTGCGGCAGCACATGGAGGCCGTCACGGAGAGCTTCACCGAACTCGTACGCACCCACGTGCTGGCCGACGTCGTCGCCCGGGCCACCGCCGGCGAGGGCCTGACACCGGACGAGGCGGCGCACGTCACCAGGACGCTGGACAGCCTGCGGCAGAGCGCCAAGAGCATCGTCGACGCCGAACTCTCCCTGGCCATGGACCGCCGCGTCCGGGCCGAGCTGGAGAAGTGGCTGGGCCCCACCGACGACGGGGCCGCGCGCCCCGCGCCGCCGGACGCGGCGGACGGCCCGCCGGCGAGCGCGCGGGACTGACCCCGAACGCGCCACCGGGCCGCCCCGGGACCGGCAGCCGGTCCCGGCGGCCGGGCCCGGCGTTACGCCGCCGCGTACGTGACCGTCACCGGCGCGTGGTCCGACCAGCGCAGGTCGTAGGAGGCCGCGCGCTCCACGACGGCCGAGGTGGCGCGCTCGGCGAGCCCCGGGGTCGCCACGTGGTAGTCGATGCGCCAGCCGCTGTCGTTGTCGAACGCCTTCCCCCGGTAGCTCCACCAGGTGTACGGGCCCTCGACGTCCGGGTGCAGGCGCCGCACCACGTCCGTGTAGCCGCCCTCGTCGAAGAGGCGGCCGAGCCAGTCGCGCTCCTCGGGCAGGAAGCCGGCGCTCTTGCGGTTGGCCTTCCAGTTCTTCAGGTCGGCCTCGCGGTGCGCGATGTTCCAGTCGCCGCAGACCAGCACCTCACGCCCGGTGGCGGCGGCCCGCTCGCGCAGCTCCTTCAGGTAGGGCAGGAACTCGCCCATGAAGCGTTCCTTCTCCTCCTGCCGGGGCGTGCCCGCCTCGCCGGAGGGGAGGTAGAGGCTCGCGACGGTCAGCCCCGGCAGGTCGGCCTCCAGGTAGCGCCCGCTGGCGTCGAACTCGGTCGAGCCGAAGCCGATCTGGGTGCGCTCGGGGCGCTGGCGCGTGTAGAGCGAGACGCCGGCGCGGCCCTTGGCCGCCGCGGGGGCGTGCACGACGTGCCAGCCCTCGGGCTCGCGCACCTCGGCCGGCAACTGCTCCGGCTCGGCCCGCACCTCCTGGAGACACACCACGTCCGCCTCGGTCGCCGCCAGCCAGGGCGTGAAGCCCTTCTTCGCGGCGGCCCGCAGACCGTTCACGTTCACCGTCGTGACCTTCGTGACCGCCGTCACCGTACGCACCACCCTTGCTCCCCGGTCACTCACCGAACCCCAGGCAGCCTACGCGCCACGCGCCGCACCCCGGAGCGCCGCCGGCCCGTCGGCGGAACGCTCGGTTCCGGGGAGGCGGCGGCGTGCTCCCGGTGCGCGGCGGCCCGGGGCAGGGTGATCCCCTCGGCCGCCGCGGTGACCTCGACGGCCCGGGCGGCCAGCGAGAGCCCGATCTCCTCCAGCGCGTAGACGGACTCGATCAGCAGGGTCTCGGCCGTCGCCGCCATGGCCTCGCCGCAACGGTTCTGCTCGGCCACGTCCTCCGGGCCGCGCGCCTCGTCCATGTTCTCCAGCCGGGCGCGCAGCTCCTCGTGCCGCCGCTCCAGGTCATGGACGCGGCGCACCGCGCGCAGGATCTCCGCATCGGTCGGCGTAACGATCATGGTGCTCCCTCTCAGCGCGCTGGCCACCTACATCGCGAGAGAGGAGAAATCCGGGCACCACGCCCACATGAGTCCGCAAAAAGTGACCAACGTCTCAGCCCGTCGACCGCAACCCGGCAGCGCCCGGTCCCGGCCACGCCCGGCCGCGCGCCGCGCCCGCGAGCGGCCGCCGAGGGGCCGCCGAGGGGCCGCCGAGGGCCCGTAAACCGGTGGCCCCGCCTCGACGCGTCCGTACGATTACCAGAATGCAGATCGTGCCCGTGCCGTATGACCACCCCGATGTCGCGCACCTCAACGACCTGGTGCAGCAGGAGTACGTCGAGCGCTACGGCGAGCCCGACGACACCAAGCTCCAGGCCCACGAGTTCGAGCCGCCCAGCGGCCTGTACCTGCTCGCCTACGACGCGGACGGCACCCCGATAGCCAGCGGCGGCTGGCGGTCGCAGGACCAGAGCGACGAGGGGTACGCGGACGGCGACGCGGAGCTGAAGCGGATGTACGTGGTGCCCGCGGCGCGCGGCCGGGGGCTGGCCCGCCGGATACTCGCCGCCCTCGAAGCGGACGCCCGCGCGGCCGGCCGCACCCGCATGGTCCTGGAGTCCGGCACCGAGCAGCCGGAGGCGCTGACGCTGTACGCCTCGTGCGCGTACGTGCCGCACGAGCCGAAGTTCGGCCTGTACCGCTTCCACGACGAGAGCCGCTGCTTCGTCAAGCCCCTCGGCTAGCGGACCGGGCCCCGGCCGCCTCCCGGCCCGGCCGCCCGCCCCGTACGGCCGAGCGGGCCCCCCTTCCCCTGACGAACGGCGCCCCGCCCATGCAGCCCCTGCCCACGCCGCGCGCCCTGCGCCAACTCCTGGCCGGCGCCGGCCTGTCCGGGCCGGCGGCGGAGCCGCGCCGCATCGACGAGGGCGGCGAGCACGCCTCCTGGTGGGTCGGTGACGACCACGTGCTCCGGCTCGCCCTCGACCCGGCCGGCGCCGCGCGGCAGCGGCGCGAGAGCGCGCTGCGCGACCTGCTCCGCGACCGCCTGACGGTCGCCGTGCCGACCAGCGTCGGACGCGGCGAGTGGGCGCCGGGGCTCACCTTCACCCTCGACACCCGATTGCCCGGCACCAGCGCCGAGGCGCGCCCGCTCTCGCGGGCCGGCGAGGCGGACCTCGCCGCGCTGCTGGCCGGGCTGCGCGCCGTGGACCCGGCCGAGGCGGCGGCGCTCGGCCTCCCGTACCGGCCGCCCCGCTCGCTGGAACAGGCATGGCGCGCGGCCGTCGCGGTCGCCGAACGGCTGCGCAACGACGGCGAGTTCACGCCAGACCAGTACGCCACGCTCGTCACGACCGCCGCCCCGGCCCCTCCCGCCGCGCGTCCCCCGGCTCCACACCACTCGGCGCCGCCCACGCCCGCCGACCGAGACGGACCCACGCCCGGCGCGGTGGACACGACGACGGCGCCGGTCGCGTGCCTCTGCCACCTCGACATCAAGGGCGAACACCTGCTGGTCAGTGACGACGGGCGGGTCACCGGCGTGCTCGACTGGACCGACGCGGCCATCGGCGACCCGGCGGAGGACATCGCGGGCCTGGCCATCGCCGTGGGCGCGCCGGCCGCCGCCCGCGCGGCCGAACGCGCCGGATACGACCCGGCGTCGCGCCGACGCGGCGTGTCGCTCGCGCGGTACGACACCCTGGTCCGGCTCGCCGACCGGCTGTACGGGGACGACGACAGCCCGTTGCCGTTGCTGCGCGCCCAGCGGGACCGGGCCTGGCGCGCGACGCCGTAGCCGCGCGCGGTCATTGCCCCACTCGGCGTATAAGCCCAGTTCCGAGGCGTCGCAAGCGAGATCCCAACTGCGTGGCCCCTAAAAGTAATCCGTAGACTCATCGCACGCCGTGCACACCGTGGACGGCCAGCGACGAGGGAGCGAGCACGATGGCCAAAAACGGTTACCCTGCGGACCGCATCAACACCCAAGAAGCGCACTCCGCGCGCGTGTACGACTACATCCTGGGCGGCAAGACCAACTACGTCGTCGACCAGCAGGCCGGCGACGCGATGTGTCAGGAATGGCCCGCCATGCCCGTACACATGCGGGAGAACCGGTTCTTCATGCACCGGGCCGCGCAGTACCTCGCCCGCGAGGAGGGCGTCCGCCAGTTCCTCGACATCGGCACCGGCATCCCCACCGAGCCCAACCTGCACGAGGTCGTCCAGCGCACCGCCCCCGACTCGCGCGTCGTCTACGTCGACAACGACCCGATCGTGCTGACCCACGCTCAGGCGCTCCTCGTCAGCACGCCGGAGGGGCGCACCGCCTACATCGACGGCGACATGCGCGACCCCGCCGCCATCCTGGCCTCCCCCGAGGTCGCCGAGACCCTGGACCTCACGCGGCCGGTCGGCCTGATGATCATCGGCATCGTGCACTTCCTGCTCGACGAGGACGACGCGATGGGCATCGTCCGCCGGCTGCTCGACCCGCTCCCCTCCGGCAGCTTCCTGGCCATGACCATCGGCACGGCCGACTTCGCGCCGACCGAGGTGGGCCGCGTGGCCAGCGAGTACGAGAGCCGCGGCATGCCCATGCGGCTGCGCACCCGGGCCGAGGCCGAGGCGTTCTTCGACGGCCTCGACCTGGTGGAGCCGGGCGTCACCCAGGTGCACTACTGGAAGCCGGACGCGGACACCGACCCGAACATCGACGACCGGGACATCGCCATGTACGGCGGCGTCGCCCGCAAGAACTGAGCCCCGCCCCGGGCCCGCCGTCCGCGCCCGCCGCCCGCGCCCGCCATCGCGACGCGCCCCGTCGCGTCAGGCGGGGCGGCGGGCCGGCTGCCGCCCGCCGGGCCAGTCGCTGTAGAACTGGCGGGCCCACCTGCGGTACTTGGTGATCGGCCCGTCCCCCTGCGCCAACCTCGGGTGCTCCAGATAGGTGTTGTGCGCCCAGACGGGGAGGTCGCGGTTGGTCTCGAAGGTGCTGAACCACGCGAGCGGCCCCGGCGCCAGGGCGGCCAGCGCGCGGGCGGCGCCACGGTGGCGTACGCCCGCGAACCGTACGGCGACGGCCAACCGCATCTCGATCCGCACCGGGTCCAACGGCACCACGCAGAACCACGCGCGCATCTCCATGCCGATGGCCGGCACGGTCGTCTCGGCGATGAAGACGCCGAGCCCCTGCACCGTCGCGCGCATCACCGGCGCCGAGGCGAACAGCACGTTCTTCTTGCCGCCCACCCGCGCGAGGCGGTACGCGGACGTCATCCGTGGCCCCTCGAACCGGGGCTCCTCCACCATCCGCACTCCCAGCCGGTGAATGGGGGTGAAGTGCCCGGTGTCGATGACGTTCTCCATGAAGTCCTGCGGGTGCGCCACGAGCGTGCGCACGAGGCCGCGGACCGGCCCGAACCCCTCGGCCGCCGGGGGCGCCGTCACCTCCCACGACGGGGGTTCGCCCCGGGCGTGCCACCACACGAAGACCAGCCCGGCGACCTCCCGGCTCACCACCGCGCCCAGCCGTGCCCTGGGCGGTGGCGTGCCGTACCCGGTCCGTACGCACTCGCCCTCGGGGCCGAACGCGAAGTGGTGGAAGGGGCAGACGAGTTCCTCGCCCTCCACCCGCCCACCGTGCCCCAGGTGCGCCCCCAGGTGCGGGCAGAACGGCCGCACGGCGCGCAGTCGCCCGCTCCGCGTGCGGTAGACCACCAAGTCCTCACCCATCAGCCGGCGGGTGAGCACGCGCCCGGGCCGCAGCTCGGCGCTGCTGGCGACGGCGAACCAGCCGTCGGGATAGGGCGGGGGCGCCGCCGGGGACGGTACGGCGGGCAACGGCGGTCCGGACCGGTCCGGCTTCGACAGGTTCATGGTGACCCCTCCAGCTCAGGTTTCACGCGGTTTCCGCGCCACGTCCGACAACCGGGGCCGGCCCCGCCGCGCGGGCTCACCTCAGCGTCACGCCGGCCCGCGCGCCACGGCGGCCCTTCGGGCGAGGCTCACCGGAAGACGTGAAACGGGTGCGAGCCGGGTTTAGTCGGGCACCGCGCGCAGAAGGCCGGCCAGACGGCGGACGCATCCCGCCGCGACTGACACAGGCCGGCGCGCGCCCGCCGATGGGGCAGGCGCGAGACGTTCTCAAACAGCACTGAATTTCCCGCCTTTACGATGGAAGTCGTGCACGACAAGCCGCCCGAGGGGCCCGCAGCCGCCGACCCGACCACCGACGACACGGCCCTGGGCACGCTCCTGGCCGCCGCCAGCCAACGCTGTCGCCAGGCGTTCAACAGCGGACTGCGCGCCGCCGGCATCGAGTCCCGCCACTTCGCCGTCCTGCGCGGCCTGGCCCAGCACGGGCCCTCCAGCCAGCGGGAGTTGATCGAACTGCTGGACGTGGACAAGTCGGCCATGGTCCGGATCATCGACGAGTTGGAGCGACAGGGCCTGGCCGAGCGCCGCCGCGCCGTGCACGACCGCCGCGCGTACGCGGTCCGCCTCACCGCCGAGGGCGAGCGACGCCTCGCGGCCGTCCAGGAGATCGCCGTCCCCATCGGCCGGGAACTCTTCGGCTGGCTCGCGCCGAGGGACCGGGAACGCCTGGTGACCACCCTCCGCCAACTCGCCGGCAAGCCGGCCGGATAAGCCCGCGCCGGCGTGCGCCGCCCCGCCCCCCGGGGGCCTTCCGCCCTCGGGGCGGCCGGCGGCCCGGGTCCCGGGGCCTGGCCGGCGGCCCGCTCCCGGCGTTACGGCCGGGAGTCCCGCGCCGGCGGGAACCGGTGCGTCATGAAGGGCGTGCTGGTGATGAACGTACGGAACGCGCGGGCCGCCTCGGACAGGTGGGCGTCCCGGTGCCAGACCAGGGTCAGCACCCGGTGGCAGTCGGGCGCGTCGACGCGCACCCAGGTGACCGGGGCGCGTATCCCCTCCTGACGCGAGATGGCGGGGACCAGCCCGATGCCGAGGCCCGCGCCGATCAACTCCCCACTGGCCCCCGGCTCGTCGGCCTCGCAGGAGATCTGCGGGGTCAGCCCCTCGGCGGCGAAGAGCCGGTCGAGCAGCGCCCGGGGCCAGTTGCCCGGCCGGCTGACCACGAACGACTCGTGCGCGAGTTCGGCGACCCGCACGCTGCGCCGGCCCGCCAGCCGGTGCCCGTACGGCACGGCGAGCAGCACCTCCTCTCTGGCCAGCTCGACGCACTCAAGGCCGGTCCCGGTCAGCGGCTGCGAGGCGACGCAGAAGTCCACCTCCCTAGCCCGCAGCCGGCGCTCCATCTCCACCGCGTTGGACTGGTAGAGCCGCACGTCGGCGGCGGGGTGGGTGGCTCGGAAGCTGCCGAGTGCGCGGGCGAGGGTCAGCAGCGTCTCGGCGGTCACGGTCACCCGGCCAAGGCCGCGCTCGCGGGCGTCGGCGACCGCGCGCCGCGCGTCGTCGAGCTCGCTGAGCGCGCGCTCGACGTGGCGCAGGAACAGCGCCCCGTACTGGTTGAGCCGGATGCGGCGGCCCTGCCGGTCGAAGAGGTCGGTGCCCAGCTCGGCCTCGAGGCGGGCGATGGTGCGGCTCACCGAGGGCTGCGCGACGTGCAGTTCCTCCGCGGCCCGACTGATGTGCTCGAAGCGGGCCACGGCCCGGAAATAGCGCAGTTGCAGCAGGTCCATCGCTCCCCCACCCATGCCGTGGTGATCATCATGACACGGCCGGGCGGGCCCACCCGCGTGGGCGCCGACCCCCGGCCCGCCACCCGTCAGGCGGGGGCACCCGGGGCGTCCGCGCCCGGCCAGGCGCCCCGCGCGAGGAGGTCGAGGACGAGCGCGCCGATGTTCCACGCGTCGTCCTCGCCGCTGTGGTGCCGCCCCTCCAGCGGCAGCCCCGCGAGTTCCAGGGCGCGCGCCATGCCGGGCCGCCTGGCCAGCCCGTACGCGTCGGTGAAGACCGCCTTGGCGTTGGTGTGCCGGCCCGAGAACGGGTAGCGGGCCGGCCCGCGCTCGCACTGCCGGGCGAACTGCTTGCGGTCGTAGTCGCCCCAGCTCACCCACGCCCGGGTGGCCGCCCGGTGCTCGCGCGCCAGGGTCGCGCAGGCTTCGGCGAACGGCATGCCCCGCTCCACCTCGGCCTGGGTGAGCCCGGTCAGCTCCGTGCAGAACGGGCTCACCGTAGATCTGGCCGGGCGCACCAGGAGCCGGTGCCGCGCCACCCGCTCGCGGGTCACGGTGTCCACGACGCACAGGCCGATCTCGATGATCTCGCTGACCTGCCCCGGCGGCGCCTGCCCCGACCAGCACGTCGCCTCCACGTCCACGACGTTCACCAGCCGCCCGTACGCCTCCCCCTCGGCCGCCCCGGCGAGCTGGGCCGGTCCATGGCCCCCGCCGGGCGAGCCCGGACCGGCTGACCGCTCGTCGTACGCCTCGTTCGTCGTCACGCTCGCCGACCCTAGGGACCCGCCCGCCGGTCCTCACCCGAATTTCCCGCACGCCACCACCCACACCCACCGACGCCCAGCCCCACCCGCACCCGTCCACACGCACCCGGACACGCCCGGGGCGGGAGGGGCGCGAGGCGATGACATTCACAACGAGGCGCATGCGCCGTGTGGCGCCCTTGCGCCGGGGCGCCGGCGTGTAGTCCGCTAGCGCCCATGAGGAAGAGGAGCGTTGCCACGCTGATCACCGCCCTGCTGGCGGGGTCCCTTCTGACCGGCGCGCCGAGCCCCAGCGCCGCCGACACCCGCACCGACAGTTCCCCACCCGTGGACTCGCCCCCGAGGCTGGGGGTCGACCTGGACACGGTGACCATCCCCGAGCTGCAGGCCCGGATGGCCGACGGCTCGCTGACCCCGTCGGCGCTGACCCGCGCCTACCTGTGGCGCATCAAGACCGTCGACCCCAAGGTCAACGCGGTACTACGGACCGACCCGACCGCCCCACAGCAGGCCGCCGCCAGCGACGCCCGACACCGCGCGGGCACCACCCGTGGTCCGCTCGACGGCATCCCCGTACTCATCAAGGACAACGTCGACACCCGCGGCCTGGCCTCGACGGCCGGCTCGCTCGCGCTGGCCGACCGCCCGCCGAAGACCGACGCGGCGCTGGTCACCCGGTTGCGGCAGGCGGGTGCCGTGATCCTCGGCAAGGCCAACCTCTCCGAGTGGGCCAACTTCCGCGCCGCCAAGCCCACCTCCGGCTGGTCGGCGGTGGGCGGCCAGACCCGCAACCCGTACGTCCTCGACCGCAACCCGTGCGGCTCGTCCGCCGGCTCCGGCGCCGCGCTGGCCGCCTCGCTGTCCCAGGTCGCCATCGGCACCGAGACCGACGGCTCCATCGTCTGCCCGGCCGGCATGAACGGGGTGGTCGGCCTCAAGCCCAGCCTCGGCCTGGTCAGCGGGGACGGTGTGGTGCCGATCTCCGCCGAGCAGGACACCGCGGGCCCGATGGCGCGCAACGTCATCGACACGGCGCTCACGCTCGCGGTGCTCAGCGACCACGACGCCGCCCGCCGGAACAGCCCAGCCACCGACCCCACCCACCCCGGCGACCTGCGCGGCAAGCGCATCGGCCTGTGGCGCCTGCCCACGCTCGGCCCGAAGGTGGACGCCCTGATGGTCCGTACGGCGCACAAGCTCCGCTCCGCCGGCGCCGAGGTCGTCGAGGTCACCCCGCCGTACCAGGACCGGCTGGCCGAGCTGGAGTTCCCGGCGCTGCTCAGCGAGTTCCACCGGGACATCGACGCCTACCTCGCCACCCGCGAGGGCGGCCCGCGCGACCTTGCCGAGCTGATCCAGTTCAACCGCGACCACCCCGAGGAGCGGACCTGCTTCAGCGGGCAGGAACTCTTCGAACAGGCCCTGGCGGCGCCGCCCACCACCGACCCGGAGTACCGGGCGAAGCGCGCTGAGCTGAAGGACCTCTCGCGGCGCTCGATCGACGAGACGCTGGCCAAGTACCGGCTGGACGCCATCGCCGCGCCCACCAACCCGCCCGCCTGGACCACCGACTGCGCCCGTGGCGACAACGACGTGATCCCCTCCTCCACCCCCGCGGCCGTCTCCGGGTACCCGTCCCTTTCCGTACCGGCCGGCTTCGCGGACGAACTGCCCGTCGGCCTGCTCCTGACCGCCGGCAACCACCAGGACGGCAAGCTCCTGTCCCTGGGCTCGGCCGTGGAGTCCCGCCTCGACGCCTGGCGCGCCCCGCGCTACCTGCCGACCGTGGGCCCGGACCCCGTGCGGTAGCCACCCGACGCCCCACCACACAGCCCACCGGCGCCAGCGGCGCCGCACGCGGCGGCCGACCCCACCCGGGGGCCGGCCGCCGCCCCCTTCCCCGACCGCCCGTCCCTCGCCCCGACCCGCCTTCCCGAACGCGTGAGAAAAATCTTTCGCCCACCATGTCGAGAACCCGTACCCGGCTCCGTCCCCGCCGTGAACGCGACCACAATGGGCCGCACCAGCACCAAGGAGAACCACCATGGCCAAGTACCTGCTGCTCAAGCACTACCGTGGCGCCCCGGCACCGGTGAACAACGTGCCGATGGACCAGTGGACGCCGGCGGAGGTCTCGGCGCACGTGCAGTACATGCACGACTTCGCGGCCCGCCTTGAGGAGACCGGCGAGTACGTCGACGGTCAGGGGCTCGCGCCCGAGGGAACGTGGGTCCGGTACGACGGCGAGGGCCGCCCGCCGGTCACCGACGGACCGTTCGCCGAGACCAAGGACCTCATCGCCGGCTGGATGGTGATCGACGTCGACAGCTACGAGCGCGCCCTCGAACTGGCCGCCGAACTGTCGGCCGCCCCCGGCGCCGGCGGCGAGCCGATCCACGAGTGGCTGGAGCTGCGCCCGTTCCTCTCCGCGCCGCCCACCATCACGGAGTGACCACGGCGATGGACGAGCTCCTGCTCCGCCGCCTCACGCCGCGCGTGATCGGCATCCTCGTCCGCCGCGGAGCCGACTTCGCGGCGGCCGAGGACGCCGTACAGGACGCGCTGGTCGAGGCGCTCCGCACCTGGCCGGCCGATCCCCCACGGGACCCGCAGGGCTGGCTGGTCACGGTGGCCTGGCGCCGGTTCCTCGACGCGATACGGGCGGACTCGGCCCGCCGCCGGCGCGAGGACCTGGTCGAGTCGGAGCCGGCGCCCGGCCCGGCGCCCGCGGTGGACGACACGCTCCAGCTCTACTTCCTGTGCGCCCACCCGTCGCTGACCCCCTCGTCCGCGGTGGCGCTCACGCTGCGCGCCGTGGGCGGGCTCACCACCCGCCAGATCGCCCGGGCCTACCTGGTGCCCGAGGCGACCATGGCGCAGCGCATCAGCCGGGCCAAGCGCACCGTCGCCGGCGTGGGGCTCTCCCCCGCCGGGGCGGAGCCGGACGCGTCGGGCGGGCCCGACCGGAGCGGCGACGTCGCCACCGTGCTGCGCGTCCTGTACCTGGTCTTCAACGAGGGCTACTCCGGCGACGTCGACCTCGCCGCCGAGGCCATCCGGCTCACCCGGCGGCTCGCCGCCGCCATCGACCACCCCGAAGTGGCCGGCCTGCTCGCCCTCATGCTGCTCCACCACGCCCGGCGCGCCTCCCGCACCAGGCCCGACGGCAGCCTGGTGCCACTGGCCGAGCAGGACCGCGGCCGGTGGGACACGACGTTGATCGCCGAAGGCGTCCAGATCCTCCAGGCGGCCCTCGCCCGCGACCAACTGGGCGAGTTCCAGGCCCAGGCCGCCATCGCGGCCCTGCACGCGGACGCCCAGCGGGCCGAGGAGACCGACTGGGTGCAGATCGTCGAGTGGTACGACGAACTCGCGCGCCTCACCGACAGCCCGGTCGTCCGGCTCAACCGCGCGGTCGCCGTGGGCGAGGCGGACGGCCCACACGCCGGCCTGGCCGCCCTCGCCGAACTCGACGCCTCGCTACGCGACTCCCCGGCCAAGGCCCACCCGCTCCCCCGCCGCGAGGCGGTGGCAGCCCACCTCCACGAACGCGCCGGCGACCTGACCACGGCCGCCCGCCTCTACGCCGAGGCCGCCCACCACGCCCCCAACCTCGCCGAACGCACCCACCTCACCCACCAGGCCGCCCGCCTCAACGCCCACCTACGCCCCTGACAACCCCCCGACCGCGCGTAGCTTTCGCGCGTGCGCCCCTCGCCCCTCGGGCCGAGCCAGGACCAACTGGCCGCCCTGCCACGGCCGGGCGCGCGGCGTGTGACTCTCGCCGTCGGCCGGCTGCCAGAGACACCAAAGAGCCCCAGCCGGGTTTCCCTGGCTGGGGCTCTGAGCTGCGGTGGGGTGTTCACGAGTGGGCCTGACCTGCACCCACAGAGGCGTCGCGCAAGCCCTCCCACCGCCTGGAAGATCATTCCCCAGCTACTTGTACAGGGCACCCGCAGATGCCTACGTACTTGCTGGCACGGTCTCGCCCAGAATCCGCAACGCCCGCGGGTGCCCCCGCGAAGCGAGTGCCAGCACCACCTTGCCCACGGCAGCGTCGACGGTCTCGTGCTCCCAGAGACGCAAGGGCACCCACCCCAACCGGATGAGGTGGGCATCGGTGTCCGCGTCCCGTCGAACGTTGCCCTCCAGCTTCTCCCGCCACCACTCCCCGTTGTGCACCGGCGCGTGCAGGTGCTGCGGGCAGGCGTGCCAGAAGCAGCCCTGGACGAATACCGCGGTCCGCCACCGCACGAATGTGACGTCCGCACGACGCCGACGCATCATCGGAAGCGGCAGGCCCACGCGATAGCGAAAGCCCAGCGCGTGTAGTGCTCGCCTCAGAGCCAGCTCGGGCACCGTATCTCGGCTGCGCTGCGCCAGCATCACCCGCTAAACATTGGAATCCTTCGGGACCGGCAGCTCCAAGGTAACTTTCCGTTCGATCACATGGCGGTCGCTATAAGTCGCCGTGTCGGCTTTCGCTCCCTCGCCCTCAGTGGGGGGTTACCTCCAAGCGAAGGGTCGGCTCTACTCCTTGCAACTGGGAAAAGCCGGGCCGCTGGGTCCAGACGGATGTAGCTTGCCGTTCTTGAGTAAAGACCAGCCGCAAGCATCCCGCACTCCTCGAGAGCGCCTGCACGTGGAGCCACCGTGACCGCTGACCGAACGATATAAGTCTCAGGTTTCCGTGACTGCAGTCTTAGTGGCTCCTCCGTGCTGTGTAACCCGGGGACGGCACTGGACCTTCACCGCTCCGCGGGTGAAGGCCTCGTCGGTGGCCTTGCTGGACCAGACGAACGCCTCACCCGGTCTCAGCCCCGCCATCTTCTCGGGAGTCAGATTGGCGAGTGCGGCATTCGCCTTCTGGAGGTGCTTGAGCCAGGCCGGTGAGATCATCTTGTGCAGCACCATGTGATTGGACAGTTCGATCAGCGAGATGGGCACTGAGGGCGGGTCCTGGCTTGCCACCAGGATGGACATTCCCTTGTGTCGCATCTCACGGACACTTGCCACCAGTCCGTCGACGAGATCCGGGCTGTGAATGTACTTGTGAGCTTCGTCGAAGACGACCAGTTTGTTGAAGGACTTTCCGTCGTACGTGGCGTCCGCGAAAAGCTGCATGAGAACCACGAACAGCCCCAGAGCCTCGTCCTTGTCGATGTACTCGTCCCTCAGGTCCACGATGATGAGACGCCCAGGCCGGACCAAGTCCTGCAGTCGTACACTATCGTCGATGTACTCGGCAGCCAGTTCCAGACGCTGGAAGGCAAGCTGCTTCAAGGCATCGGAGAGCGGCGATTCCTCCACACCCTGACGAATGGCCTCCAGGGTGAGATTACGGCGATGAGCCTTCATGATCCGCCCGAGCTGACGGATGTAGATCGACTGGTTTCCGATGGCCCCCATGAGAAATCGCCAGTGTGCGGCCTGTAGCTCCGACGATGCGAAGGCCAGCGGCCGGACATCTAGGTCCGGGTACTCCTCTCGCCGGTCCTCCACCTTGTCGGCCGGTGCGAGCAGCACGACGTCGGACAGTGCTGCGGGCTCGGCTCCGTAGCGGGCACGTAGTGCGGCCAGCTGTGCCTCGTCGCTGTTAGGGCGCGTCATGGTAGTGAACTCGGGCGCGTAGTCCTGGGTGTCGCTGTAGTGGAAGACGATGCTGGCCACCGGATGCGACAGCTGGTTGACGCCGGGAGTGGGCAGGCTCGCCATCTCCAGGATCGAGCCGAGTGTGTAGCTCTTGCCGACACCCTGGACGCCGAAGAGGCTGATGGTGTGGGTCTCGTTGAGGTCCAGCGCAATCTTCCGGCCCGCAGTGGTCCCCAGCAGGCCGTACTGCCGTGTCGGCTGGGACACGCCGAGGAAGACACCAGGGCTCAGCAGCACGTCTCCGTTCTGCGCCGGGCCGTCGCCATCAGGCGGCGAAAGCTCGTCCTGCCGCGTGGCGGGGGCAGCGGACGAGGACTCCGGTTCCGTCTCGGACGCCGGGGCGGAGCGGACCGTGGAAACGGTGAGAGCGGGCCCCTGATGCTCGGCGGGGGTCTCAGAGCCGACACGAGCTTCCGAACCCGTCGGCGCGTGTGCCGTATCAGCCTTTAGCTCGCCGGGCGCCGCCTCCCGGTCGCCGTCCGCGGCCTCCAGTTCATCGTCCGCCGGCAAACGCAGCGGAGCGGGCTCAGCGGGCACGTCACGCGTCCGCTGCCGGGGACGCAACCTCTTGGGGGCCTCGCTCCCCTCCGGGCCGAGATCGGCGATCGAGAGCTGCTGCGGCGTGCTATGGACACGGCCGCCGAGGTACTCCGTCTCGATCACGTCCAGCAGCTGACGCACCACATCCTTTCCGACCCTGTGGAAGGCGACGCCGCCGTCCGTCTCGGAGTCGGTCCCGCGGTGCCCCAGGTCGAAGACCAGGCCCGTACTGGCGAACTCGAGTGAGTAGCCGTGGTCCAAATGCTCCAGAAGCCAGCGCGCCTCGTCGTACGCCTTTTCGTCGAAGAGGCCGTACCTGTTCGCGCGAGCAAGGTAGTAGCCCAGCAGCGAGCGCAGGGTGAGGTTACGCAACGGGCGGTCGGCCCGCCTAACCCCGGGGTCAAACTGCTCGGCCAAGACTCGCCGGCTGCTCTCGGTCTGCTGGATGATCTGCTTCTTCTTCGCCTCGTACGCGCCCAGACCGCCGACCCCGCTGAAGCACTTCACCTCGACGAGCCTGCACACGATGGTCCGGCGCTCCGCGTCCAGGTCGAGCAGTGCGAGGTCGGTGCGGTGCAGCCGCACCATCGCCTCACCGGAGGCGAGTCTGCGCCTGTCCTCGCCGTACAGGTCGATGTGCGCGTCGAGAGGGATCAGGATTTGGTTCCTGAGGGCATCCACGGAGCCGAGATACAGCCGGGCCAGCCCCAGACCGAGGACCTCGCTGTGGCTGCTCTCGCTGAGGGCGGCGAGTTTGAAGGCGAAGCTGCCGGACAGTTCCCGCAACTGGTCGAAAAAGGTCACCACATGGCGATCTTCGATGTCGAGTTTCCGGTCGGCGAGGACGGGACCGATCAGCGCGCGGAGTTCGTCGACCGAGCGTGAGGAGACAACGATGTGGTGTCCCAGGCCGGTCTGTGAGGTGGCCGAGTAGTCGATGACGTACTCGGGCCTGTCGGCCCGGCCGTGGTCGAAGTACTCGACGCCGAGTGTGCGGTCGATCGTGATGACCCAGTCGCTGGCCTGGTGCACGTCGTGCAGCAGGGCCCGGTCGCCCGGCGTCAGCCGCAGGGTGATCTGTGGTAGGTGCCCCGGGCGCGGCTCACCGGAGGTGACGGTGACGACAGCGGCCGACAGCGCCTCGGGCAGGGCGGCGAGCAGGTCTCCCGTCTCCTCGGTGCCCAGGAGGGGGTCGGTCGCGCCGTGGCGTGGCTGACGGCTCCACGCCACGTACTCGTCGTCTTCCGCGTAAACACTGGTTAGCTCCTGCACCAGGCCGTGCGCGGCCACCCGGCCGGTCGTGCGGACTCCAGGGGCGATGTCGTACTGCTCTCCGCCGAAGGGATCGAACAGAATGGTTAGGTGCGCCGGGAACTCGTCGGCCCGTTCACGCAGATCACCCGCGTCGCGCACCACCACGGCGAGTTTGGGCCGGAGGGGGTCGCCCGGTGTGGCGAACGCCTCCGCCGCCACCGAACGCGGGCCCGAGGTGGGTGAGAACAGGCCGGTGAGCGCCTCTCCCACCCACGGTTCGGCGGGGTCGTCCGCGAACAGGCGGACGGTGTAACGCAGATGAGCCAGATGTTTGCGGCTCTGCAGTTCGGTGAGCATCGCGGTCAGCAGATCGCCCCGGCCGGCGCCCAGCGCGTTGATGACCAGGCTGTCGGCGTACGGGTGGAGCCGAACATAGCGTTCCACCCGGTCAGCGAGGTCACTGCCGGTGACCAGCCCCGAGGCCGCCGCGCCGGAATCCGCTCCGACTGCCGCCGCGAGCAGGGACACGGTGCCGCGGGGGTCGGCGGTCTCGCTCGGCAGGCACACCTGCCAGAAGTCGGTGAGCTGCCCGCCCGCGAAGGTGAGCTCCCCCGTGGTCAGCGGCACGACCAGGGGAAAACCGAGGGGAACGAGTGAAGCAGTGAGGCTGTGCAGGCGCTCCTGGACGGTGTCCCGCGTCTCGCCCGCGAGTCGCTCCAGCCAGTGGTCGGCCAGCGCCGCGTGTCCGCTCCACCACAGCATGCGCAGCGGGTGGGTCGGAGCCACCAGGATCACCCGGCGCCGGCCGCCACGAGCATCGGTTAGATCCACATGGAGCGTGTCCGTGCGCAACAGCAGGGCCAGCTCGACACGGTCCCGGTCCCCGCTGCCGCCCCGCGGGTTCTCCAGTGCGCGGACGCAGCGGTTCACCGCTCTCAGGTACGTCTCCGCGTACACTTCCGTCTCCTTGCGGACATCACGCGGGTCCGTCGCCTCCACCACGAGGGGCGCCGCGCCCTCGGCGTCGGCGCGCACCGCGGCGAACACTTCGGCACGCGCCTGCAGGTAGGCGTCGAAGTCGCTGCCTGCTTCCGCGGTGACCGCGGGTGCCTCGTCGTCTCCCAATACGGCGGCGCCGGTGGCGTCGACCGTGAGACGGGGCCCCTCAAGGGCATGCGGCCGGGCCAGCATGCGTTCCTCGGCTTCGGCAAGCGGAATGGGCAGGTCGATGGTGACCGACCCGGCCGCTCCGAACGACGCCTTCAAAGGCCATGTCTTGGCGGTCTTGGCCGCCCAGCCGATGTTGCGGCAGACGACCCGTGAGGGATCCCGCCCCTCGGCGAGGGCGGTGAAGCGCAGTTTGTTCACCGCCTGGGCCAGGCCGGGGGCGGGCTGGGACCGCCGCACCGGGGGATCGTCGAACTCGCCCTCGGGAACGACGTAGAACCGGTCGCTCTCGTCCGGCCGCTGCGTTCCGTCCGCCCCGACGACCGGCATGGCGTCGCCGTTCGAGTCCAGCGGGGTGACCCGTACGAAGTGCCAACCTTCCTCCCAGTCGGCCTTGCGGCCCTTCTTCAGCTTGATGTTGGCCTTGAAGCGCGTCCGAGCGGTTTTGGTGACCGACGCCGTCGCGGTGAAGCCGGTGGGGCTGGCGGTGGTGGTTCCGCTGTCGCCGTCGGTCTCGGACTCGGCGAAGATCTGGACAGCGAACCGGCTGAGGCCGGGAATGTGGCGGGCGTCCGGTTCGACCGTAAAGGTCACTGGCAGCGAGGTGAGGCCTCCGGGCAACAGGTACTGCGCGCCGAAGAGCCGTTCCAGAGCGGGATGGTTGCGTAGGTCGTCCTGGTTCTGTCCCGCCTTGGGCAGCGAGGACAGCTCTTCGACCTCGATGCCAACCTTCTCATCGCTGGGCTCGTTCTCCTGGGGCCAGTTGTGGAAGGCAAGTGGCCAGTTGTCCTGGTCGATCGCGATCGCGCGGCACCATCGACCCGGTTCGTCCAGACCGCCGTCGGCCGCGAACTCGACCAGGCGGCGTACGAAGGCCTGGTGCGCTGGGGAGTTCTGCGGCAGGCCGAGGGCCAGCACCCGCTGGCGGTCGGTCGCGGCGGAATCCGTCAGGCGCGTCACCGTCTTGCGATTGCGGTCGGCCTTGCGCGTGACCAGCGACAGGTCCTGGAATAGTTCGAAGTCGGGGATGAGCCCGAGCAGGAAGACCGCCGCGCCGGCTACCTGCGGGTCGAAGTCGTTCTCCCGCAGAGTCAACAGATAGCGGACCGCGGCCGGGTCGCTCGCCGCGGGCCAGTCCTCCGCCGAAAGCCGCTCCAGCAGTTCGGTGACCGCCGGGCGCAGCGCGTCGGGCACCTCGCGCAGGAGGGACGCCTTCAAATTCCGGTGGACGTCGCTCAGGGACAGCTGCTCGAAGGTGGCGATACCGAAGGAGTCCTCGGCGCTGGCGCGCGTCCCCGGCGGTACGAACACCAGTAGGGGTGGCCTCAGCCCGCCCTCCTCGTCGGGGTTGCGCAGCTCCACCAGTTTGGTGCTGCTGACCGCCACATCGGTGGGAAGATGCGGTGCCGAGTTGCCCAGGACGAACACCTGGGACTCGGGTACGGCCGTACGCAGGCCCCGTACCAGCCGTGTCGCGAGCTCGGCGTCGAGGTCACCGAGGCGCATGCAGTGCCCGGCTTCGCGGCCGCGCAGCACGGAGGCGAGCCTCGGCAGCAGGGCGTGCTCCAGGGCGTCGCGCCACTGGGCCTCGGTGATCTCGTTCAGTCCGTGTGCCATGCCGTCCGTCCTCCGCTACCTTCCGCCCGCCGTCACCGTGCCGTCCTCACCGATCACGAAGCGTGGCGTGATCACCTGAGTGAGGTAGGCGTCGGACAGGTCGCTGTAGAAGCCGATCTCCCGCATCCGGGTCGTGAACGCCTCCGCGTTCGACCGCAGTACGGCCTGCTCCTCGAAGCTCGTGGACGCGAAGCCGTCGTCCGCCGGCAACTGGTTCACGTGGAGGCCGTAGCGGCGCCGCAGGATGTCCATGAACTCGTCCAGGCGCAGGGACGCGGTGTGGTGCAGGAAGCGGGACCGGGTGCCGCGGGCGTTGGGTCTGAGCAGTGCGATCTGGACCAGGACTTCCAGCAGCGCGCTGTCCAGGACGAAGCGGCGGCGGCCCCGGTAGGGCTGCGCGATGACCGCTCCCGGACGGTTCTTGAGCAGGAGGGAGTCGATGGATTCGATGATGTAGTCGTTGTGGTACTTGCCCCGGTAGGCCATGAGCAGCTCGATGTACTGCTCGAAGGAGCTGAGCCCCATGCCCGCGCCGAGCAGCGGCCGTACCCCCTCGGGTTGCTCGTCGATGGGCGTATCGACCAACAGGTTGTCCATCCTGGCTGCGAAGAACTGCTCACGCCGTTTCTGGTGGGGCCTGTCGGCGAACTGGAGCACTTCGACGACCGTGAAGAAGCCTCTCGACGGCTTGGCCACCTCGTCCAGGCTCACCAGATGCCGAGCGAACTCGTCCAGTTTACGGACGGTGTATCCGGCGCGGACGAAGCCCGGGATGCGCCGCAACCAGACCTCGGCGCTCCGTTCGGCCAGCGCCGCCGCCGGTGTTCCGGGCACTCCTGCCGCGTCCACGAACAGCCCGACACGGAACGGGCAGGCGGCGAAGTCGTCCTGGCCCTGGCCGGGGCCGGCGGGGCAGTTCTCCGGCCCGCAGGAGGGTTCGGCGCCGGACCGCTCGACCATGGACGTCAGCAGCTTCATCGTCTTCAGCTGGCCCAGCGCCAGGTGGAAGGCGAAGAGGATCTTCAGGTACTCGACCATGACGATGCGCGGCAGCAGGTCGCGCAGGGACAGCAGCCGCAGCACGTCGTCGGCCAGAAGGTCGGACTGCCCGACGCAGAGCGGCGGGGCGGAATACCAGCCTTTGACGGTCTGCGGGGTGTCATGCTTCACCTGGCTGTTGAGGTGCAGCACGGCCTGGGTCTCGACGTCGAGGCCGCTGCCGGGCAGCGGAGTTCCCAGGGCCGGGTCCAGGCCGGTGAAAAAGAACCCGCGGATTGCCTCCAGGGCGAGCGTGCCCCGTCCGTCGCGGGCGTGCCGCAGCATCTCGTACAGCTGGGCGTCGGCGCCGTAGGCCCGGGAGTGGTAGTAGTTGCGGAACTTGTACGTCAAGCCGTGCAAAGGGCGGAGCCCTGCGACGGCCTGGCTCGGCTTTCCCCGGTTGACCATGTCCAGCAGCTGGGTCTCGATCCAACGCTGGGCCATGTCGCGGTGCTCGCGGAAGCCCTGGAACCGGTCGGCGTACTGCTCGTCGAGAAATTCCTGGACGAAGGTGTCACTCTCGTGCTTGTGCCGCTGAGCAAGCCTGCTCGGCTGGCCGTTGTGGTTGACGCGCATGAGGAAACCGGTGAGCACCCGGTCCATTTCGACGCGCTTGAAGTCCAGGTACGACACTCCGAGATGTCGGAACTCGCTGTCCTGCTTGCGCAAGGCCATCAGTCGCTCCCCGTTCCCGTGCCGGCCGCGGACTCGACCGGCGCCAGCCTGAGCGCTCCGTCCACCAGCCTGGTGATCTTGTGCGGCACGCTGCCCGGCGCGGTGAGCAGCACCTCCTGGTACGGCGTGGCGGACAGCGCGTTCTTGAACACTGCCAGCGCCACGTCCTGCCCCTGCCGGTCCTCCACGCCCGGCTGGTAGCCGTCATGGAGGCGGTCCAGCAGCTCGTACAGATCCAGCCTCACCACTAGTTCGGCGCGGTGCGGCGCGGCTCCTTCGGCTCCCTCGTAGCGGACCACCAGCTCGCGGGGGCTGGTCTCGACGTAGGGCGAGTCAGGGGAGGATCCGATCCGCAGGGTGAACCGGTCGGCGGGGAACAGGCGGTAGCTACGGACGGTTCCGCCGGGTACCGACCGGACCTGCAGGGCGAGGGCCTGCTCCCCGTCGAGCGCGGCTCCGGGGAGCCCCTCGCCCCTGTTGACGGCCTCGATGATTCGGTCCAGCTCCGCGGGGCCCAGCTCGCCGCCCGTGACCAGATCCAGGAACCGGCCTCCGGAGTGATAGCTGAGCATGGTCTTCCAGCGCTCGTCGTCGAGGCTTTCGAAGAAGAAGCGGCGCCGGGCCGCGGCGAGGTAGGCCCGGTGCTGATCGGACGCAACCGCGTTCGCCGCGGGCGTGCGGGGCAGCGCGGCGAAGCGGTCCGCCAGCAGCACGGCGTCATGGTCGCCGCGCTGGTCGACAGAGATCAGACCGTGTCCTCCGGCGGGTCCCACATAGTCCAGTCTGCGGTCCAGTTGCGGGTCCGGGACGGTGGCGATGTCCAGCTCGCGCAGCTGGGCGAGCAGTCGATCGGTTTCTCCCGGGCCGCCGGTGTGGATACCCGCCCAGCTCGTGAAGTAGAAACCGTCCAGTCGGTCCTGGACGCTGCCGGGGCGGTTGTAGAGCTCGTGGATCTGGGCGCAGTCCCTCCCTGAGGTGAGGGTGTAGGCGAGGGCGGACCGCAGATCACGCAGGGTGATGTGCAGTCGCCCGCGCAGGTGGGTCATGCGGTACAACGCGGCCAGCCGCTCCGTGACCTGGGGGCCCGCGGCCGGGTGGGCAAAGGTCTGCGCGTTGTGGCGGGCGTAGCAGCGCGACGCCAGGTCGCAGGAGGAGCAGGCGACCCAGCGCTTGGAGTCGGTCATCACGCCGACCATGCGGTGCAGGATCGACTCGCCGTCGCCTTCGGGGTCGGCAACCACGTCGCGGACGTTGAGGTTCACCACGGCGATCCCGTGGGCGGGCTGACCGGAGCCCAGTCCCTCACGGATCGCCTCGGCGAGCAGCGGGTACTCCTCGCCGCGTTCGGTGACGAAGTCGACGAGCCTGCCCTCGTTGATGGCGATCAGTCGGGTCTCGTCATCGGGCCAGGCACCCGGGTCCGCGCCCCGGTACGGAGCGAGGAAGGCGTCCAGCACTGCGCTATTGTCCTGATCTCCCTCGTCCTGGCTGCCGTCGTGGTTCGTGTGGAAGGTGCGCCCCTGGAAGACGAAGTCATCGCCGTTGGCCCGCTTCTCACCGGAGACCGCGCCCCGCTTGAGCGCCTCGGCAGCGAGCTGCTCCAGGAAGGCTGTCTTGCCGTCACCAGCGTTGCCGGTGATGACCACCAGCCGGTGGTTCCCGGCCAGTACGTCCGCCCGCAGCCGGGTGTCCAGCGCGGTGGCCACGTAGAGCGGGAACTCGGCGGGGTCCAACCCTCGGGTACCGGCGTTGGTGCGGCTGCTCTGGCTGTACAGGGTCTGTAGGTGGCTGACGAACGGATTGGTGTTCTCCTCCGCCGCCGCAGGCGACGGGCGCAGTGCATATGCCGTCGTGTGCGGCGTGGCGGCGGGCCGCACCCGCACCTCGCCGACGGCCCGTACGGCGGCCAGGTACGCCTCAGCGTCGGGGAAGCGATCCGCCCGGCTTGGCGCGATCGAACGCATCAGCAGGTCGGCGAAGGCCCAGCTCAAATCACCCAGCCCAGCGATCTTCCGGGGGTCGAGTCCCGGCTCTCCGCGCGGCGGCTCCTGCTTGCGCGGCCAGGGGTAGTCGCCCGTGAGCGCCATGTAGGCCGAGATGCCCAAGGCGTACAGGTCGAGGTCGGCGAGTTCCGCGCGGGTGGGGCGCCGTCCGCGGGCGGAGTCCGGGGGGTAGTACTTCGGGGAGCCAAGGGTCGGGGTCAGGGTGGAGTCGACTGAGACGGCTGCGTTGAAGTCCAGCAGCTTGGTGCCCTCGGGCGTCCACAGCAGGTTACTGGGCTTGATGTCGCAGTGGTAGACGCCGTTGCTGTGCAGGTGGCCGAGGCCGAGCAGGCAGTCCTCCAGCAGCCGTTTCACATCCGCCGCGCCGAGCCTGCGTTCGCGGCGGGACACCGCCTGCAGGTCGTACCCTTCGGCGAACTCCATGCGCAGATAGGGGAATCCGCCCTTGGGCAGCCAGTCGGCGTCGATGAGCCGGACCAGGTTCGGGTGCGGCGGAAGTTGGCGCAGGATACGGTACTCGTCCTTGAGCCGGGCCTCAACGGACTCCCGGTCCTTGGTGATGATCTTCAGGACCTCGTCCGTTTCGTCCAGGGAGTTGAACACCTGGTAGACCACGCCGAAGCTGCCCCGGCCCAGTTCTTTGCGGACGTGGAACTTCTCAGTGAGCCTGAAGCCCGCCGGAAGGCCGTAGTAGCGGTGCGGGTTCGTCCAGTCAAAGGGTTCCTCGGGCTCTCCGGGCGGCGCCTGGCCCCCCGCGCCCCGGCCGCCACCCGCGCCGGCGCCCGAGCCGGCCCGCAGGAGAGCTTCCAGCTCGGCGACAGCCGTAGCCGCGTCAGGCCGCTGCGCCGGGTCGGCGGCCAGCAGCCGCCTGATCAGGTCCTTGATGCCGGGACCGAGTCCGGAGGCGTCATCGAGGCTGTCGCTCAGTCGGCCCTCGCCGGTGACGGTGGGCAGTTCGCCGGTGAACAGCTCATGGAAGAGGACCCCGGCCGCGTATATGTCCGACGCCTTTGAGAATCCTTGGGGCCCGGCCGCGCACTCCGGTGCCAGATAAGCGGCGTCATGGCGCTCATACGCGTCCATCGCCACCGTGCCCACGCGCAGCTGGCCGGTGTGGGCGTAGTCGAACCCGGTGATCATCGCGGTGCCGTTGCGGGCCACCAGCACCGTATCCGGAGTGATGTGCCGATGGACCACCCTGTATCCGTGCGCGACCGCCAGCCCCGACAGCACCCCGGAGACCACCCGGCGCTTTGCGTCAGCTCCCAGCACGGGCCGGTCGCCGCCCGCCGACATGCGCACCCGCAGCGCCTCAGCCTGCACGTCCTTCAGGACCACCGCGTAGCCGGTCTCGTCCTCCAGGGAAACAACATCGACGCACGGCACGATGTTGCGGCTCGGCGGCAGTTTGTTGAGCGCCTGCAACGGGTTGCCGATCTTCTCGCGCGCCCGGGTGTGCTCCTCCTCCGGCAGCAGCGGATCAACGGTGTGCACCTGCACCAGGTAGGTCCCGGAGTTCGGCTGGTCCGATCGCACCGCCCGGTACACCGACACCCGGTCCGCGTCGTCCGTCGCCTCGGAACCGGCCTCGGCCAGCGTCTCGAAGGCCTCGTAGACACCGAACGCCCGACGGCCCGACGACGGCCGGGACACCGCTCCCAGGGCGCGGGCGATGTCGTCATGCAGCACGGTGATGTCCATCACCGGCGCGTTGCTGGAAGGCCGGTGCCGCCGCAGGAACGGCACGAGATCCTTCAACAGGGCGGTGTTCTTCTCGTCCCTGCCGTCTGGATCGACCAACCGCGAGTCCTCGTACGGGAGGATCACCAACTCCTCGCACCACACCGAACCCAGCTGGTGCGAGACGCTCGACTGCCGCAGCAGACTCGCGACCGTCTTGGCGTGCTCCCGTACCTTGCGCACCGGACTCGGGAACGGCTGGCGTCCCGCCGGGAACCACCTTGGGCCGTGGACCTCGATGCGCCCGTGGGTCCCCTTTGTGTCGGCGATATAGCAGGCACGGTCGGTGAGAATAGCGAGGTCGACCTCGAAGGTCTGCCGGTGCCGGGTGATCTCGAAGTTGTGGATCACGGTCCATTCGGCGGGCGCGTTGTCCCGCAGATGCCGCAGAACGACCTTCTCGGCGTCGTTGACCGGTTCTCCAACCCGGATGATGCGCGCCATCGGCGGCTGTTCCCCCCCTGTACGGTCCCGTCACCCTCGCACGTCCCCCGCGCCTTGCGCACGGGGGCAGTTGACGGAGCTGAACCGCACGGCACCGCCGTGTGCTCGCATCACTCTAGTGTGGTCGGGTCCCCTGCGTGACTGGCTGTGGACAACTGGGCAACTAGGGCGTTTCTTTGGGATCATCTGATCGTTGGTCTGGTGTGTCGTTGACTGATGCCCAGTGGGCGAGGTTCGAGCCGTTGTTGCCGGATCGGACGCCGAAGCGGGGCGGGCGTTGGCGTGATCACCGGCAGGTGATCGACGCGATCGCCTACAAGTACCGCACCGGGACACCATGGATGGACCTGCCCGCACGGTTCGGCTCGTGGAAGGGCGCCCACAACCGGCTGCGTATGTGGGCGGCCGACGGTACCTGGGAGAAGGTCTTCACCGCTTTGCTGGCCCAGGCCGACGCCGAGGGCGACCTGGACTGGGTCGTCGCGGTGGACTCCACGATCGTGCGAGCACATCAGCACGCCGCCGGGGCCCGTCAAAAGGGGCCCCGGCCGGCGAGCCGGCCGATCATGCCCTTGGACGGTCCCGCGGCGGGCTGACCACCAAAATCCACCTCGTGGCCGACGGCCGCTGCCGCCCACTCGCGTTCACCATCACACCCGGTCAGGCCGGCGACGCACCAGCGTTCACCGAGGTCATGTCACGCCTGCGGGTGCCCCGGCCGATCGGCCGGCCCAGAACAACACCAGAGGTGGTCCTGGCCGACAAAGCGTATTCGTCCCGAGCGATCCGCAGTCACCTGCGACGGCGCGGAATCCGAGCGGTGATCCCACAGCCGGCCGACCAAGCCGCGCACCGCAAACGGCTCGGCCGGCTCGGCGGTCGCCCGCCGGCCTTCGACCACGACGCCTACAAACAGCGCAACACGGTCGAACGCTGCATCAGCAAACTCAAGCAGTGGCGCGGTCTGGCAACCCGATACGACAAGACCGCCACCATCTACCTCGCCGGACTCCACCTCGCCGCCATCTTCATCTGGTCAGCAAGATGATCCGAAAGAAACGCCCTAGCCGCCGTGCTCAAGCCACAGCTTTCGAGAGTGTCGCCCACCGTCAGAGATCGTCGGGAAGCAGGCGGAAGGCGAGCTGCCGGTGCGGCCGCATCATGCGAAAGTGGCCGTCCGTCGTGAAGATGTCGGCCGTCTGGAAGGCCGTGGCCAGGGCCACGGTCATCGCGTCGGTGAGCCCCCGGCCACGCCGTCAGCGTCGACGTAGCCTCGCATCACCGCCATGGCGGTCCTCGCATGCGGCGCGGTGCCAGGGATCACGAACTGGCGAGACTCCGTCTGCCCGGTGATGAAGTCCAGCGCGTTCATGGCTGCTGCGGCGCCGATCCGTGAGGTGAGCAGGTAGTCCAGCGCGGCGAGCACCATGGGGGACACCACCAGGTGGCCCGTCGGAATGCGCCTCGCCCAACAGCCCGCGTACGAGTACCTGCGCGCCGAGTGCCACCAGGGAAGGATGTGCCACTGCCGCACAGCATGGACCTGCTGCTGATGACCCGCTGCGGCTGCCCGTGCTACCAAGAGCGGAAGGAGGGCGAGCAGTGAACGCCGGAACCCGCCCGAGTCGGGCAAGTCCCGCATGACAATCAGCACTACCGCCTTACCGGTGACGGGCGGCAGATCCGCAAGATCGAAGAGCGCACCTACGACGGCGGCGACCCCGTCCAGCTGCCCGACTCACGGACGTGGCCGCCCTGCCGCTGGCCCCGCTGCGCACCGCGGTAACTGCTCCGCGACGCCTGCCACGGCCCCTTCTCAGGCTGGTGCGGGCAGTCCCGCAGGGGCCACGCCCGTATGCTGCGCAACCGCCTTCTCCAGCAGGTCGAGGGCCAGGTCTTCCTTCGCGTCGGCCTCGTCCCGCTTGCGGTAGGCGGTCCGGGTCGTTTCGGTGATCC